>OY730441.1:3257500-4588027 GCA_963422665.1 Alphaproteobacteria bacterium
GGCAGGCTGTTTGGGGGTGCGGATCTCGAGCAGAGAAGGGCGTTTGGTGGATGCCTTGGCGTCGAGAGGCGATGAAGGACGTGGCACGCTGCGAAAAGCCACGGGGAGCCGCGAGCAGGCTTTGATCCGTGGATATCCGAATGGGGAAACCCGGCCCGCAAGGGCCATCGCGCACTGAATCCATAGGTGCGCGAGGCGAACCCGGCGAACTGAAACATCTCATTAGCCGGAGGAAAGGAAATCAACCGAGACTCCGCAAGTAGTGGCGAGCGAACGCGGACTAGGCCAGTGCGCAGGATGCGATGAACCGGAACGACTCTGGAAAGGTCGGCCGTAGAGGGTGAGAGCCCCGTACGGGTGGATCGTGACTTGTGACTTGAGTAGGGCGGGGCCCGTGAAACCCTGTCTGAACGTGGGGGGACCACCCTCCAAGCCTAAGTACTCCTCGACGACCGATAGCGGACAAGTACCGTGAGGGAAAGGTGAAAAGTACCCCGACGAGGGGAGTGAAAGAGACCTGAAACCGGACGCCTACAAGCAGTGGGAGGGACTACGGTCCTGACCGCGTACCTTTTGTATAATGGGCCAGCGAGTTAGTCTTTGCAGCGAGCTTAAGCCGATAGGTGTAGGCGCAGCGAAAGCGAGTCTGAACAGGGCGACAAGTTGCAGGGATTAGACCCGAAACCAGGTGATCTAGCCATGGACAGGTTGAAGGCCGGGTAACACCGGCTGGAGGACCGAACCCACCGTCGTTGAAAAGCCGGGGGATGATCTGTGGCTAGGGGTGAAAGGCCAATCAAACCTGGAGATAGCTGGTTCTCCGCGAAAGCTATTTAGGTAGCGCGTCGCGTATCGCCCACGGGGGTAGAGCACTGGATGGGCTAGGGGGCCTCGCGGCTTACCAAACCCAACCAAACTCCGAATACCGTGGAGCGCAATCGCGGCAGACAGTCTCAGGGTGCTAAGGTCCTGGGACGAAAGGGAAACAGCCCTGACCGCCAGCTAAGGCCCCCAAGTTGCGACTAAGTGGGAAAGGATGTGGGAAGGCCAAGACAACCAGGAGGTTGGCTTAGAAGCAGCCATCCTTTAAAGAAAGCGTAACAGCTCACTGGTCTAGACAAGCCGTCCTGCGCCGAAGATGTAACGGGGCTCAAGTCGTACGCCGAAGCTGCGGGTTCCAGGGATCGGGTATCGGGTATCGGGCGCCTCCGTCCTGAAGGGCGGGGTGGCGCCGGCCGGATGCCGAAACGGCAGGGATGCCGGGTCGTATGCGGCCGGGGAGCGACTTGCGCTGCCCCGGTTCCCGATTCTCGATTCCTGGGGCGGTAGCGGAGCGTCGCCTAGGCCTGCGAAGGCGTGCTGCGAGGCATGCTGGAGGTATGGCGAGTGAGAATGCTGGCATGAGTAGCGACAAAGAGTGTGAGAGACACTCTCGCCGAAAGCCCAAGGGTTCCTGCGCAAGGCTAATCCGCGCAGGGTGAGTCGGCCCCTAAGGCGAGGCCGAAAGGCGTAGTCGATGGGAACCAGGCGAACATTCCTGGACCTTCCGGTGGTGACGGATGGCGCAAGTGGTCGCGGCTTATCGGATTGCCGCGGCGGCGAAGCCGTCCCGGGAAATAGCCCCGGAGCAAGACCGTACCCGAAACCGACACAGGTGGGCAGGTAGAGCATACCAAGGCGCTCGAGAGAACAACGCTGAAGGAACTCGGCAAAATGCTCCCGTAACTTCGGAAGAAGGGAGCCCGGTTCGTGGGCAACCACGGGCCGGGGGCACAGACCAGGGGGTGGCGACTGTTTACTAAAAACACAGGGCTCTGCGAAGTCGACAAGACGACGTATAGGGTCTGACGCCTGCCCGGTGCCGGAAGGTTAAGAGGAGAGGTGAGAGCTTTGAATCGAAGCCCCGGTAAACGGCGGCCGTAACTATAACGGTCCTAAGGTAGCGAAATTCCTTGTCGGGTAAGTTCCGACCTGCACGAATGGCGTAACGACTTCCCCGCTGTCTCCAGCGTTGGCTCGGCGAAATTGAATTCTCCGTTAAGATGCGGAGTACCCGCGGTCAGACGGAAAGACCCCGTGCACCTTTACTACAGCTTCGCAGTGGCTCTAGGGGATGACTATGTAGGATAGGCGGGAGGCTTCGAAGCGTGGGCGCTAGCTCGCGTGGAGCCAACCTTGAAATACCGCTTTTTTGTTCTCTGGTGTCTAACCGCGGCCCGTGAATCCGGGTCCGGGACCCTGCGTGGTGGGTAGTTTGACTGGGGCGGTCGCCTCCTAAAGCGTAACGGAGGCGCACAATGGTGAGCTCAGGCTGGTCGGAAATCAGCCGCAAGAGTGCAATGGCATAAGCTCGCCTGACTGCGAGGCCGACGGGCCGAGCAGAGACGAAAGTCGGTCATAGTGATCCGGTGGTTCCGAGTGGAAGGGCCATCGCTCAACGGATAAAAGGTACGCCGGGGATAACAGGCTGATACCCCCCAAGAGTCCCCATCGACGGGGGTGTTTGGCACCTCGATGTCGGCTCATCACATCCTGGGGCTGAAGCAGGTCCCAAGGGTTCGGCTGTTCGCCGATTAAAGTGGTACGTGAGCTGGGTTTAGAACGTCGTGAGACAGTTCGGTCCCTATCTGCCGTGGGTGTACGAGACTTGAGAGGACCTGCTCCTAGTACGAGAGGACCGGAGTGGACGACCCTCTGGTGGACCGGTTGTCGCGCCAGCGGCACAGCCGGGTAGCTACGGTCGGAAGAGATAACCGCTGAAAGCATCTAAGCGGGAAACTCCCCTCGAAACTAGGTCTCGCATGAGAGTCGTGGAAGACCACCACGTCCATAGGCCGGGAGTAGAAGCGCAGCAATGTGCGAAGCTGACCGGTCCTAATCGCTCGAACGGCTCCAGATCCGCGCCCGCAAACAGGGCGGGCGCCGCCGGCGAAGACACACGCAATCGGGTAAGGAACGGACGCATCCGGACGATGCGTTGGCTTGGCGGTTATGGCGCGGGTGAAACACCCGATCCCATCCCGAACTCGGCAGTGAAAGCCCGCAGCGCCGATGGTACTGCGTCTTAAGGCGCGGGAGAGCAGGTCGCTGCCAAGCCAACCCATCGCCCGGCGCGCCCGTCCGCCGCCAATGCCTCGGCCGCAGCCTTTGTCGCGGGGTGGAGCAGTCCGGTAGCTCGTCAGGCTCATAACCTGAAGGTCGCAGGTTCAAATCCTGCCCCCGCAACCAATATAACTCCCTGAAAACATCGAGTTTTCAGGGATTTTTTATGCTCGCAACGGGCCCGTTTCGCAAGCGCCCGGCGTGACCGCCCCTGCAGGATCAGCGGTCAGCTTCCGGATCGGCTACCAGCAGGATGTTCCAGGGCAACAACTCGTCGACGCGGTTGATCTTGTAGTCGGGTATGCGTTCGAGGACCTGAGCGAGCCAGGCCTGCGGGGCGACGTCGTTGAGCCTGGCGGTCTCGATCAGGGCGTAGGCGATGGCGGCGGCCTTGCCGCCGCTGGCCGAGCCCATGAAGAGGTAGTTCTTCCGGCCGAGCGCGATCGGCCTCATGGCGCGTTCGGCCGGGTTGTTGTCGATCTCCAGGAAGCCGTGCTCGATGCAGGGGCGCAGGCGCTTCATTCGGGTCAACGCATGGCGGATCGCCGCCGCCAGCGGGATCCTGGCGGAGATCTTCGGCAGCTGCGATTGCAGCCAGCGCTCCAGTTCATCGAGACGCGGCGCGGCCCCGGCCCGGCGGATTGCAGCGCGCCGATCGGGCCGCTGTCCGCGGGCCTCCTTCTCGATGGCGTAGAGGACGGCGATCCGTTCCGGCGCCTCGGCGGCGATCGCCGAGCCCTGGGCGGCATGAACATCGAAGAACCTGCGGCGCACATGCGCCAGGCAGGCGACCTCGCGGACTGGCCCCGCTCGGGCCAGCGCACCGAAGCCGGCATAGCCGCCCGAGTGCATCCAGCCGGCGAAGCCCTCAAGATGGTCCTTCGGATGCGCGGCCTTGCGGTCGGCCGAGAAGCGGTACCAGGCCGCCGCCGAGGCCTCGCCGTTCCAGGGTCGTTCGTCCCGCACATCGTTCGCCCGGCGCGAGAACCATCTCTTCGCGCGGCAGGTGATCCGGCAAGGGGCGGCGCTTGGGCTGACGCTTCGCTGAAGGGGCTGGCTCAGGCGGCGCCTCCGCGGCCCGGGCGATCTCCTCGTCCCCGATCTCGAACTCAAGCTGGTCGAGGGCTTCAGAGGTGACGCCGAAGCGCTGCCGGCGCAGCCCCGCAAGCTGGTGCTTGAGCTTCTCGATCAGCAAATCGCGGTTGCGCCGCTCGGCCCGCGAGGCCAGCGCCATCGCCTTCAGCGCGGCGATGGCGTCGGGCAGGGTCCAAGCTTCGTCGAAGCATGGCCGCACCCTAGCGGAAATGGCCGCCAAAGGGAAGCTCGAATAGAAATCAACCTATTGTTAATAAACGAGGAATCATCCTGCAACCAGAGGCCTCCAGCTGCGTGCCGGCGCCCGCCAGTCGATCCCCTCCAGCAGCATCGACAGCTGTGCCGGCGTCACCGTCACCTTGCCGCCGGACGCCGACGGGCATACGAAACGGCCGCGCTCCAGACGCTTGGCGAACAGGCACGCCCGTTGGCCGTCCCACCAGATCATCTTGACCAGATCGCCCCGGCGTCCCCGGAACACGAAGAGATGACCGGACCGGGGATCCGCCTTGAGCACCCGTTCGGCCTGCGCTGCGAGGCCCGGGAACCCCTTGCGCATGTCCGTCACGCCGCTCGCCAGCCATACCCCGGTCGAAGACGGGACCGGGATCATCCGCCGAGCGGCCCGCACCACCCGGCACAGCGCGTCCACGTCGAACGACCCGCTCGCGCTCACCCGGTGACCGCTCGGCAGCGCAATCTCGATCCGACCGTCGGATGCCGCAGGCGCGGCAGGAGGCGACACCGGCTCGGGAACCAACTCGACAGGCAGGAAGGCTGGTGCGTCCTTGCCATCCCCGGCCGGCCGGCAGCGGGGATCGCGACGCCACTTGAAGATCAGGTTGGCGTTGACGTCACAGCGGCGTCCCACCCGGGACACCGAAACCCCCGGTGCACAGGTCTGCGCCACAATCCGGCGCTTCTCATCCTCCGACCAGAACCGCCGTGTCCGACGCGCCACCGCAATGCCTCCTCCGATGGTGTCCACTGGAGCGGGATGATTTAATTGGGGATTACATACCACAGTCACATTTTATTGACCGGGTCGGCGAAGGCGGCTACGGTGCGGTCGCCAATCGGGAGGGCGGTCGATGGTACGGAAGGCGCCCGGCAAGGCTCACAGGAAGGGAATAAGTCTCGCCAAGCTCTTCAGGCTGTTCCCCGACGATGACGCCGCGCGGGTCTGGTTCGAGAAACAGATTTGGCCGGAAGGTCCGCATTGCCCGACATGCGGATCGTTCCATGTGCAGTGCGCGACCAAGCACAGGACGATGACTCACCGTTGCCGCGATTGTGACGGGCGGCCCGATTTCAGTCTCAAGACCGGCAACCTCATGGAGGGATCGAAGCCGGGCTACCGGACTTGGGCGATTGCTGTTTATCTCGTGACGACGGGCCTGAAAGGGGTCTCGTCGATGAAGCTGCATCGGGACTTGGCGATCGCCCGGAAATCGGCGTGGCATCTGGCGCACCGCATCCGCAAGGCGCTTGAGGGCGGGGAAGCGCCGATGTTTGCCGGGCCTGCCGAAGCTGACGAAACCTGTGTCGGCGGCAAGCGCAGGGACATGTCGAACGCCAAGCGGAAGGAGTTGACCGGGCGCGGGACGGTCGGCAAGACGGCCGTCGCGGGCGGTCAAGGACCGGGACGCAAACCGGGTGGCCGCGCGGCGCATGGCGGCGACTGACGCCAGCGCCCTGCAATCCTTTGTTCGTGACCATGTGCAGCCGGGCGCAACGCTCTACGCCGCCGAAGCCCGCGCCTGTGCCGGAATGCCTGAATACGCTCATGAGGCGGTCAATCGCAGCACCGGGGAGTTCGCGCCCGGCATGGCTTCGACGAACGGCATGGAGAGCTTCCGGGCCATGCTCAAGCGCGGCTATCGGGGGGCTTGTCACAAGTTCTCCGAGCAGCGCCTTGACCGCCATGTCGGGGAGTTCGCGGGCCGTCACAACATCCGCGAGGCGGACACCGCAGACCGGATGGCGATTGTCGCCGGGCAGACCGTCGGCCACCGTCTCCGCTACCGGGAGTCGATTGCCGACAACGGCCTGCCTTCGGGAGCGCGCGCCCGATGCTCGTCGCCGCGCAAACCGGCCTGTTCGTCCCGGTCTCGTCCGAAAACGATGACCGTCACCCGGTTCATGCCGAAGACTGCCGGAAGATCGTGCCCGCCCTGCTGGCGAACCGCGTTTCGCTGATCGTCACCGACCCGCCCTGCTTCATCGACGGCATGGGGGACGACTGGGATCGTGGCGCACTGGAGCGGCGGCAACGCGGTTGCGGAGTCGTGAAGTCCCTGCCTGTCGGCATGAAATTCGACCGCAACCAGGGGCCGCGCCTGCAAGAGTTCATGCGCCCGATTGCGGAGGAATGGCTAGGCATCATCCGGCCCGGCGGCTTCGTTCTCTGCGTTTCGCAGAATCGGCTTGTCCATCATTGCGCCATGGCGATTGAGGCGGCCGGATTCGAGATACGCGACATTCTGGCATGGCGATATGAGGGGCGGGCGAAGGCGTCCAGCCAAGAGCATTTTACCCGCAAACGGAATATCTCGCAGGCGGAGCAAGATCGGCTCATTGCGAAGCTGGACGGGCGCAAGACGCCGCAGTTGAAGCCGCAGTGCGAAATGATCGTCATGGCGCAAGCGCCGCGCGATGGGACATTCGTGGATAATTGGGGCCGTTGGGAAACCGGCCCGATAGACCCGCGCGCGCCTGTCATTGAACCGGGCCGGTTTCCCGGCACGGTCATACCGGCGAAGAAGCCGCGCGAGCGGCACGGGCGTATGACGACCAAGCCGGTTGACTTGCTCCGACACTTGATTCGCCTGTTCTCGCCGGCAGGCGCGGTTGTCTTTGACCCGTTTGTCGGTTCCGGTTCCACCGGCGTTGCTGGCCGAATGGAGGGGCGCAGCTTTATCGGCGCAGAAATTGACGCCGATATGGCGCGATCCGCCGGGAAGCGCATTGCAGGCGCCGTCTAATGCCGCTTCCGGCACCGGATGAATTGCAGGCTGCGTGGACGGAGTTACGGGCGATTCATACGGAGTATCTCGCCGTCCATGAAGTCGTCATTCCTTCCGTCGAGCATTATACGGATCACAACAAGACGGTATGGCTGGCAGCGCCCCGGCATTGGCATAACCGGGAAGTTCATAAGGACGAGATTTCAGCGATTGTCCGGCGAGCCGTCGAGGGCGCCGGCGCCGACCGGCAGGTCCGGCATTTGAAACGCGACGGCCGGGACACCGGCCCGCGCGCCGGGCGGCACAAGCTGAATCCCTATGAGCCGTCGCAAGAGTTCCTGAACATGAAAGCCCGGAAGCGGCGGCGTCTTGCTGCAACCGCTCATACGGCAACGATTTCCTCTTCGACGACAAGGGGCGCGTCCATGCCGTCGCGGGCATAGGTCCCATTCAACGGGCCAGCGCCGCAGTGCAACGGCTCATCTTGGAATGGCTCATCAAGCCGGGAGGGAAGCCGCGATGACAGACGAGCAGCTAACGGTGCGAGTAAAGCCGCACGGCCACCAGCCGACGAAAGCGGAGAGGGAGGAGGCAATCGAACAGCACAAGCTGGACGGCTCGCGCTGACACCGGAGGAAGCAGCCCGCACCCTGCTCCGCCCCGTCAATGTCGTGCAAGACCCGGAAGCTCGGAGGCCTCCGGTGACTGTCGTATATAAGCCCCTAAGCTATCGGTAGAGAAAAGGCGGCTTCCCCGGAGCCGCCTTTTCGATTCCGGGTGGCCGAATGAAGGCGGCGGAACGGGAGGGAGCGGGAGGTTTCATGGCAAAACGTGACATTTCATGACACTTCGCGGCCTCTCCGAAGCCGCAGGACCGTCTGCATCCAGACGATGCCGCCCAGCACCATGACGGCGCCGCACCATTGCCAAGGGCCGAGCCGCTCGTTGTAGAGCGCCCAGGCGGCGAAGATGCTGGTCAGAGGTTGCAGGTTGTTCAGCATCGCGGTGTTCTCCGCCCCGGCGAGGCGGACGGCGGCGTAGTAGAGCGGGATCGACGAGACTTGGCACAGGACCACGGCGAGGCAGGCGGTCCACCCGGCCGCGGTCCCCGGCAGCCGCGCCCCGCCGGAGAACAGGGCGACCGGCACGAGGATCGCCGCGGCGACCGCGGAGAACCAGAACATTACCGGCAGGGGGTCGGCATGGGCCATGCCGCGGGCGAGCCAGAGCACGCTGACCGCGCAGGCGACGCCGGCCGAGACGCCGAGGAACACGCCGGACGGGTCGAGACCGTCGAAGCCGGCGCCGAGCGCGAGCCCGACGCCGGCGAAGGCCAGCGCGAGCGCGCCCATGACCGCGGCGCTGGGCCATCGTCGGTCGAGCGCCGCGGAGAGCGCGCCGACCAGCGGCGGATAGACGAAGAAGCAAAGCGCGGCGAGGCCGACCGGGATCGTCTCCACCGCCGCGATATTGCCGTAGAACATGTGCGCCGCCAGCATGCCGAGCCCGAGGCAGGAGAGCATGTCGCGCCTCGGCAGGCGCAGGCTGCGGCGGCCCGCGACGCAGACGAGCCAGAGCAGCAACGCCAGCGTCACGGCGCGCACGGGAGAGATCGCGAGCGCCGTTGCGCCCCCCTCATAGGCGCCGCGCGACGTCGCGATCGCGAGCCCGAGGCCCAGCGAGGACGCGACGGCGAACAGGTATCCCCGCCGGACGGGCGTCACCCGCCGGTCTTCGCCGGGAGGAAGGGTCGAGCGCGATGCCTGTCCAGAACCATGCCGAGCTCCTATATGATGAGTCGCCCACCGGAGACGTTTATCAATGCCCGATACCGAGCGCGAGAGCGCCCTGCTGCCGGTCTGGGACCTGACCGACCTTTACAGCGCGCCCGACGGCCCCGATGTCGCCCGCGACCTGGACACCGCCGATGCCGAAGCCCGCGCGATGGCGGCGCGCTGGAAGGGCAGGCTTGCCGGGCTTGATGGCGACGGTCTCGCCGACGCGGTGGAGGCATATGAATGCTTCCACGAACGTCTCTCGCGGTTGTTGAGCTATGCTGGCTTGTTGCGCGCCGGCGACATGACCTCGCCGGAAATCGGGCGCTTCCACCAGTCGGTCCTGGAGCGTTTCGCCGAGATTGCCGCTCACACGGTCTTTTTCCAGCTCGAGCTCAACGACATCGACGATGCCGCCGTGGAGCGCCAGTTAGAGGGGAGCAAGCGGCTCCGCCGTTACCGCCCCTGGCTGGAGCAGAGCCGGTCCTTCCGCCCCCACCAGCTCGGCGAAGACATGGAGCGCCTGTTGCTGGACCGCGATGTGGCAGGCTCCTCGGCCTGGACGCGGCTCTTCGACGAGACGCTCGCCGCCCTGCGCTTCCCGTTCCGCGACCGGCGGCTTACCGCCGCGGAGGCGCTCGACAGGCTTTCCGACGCCGATTCCGGCGTGCGGAAGGCGGCAGCCTCGTCCCTCTCCGCCGTATTCGGGGAAAATGACCGGCTCTTCGCGCATATCCTCAATACCCTCATCAAGGACAAGGAGATCGACGACCGCTGGCGCGGTTTCGGGCGCCCGGTCACCGCGCGCAACCTGCAGAACCGGGTCGAGGACGAGGTGGTCGATGCGCTGGTCGCTTCGGTCAAGCGGGCCTATCCGGGGCTTTCCCACCGCTATTTCCGGCTGAAGGCCGAATGGCTAGGCGGTGGCAAGCTCGCCTGGTGGGACCGGAATGCGCCGCTGCCCGAGGCGGACGGGCGCGAGTTCTCA
Organism: Alphaproteobacteria bacterium; assembly: GCA_963422665.1. GTDB lineage: Bacteria > Pseudomonadota > Alphaproteobacteria > Bin95 > Bin95 > Bin95. Next base: position 3,267,427 of record OY730441.1, read on the forward strand.
TGGGCCGAGGCGAAACGCATCGTGCTGGAGTCCTACGGCGCCTTCTCGCCGCGCATGGCGGAGGTGGCGCAGCGGTTCTTCGACAATCCCTGGATCGACGCGCCGCCGCGCCCCGGCAAGGCGCCGGGCGCGTTCTCCCATTCGACGGTGCCGGGCGCGCATCCCTATGTGCTGCTCAACTACCAGGGCAAGGCCAGGGATGTGGCGACGCTAGCGCATGAGCTGGGCCACGGTGTGCATCAGTCGCTGGCGGCGGGGCAGGGCCATTTCCTCGCCTCGACGCCGCTCACGCTCGCCGAGACGGCCTCGGTTTTCGGCGAAATGCTGACCTTCCAGGCGATGCTGGGCGCGGCCCCGCCCGAGGGCCGCCGCGCTCTGCTCGCCGGCAAGGTCGAGGACATGCTGAACACGGTGGTCCGCCAGATCGCCTTCTACGAATTCGAGCGAAGGCTGCACGAGGCGCGCGCCGGCGCCGAGCTGACGGTGGACGACATCGGCGACATCTGGATGGAGACGCAGCGCGAGAGCCTGGGCGACGCCTTCGCCTGGGACGATTCCTACCGCCCCTTGTGGACCTATATCGGCCACTTCATCCACGCGCCTTTCTATGTCTATGCCTACGCCTTCGGCGACTGCCTGGTGAACGCGCTCTACGCGGCCTTTGAGGACGGGAACGAGGGGTTCGAGGCCAAATATCTCGACATGCTCGCGGCCGGCGGCTCGAAGCACCACACCGAGCTGCTGGCCCCGTTCGGCCTCGACGCCCGCGACCCGGCGTTCTGGGACCGGGGCCTGGCGCGCATCGCCGGCTTCGTGGACGAGCTGGAGGCCGCATGAGCGACGACACGGGCGGCCTCGGCGGCCAGTTGCGGCGCTATGCGCGGGTCGGCGGGGCGGTCGGCGGCCTCGCGGCGAACTATGCCGGCCGGCGGCTGCTCGGGCGCAGGATCGGGCACGACGCCCACGCGCGCGAGCTTGCGGCCGCGGTCGGCGACCTCAAGGGCCCGCTGATGAAGGTGGCGCAGATCCTCGCCACTATTCCCGATGCGCTGCCCTCCGCCTATGCCGAGGAGCTGCGCCAATTGCAGGCCGACGCGCCCTCCATGGGCTGGCCGTTCGTGCGCCGGCGCATGGAGGGCGAGCTCGGCCAGGGGTGGCGGCAGCTATTCGGGGACTTCGAGCGGAACGCCGCCCATGCCGCCTCGCTCGGCCAGGTCCATCGCGCGATCGCCTCGGACGGGACGCCGCTCGCCTGCAAGCTGCAATATCCCGACATGGCCGCGGCCGTCGAGGCGGACCTCAAGCAGTTGCGCGTGGTGCTGTCCGTCTATGAGCGCCGCGACCGCGCGGTGCATACCGGGAGCATCTTCCAGGAGCTTTCGGAGCGGCTGCGGGAGGAACTCGACTACTACCGGGAGGCGAAGCATATGCGCCTCTACGGCGCCATGCTGGCCGGCGAGGCGGGCGTGACGCTGCCGGAGCCGCTGGAGGCGCTTTCGACCCGGCGACTGCTGACCATGACCTGGGTCGAAGGGCGCCCGCTGCTGGAGGCCGTGGACCTGCCGGTGGAAGCGCGCAACCGGCTGGCGGAGAACATGTTCCGCGCCTGGTATGCGCCCTTCTACGATTGTGGCGTCATCCACGGCGACCCGCATCTCGGCAACTATTCGATGCGGGAGGACTTCGGCATCAACCTCCTGGATTTCGGCTGCGTCCGGGTGTTCCCGCCGTCCTTCGTCAAGGGCGTGATCGACCTCTACCGGGCGCTCCGGGAGGGCGACGAGGCGCTGGCGGTCTCCGCCTATGAGACCTGGGGCTTCGAGAACCCGTCGCGCGCGCTCATCGAGGTGCTGAACATCTGGGCGAAGTTCCTCTACGCCCCGCTGCTGGAGGACCGCGTCCAGCGCATTCAGGAAAACGAAAGCGGGCTTTACGGGGCCACTGTCGCGGCTAGGGTCCACCGCGAATTGCGGCGTGTCGGCGGGGTTCGCCCGCCGCGGGAATTCGTGTTGATGGACCGCGCCGCCATCGGCCTCGGCTCTGTCTTCATGCGGCTGCGGGCCGAGGTCAACTGGCACCGCCTCTTCCACGGCCTGATCGACGGCTTCGAGGTGGAGGCGTTGGCGGCGCGCCAGTCCGCAGCCCTCGAGGCGGCGGGGCTGGAATAGCTTCAGGAGCTTACATACGCAGCTTGACGAGAGGTTTGCGAGGCTTCGCGCCCTCTCTCCAGCGTCATGCCCGGACGCCCCCGCCGTCATACCCGGACTTGTTCCGGGGATCCATCACGGCCGCCCGGCGGAAGCGGTGGAGGGAGATGCCCGGAACAAGTTCACTGGTGTCCGGTTCGGGTTTGGGGCCATTGTATGGCGGTTTGATTGTTGTATTCGGGGGGTATGCGGGGCGGTATGCGGGGAGCGGTGAGTTGGTCGATGCGCTTTATGCGCATGAGATTGGCGCGCACGAGGGGGCGAAGGCGAGCGGGGATTTGACGGTGCCCCGGTCGGCCTTGGCGAGGCGGAGCAGCTGAGGTGTCCCCGGAAAATCGGACAGGTTGTTAGGATGTATTCCGCCGTCTGACGGAGGAATGCCGATGAGCAAGCGCCGCAGGTTTTCCGGGGAGTTGAAAGCGAAGCTCGTGCTTGAGGCGCTTCGGGGTGATCGGACGCTTCAGGAGATCGCCTCTCGGCGCCGGGTCCATCCGAACCAGGTGGGTGCGTGGAAGCGCCAGGCGATCGAGGGTCTGGCCGAGCTGTTCTCGAAGGGCGCGGAACGCCGGGTCCGGGATCATGAGGGCGAGGTGCGCGATCTTCACGCCAGGATCGGGGAGCTGATCGTGGAGCGGGATTTTTTGTCTCGCGGGTCCGGTCGATGAGCCGGGCCGAGCGTCGGGCGATGGTGGAGCGCGATCATCCGGCGCTGAGCCTGAACCGGCAATGCCGGCTGCTGTCGATCGGGCGCTCGTCGCTCTACTACGAGCCGAAGGGCGAGAGCGCGGAGACGCTGGCGCTGATGCGTCGGATCGACGAGCTGTTCGTGAAGTATCCGTTCTACGGCGCCCGCCAGATGGTTCGCCATCTTCGCCGCGAGGGGGTGCGGATCGGGCGCTGCCGGGCGGCTCGGCTGATGCGCCTGCTCGGCCTTCAGGCGGTCTATCGGGCGCTGCGGACCGGCGATCAGCATCCCGAGCACCGGGTGTGGCCCTGGCTGCTCAAGGGCTTGCGGATCGAGCGGGCGAACCATGTCCGGTGCGCCGACATCACCTGCATCCCGGTGCAGCGGGGCTTCCTCTACCTGGTGGCGATCATGGACTGGGCGAGCCGCCACGTATTGGCCTGGCAGCTGTCGAACACGCTGGATGCCGGCTTCTGTACGGACGCGCTCGACGAGGCCCTGGCCCGGCATGGCGCGCCGGAGATCTTCAACACCGACCAGGGGAGCCCGTTCACCAGCTTCGCCTTCACCGGGCGCCTGCAGGCGGTCGGCATCCGCATCTCGATGGACGGCCGGGGCCGGTGCATGGACAACATCTTCATTGAGCGGCTCTGGCGCTCGCTCAAATACGAGGCGGTCTACCTGCACGAGATCGCCGACGGCTTCACCGCCCGGCGCGTGATCGGCGAGTGGATCGGCTTCTACAACACCATCAGGCCGCACTCGGCGCTGGGCGGACGGACGCCGGCCGAGGCATACCGAGGTGACACGCCTGTGGACATGATGGACAAGCCGCTTCGCGCCTTGACCACATCCCCACAGGCGCAACAGCAGCAACAGGAAGATCGATTCAAGGGGATTCTGGCGGCCTGAACTTCAACCGGAACACACCTTGGCCCAGCCGCCAGGCTGTCCGAAAAGGCGAGGCCACCTCAGGCAACACCTTCAGACCACACCACGCGCCTGGCGGACAAACCCCCGCCGAGCACCTTGCCAATCGCACAGCCAAAGAAACCCGCCCGTCTCATATGTCCTGAACCAGGACATCGCATTGCAGCCGTGAAACGGGGAGGTAGGATGGTTGCGCCGTCTAATTTCGGGCGGCAGCAGACAGGAGTCAGGAATGAGAAAGTCGTTTCTGAATACCGGTCGCACAATGGGGATTATGGGCAATTTCCCGATTGGTTAAGGCGTCGATTCGACTCTTTCCTTGAAGACAAAAGGGGTGCCGGAGGAGCGTTGCAACCCGCTCCTCCGGCGGCCGGCCGGGGTTGGAAGGAAGGTAGGGGATCTACCCGTCTTGGCCCCGTCCGACCATCCTGCAACAGGCGGTCAGAAGCTGAGCGTGATGCCGGTGACGAAGGCGGTGCCTTCGATCTCGCCCTGCTCTGCGGTGAGGAGCGAGGTCTTCGACGCAACGCCCGGCGCCAGCGTGTAGCTCATGGAGAGCATGGTCGCTTCCGACTCGTCGCCGTTGTCGAAGTCCGTCGCCATGTAGCCGAGGCTGACCGCCATCGGACCCTGCGTGTATTTCACGCCGACGCTCATCACGTCGTAGTCCTTGGACTTGTCCTTTTCCAGCCTGGACATAACGATGTCGTCCCCGGGGTTGTTAACCACGGTCTGTGGGATGTCGTCGTCATTATCGTCTTCACCGTCATAATCTTTTTTTGGACCATCGGGATCCCAGTTCGTCTGGCCGATTATGACTTTATCGTTGCGCTTGGGCTTGTAAGCGCCGCCGTCCCGCGTGGCGTAGGCGACATTGAAGCCGAACGCCCCGAAGCCGACCTGCAGGCCGAAATTGGTGAAGGTGTTCTCGTCGGCCTTCATCGCGGCCACCTGATGCTTTTCGATCCTCTCTTTGGCCATTCCGGCATCCGTAGCGATGGTTCCTGGAGCACCACCCTTGGCCATCCAGTCCTCGAACTTCTTCCAAGCGGCCTCGTCGCCCTCGTGGTCCGCCGCCGTGTACACGCTGACTCCCCGAGGATCGGTTGGCTTCCCACCGGCCTTCGCGCCGTCGAAGATCTTCTTTTCCGCCCCGACCTGGCTCGCCTGCCGGTGGCCGATGGAGAACGCGATATTGGCGTCGCCGAAGCTCTGCTGCACGTTCAGGCCGACCGCCCAGGCGTCCCGATCGTTGTTCTCCGGCGTGACATTCCCGGTTTCGGCGGCGCTGTCGGCGTTCGGGATGTAGGTTGCGCCGAACTGCACGCCGGAGAGGCGCGGCGTGAAATAGGTGACCGCCTTGCGGTCGCCATGCCCGTGGCCGGCGGTCTCGAAGCCGGCCGCGCAGCCGATGAAGCCGCTGACCCAGGCACCGACATCGCCGCAATTGAGGCCGATGCCGACATCCTGGTGACCGTAATGCGTCAGCGTCCGGGCATTGTCCTCGGCGCCGAGGACGATCTGGCCGAAGGAGCCGCCGATCGTGGCCTGCGACTCGTCGATACTGCCGTCGCCATTGCCCTCGATCTCGACCTTGACGCTGAAGGTCAGGCCGTTGTCCGATTCCAGCTTGCCCTTGATATGGACCTCGCTGTCCGAAATCTGGCCGACCCCGCCGTCACTACCGCCGCTGTCGAGATCGACCATGCCGACCCACTGCTCCATATAGCCGCCGACGCCGACGCTGAGCTTGTCGGCGGCGGAGGCCGAGCCCGCCGCCAGCGCGCCAGCGAAGGCCAGCGCCGTGGTCGCAACCAGGGAATTTCCCATAATCCCCATTCCCTTCCGTGTGTTGCAACACTGTCTCAGTGAATTGCCACTGAGACGACGACACACGATAAACGGGGCGTCACAAGGCGCAAGGGCCAGCAAGGGCCAATTCCGCCACGGAAGAAAATACCCTGCAATTGTTGCATATATGCAACATTGCGCCGGGTGGTGAGTAAGGCCCCTCCCCCCGCCCTTCCCGCCCGGCGGGAGGGGCGTAAAGAAAGAAGGGCCGGCATTTCCGCTGCCGGCCGCGCAGGGCGCAACGTCGCAGAATGGGGATTATGAGAAAAACCCTGCTTGCGACCACTGCGCTCGCCTGCGCCGGCGCGCTCGCCGCAGCGCCGGCTTCGGCGGCCGACCAGCTCAGCGTCGGCGTCGGCGGCTACATGCAGCAATGGTTCGGCGTGTCCGATGTGGATGACTCGACGGACAAGAAGATCAAGGGCGGGGTCGGCCAGATGTCGGACAGCGAGGTCCATATCAGGGGCAGGCTGGAATCGGACAACGGCCTGACTTTCAGCGTCAAGGTCGAGATCGAGGGCAATAGCGGCGGCAGCAGTATCGACGAGTCGCAGGCCACGATCGGCGGCTCCTTCGGCCAGATCGTCCTCGGCGCCGAGGACAATGCCCAGACGCTGACGCATTACGGTAACCAGGATGTCGGCATCAGCCTCAATTGCGGCGATGTCGGTGACTGGGTCCGCGGCTTCCCCGGATGCGGGCGCGGCTTCGAGACCGCCGGCCACAGGCATGGCGACCGCAAGGCGGTCACCTATTTCACGCCGCGCCTCTCCGGCGTGCAGTTCGGCGCAACCTACATCCCGAACGCCGAAGTCGCCGCCGAAGCCGGGAATGTCCCGCCGGCTAACAACGATAAGGACGCCTGGGCGGTCGGCCTGAATGTCCAGCAGGAATTCGGCGAGGCCAGTGTGGCGATTTCCGCCGGCCACTACCAGAGGAGCCAGGTGGCGGGTGAGGACATCAAAAAGATCGACGACCTGACCTTCTCGAATTTCGGCCTTCAGGTCGGTTTCGGGGCGGTCGGCTTCGATGTCGCCTACGCCGCTAATGACGGTGGCAAGTATGATGCCAGTGGCAAAAAAAACAAGGGGGAGGACTACGAAGTGGTGAGCGCCGGCGTGAACTACACGGACGGTCCGCTGGCGGTGAGCCTCAGCCACATGATGGCCGACGACGATGACGGCGACGACGCCGGCGCCACCATGTTCTCCGTCAGCTACTCGCTGGCGCCGGGCATCGCGTCGAGGACCACGCTCCTCTCCGCCGAGGCGGAGAATGTCGAGGGCACCGCCTTCGTCACCGGCATCACGCTCAACTTCTGAGCCGTCCCCTCACCGGGACTGCCGGGCGGGCCGCCTCCGGGCGGCCCGCCTTTTTCGCGGCCACCGGCCCCGCATTGACAAGCCGGCCCGGCGGCTTCACGCTCCCGGCAACCGAAAGCGGCCCCGAACGCCTATGCCCGAACCCTCCCTCGCCGCCGAACTCGCGCCCTGGATCACGCCGGCGGTCGTCGTCGCCGCCTTCGCCTGGCTGCGCGCCGACATCCACCGCTCCGAAGCGCGCCAGAACGAGTGCACGAACCAGATGGAAGCGCGCCAGAACGAGCGCATGGACCAGATGGAAGCGCGCCAGAACGAGCGCATGGACCAGATGGAAGCGCGCCTCAACGCCCGTATGGACCGGATGGAGGCCCGCATGGACGGCATTGCGGAGGCGCTGCAGGAAATCCGCGACCGGCTGAGCCGGCTGGAGGGTAAGGTGGACTTCCTGGAAGCCTGGATCATCCGCCGCAACGAACCCGCCGCGCCCGCCGAATAGCGCCCCGGCTTTTTGTGGCCGGTGGCCAGTGACCGGCGGTTAGAGGCGCGCGAGGAAAAGCAAACGCTGGATCAGCGCCTTGGCATGGAAGGCGCGCCGCCGGGCGGTTCGCATTTCCGGTATGCTAAGGCGGACCGGGGCCCGGCTTCGCCGGCGTCTTCCCGGGGTTCCTGCTGGCGAATTTTCCGTTCGGCTACGTCTTCCTGGGGGACGGCGGCGCGTATTTCCCGGGCTTCGTCGCCGCGTCCGCGGCGGTCATGGCGCCCATGCGGAACCCCGGCATCTCCCCGCGGGTCAGCATGGTGGTGCTGGCCTACCCGCTGCTGGAAACCGCCTTCTCGGTCGTTCGGAAGGTCCGCAGGGTCCGGAAACCCTACCATCCAAACCCTACTATCCGGACCGGCTGCATCTGCACATGATCATCTGCCGGCGGCTCTCCGCAGGCGGCTCTCCGGGACGGTCGGGCGCACGCCGCTGGCCAATCCCGCGACCGGCATACTGCTGTGGGGGGCGCCGGGGCAAGCCTGGCCGCCGTCCTGCTGATGCCGCTGGAGCGGAAATGGTGCGTCGGAACCCTGGTGCTGCTGGCCCTGCTTTACAACTGGACATACCGGAAGGCGGCGCGGAAACGCCCCGCGCTTTCGACATAGAGGACGATCCGTTCCAATAGAACCGCATTTCGGTCCTAACCCGGAATTGTCGTCCCGGCTCCCGAGCCGTGTATGGACGTCTCCCTGGATGCAAGCAGTTTTTCGGCCTGGTCGGGCTTATGCGGTCAGGCGCAGTCGTGTGTCCTGCCTCTGTGTGCGGCCTTGTGAGCGCCGCGGGCCTGTATGGAGATACGCGGACCGGGTCCATATGCCCGCCTGCTGCGCCTCGTTCTTGACCGCCACGATGTGCATCGGGAGTGCGGCGCCATGTCGGGAACGGACGAACGCCGGCGCCGGATTTGCGACGGACCGTGGCGCTTCATGACAGGTTCGGCGGGCTCATCGACATCGATCTGCGGACATCGGTATAACTTTCGCCTTGCCGGCAGCCGCGCCGGTTGCGCTCCGGCACAGCAAGGACAGATCCGATGGCGAACAGCAGCAACAACACCCCGGCGACCGAGCGCGGCGCCCATCCGCTGAACGCGCTGACGCCGTCCGAGATCGAGGCGGCGGGCGCCATCGTCCGGGCATGGCGCGGATGGACCGCGACGACGAAGTTCGAATCGATCCGCCTGCATTATCCCGACAAGGCCGGGTGCCGGGCCGGGATCGCGGCCGGCAGGGCTGGCGGCAGCCGCAAGGCCTATGCCAGCATCTACGACACCGCCGCCGACAGCGTGAGCGAGCTCATCGTCGATCTGGCCGGCGGCAGGGTGGAGTCGGCAACGGCGGCGCCGGGAGCCCGGCCGGCGATCAATGTCGACGAGTTCCTGGTCTGCGCCGAGACGGTGCCGCAGCATCCCGACTTCATCGCGGCGATGGCAAGGCGCGGCGTGACCGACCTTTCGAACATCCAGGTCGATCCCTTCTCGTCCGGCAATTTCGGCTTCGGGGACGAGGAAGGCCGGCGGCTGGTGCATTGCCTGGTCTATCTGCGCTCCGACCCCTCGGACAATGGCTACGCCCACCCCGTCGAGGGCCTGAACGTGCTGTTCGACCTGAACCGCGTCGAGGTCATGCGCGTCATCGACCACGAGGTTCACAAGGTCCCGGCGGCCTCTTCGAACTACCAGGCCGCGCGGCCCGGGATCGTGGACATCCTCCGCAGCGACCTGAAGCCCATCGACATTTCCCAGCCCGACGGCCCCTCCTTCACCGTGGAGGACCGGGTCGTGACCTGGGCCAATTGGCGCTTCCATGTCGAGTTCCATCCGCGCGAGGGCCTGGTGCTGAACGACATCCGGGTGCGCGGCGGCGAGAAGGCGCCCTGGCGCCCGCTGATCTGGCGCGCCTCGATTGCGGAAATGGTCGTGCCCTATGGCGACCCGTCATTCAACCACTACCGCAAGAATGCCTTCGATGTCGGGGAATACGGCCTCGGCCAGGTCGCCAATCCGCTCAAGCTCGGCTGCGACTGCCGCGGCCATATCCACTATTTCGACGGCGTGTTCACGGTGACTTCGGGCGAGCCGGTGGTGGTCGAAAACGCCGTCTGCCTCCATGAGGAAGACGACGGGATGCTGTGGAAGCATACCGACTACATGACCGACGAGATGGAGCATCGCCGGGCGCGCAGGCTGCTGGTTTCCATGATCGCGACGGTCGGCAATTACGAATACGGCTTCTACTGGATCTTCCACATGGACGGGACGCTGGAGCTGGACGTGAAGGCGACCGGCATCATGAACACCCAGGGACTGAACGCGGTTTCCGGCGCCGATTACGGCGCCGAGGTCATGCCGGGCGTGATCGCGCCCAACCACCAGCACCTGTTCTGCGCCCGGCTCGACATGGCGGTGGACGGCGACGCCAACCGGCTGGTCGAGATGAACGTGGTGCAGCCGCCGATGGGCGAAGGCAATCCGAACGGCAATGCCTTCCGGGCCGAGCGCACGGTGCTGAAGACCGAAACCGGCCGGATGCGCAATGCCGATACCGAACGGTTCTGGAAGGTGGAAAGCGCCTCGGAGGCCAATTCGCTCGGGCGGCCGACCGCCTACCGCCTGCACGCCACCGGCATGCTGCGGCCCTGGCTCCATGCCGGGACCATGATGGCGAAGCGCGCCGCCTTCATCTTCAACCATCTCTGGTGCACGCCCTACGACGCCGGCGAGCGCTATCCGGCCGGGTGTTTCGTCAACCAGAGCGACGGCTCCGAGACCATCGCAACCTGGATCGAGCAGGGGCGTTCGATCGAGGATACCGACATCGTGCTGTGGCACACATTCGGCCTGCTGCACCTGCCGCGCCTGGAGGACTGGCCGGTGCAGCCGGTCGCCCGCACCGGCTTCCGGCTCGAGGCCGACGGCTTCTTCGACCGCAACCCGACGCTCGACGTGCCGCCGGGGGCGTGACGGCCGCCGGATTCGCCCGTCCGTTTTGTTTCGTTGGGGGCTTGACCGGGGAGAAAGTGTGCTGGAATGATCTCGAGAGCAGCGGCTTCCGGGGCCGCGTCTCTCGCTTCCGGAAACTCCGTCCGAAACTCGCGGGAGAAATGCGTCCGTCGCCTCGCGCGCGCGATCAAGCGCGCGCGAAACTACAGGGTCGCCCCCAAGCCGGGCGGCAACGAAACCAGGGAGCCGCCGGAGCATGACAGAACATGACATTTCATGACATATCCGGAGGGGTCTCCTCCGGCGAGGCCGGGGCGACGAAAAGGGGAGCCGCCGCCTGCCCGACAATGACAAACCGGGACACGGACCGGCTCGGCAAGACCATGACAATGAGGAGAAATCCGGGCTAGGCTCGGCCGCCATGCGATACGACCCTGCGACCTTCCGGGGCCTCACCTTTCACGATGCCCTGCCGGCCTTCCGCGAGGGCAGCGACACGCCGCGCGCCTGGCTGGAGCGTTGTCTCGAGGTCGTCGAGGCGCGCGAGCCGGTCGTGCGGGCCTTCGCCGCGACCGATTTCGACGGCGCGCGCGAGGCGGCGGATGCGAGCGCAGCGCGCTGGCGGGCAGGGCGGCCGCTCTCGCCCATCGACGGGATGCCGGTCGGCGTCAAGGACCTGCTCGAGACGCGGAGCATGCCGACGGAGATGGGCTGCCGGGCTTACCGGGGGAATTTCCCGAAGCGGGACAATGCGGCGGTGGCGGCCCTGCGCGAGGCCGGCGCGGTGGTGCTCGCCAAGACCGTGACATCGGAGCTCGGCGGGGCGCATCCGGGCCCGACCACCAACCCCTTCGACCCGGCGCGCACGCCCGGCGGCTCCTCCTCGGGCTCGGCGGCGGCGGTGGCGGCGGGCATGCTGCCGGCCGCCATCGGCAGCCAGGTGGGCGGCTCCATCGTGCGCCCGGCGGGCTATTGCGGCAATATCGCCCTCAAGCCGAGCAAGGGCGCGATCAACCGGGGCGAGCGCCAGGCGAGCAGCCAGAGCGTCCACGGCGTCCACGCCAACGCCGTCGAGGACATGTGGCGGACCGCGGCCGAGATCGCGAAGCGCGCCGGCGGCGACCCCGGCCATCGCGGCCTCGCCGGCTCGGTCGACCCGCCGCCGGCCGGGAAGCCGCGCCGCCTCCTCGCCATCGAGGGCGCAGGCTGGCCGATGATCGACGACGCAACCAAAGCCGCCTTCCACCACCTGCTGGAAGCGGTGGAGGCAGCGGGCGTCACCGTGCTGCGCCCGGAGGACGACCCGGCGCTGGCGGCCCTCGACGCCGCACTCCTGCCGGCGTCCGCGATCTGCTACGCGATCATCGGCTGGGAGAACCGCTGGCTGCACCGGGCGCTGGCGGACACCGGCCCGGACGCGATCAGCTTCCGCGCCCGCGACTCGCTGGAGCGCGCCGAGGCGATGACCGTGGCGGACTACCATGCCGCGCTCGACGGGCGCGAGGCGGCGCAGGCGGCATGGGCCCGTGCGCTCGAAACGGTGGATGGCGCGCTCATGCCAAGCTGCCCCGGCCCGGCGCGTGTCTGGTCGGGCGACCGGCCGGGCGAATCGCCCCTGGCGCGGCCGACGGGCGATGCGGTGTTCAACACGCCGGCCTCGATCCTGTTCGCGCCGGCCGTCTCCATGCCGCTGATGGCGGTGGGCGGCCTGCCGGTGGGCGCGCAGGTGATGGGGGCCGAGGGCGCGGATGCGCGCATGACCGGCTTCGCCCGCTGGCTGCTGGAGGCGGTGGAGCCGGTCGTCGTCGGCTAGACGGCGGGGAAACGGGAGGAGACAAGGCCAATGATTCCGTTGATCGACCTTTCCCGGAGCCGGGAGGACGTGGCCGGGGCCCTCGCCGCTGCGCTGGAGCATGTGGGCTTCTTCATCGTCGTGAACCACGGCGTGACGCGGAAGCAGATCCGGGGCATGTTCGCGGAGGCCGAGCGCTTCCACGCCCAGCCCGAGGCCGCCAAGCGCGCCGTGCTGATGAACGAGCACAATAACGGCTACATGGCGATGGCGCGCTACAATGTGCGCACCTCGCGCGTGAGCGAGGCCGAAGCCAGGCCCGACATGAACGAGGCCTTCTTCGTCAAGCGCGAACGCGGGCCGGACGACCCGCTGGCCGGGCGGCGCTTCGCCGGACCGAACCGCTGGCCGGAGACCCTGCCGGGCTTCCGCGAGACGGTGCTCGACTATTGCGAGACGGTGGACCGGCTGGCGCTGGGCGTGCTGCCGGCGCTCGCGCTTTCGCTCGGCCTGCCGGAGGACTGGTTCGCGCCCCATTTCACCCGCAGCCAGTTCTCTTTCCGGCTCTCGCACTACCCGCCGGCCGCGCGCGAGCCCGGCCGCTACGGCATCGCGCCCCACACCGACACCAACTTCCTGACCTTCCTCGCGCAATCCGGGGTGCCGGGCCTGCAGATCCGGCCGGAAGGCGGGGACTGGGAGGATGTGCCCTTCGTCGAGGACAGCTTCGTCGTCAACACCGGCGACATGCTGCACCGCTGGACCAACGGGCGCTACAAGTCCACCCCGCACCGTGCGCAGCCGCCCGCCGGCCGCCACCGCTACGCCATCCCCTATTTCTTCGGCCCCAATCTCGACGCCGAAATCCGCTGCGCCCCCACCTGCGCCGGCCCGGACAATCCGCCCCGCTGGCCGCCCGTCATCTACGAGGACCACCTCGCCTGGTGGTATGACGCCAACTACAACGCGGACGACCAGAAGGACCTGGCCGCGGAGTAACGGCGCGGTTTCGCGGGACCGATTGACATGGTCGCTACCGGTTGCTACCCGGTGCTCATGAGAGCGGTCGGGATCAAGGCGCTGAACAGTCGGTTGAGCGAATATGTCCGGCTGGCGGCTTCCGGCGAAACGGTGCTGGTGACGGATCGGGACCGGGGGGTCGCGGAAATCGGCTCGCCGAGGGAGACCCGCAGCCCGATACCCGCGGACGCTCTGCTGGCGGAGGCGGTGCGCTGCGGACGGTTGACGCCGCCGGCCCTGCCCGGCGCGGGCGAACCGGGGGCACCGGCGCCGGTGGCGCGGCTGAGCGAGCTTCTCGACGAACTGGACGCGGACAGAAGCGAGCGGTGATCTACCTCGACACTTCCGTCGCCCTCGCGCATCTCCTGTCCGAAGACCGCCGCCCTCCCGCCGCCCTTTGGCAGGACACCCCGGTCTCCAGCCGGTTGCTGGAATACGAGGTCTGGAACCGGCTGCATGCGCGCGGGCTCGGCGAATCGCACGGCGAGGCCGCCCGTGCGCTCATCGGCCGGGTTGCATTGCTGGCGCTCGTCGCTCCGGTGCTCGCCCGGGCTCTGGACGCCTTTCCCGGATCCGTCCCGGTGCGAACGCTCGATGCCCTGCACCTGGCGTCATGCGCCTTTCTGCACGACCGCGGCCAGACGGTCGCGTTGGCAAGTTACGACCGCCGAATGATCGCTGCGGCGCGCGCGATGGACATCTCCCTCTACGAACCGGAAAGCGCCTGAGCCAACAGGGGGCGAGGGCCTCGGAGCGACGGGGCTGGATTACGGGCCAGGGGCGTTACGGGCGTTTCGCGCCGCCGGGCCGGCGGCTTGGAGCGGGGAGGCGGCTCGTCTATGGTTCCGCAGTCGCGCGCGCCGGTCCGCAACAGCGCCGGGGGCTCACAATGCTCGATCTCGGAGACCGCATATCCGTTTACCAGCCCGAGCAGGCGGGCCTGAAATTCCCCCGGGAGCTGAGCACCAACGACCCGGCGGAACTGCGCGAGCACTGCAAGCGGCATCTGGTCGGCGCCTGCCGGGCCTTCGCGCGCTGGGGGCTGGATTACGGCTTCGCCGGCCATCTGACGATTCGCGACCCGGAACATCCGGAGCTTTACTGGACCAACCCGATGGCGAGGAAACAACCATGAAGTTCTACGATTTCACGCTGGCGCCGAGTTCCCAGCGCGTCCGCGTCTATCTGGCCGAGAAAGGGCTGGAGATTCCGACCGAGCAGTTGAACGTGCGCGAGGATGCCCAGTTCGCCGAGCCCTTCAACTCGATGAACCCGTTCCACTGCGTGCCGTTCCTGGCGCTGGACGACGGCACGGTGATTGCGGAGTCCGTTTCGATCTGCCGCTATCTGGAGGAGCTGCACCCGGAGCCGCCGCTGTTCGGGCGGACGGCGGCGGAGCGCGGCGTCATCGACATGTGGGGGCGCCGCTTCGAGCTGGACGGCTTCATGCCGCTCCTGCACGCGCTGCGCAACCGGCTGCCGAATTTCGCCGGCAAGGTCGTGCCGGGCACTCGCACCGGCCTGCCGCAATCGGAGACCATGGTCGGCCGGGGCAAGGAGATGGCGGAAGTCTTCTTCGGCCGCGTCGAGCCGCACATGGCCGGGAACGAGTTCGTCGCCGGGCCGGAGTTCACGGCGGCCGACATCACCGCCTTCTTCACGCTCCGCATGGCCTATGCGCTGGAGATGGATATCTCCGGTTCCTGGCCGGCCACCCATGCCTGGTTCCAGAGGGTGTCGGCGCGGCCGGCCTTCCAGCTCTAGGGCGGGCGGCATGAGCAAGCCTGTCTGCCTCGTCACCGGCGTCGGGTCCGAAGGCGGCACCGGCGCCGAGACCGCCATACGCTTCGGCGAAGGCGGCTACCAGGTCGCGATGCTGGCCCGCAATGCCGACAATCTCGACGCGCTCGCCGGCAAATACGAGGACAGCCGCGCCTATGTGTGCGACGTCGCCGATCTGGAGGCGCTGGTCGAGACCGTCTCGCGCGTGAAGGCGGAGATGGGGGCGCCCGCAGTCGTGGTCCACAACGCGCTCCGCTCGGCGCGGGGCGGCATCCTGGAGCTGGACCCGGACGACCTGGAAAAGAACTTCCGCGTCAACACCACGGCGCTGCTTTACCTCGCCCGCGAGACGATTCCGGCAATGCTGGAGGCGAGCGGGGGCGCGCTGCTCGTCACCGGCAACACCTCGGCCACGCGGGGCGGGAAGAATTACGGTTTCTTCGCCTCGACCAAGGCGGCGCAGCGCATCCTGGCGGAGTCCATCGCGCGCGAGTTCGGGCCGCAGGGCATCCATGTCGCCTATTTCATCATCGACGCCGCCATCGACACGCCGCGCACCCGCGAGGTGCTGGCGCCCGGCAAGCCGGACGACTTTTTCGCCAAACCCCCGGCTATCGCGGAAGAGCTGTACCGCGTCGCCCACCAGGACCGTTCCGCTTGGTCCTTCCGCGTCGAACTCCGCCCCTTCGGCGAGACCTGGTAGGGCCGTTCCGCACCGGTGCGCCGCCGCGGCCCGGATCGGCCGATGTCGCGCCCACCGACGGCGCCCACCCGCCATGCACACGCTCCTCTTTCTCGAACCCGGCCATTTCCACGCCGCGCTCACCCTGCGCGCGTCGAATCCCCGGATCGACCCCACCATCCATCTCTATGCCCGTCCCGGCCCGGAGCGCGACGCCTTCACGGCCCTGGTCCGCTCTTTCAACGCACGGGACGACCGGCCGACAGGCTGGACTATCCGGACACACGAAGCGGCCGACCCGGAGCGGGCCCTGGTGGAGGAGCGCCGCGGGGACATCGTCGTCCTTGCCGGGCGCAACCAGCTTAAGCTCGGCGCCATCGCGCGCCTGCATGCAGCAGAGCTGCATGTATTCGCCGACAAGCCCTGGCTTACGG
This sequence comes from Alphaproteobacteria bacterium, assembly GCA_963422665.1. Taxonomy (GTDB): domain Bacteria; phylum Pseudomonadota; class Alphaproteobacteria; order Bin95; family Bin95; genus Bin95. The sequence continues at coordinate 3,283,614 of OY730441.1, forward strand.
ATAGCGCGGCCCTGCCGGACCTGGAGCAGGCGACGGCGGGCTGGCCGCTCGCGGCGGACATCATGACCTTTCGCCACGAAGCGGTGGCGCGGCTCACGCAGAAGGCCGCGGCCGACCCGGAGCTGTTCGGCGCCCTCGACGGGCGGGCGGACGAGCCCGCGATCGACATCCGGTCCGTGCACCATCTTCTCAAGGTGGTGAATGGCGCGCCGCTCCGGCGGCCTGCCTGGTATTACGACACCCGCATCCAGGGCGACGGCCTCGTGGACATCCAGTCCCACATGGCCGACCAGGCGCAGTGGCTCCTCGGCGACGGTCCGGATTTCCTGTTCGAGCGGGATTACGCGCTCGAGGACGCGCGCCGCTGGAGCACCCCGGTGCCGCGCGAACTTTTCCAGGCCAGCACCGGCCTCGACGAATTTCCGGAGGCTCTGGAGCCCCGTGTGGATGCCGGGGTGCTGCATCTCGCCTGCAATGGCGAGATCCGGTACCGGCTGCGGGGCGCGCCCGTCCGCCAGCGGGCGGAATGGGGGCAGCGCGAGCCGGATGGAGGCGGCGACGCGCACCGGACGACGGTGCGGGGCGAGCACGCGACGATCGTTGCGCGCCGCGGGCCCGAGACCGGCTTCCGGGGTGAGCTGCACATCGCGCCGCGCGGCCCGCGGCCCGGCTTCGAGGCCCGCCTCTCGGAGATGCTCGCCGCCTGGGAGGCCGGGATGCCCGGCCTGTCGCACCGCCCGTCTGCCCTTGGGCGCGAGATCGTCATCCCGGTTGCGCTCCACACGCCGCACGAAGCGCATTTCGCGATGGCGCTCGACGACTTCCTCGACCTCATCGACGCGGAGGAATGGCCGGCCGCGCTCGCCGCCCGCATTCGTGCGCGCTACACGGTTCTTGCGCGGGCGCGGGAGCGCTGCGCAGAGGCCCGCGAGTGATGCATCGCGACATGGCCTCCCCTGCTGCGCCGGCGCCGTGAACATCCACCTGCGCAGATGCCTCCCGGCTCGACGCCGCCTGGACGCCATCACACGCTGCCGGCAGCGCCTGCATCGCCTTCCGACCCTTAATTTGCAAGGCAATGTGTTTGCCGCTTGCCGAAACGGGGTAAGCGTCTGGCCTGACCGGCCTTGCGGCGGGTCTGTTTGAAGCCTCAGTTTCGGATGAGATGGTTTGGAGGTCGCTGGTGTCCACCACCGGCTAGAGCGTGATGATTTCATACGGAAGCGTATCCGGCGTTTTGGATGTAGTTGGCACATTCGTGGGGTGGGAAGCGGTCGAGGATGGCGCCGATCCGTTGCCCGGTGGTTTCGGCGGTTCGTTCGGCGGCGTCTCGCAACAGATGTTTGATACCAGCGGCGATGGTTTAGAACCCATGGGTCCATTTTCTGGTTCCGATAGAGGCGATGCGCGCCGGGTGAGATACGAGTTTGTTCCGGGCTTCGCAGCAGTGATCGAGGATCGTGTCCCCGGGCGTGTTGTAGGAGGCGAGGCTTCCGCTGTTATCTGTGGGTAAGTGGCCCGCCGCAGCGACCGCGACGTGTCTGGCGGCGGGGGGCCGCCTATCCATAGCGGAGGCCATCGCGGCGCCGGTCAGGGTTGGGCCTGGATAGTCCACCCGACCGGAGGAAGACCACGATGACCGCCAATGACATGATGACCTTGCGGGCGCTGTTGGCGAAGAGTTCCGAGGCGGACCTGCTTCGCGAGACGATCGCCTTCACGGTCGAGCGTCCGATGGCGCTTGAGGTCGAGGGCCTTGCCGGGGCCGCGCCCGGCGAGCGTTCGCCGGCCCGGATCGCGCAGCGCAACGGCTACCGGGTCCGGGTCCGGGAGACGCGGGCCGGCGCGGTCGAGTTGAAGCGCCCGCAGCGGCGCAAGGGGCGCTACCGCCCCGGCTTCCCGGAACCGCGCCGGATGGCGGAGAAGGCACTGACTGCGGTGATCCGGGAGGCCTGCATCGAGGACGTGTCGCCCCGCTCGGTCGACGACCCGGCGCAGGCCATGGGGATGTCGGGCCTCTCCGGGAGCCAGGTCTCGCGGCTGTGCGGCGGGATCGACGACAAGAGCCGCGACTTCCTCGACCGCCCGCTGGAGGGCGACTGGCCGTATCTGTGGCGGGACGCGACCTGTGCGAAGAGGCGCGAGACCGGGCGCGTCGTCCCGGTCGCGGCCACCATCGCGGCGGCGGTCAACGACCGGGGCCGCCGCGAGGGGCGCGGCATGGCGAGCGGCGCGTCCGAGGCCGGGACCTTCCGGACCGCGTTCCTTCGCTCCCCGGCCCGCCGCAGGCGGCGCGGCGTCAAGCTGGCGATCTGCGACGACCGCAAGGGCCTCAAGGCCGCCGCGACCCGCATCCCCGGCGCCACATGGCAGCGCTGCCGCGCGCACTTCATGCGCAACCGGCTCGCTCATGCCGGCAAGCAGGGCCGGCGCGTCGTCTGCGCCTTCGTCACGACCGCCTTCGCCCAGGAGGATGCCGACAGCGCGTCCGCCCCGTGGCGCCAGGGCGCCAGGGCGCCGACCGGCTCGGGGCCAGGGCGGCGAAGCTCGCCGCTATCATGGACGAGGCCGAGCGCGACGTCCCGGCCTGTATGACCTTCCCGGCCGCGCATCGCGCCAGGCTGCACGCGACAAACCCGCTCGAACGCCTCCATGGCGAAGTCAAGCGACGCACCGATACCGTCGCCATCTTCCCCAACGAGGACGCCATCGCCCGGCCGATCGGCGCGAGCCTCCTCGAGCAGAACGACGAAGGGGCCGTCCAGAGAGCCGGATACATGACGCTGGAAGCCATCGCTCCCGTGAGCGACAATACAACCGTCAAGATGCCCGCCGCGGCAGACTGAGCGGCCCGGCCCCACCCGCCGGATACCGCAACCGACGACAGGCTCTTACACCACCGCCTGGGACACGATCCCCAACGGAGCCGAGGCTCGAGTTCAACGGGAAACCAGCCTCTAAAGAAAAACAGGATCGCTACATGCGAACCATCTTCGACAACAACTCCCGATGGCCCGTTCACATCTTTGGGTTCTGGAGTCCCCGTTTCCTGAGCATGTTCGCGCCCCGAATCCGTTTTCGGTAGCGCCTGGCCATTCCCTGATCCGTTTTCCTGTCCTTGCCGGCGAGTCCGGAATCGAAGTACGCCCGTCGGGAGGCCCGTTCGGAGTCGTTCCAAGCCTTGTAGTTCCTGAGCGTCTTGTTCGATAGCTCGTCGAGCGGCTCTCCGCAGAAGAGGGCGTGCAGCTCGGCGATGATCTTGCTTCGTGTCTCGGTATCCATACGTGTATTTGTCGACCGGACACTCCTGCAGTCGTCCGACATGCTCCCCGCACCCGTGGGAGGCGCGGCAGGGGAACGCCCCGCGCGACCCGTCCGCCATGCACCGGCCGTCGTCGGGGTCCTCCCTCCACCTGAGCCAGCGCACGCGGGAGCGGCAGGAGCCCTCCCGGGTCTCGCGTTCGGTTTCTCGGCGCTCGGTCATCGTGAGTAGATTTATGCGATGACGCTCAATTCAGGTATATAATCCTGAAGCCCATTCCTGCAACCGGCCCGGCTACCCCGCCAGTTCCGGCATGTTGACGGCGCGGCTGGCCAGCGGGATTCCGGTCATTTCGGCGATATCCCTGGCGGCGGCCACGGCCGCCCCGGCCTCCACGCCGCAATCGACCTGCATGGCGTTCAGGAAGCTCACGATATCCTCCGTCGGCAGGTTGCCGACCGACCCGTAATCGCCCGGAAAGGCGATGCCGCCGCCGATGCCGCAGATCGACCCCTCGACCATCGCGACGCCGGCGTCGAGCGCCGCCATCACATTCGCCTGCGCCCAGCCGCGCTTCTCATGGACGTGGAAGCCGAACTCGCAGTCCGGAAAGCGGTCCAGCGCCATGCGGAACAGCACGCCCACCTGGCGCGGCTCCTCCATGCCCGTGCTCCCGGCCAGATAGAAGCGGCGCACGCCGAGATTGCGCAGCCGGGCGACGCAGTCGAGCGTGCGCTCCGGCGCGATGACGCCCTCATACGGGCAATAGAGCGACATGCCGAGCGCCATGATGAAGGCCCGGCCCGCCTCGTCGGCGACGCGGAAACAGTCGCCTCCGGCCCGGATCGCCTCGTCCACCGTCATGTTCTGGTTCTTCGCCATGTAGCTCCCGCTCACCGTCATGAGGCCGAGTATCTCGTCGATATCGGTCTCGACGGCGCGGAGCGCGCCGCGCTTGTTCGGCACCAGCGCGCGATAGACGGCGCCCTCGCGGCGCCTCACCCGCGAGACGACCTCCTCGGCGTCCGTCAGCATCGGCACATAGCGGGGGCTCGCGAAGCTGGTGATCTCGATGACGGGAAACCCGGCGTCGGTCAGCCGGTCGATCATCGCGACCTTGATGTCGGTGTCGATCCACCGGCCGAGCGATTGCAATCCGTCGCGCGGCCCGACTTCCACCACCGTCACCCGTTCGGGCAGCGCCAGCATGTCTTCCCTCCCGTCTCGCCTGTCCGGGGCCTCTGCTCAATCGAGCGGCAGGCCGGCCGCGCGCAACTCCGCTTCGTCGAAGCCGAGCCGCTCCACCAGGACGGCCCGGTTGCCGGACCCCAGCTTCGGCCCGGCATGGCGAATCCCGCCGGGCGTACGCGAGAACTTGCCAACCACGTTCTGCATCCGGAGCGGGCCGCCGAGCTCCCCGTCCTCGACCGCGACGATGTTCTCCCGCGCCCGGTAATGCGGGTCCGCGAATATCTCCGCGATGCTGTTGCAGGGCGCCGCGGCCGCGTCGAACCGGTCGAAGAGCGCAAGGAGGTCGTCGCGGTCGAAGCGCAATATGGCCGCCTGCAGGGCATCGTCGAGCTCCGGTGCGTTCCGGATGCGGAGCCGGTTGTCGAGGAAGCACGGGTCGCGGGCCAGCTCCGGCACGTCGAGCGCCTCGCACATGCGCTCGAAGGTGGACTGTGCGCTGCCGGAGATCGACACCCACTTGTCGTCCTTCGTCCGGTAGGTGTTGCGCGGCGCGGTGAACGGCAGGCGGCTGCCATTGCGTTCCTGAACGATGCCGAGCTGGTCGAAATCCACCACCTGCGGGCCCAGCAGGGTGAAAAGCGGCTCGTAAATCGCGAAATCCACGACCTGCCCCTTGCCCGACCGGCGCTTCTCCTGGAGCGCCACCATGGCGAGGAAGGCCCCCATCAGGCCCGCACTGTCGTCCGCCAAGCCGAAGCCGGGCAGCAGCGGCGGTCGGTCGGCATATCCGGTGATATAGGCATATCCCGAATAGCCCTCGGCCAGCGTGCCGAAACCCGGCCGGTGGCTGTTGGGGCCGGTCTGGCCGAACCCCGTCAGGCGCACCAGGATCAGGCCCGGATTGATCTCGCTCAGCACGTCGTAGCCGAGCCCCCAGCGCTCCAGCGTGCCCTTGCGGAAATTCTCGATGACGATATCGGCGTCCGCCGCCAGCCGCTTGACGATCTCGACGCCGAGCGGCGTGCGCATGTCGGCGGTGACCGACTGCTTGTTGCGGTTCACCATCTTGTACATCAGCCCGACGCCGTTCCTGTCATTGCCCCAGAAGCGCAACTCGTCGCCGGTGTCCGGGCGCTCGACCTTGACGACCTCGGCGCCGAAATCGGCGAGGAACATGGAGGCGACGGGACCGGCCAGGAAATTGGCGATATCGACGACCTTGACGCCGGCAAGCGGCGGGGCGGCTTCAGGCATTGCTGGAACCCACTGAGGCCGGGGCGCTGAAACGCCCCTTCGGACCCCGGAACCGTGCCTCGAAACGGCCCGCCATGCAACCGCCGCACCGCGCTTTGGGAGGGGCCGTGGAATGTCATGAGATGTCATGTTTTGTCATGAGGCCCCCTGCGCTCCCGCTCTCCGGAATCGAAAAGGCGGCCCCGGAAGCCGCCTCCACCCTCCTTCCAGTTTACCACAGCTTCTCGCCGGGCGTCGGCGCCGCCCGGTGGACGTCTCGCCGTTGGCGCAGCTATCTGTACCCGAGATTGAATTGGGCCGCGGTGTTGCCCTGTTCCGCGGCGAGCCGCCACCATTTCACGGCCTCGGCTTCGTCCGTGCGGAACGCCGAGACCGTCGAAAATACATCAGCCCGAGCTCGAACCGGGCGCTGGCGCCGCCCTGTTCGGCCGGGATCAGGATCTCGCGGTAAGCCGTGACGGAGCGGCCGTCTTCGAGAGCCGAAGCAGCGTTCTCGGGGCCTTGCGCGGCCGCCGGAGACGCGCCCGCCGCCGGCAGAAGCAGCGCCGCAAGGCCGGCAAGCCGGAGGGCCCGTTTCATCGCCGCTCCCGTTTTCCTTCCGATTCGCCGGCTGCGCCTCCTCGCCGGTCGTATCGGGTCGTCCATCACCGCCTCCTGCTTGCGTTCCTCCGCTGTCAATATCCCGGGCTGAAGGCGACATTGTGGCCGCAGCCCGCGCATTCCTTTGCGCCCCGCAAGGCCCGCCAGCGCGCGCTTTGCCATGCCGGGCCGGTTCCGACAGAATGGCGCGCCATGAATCGCAAACGCTTCGTTGCGGCGCTTATGCGCCATGAGACCAACAGCTTCTCGCCCGTGCCGACGCCGGTCGCGGCTTTCGGGCGGGTGGGATCGACCGACGGGCCGGCGCGAGGCGAGGAGGCGGTGCGCGTCTATCGCGGCACCAACAACCCGCTCGCCGCCTATATCGACATCGCCGGGCGCGAAGGCGCGGCGCTCGCGGTGCCGGTCGCCGCGAACGCGCATCCGAGCGCGCCGGCGCCCGACGACATTCTCGACCTCGTGTCGGACGCCATTCTGGAAGCGGTCCGCAAAGGCTGCGATGCGCTCTTCCTCGACCTCCACGGTGCGATGGTGACGCAGGGCTTCGACGACGGCGAGGGAGAATTGCTGCGCCGCATCCGCGTCGAGGCGCCGGACCTGCCGGTTGCCGTCGCGCTCGACTTCCACACCAACCTGACGCGCGACCTGGCGCTGCTGCCGACGGTGCTGGCCGGCTACCGCACCTATCCGCATATCGACATGTACGAGACCGGTATGCGGGCCGGCGAAGCGCTGCTCAGGGCGATGAAGGGCGGCGCGGCGGCGACCGCTTGGCATTCCCTGCCGCTGATGCCGCACATGAATGCGCATTCGCCCTCGCGCCCGCCCATGCAGGCGATCATGGACCGGGCGCGCGCCGCAGAGGAAAGCGGCGAAGTATTGCTGGCTTCGGTGTTCGGCAGCTTCCCGCTTGCCGACATCGAGCATGTCGGCATTTCCGCCGTGGTCCACGGGCCGGCCGACCGGGCCGAGCGGCTGGTGCTCGACCTGATGGGCGAGGCCTGGGACAAGCGCGCCGACTTCCTGTTCGAAATCGAGCCGATGGCCGAGTCCATCGCGCGGGCCGCGAAGATGGCCGGCGAGGACGGGCCCGTGCTGCTGGTCGATCACGGCGACAATACCGGGTCCGGCGGCAACCAGGATGTGATGGCGGCGCTCCGGGAATGCCTGCGGCAGGGGCTGACCGGCATGGCGGCGGGTCCGTTCGCCGACCGGGAGGCCGTGGCGGAGATGATCGCCGCCGGCGTCGGGGCCGAGGTCGAGGTCGGGATCGGCGGCAAGACCGACATGCCGGCCATGGAGCTCAAGGGCGAGCCGCTCCGTCTCCGCGGCCGGGTCCGCCGGATCACCGACGGCGAGTTCACCGTCACCGGGCCGATGTTCACCGGTGTGCGGCTTTCCCTCGGGCGCACCGTCGTGCTGGACACCGGCGCGGCCGAGGTCGTCGTTTCCGAAGACCGCTACGAGCCCTTCGATACCGGCTGCTTCACCCATTGCGGCATCGACCCGGCCTCCAGGCGCTATGTCCTCATCAAGTCTCGCCAGCATTTCCGCGCCGGGTTCGAGCCGATGGCGCGCGAGATCGTGATGCTCGCCGGGCCGGGCGCGACGACCTCCGACTACAGCCTGTTTCCCTGGAGGAAGCTGCGCCGGCCGATCTACCCCCTCGACCCCGACATCCCCTCCAACCTGCCGAGCCAAGCCTGAAGGAGGCCGCGCCCATGACCCTGACCATGCTCCAGCACGTCAACATCATGACCGACAAGCTCGACCGGACGATCGCCTTCTACGAGGACATTCTGGGCTTCGAGAACGGCGAGCGCCCGAATTTCGCCTTCCCCGGCGCCTGGCTCTATTGCGGCGAGGAAGCGGTCGTCCACCTGATCGGCGTGGACGAGCAGGAGGCGTCCGGCTCGGGCTGCATCGACCATGTGGCTTTCGCGGCGGAAGGTTTCGACCGCTACACCGCCTTCCTCGACGAGAAGGGCTATGAGCACGAAACCCGCGCGGTGCCCGGCGGCAGGCTGCGCCAGATCTTCGTCCGCGACCCGAACGAGGTCCTGATCGAGCTCAATTTCCGCGCGGACGAATAGCGCGGCGCCCTCCTACCAGCGAAGCGCCGCCATCGCCCAGGTCGGGCGGACGCCGAGTTCGGCGCAGCGCGCCGCCATGCGCGCCGGGTCGGGCGGCGCGCCCACCTCCCCGGCATGGATGCCGCCCGAGAGGAACAGAGTGTCGATGCCGAAGGCGTTGCCGCCGGCGATGTCGGTCCTGAGCCCGTCGCCGATCATCAGCGCGCGGCCTTCGTCGGGACCGCCGAGAGCGGCCATTGCGCGGACGAACACCGCGCCGTCCGGCTTCCCGTGCCAGGCGACGTCGCCGCCGAGTTCGACATAACGGACGGCCAGCGAGCCGGCGCAGAGCGAGAGCCTGTCGCCGATATTTACCACGAGGTCCGGATTGGCGCAGACCATCGGCAGGCCGCGCGCCGCGCCCGCCGCCAGCAGCGGCTCGTAGTCCGCGACGGTCTCGTCCCGGCCGTCGATGCCCGTGCAGAGGATGAAGTCCGCGTCCTCGACCCGCTCCACGATATCCAGTCCGTTGCCCTCGCGCACATCGTTGTCGCGCTCCGGCCCCACATGCAGGCAGCGCCGGCCGAGCCGCTCGTGCCAGTCGTCGTCGCGGCGCCTGAGCGCGGCCCAGGCCGACTCGCCCGAAGACATGACCGCGTCGTAGAGGCGGCGCGGCACGCCCATCTCGTCCAGGCGGCGGATGAGCGACCCGATCCGGCGCGGGCCATTGGAAAGGAAGCAGACCCGCTTGCCGCCGCCGGCGCGCAGCCGCTCCAGCGCATCGAGCGCCGCCGGAAAGGGCGTCACGCCATTGTGCAGGCAGCCCCAGAGATCGACGAGATAGACATCGTAGCGGCCTGCCAGCGGCGCGAGGCCGGGGACGATTTCAGTGGCGCTCACGGCCTGCGCTTGCCGCTACCGTTGCGCGACGGAAGAGAAGGCCGGCACCGGCGACCGGCCGTCCGTTCGGGCGTCTCCGGGAAGAGCGGACCCAGCCTCGCGGGCCGACTCGGTGCTGCGGGCCAGACCGCACGCGATTCGGTAGGGCAACAGGCTTCCGCCGTAGATCATGGCGGTATGGAATTGCACCAGCGAAGCGCCGGCCTCCATCTTTTCGCGAGCATCCTCCGCGCTTTCGACTCCGCCGACCCCGATCAGATCGATCTTGCCTTCGCTGGCGTCTGCGATATCACGCAGCGCTTCGGTGGCGATTTCCTTGAGCGGCCGGCCGCTGAGGCCTCCGTCCTCTTCGCACTTCGGCGAACCGAGGCCAGCCGGCCTCGAGACGGTGGTATTGGCGACGACAACGCCCTCGATCGGCATCGTCGTCAGTGCCCAACCGAGCGCGGCGCGCTCCGCCTTGTTCAGGTCCGGGCAGAGTTTGACCCAGAGCGCCGTGTTCGGCGGCACCGAATCCCGCACGCGCTCGACGATCCGGCGAAGCTCGCCCTCTGTCTGCAACGCCCGCAAGCCCGGCGTGTTGGGAGACGAAACATTGACCGTGACGAAATCCGCGAGGCCGGCGACGGATCGCGCCACCGATGCATAATCGGCTGCGGCATCCTCGGTTGTCTTGTTCTTGGCCAGATTGACACCGACCACGCCACGCCCGCCCCGATCGCGATAGCGTTCCAACCGCTGCGCGACGGCATCCGCGCCATGGCTGTAGAATCCCATGCGGTTGATGATCGCCCGGTCGGCCCGAAGGCGAAATAGTCTCGGTTTCGGACGACCGGATTGCGGTTCGGGTGTGACTGCGCCGATCTCAACGAAGCCGAAGCCAAGACCGAGCACGCCGCGGATAACCTCTCCGTGCCTGTCAAAGCCGGGCGCCAAGCCAACCGGATTGTCTACTTCGATGCCCGCCGCGCGCACAGGCGATGCCGGAGGTCGCAACCTGAGAGGAGAAAACTTGAGGAGCTGAAGCGCCACACAGTGCGCCTTCTCCGGCGACAGCAAATGCAACGCCGTACTTGGAAAAACGGGAAAGAGGGCACTCACGTCATGCAACCCGGGTTGGCGCTGACTGCACATGACAGGAGGCTCATATCATCACACCAACTTGTCGCAAGCGAACAGCAGCAATATACTATATATAGTATCGACATCAAATTCTACGCAGTTAACATTTTTCATAAAGCTGATTCGACGCAGCCGCCAGAACCGTTCAGACGCGGGAAAGGTCGAGGTCGGCGATGACCGGGACGTGGTCCGAGGGGCGCTCCCAGCCGCGCGCGTCGCGTAGCACCTCCGCGCCCGCCAGGGCATTCGAGAGCGCCGGCGTGGCCCAGATATGGTCCAGCCGCCGGCCGCGGTCGGAGGCCGACCAGTCGCGCGCCCGGTAGCTCCACCAGCTATAGAGCTTCTGCTCCGGCGGGATGAAGCGGCGGACCGCGTCGATCCAGTCGTGCGACGCCTGCGCCGCCGCCAGAAGCTCCACCTCGACGGGCGTGTGGCTCACCACCTTGAGAAGCTGGCGGTGCGACCAGACATCGGTCTCCAGCGGCGCAATGTTCAGGTCCCCGACCAACACCCGGCGCGCGCCATTGTCGCTGCGTTCCCGCCACCAGCCGGTCATTTCACGGAGAAAGTCCAGCTTGTGCGCGAACTTGTCGTTGGTCTCCGGGTCCGGCTCGTCGCCGCCTGCCGGAACATAGAAATTGTGGATTTCCACGCCCGCCACGGTGGCGAATGTGTGGCGCCCGTCCGAGCGCCCGCACCAGTCGCGGGTCCCGCCGTCCTCGATGGGCAAGCGGGAGAAGATCGCAACGCCGTGATAACCCTTGATGCCATAGAGCACCAAATGGCGGTAGCCGAGCGCGTGGAAGGGCTCGACCGGGAAGCGACGGCTCTCGACCTTGACCTCCTGGAGGCACAGCACGTCCGGCGCGCGCTCGGCCGCCAGGCGTTCGATACCGTCGATCCGCAGCCGGACGGAGTTCACGTTCCAGCTTGCGATCCTGAGCCGTTCAGCCATTGAGCGCCGCCTTCTCCGCCTCGGTATAGAAGGCGTCGGCGTGGATATCCTCCGGGCGCATGTCGCGGATCGCCAGCATTTCCGTTGCCGCCTCGACCATCACCGGAGGCCCGGCGAGATAGGCCTTGCAGCCGTCGAGATCGTCGAAATCGGCCGCCACGGCCTCATGCACGAAGCCCGTACGGCGGTCCGTGCCGCCCTCCGGCTCCGACAGCACGATCTGGACGCGGAGCCGCTCATGCTTCGATGCCAGGTCGGCGAGTTCCTCTTCGAGATAGACGTCCCGCTCGCCGCGCACGCCGAAATAGAAGTAGATCGGCTGCGGCATGTCCCCGGCGAGCGCCGTCTCCATGATCGCCTTGACGGGCGCGAGGCCCGAGCCGCCGGCAATGGCGAGGATCGGCCCGCGATGCGCCTCGCGCAGATAGGCCGCGCCGTAAGGCCCCTCGACCGCCACGGTGTCGCCCTCCTTCACCTCGTCCCGGACGAAGTTGGACACCGCGCCGTCGTCCATTGCCCGGATGTGGAACTCCAGCGCGCCGCCGTCCGGACCCGTCGCCATGGAGTAGTCGCGCGCCGGACGGCCAGCGAAGCCGAGCGAGGCATACTGGCCGGCCGTATAGGCGAAATCGACGTCCTCCGGCACGGCAAGCCGGAGCCGCACGATGTCATGCGTCATCTCGGTGCGTTCGGCGATCGTCGCCTCGAAGCGGCGCAGCGGATGGGCGACCATTTCCTCGTCGTCGTTGAGCCATGCGACCTCGAGGTTTTCCTGCGGGTGCGAGCGGCAGGCGAGCACGAAACCGCTCCCCTTTTCCTCGTCCGTCAGCGCGAAGTCGGAATAGGGCTCCATCTCCACGCTGCCGGCATAGAGCCGGCTCTTGCAGGCGCCGCAATTGCCCGACCGGCAGCCGTGCGGATAGGGAACGCCCTGCTCCAGCGCCGCTTCCAGCAGCGTCTGGTCGTCGTCCACCTCGACCGCCTCGCCCCACTGGGCGATCTTCACGATGCGTGTCATGGATTGCCCGCCCTCTATTCCAGGGACCTGATGACGCCTTCGCACATGGCCTTGGCGTCGCCGAACAGCATCATCGTATTCTCTTTGAAGAACAGCGGATTATCGACGCCGGCATAGCCGCTCGCCATGGACCGCTTGACGAACATGACCATGCGCGCCCGGTCCACCTCCAGCACCGGCATGCCGTAGATCGGGCTGGAGGGGTCGGTGCGCGCGGAGGGGTTGGTGATGTCGTTGGCGCCGATTACGAAGGCGATGTCGGTGGAGGGGAAATCGCGGTTGACGGTTTCCATCTCGACCACCTTGTCATAGGGGACGTCGGCCTCGGCCAGCAGCACGTTCATGTGCCCCGGCATCCGGCCCGCCACCGGGTGGATGGCGAAGCGCACCCGCACGCCCTCCTCTTCCAGCAGATCGACCATCTCGCGGAGCGCATGCTGGGCATGGGCCACGGCCATGCCGTAGCCGGGCACAACCACCACCGAACCCGCATTGCGCAGCATGAAGGCGGCGTCGTCGGCATTGCCCGCCTTGACCGGCCCCCGGTCGGCCGCATCCCCGGCCGGCCCCTCGGTCTCGCCGCCGAAACCGCCCAGCAGCACATGGACGAGCGAGCGGTTCATGCCCTTGCACATGATGTAGGACAGGATCGCCCCGGACGCGCCAACCAGCGCCCCGGTGATGATCATCAGTGGGTTGTCGAGCGTGAAGCCGATGCCGCACGACGCCCAGCCCGATGCCGAGTTCAGCACCGAGATCACCACCGGCATGTCCGCCCCGCCGATGGGGATGACCACCAGCACACCCCATATCAGCGCCGCGAGCGCCAGTGCCCAGAACAGGCCGTCCGTGCCCCAGCCCGCGAAGGCAAGCGCCGCCATCAGCACGATCAGCCCGACGAAGGCGTTGACCGCCCGCTGGCCGGTAAACAGGATGGGCGGGCTCCGCATCAGCCCCTGCAGCTTGGCGAAGGCGACGACCGAGCCGGTGAAGGTGACGGCGCCGATGGCGGTCGAGGCCATGATCTCGACCAGGCTGTGGGTCGCGAGCCCGTCGTTCAGCGGAATGCCGTAGAGGCTCGGGCTCTCCAGCGCGGCGGCGGCGATCAGCACCGCGGCGAGGCCGACCAGGCTGTTGAAGATTGCGACCAGTTGCGGCAGGTCCGTGATCTTGACCCTGAGCGCGATCAGCGTGCCGATAGCGCCGCCGATGACGATGCCGCCCAGCACCAGCTCGAATGTGGCGATCTGCGGGCGCAGCAGGGTGGCGCCGATGGCGATCGCCATGCCGGCGATGGCGATGCGGTTCCCCCGGCGCGCGGTCTCCGGGGACGCGAGGCCGCGGATGCCGAGGATGAAGCAGACCGCCGCCACCAGATAGGCGAAGGACGCAATCGAGGCTTCCATCGCTTCAGCCGCCCTTCTTGCGGAACATCTGCAGCATTCTCTGGGTGATGATGAAGCCGCCGAAGATATTGACCGAGGCCAGCACCACGGCGGCGAAGCCCAGGATCTTGGAGATGCCGAAAATGGCGGGTCCGGCGGCGATCATCGCCCCCAGCACGACCACGCCGGAAATGGCGTTCGCGACCGACATCAGCGGCGCATGCAGCGCCGGAGTGACCTTCCAGACGACGTAGTAGCCGACGAAGCAGGCAAGCGCGAACACGGTGAGGCCGAACAGCAGCGGGTCCGTCGCCGGGCCGTCGGACTGGGCCGCGCGATGGGCGAGGACGGCCGCCTCGGCCGCCAGCCGCTGCGCTTCGTCGGCAAGCTGGCCTGCGCGTTCCGCAATCGCCGCCGCGTCCCGGTTCAGGGGTTCAGCCATCGGAGGCATCCTTCGGGTTCAATGCCGTCGCGGAGACGATCGGGTCCCCGTAGTCGGGCGCCAGCACGCCCCGCTCCCTGTCCACCAGCAGATCGACGAAGTTGACGAGGTTGCGCGCATAGAGGGCGCTCGCATCCTGGGCCACGCGGGACGGCAGGTCGCTGTCGCCGACGACGCGCACGCCTTGCTCCTCGACGATGCGGTCGGCCCGGCTCAGCTCGCAATTGCCGCCCTGGGCGACCGCGATATCGACCACCACGGAGCCGGGCGCCATGGCGCGCACCATCTCCGCGGAGAGCAAGAGCGGGGCCGGGCGGCCGGGGATCTGCGCGGTCGTGACGACGATGTTGGTGCGCGCGAGCGTCTCGGCCAGCTTGTCGGCCTGCTCGCGCTTGTAGTCCTCGCCCATCTCGCGGGCGTAGCCGCCTTCGTCCTGGGCCAGGGCCGGCTCCCTGTGGTCCACCTCGATGAAGCTGGCCCCGAGGCTCTCCACCTGCTCGCGCGCGGCCGGGCGCACATCCATCGCCGAGACGACGGCGCCGAGGCGCCGGGCCGTCGCGATCGCCTGCAGGCCGGCCACGCCGGCGCCCAGCACGAGCACCCTTGCGGGCGCGATGGTGCCGGCGGCCGTCACCATCATCGGAAAGGCGCGGCCGAAGAGGTCGGCGGCGCGAATCACCGCCGCATAGCCGGCGAGGTTGGACTGGCTGGTAAGCGCGTCCATGGTCTGCGCGCGGGTGATGCGCGGCATGAACTCCATTGCGAACGCCTCGACGCCGGCGGCGGCGAGCGCGGCCGGGCCGCCGTTGTCGCCGAAGGGCGCCAGCAGGCCCGCAAGCATCGCGCCGCGCTTCAGCCGCTCGATGGCCGGCATCTGCACCGCAAGCACGAGGTCCGCCGCGCCGGGCGCCTCCGGGTCGATCTGTGCGCCGGCCTCGGCATAGGCGGCGTCCGTGTAGCCGGCGGCCGTCCCGGCATACGGTTCCACGCGCACCTCGAAGCCCATGGCCAGCAGCCGCTTCACGCTGTCCGGCGTGGCGGCGACACGGCGCTCGCGCGGCGCGGTCTCCTTCAGTATCCCTGCAAGCATGCCACCTCTCCGAGCGCGGGGTTGTTGCATTGCACAACGAGTTTGGCAAGCGTGTGCATTGTCGCTAGGGTGGCTCTCCGGAGAGGGTCCTTGATTGTCTGTCGTCTCGTAGCCCTGCTGTTCGCCTGCAGCGCACTGGTCGCGCTCGGCGGCGACCTGTGGCAGGCCGCGGCCGGAGGCGGCTGGCGGCTGCAGGCGCTGGGGCAGGTCTGGTTCTCGCTGGACGGCGGCAGCCTCAACCTCGTCCAGGCCGTCGTCCAGCGCTACCTGCATCCCTGGCTCTGGGACCCGGCCTTCGTGCAATTGCTGCTCTGGCCGGCCTGGGTTGTTCCCGGCGCCCTCGCCGTGCTGCTGTTCCTGCTGTGCCGCCGACGGAACCGTGCGGCGGGAACCTTCGACTGACGGCGCTACCCGCCCGAGACGAGCGCCTCGACCAGGGCGTCCAGATCGCGGCGGCGGCCCTCGACGGCCAGCTCGAGAGCGTCAAGCACGAAGGCCGGCGTCGCTGGGCGAAGCACGGCGGAGACGTGCAATTCCGCCGGTCCGTCCGCCGCCTGCAGGTCGAGCATGAGGGCCTCGCGCCGGTTCCCGGAGATATCGAGGCGCCACATTTCGGGCACGCCCAGCCGGCGGTGGAAGTCCGGCTTGTTTTCATCGCCCCGGCTGCGTTCGACCTCGATCACGAGGTCGGGCGGCGTATCCAGCTCGAAGGCCTCCAGCGCCTCCGGACCCCGCCGGCGCGCTTCTGTCCGCCGCCGCGCCGCCTCCCCGAGATAATAGCAGGCGTCGGGCTCCGCCCCGGTGTTCGCCGGGTCCTCCCGGCGGCGCCACCGCGTCGCCCCGAGCGCGACCGAGCGGACATCGATTCTTTCGCCCAGCGCGTCCACAAGCCGATTGGTTGCCCAAGCGTATTCCTCATGCGTCGAGGACGGCGACATGAGCGCGATAACCCCCGTGGCGGGGTCGATGAAGACGCGGCGCGCGACGCTGTTCCAGTCAAGCTTCGCCAGGCGCGGTATATCGACGGGAAAGAATCGGCAGGTCGTATATCGCGACCCCATGCTGCCGATGCTGCATTCCATGGCCTGAGACTCCTCGAATGCACAAGGCGGCGGGATTACAACGGGGAGCCTGGGCCAATGTCAATCCGGGCGCCCCATGCGCGGCGGCGCGCGCCGTGCGATATTCGCGCGGCGAAAGCGGGAGGGCGCGGCATGGACGGGCGTCTTGCGGGCAAGGCGGCGCTGGTCGCCGGGGCGGGGTCGATCGCCGAGGGCTGGTCGAACGGCAAGGCGAGCGCGGTGCTGATGGCGCGGGAGGGCGCGCACGTCTTCTGCGTGGACCGGAACGGGGCCGCCGCGGAGGAAACCGCGGCGGAGATCCATGCCGAGGGCGGCGAAGCGAAGGCCTGGCGGGCCGACATGTCGGTTGCGGCCGAAGCAGAGGCCGCGGTGGCCGCCTGCCTCGACGCCTGGGGGCGGATCGACATCCTCTTCAACAATATCGGCCTCCAGGCGCTCGGCGGCCCGGTGGAGCTCGACGAAGCGGACTGGGACCGGCTGATGACGGTCAATGTCAAGCCTATGTTCCTCGCCTGCAAGCATGTGCTGCCGGTCATGGTCGAACAGGGGCGCGGCTCGATCGTCAACAACTCGTCGCTGGCGAGCCTGCGCTTCGCCTATCCCGCGGTCGCCTATTCGGCGTCGAAGGGCGCGGTCAACGAACTCACGCGCAACATCGCCGGGCAATACGCGCCGCAGGGCATACGCTGCAATGCGGTGTTGCCGGGCATGATGGCGACGCCGCGCATCGCCCGGCGGCTGAAGGAAATCCACGGCGACGGCTTCGAGAGCGTGCTGGAGGAGCGCGCCGGCGCCGTGCCCATGGGCCGTGCGGGCACGGCCTGGGACGTGGCCCATGCCGTGCTCTTCCTCGCTTCGGACGAAGCGGCCTACATTACCGGGACGGAGCTGGTCGTCGATGGCGGCCTCGCCGCGTCGGTGCGCGGCCGCCCCTGGTCGGAGGAGATGGGCGGTTGACGGCCTGTCCGGTGCCGCCGCCGCCCGGTCGGGATTCGCACGCCTCGATGACGCGGCCCGGCGTTCCGGCGCGGCGCAGAAGGGCTACAGGCTTCCGCCGCCGCCGCAATCGAGGGCCGGCGCGCAAGACAGGAAGGGCCGGACTGTGGCGCTCGAACCCGATCGCGAAGCCTTTGTCACCTGCGCGCTGACCGGCGCCGGCGACACGACCGGCCGGTCCGACAAGGCGCCGGTGACCCCGGCCGAGATCGCCGAGGCGGGCATCGAGGCGGCGCGCGCCGGCGCAGCGGTCGTCCATGTCCATGTCCGCGACCCGGAAACCGGCCGGCCGGCGCGCGATCCGGCGCTCTACCGCGAGGTCGTGGAGCGCGTGCGCGGCTCCGGCGTCGATGTCGTGCCGAACCTGACCGCCGGCATGGGCGGCGACCTCACGCTCGGCCCGGCGGACCGGCCGCTGCCGCCCTCGCAGGCGGGGACCGACATGGCGGGCGCCGAAGAGCGGCTTGCCCATGTCGCGGAGCTGTTGCCGGAGATCTGCACCCTCGACTGCGGCACGATGAATTTCGGCGAGGGCGACTACATCATGACCAACACGCCGGCCATGCTGGCGGATATGGCGAAGTGCGTGCAGGCGCCGGGCGTCAGGCCCGAAATCGAGGTTTTCGACACCGGCCATCTCGTGCTCGCCAAATGGCCGGCCGGGGCCCGATCGACGAGCCGGCGATGGTGCAGTTCTGCGTGGGCGTCCCCTGGGGCGCGCCGGACGATATCGGCACGCTCATGTCGCTCGTGAACAACCTGCCGGCGGGCTGGACCTTCTCGGCGTTCTCGCTCGGCCGCAACCAGCTTCCCTGCGCCGCGCTCGCGGTGCTGGCCGGCGGCATTGTCAGGGTCGGGCTGGAGGACAATATCTGGCTCGACCGCGGCGTTCTGGCGACCGATGCGGACCTGGTCCGCCGGGCGGTCGCCATCGTGGAGAACATGGGCGTGCGGGTGCTCGGGCCGGAAGCGGTGCGCAACAAGCCTGCATTGCGCAGGCGTTGACCGGGGCGCGGCCGTTGAGAGCGTCGTGAGGGACGGCATCGAGCGCGCGGCTTGCATCGGCGGCGGCGTCATCGGCAGCGGCCGGGCGGCGCGCTTCGTCCTGGACGGGATCGACGTGTCGCTCTACGACCCGGACCCGGACGCCGGAGCCAGGGCGCAGGCGGTGCTGGCGAATGCCGGGCGCGCCTGGGAGCGCCTGTTCGGCAATGCGCGCCCGGCTCCCGGCGCGCTGCGCGCCGCCTGGAGCCTTGCCGGGGCCGTGGACGGCGCAGGCTTCGGTCAGGAAAGCGCGCCCGAGCGTCTCGACATCGAGCGCCGCGTTTTCGCGGAGATCGATGCGGCGGCGGCGCCCGGCGCCGTCATCGCGTCCTCGACCTCCGGGTTGCTGCCGAGCGCCATGCAGGAGGGGCTGCAACACCCGGAGCGGGTGCTGGTCGGCCCTCCGTTCAACCCCGTCTATCTGCTGCCGCTGGTGGAGGCCGCAGCCGGCCGGGAGACGGCGGCGGAGGCGGTCGAACGCGCAGGCGGCCTCTATGCATCGCTCGGCATGAAGCCGCTCGTGCTGTGCAAGGAAGGAGCAGCCGTGCAACTGGATTCACACATCTCCGGCGCCTGAGGGAAACACTGTTGCATGTGCGCAACAGGGTTCGGAAATCGATGTTCGGCGGATTGCGGCTACGAAATGACGGAGTAGGATAGTTGCGCCGTCTAATTTCGGGCGGCAGCAGACAAGAGTCAGGAATGAAAAAGTCGTTTCTGAATGCCGGTCGCACAATGGGGATTATGGGCAATTTGCCGATTGGTTAAGGCGTCGATTCGACTCTTTCCTTGAAGACAAAAGGGGTGCCGGAGGAGCGTTGCAACCCGCTCCTCCGGCGGCCGGCCGGGGTTGGAAGGAGGGTAGGGGATCTACCCGTCTTGGCCCCGTCCGACCATTCTGCAACAGGCGGTCAGAAGCTGAGCGCGATGCCGGTGACGAAGGCGGCGCCTTCCTGCGGCATGTCCTTCTTGCTGTCGGTGTCGTCCTCGACCGCGAAGACCGAGCTCTTCCACGCCACGCCCGGGCCGAGCGTGTAGCTGGCCGAGAACATGGTCGCGGTGCGCTCGATGTCGGCCTCCGTCTCATGCACCATGTGGCCGAGGCTGAACGCCATCGGGCCGTCGGTGTAGGTGGCGTTCACGCCCCACACATCCCACTGTTCGGACTCGTCCTCGGCGAAGGATTGCTTGGCGTTGGCGGCGCCACCACCACTCTCGCCTTCTATGACGACGTTGCTCTGGTCGCACGGCGCCGTTCCGCCCGCCTTAACCATCTTCGCATCAGCGTTGTCCGAGGGCACAGGTATTGCGACAGTAGCCGTGCGCATAGACTTGTATTGGCCCTTGTCGCGCCGGGCGTAGGCCGCGTTGAACTGGAAGGCGCCGAAGCCGACCTGCAGGCCGACATTGGTGAAGGTGTCCTCGTCGTGACCCATCATCGCATCGTCCGCCATCCTGTCGTCTTCCTCGACAGTCATGTCCTCGTTGTCCTTGTCGATATCCTCCATGGCCGCATCGCTCTGCTCGCGGCTGCGGTGTCCGAGGGAGACCTTGATGCTGGCGTCGCCGACCGCCTGGTTGAAGTTGACGCCCGCGGCCCACACGGCGTCGTCATTGCCGTCCGGCGCGCTTGTGGTGCTGTGCTCATCGTCCCCGTCCGGCCCGTAAGGACACGCCGGCCTGCACGCCGTTGACGCGCGGCGAGATGTAGATCACGTTCAGGTTGCCGGCGATCAAGCCGGCGGTGTCGAGATAGGCGCCCCGATCCACTTCTGCGTGTCGCCGCCGCTCAGCCCGACGCCGACATCCGAGATGCCGTAATGCGTCCGCACATGGATCGCGTCGCGCTGGTCGATCTCGAGCTGCCCGAACTCGCCGCTGATGCGCAGAAAGGACTCGTCGATCTCGGTGTCGTCCTTCAATTTGCCGTCCGGCGCTTCGTGCTCTTCGTTGTTCGCCTCGAGCTCGACATGGACGGTGAACTTCAGCCCCATGTCGGAACGGCCCGGCGGAGGATTAGAGCAGGGTCCGTTCCAACAGAACCGCATTTCGGTCCGAACCCGAAATCGTCGCCCCGGCCCGGGGGCCTCTCCCGGCTGGCGAGGCCCTTGCCGGACGAGGGTCCTTAGTTCCGGACCATCGGGGTTCCTATGCTCCGGGCCATTACCGAAGCCATCGCCTTCGACACCCACCGCTTCGTCAAGCGCCTGACGGAGAGTGGCTTCACCGAGCGGCAGGCCGAGACCCTGGCCGAGGAGCATGTCGCCCTGCTCAACGGCAACCTGGCGACCAAGACCGATATCGAGGCTCTGCGGAAGGCGACCGGGGCCGATATCGAGACCCTGCGGCAGGAAACCAGAGCCGATATCGCTACCATCAAGGCCGATCTTCTGAAATGGATGTTCGGCGTCCCAAATCCCCGACCGTCGTTGAGCGGTCGTTGGGTTGTTGGGCTGACTGTGTGTTGTTCCGGGTTGTATGGGGCACGGGGCGGGGTTGCGCCGGCCTTCGGCGGCGTGCTTTTGTCTCTGCGCGTTCGGATCACGGGTTTTGCGGTCTTTTTGGGTTTGCGGAGGCGAGCGGGCGTGTCGCGGGCGCAGGCAGCGGCGCGGCATGGCATGTGCGGTGGGGTTCGGGCGCGCCGGCGTCAGGGGCTCGGGCCGCGCGCCAGGCCCTGGATTGTGCGCCGTGCTGTCAGCGGCAGGTCGAGCGCGGGGAGGTCGGCCGGCAGGCGGATGACGAGGCGGCGGGCATGGCGCACCACGCGGCCCGGCGGGGTGATCGGGTGGAAACGCAGGGCCTTCATCCTCCGGGCAACAGCGCTCGCGATGCCACCGGATCACCCGATCCGCCGGCCGCGTGAGGTTGGTTGCCAGCGCAAACAGCTTGCAGCGGCCCCTGGCCTCGAACTCTTCGGTTGGGAACGGAAGTTGAGCGGCGGCGCCCCGGTCCAATTCGCCCGGAGGCTCGCGGATCGCCAGGAAGCGATAGTCCGCCCGCCCCTTGCTGTAGCCGGCCCGGTTCGGCGCATACGGACCCTCCGCCCATTCCTGGCCGGTCCATTGCGCCCGGCCATCGACCCTGCGCAGCAGAGGCTGCCCCGCCGCCTCCGGCAGCGACCGCACAGCCGCGCGCAGCGCTCCGGCGCCATCGATTACCCCGAAGCGCGGGTCCTTGCCTTCGCCGCAATAGAGCGGCAGGTCCTGCCGGTAGCCCGCAGTGTCGGTGCGCAAGCACATCTTGCGCTCCCTCGAAGGCAGCGCCGCAAGGCTGTCCCGCAACGCCCGCAGATGCTCATGCCCCGCCGGCGCGTTGCCGTCGCGGAACTCCGAATGAACCATCACGCCCTGTTCCGCCCACCGCCAGTTCGGCGGCCGGTAAGCCCGGAACTTCTTGTAGCAATACATCGCCTGGCGCTTGCGGGTCTCGATCAGGGCGGCGTCCATGTCCAGCGTCGCCATCGCCGCCGGACGCCGGCCCTGAAGAAACCCCGGCATCGCCCGGTTGACCGCCCATAGTCCGCGCAACGCCGACGTCGGCAACGGAATGCAGGCCTTGCCCGGAACCCGACGCCCCATCGCCGGATCGTGAAACTTCTCCAGCCAGTCCCGAAGCGCCGTCGCAGACGGAACCCGACGCATCCCGCCGCGCCGGAACCGCAACGCAAGACCCCGACGCTCACGGCGCCTCGGCAACGCCTTCTCCGCAGACCCCGACAGCGCCTCAAAACCCCGGTCCCCGGACAGACGCTCCACGCCCGAAACCCGGCCCCCGCCCACAAGGTTCGGCGTCAGGACCGTCACCACCATCCGAACGTCCAGCCAGCCCCGATCCCCGGCAACCCGAAGAGGACACCGCACCAGCGCCCCAAGGTCCAGCGCCCGCATCGGGTCCGGATAAATCCCGAACCCCGCCAGCGCCGTCACTTCGCTACCCCGGTCCGCCGACGCATACCGGAAATCCAACAAACCCTGTGACAGGTTTCCGCGCCCCGTCGGTGACGCTGCGTTTGCTCAACCAGCATCTTGAATCCAAACAGATTCAACGCCAACGGGGGACCGCAAAAATCTTGGTCGGACATCGGATCCCCGGGCAATAGCAAACATGCTGGGCAGTTACGAAATGTCATGTTTTGTCATGGCCCGGCGGGCGGGGCGTTTGGCGGTCGCATCGGGCATGGGGCGGCGTCTTCCTGGTTTCGTTGCCGCCCGACATCGGAGCGACCCTGTTTCGCGCGTGCCGCGGGCGCACGCACGACCGCGCCCGCGGCACGCGCATTTTGCACGCCCGATCACGCGCGCGAGGCTCCGCACACCCTCTCCCGCTCCCGAACTCTTCCGCTCCATCATGACAGATGTGACTTGTTCAGACCTTACTTAAACTTGGCGGGCCCGTTTCAGCGATCTATACAGTCGACTGAGGTGGCCTCGCCTTTTCGGACAGCCTGGCGGCTGGGCCAAGGTGTATTCCGGTTGAAGTTCAGGCTGCCAGAATCCCCTTGAATGGATCTTCCTGTTGCTGCTGTTGCGCCTTTGGGGGTGTGGTCAAGGCGCGAAGCGGCTTGTCCATCATATCCACAGGCGTGTCACCTCGGTATGCCTCGGCCGGCGTCCGTCCGCCCAGCGCCGAGTGCGGCCTGATGGTGTTGTAGAAGCCGATCCACTCGCCGATCACGCGCCGGGCGGTGAAGCCGTCGGCGATCTCGTGCAGGTAGACCGCCTCGTATTTGAGCGAGCGCCAGAGCCGCTCAATGAAGATGTTGTCCATGCACCGGCCCCGGCCGTCCATCGAGATGCGGATGCCGACCGCCTGCAGGCGGCCGGTGAAGGCGAAGCCGGTGAACGGGCTCCCCTGGTCGGTGTTGAAGATCTCCGGCGCGCCATGCCGGGCCAGGGCCTCGTCGAGCGCGTCCGTACAGAAGCCGGCATCCAGCGTGTTCGACAGCTGCCAGGCCAATACGTGGCGGCTCGCCCAGTCCATGATCGCCACCAGGTAGAGGAAGCCCCGCTGCACCGGGATGCAGGTGATGTCGGCGCACCGGACATGGTTCGCCCGCTCGATCCGCAAGCCCTTGAGCAGCCAGGGCCACACCCGGTGCTCGGGATGCTGATCGCCGGTCCGCAGCGCCCGATAGACCGCCTGAAGGCCGAGCAGGCGCATCAGCCGAGCCGCCCGGCAGCGCCCGATCCGCACCCTCTCGCGGCGAAGATGGCGAACCATCTGGCGGGCGCCGTAGAACGGATACTTCACGAACAGCTCGTCGATCCGACGCATCAGCGCCAGCGTCTCCGCGCTCTCGCCCTTCGGCTCGTAGTAGAGCGACGAGCGCCCGATCGACAGCAGCCGGCATTGCCGGTTCAGGCTCAGCGCCGGATGATCGCGCTCCACCATCGCCCGACGCTCGGCCCGGCTCATCGACCGGACCCGCGAGACAAAAAATCCCGCTCCACGATCAGCTCCCCGATCCTGGCGTGAAGATCGCGCACCTCGCCCTCATGATCCCGGACCCGGCGTTCCGCGCCCTTCGAGAACAGCTCGGCCAGACCCTCGATCGCCCGGCGCTTCCACGCACCCACCTGGTTCGGATGGACCCGGCGCCGAGAGGCGATCTCCTGAAGCGTCCGATCACCCCGAAGCGCCTCAAGCACGAGCTTCGCTTTCAACTCCCCGGAAAACCTGCGGCGCTTGCTCATCGGCATTCCTCCGTCAGACGGCGGAATACACCCTAACAACCTGTCCGATTTTCCGGGGACACCTCAGGAAGCGCGCTCCCATCCCAAACCCCCGATAGCCGGTTCAGCATTTGAGTCAGAAACCGCAAACCTTGGGAATCCCCTCCATGAGTCTCAACTCTCAGCCGCTGGTATAACACCAAGGGGAATCGAAACTGCCCAGCATGTTTGCTATTGCCCGGGGCTTGCCTGGTTTTGTTTCAGGCGTATCGGATGTCCTGGATGAAGCTTTCGGGCGAGCCCATCGGGGTCTTGAGGACATTGCGGCGCTGCTTTTGGGCTGTGGCGATGACGGAGCGCAGGATGGCGAAGTCGTCGGCGTCGCGCCGGGAGCGGAAGCCGCCGGAGATTTTCTGTCGCCGTTTCATCGTGCGCAGGTCGCGCTCGGCCTCATTGTTGGTGAAGGGCGCCGGCGCGTCGGTGAGGAAGCGCAGGGTCTCGTCCCGGCGCGCCTGCAGGCGCAAGGCGAGGTTGGGGCCCTTGCGCCGCCCCGGCGTCCCGCCCCGGCCGCGTGACGGGAGCGGCGTCCGGTCCTCATGGCGCTTCATCGCCTCGACAAGCAGCCGGTCGCAGCCGCGCACAATCCGCGCCAGCAACTGCCCCGGAACGGCAATGCCCCGCTCCCGCGCCACACGCGCCACTCGCCGCGCCCGCAGCAGATAACGCTGCTGGCGCCGCGCCCGGTCCTCCTCGTCGCACGCCACAAGCGCCTGCAACGCCCGCAGGCGATGCGCATTGCAAAGCGCGTGCTCCACCCCCGCCATCGGCCAACAGCATTGCCAGCGGCCGGGCGCCGCTATCCCGCTCACACCCTCGGGCGCAGCCCCGCGCCGCTCGCTCACCCGATACGCCGCCAGAAGCGGGGCGCGCATCGCATGAAGCCACCGCGGGCGACCGCCAGGGCGAAGCCCGGTTTCGTCCGGATGCTTCACACGCGCCTTGCGGGCCGCCAGCTCCTCCATATGCCCGGCCGCAACACGCAGACGCTCCGCCGCCCGACGGCTCATACTCGCCAGGGTCGCCGGCGACACGCGCGCCCCGAACAACACACCCGGCGCCTCCGACAACCGCCGCTCCGGCAGAAACCGAAGCCCCGGCATACCGCCGGA
Organism: Alphaproteobacteria bacterium; assembly: GCA_963422665.1. Lineage (GTDB taxonomy): Bacteria > Pseudomonadota > Alphaproteobacteria > Bin95 > Bin95 > Bin95. The sequence goes on from OY730441.1 coordinate 3,308,868, forward strand.
ACATGCTCCTTCACACGGTCCGGGCGCGCCGTCCGGCAAAGCGTCCGGCCCTCATGCCCGCCTGACCGCCCGGCTTCCCGCCCGTCTTGCCCCTCAGGCTCCGCGTCCGACGCGCCGCCGCAGGCTTCTTCAACCCATCGCTCGATGGAGGCTTGCCGCTATTGCCGCCGTTCAGACCGGGACGGCGCTCCAACTCCCCCGTCCGCTCTGCAAGACGCGCAACCCGATCCCGAAGCTGCGCGTTCTCCAACTCGACACGCGCAACCTTCTCCTCCGCAGTCTCCATAACAGACCCCGGATAACCGCTGATCGTGTCCCAGGCGGTGGTGTAAGAGCCTGTCGTCGGTTGCGGTATCCGGCGGGTGGGGCCGGGCCGCTCAGGCTGCTGCGGCGGGCATCTTGACGGTTGTATTGTCGCTCACGGGAGCGATGGCTTCCAGCGTCATGTATCCGGCTCTCTGGACGGCCCCTTCGTCGTTCTGCTTGAGGAGGCTCGCGCCGATCGGCCGGGCGATAGCGTCCTCGTTGGGGAAGATGGCGACGGTATCGGTGCGTCGCTTGACTTCGCCATGGAGGCGTTCGAGCGGGTTTGTCGCGTGCAGCCTGGCGCGATGCGCGGCCGGGGAGGTCATACAGGCCGGGACGTCGTGCTCGGCCTCGTCCATGATGGCGGCGAGCTTCGCCGCCCTGGCCCCGAGCCGGTCGGCGCCCTGGCGCCACGGGGCGGACGCGCTGTCGGCATCCTCCTGGGCGAAGGCGGTCGTGACGAAGGCGCAGACGACGCGCCGGCCCTGCTTGCCGGCATGAGCGAGCGGGTTGCGCATGAAGTGCGCGCGGCAGCGCTGCCATGCGGCGCCGGGGATGCGGGTCGCGGCGGCCTTGAGGCCCTTGCGGTCGTCGCAGATCGCCAGCTTGACGCCGCGCCGCCTGCGGCGGGCCGGGGAGCGAAGGAACGCGGTCCGGAAGGTCTCGGCCTCGGACGCGCCGCTCGCCATGCCGCGCCCCTCGCGGCGGCCCCGGTCGTTGATCGCGACCGGGACGACGCGCCCGGTCTCGCGCCTCTTCGCACAGGTCGCGTCCCGCCACAGATGCGGCCAGTCGCCCTCCAGCGGGCGGTTGAGGAAGTCGCGGCTCTTGTCGTCGATCCCGCCGCACAGCCGCGAGACCTGGCTCCTGGAGACGCCCGACATCCCCATGGCCTGCGCCGGGTCGTCGACCGAGCGGGGCGACACGCCCTCGATGCAGGCCTCCCGGATCACCGCAGTCAGCGCCTTCTCCGCCATCCGGCGCGGTTCCGGGAAGCCGGGGAAGTAACTCCCCTTGCGCCGCTTCGGGCGCTTCAACTCGACCGCGCCGGCCCGCGTCTCCCGGACCCGGTAGCCGTTGCGCTGCGCGATCCGGGCCGGCGAACGCTCGCCATGCGCAGCCCCGGCAAGGCCCTCGACCTCAAGCGCCATCGGACGCTCGACCGTGAAGGCGATCGTCTCGCGAAGCAGGTCCGCCTCGGAACTCTTCGCCAACAGCGCCCGCAAGGTCATCATGTCGTTGGCGGTCATCGTGGTCTTCCTCCGGTCGGGTGGACTATCCAGGCCCAACCCTGACCGGCGCCGCGACGGCCTCCGCTACGGATAAGCGGCCCCCCGCCGCCAGACACGTCGCGGTCGCTGCGGCGGGCCACTTACCCACAGATGACAGCGGAAGCCTCGCCTCCTACAACACCCCCGGGGACACGATCCTGCGCCCCGTCGCGGTTCCGCTTCGCAAGGCGACGCAAACCGGACGCATCGAAATCTCCCCGCAAGGGGATCGCCGCTCCCATCGCAAACCTCCAATCCAAAGCCCCGGACCTTGAATCGGAAAACCCGCCTTCAGCGAATCCCCCCATGAGTCAGCACACAGAACCGTTGGTATTACGGCTGCCTTTGGAGCAGCGCGAATTTCAAACTGATCTTCCACCCGGCGGCCGCTTCGATTGCCGGCGGCGGGCCGGCGGAGTAGAAGGCAACCGTCCGGCGGGGCGTAGCGCAGCCTGGCAGCGCGTCTGCTTTGGGAGCAGAAGGCCGCGGGTTCGAATCCCGCCGCCCCGACCACGCGCCGGAAATCGGGATAGGGGGAGCCTCACGGCTCCGCCCCTCCCACACCACCGTGCATACGGGTCCGTACACGGCGGTTCGACGGCTTTAGGCTGCGGGCCGGCCTCGCAGAGAGGCGAGGGCGATCCTGTCGAAGAAGGCATTGGGTAGCGCGTATGCGAGCGCGGGACTGTTGCTGAGCCGCCATGGGCCGTGGGCACTGCCGGCGGTTTTCGCCGCCAGTTCCTTGCCCACGCCGAGGCGGCGTAGCGCCGCAAAGCGGGTATGCCCGCGCTTCCACTGCTTCCAGACGATGGCGCGGAGCCGCCGTCTGACCCATCGGTCGAGGGTGAGCAGTACCGAGGGGGTCTCGCAGAAGCCGAAGTAGCCCCGCCACCCTGCGAGGTAGCGGGAGAGTTCCCTGACGAGGCGGGCAAGGCTGACGCTCCTGTTACGGCGCGTCATCTCCCGGACCCGTGCCTTGAACCGGGCGAGCGCGTGCGGCGCGACGCGCCGCTTCGTTGCCCACCCGGCGGTGAAGCTGAAGCCCAGGAAGGCCCTCGCCGACGGGCGGTCCACCGCGCTCTTGTCTGCATTGACCTTCAGCTTCAGCCGCCGGGCGAGGAACCTCGTCACGCTCGCCATGACCCGATCGCCCGCCCGCCGGGACCGCACATAGATGTTACAGTCGTCGGCGTAGCGCACGAAGCGGTGACCGCGCTTCTCCAGTTCCTTGTCCAGAACGTCGAGCATCAGGTTAGACAGTAGAGGCGAGAGCGGGCCACCCTGTGGCGCTCCCTCAGTGGTTGGGCCAACCAGCCCGCCCTCCGGAACCCCCGCGGTCGGGAAGCCGCGGATGAGCCCGAGCAGGCGTTTGTCGGCCACGCGCTTGGCCACCAGCCCCATCAATATGTCGTGGTTCACCCGGTCGAAGAACTTCTCCAGATCGAGATCGACGACATGGGCGTAGCCCGCACGGATGTGCTCCTGCGCGCGTTCTACCGCCTGATGGGCCGAGCGTCCGGGCCGGAACCCGCAGCGCGCGTCCGAGAAGCCGAGGTCCCGGTCTCCTTGTAGCGCCTGCATCACCGCCTGCTGGATGAAGCGGTCGAGCACTGTCGGCACGCCAAGAGGGCGAACGCCCCCCGATGCCTTCGGTATCTCCACCCGCCGGACCGGCTGCGGTTCATAGGCGCCGTCGAGAAGCCGGGCCTTCGTCTCGGGCCAGTGGTCCTTCAGATAAGCGCCCAACTCTTCGACGGTCATGCCGTCGATGCCGGGCGCCCCCTTGTTGCGCCGGACACGCGCCAGCGCCTTCTTCAGATTGCCGGGATCGACCACCGCTTCCATTGGCGGTCCTCCCCCAGCCGCCGGGCGTTCGGGGTCGGCACGCGCCATGCGGGCTTCGGTCCCTCGGTCTCCGGCGCTCCGGGCTTCACCCTTCGCATCCGGCTCCAGGGCCAGTGCCAACTGGATGTTCCGCCGCCTGGTCCACATGAGACTGCCGTCCTGATAACCCTGTCCGTCGTTCGGGCCTTCGTCGGCAAGCCGACTACTATGCCCTCTGCTGACTTCTGCGCCGCGATCACGGTCCTTGCGGAACCGCTCAGTCCGGACCTTCCGGACACGGCGCAGACCTTCCGAGGCAAGACCAACCGCCTTCACCGCACACCCGCCGGATTTACCACCCCGGCCCTTGATGGCTATGGACTTCGCGGTCACCTGCCCGCTCGTCCGGCCGGGCAGGCCTCGTATCCGGTTCTTGTCCATCGGGTCGCGGCTTTGCTCCACGCTTCCTTCAGACCCCGCCTCGCGACGACGCCCTTGCGCTTCGCTAATCCTTCGCCGCCATCGGGCTGGATAGAGGACTTGCACCTCCAAGCTGTTGGCCATGCTCGGCACACAAGAAAAGGGGCGCCCTCGCGAGGGCGCCCCGATCCGTGGAGCCGTCGGTGACGGCGCGGATCAGAAGTCCATGCCGCCCATGTCGGGCATGCCGCCGCCCGGAGCGCCCATGGGCTGCTTCGGCTCCGGCTTCTCGGCGACCATGGCCTCGGTGGTGATGAGCAGGCCGGCGACCGAGGCCGCATCCTGCAGCGCCGTGCGCACGACCTTGGTCGGGTCGATGATGCCGGCCTTCACGAGGTCCTTGTACACGCCGGTCTGCGCATCGAAGCCCCAGTTGATATTGTCCGCAGTCTCCAGCAGCTTGCCGGCCACGACCGCGCCGTCCTCGCCGGCATTCTCGGCGATCTGGCGCACGGGCGACTGCAGCGCCTTGCGGACGATATCGACGCCGACGCGCTGGTCGTCGTTCTCGCCCTTGAGGTCGTCTAGCGCGCTGGCGGCGTAGATCAGCGCCGAACCGCCGCCGGCCACGATGCCTTCCTCGACCGCCGCGCGGGTGGAGTTGAGCGCATCGTCCACGCGGTCCTTGCGCTCCTTCACCTCGACCTCGGTGGCGCCGCCGACGCGAATCACCGCCACGCCGCCGGCGAGCTTCGCCAGCCGCTCCTGCAGCTTCTCGCGGTCGTAGTCGGAGGTGGTCTCCTCGACCTGCTGGCGGATCTGCCCGCAGCGCGCCTGGATGCCGTCCTTCTCGCCGGCGCCGTCCACGAGGGTGGTCTCGTCCTTGGTGATCGAGACCTTCTTCGCCGACCCGAGCATCTGGAGGCTCACGCTCTCCAGCTTGATGCCGAGGTCCTCGGAGATGACCTCGCCGCCGGTCAGGACGGCCATGTCCTCCAGCATCGCCTTGCGGCGGTCGCCGAAGCCCGGCGCCTTGACGGCGGAAACCTTGAGCCCGCCGCGCAGCTTGTTGACGACCAGCGTCGCCAGCGCCTCGCCCTCGATGTCCTCGGCGATGACCAGCAGCGGCCTGCCCGACTGCACCACCGCCTCGAGCACCGGCAGCATCGGCTGCAGCGAGGTCAGCTTCTTCTCGTGCAGCAGGATGTACGGGCTTTCCAGCTCGCAGATCATCTTGTCCGCATTGGTGATGAAATAGGGCGACAGGTAGCCGCGGTCGAACTGCATGCCCTCGACCACATCGAGCTCGGTATCGAGGCTCTTGGCTTCCTCGACCGTGATCACGCCCTCATTGCCGACCTTCTGCATCGCCTCGGCGATCATGTTGCCGATTTCCACCTCGCCATTGGCGGAGATGGTGCCGACCTGCGCGACCTCTTCGGAATCCTTGACCTTCTGCGAGCGCTCCCGGAGCTTCGCCACGACCTTGTCGACGGCCAGGTCGACGCCGCGCTTGAGGTCCATCGGGTTCATGCCGGCGGCGACCGCCTTGCCGCCCTCGCGGACGATCGCATGGGCGAGCACGGTGGCCGTGGTGGTGCCGTCGCCGGCCTCGTCATTGGTCTTGGACGCGACTTCGCGCACCATCTGCGCGCCCATGTTCTCGAACTTGTCCGAAAGCTCGATCTCCTTCGCGACGGTCACGCCGTCCTTGGTGATGCGCGGTGCGCCGAAAGCCTTGTCGAGCACGACATTGCGGCCTTTCGGGCCGAGCGTGACCCTGACGGCGTCCGCCAGCACATTGACGCCGCGCATCATGCGGTCGCGGGCGTCATTGTTGAACTTGACGTCCTTGGCAGCCATGGTGGCTTCCCTCCTTGTCTGAATGCTTGTTCGGGCGCCGCCGGCTCAGGCGGCGGCCTGCTCGATCACGCCCATGATGTCCGATTCCTTCATGATCAGCAGCTCTTCGCCGTCGATCTTGACTTCGGTGCCGGACCACTTGCCGAACAACACCCTGTCGCCGGTCTTGACGTCGAGCGGCGCGAGCTCGCCCTTGTCGTTCTTGGCGCCGGGGCCGGCGGAGATGATCTCGCCTTCCATCGGCTTTTCCTGCGCGGTGTCAGGAATGATGATGCCGCCGGCGGTCTTCTCTTCCTGCTCGACACGCCGAACGAGCACACGGTCATGGAGCGGCCTGAACTTCATGCCTTGCCTCCTGCTGGATTCATATGAAACGACCCCCGTTTCAAGGGTCGTCCAGCAGATAAGGACCGCGCCGCCGAAGTTCAAGGAAAAATTGGCACTCGCCAATGTCGAATGCTAACAGCCTCGGCGGCATCGGATCGGCAGGCCGCCTGAAACCGGACATCAATATCGTAATATCAAGCAGTTATATGAGATTCATGCCGGAACGCCCATGCCCCGGCGGACCGGATGTCGCAGCAGCGGCCCCGCTATCGGCTCATGCCAGCGGTCTCAATTCGAGATCCGTCGCAGCGGCGGCGGACCCGAATCGCTGCCCCGGTCCCCCTTCTCGTCGTCCCGCCCCCGTGCCGCGGCCTCGCGCCACAGGGGTAACGCTGCGGGGAGGCCCCGGCTCTCCGCTTCACTCCGGCCGGAATGACGATGGACGCGCATCGTCTGCATCCCGGGCCGTTACCAGTGCCAGTCAATGGCCGTTGGCATCAGGCATCGAGGCAATGCGCGATCCAGGCGGCGGTCAGTTTCTCCTGGGCCCCGTTCTGCGACAGCCGCCCGCGCAGGGTCGGGAAATCCACGAGATCGAGCGGCTGGTCCTGGTTGAAGCAGGAATAGACCACCCGCTCCTCGCCGGTTTCCGGGTCCCGGTGCAGTTGTAGGCACTGGGCGCAGATCTCCTTCATCATGCACTGCATCGGCGAGTTGATCGAACCGAGGGCCTTGTGCCCCGGCTTCAGCAGGTTGCGGAGAACACCGCGCCGCGCCGCATCGACCGCCGCCATCATGCCGTCGGAGCCGATGGCGAGGATGCGGTCCACCTCTCCGAGCGGTATCGGCGCCCCGCCCATCCGGCCCTCGCCATAGGCCGCCATCGCATCCACGATATTGCCGACCCGGGCGAAATCCTGCGGACGGCCGGGGACGAAACCCGGCGCCTCGTCGCAGCACCAGACCACAACATCGGCCGCGGCCTCGATCTCGGCGGTCTTGTAGCGGTCGCCGCCCTCCTTGTAGCCGGCGAAATAGAGTACGCGGCTGCCGGCCTCGCGCAGCGCGCGGCCGATGGAGAACAGCACCGCATTGCCGAGCCCGCCGCCCGCCAGCAGCACCGTCTCGCCTTCCGGAATCCCGGTCGGCGAACCGGTCGGCCCCATCAGCACCACCGGTTCGCCCGGCTCAATCCGCGCCGCGAGGTCGGAGGAGCCACCCATCTCCAGAACGATCGTGGAGAGCAGGCCGCGCTCCCGGTCCACCCAGGCGCCGGTCATCGCCAGCCCCTCCATGGCGAGCACGGTCCCGCATCGGCGGAGCGACCGGCTCTCGAAGTTCTGGAGCCGGTAGAATTGTCCCGGCCGGAAGGCCCGCGCCGCGGCCGGCGCCTCGACGACGACCTCGACGATCTTCGGCGTGAGCCGCACCACCTTGCGGACCCGCGCGCGCAGCTCCCGGTTGGCGCGGTCCGCGAGGGCGTCCACCGTTGCCGGCGGCCGTTCGGCCAGCAGGCGGCTCACCAGCGGATAGGCCTGCTTCACGCCGCCCATCGCCTTGACGACATTGCCGGCGAAGGACGGGTGCAGGTCGCCGAAGAAACTCACCGCACGCCCGTCCTCCCGGCGCTGCATCAGCACGGCAGGCGCCGCCGGCTTCGCCGTAGGCTCCGGAACAACCGGCTTGCCCTCGCCGTCCACGGCCTGGAAATATCGCCCGTCGAGCGCGATGCCGGCGCTCTCGCGCGCCAGCACGTTGTTGGGCTGGGTGCCGGCCGCGACCAGCACGGTGCGGGCCGGCAGCAGGACCGTTTCGCCGTCGCCCGGGGCGCGCCGCCGACCGTGCTTGTCGATTTCCACCCGTTCCAGGCGCAGCGCCGCCGCCCGGCCCCGCTCGTCCACCTCCACGGCCAGTGGCGACAGGCATTCGGCGAAGCGAGTGCCTTCCTCCAGCGCCTTCGCCACTTCCTCGTGGTTCAGCGTGTAACAGGGCGCGTCGATCAGCCGGCGCCGGTAGGCGATGGTGACGCCGCCCCAGGACCGCAGCAATTCCAGAATGCGCGGCGCCCCGCCGGCCGCCGCCGCCCGCGCCCGCTCCGCTCTGATCGCGCGGGCATGGGCAAGGAACTCCTCCGCCACCTCCGCCTCGCCCGCCGTCCAGGCAATCTGCACGCCGAGCGCCTCGTAGCGCGCGAGGAACTTCTCGACCTGCACCGGGTAGTAGGCGAGCGACTCGGTCGCGGTGTCGATGGCGGTCAGTCCACCGCCCACCACCACCGCCGGCAGGCGTATCTGGAGGTTGGCGATGCTGTCGGTCCGCGCGGCGCCGGTGAGTTGCAGCGCCATCAGGAAGTCCGAGGCCATCCGCACGCCCGGCGCGAGCGCGTTCGGCATCGGCACATGGGTCGGGCGGCCCGCCCCGGCCGCCATGGCCACATGGTCGAAGCCCCACTCGAACGCCTCGTCGAGCCCGAGCGCGCCGCCGAAGCGCACGCCGCCGACCATGGTGAAGGCCGCGCGCCGTTCCAGCAGCAGGCGGACCAGCTTGAGGAAATTCTTGTCCCAGCGCACCGTGATGCCGTATTCGGCAACGCCGCCAAAGCCGGCCATGACCCGTTCGGACAACTCCTCGCGAATCTCGGCCATGTCGCGCACGGGCCGGAAGCCTTGCCGCCCGCCCGCCTCGTCCACGCCCGACAGCGCGGCCGGAAGCAGCTCGATCTTCAGCCCGTCCACCGCCACCACCCGGTGCCCGTCATTCATCAGGTGGTGGGCGAGGCTGAAGCCCGCCGGGCCGAGGCCGACCACGAGCACCTGCCGGCCGGTGTCCGGGAGCGGCAGCGGGCGGGCGAAATTCAACGGGTTCCAGCGCGTCAGCAGGCTGTAGATCTCGAAGCCCCAGGGCAGGTCCAGCACATCCTTCAGCACGCGCGTCTCGACCTGCGGAATATCGACCGGGTCCTGCTTCTGGTAGATGCAGGACTTCATGCAGTCATTGCAGATGCGGTGGCCGGTGGCGGCGCAGAGCGGGTTGTCGATGCACACCGTCGCAAGCGCGCCCAGCGCCCAGCCCTCGGTCTTGAGGAGCTGCATCTCCGAGATCTTCTCCTCCAGCGGGCAGCCGGCGAGTTCCACGCCGAACATCGTCCTGCCGAAGGCGCCCGTGCGGCGGTCGCGCAGCCCGCGCGCGCAACTGTCCTTGCCCTGGTTGTGGCAGAAGATGCAGTAATGCGCCTGGTCCAGCGCCGCCTTGAGGTCCATGCCGCCGTCGGTGAGCGCGAAGCCCTTGCGCCGGCGCCGCCGCGCCTTGGGCAGTTCGTGCGCGGCCGCGCCGTTTTCCATCCGGATTTCGGTGTCGATCAGCCGCAGGGGGTCGATGCGCCCCGGCTGCCTGAACAGCACGCCCCCGGCATGGCGCGCGCGGCCCTCGGGATGGTGCAGCGCCCAGGCCGCGTAACGCGCCGCCGCCTCCAGCGCCTCTCCCGACTCCGCCTCGTCGGCAAGCCATCCGAGCACGGCCTGCGAAAATGCCTCTTCCTCGACCGGCGCCGGCATATGGGCCGCCAGCGCCGCCTCGACCGCCGCGCCGTCGAGGGCCGCCGCCTCGGCCGGCTTCACCGCCCGCCCGGCGCGGCGCTGCACGAACAGCCGTTTGCAGCGATAGACCGGCGCCAGCGCCGTGTGGCGCCCGGACAGCGCGGCCGTTTCCGCCTCGATCCCGAACAGCCGCGCGAGGAAGGTTTCCAGCTTCGGCGCCAACGCCAGGATCAGCGCCGATTCCGCCTTCGCCTCCAGCCCGCCCGGCGACAGCCGCGCCGCCTCGAGGTCCGCCCGGAGCGGCGCATCGAGGCGCTCCAGAAACAGCGCGTCCAGCCGCGACAGCCCGTCCCGGCAGTAAAGGTCCCCGAAGAGTAAACCGTCGGCTAACGCGAGTTCGGTCATGGGATGAAAAGATCACCTGGCGCAACAGAATCCGCCCGGTATTGCCGGGCGCGGCGAGGCTCTCTAACTAGGCGCTCCATGTCCGAGCGGCAAGCGACCCCGGGCCGCGCCGTCACCGCCTGGCTCCTCTTCATGGCGTGCGCCGTGGCCGCGATGGTGTCGGTCGGCGGCATCACCCGGCTGACCGAGTCCGGCCTGTCGATGGTGGAATGGCGCCCGCTGATCGGCTGGCTGCCGCCGCTCTCCGAGGCCGAATGGCAACGGGTCTTCGCCCTTTACCGGGAGACGCCCGAGTTCCGCCAGGTCAATTTCTCCATCGACCTCGACGGCTTCCGGCGCATCTTCTGGTGGGAATATGTCCACCGCCTCTGGGGGCGGCTGCTGGGCGTGTTCTTCGCGGTTCCGCTCGCCTGGTTCTGGCTCCGGGGCCGGATCGACCGGCCGCTCCGCGCCCGCCTGCTGTTGCTGCTGGCCTTCGGCGCCCTTCAGGGGCTGATCGGCTGGTGGATGGTGCGGAGCGGCCTTGCCGACCGGCCGGAGGTGAGCGCGGCGCGGCTCGCCGTCCATCTCGGCATGGCCCTCGTCATCTTCGCGCTGCTCGTCTGGACGCTGTTCGACCGTATCGGCCCGCAGGAGGGCCGGCGCCCTCCCTCGGCCTGGCTGCTGCTCGGCCTGATCGCCGCCGCCATCGTCAGCGGCGCGCTGGTGGCCGGCAACAATGGCGGCCTGATCTACAACAGCTTCCCGCTGATGGACGGCGCGCTCCTGCCGGCGGACTACCGCAGCGGGCCGAGCTGGATCGCGGACGCGCTGGAGAACCCTGCGGCGGCCCAGTTCCATCACCGCTGGCTGGCGGTCGCCGCTCTGGCCGGCGTGATCGGCGCGTGGTTGCGGGCGGGCGGCCTGCGCGCCCGCGCCGCGGAGCAGGCGCTGCTGGCGGCCGCCCTGCTCCAGACGGGTCTCGGCCTCGCAACGCTGCTCGCGGTCGCGCCGCTCGGCCTCGCGGCCCTTCACCAGCTCGGCGCCGTGCTGTTGCTGACAGCCGCCCTGTTTCGGACCCATGGCGCTGCCGTCCCGAAAAGTATTGAATCGACCTTTACGGACAAAACGCCAGAAATACAGTAAAAGACCGCTAATGTAACTAAACAGGGGCCAAATCAATCAATATAAACGAAAGTAATGATGTCATTGAAAATTCATCGCCTCCATGCAAGATTTGCGCCCTCACCACTTGTCGCGATTTGAGGAGTTGTTGCTGTGGCAGAGCAATTGGTCGAAACGGCCGAGGAAGTCTCGAGGCTGGCCTTCGGCTTCATGGCTTCCAAGGCGCTTTTCGCGGCGCTGCATGTCGATATCTTTACCCAGCTTGCTGACGGACCGAAGACGGCGCAGGCGCTCGCCGCCAGGACAAGCGTTCCGGCCAACCGGATCACCACGCTGATGACGGCATTGACCGCGATCGGCCTCGTGGACCGGGAAGAGGAGCGTTATTTCAACGCGCCGGGCGCGACGGCGTTCCTGGCGCGCGGCGCGCGCTACGATTTCGGGGATTATCTGCGCTACCAGATCGACCGGCAGATGTACCCGTTCCTCACCCAGTTGAACGAGGTGATGGACGGCTCCCTCGACCCGGAGGCGGTGGACAGCTACCAGCACTGGATGTCGGACCCGGACCAGGCCACGCTTTACAGCGAGGCGCAACATGCGGGTTCGCTCGGGCCGGGCCGCACGCTGGCGCGGCTGATCGACCTCTCCGACTGCCACAACCTGCTGGATATCGGCGGCGGCACGGGCGCCATGACGATCCGGCTGCTGGAGACCTTCCCCGACCTGGTCTCGACCATCATCGATTTCCCCAATGTCGCCGAGATCGGCTGGCGTTTCATTACCGAGGCCGGGATGGTGGACCGGGTGCGCTATATCCCGGCGGACGCCCTGGCGGCCGAATGGCCGACCGAGCAGGACGCGATCCTGATGTCCTACCTGTTCAGCGGCGTTCCCGGCGGGGAATTGCCCCGGCTGGTGCAGCAGGCCTATGACTGCCTCTCTCCCGGCGGCCATTTCATCGTCCACGACTTCATGGTGGAGGACGACCGCACCGGCCCGGCGATGGCGGCGCTCTGGCAGTTGCAGCACATGGCCTTCACGCCGGAGGCGCGCTCGGTCACGCCCGGCTGGCTGAAGGGCCGGATGCTCGAAGTCGGCTTCACCGTGCCCCGCGACGAGGAAATGGTGCCGGGCATGACCCGGCTGATCCACGCCCGCCGGCCGGAATAGGCCGGCGCCGCCGCCATTGCCTTGACAAGGCGGGAAGACCCCGGCTAACCGGGTCATGAAAGCGTCACCGGACCATGCTCTTGTGGGCCCGGGCAAGCTGGAGCGGCAGGCGCCATGCCGACCTCGACCGGGACAGACCCGCAGACTGCGGCGCGGCAGCGATGGATGGGCGTTCTGGCCAGGGCGGAAGACGGCGCGCTGGAAGCCGCTTGGGCCGACCTTGCCGACAAGCCCGAATACCGGTTTCTGCGGCCGCCGGAGACGGGCCTCGTCATGGTTCGCGGACGCATGGGCGGCACGGGAAGCGCCTTCAACATGGGGGAGATGAGCGCGACGCGCTGCGCCGTCCAATTGGAAGGCGGCGAGGTCGGCATCGCTTGGGTCGCGGGGCGCGGCGCCCGCCATGCCGAACTGGCGGCGGCGTTCGACGCGCTGCTCCAGCAGCCCGAACGCCGCGCCGGCCTGGACGAAACGGTCGTCACGCCGCTGGAGGCCGCGCAGCAGTCCCGGCGCGAGGAGAGCCGCGCGAACGCCGCGCGGTCGCGGGTCGAGTTCTTCGCGATGGTCCGGGAACGGGACCGGTCCGGTGCCTGAGCCGGGCAACGGAGCCGCCCTGCTGCCGGGGTTCGCCGCACCGGTTCCGGACAGCCAGCAGGTGTTTCGCCGCGTGCTGGCGGCGATGTCGGAGCCCGGCGCCGTGCAGCAGATGGCGGTCGAACTGACCCCGCCGGCGCCGCTGGACCCGGCGACGGCCGCGGTCTGCCTGGCCCTGCTGGATTTCGAGATCCCCGTCTGGCTGGACGCCGGGGCCGACGACGAGGAAACACGGGCCTGGCTCCGCTTCCATTGCGGCTGTCCTCTGGCCGCGGACGCTGGCGCCGCACGCTTCGCCGTGCTGGCCGCGCCCGCCGCCGCGCCGGATCTCGCCGGTTTCCCGCTCGGCTCGGAAGCCTATCCGGACGAGAGCGCGACCCTGGTCCTCCAGGTCGACTCGCTCGAGGCGGGGGATGAGGTCACGCTCCGCGGACCCGGCATCCGGGACCGGCGGACCTTCCGCCCCGCCGGCGTCGCCCGCGCGTTCTGGGAGCAGCGCAGGCGGATCGAGGCCCTGTTTCCCCAGGGCGTCGACCTCGTTTTCGCGTCCGGGACAAGCCTTGCGGCGGTGCCCCGCTCGACGCAGATCGGATTCTGAAATGTATGTCGCGGTCAAGGGCGGCGAAAAGGCCATCGAGGCCTCGCACCGCCTGCTGGACTCGGCCCGCCGGGGCGACCCGGCCGTCCCCGAAGTCTCGGTCCGCCAGATCTCGGAGCAGCTTTCGCTGGCCGTGGACCGGGTCATGGCCGAAGGCTCCCTCTACGACCGGGACCTCGCGGCGCTCGCGGTAAAGCAGGCCCAGGGGGACCTCATCGAGGCCGTCTTCCTGCTGCGGGCCTATCGGACGACCCTGCCGCGCCTCGGCAACAGCGAGCCCGTCGATACGGCGCGAATGGCGATCCGCCGGCGGATATCCGCAACGTTCAAGGATGTGCCCGGCGGGCAGATCCTGGGCCCGACCTACGACTACACCCACCGCCTGCTGGACTTCCGGCTTGCCGGCGAAAGCAGGCCCGGGGAGGAGGCTCTGCCCGAGGAAACGGAGCCCGGAGCGCAGACCGACGAGCCTGTTCCACGCGTCGTCGACCTGCTGGGCCGGGAGGGCCTGATCGAGGAAGAAGGCGCGCTGGAGGACGGCGAGGCCGCGCCGGCGGACATTACGCGGGAGCCGCTCAGGTTTCCCGCCACCCGCGACGCCAGGCTGCAGGCGCTGGCGCGCGGCGACGAAGGATTCCTGCTCGCGCTCGGATATTCGACCCAGCGCGGGTTCTCGAACACGCACCCCTTCGCCGGCGAAATCCGCTATGGCGCGGTCGCGGTCGAGGTCGTGCCCGAAGAGCTCGGCTTCGCCGTCGAGATCGGCGAGATCGAGGTGACCGAAGTGCAGATGGTCAACCAGTTCAAGGGCAGCGCAAAGGCGCCGCCCCAGTTCACGCGCGGCTACGGCCTCGTCTTCGGCCACCAGGAGCGCAAGGCCATGTCCATGGCGCTGGTGGACCGCGCCCTGCGCGCAATCGAGCTCGACGAGGCGGCGGTCTCCCCGGCGCAGGACGAGGAGTTCGTCCTCTATCACAGCGACAATGTTGAGGCGTCGGGCTTCGTGCAGCACCTGAAGCTGCCGCACTATGTGGACTTCCAGTCGGAGCTGGAGCTGCTGCGGAAGCTCCGGGCCGAATTCGAGGCCCCGCCCGCAGAGGCGGCGGAATAGGCGCGGGTGGCGACCCCCGGCGCTCCCCCCGGTCCAGCCGCCGCACGGGCGGAAGACGGCTACAATTTCGCCTATCTGGACGAACAGACCAAGCGAATGATCCGCCGGGCGATCCTCAAGGCCGTCGCCATTCCGGGCTACCAGGTGCCGTTCGGCAGCCGCGAAATGCCGCTGCCCTTCGGCTGGGGCACCGGCGGCATTCAGGTCACGGCGAGTATTATCGGGCCGGACGACACCCTCAAGGTGATCGACCAGGGCGCGGACGATACGGTCAACGCCGTCAGCATCCGCAAATTCTTCGCGCGCACGGCCGGCGTCGGAACCACGGAACGCACGGAAGCCGCCACTGTCATCCAGACCCGGCACCGGATACCCGAGACGCCGCTCCGGGCGGGCCAGATCCTCGTCTATCAGGTGCCGATACCGGAACCGCTGCGCTGGCTCGAGCCGAGGGAGGCGGAAACCCGCAAGATGCACGCGCTTGAGGAATACGGCGTCATGCATGTCCGCCTCTACGAGGACATTTCCCGGTTCGGGCATATCGCGACATCCTACGACTATCCCGTGCGCGTGAACGGCCGCTACCTGATGCGGCCCTCGCCCATTCCCAAGTTCGACAATCCGAAGATGGACCGCTCGCCGGCGCTGCAATTGTTCGGCGCCGGCCGCGAAAAGCGCATCTACGCCATCCCCCCGCATACGGAGGTGCGGAGCCTCGATTTCGACGACCACCCGTTCGAGGTCCAGAAGTGGGAGGATGTCTGCGCGTTCTGCGGTTCCGGCGACAGTTTCCTCGACGAGATCGTCACCGACGACCGGGGCGGGCGCATGTTCGTGTGCTCGGACACGGACTATTGCGGCAGGCGCCGGGACGCCGGGCGCAGCGGCCCCGCCATGCAAGACGGCGAACCGGGCGGAGCGTAGCGCGATGCCGGATGCGACGCCGCTCCTCTCCGCCCGGGGCGTGACGAAATTCTATGAAGGCATTCCCGGCTGCCGCAATGTGTCGTTCGACATTTGGCCGGGAGAGGTGATGGGCATTGTCGGCGAGTCCGGCTCCGGCAAGACGACCGTGCTGAACTGCATCTCCGCGCGCCTGGAACCCACTTCGGGAACGGTCGAATACGCCGCGCGCCATGACGGCCCGGCGGACATCTACCGCATGAGCGAGCCGGCCCGCCGCCTCCTCATGCGCACCGACTGGGGCTTTGTCCACCAGAACCCGCGCGAGGGGCTGCGCATGGAGGTCAGCGCGGGCGCCAATATCGGCGAGCGCCTGATGGCGGTAGGCGCGCGCCATTACGGCCATATCCGGCGGACCGCCGCCGACTGGCTCGACAAGGTCGAGATGGATACCGACCGCATGGACGACCTGCCGCTCACCTTCTCCGGCGGTATGCAGCAGCGGTTGCAGATCGCGCGCAACCTGGTGACGGCGCCCCGCATCGTGTTCATGGACGAACCCACGGGCGGGCTCGACGTGTCCGTCCAGGCGCGGCTGCTCGACCTGCTGCGCGGGCTGGTGTCGGACCTCGGGCTTGCCGCCGTCATCGTCACGCACGATTTGGCTGTTGCGCGCCTGCTGTCGCACCGCCTGCTTGTCATGCGCCGGGGGGAGGTCGTGGAGTCGGGCCTGACGGACCAGGTGCTCGACGACCCACAGCATCCTTATTCGCAGCTTCTCGTATCTTCGGTCATCCATCCGTGAGGGCGAAGGGCCACAGGCGTTGACGGCCGCAATCGAAATCGAGGGCCTGGCGAAATCCTTCACCCTGCACAACCAGGGCGGCATCCGCCTCTCCGTGCTGGCCGGCTTCGACCTCGAGGTCCATGAGGGCGAGTGCGTGGCGCTTCACGGCCCTTCCGGCATCGGCAAGAGCACGGTGCTTCGCTGCATCTACGCGAACTACCGCAGCGACCGGGGGCGTATCCTCGTCCGGCACCGGGAAGGCGCCGTCGATATGGCGTCGGCGCATCCGAGGGAAATACTCGCCGTCCGCGGCGAGACCATCGGATATGTGAGCCAGTTCCTGCGGGTCGTCCCGAGGGTCGCCGCCGAAGACGTGGTCGGCGAGACGCTGCGCACTCGGGGCGCGGACCGCGAGGCCGCGGCGAGGGCGGCGCGCGGCATGCTGCGGCGCCTCAACATTCCGGGCGCGTTGCACCGGCTGGCCCCGGCGACATTCTCCGGAGGCGAGCAGCAGCGCATCAATCTCGCGCGGGTCTTTGTCGCCGACTATCCTGTCCTGCTGCTGGACGAACCGACCGCGTCGCTGGACCGGGAAAACCGGGACGCGGCGGTCGGGTTGATCCGCGAAGCCGTCGAGAGGGGCGCTGCGGTCGTCGGGATTTTCCACGATTCGAAGGTGCGGGACGCCGTGGCGCACCGGACCGCGCCACTGTCCGCTGTGCGGGAGGCCGTATGACGATGGGACTCACCGTCACGAACGCCCGGATCGTCACGCCCGAGGACGTCGTTCCCGGAACCGCCGCAATAGAGGACGGCCGGTTCGCGGCAATCGGGGACGGTGGCGCCCGCTCCGGGGCTGCCCTCGATTTCGAAGGCGACTACCTGCTGCCGGGCCTCGTCGAGCTCCACACCGACAATCTGGAAAAGCATTTCGCGCCGCGGCCGGGAGTCGCGTGGCCGGGAGAGATGGCGGTTCTCGCGCATGACAGCCAGATCGCCGCAGCCGGGATCACGTCGGTGTTCGACGCCGTCAGCGTGGACAGCGGCAACGAATTCCGGGTGAAACACCTGACCGCGATGACGGACGCGGTGAGGGTTGCAGCGCGGTGGGACGCCTTCCGGGCCGAGCATTTTCTGCACATGCGCTGCGAAGTGTCATGCGCCGGAGTGGTGGACCTCTTTGCGCCGTTCGCAGACGACCCGCTGGTCCGGCTCGTCTCGCTGATGGACCACACGCCCGGCCAGCGGCAATTCGTCGATCTTCGCAAGCACCGCCAATACCACCAGGGTCGGTTGCGGCTGACCGACGACGAAATGTCCGCCTATGTGGAGCGGAAGATCCGTGCGCAGCGGGAGTTCGGCGACCGCCACCGCGCGATGCTGCTGGAGGCGCTGGAGGGCCGGAACGTCACACTGGCGAGTCATGACGACGCGACCGTCGATCACATCGACGAGGCGGTGCGCAGCGGCATGGCGATCGCCGAGTTCCCCACAACGCTCGAAGCCGCCGAAGCGGCGCGCCGGAGCGGCATGACCATATTGATGGGCGCGCCGAACCTCGTGCTCGGGGGCTCGCATTCGGGCAATGTGTCGGCCTTCGAGCTTGCCTCCGCCGGGCTGCTGGACGTGCTGTCGTCCGACTATGCGCCCGCGAGCGCCCTCCAGGGGATTTTCATCCTGCGGGACGGAGTCCCGGACATGACGCTTCCCCGCGCCGTGGCGCTGGCGACCTCCAATCCGGCCCGCGCGGTCGGGCTGGACGACCGGGGCGAAGTCGCCGCCGGCAAGCGGGCGGACTTCATTCGCGTCCGGGAAATCGACGGCGTCGCTGTGGTGCGCGGGACATGGCGCGGCGGATGCCGGGTGGTATAGCCGGGGAGGAGGGAAACGATGTCGGCGGCAGACCGGATTCTGGACATTCTGCAAACTAACGGCGCGGAGCAATATGGCGACGAGGCCGTCAGCCAGCTTCAGCACGCGCTGCAATGCGGCCATCTCGCGGAACGCTCCGGGGCGCCCGGTCCGCTGGTGGTCGCGGCGCTGCTGCACGATTTCGGGCACCTGATCCACAAGCCGGGCGATGACGCCGCCGCGCGGAGGATCGACAACCGCCACGAGGCGCTGGGCAGCAGATATCTGGCCCGATGGTTCGATGAGGATGTCACCGGACCGGTCGGCCTGCATGTCGATGCCAAACGCTGTCTCTGTGCGACCGATCCCGCCTATTTCGACACCCTGTCGCCGGCCTCCGTGCGGAGCCTGGAGCTGCAGGGCGGTCCTTTCACCGGGGCCGGGGCGGCCGCCTTCATGGCCCGGCCCCATGCGCATAACGCGCTCGCCGTCCGGCGCTGGGACGAGCAGGCCAAGGACCCCGGGGCCGTGACGCCGGGCCTCGACCGCTACCGCCCCTTTATCGGGGCCTCGATCCGGAGTTGACCGGCGGGGCGGGGAGCGGAACGGCGTCCGGCGGCTGCCTCGTGCTGGTCGTCGGCCCGAGCGGTGCCGGGAAGGACACGCTGATCCGAAGGGCGGAGGCCGCATTGCGGGGGGACGCGCGCTATCGGTTCCTCCGGCGCTATATCACGCGGCCCGCAGGGGACCCGCATGAGGACCATATTGCGCTGACGGCAAAGGAGTTCCGCGCGAGGCGGCAGGCCGGCGATTTCGCCCTCGCCTGGCGCGCGCACGGCCTCGATTATGCGCTGCCCGGAACGGTCCGCAGCCTCGTTGCGGAAGGGCGGATCGTTATCGCCAATGCGTCCCGAAGCGTCGTCGTCGAGGCCCGCAGCCGGTTCGCGCGGGTCGGCGTCATTCACGTCACGGCGAGCGGCGAGACGCTTGCCTCGCGGCTCGGCGAAAGGGGCCGCGAATCCCCGGAGGACCATGCCCGCCGCCTCGCCCGGCCGGCGCCGCCGCCCGCCGGAGGCCCGGATGTCCGCACCCTCGTCAATGACGGACCGCTGGAACCCGCGGTCGAAGCCTTCGTGGAGATGCTTCGTTCCTTTGCGGCATGACGCTCCGAGCGGCCTCTCGACCGGCTGCCTTCCCTTGGAATCGCCCGACCGGGACGACGGGGGTGTCCTGTCGGTTCTTGCTCATCGCCGTTGGTATTACACGGGTTTTTCAGAAGCGGGAGACGCGGCCCCGGAAGCTTCCGCTCTCAGGACCATTCTAGCACACTTTCTCCCCAGTCAAGCCTATGATAGAAACAAAAAGTGAATATCATGGCTCCCCGTTTCACCGACCCTTCCCGGAGGCCGGGGCGGCGGACGGGGGCGCGCAGACCCTGATCCTCCCGGACGGACCGTCGTCCGGCGGTTCAGCCTTGCGCGTCCGGCGGCGCCGCTCCGCCCGTCATTTGCGAGAAGCGCACCGGCAGTATCTCCTCGGTTGCGAGCCGCCCGCCGGCATCCTTGGTGACAAGGAGCAGGCGCTGGTCGTCCTCCAGCCCCGCCGGGATCACCATCCGCCCGCCCGGCTTGAGCTGCTGCAGGAGCGCCGCCGGGATGAGGTCGGGCGCCGCCGTGGCGATGATGCGTTCGAAGGGCGCGTGCTCGGGCCAGCCCAGGCTGCCGTCGCCGATGCGGAAGTGCAGGTTGGCATAGCCCCGGTCGGCGAGCCGGCGGCGGGCGCTTTGCGCCAGTTCCTCGATGACCTCGACGGTGAACACCTCCGCTGCAAGCTCCGCCAGCAGCGCCGCCTGGTAGCCGAGCCCCGTGCCGATTTCGAGCACCCTGTGCTCGGGGCCGACCTCCAGCAGGTCGGTCATCAGGGCGACGATGAAGGGCTGCGAGATGGTCTTGCCGCAGCCGATGGGAAGCGGCGCATCGAGACAGGCGTAGAGCGCCATCTCGACCGGCACGAAGGCGTGGCGGGGGACCCGCCCGAGCGCCTCCATGACCGGGCCGGAGATCGCGGCGCGGCCGGTCGTGCCGCGCGCATGGCGGGCATGGGCCGCGACCTGCTCGACCATCGCGCGGCGCAGGACCGCGAACCTGTCCTCGTTGCTTTCCGCCGCCGTCATGGTCCGTTGCCTGCATCGACGATCCGGGCGATGTCCGGGGCGGATGGGATCGGGGGCATGAAAGGGGGACTCCTTCCCGCCGGGGCGCAGCTTCCGGGGCTACCCGGTTTCCTGCATGAGTTCGCGGCCGATGAGCCAGCGGCGGATTTCGCTGGTGCCGGCGCCGATCTCGTAGAGCTTGGCGTCGCGGAGCACGCGCCCGACCGGGCTGTCGTTGACATAGCCCGTGCCGCCCAGGCACTGAATCGCCTCGAGCGCGAGCCAGGTCGCCTTCTCGGCGGCGTAGAGGATGGCGCCGGCGGCGTCCTTGCGGGTCGTGTCGCCCCGGTCGCTAGCCTGCGCCACCGCATAGACATAGGCGCGGCAGGCATTCATCGTCACATACATGTCGGCGAGCTTGCCCTGCATGAGCTGGAAGGAGCCGATGGGCCGGCCGAACTGCCGGCGCTCGTGCAGATAGGGCAGGGCCTCGTCCATCGCCGCCTGCATGAGGCCGAGCGGCCCGCCGGCGAGCACCAGGCGTTCATAGTCGAGGCCGCTCATCAGCACCCGCACCCCTTCGTTCTCGCGGCCGAGCAGGTTCTCCTCCGGCACCTCGCAATCCTCGAAGACAAGCTCGCTGGTGCCGGAGCCGCGCATTCCGAGCTTGTCGAGCTTCCGCCCCGGCCGGAAGCCGCGGAAGCCGCTCTCGACGAGGAAGGCGGAGATGCCGTGCGGGCCCGCGTCCGGCGCCGTCTTCGCATAGACGACCAGCACATCCGCATCGGGGCCGTTGGTGCACCACATCTTGGCGCCGTTCAGCACATAGCGCGAGCCGCGCTTCTCGGCCCGGCAGGTCATGGCGACGACATCGGAGCCGGCGCCCGGTTCGCTCATCGACAGCGCGCCCACATGCGCGCCGGAGATCAGCTTCGGCAGGTAGCGGCGCTTCTGCGCCTCACTGCCGTTGCGGCGGATCTGGTTGACGCAGAGATTGGAGTGCGCGCCGTAGGAGAGGCCGACCGCGCCGGACGCGCGGCTGACCTCCTCCATCGCGACCACATGGGCGGTGTAGCCCATCTCCGCGCCGCCGTAGTCCTCCTCCACGGTGATGCCGTGCAGGCCGAGCGCGCCCATTTCCGGCCAGAGCGCGCGCGGGAATTCGTTCGACCGGTCCATGGCGTCGGCGCGCGGCGCAATCTCGTCCGCCGCGAAGGTCTCCACCGTCGCGCGCAGCAGGTCGACGGCCTCCCCGAGGCCGAAATCGAACGGCGGCAGGGCGTTGGGGCGCATGGAACCCTCCGGAGCGCTCAGCCCGCGGCGAGCGAGGCGTTGCGCCGGTCCGTGACCAGCATGTGGGCCGGCGTGTGGGTGATCGCGAGCGGTGGCCGCGCCGAGCGCACCGCGACCTGCGGCGTCACCCCGCAAGCCCAGAAGACCGGCATCTCGTCCGGGGCGAGGTCGGGGTCGTCGCCCTGCCAGGCGCGGCCGATGTCCTCGATGCCGATGAGCTCCGGCATTCCCAGATGCACCGGCGCCCCGTGGACGCGCGGATAGCGGCTGGTGATCTGGACCGCCTTGATCGCATCGCCCGGGGCGAACGGCCGCATGGAGACGACCATCTTGCCGTGGAACCGGCCGGCGGGCGCACAGTCGATGTCGGTGAGGAACATCGGGCACACGCTGCCGTCCTCCCAGTGGCGCAGCCTGAGGCCGGCGTCCACCAGCGCTTCCTCGAAGGAGAACGAGCAGCCGAGCGCGAAGACCACGAAATCGCCCCGCCAGAGATCCTCGATGCTCACGACATCGCCGTCGAACGCGCCGTCCCGGAACACCCGGTAGCTCGGCAGGTCGGTCCGGATGTCGAGGTCCTCCGCCAGCTCCGGCAGGCGCGGGTCGCCGGGCTCGGACACCGCCAGCAGCGGGCAGGGCTTGGGGTTGCGCTGGCAGAACCTGAGGAACTCGTCGGCATAGTCCTGCGGCAGGATGGCGAGATTGGCCTGGACGAAACCCCTGGCGAGCGCGCCCGTATGGCCGCGGTACTGGCCGGTGCGGATCCGGCGCCGGACTTCCCGGGGGTCGGCGGTGTTCCATGCCAGGTCGAGCCCATGGGCGGCTTCGGTCAGAGCGGTTGCAAATGCGTTCATGAGTCCTCCCCGCCGGGGCGCCCCGGCCCGCCGCTGATGTCTTGCCGGCCGGGAAGTTTATCCCGGATGTCCCCCCGCCGCTACGCCTCTCTCTCTCGTCACCCCGGACGCCCCCCCGCCGCCGCCCCGGATCGCCGCTTCGCGCCGTCCGGAGCGGCGGCGGGGGCGTTGCGGCGGGGAAGAAAAATCTGTTGCGCATCCGGCGCGGCTGCATTATCGAACGGTGCCGGCAAGGCCGCCGTGACCGGATTCCTGAGCGAACCGGGGGCGGCTGCGCCACAGCACAGTTGCTTTCGCGCTTGCCTCGGCCTTCGGGTCGTGATGGTCTGGAAGCAATTCATCACGGGCCTCTTCACGATGATGAAGGGAGCCTCGTTTCCCGATGACAAACCGGAGAACACTCCGGGCGCTTTCGGCAGGCGCCCTTGCCTTGTCGCTGACGCTCGCCGGGTGCGGCGGCGGCAGCAGCGGAAGCGCACAAGCCCCGGGCGACACCCCGACGGTGACCCCGGATTCGGAGCCCCCGGCTCCCCAGATGCCCAAAACCTTCACCGGAAAGCTCGCGCTCACAGCAGATGAAACCACTGATCTGCTGAGCTTGCTTGATGAGCCGGACGATAGCGACATTATCCCACTCGACGCAGGGGAAAGCAAAACCCGAGGGGGCGTGGTTTGCACCTGCAACAGCAAACATGCCTGCACGGTCACCCTGACGAACAATCTCGGCGTGATTGAGGCGATGTACAAGACCAAGGGCCTCGATTCGAACACCCAGTCGGTCAGGGCGGTAGCCGTTGTCGTTCCTCCGGAGCCGGAGCCGGTATTCGGGTCCGTAGAGGGCGTGAACCCTGCGAACTCGGCGGCTATCGCGGCTATCATGATGACTGTCGGCGCAGACACCGGCACCGAGACATCCCTCATGGACGGCAATATGTCCGACGTGATGGTGGCCGGCATCGGCGCCGCAGACGATTCCGTGCTTGTCCTCACAGGGCCGTTCAATCCCGTTTTCTCTGGCACGAACGACTTCATGATCGGTGGCCTGGGCAACGATGCAGGGTAACTCCGGAACCCGGAAGAACTTGCCCTCGACGGCTGGAATCTCAGGGTTCTGTTCAGGGACTGGGGCGATACCGAAGGCGGCGTGGACGCCGGCTTCGAGACGGTCGCTCCGACCTACTCGGATATCGAAGCGCCCAAGTCGGTCGCGTTCGACATGAATCTGGCGGACATGATCGCTGACAGCACCGTGCGGAGCTGGTTTACGCTCAACAACGGCAGCATCTCGCTCAACACGGCGGACAGCGGTTGGAACGATCCGATCTCCACCGCGATAATCGTGCCGTCGCAAGACGGCCGGCTCGTGGACGACGGCATAGAACGGAACGACAGCTATCGAGGAACCTATTTTGGCGCGGAGGGCGACTTCGTGTGCACGGCTGACGGCTACAAGATCGAACGGAAAGATGCCGGAGATACGCCCTGCATGTTGGCTTCCGGCACGTGGACCTTCACGCCTGCCGACGGTGCGACGGTCATGGTGCCGGATCAGGACTGGCTGGCCTTCGGCGTCTGGGTGACCGCACCCGACGACGAGGTCAACGGTGTGCACCGGGTTGGCGTGTTCCACGAAAGCATGGACAACATGCCTGTGGCCGACAGCCTGACCGGGAAAGCGAGCTATGAAGGGTCCACGGCGGGCGTCTATGTCGATAGAAATAGGTCCGACGACATGGACAAGACCGGCCTGTTCACCGCCCGGGCAATGCTGGAAGCCGACTTCGGCAACAACAGCACTCCAGGCACATTGACGGGCATGATCGACAACTTCAAGGACGACCAGGGCCGGTTCCTCGGCGAGGACACCGCCGCCGATCCCAACGATCCTGTGAAGGGCGGTGACAGCGACTGGTCGGTTGTCCTGAATGCCGGGACCATCACCGCCAACACTGGTCTGCCTCCGGCAACGTCGGTAGCGCAGCGGATGGTGTGCCGTGGCATGCCGGCGGTTGGAGCGCCCAGTTCCACGGGCCAGGAGACCGGATGACCCCCATGGAACATCCGACCGACGTCACCGGTGAATTCAGCACCTATAGCGGCGTCGTACAAGACAGCACATTCAGGGGCGTCGTCGGCTCGTTCGGCGCACGCCTGCAGGAAGACTAAGCGGCAAGGCCACGCGGCGCCGCTGCATCGGGCGGCGTCCGGCCTCCTCCTTCTGCAGGAGTGTCGGGCGCCGTCCTTTTCCTTCGCCTGTCTTTCGAGAAGCCCCGCCTCATGTCCCTGCGCCCGCTCGCAGCGGCGCTGCTGCTTTGCCTGCTCCCGGCGGCGCCCGCCGCGCCCGCCGCCGAAAAGCCCGCCGCCCCGGCCGCCGAGAGCCCCGCCGCCCGGCGCACGGCGGAGGCGGCGCGCGAGACGCGCTTCATCGACGCCCGCTTCCGCGCTGGCATGGCGGCGGCGGCGCGGGCGGGCGGCGGCGCGGACGAGCGCGCGGCGCTGCTGGACGAGACGATAGCGGCCTTCCATTTCATGCTGGCGCGCCGGCCCGCCCTGGTGCGCGTGCGGCTCGAACTCGCCCGCGCCTTCTTCCTCAAGGGCGAGGACAAGCTGGCGCGGCGGCATTTCGAGCAGGTGCTGGCGGGCCGCCCGCCCCCCGGCCGTCGCCGCCGACATCCGGCGCTTCCTGCGGATCATTCACGCCCGGCGGCGCTGGTCGGCCTATTTCGGCCTCGCCATCGCCCCGGACAGCAACCTCAACACCGCCTCCGGGGCGCGCACCATCTGGCTCAACACCGCCTTCGGGCAGCCTGCCCTTCACCCGCCAGGGCGACATCGCGCCCGAATCCGGCCTCGGCGTCTCGCTCTGGGGCGGCGGGGAATACGAATATCCGCTGAGCCCGCGCTGGCGGCTACGCGCCGGGGCGGACGCCTCGCTGCGCCACTACAAGGGCAGCGCCTTCGACAGCCACTCCGTCGCCGGCCGTCTGGGCCCGCGCCGGCTGCTGGACGCCGACACCGAGGCGAGCCTGCTGGCCACGGTCCAGCGGCAATGGACCGGCGGGCGGCCCGAGACGGACCGGTTCGGGCAGCGCCTGGAAGCGGAGCGCCGGCTGACGCCGCGCCTTTCCCGGCGGGCCCATGCGGCGGCCTGGCGGCGCAACTGCCGGGGCTGCGACTGGCTCGACGGCCCCGAGGGCGAGCTGCGCCTCAGCGCAAGCTGCGCGGCGCTGCCCACGCTCAGGCTGGGCGGCCATGCCGGCTGGAACTGGAGCCGCGCCAATCTCGAGCCGCACCGCCATGCCGGACCCCGGATCGGCCTCGGCGCGACGCTCGCCCTGCCGCTCGGCTTCACCCTGGGCCCCTGCGCCTCCCTGCAGCGCGCCGAATACCAGGGCAGCGGCCTCGCGCACTAAACCATAGACCGCAAGCCGCGCCGGGACACCACGCGCACGCTGGCGCTCTCGGTCCACAACCGCGCCGTCACCGTGCTCGGCTTCAGCCCCCGCCTCTCGCTCATCAACGAGAAGCGCGAGACCAACGCCCAGGCCCTCGACTACGAACGCGACCGCGCCGAGCTCAGCTTCGTGCGCCAGTTCTGAAGCGGACGGCGCTATCGCAGGCCGAAGGCGGCGTTGGCGGCGATATAGAGGCCGAGCGCCAGCACGGCGAGGAAGAAGACGCGCCGGAAGCGGGCCTCGGAAAGCCGCCGCCGCAGCATCTGTCCGAGCGCCATGCCGAGGAAGGCCGGCGCGAGCGCGGCGGCGGAGGCCAGGCCGAGCGTTCCGTCCAGCAGGCCGTGGCGCTGCAGGGAGACGGCGAGCGCCACCGTCGAGACCGTGAACAGCATCCCCATCGCCTGCACCAGCGCATCGCGCCCGAGGCCGATGGCCTGCAGGTAGAGCACGCCCGGCACGACGAAGGAGCCGGTCATGCCGGTGAGGATGCCGTTCGCCGCCCCGAAGGCCGGCCCCGCCCAGGCCTGCCAGCGTGCCGGCACCGCGATGCGGGCCCCCGCAAGCCCCTGCGCCGCATAGGCGGCGAGCAGCAGGCCGAGAAGGCTGGAAAGGAGCGCCAGATCGACGCTGACGAGCGCGGCCGCGCCGATCCAGACGGTCAGCCCGGCGGCGGCGAGAAACGGCCAGAGGCGGCGGACGAGCGCCCGGCCGTTGCCGCCCGCGACCGCCTGCAGGAGGTTGGTGGCGAAGGAGGGCGCCACCATCAGCGCCATGGCCGTCGTCAGGTCGAAGGCGGCGGCCAGCAGCCCGAGGCTCACCGTCGGCAGCCCGAGCCCGACCACGCCCTTGACCGCGCCCGCAAGCAGGAAGACCGCCGCGATCAGCGCGGCCGAGGCAGGATCGAACATGGCGGCCGTCACGCTATTGCACGATCCGTCCCAAGAGGACCGCATTTCGGTCCCGACCCGAACCGTCGCCCCGGGCCGCCCTACTCGTCGCCCCGGACTTGATCCGGGGCCTTGCGCGGCCGGGCATTGTTGTATGGAGACCCCGGCTCTCCGCTTCGCTCCGGCCGGGGTGACGACCGGGGCTCTGCTGTCGGGCCCGTTTCGGAATGAACGGATCGTGCACTATTGCGTCACTCTCCCGTCGGCGGAAACGCCGCTTTGCTTGCGGCTTGCAGCCTCCAGCATGTGGCGCAAGCGAATTTCATCGTCCTTGCGCATACTGTACTTCAGCTTCGTTCATCACTTGCCGGCGAAAGTAGCGGCTCAGATCTTCCGGCGTCCGCAGATCGACCTTGCGGCCGTGGAACAGCTCGGAAAGTTCCAATTCCATTCCGGCGAGTCGAAGCCGGCCCGGAATGTGTTCGGGGTCGAATTCGACCAGCAGGTCTATCTAGCTGTCGGGCCCGAAATCGTCCCGGAGCGCCGACCCGAAAACCGAGAGCCGCCTTATGCCGTGCGCCCGGCGGAACGCCGCCGGTTTCCGCTTCGGCGCCGTCAGTTGCAGAGTCACGGCTGCGGTTCCCCTTGCCCGTCGTCCGCCCCGTTTTCGCCCTCGCCGCCGTCCCGTTGCACGGCTTCGGCGAAGCGGTCGAAGAACTGGCCGGCGAGCTTGCGCGCCGTGCCCTGGATGAGGCGCGAACCGATCTGGGCGAGCTTGCCGCCCACCTGTGCGTCCGCCTCCCAGGTCAGCGTCGTCGCCTCGCCGTCCTCGGCAAGCCGCACCCGGGCGCCGCCGCGGGCGAAGCCGGCCGCGCCGCCGGCGCCCTCGCCGGAAATGCGGTAGCTTTCCGGAGCCACGATCTCGCTCAGTTCCACCGCGCCGGCGAAGGTCGCCTTCACGGGGCCGACCTTGGCCTGCACCGTCGCGGCGAAGGCGTTGTCGGCGGTCTTCTCCAGTTCCCGGCAGCCGGGAATCGCGGCCTTCAGCACTTCGGGATCGTTCAGCGCCTGCCAAACCGTCTCGCGCGGGGCCTCGATGCGCCGTTCGCCGGTGAGTTCCATGGGTGGGGCAGCCTCCGCGCTTGCCGGAACGGGAACCGGCGCACTCTAACCCGCCCGTTGGCGGACGCAAATGCCGTCAACCCGCCCGTCGGTGGGCGCGAATGCCGCCGTCTTGGCCGGGAACCGGCGCTGGGGCATATTGGCCGTCCTGCGCGCCGGGGCCCGGCGGCGACGGGGGGCTATCGGGGAGGGTTCCATGCGCATGCTCGCCGCATCCATTTTTGCCTTGCCGCTCGGCGCGGGCCCGGCGCTGGCGGCCGGCGCCGGCGCGCCGCATCTGGACGGCGCAGAGCTTGGCCTCGTCTGGTGCATTCCCTTCGTCGGCATCCTGCTGTCGATCGCGCTCTTCCCGCTGCTGGCGCCCGCCTTCTGGCACAGTCACTTCGGCAAGGTTTCGGCCTTCTGGGCGCTCGCCTTCCTGCTGCCGTTCCTGGGAATTTTCGGCTGGGAGCTGGCGCTGTTCGAGGTGCTGCATGTGGGGCTGCTCGAATACATCCCCTTCATCATCCTGCTGCTCTCGCTGTTCACCGTGGCCGGCGGCATCCGCCTCACGGGCCGGCTGGTCGGTACGCCGGTCGTCAATACCGGCATCCTGCTGCTCGGCACGGCGCTCGCAAGCTGGATGGGCACCACGGGCGCGGCGATGCTGCTCATCCGTCCGATCATCCGGGCCAATGAGTGGCGGCGCTACAAGGTTCACACCATGGTGTTCTTCATCTTCCTGGTGGCGAATATCGGCGGCTCGCTGACGCCGCTCGGCGACCCGCCGCTGTTCCTGGGCTTCCTGAAAGGCGTCGATTTCTTCTGGCCGACCGAGGCCATGCTGACGCCGATGCTGATCGTCTCCGGCATCCTGCTGGCGCTCTATTACGTCGTCGACAGCTTCCTCCACCGGCGCGAGACCGGCGCGCCGGCGGCGGAGGACGAAGGCGGCGGCGAGCGCCTCGGCATCGTCGGCAAGGTCAATTTCCTGCTGCTTGCCGGCGTCGTCGCCGCCGTGCTGATGTCGGGCGTCTGGAGGCCGGGCGTCTCTTTCGACGTCTTCCATGTGAACGTGGAGTTGCAGAACCTCTGCCGCGACCTGGCCCTGCTCGCCATCGCCTGGGCGTCCTGGATCGTCACCGACCGGGCCAACCGCGACGCCAACGGCTTCTCCTGGTTCCCGATCCTGGAGGTCGCCAAGCTCTTCGCCGGCATCTTCCTCACCATCGTGCCGGCGATCGCCATCCTGCGCGCCGGCGCCTCGGGCGCGCTGGAGCCGGTGGTCTCGCTGGTCACGGGCGCGGACGGCCAGCCGGTCGAGGCGATGTATTTCTGGCTGACCGGCATCCTGTCGAGCTTCCTCGACAATGCGCCGACCTACCTCGTGTTCTTCAACACGGCCGGCGGCGATGCGCAGGAGCTGATGGGGCCGCTTTACGGCACCCTGCTCGCGATCTCGGCCGGCGCGGTGTTCATGGGCGCCAATACCTATATCGGCAACGCGCCCAATTTCATGGTGCGGGCGATCTGCGAGGAGCGCGGCATCGCCATGCCGAGCTTCTTCGGCTACATGGCGTGGTCGGTCGGCATCCTCGCGCCGATATTCCTGCTGGTGACGCTGGTCTTCTTCCCGTGAGGGCGCGCCGGCGCTAACGGTCCCGGCGGCGCCAGGAGAGCCGGTCGCCGGGCGCGATGCCGAGGCGGCGGGCCGTCCCGCCCGCCAGTTCGAGCACCATGCGCGCCGGGTGCGGCGACGAGATCGTCAGCCGCGAGCGCGGCACGGCGTTGGCGACGATGTCCACGATACGCCCGTCGGCCGCGACGAACAGCATGTCCAGCGGCAGCCAGGTGTTCGCCATCCACATGGTCGGCCGCTCGCGCCGGGGGAAGAGGAACAGCATGCCCGCGCCGGGCGCCAGCGCCGGGCGGAACATGAGGCCGCGCGCCCGCTGCGCCGGCGTCTCGGCAAGCTCGGCGTCGAAGAGCCGCGCGCCCGCCGCCGTCTCGATCCGCACTTCGGCCCGCCCGAACGCGATGCCGCCGGCGCCGGCCGCCGGGACCGCCGCCAGCAACGCCGTCAGCACCGCAAGCACGCCGAATCCGTATCGCCGCCGCATGAAGCCCCGCATTCTCCGCTTGCCCGTTCTACCGCCATCGGCGCCGGGCCGCCATGCCGGCGATGGCCGCTTGTCGTCTGGCGGTCCGTCCCCGGAGGCTGCAGGAGGCGTTCGCGGCCGAAGCCCCGGGCGCATTTTTCTTTCAGGGGTTGCAGTCCGGGGAAATAACCCTATTTTCTCCCCCATAGGGGTGAAATCGGGAACATGAGGGCGATGACCTGACGAAACGAGCCGCATTGCGGCCATGGCGCGGAATTTGGGCGGCTGAAAGCGCCGGGGGCGGCAGACGGGGAAGCTGCGCGCGCCGGCCGGGCGCGGGCGCGCAATGTTCCATTATAGAAGATACAGGGCCGGGGGCGGCCGGGGAGGAGCGGATGACGGAAGTATTGACGGAGCGCAGACAGGGCAGGCCCATCGGCCAGGACCTCAGGCGCCGGGCGGTTGCGGCGGTGCTGGAGAAAGGGATGAGCGGACGGGCCGCGGCCCTGCATTTCGAGGTGGGCGAAGCGAGCATCTGGCGGTGGATAAGGCGCTACCGGCGGCGCGGCCACATGCTCGACGACCCGAAGACCGGCCGCCCCTCGCGGATCGAGCCGGAGCGGAAGCGGATTTTCCGCCTTCTGGAGGAACGGCCGGACCTCTCCGTTCGCGCGCTGCGCGAGGCGCTCGCCGCCGAGGGCCGGGTCTTCGGCGCGGCCGGATTGCACCGCTTCCTGAAACGCCACGGCCTCCAGCGCGGGCGCCGCCTCGCATGGCGCCGCAAGCCGGTCCCCAAGGCCGCCGCCCGCGCTTGACGCCGGGGCGGGAGCGCGGTTTGGTCGTATCGAATCCCCGGCGCGCAGTCGAGAGCGATGCGCCGCAGCCCGAGGCCCGACTATGCGTTTTCCTGTCGGCGCATGTCCTCGACCAGCGCGGCACGGTAGCGGCTCTCGAGCGAGTCCGGGTCCTCCATCAGCAGGCGGTCGAGTTCATCCATCCTCGCATCCCGGTCCTGCCGGACTTCGTCATGTTGCTCGCCGCCTGGCTGGCGGGAGCATTCCAGGAACGCCCACTCGATTTCGGCGGCGTTCGGCGCGCGGGTGCAATCGAGGGGATTCCAGCGCATCGCTCCTTGCGGGGCCCGGTCCGACGGATTGTCCCGGACGCACCGCGCCATGTCGTAGAAGGCGAGGGACTGTTCGGGCCCGGGTCTTGCAGCGAGCCTCCCGATATCCGCCTCGCCGAGCGTCGTCATCTCGAACTCGCGCAATTGCCGCCAGGGAACCAGGCGATCCGTTCCCCGGCGTCGCGCCCGCTCGCCGCCGTAAACGACGGCGGCGAGCGGGCGGATCGTCTTCCCCGGCGAGGCGCCGCCGCACCCGTTCGGCGCCGGTGAACAGGCTGGGGGATGCGGTCTCGGCGGTCTTGGCTTCGACGCTCGCCGGACCGGCGGGGCCCTGGAGGATGAGATCGGCCTCCGCTCCGTTCTTGTCGCGGTAGAAGGACAGCCCGCCCGGTTCGCCGCGGTGAACGCGCTGTTTGGCGACCTCCGAGACGACCCAGGTCTCGAAGATCGGGCCGCGCAGCGGGTGCAGGCGCAACTGCCCGGGCGAGCGGATGCCGAGCAGCCAGCAGACGAGCCCGGTATCGTAGAAGTGCAGCTTCGGCATCTTCACGAGGCGTTTGCGGATATTCCCGTGGAACGCCGGCAGGCGAAAGGTGAGGAAGCTGGTTTCGAGGATGCTGAGCCAGGCCCTCGCGGTGGGCTGCGAGACGCCGCAATCGCCCGCCAGCGCCGAATAGTTGAGCAGTTGCGCCGTCCGGCCGGCGCAAAGGGCGACGAACCGATGGAACGTTGCGAGATTGCCCACATTGGCGATCGTCCGCACATCGCGTTCGACATAGGCTGCGCCGTAGGAGCGGAACGATTCGCCGGGGTCTATGCCTTCGTCGAATATGCGCGGATACGATCCGGTGAAGAGGACCTCGTCGAGCGTCTCGGGATGCCGGGGGAACCGGATCGTCTCGCCCCCGGTCAGCGGGAGCAGGTTGTAAATCGCCGTTCTTCCGGCCAGCGACTGGCTGAGCGTTTCAAGCAGGGCGAGGTTCTGGGGGCCCGTGAGTATCCAGCGCCCCGGCGCCGGGTCGGCGTCGATGACGCCCTGCAGGTAGGACAGCAGGTCGGGCGCCCTCTGGATTTCGTCGAGGACGGCGCCGCGCGGGAAACGGGCCAGGAAGGCGCGCGGATCCTCGATGGCGAAGGCGCGCGTGTCCGGTGCTTCGAGCGTCTCGTAGGGTTGCTGCGGGAACAGGGAGCGGCAGAGCACCGTCTTGCCGCTCTGCCGCGGGCCGGTAAGCGTGACGGACGGCCATTGCCGAGCCGCCTTCTTCAACCCGGGGGCGAGGTCGCGCTCGATCATGGCGGACATTCCAGTCGATTCCAGGCTGAATGAAAGTTCGATTTTGAATTAGCCTGAAATCCGAAGGCCGCCGCCCGCGCTCGACGCCGGGCGGCGGGCGGCGGGCGGATTAGCTTTCGGGCATGACAGCCGCGTTCGATACCTTGGCCGCCGCCGAAGCCCTGCAGGACGCGGGCATCGAGCCGAAGCGGGCGAAGGCCATTGCCGCGGTCGCCCGCAACGCCGCCGGCGCGGGCCGCGACGAAGGCGGATCCAGGAGTGCTCGGAACCGACCTCAAGGCGGCGCTCGCGGCGCTCGAAGCCCGGCTGACCTGGCGCATGACCGGCATCGTGGCGGCGCTTCCGGCGGCGCAGGGCGCGCTCATCGTGGCGCTGCTCCAGCCGGCGATTTCGCAGATCCGGCGGCCAGCGCGCGGTCGAAGACGATATTGCGGTAGTCGGGCGATGCGTTCGGCCGGCGCTCGAAGCCCGGCTCGGCCAGGAGGTCCGCAATCCCCCGGCTGCGCGGCGAGTCGAGGTCCCTCAGTTCGATAATTGCCGACCGCACGGAAGGAGCCGACAATATCGCCCTGCCGCCGCGCAGAATGCCGTCCACATCCATCTTCACATGGGTCGGAAGCGGCGGCGAAAATTGCGCCGCGAAATCGTCGATGGAAAACCCTGCGGCGCCTTGGCGGAATTTCGTGTCGATGACGTTCCCGAATTCGTCGATTTCGGTTCCGAAGCCATGAGACCGGCTTCCGGCCCGGGTCGTCGCCATGTTGAGCGTGTCGAGCCTCGTCCGCTCCGCCAGCGCGACGCAACAGGCGGACACCCGATGCGCCATGCCGTTCGCTTCGATGTTCCGGTTCAGGGCCGCATAGCTGCCGGCCGCCGGCTCGAAGGCGACCACTCGCCCGCTCGGCAGGCGAAGCGCGGCGTAGAGGCTGAACACGCCGATATTGGCGCCGATAGCCCGGAAGCAGGCGTCTTCCGGCATGGCGTCGATCCATGCCTGCGTGTCCGGTTCGCAGGTATCCTTGCGCCGGCGATTCAAAATCCAGGCGCTGGGCGGCGAGTTTTCGCAAAAGACAAGCTCGCCACACGGCGTTACGACCGGGACCTTCTCCGCCAGGCCGTCCCTGACCATGATCCTTACGAACCCTTTGGGCGGCGGACTGAGGGAAAAGGTAACGATGTTCGCAAAAGCGACAACGATTCGGGCGAGAAACCTTCTCACAAGGGCAACTCCTGCTATCGGCGCCGGACAGTTCCTGTTCTCATTCGGGACGGACGGGGCGGCGCGGGTTCTTCGTTCCCGCAGCGGCGCGGTCAGTCCCAGGGGTTCCAGGAATCCGGCGTTCTCCGAAACAGAACCTGCTGCTTGCGAACGCCGCGCTTCATCCGCCAATACCGCAGCCGCAGGCTGCAGGGCGTCATTCGCAGCTTGCGGCGCAGTCGGGAGATGCGGCGCGGAATGCCCGCCAGTTCCGCATCCTCCCGCCACTCCAACAGGTCCGACCCTTCCGCGCCGTCCTGGCTGGCCATGCCCGGCGCAATTTGAAACGGCCGCAATTCCCGAGCGAATCCGGAGGCGCGGAGGTTGAACAGGATATGGTCCATCGGCAGGCGCGGATTGAGGCAATGAGGCAGCGTTATGCGGGTGCCTTCGCGATTGACGCGACAAGCAGCGGAACAATTTCCCCAACGCGCCAGTTCATGCACGGCCCGGCCGCTTGGCGTTCGCCCGGAGGCGGGCCATAGCTGTTGCGGCCAGCGGCCGCCTTCTTCCAGCCTGACGATCCTGGCGTCGCAAGGCCACCAATCGACATCTTCAAGCAGCGCCGGCGTATCGGCCGCCAGATCGACATCGTCTTCGAGCACAAGCAAAGCAAATGCTTGTAATCGAGAGGACAGCCGGGGGAATCGTCGCGGTGCGGCGCTAGCCGCGCCGAAGGAACCCCGCGGGGAGCGGCGCCCGGCGGATGCCGTTGGCCGCACAGTCACGATAGCGAAGATCGCAATCGGAGAGATTGAAGACACCGGGCGGACGACGCGCCCTAACAGGGTGAAGGGTGGCCGTGCCGGCAGTGCGGCTTGGAAGGCTGCGCTTTTGCCCGCGCGCCGAACGGAGGTCGCCTGCACGGCTGCCGCTGCAGGGCGAGAGTAGTGCAATGATCACACCAAAAGCGACTTTGTTGGAGGAAGAGCTTGCGTTCTACGATGAGAACAAGGAAGAGTTTCTCCACAAACACGCAAACCGACATCTTCTCATCGAAGGACAAACACCGACAGGCCACTTTTCCACGATGGATCAAGCGGTCGGGGAGGGTGTGCGCCAATTCCGGAAAGAACCATTTCTGGTTGGGTTGGCAGGAACGGAAACGCCTACTTTTACGGTCCCGATGTTGGCTTTGGGACTGCTATGCCAATCCGGAACTCCGGAATTGAAGGCAAGAATCAGAACGGAGATGTCGTTCCAGCACCAGATGCGTTGTTAAGCTTGGGACCTGTTCTCCCGGTTACCCTTACATTGTCGGACTGAAGCTCAATGAGCTTATGTCGAACGCGGAGGGCGGCCTCCGGCTGGCGTTAGCGGCTTCGCGACGATCGATACAGGGGCGACTGCGACATGTATCGATATAGCTGCCGCGGAGCGTGCCGGGCTGCCTGCGGTTGGCGTCGCACAGATGACATCGGCCAGCCACGCCAATCGGAATGTTCCAACGTTTGCCGGGAGGATCGTTGGTCCAACGATCGGTATCAACGTGGAAGCCGGTATGGGGGCAAATCTATCTGCGTTCGGAAACGACTCGATCGTGCTGCCGGGACGCGACCTCCTGAAATCGGCTATCTTCATCTACAATGGTCCGGATGGTCATTTCTCCATCGCAATCCAAAACTGAAAAACGCTTGGAAAATAGAGATTATGCCCTGTTACCAAGGGCATAAATGAACTCTCTACAAGCTGGGCGCGCCAATATCTGGACCTTTTGGTCGAGGGCATGTCAATGCGCCGCCCCGGTCCCCGGTCCGGCGTTCGCGCCCTACCCTCTCTCCACCGTGCGCCGTTCGATATCCAGCAGCGTCTCCAGGTCGATGTCGTCGTGCAGGTCGTCCTGGAGCCGGCGCCAGCCTTCGGGCGGGTGGGCGGCCGACGCGAAGGAAACCGCCATTTCGCGGTAGAGCTCCTTCGCCCGCTCGTAGAGGGCGAGGAACTGGGTCTGCGGGTCGGCGATGATCTTCCAGCCCATATCCGCCATTTCCTGCGCGCTTATGCCGATCTCGGCCATGCCGCCGGGGTTCGCGAGATACATGAGCGGCCCGCCGAGGCGCCCGGCGATGAAGCGCGCCTCCTCCGCATGGCGCGGCGAGAGCAGCAGCAGGTCGGCCCCGGCCTCGCGGTAGGCCTCGGCGCGGGCGAGCGCATCGTCCAGGCTGGAGGCGCGCACGGCATTGGTGCGCGCGACGATCAGCAGGTCGTTCCCGCGCCGCGCGCGCACCGCTTCGGCGACCTTCGCCGCCATGATCTCCTTCTCCACCATATGCTCCAGCCCGACATGGTGGTGGGCGCGCTTCGGCAGCCACTGGTCCTCGATCTCGATGGCCTGGAAGCCGGCCGCCTCGCTCATCGCGACGGTGCGGCGCATGTGCATCGGGTCGCCGAAGCCGGCGGCGGCGTCGAAGATCAGCGGCAGCGGCGTCGCCGCGCCGATCTCGACGGCCGTCTGGCACATTTCGGTGAGCGTGAGCGTGGCTTCCAGATACACCTTCATGTAGCCGGTCGCGCCGCCGCCGAGATAGAGCGCGCGGAAACCCGCCTTCTCCGCCAGCTTCGCCATCAGCGGGTTCAGCACCAGCGGCGCCAGCACCGGCTCCGGGCCCGCAATCATGTCGCGCAGCTTCGCCATGCCTCGGCTTCTCCTTCAAGGGGGACTCGTGCGAGTCTGCCGCTCCCGCCGCCGCCGGACAAGCATGACCGGCCGGAATAACCGCACTGAAAACGACCCGCCTTCGCCTTCCGCCGGCGCCGCCCCGACCCTCTTGCCGTCATGCCTGGCGCCCCCTCCGCCGCGCCCGCCCTCTTCTCGTCGTGCCCGGACTTGTTCCGGGCATCTCTCTCAACCGCGTCCGCCGGGCGGCCGTATGGATACCCGGAACGAGTCCGGGTATGACGGAGGAGCGTTCAGGCATGGCGGACGGAGCATTCGGGCATGACGGAGGGGGGCGGAGACGCCGCGCCCTCCCGACCTTTCGACCGGGTCTCGATCGGCTGCACCCGACGGCTGAACCGGACGCCAATGGCCCCTGAGCGGGGGTGACGAAGGGGGCGCGATTCCTCCGATGACCAGCGCAGACATCGCCATCGTCGGACTCGGGCCCGTGGGCGCGACCCTCGCCAACCTGCTCGGCCGCCTGGGCCTCCGGGTCGATGTCTTCGAGCGCGACCGGACCGCCTATGCGCTCCCCCGCGCGGTGCATTTCGACGACGAGGCGATGCGCGTCTTCCAGGCCGTCGGCCTCGCGGAAGCGGTGGCGGCGGGCACGCATGTCTCGCCCGGCACGCTGTTCTTGGACCGCCGGGGCCGCGTCATGCTCGACTGGTCGCGGCGGATGGAGGAAGGTCCGCAGGGCTGGCATGAGAGCTACCGCTTCCACCAGCCGGCGCTCGAAGGCGTGCTGCGCGCCGGGCTCGAGCGGTTCGCGCATGTCCGGGTGCGGCTCGGGCATGAGGTCGGGGACCCGGAGGCGCTCGATGCGCGCCATGTCGTCGGTTGCGACGGGGCGCGCTCCGGTGTGCGCGCCGCCATCGGCGGCGGCGGCGAGGACCTGGGCTTCCACGAACGCTGGCTGGTGATCGACCTGGTTCTGAAGCGCCCGCGCCCCGACCTCGGCGACTACACCCGCCAGTTCTGCGATCCCGTGAGGCCCGCGACCTATGTGCGCGCGACGGGCCGCCGGCGGCGCTGGGAAATCCGGGTCGCGGAGGGCGAGGACGACGCTCCCGCAACGGTCTGGCGGCTGCTCGCGCCCTGGATCGGGCCGGGGGATGCGGAGATCGAGCGCGCCGTCGTCTACACCTTCCACGCCACGGTCGCGCGGCGCTGGCGGCGGGGCCGCCTGTTCATCGCCGGCGACGCCGCGCACCAGACGCCGCCCTTCATGGGGCAGGGCATGTGCGCCGGCATCCGCGACGCGGCCAACCTGGCCTGGAAGCTGGCGGCCGTCCTGCAACACGGCGCGCCGGAAGCCCTGCTGGACAGCTATGCCAGCGAGCGCATTCCGCATGTGCGCGACTATGTGGAGCTTGCGGTGCGCATGGGCCGGCTGCTGAATGCGACCGGCACGGAAGACATGGTGAGCGCCGCCGCCGCGCGCGGCGAGAGCACCGACCGGATGGAATCGATCCGCCCGCGCCTCGGGCCGGGGCTGCACCGGGGCCGCGGTCCGCTGGCCGGGCGACCGGGGCCGCAGCCGCGCCTCGCCGACGGGCGGCGCCTCGACGATGCGGCGGGGCTCTCGCCCGTGCTGCTGCTGCGCGAGCCGGCGGCGGTCGAGAGCTGCGGCGTCCCGGCGGTGGCGGCGGGGGCGGACTGGCTCGGCGGCCACGGCCTTGCGGCGGCGCTGCTCCGGCCGGACCGCTATGTGTTCGGCGCGGCGGAGACACTCGACGAAGCGGCGCGGCTCTGCGAAACCTATGCGGCGGAGACCGGAGGGGCGGGCCGATGAAGATCACCGGGGTGCGGGCGGACTGGCTGCATGTGCCGATTCCGGAAGAGCGGCGGCACCGGAGCGATTTCGGCGTCACGCGCGCCTTCGACTCGACCCTGGTGCGCGTCGAGACCGACGCCGGCATTACCGGCTTCGGCGAGGCGAAGGCGGCGGTGGGTTCGGCCGGCAACAACCTCGCGCTGGCGGCCTGCGTCGAGCGGGAGCTGGGGCCGCTGCTGGTCGGCGAAGACCCGTGCGACATCTCCCGCCTCTGGGACGTGATGTATAATGGCGGGCGAGCGCATTACGCCATCGCGCGCGGCCATGTCTTCCCGGTGCTCGGCCGGCGCGGGCTCACCGTCTCGGCGATCTCCGGCATCGACATGGCGCTCTGGGACATTCTCGGCAAGGAGCTCGGTCGGCCCGTCTGGCAGTTGATCGGCGGGCGCCGCCATGCCGCCATGCCGGCCTACGCCTCCGGCGGCTGGGCGCCGGCGGCGGGCATCGTCGCCGAGCTGCAGGGCTTCCTCGACCGGGGCGGCTTCAAGGCGGTGAAGATGCGCGTCGGCTCCGGCGACGGCACGCTCCGCCATTCCATCGAGCGGGTGCAGGCGGCCCGCGAGGGGCTCGGCCCCGATATCGACATCTTCTGCGACGCCCACGGCACCTTCGCCGTGGCGGAGGCCAAGCGCTTCTGCCGCGCGGTCGCGGACTGCGATATCGGCTGGCTGGAGGAGCCGGTGACGGCCGACGACAAGGCGGGCCAGGCGGAGGTCCGGGCCTCGACCGACATCCCCATCGCCAGCGGCGAGAGCGAGTTCACGCGCTTCGCCTTCCGCGACCTGGCGCTGCTGCGCGCCGCGGACATCTTCCAGCCGGACCTGTCCATAGCCGGCGGCGTCACCGAGGCCGTCCGCATCGAGGCGCTGGCGGCGGCGCACCAGATCCGCTTCGCCCCGCATCTCTGGGGCGGCGCCTGCACCTTCGCGGCCGGGCTGCATGTGCTGGCGGCGGCGACGAGCGGCTTCGTCGTCGAATATTCCGTCGGCGCCAACCCGATGCTGCACGAGCTTGCGGAGGAGGACTTCACCGTCGTGGACGGGATGCTGGAGATTCCGGACCGCCCCGGTCTCGGCGTCACCAT
This sequence comes from Alphaproteobacteria bacterium, assembly GCA_963422665.1. Classification (GTDB taxonomy): domain Bacteria; phylum Pseudomonadota; class Alphaproteobacteria; order Bin95; family Bin95; genus Bin95. The sequence continues at coordinate 3,348,037 of OY730441.1, forward strand.
CGACGAGGCCTTCGCGGCGAGATACCGCGCGGCATGACGAGCGTTGCGGTCATCGGCGCGGGCGTGGCCGGCCTGACCGCCGCCGCCGTGCTGGCCGAGCGCGGCGCGGCGGTTGCGGTCGTGGACCGCAGCCCCGGCCTCGGGCCGGACCAGTGCTCCTGGTATGCCGGCGGCATGCTGGCGCCCTGGTGCGAGCGGGAGAGCGCCGAGGCCGAAGTGGTGGCGCTCGGGCAGGGGGCGGCGGATTTCTGGGCCGCGCGGGTGCCGGGCGTCGTGCGGCGCGGCAGCCTGGTGATCGCGCCGGCCCGCGACAGCGGCGAACTCCGGCGCTTCGCCCGCCGCACGGAGAATCGTGCCTGGCTCGACCGGGACGGCATCGACGCGCTGGAGCCGGCGCTGGAGGGGCGGTTCACGCGGGCGCTGTTCTTCCGCGAGGAGGCCCATCTCGACCCGCGCCGGGCGCTTTCGGCGCTGGTCGAACGCCTGGAGCGGTCCGGCGTCGAGGTCCGCTACGGCGCGGCGGCCGTTCCCGAGGCCGAGTGGACCGTGGACTGCCGGGGGCTCGCGGCGGCGGACCGCCTGCCGGACCTGCGCGGCGTCAAGGGCGAGATGCTCTATATCCGCAGCCCGGAGGTGGCGCTGACCCGCACCCTGCGCCTGATCCATCCCCGCATCCCGATCTATCTCGTGCCGCGCGGCGACGGGGTTTATATGCTGGGCGCGACCACCATCGAGAACGACGAACGCAAGCGCATCACGGCGCGGTCCATGGTGGAGCTGCTGAGCGCCGCCTATGCGCTCCACCCGGCCTTCGGCGAGGCGGAGGTCGTCGAGATCGGCGCCGATGCGCGCCCGGCCTTCCCCGACAACCTGCCCCGGGTTGTCCGCGACGGCCGGCGGCTCCATGTAAACGGCCTCTACCGCCACGGTTTCCTGCTCGCCCCGGCGATGGCGGCGCAGGCGGCGGACATCGTGTTCGGCCGGGGAAGGACGCCATGACGGTCCGCATCGAACTCAACGGCGAGCCGGCGGCGACGGAGGCCGCGACGCTGGCCGAGCTGCTGGACGAGAAGGGCTATGACGGGGCCGTGGTGGCGACGGCGCTCAACGGCGCCTTCCTGCCGAAGGGCCTGCGGGCGGCGGCGGCGCTGTCCGACGGCGATGCGGTCGAGGTCGTGGCGCCGATGCAGGGAGGCTGAACGTCTTGGATTTCTACGGCTTCGAGCCCTCGTCGCGCCTGTTTCTCGGCACGGCGCAATATCCCTCCCCGGCGGTGCTGGGCGCGGCGATCCGCGCGTCCGGCGTCGAGGTCGTCACCGTGTCGCTCCGGCGCGAGTCCGGCGCGGCGCGGGCGGGCCAGGGCTTCTGGGAGCTGGTCCGCTCGCTCGGCGTGCGCGTGCTGCCCAATACCGCCGGCTGCCACAGCGTGCGCGAGGCGGTGACGACGGCGGAGATGGCCCGCGAGGTGTTCGAGACCGACTGGATCAAGCTGGAGGTGATCGGCGAGGACGACACGCTCCAGCCGGACCTCTTCGGCCTTGTGGAGGCGGCGCGCACCCTCACCGGGTCCGGCTTCAAGGTCTTTCCCTACACCACGGAGGACCTCGTGGCGGCCGAGCGCCTGCTCCAGGCCGGCTGCGAGGTGCTGATGCCCTGGGGCGCGCCGATCGGCAGCGGGCGCGGCCTCAACAATGTCTTCGCGCTCCGCGCCATGCGGGCGCATTTCCCCGGCGTGCCGCTGGTGGTGGACGCCGGCATCGGCCTGCCGAGCCATGCCGCGGCGGCGATGGAGCTCGGCTATGACGCCGTGCTGCTGAACACGGCCGTCGCCAGGGCGGGCGACCCGGCGAAGATGGCGGCGGCGTTCGCGCAGGCGGTGGCGGCGGGGCGGGCGGCTTGGGAGGCGGACCCGATGGAGCCGCGCGACATGGCCCGGCCCTCCACGCCGGTGATCGGCCGCGCCCTGCTCGGCGATGCTTGACCCGTTCTACCCGATCTTCGACAGCGCGGCATGGCTGGAACGGCTGGCGCCGCTCGGCATCCGGCTGGCGCAATTGCGCGTCAAGGACCGGCCCGAGGCCGAACTGCGCGCCGAAATCCGCGCGGCCAAGACGGTCTGCGCGGCCCATGATTGCCGGTTGATCGTCAACGACTACTGGCGGCTCGCCATCGAGGAGGGCTGCGATTTCGTCCATCTCGGCCAGGAGGACCTGGACGGGGCGGACCTGGACGCGGTCCGCGCGGCCGGCCTCATGCTCGGCGTCAGCACGCATGACGAGGCGGAGCTTGAGCGCGCGCTGGCGGCGGCGCCCGACTATGTGGCGCTTGGGCCGGTCTGGCCGACGGCGCTGAAGGCGATGCGCTTCGGCCCGCAGGGGCTGGCGCGGGTCGGCGCGTGGAAGCGGCGCATCGGCGCACTGCCGCTGGTGGCCATCGGCGGCCTCACCGTGGAGCGCGCGCCGGCGGCGCTGGCGGCCGGCGCCGACATCCTCTCCGCCGTCACCGACATCGCGCTCAACCCGGACCCGGAAGCGCGGGTGCGCGCGTGGCTGGCGGTCACGGCGGGTCAGGAGGGCGCGGTGCGGTAGATGTGCCAGTGCAGCAGGGCGGCGGCGCTGCGGTGGGGCGACCAGATTTCCACGAGGCGGGCGGCCTCGGCGGGCGTCGGGCGGGCGTCGAGGCCGAGGGTCCTTTGCAGCGCGGCATTGAGCGCGAGGTCGGCCGCGGGCCAGATGTCGGGGCGGCCCGCCGCGAACAGCAGCCAGACTTCCGCCGTCCAGCGCCCGACGCCCCTGAGCGCCGTGAGCGCGGCAATCGCCTCCTCGTCCGGCAGCCGCGCGATGCGCGCGAGCGACACGCGGCCCGATGCAAGCTCATCCGCAATATTGAGCGCATAACCCGCCTTCTGCCGGCTGAACCCGACGCCGCGAAGCCCCTCCGCCCCGAGCGCCAGCACCGCGGCGGGTGTGACCCTGCCGCCGGCGGCCGCCTCCAGCCGCCCCCGGATCGCCCGCGCCGAGGCAGCGGAGACCTGCTGCGCCGCAATCGCCCTGAGCAGCGCCGCAAACCCCGCCCCCCGAAGCGCCATCGGCGGCGCTCCGACCTCCGCCAGCGCCGCCCGGATCCGCCCATCCCGCCCCGCCAGCACCCCCAACCCCGCCCGCCACCGCCGGATGGCGCCCCGGCGGGGCGGGGGCGGGTCGTTATCTTTCATCATGCGCTTCTTCCCGAACCCGCCGGACTGTCTTCGTCGGACGGCGAGAGCGGTCGGCGCGGCCCGCCGCCGCGGCGGAGCGCTACAACAGCTTGACGAGCGCCACGACCAGGCCGCCCTGGGCGATCATCGCGCCGATCATCCATTTCAGGACATCGGTCCTGGCCGCCTCGATATCCCGCTTCATCTCGACCCGGAGACCTTCGATATCCCGCTTCATCTCGACCCGGAGACCCTCGATATCCCGTTTCGTGGCGGCCTTGAGCCCCTCGATGTCGGCCTTGACGCCCTCGATGTCCCGTTTCGTGGCGGCCTTGAGCCCCTCGATGTCGGCCTTGACGCCCTCGATGTCCCGTTTCGTGGCGGCTTTGAGACCCTCGATGTCCCGTTTCGTGGCGGCCTTGAGCCCTTCGATGTCGGCCTTGACGCCCTCGATGTCGGCCTTGACGCCCTCGATGTCGGCCTTGACGCCCTCGATGTCCCGTTTCGTGGCGGCTTTGAGACCCTCGATGTCTCGTTTCGTGGCGGCCTTGACGCCCTCGATGTCCCGTTTCGTGGCGGCTTTGAGACCCTCGATGTCTCGTTTCGTGGCGGCCTTGAGACCCTCGATGTCTCGTTTCGTGGCGAGGTTGGCGTTGAGCAGGCTCACCTGCTCGTCGGCCAGGGTCTCGGCCTGCTTCTCGGTGAAGCCACTCTCCGTCAGGCGCTTGACGAAGCGGTGCGTGTCGAAGGCGATGGCGTCGCTCATGGCCCGAAACCTAAGGCGCCCTACATGCCGATGCAACCGCCGCCTCCGGTCGGCGGCGACAGCGGCGGACGCCGCAGGGAAGGCCGTTGTCTTGCGCCAAGCAAGGGTTCCCTCCAGGATCGACCCTGCGCTTATGGCGAACATTTGGGGCCGGCAACGGGAGGCGAGCGGTGGCGGTTGCGAAACGGGGCGGCGGCAGCGGAGAGTTGCGCGCCTATATCGAGGAAGAATCGCAGCGGACCCTCGAAGCCTATCGCGCTCAGCCCAACCTTGTTGCAGAACACGCCAACGGCGAAGAAGATACTGCGCGCGGCGGCTACGCAGGACGCCAGTTGTTCGAGCTCGTCCAGAACGGCGCCGACGCCCTTTCCGGCGTCGAGGGCGGCGGAAGCATCGAGATTCGTCTTGCCGAAAGCTGTCTCTACTGCGCCGACAACGGGTTTCCAATTGACCGGGAGGGCGTCAAGGCGCTGATGTTCTCGCGCCTGTCGCCCAAGCGCGGCACAGCGGAGATTGGCCGGTTCGGCCTCGGGTTCAAGTCCGTCCTGCGCGTGACCGGCGCGCCCGAATTCTTTAGTCGCGCAGGATCGTTTCGTTTCGACCGGGACGAGGCGCGCAGGCGGATCGAAGCCATTGTTCCGGACGCAGAGCGCTATCCCGTCCTGCGCCTCGCTTTCCCCGTCGATCGCGGCCGTGCGGTCAAGCAAGACAGGATATTGCGCGGATTGAGCAAATGGGCGTCGAATATTGTGCGTTTGCCGATAGATGAGAACGGATATTCGATCCCCAAAAACAGATAGACGGCTTCCCGGCCGAGTTTTGCCTGTTCGTCGAACATGTGAACCGGCTGATCTTGCGGGACTCGGACTCGACAATTCCCCGTTCCATCGAGATACGGAGAAACGGCCGGAGCTGCCGGCTCGAAGACGGTGAAACGAAACAATGCTGGATGCTGTTCAAGCATGTGCGCGCATTGTCGAAAGACGCCCGCGCCGACCGCCGGGCGCTCGACGACAATAACGAGGCGTCGATCCACTGGGCCGCGCCGCTCGACCGGCTGGACCGGCCCGGCCATTTCTGGGCTTTCTTCCCGACCATGACGGCCAGTCCGGTCCCCGGCATCCTGAACGCCCCGTGGAAGACCAATGAGGACCGGCAGAACCTGCTGCGGGGCCCCTACAACGATGAACCGATCGAGGCGGCGGCGAAGTTGATTGCCGAATCCCTGCCGGCGCTTGCAACCGTGGAAGATCCCGCCCGTCACCTCGACGCTTTGCCCCGCCGACAGGAGGCCGGCGATTCCGAACAGAGTGTCCGGCTGCGCGAACATCTGGTCGAGCAGCTGCGCGACCGGGAGATCGTTCCCGATCAGGAAGGCGCGCTGCGCCCCGCCGCCAGCCTGAAATATCCGCCGGGCAAGGTTAGTGAGGCCGCGCTCGCGCGTTGGTCGCAATACCCGAACCGTCCGTCGGACTGGCTGCATAGCAAGGCCGTGACCCGCAATCGTCTGGCGGCCATCGACCGGTTGTTTCCGGAACGGCGGGCGCGCTATTCGACTGTATCGGGTGTATCGGGCGCGCCCCGCGCGTCTGTCTCGCAGTGGCTGGAGGCGCTGCAGGACTCGTGCGGCGGCGATGCCGTCGGCGCCTCCCGCGCCGCCATCCGAACCGCCGCCCTGCTGGACCCTGCCGTTCGGGGGCGGTGTTTGGGCCGCGTAGTCCTGACGTCGAGCGGCGAATGGCTCGAACCCGATCCCGAACGGGTCTTCTTGCCGGATGGCGATGCCGCCGACGATCCGGATTCGGCTTCGCTCGTCCATCCGGCGCTGGCGGCCGATGAGGAAACGCTGAAGGCGCTGAAAACGCTGGGCATTGAGCCGGCTTCGCCCGAAAGCCGCTTCCGGCTGCTGGCGGAAAGGCTTTCTGGCGAAGAAGAACCGGAATCCGGCCTGCTGGAAGCGTTCTGGCAGGTCTCGCGTCAGATCGATCCGAAGACCGCGTTGAAGATCGTCGAGCGGCAAGAGCCGGTGGGGATCTGTCCTTTGAACAAACCGCGATTTTGGAGCAGAATTCGCGCCCGGACCCGGACCGGGGAGTGGAGACCCCTTCATGCCCTGGTTCTTCCGGGTTCCATCGCGGATGGTTGCAGCGAGGATGACGGCGTCGTCCTCGATGTTACGTTTCACGAAAAGGACTGTTCCCTGCTTAGATGGCTGGGGGCAACCGACGCGCCTCATGGCGAATGCGATCTCCAGCGGGAGTCCTGGTCCAGCGGTTTTCTTTCCGACTGCCGGAGGAAGTTTTATACCCGCTTAAATCCTGAGCGTCCCCAACCTCGGGAACCCTATTTGATTTTCGACTCATGGTCGGGAACCGGGCCTCTGGAGGTCATGGAATCCCTGTCCGAAGAGAGTCGGGCGCGTTTTACCGATGCGCTGCTTGAGCTCGACAAGACCTACGAGTGTTGGGTCATGCGCCACGAGACGAGGCGAAAAGTCTATCCCACTGTGAAATACCTATCTCCGGCCCTCAAGATGCTCAGGGAGCATGGGCGAATTCGCGTTCCGGGCGATATCGTTCCCTTCGGTGCGGCGCTCGGGAAGCAACCGGAAAACCGGGCGGCCTGGCGCGCGCTTCGGGAGCACCCGAAGGCGGAGAAGATCGGAAAGGCATTCGATCTCGCGGATTTGACGCCGGACAGCTTCGGGAAACCGGATGTTGCTGGCGAGGAAGAGCCGGTCCCGCTGCTGGACGAATGGCCGGGCTTGGAAGGCTATCTGCCGGAGGCGCGGAAACACGGCCGGCTGATACGCTGCGAACGAATCCTTGCGGGCGACATGGAATGGCCCTGTTTTCCGCACGGCTCCGACATCTATCTCGTGCGGGCAGCGGAGGAAGGCCGTGCGCTCGACCTGGTTGCGAAGGCGTTGAAGCTCGGGCTCGGCGAAACCGAAATCGCCCGCATCCTGCGCCGCGAGACGCCGGGTGAAATCCGGGCGCGCCGGGAGAAGGTGAAGCGGCAGGGCACGGATGCCGCGCGTCTGCTCGCGGCGGTCGGGAAAGATGCGCTGCGCTCGAAGTTGCCCGGGTCGTTGCTCGCCATACTGGAGAAGCACGAAGGCCGGCTAACGGAGCTGCGGGTCGCGGAAGCGGCTGTCGCCACCTGGCACACCGACGCGCTGCGGCGCTACCGGGGCGATCTCGGCCATCTCGATCCGCCCCGCCAGTGGGCGGGATCCAGCCGCGCCGTCGCCTTCGTGCAAGCGCTCGGCTTTTCCGAAGAATGGGCCGGAGAACGCGGCGGCAAACGCCCCGCCTTCGAAGAAGTGAACGGCCCGTTGACCCTGCCGAAGCTCCACCCATACCAGCGCAAGGTTGTCGAGCGGACGCGCGCGCTGTTTCGCGAAAGCCGCCCGCCCGGCGGCCGGCGGGGCATGATCTCCATGCCGACCGGCTCCGGCAAGACGCGCGTCGCCGCGCAGGCGGTGGTGGAGGCGTTGCGGGAGGGCGAGCTTGCCGGCGGCGTCCTCTGGGTCGCGGACCGCGACGAGTTGTGCGAGCAGGCGGTCGAGGCGTGGGGCGAGGTGTGGGCGAGCGAGGGGACCCAAACGGCGCGCCTGCGAATTTCCAGACTGTGGCAGGGGCAGGCCAATCCGCTGCCGACCGGCGAACGCCATGTGGTGGTCGCATCCGTCCAGACGCTGGCCGCCAGATTTCGGAGCAAGCCGGACGACTACGCCTTCCTCGCCGACTTCGCATTGGTGGTCTTCGATGAAGCCCATCGCTCCATCGCGCCGACCTATACCGAAGTCATGGAGGAACTCGGCATGGCCGGGCGCCGCCGCCGGCCCGGCGAGCCCTTTCTGGTCGGCTTGACCGCAACCCCCTATCGCGGCCGCAACGAGCGGGAGACCGAATGGCTCGCCCGGCGCTACGGCAGGATTCGCCTGGACGCCGGGGCCTTCCGCAGCGGCGACCCGCATAAAGTCGTCGCCGAACTGCAGGAGATGAAAGTTCTCGCCGAGGCCGACCAGCGGGAAATCGACGGCGGCGCGCTGAAGTTGAGCGACTATGAACGGCGGCAGGCGGAGGCCGCGCCGTGGCTCCCGCAAAGCGCCGAAAACCGCATTGCGCGGGATACGGACCGCACCACGCGCATCGTCGAGGCGTTCGAGACGCATATCGGACCGGACTGGCCGACCCTGATCTTCGCAACTTCTGTGGAGCACGCGCAAACCCTGGCGGCGCTCCTCTCCGGCCGGGGCGTGGCGGCGCGGGCGGTGAGCGGCGAGACGGAGAGCCGGACGCGGCGCAGGATCGTCGAGGAATTCCGCAATGGCGCCATCCGCGCGCTGGTGAACTACGGCGTCTTCCGCGAGGGCTTCGACGCGCCGCGGACGCGCGCCATCATCGTCGCCCGGCCGGTCTATAGCCCGAACCTCTATTTCCAGACGATCGGCAGGGGCCTGCGCGGCGCGAAGAACGGCGGCAACGACCGCTGCCTCATCCTCAATGTCCGCGACAACATCCGGAACTACGACCGGCGGCTTGCGTTCTCCGACCTCGACTGGCTATGGCGAGGGCGGTAGGCGCGCGCGGCCTGACGAGGGGGCGGTCCGGGACGCGCCAGCGTTTGACAAAGCCCCCGTCGGCGCTATAACCCGCGCCACTCCCGAGAACGCGGGCGGCTTCGCCCCGTCCTTGCATTCGTGCGGGGACCTGTCGGGACAACAACAACGCGAAAGCGAGCGGCAACAAGCCATGGCGAAACGCGAAAGCGCGAAACACAAGATCGATCGGCGCCTCGGCGTCAATCTCTGGGGGCGGCCCAAGAGCCCCTATAACCGCCGGGAATACGGGCCGGGCCAGCATGGGCAGCGCCGGCGCAAGCCCACCGATTTCGGCCTCCAGCTCCGCGCCAAGCAACAGCTCAAGGGCCATTACGGCGACATTTCCGAGAAGCAGTTTCGCCGCCTCTACCATGAGGCGGTGCGCCGGCGAGGCGACACCGGCGAGAACCTGATCGAGCTGCTGGAGCGCCGCCTCGACGCCGTGGTTTACCGGATGAAGTTCGTGCCGACCGTCTTCGCCGCGCGCCAGTTCGTGAACCACGGCCATGTCCGGGTCAACGGGCGGCGGCTCAACATCCCCTCCTACCGGGTGCGCGACGGCGACGTGATCGAGGTGAAGCAGAAATCCCGCACCATGGCGCTGGTGCTGGAGGCCATCGAATCGCCCGAGCGCGACGTGCCGGACTATCTCTCGGTGGATTTCAACGAGTTGAAAGGCGCCTTCCAGCGCGGCCCCGGCCTCGCCGACGTGCCCTTCGCCGTCCGGATGGAGCCGCATCTGGTGGTGGAGTTCTACTCCCGGTAGCGATGGCGGGGCCGGATCCTTCGCGGCCGCCGCGCCGGAGCCCGGACCGCCGCGCGATTCTCGCCCGCATGGACGGCGGCGAACGGCGGACGCTCCTGCAACGCTCCGACCGCAAGGGCCTCGTTCGCCTTGCGGGCCATCTGGCGGCGCTCGGCGCGACCGGGTCGCTCATCGCGCTGGCGGCGCCCGGCTGGCCGATGCTGCTGCCGCTCCACGGCATCCTGCTGGCTTTCCTGTTCTGCCTGCTTCACGAGGCCGTGCACGGGACGCCGTTCCGCAGCGCCTGGCTGAACGGCGCGGCCGCCCGGGCAGCCGGGTTCGTCGTTTTCCTGCCGCCGGCATGGTTCCGCGCCTTCCACATGGCGCATCACCGCCATACCCACGACCCGGCGCGCGACCCGGAACTGGCGCGGCCGCTGCCGCAATCGAAAGCCGGCCTCGCCTGGCATATTGCGGGCGGTTCCTACTGGGTCCGGGAGGCGCGGGTGCTGCTCGCCAATGCGGCGGGCCGGAACCGCGACGCTTTCGTGCCGCCGTCGGCGCGGGGCGCGGTGGCGCGCGAAGCCCGGCTGTTCCTGCTGCTCTATGCGGGCGCGGCGGCGCTCTCGGTCCATTTGGGCGCGGCGGCCCTGCTCTGGCTCTGGCTGCTGCCTCTGCTGCTGGGACAGCCCTTCCTGCGCCTCTACCTGCTCGCCGAGCATACCGGCTGCCCGCATACGCCCGACATGCTCCGGAACACCCGCACGACCTTCACCAATCCGCTGGTGCGCTTCGTCGCGTGGAACATGCCCTACCATGTCGAGCACCATGTACATCCGGCGGCGCCGTTCCACAAGCTGCCGGCGTTCCACAAGATCCTGCGCGGCGACCTGGCGGTCACGGCGGACGGCTACCCGGCCGCAGCGCGCGCCGCAGTCTCCGCCGTTCTTCGCGGGAAGGCGTAATCCCGGCGTCAGGCCGTCATGCCGGGCGTTTCGACGCCTTGCTCGTTCAGGTAGCCCTGCAGCTCGCCCGCATCCCACATCTCGCGCACGATATCGCAGCCGCCCACGAACTCGCCCTTCACATAGAGCTGCGGGATGGTCGGCCAGCCGGCGAACTCCTTGATGCCCTGCCGGACGCCCATGTCCTCCAGCACGTTCACCGAATGGTATTTCACGCCCATATGGTTCAGTACGCCGGCGACCACGGAGGAAAACCCGCATTGCGGGAAGACGGGCGTGCCCTTCATGAACAGCACGACATCGTTCCCGTTCACGGTCTCCTGGATGTTTGCGATTGCGTCGCTCATCGGCGTTCTCCCGGTTTTCAAGAAGTTTCCGGCGCGGCGGTGCGCAGCGCAAGCGCGTGCAACTCGCCCCCCATCCGGCCCCGCAGGGCCCTGTAAACGATCTGGTGCTGCTGCACGCGGGACTTGCCGCGGAACGCCTCCGACACGACGCGGGCGGCGTAATGGTCGCCGTCGCCCGCGAGGTCCTCGATCGCGACCTCGGCGTCGGGAAGCGCCTCGCGGATCAGGCGCTCGATCTCTTCGGCCTGCATGGGCATGTGTCGCGTCCCTTATCCGCCGGCGATCCAGGCGGGCATCCATTCTTCGTGCAGATCGTGCAGCTCGCCGAGCGATATGGAGGAGTGTCCCTCGACTGTCAATGCGCCGCCGCCCGTCCCGCCGACATGCAGGGCGGGGACGCCGGCGGCGCATGCGCGCGCGAGCGCCTCTTCCGGGTCCTCGACCGCCAGCAGGTAGCGCGCCTGATCCTCCCCGAACAGGCCCGCCAGGGCGTCGGCGAGCGGCGGGCGCAGTGTGACGCCGACCCCGCCGGCCAGCGCCATCTCGGCCGCGGCGACCAGCAGCCCGCCATCGGAAAGGTCGTGGCAGGCGACGACCCGGCCGGCGCGGATCGCGGCGCGCACGAAATCCCCGTTGCGCCGTTCGGCCGCCAGATCGACGGGCGGCGGCGGGCCTTCCTCGCGCCTCTCGACCGCCTCCAGCCAGAGCGAGCGGCCGAGATGGCCCCGCGTCTCGCCGACCAGCACGAGCGCCAGGCCCGGCCCCGGAAGCGCCGTGCCGACCCGTAGGGCGAGATCCTCCAGCAGGCCGACGGCGCCGACCACCGGGGTCGGCAGCACGGCCCGGCCGCTGGTCTCGTTGTAGAGCGAGACATTGCCGGAGACGACGGGGAAGTCGAGCGCGCGGCAGGCCTCGCCCATGCCCCGGATGCAGCCGACGAACTGGCCCATCACCTCCGGCCGCTCGGGGTCGCCGAAATTGAGGTTGTCGGTGACCGCAAGCGGTCGGGCGCCGACCGCGGTGAGGTTGCGCCAGGCCTCGGCCACGGCCTGCCGCCCGCCCGCGACCGGGTCGGCCAGGCAGTAGCGCGGCGTGCAGTCGCTGGTGAGCGCGAGCCCGCGTCCGGTGCCGTGGATGCGGACCACCGCCGCATCGCCGCCCGGGCCGCCGACCGTGTCGCCCATCACCATGTGGTCGTACTGCTCCCAGATCCAGCGCCGCGAGGCCCCGGCCGGGCCGCCGAGAACGGTCCTGAGCGCCGCCATAGGGTCGGCGTCCGGGCGGGAAACCGAAACGGGCGGCGCCGGCGGGGTCGCGGTCCAGGGCCGGTCATATTCCGGCGCGCCGTCGGCAAGCGGGCGGATCGGCAGGTCGGCGACCCTTTGGCCGTGCTGCGTCAGCACCATGCGCCCCGTATCGGTCAGCCGGCCGATAACGGCGAACTCCAGGCCCCATTTCCCGAACACCGCCGCGGCCGTCTCCTCGCCGCCGGGGCGGAGCACCATCAGCATCCGCTCCTGGCTCTCCGACAGCATGATCTCATAGGCCGACATGCCCGGTTCGCGCTGCGGCGCCCGGTCGAGGTCCAGCTCCACGCCGAGGCCGCCCTTCGACGCCATCTCGAAGGCCGAGGACGTCAGGCCGGCCGCGCCCATGTCCTGGACCGCGACGATGGCGTCGGTCGCCATGAGTTCGAGGCAGGCCTCGATCAGCAGCTTGCCGGTGAAGGGGTCGCCCACCTGCACGGTCGGGCGCTGCTGCTCGGCTTCGTCGTCGAAGGCGGCCGAGGCCATGGTGGCGCCGTGGATGCCGTCGCGCCCGGTCCGCGAGCCGACATAGACGACGGCATTGCCGACGCCCGCCGCCGCCGAGCGGAACAGGCGGTCGGCCGGCGCGATGCCGACCGCCATGGCGTTGACCAGGATGTTGCCGTTACAGGCCGGGTGGAAGGAGCACTCGCCGCCGACGGTGGGCACGCCGACGCAATTGCCGTAGCCGCCGATGCCCGCGACGACGCCCGCGGCGAGCCGCCGCGTCGCCTCGTGGTCGGGTGCGCCGAACCGCAGCGCGTTCAGGATTGCGACGGGCCGCGCGCCCATGGTGAAGACATCGCGCAATATGCCGCCGACGCCTGTCGCCGCGCCCTGGTATGGCTCGATGAAGGAGGGGTGGTTGTGGCTCTCCATCTTGAAGACGGCCGCCAGCCCGCCGCCGATATCCACCGCGCCCGCGTTCTCGCCGGGCCCCTGGAGCACACAGGGCCCGTCCACCGGCAGCGTGCGCAGCCACTTCTTCGAGGACTTGTAGGAGCAATGCTCGCTCCACATGGCGGCGAAGATGCCGAGCTCGACCGGGTTGGGCGCCCGGCCGAGGATCTCCAGCACGCGCGCATATTCGTCCGCCGCGAGGCCGCCATGGTCGTCGTTCGGGACGCTCATGCGGCGAGCGCCTCGAACAGCGCCCGGCCGTCCGTGCCGCCGAGGAGCGCATCGGCGGCGCGCTCCGGATGCGGCATCATGCCCAGTACATTGCGGCCTTCGTTCAGGATGCCGGCGATGTCGCGCGCGGAGCCGTTCGGGTTGTCCAGGTAACGGAAGGCGATCCGGTCCTCGCCGGCCAGCCGCTCCAGCACCGCGGCGCCGGCGAAATAATTGCCGTCATGATGCGCGACCGGCGCCCGCAGCACGGCGCCCGGCGCGTAGCCGCCGGTGAACGGGCTGTCGGCGGTCTCGACGCGGAGGCGCACGGGCCGGCAGACGAAGCGGAGCCCGGCATTGCGCAGTAGCGCCCCCGGCAGCAGGCCGCATTCGGTCAGGATCTGGAAGCCGTTGCAGATGCCGAGCACCCGCGCGCCGCGCCTCGCGGCGCGCATGACCGCCTGCATGACCGGCGAGCGCGCGGCCATGGCGCCGGGGCGGAGATAGTCGCCCCAGGAGAAGCCGCCCGGCAGCACGATCAGGTCCGCCGGCGGCAGCTCCGGGTCGCCGTGCCAGACCATCGCCGGAGGGCGGCCCGTAGCCGCTTCGAGCGCGACCCGGGCGTCGCGGTCGCAATTCGACCCCGGAAAGACGACGACGACCGCCTTCATGCGATCTCGATCGTGTAATCCTCGATTACCGGATTGGCGAGCAGGCGTTCGCACATGGCCGCGAGCGCGGCCTCGGCTGCGGCCGGATCGGCTTCCGCAAGCTCCAGCTCGATCACCTTGCCCTGGCGCGCCGCCTCCACGCCCTCGAAGCCGAGCCCCGCCAGCGCCCGGGCAACCGCCTTGCCCTGCGGGTCCAGCACGCCGGCGCGGGGCATCACCAGCACCCGCGCCTTCACGCGCTCGCCTTCGGCAGGGGTTCGACATTGCCTTCCTGGAGAATGCCCAGACGCCGGGCCACCTCGCGATAGGCCTCCGCGACATCGCCCATGTCGCGGCGGAACCGGTCCTTGTCGAGCACCTCGTTCGTCTGCAGGTCCCAGAGCCGGCAGCTGTCCGGGCTGATCTCGTCGGCCAGCACGATCCGCACGTCCTCCTGGGTGTAGAGGCGCCCGAATTCCACCTTGAAATCGACCAGGCGCAGGCCGGCGCCGAGGAACAATCCGCACAGATAGTCGTTCACCCTGAGCGCCAGGTTGAAGATATCGTCGAGGTCCTGCGGCGAGGCCCAGCCGAAGGCGGTGATGTGCTCCTCGGTGACCATCGGGTCGCCGAGTTCGTCGTTCTTGAAATAGTATTCGACGATGGACCGGGGCAGCGGCGTGCCCTCGTCGATCTTGAAGCGCTTGGCCAGCGATCCGGCGGCGATGTTCCGCACGACCACCTCGACCGGGATGATCTCGACCTCGCGGATCAGTTGCTCGCGCATGTTCAGCCGGCGCACGAAATGGGTCGGGATGCCCATCTCCTGGAGCCGGACCATGAGATATTCGGAGATCCGGTTGTTCAGCACCCCTTGCCGGAGATCGTGGCTTTCTTGCGGTTGTTGAAAGCGGTCGCATCGTCCTTGAAATACTGGACGAGCGTTCCGGGCTCGGGGCCTTCGTAGAGAACTTTGGCCTTGCCCTCGTAGATGCGTTTGCGTCTTGCCATGGGTGTCCACCGAGTGCCGCCCGACGGAAGACCGGCAAAGCGCCGGGCCTGCGGGCCGCCGAATCCGATATAGCAAGCCCGGCGCCGCTTCTCAATGAAGCTCGACATAGCCGCCGGTCTCGGGCCAGGTGCGGGCGAAACGCCAGACGGGCGCGGCGTTCGCGTGCGCCGGCAGGGCGAGCAGGGCGCGCGAAACGGTGCCGAAGCCCCAATCGGTGCGCACATGCATGGCGCCGTTGGGGTCGGGAACGCCGGGCGCGGTCTCTTCCGATGCGAGCAGCGCCTCCCAGTCGGCCCAGCCGCCCGGCGCGTCCGGGTCGGGCGCGCGCGCGGCCTCGAAGCGGGGCAGGTAGTGGCAAGTGCGCTCCGAGTTGGCGCCGTCGTTGAGGTCCCAGGCGGTCAGCATGGAGAGGCCGGCGCCGACGGGCTGCGCCGATACGCCGCGCCCGCCTGCATGACGGACCCAGAAGGCGTCTTCGCGGTCGGCGACGAGCATGTTGAAGCTGCGATAGGCCCGGCCGTCCACCGCCGCCATGACAGCCGCCGCTTTGCGGGCGGTGTCGTGGTCCAGCGCCTCCAGCACCAGCGCGCCGCGCGTGCGTTTGCCGTCTTCGGGGCCGAGCGAACCGCGCCGGTTGAGGATGGCGGCCACGACGCCCGCCTCGTTCAGCCCCATCCAGCTTCCGCCCGCCTCCTCGTCGAGACCGGCGAGCACGCCCGGGCGGTCGGGCCAGTGGCGGGCCGGCGGCCGCCAGGGGCGGGCCACGGCTTCGTCGCGATTCGCGCCGATAATCGCGGGCCAGGCGTGGCCGGGCCTGCGGAGCAGGACGACGGTGCACATGGAGGCTATGCAAATCCGAAGCGGGACTGGCTATATATCGCCCGCAACCCGCCCGACCAAGCAGCAGGGGGACGACCCGCATGGCGACCTTCGCAGACCGCGAGAAGCAGTTCGAGACCAAATACAGCCACGACGAGGAGTTGCGCTTCAAGGTGCAGGCCCGGCGCAACCGGCTGTTCGGCGAATGGGCGGGCGCGCAATGGGGGCTCGCGGGCGAGGACCTGAACGCCTATGCCCGCAGCGTCGTCCAGTCGGATTTCGAGCGCCCCGGCGACGACGACGTGCTGGAGAAGGTGCTGGCCGACCTCACGGCGCAGGGCATAGACACCGACGCCCGCCGCCTGCGCAACCGCATGGACGAACTGCTCCAGAAAGCCAAGGCGCAGATCATGGCGGAGTAGAGGCGGGCGGCGGAAAAGGGCCTTTTCGGCGATGGACAGGCTGCGCGCCAGAATCGAGGGACTCCGCATCCGGGGCTTCCGGTCGCTCGCGGACGTCGCTATCGACGGCTTCCCCGATGTCGCCGTGATGATCGGCGCCAACGGTTCCGGGAAGTCCAATGTCATTCGCTTTTTCGACATGCTGAGCTGGATGCTCGGGGCGTCCAAACTGCAAGAATTCGTGCAGCGGCAAGGCGGCGCCGACGACCAACTCTTCGGAGGCCGCCGGCGGACCCCGCAAATGGAAGCGGAATTGAGTCTGGCGACGGAAGCCGGCCTTAACGACTACCGCTTCGTCCTCGCACATGCGCATCCCGACCGCCTGATCTTCCTGGAAGAGGCGTTCCGGTTCAGCAGGTCTGGTGGACGGCCCGGTCAGGCGGATTGGCAATATGCGGGCAGCGCCCAGGCCGAAGCGGGCATTGTGGATATCGCCCGACACGCCTCTGCTTCGCATTCCGGCCAAAAAACTGCTTCTATAGTGGTCAACCTTCTCCGCAATTGCGCTGCGTTTCAATTCCACGATACATCCGATGGCTCCAAATTCAAGCAGTCTTGGGACGCTGACGACAATCGCTACCTTCGGGCTCACGGTGGAAATCTGGCGGCCGTTCTATACCGGTTGGAGTCGGAGGATATCAAGCGGTTCGATCTTGTTTGCCGCCATATCGGTCGAATTCTTCCCGGATTCGAGAGATTCGTTGTCGAAGAACAATATGGAAAGGTCTCATTGCGCTGGAAGGCGCACAACACCGAAAAGACATTCGGCGCTCATTTGACATCCGATGGCTCCCTCCGGTTCTTTGCATTGGTCACGCTACTTAATCTGCCGTCGGAAATGTTGCCTGACGTTATCCTTCTCGATGAGCCGGAATTGGGGCTTCACCCGACTGCAATTATGTTGGTTGCCGAAATGATTAAAGCGCTGAGCTGCGACAGGCAGGTGATTGTCGCTACGCAATCCCCCTTGTTTGTCGATGCCTTCGGTCTGGAGTCGGCCTTGGTATTGGATCTATGCGAGCGCGCCACGCAAATTCGGCGTCCCGATCCGGAAAGCTACAGGCGTTGGCTCGAACAGGATTATTCCCCCGGTTCGGTATGGAAGAAGAATATTATCGGCGGCAATCCATGATTCGCATTGCAATTGTTGTCGAAGGTTCTACAGAAAGGGAATTTATTAGATCCGTTCTTGCGTCAAACCTTGTTTCGTCGAACGTCAGTGCGACGCCGGTACCTATCGATGGAAATGTTACCATACAACGATTGACGCGAGAAATGGCTAACCTGTATTGGAATTTCGATGCCGTTTCATCCTTGGTTGATTTTTATGGTTTTCAAGAGAAGAAGAATTATAATGTAGTAAATCTCGAACAGGATATTGAGTTTGAAGCCAGAAACTATATTGGTGTCTCTGCAAAGGAGACGAATATAATTCCCTATGTTCAGCTTCACGAATTCGAAGCGCTGTTGTTTTCCGATGTCGAAAGCTTCCCATCCGTCATAATCGAGATGAGCGAAAGCCAAGTGAACGAATTGCGAAAAATTCGCAGCGAATTCAATACTCCGGAAGACATTGACGATGGCGTTTCGACAGCGCCAGGAAAGCGAATCGTCGATGTATTTCCTCAGTATCGCAAGGCTTTGCACGGCCCGTTGATCGCCGGAAGCATCGGGCTGGAGGCGATACGGGACCGCTGCCCGCGGTTCAAAGAATGGCTGACGCGCCTGTCCGGGCTCGGCGCGGCGAAATAGGCGCGTGCGCCGCCGGAAAGCGTCAGAAGAACTGTTCCAGCACGCGGTCCGGCGGCTGGTGGCCGTCCACGAAGGCCTTGATGTTGACAATCACCCGCTCGCCCATCTCCAGGCGGCCCTCCAGCGTGGCCGAGCCCATATGCGGCAGCAGCACCACATTGTCGAGGTTGCGCAGCTTCGGGTCGATGGCGGGCTCGCGCTCGAACACATCCAGCGCCGCGCCGGCGAGCTTGCCGGCGAGCAGGGCGTCCAGCAGCGCCGGCTCGTCGATCACCTCGCCGCGCGAGGTGTTGACGATATAGGCATGGGGCTTCATCAGGGCGAGGCGGCGGCGCGACAGCAGGTGGTAGGTCGCCGGCGTGCGCGGGCAGTTGATCGACACGATGTCCATGCGCGCCAGCATCTGGTCGAGGCTTTCCCAGTAGGTCGCCTCCAGTTCGGCCTCGATATCCGGGTCCGTGCGCCGGCGGTTGTGGTAGTGGATCGAAATGCCGAAGCCGCGCGCGCGCCGCGCAACCGCCGCCCCGATCCGGCCCATGCCGACGATCCCGAGCCGCTTGGCGTAAATCCGGTGGCCGAGCAGCGCGGTCGGGGCCCAGCCGCTCCAGCCGCCGGTCCGCACCAGGCGCTCTCCCTCGACGAGCCGGCGCGAAACCGAGAGGATCAGCGCCATCGTCATGTCGGCCGTATCGCCCGTCAGCACGCCGGGCGTGTTGGTGACCGCAATGCCCCGCTCATGCGCCGCCGCCAGGTCGATATGGTCCACCCCGGCGCCGAAGCTCGCCAGCAATTTGAGCTGCGGGCCGGCGGCCTCCAGGCATTCCGCGTCGATCCGGTCGGTCACGGTCGGCACCAGCGCGTCCGCGCGGCCCATGGCTTCGAACAGCGCCGCCCGGTCCATCTGCCGGTCGTTGTCGTTCAGTTCGGTGCGGAACAGCTCCATCATGCGGGTTTCCACCGCGTCGGGAAGCTTGCGCGTGACGATGACGAGCGGTTTCGAGGCGGCGGGCATGGGTGCCAGCGTTAGCAAGCCGGGCGGAAGCTGTCCACCGCCGGGGGCGCGTCAGCCGTTCCGGTCGAGAAACGCTGCATAGACGCGGTTGAACGCCTCGGCCCGGTCCCAGTTCGGAAAGTGGCCGGCGCCCTCGATCACCGCCATTTCCGCGCCCCGGATCCCGTCGCGGTAGAGCGCCATCCGCTCCGGCGGCGTGGGCGCATCGTGCTCGCCGGCGACGACCAGCGCGGGCGTCCCGATCTCGCCGAGCCGGCCGTCATAGTCCATCTCCATGATGGCGCCGCCCGAATGCACATAGCCCGAGAGCGGGTTGGCGGCAGCGATCTCGATCAGCCGTGCATGGCTGGCCGGATTGTCCGCGCGCCAGGCCTCGGTCGTGTAGCGGGCGATGATGTCCTCCGCGGCCGGCGCCATGCTGCCGCCCAGCCCGGCGAGACGCGCGGCGGTCCTTCGCAGCCGCTCGCCACCGGCGGCCGGCAGCACGCCCTGGGTTGCGAGGAAGGTCACGCTCGCAAGCCGCGAGGCATGTTCCAGCGCCAGCGCGAAGCCGACCATGCCGCCGAGCGAGGAGCCCAGGTAATGCGCCCGCTCGACGCCCTCCGCGTCCAGCACGGCCGCCGCGTCGCGCGCAAGGTCCGCCATCGAGTAGGGCGCGGGGCTGACGGGGCTCTCGCCGTGGCCGCGGAAATCCAGCGCGATCACCCGGCAGCGCCCCGCAAACGCCTCGACCTGCGGCGCGAATTGGGCGCGCGCGAGGATTTGCGCATGGCCGAGGAGCAGTGCGGGGCCGTCGCCCTCGCCATGCGCCTCATAGACGGTGCGCGCCCCGTCCCGCTCGACCGACCCGACCCGGCCCGCCGCCATCACGCCTTCTCCCGGCTGCGTCGTCGCGCCCGTTCCTCGAAGAAGGCGGCGGCGACGCGCTGCGGTTCGCCGTCGCGGTAGGCCGCTTGCTGGCAGCGCATCGCGGCCTGCAGGGTCTCATCGTATTCGGCCTGCGTGCGCTCCAGCAGGCGGCGCTTGGTCAGCCGGATGGCGAGCGGCGGCAGGGCGGCGAGCTCCCCGGCAAACTCCATGGCGCGCGGCATCACACGCTCGCGCGGCACGATCTCGTTGACCATGCCCCAGGCGAGGCTGGTCTCCGCATCGACCAGCCGCCCGGTGAGCGAAAGCTCGACCGCGCGGGCATGGCCGACCACGCGCTCGATGATGAAGGGGCCGACCGTGCTAGGAATGCCGGCGCGCACTTCCGGCTGGCCCATGCGCACATCGGGATGGGCGATGCGGATATCGGCATGCAGCGCGGTCTGCAGGCCGAAGCCGGCGGCCAGGCCGTTCAGCGCCACGACGACGGGCTTCTCCAGCGCCCGCACCGACTGGTAGAGCGCGCCCAGATGCAGGAAATGCTCCTGCACGGTCTTCTCGTCGAAGCCGGCGGAGTCGTTCAGGTCCTGCCCGGCGGAGAAGGCGCGCTCGCCCGCCCCGGTCAGCACGACCGCGCGCACCGTGTCGTCCGCGTTCAGGCCGTCCAGCACGCGCGGCAGCAGGTCCCGCATTTCGATGTCGAGCGCATTCAGCGCCTGCGGGCGGTTCAGCGTCACGACGGCAATGGCGCCTTCGCGGCGCTCCAGCACGGCAGGTCCGGTCATCGGCGGTGCGGTCCTCGTGTCCTGTTTTCGAAGTTTGTATCATTTCGATCTGAAGCGCCCGATCGCTCTTCCGTCACTCCTGAGCGCCCCGCCGTCATACCCGGCCGCCCCCACCGCATGATGGGAAAGGGGCCGGGACACCGCGACGGCTTTTTCTTGCAACGCATTTCAGTTTCGGGACACTCGTTCAGGCGGGCTCGACGAAGCTGTCGATCAGGGTCTTGTCACCGGAGGTCTCGAAATCGACGGTGAGCTTTTCGCGGTCGATGGCGCGCACGGCGCCGTAGCCGAATTTGCGATGGAACACGCGCTGGCCGACTTCGAATTGGCCGATGCGCGGCGCGCGCGGCGCCACCTCCCAGGCGGGCGCATCGATCACGCGCCCGCCGCCCGCGCCGTAGCGCCAGGCGGGCGCCTCGCCGAAACCGGGATCCGTTCGCCGCTCCACATGCTCGTCCGGCAATTCGTCGATGAAGCGCGACGGGAGCGGCGTCAGCCACCGCCCCATGACCATCCGGCACAGTGCCGAGGAGATGACGACATGCCGGCGCGCGCGGGTGATGCCGACATAGGCGAGGCGGCGTTCCTCCTCCAGCCCGGCGAGGCCGTTCTCGTCCATGGCGCGCTGGTGCGGGAACAGGCCCTCCTCCCAGCCCGGCAGGAACACGACATCGAATTCGAGTCCCTTGGCGCCGTGGAGCGTCATCAGGGAGAGGCTCTCCGCTTCGTCGCCGCCCTCCGCCTCCATCACCAGGGCGATATGTTCGAGGAAGGCTTCGAGGGATTCGAAACGGGCGATCTGCTGCACCAGTTCGCCCAGATTCTCCAGCCGGCCCGGCGCGTCCGGCGTCTTCTCCTTGCGCCACATCTCGCGATAGCCGCTTTCGTCGAGTATGGCCTCCGCAAGCTCGGCATGCGGTTCGCCGCCGAGCCGCGCGCGCCAGCCGTCGATGCCGCGGCGGAACCCGGCAAGCGCATTGCGCGCGCGCGCGCTCAACTCCTCCGACTCGACCAGCCGGCGCGCGGCCTCGGAGAGCGGCAGGCGCTCGGCGCGGGCGAGCCGATGCACCGGCTGCAGGGTGGCCTCGCCAATGCCGCGTTTCGGCAGGTTGACGATGCGCTCGAAGGCGAGGTCGTCCTCGGGGAAGAGCACCGCGCGCAGATAGGCGATGGCGTCGCGGACCTCGCGCCGCTCATAGAAGCGCGGGCCGCCGATGACGCGGTAGTTCAGTCCGAGCGCAACGAAACGCTCCTCGAAGGCGCGCATCTGGAAGGAGGCGCGCACGAGAACCGCCATCTGCCCGAGGCCGATTTCCGACCGCTGCAGCGCCTCGATTTCCTCGCCGACAAGCCGGGCTTCCGCCTCGCCGTCGGCAACGGTATGCACGGCGATCGGCAGCGACTCCTCGCGGTCGGTCCAGAGCGTCTTGCCGAGCCGGCCGCGATTATTGGCGATCAGCCCGGAGGCGGCGCCGAGAATGTCGCCGGTCGAGCGGTAGTTCTGCTCCAGCCGGACCGTCTTCGCGCCCTCGAAATCCTGTTCGAAGCGCAGGATGTTGCCGATCTCCGCCCCGCGCCAGCCGTAGATCGACTGGTCGTCGTCGCCGACGCAGCAGATATTGCGGCGCTTCTGGGCCAGCAGCCGGAGCCAGAGATACTGGGCGACATTGGTGTCCTGGTATTCGTCCACGAGGATGTAGCGGAACTGCTCCCGGTAGCGCGCCAGCACCTCCGGGGCGCGCTGGAACACGGTCAGGTTGTGAAGCAACAGGTCGCCGAAATCGACGGCGTTGAGCGCCGCGAGACGGTCCTGGTAGGCCTCGTAGAGCGCCGGCGCGCGGCCGTTGGCGAAGCTGCCGGCCTGGTCCGCCGGCACCTGGTCCGGACGCCAGCCCTTGTCCTTCCAGCGCTGGACGATTCCCGAAAGCTGGCGCGCCGGCCAGTGTTTGGCATCCACATTCGCATCCGCCAGCACCTGCTTCAGCAGCCGGACCTGGTCGTCCGCATCCAGAATGGAGAAGGAGGGCCGGAGCCCCGCCAGTTCGGGATGCCGGCGCAGGATGCGCAGGCCGAGCGCATGGAAGGTGCCGAGCCAGAGGCCGGCGCTCATCCCGCCGATCAGCGCCTCGACCCGCTCGCGCATTTCGCGCGCCGCCCGGTTGGTGAAGGTGACGGCCAGAATCTGGCTGGGCCACGCCCGCCGGGCGGCCAGCAACTGGGCCAGCCGGGCGGTCAGCACCCGCGTCTTGCCGGTGCCCGCGCCGGAGAGCACCAGCAGCGGCCCGTCCAGCGTCTCGACCGCCTCGCGCTGCGGCGGGTTCAGCCCGGCGAGCCAGGGGGCTTCGACGGCGAGCGCGGCGGGCAGGGCGTCGTCCATGGGTTCAGGCTATCACGATTCTTCAGGCCGGCTCCGCTTCCGCGAGGAAGCCGCGCACGAGGCCGAGGAACTCATCCAGCCGGTCGTGATGCGCCCAGTGGCCGGCGCCGGCGACATCGACGAAGCGGGCATTGCGGAAATGGGCCGCGCGCCCGTCCTCCTGCGGGTCGCCGACCCAGCTTTCGAGGCCGCGCACCAGCAGGGCCGGGCAGGTTATGGCGGCCCAGAGCCGGAAGCTCTCCTCGGGGTCGATGCCGACCGGTCGGTCGGCGCGGCTGTAATTGTCGAACTTCCAGCTATAGCTGCCGTCCTCGTTCTGGTTCGCGCCGTGGACGGTGAGGTGCCGGGCCTGGGCTTCGGTCAGGCGGGGATTGGCCTCCTGCATCCGCCGGCAGGCGTCCTCCAGCGAGCCGTAGCGGCGCGGCAGCCGGCCCGAGAGGCCGCGCTGGGTGTCGATCCACTCCCGGAGCCGGTCGTCGATGGGCCGGGCCTTGCGCCGGGCGATCTGGGCGGGCGACGGGCCGAGCCCCTCGATGGCGACCAGCGCCTTCACGGTCTCGGGATAGACGCCCGCATAGTGGAGCGCGATGGATCCGCCGAGCGAATGGCCGATGACCGTGACCGGGGCGAGGTCCTTCCGGTGGACCAGTTGCGCGATGTCATAGACATAGTCCGCCATCGCGTAGGCGCCGCCGACGAACCAGGCGCTGTCGCCATGGCCGCGCAGGTCCGGGGCAAGGATGCGGTAGTCGTCCCGGAGCGCCTCGGCCACCCAGTCCCAATTGCGGCAATGGTCGCGCCCGCCATGGACCAGCAGCAGCGGCGGCGCGTCCGGATTGCCCCAATCGACATAGTGCAGCCGCAGGCGCTGCGAGAAGTAGGAATGGCTCTCAGGCCCCTGCATGGCGGTCTCCTCGCCAGTGTCGCGGAAATTCACGGCCGCCCTTCCGCTCCGAGGAAGCCCGTGCGACCATAGCGGAGTTGGCCGACCGGAGGAATGCGCCCCGTGCTGACCGTCTATGGCCTGAAGAGCTGCGATGCCTGCCGCAAGGCGCGGAAGGCGCTGGCGGGCCGCGACCAGCGGTTCCACGACCTGCGCGAGGACGGGCTGGACGCCGCCCTGCTCGACCGCTGGATCGGCGCGCTCGGCTGGGAGGCGCTGCTCAACCGGCGCAGCGCGACCTGGCGGGCGCTCGACGAGGCCGAGAAGGCGGGGCTCGACGCCGGCCGGGCGCGGGGCCTGATGCTGGCGCATCCGGCCCTGGTGAAGCGCCCGGTGATCGATGACGGCGGGACGGTGCGCGTCGGTCTCTGACCTATTCCCTGCTGCCGAACAGGTGCAGCAGCAGCAGGAACATGTTGATAAAGCTCAGATAGAGCGACAGCGCGTCCATCACCGACTTCTTCGCCATCACGGCGGCGTCGTGGCCGTGGTAATACTCGCTCTTGATGCGCTGCGTGTCGTAGGCGGCGAAGCCGGCGAAGACCAGCACGCCGATCACCGACACGGCGAACTGGAGCGCGCTCGAGGCGAGGAAGAGATTGACCAGCGAGGCGACGATGACGCCGATCAGCCCCATCACCAGGAAGGAGCGCATGCCCGAAAGGTCGCGTCTGGTCGTGTAGCCGTAGAGGCTGAGGCCCGCGAAGGCGCCTGCGGTGATGAAGAACACCCGCGCGATGCTGACGCCCGTATAGGCGAGGAAGATCGAGCTGATGCTGGCGCCCATGAGCGCGCAGAACGCCCAGAAGAGGCCCTGGGTCGCGGTGGCGCTCAGGCGCTGGAGGCCGAAGCTCAGCACCAGGATGAAGGCAAGCGGCGAGAGCATCAGCACCCATTTGAGCGGCGAGAGGTAGATCGCCTGCCCGAACGGGGTCAGCGCCATCTGCCCGCCCGGCCCCTCGGCCACGGCCATGGTGAACACCAGCCAGGCGACGATGCCGGTGAGCAGCACGCCCGAGGCCATGTAGTTGTAAATGCCGAGCATGTGCTTGCGCAGCCCGGCGTCGAGCTCCGCCGTGCGGGCGGTCGAGCGGCCGGCAGGGCGCGCCGTCGTCCGCAGATTGTCGAAGGCCATTCGCGGTCTCCGTTAGCGTTATCGGTACCAGCCGCTAATATCGGGGTTCCACCCGCCCGGTTCAAGCCCCGTCACACGCGGCGACCGGGAGCCGCGTCGCCGTCTCTTCGCCCTGCACGCATTTCCCGGCGTCAAGCCGCCTGAGGGGGCGCGCCGCCGCAATCCAGGAACGCCGCGACCTTGCGGGCGAGCGCATCCCGATCCCGGGTCTCGCATTCCCATATCGTCAGCACCTCCCAGCCCATGTCGCGCAGGCGGGCGCGGTGCTCGGCGTCCCGCTCCCGGTTCCGCCGCAGCTTGGGAAGCCAGTAGCCGCGATTCGCTTTCGGCAGCCGCGCCCCGCGCGGGCAGTCGTGCTGGTGCCAGAAGCATCCATGCACGAAGATCGCCTTGCGCCTCGGCCGGAACACCAGGTCGGGCTTGCCCGGCAGGTCCTTGCCGTGCAGGCGGTAGCGGTAGCCCATGCCGTGCGCCAGCCGTCGCACGACCATCTCCGGCCCCGTGTCCCGCCCCTGACCGCCCGCATCGTCCGGCGGCGGACCTCCGGGCGCTCTGGCTCGGTTTTCATTGCGACTCACCGTCTTGCGCAAAGTCTTGCAGCCTCGTCTTGGCCAGATGTTCGAGGCGCTGCGCCTGCGCCCACAATGTGCGCCGGATTCCGGGTCGAACCTTCCGCTCGCCGATAACGCGGGCCAAATTGGCGAGCGAACCGCATCGATCACCAAGGCGCCGAATCGGTAGCCCTCCCTGGCAATGGCTTCGCTAATAACGGCGAAGTCCCTTCCCTCATGCGATGTCAGCGCTCCGCTGACATTTTCAAGAACGACGACCGGCGGCGCGCGGCCCTCATTCGACAGCGCTTGAATCAGGCTCCAGAAAGGCCAGAACGTACCGGAACGCTTCCCCCGGAGCCCCGCTCCGGAACCTGCGAGTGACAAGTCTTGACAAGGAAACGACGCCCAAGCGAGATCGGCGCCTCCAGGCAGTTGCATCGTTGTCAGTGCGGATATGTCTTCTATAAAAAGCTCCGAATGACCCCAATTATCGGAATAAATCGATGCCTTCTTTCGGTCAATATCGTTGGCGAACAAACAACGCCAACGCACACCCAAGCCGGTTCTCGCCATGCCGCCGCCTGCAAAAAATTCATAAAAGTATTTCATATCCTTTCGATTTTCCAACTAGACAGAAAATTAGAAGGGAATATCTTCATCGAGATCGACCAAAGATACTATGTTTTTATCTGACAGGAGTTCATCGAACAGCCTTCGATGTTGTCCTATATATTCTTGCCCAAATTCTGCAATTCCGATGGCCTCATACGCTTCGCCGGAGTCATAATATTTCTCTTGGCGTGTTTCCAGAATTCGATTCCTTCTCAGTTTATGGTAGTCGATTTCAATATCTATAGCGGATAAGCCACGCTGCCGTGCCAATTTCTGTAAATATGAGCCTGTTATTCCACCACCTGGTTTTCCTACACCCTCTGCAATAGCAATAAGAAGTAGTGCTTCCCTTCGTGTCAGTTCGCGTAACGGAGACAAAGAGACACCTTCAATCTGGTTTGGCGACTCCAATTCAAGAGGGTGTTTCTGTATTGCTTGTATGCGTTCGCAGATTTCAGACTTCAACGGTTCAAAATCACTGGGTGAGTCGGAATCGTAAAAAATTACCGCTCGATCCTGGATATCGAATGGTAATCTTTCTCTGTGCTTCTTTGAGCATATCATTACAAGTGGCCGACTGGTAGAACGCGCATAACCGAGCTCGAGCCATACATTGGGATTGTCCGTTCAAGGCCCATCCTCTCGATGGCGGGTTTCAGAATATCTTTGTATCTCTTGTCGAATTCCGCGGAATCGAAGGGCTGGATTACGAAGCACTTGGACATCGCTTTTCCCGGTCTTCAAATCTCCGAATATAGCTGCCGCTGCGCGCTTCTTCATACATGAAAACTTTCGCCGCAGCCGCAGGTGCCCCTGGCGTTGGGGTTTTCGAAGGTGAAGCCGGATTCGAACATGCCCTCCCGGTAGTCCATCACCGAGCCGATCAGGAACATGACCGCGGTCGGGTCGATCAGCACGGTCACGCCGCCCGTCTCGATGGCCTCCTCGTAGGGCTTGCGTTCCTTCGCGTATTCCACGGAGTAGGAGAGGCCCGAGCAGCCGCGGGTGCGCACGCCGACGCGCAGGCCGACGGCGGGCCCCTCGGAAAGCGACATGAGGTGGCGCACCCGCTCGGCGGCGGCGTCCGTCATCCGGATCATCGGCTCTGGCATATCGGCCTCCCTGTCCTCACCACATGTCGAGCGCGAGGCGGGCCTCCTCGCTCATGCGCTCCATGGTCCATGCCGGCTCCCACACCAGCCGCACCTCGACCTCGCCGACGCCCTGCACCGAAGCCACGGCGTCGGCTACCTGGCCCGGCATCTCGCCGGCCACCGGGCAGCCCGGCGCAGTCAGGCTCATCTCGACGCGCACCGACCCGTCCTCCGCCTGCTCGAGGTCGTAGATGAGGCCGAGTTCGTAAATGTCCACCGGAATCTCGGGGTCGTAAACGGTCTTGAGCGCCGCGATCAGGTTCCCGCGCGGCGCGATCGGCGAGCCCGACTCCAGCGGCGCTCCCGCCTCGGCGCGGAACTCCTGCAGCGGCTCGCCGCCCATCCACTGTTCGAAGGGCATGGTTCCTTCCATCGCTGTCCCTTCTCCGCCTATTCCGTTGTCGCCGACTGCTTGCCGTCGAGCGCGGCCGCGAATGTATGCCACGGCAGCGTCGCGCATTTTACACGCATCGGGAACTGGCGCACACCCGCCATGACCTGGAGCCGGTCCGCCTCGTCCTCGAACTCCGCCGGCACGTCCAGCGGGTCGAAAGCCTCGTCCGTGCAGACGGCGTGGAACAGCGCGAACAGCCGTCGGGCCTCCGCCTCGCTCCGCCCCTTCAGCAGCTCGGTCATCATCGAGGCGGACGCGGTCGAGATCGCGCAGCCGCGGCCCTGGAAGGCCACATCGCCGAGCGCGCCGGCAGGACCGCGCTTGACGAAGACATGTACGCGGTCGCCGCAGAGCGGGTTGTCGCCCCTGGCCTCGCCGTCGGCGTCCTCGATGCGGCGGAAATTGCGCGGGTTGCGCCCGTGGTCGAGGATCACCTCCTGGTAGAGCTCGCGCAGCTCGTTCATCGCCCGAAGATCTCCGCGACCTCGCCCAGCGCCTCGACCAGCCGGTCCACCTCGCTCTTCATGTTGTAGAGCCCGAAGGAGGCCCGCGCCGTCGCGCCGACATCGAAGCGCTCCATGACCGGGAACGCGCAATGATGGCCGGCGCGCACCGCCACGCCCGCCCGGTCGACGATCGTGCCGATATCGTGGGGATGCGCCTGCTCCATGGTGAAGGAGACGATGGCGCCGCGCTCGCGCGCATGGCCGACGATCCGCACGCCCGGCACGGCCGCCAGGTGCTCGCGGGCATATTCGGCGACCTCCGCCTCATGCGCCAGGATCGCCTCGCGCCCGATGCTCTCGATATAGTCGAGCGCCACGCCCAGCCCCACCGCCTCGACGATGGCGGGCGTGCCGGCCTCGAATTTGTGCGGGGCGGCCTTGTAGGCGCTCTTCTCGAAGGTGACATGCGCGATCATCTCGCCGCCGCCCTGGTAGGGCGGCATGGCGTCGAGCAGCGCCTTCCGGCCCCAGAGCGCGCCGATGCCGGTCGGCCCGTAGGTCTTGTGCCCGGAGAAGCAGTAGAAATCGACATCGAGCTCCTGCACATCGACGGGCATGTGCGGCGCCGCCTGGCAGCCGTCCACCATGAACAGCGCGCCCGCCTCATGCGCCATCCGCGCCATCTCGCGGATCGGCAGCACGGTGCCGATGGCGTTGGAGACATGCGTGACCGAGACGATCTTCGCCCGCTCGTCCAGCAGCCGGCCATAGGCGTCGAGATCGACCTCGCCCGCATCGTCCACGGGAATGACCGCGAGCTCGGCCCCTGTCTCGTCGCGCAGCATCTGCCACGGCACGATGTTGGAATGGTGCTCCAGCGTCGAAATGACGATCCGGTCGCCGGGCCCGACATTCGCCCGGCCCCAGGCCGCGGCGACGAGGTTGAGGGCTTCCGTGGCGCCGCGCGTCCAGACGATCTCGTCGGCCGCGCGCGCCCCGATGAAGCGCGCCACCGTCTCCCGCGCCGCCTCGAACCGGTCCGTGCAGGCCTGGGAGAGGAAATGCACGCCGCGATGGACGTTGGAGTAGGTCTCCTCCATCACCTCTGTCATGGCGCGGATCACCTGGCGCGGCTTCTGCGCGCTCGCGCCCGTGTCCAGATAGACCAGCGGCTTGCCGAACACCTCGCGCGCGAGGATCGGGAAGTCCCGGCGGATCGCCGGCACATCGTAGTTCGGCCTGAGGGTCGGGGTGCTGTCCGGGCTCATGCGCCGGCCTCCATAAATCCGTCGATTCGCGTCTCCACCGCCGTGCGCAGCGCGCCTTCCGGGGTGTCTTCCAGTATTTCCGACAGGAAGGCGCGCACCAGCAGCCCGCGGGCGGTATCGGCGGGAATGCCGCGCGATCGCAGGTAGAACAAGGCGTCGCCGTCGATGTCGCCGACCGTCGCGCCGTGGCTGCACTGGACATCGTCGGCATAGATTTCCAGCACCGGCTTGGCGTCGATCTCCGCCCGGCCCGACAGCAGCAGCGCGCGGTTGAGCTGGTGGCCGTCGGTCTTCTGCGCGCCCTCGGCAACGACGATATGGCCCTGGAAGACGCCGCGCGCCTGCCCGCCGATGGCGCCCTTGTACACCTGCCGGCTGGTCGCGCCCGGCGCCCGGTGCTCGATGCGGCTGGTATGGTCGGCAAGCTGCCGGCCGGCAATGGCGTAGGCCCCCCTGAGCGCCAGTTGCGCGCCTTCGCCCCGGATGTCCGCCTCGATCTGGTTGCGCGACAGCCGCGCGCCGAAGGTGAACACCGTGCTCTCCAGCACCGCGCCCCGGCCGAGCCGCGCGGGCATGAACCAGAGATGGTGCGCGTCCGCCGCCTCGTCCTGGAGCTTGGTGTGGCGGAGCCGCCCGCCGGCCTGCACCTCCACCTCGGTCACGCCGTTGACGAAATAGGCGCCCGCGCCCAGCCCGACATGCCGCTCGACGACATGGGCCGCGCCGCCGGACCCGACAACGATCCGATTGCGCGATTGCGCCACCGGGCCGGTGGGACCCGGCACGGTCGCATGGACGATCTCGATGGGCTCGCTGCAGGCATCCTCGATGGCCAGCAGATAGCCGTCGCCGGCCATGGCGGCGTTGAGCGCGGCCAGCGGCTCGCCCTCCGCATCCGCCGATCCGTCCGGCCCGGCCCAGCGCTCGACCGGCGCGGTCGTCAG
Source organism: Alphaproteobacteria bacterium (assembly GCA_963422665.1). Lineage (GTDB taxonomy): Bacteria > Pseudomonadota > Alphaproteobacteria > Bin95 > Bin95 > Bin95. The sequence continues at coordinate 3,378,267 of OY730441.1, forward strand.
GTCCTCGCGCAGGAAGCCGTTGACCAGCACGATGCGCGGCCCCCCGCCCGGCAAAGGCACGGCGGCGTCCGCATCGGGCGCGGCCGGCGCAAAACGCCGGCGCGCCAGCGGGCGCAGGCTCGTATATTTCCACGCCTCGACCCGGTTGGTCGGGAAGCCCCGGGCGGCGAAGGCCTCGAAAGCGGCCCCGCGCTCGCCCGGCAGCGACGCGCGGATGCTCTCGAACGCCTCGCGCCAGGTCTCGACGCCCGGCATCTGGGCCCGGGCTGTCATGCCGCCTCGCTCAGGATGTCGCTATAGCCCTTCTCCTCCAGCTCGCGCGCCAGCTCGCTGCCGCCCGAACGGAGGATCCTGCCCTTCGCCAGCACATGCACGCGGTCGGGCACGATATGGTCCAGCAGGCGCTGATAATGGGTGATGATGAGCATGGCCCGGTCCGGCGAGCGGAGCGCGTTCACGCCCTCGGCGACGACCTTGAGCGCGTCGATGTCGAGCCCGCTGTCGGTCTCGTCGAGGATCGCGAGGCGCGGCTCCAGCACGGCAAGCTGGAGCATTTCGTTGCGCTTCTTCTCGCCGCCGGAGAAGCCGACATTCAGCGCGCGCTTCAGCATGTCGTCGCCGATGCCGAGCGCCCGCGCCTTCTGCCGGACGACGCGCAGGAACTGCATGGCGTCGAGCTCGTCCTCGCCCCGGCCGCGCCTGAGCGCATTGAGCGCCGTGCGCAGGAAGGTCATCGTGCCGACGCCCGGAATCTCGACCGGATACTGGAACGCGAGGAAGAGGCCGGCCGCCGCGCGCTCTTCCGGCTCCAGCGCCAGCAGGTCGCGGCCGTCGTAAAGCACCTCGCCCCGGTCCGCCGCATAGCCCTCGCGGCCGGAAAGCACATAGGAGAGCGTACTCTTGCCGGACCCGTTCGGCCCCATGACGGCATGCACCTCGCCGGCGCCGACGGCCAGATCGACCCCGTTCAGGATCGCCTGGCCCTCGACCGAGGCGTGGAGATTGCGGATTTCAAGCATCAGCCGACCGATCCTTCGAGCGAGATACCGACGAGCTTCTGGGCCTCGACCGCGAACTCCATCGGCAATTGCTGCAGCACTTCGCGGCAGAACCCGTTGACGATCAGCGCCACCGCCTCCTCCTCGCCGATGCCGCGCTGCCGGCAGTAGAAGAGCTGGTCGTCGTCGATCTTCGAGGTCGTGGCCTCGTGCTCGACGCGGGCGCTGCGGTTCTGGCTCTCGATATAGGGAAAAGTGTGCGCCCCGCACCGCGCGCCGATCAGGAGCGAGTCGCACTGGGTGTAGTTGCGCGCGCTTGCCGCGCCCGGCAGCATCTTGACGAGGCCGCGATAGGCATTGCTGGCGCGGCCCGCCGAAATGCCCTTGGAGATCACGCGCGAACGCGAGCGCGGCCCCATATGCACCATCTTGGTGCCGGTGTCCGCCTGCTGGCGGTTATTGGTGATGGCGATGGAATAGAACTCGCCGACCGAGTCCGCGCCGTGCAGCATGCAGCTCGGATATTTCCAGGTGATCGCGGAGCCGGTCTCCACCTGGGTCCAGGAGATCTTGGAGCGCGCCCCGATGCAGGCCCCGCGCTTGGTGACGAAGTTGAAGATGCCGCCGACGCCGTTCTCGTCGCCCGGATACCAGTTCTGCACCGTCGAATACTTGATCTCCGCATCGTCCAGCGCCACCAGCTCGACGACCGCGGCATGGAGCTGGTGCTCGTCGCGCATCGGCGCCGTGCAGCCCTCCAGATAGCTGACATAGGAGGAGTCCTCGGCGACGATGAGCGTGCGCTCGAACTGCCCGGTATTGGCCGCGTTGATGCGGAAATAGGTGGACAGCTCCATCGGGCAGCGCACGCCTTTCGGCACGAACACGAAGGAGCCGTCGGTGAAGACCGCCGAGTTGAGCGTGGCGAAGAAATTGTCCGTGTAGGGCACCACCGAGCCCAGATATTTCCGCACAAGATCAGGATATTTCCGCACCGCTTCCGAGATCGGGCAGAAGATGACGCCGTGCTCTTCCAGCTTCGCCTTGAAGGTGGTGGCGACCGAGACGCTGTCGAACACCGCGTCCACCGCGACGCCCGCCAGCATCTCCTGCTCGCGGAGCGGGATGCCGAGCTTTTCGTAGGTGGCCAGCAGTTCCGGGTCCACCTCGTCGAGCGATTTCGGCCCCTCCTTCTGCTTCGGCGCGGAGTAGTAGTAGGCGTCCTGGTAGTCGATCATCGGGATGCCGAGCTTCGCCCAGTTCGGCTCCGTCATGGTCCGCCAGTGGCGGAAGGCCTCCAGGCGCCAGTCCAGCAGCCATGCCGGCTCGTCCTTCATGGCGGAGATGAAGCGCACGATGTCCTCGTTGAGGCCCTTGGGGGCTTGCTCGGACTCGATGTCGGTGACGAAGCCGTATTTGTAGCGGTCGCCGAGCGAGCGGACCTGCTCGACGGTTTCGGCGGCAATCCGGCTCATGGGCGCATCTCCTGCGGCTCGAAACGCGAGAAGTCCCGCATCGGGGCCAGCATGTCGGCCAGGGTCACCGCTTCCAGCGCGTCCCGGACGGCGTTGTTGATCCGGTCCCAGGAGCCGCGCAGCAGGCAGGTCGCCTCGATGGCGCAGTCGCCGCCGTCCACGCAGGCGGTGAGCGCCACCGGCCCGTCCACCGCCACCACGATCTCGGCGACGGAAATGTCTTCCGGCGGCCGGTCGGCCGTGTAGCCGCCATGCGCGCCGCGGACCGACGCGACCAGCCCGGCATGGGCCAGCGCCTTCAGCACCTGGGATACCGTCGAGGCGGCGAGGCCGGTCGCCTCGGCCACCTCGCTCGCCGAACGCGGCCGTTCGGGCCGGGACGCGAGCTGCCCCAGCACGACGACGGCGTAGTCGTTCATCCGGCTCAGTCTCAGCATCGCCCCAATCCGTAGCCAATCGCTCCAGATTGGAAACTGGACCGCTTCGATACGGATTTCAAGCCCCTCTTGCCCGGCCTGTCCGTCGGCATCGATTCGTCACGCCCGCCTCCCTTTTCGTCATGCCCGGACTTGTTCCGGGCATCTCTCTCCACCGCTTCCGCCGGGCGGTCGTATGGATACCCGGAACAAGTCCGGGTATAACGTGGGGGCGTTCAGGCATGACAAACAGGCGGCGGATCGGAGAGGTCGCGCACTTCCTGCCCCCATCGGGTCTCAATCGGCTTCGCCCGATGGCTGAACCGGACACCAATGGAACGGGTCCGGGCATGATGTCGTGTGGGAACCGGGCGTGACGGAATGCCCGTGCCCTTGCGCGCCGCCGCCGGTATAAGGGCGGATCATGGAGCACCGTCCGGCCATCCCGAAACCCGCCGCCAGCGTGCTGATCCTGCGCGACGGCCGGGACGGCCTCGAAGTCTTCATGGTGCTGCGCAGCCCGGAGCTCGACTTCTCCTCCGGCGCGCTGGTGTTTCCGGGCGGCAAGGTCGATCCCGAAGACGCCGACCCGGCGCTCGCCGCGCGCGTTACCGGCCGCTTCGGCGAACGGGCGCGGGCGCACCGTATCGCGGCCGTTCGCGAGGCGTTCGAGGAAACCGGCGTACTGCTGGCGCGGCGGGCCGGCGCCATGCTGCCGCCGGAGGAGTCCGGGCGGGTCGCGGCGCGGTGGCGCGCCGGCGTGCATGACGGCAGCGCGCCGTTCGGCGCCTTCCTCGAAGCGGAGGACCTCATGGCCGACGCGGCGGCGCTTCGCCATTGCGCGCACTGGATCACGCCCGAGCATTCGGCCCGGCGATTCGACGTGCATTTCTACCTGGCGGCCCTGCCGCCCGGCCAGAACGGCAGCCATGACGGCTCCGAGTCCGTGGACTCGCTCTGGATCCGTCCGGAGGCCGGGCTTCGCGACGCCGCCAGGGGAAGCCGGCCGATCATGTTCCCGACCCGCGCCATCCTGTCCCGGCTGGCGCGGTCGCGCAATGTGGACGACGCGCTGCGGCGCGCGGAGGCCGAGCCGGTGGAGACGGTGATGACGCGCGTCGCCGCCACGCCCGCCGGGCGGGTGCTGCGCATTCCCCGCAGCGCCGGCTACCCGATATCCGAACTCGCCCTCGACAGCCGGGAAAGGCAGCCTTGAAGCCCATGTTCGATCTCGGCGGCAGAACCGCGCTGGTCACCGGGGCCTCGGGGGGCATCGGCGCCGCGATTGCCCGTGCGCTCGCGGCGCAGGGCGCCCGCGTCGGGCTTTCCGGCACCCGCGAGGCGGCGCTGGAGGCGCTCGCCGGCGAAATCGAGGGCGCCGCGGTGCTGTCCTGCAACCTCGCCGACAGCGAGGCGGCGGACGGCCTGGTCGCGCGGGCGGAGAAAGCGCTCGGCCCGCTCGACATCCTCGTCAGCAATGCCGGCGTCACGCGCGACGGCCTGTTCCTGCGGATGCGCGACGAGGACTGGCAGACGGTGCTCGACATCAACCTGACGGCCGGCTTCCGTCTTGCCCGCGCGGCGCTGCGCGGCATGATGCGCCGGCGGCGCGGGCGCATCGTCGCGGTCTCCTCCGTGGTCGGCGTCACCGGCAATCCGGGGCAGGCGAACTATGCGGCCTCCAAGGCGGGCGTGATCGGCATGACGAAGGCCGTCGCCGCGGAAGTCGCCGGGCGCGGCGTGACGGTCAACTGCATAGCGCCCGGCTTCATCGACACCGCCATGACGCAGGACCTGAACGACAAGCAGCGGGAGGCGGCGCTCGGCCGCGTGCCGGCAGGCCGGTTCGGCATTCCGGAGGATGTGGCCGCCGCGGCCGTCTTCCTCGCCAGCGACGAAGCGGCCTATGTCACCGGCCACACCTTGCACGTGAACGGCGGCATGGCGATGATATGATGCGCCTCTGGCCCGCCCGTGCGGGCTGTGCTAAGAGCCGTGCCGTGCTGCCGGGATTTCGAGGCCGTGATAGGCAGGCCCACCAAAACATTCCGAAGGGAGGGGACTGAATGAGCGATATCGCCGATCGCGTGAAGAAAATCGTCGTGGAGCATCTCGGCGTGGATGAGGGCAAGGTCGTGGAAGGGGCGAGTTTTATCGACGACCTCGGCGCCGACAGCCTCGATACCGTCGAGCTGGTGATGGCGTTCGAAGAGGAATTCGGCGTCGAGATTCCGGACGACGCGGCGGAGAAGATCGTGACGGTCAAGAACGCGATCGACTATATCAACGAGAACGCCTGACGCGGCCCGGGGGAAAACGGCATGCGGCGCGCCGTGATCACCGGGATGGGGCTGGTTTCGCCGATGGGAATCGGCGTCGAGCCGTCCTGGAAACGGCTGGTCGAGGGCCAATCCGGCATCGGCCCCGTCGAGGCCTGCGACGTGTCCGACCTGCCCTGCCGGATCGCCGGCAGCCTGCCGGCGGGAAGCCGCGGGGACGGCCGCTGGGACCCGGACGAGTGGATGCCCGCCAGGGACCGGCGCAAGCTCGACCCGTTCATCGTCTACGGCATGGCCGCAGCCGACCAGGCGGTCGAGGATTCGGGCTGGGAGCCGGAGGACGACGAGGGCCGCAACCGCGCCGGCGTCATGATCGGCTCCGGCATAGGCGGATTGCAGACCATCCACGATACCTCCCTCCTGCTCCGGGAACGCGGCCCCCGGCGCATCAGTCCGTTCTTCATCCCGTCCGCGCTCGTCAACCTCGTCTCCGGCCAGGTTTCGATCAAATACGGCCTCAGGGGCCCGAACCATTCCGTGGTCACGGCCTGCGCGACGGCGGCGCACGCCATCGGCGACGCGGCCCGGCTGATCGCCCTCGACGATGCCGACGTCATGGTGGCGGGCGGGGCGGAGGCCCCGATCTGCCGCCTCGGCATCGCCGGTTTCGCAGCGGCGCGGGCGCTTTCGACCGGTTTCAACGACGAGCCGCAACGCGCATCCCGGCCTTGGGACAAGGCGCGCGACGGCTTCGTGATGGGCGAGGGCGCGGGCTGCGTCGTGCTGGAGGAATATGAGCACGCCAGAGCGCGCGGGGCCCGGATCTATGCGGAGGTCGTGGGCTACGGCCTCTCCGGCGACGCCCACCACATCACCGCGCCCGCAGCCGACGGCGACGGGGGCTACCGCGCCATGGCGGCGGCGCTGAAACGGGCCGGGATCGACCCCGAGCGCATCGACTATATCAACGCCCACGGGACCTCGACGCCGCTCGGCGACGAGATCGAACTCGGCGCCGTGAAGCGGCTGTTCGGCGATCACGCCTACCGGTTGTCGATGTCCTCCACCAAGTCCGCCCACGGCCACCTGCTCGGCGCAGCCGGGGCCATCGAGGCGATCTTCACGATCAAGGCCCTGCAATGCGGTGTCGCGCCGCCGACGCTCAATCTCGAGGACCCCTCGGATGGCTGCGACCTCGACCTCGTGCCCGGCGCGGCGAAGGAACGCAGGATCGACCATGCGCTTTCCAACTCCTTCGGGTTCGGCGGCACCAACGCGTCGCTGGTCTTCGCCGGCGCTCCCTGAATCCGAATGCGCCGCCGTCGGCTTGCCGGCGTCCTCCTGGCACTGTTGGCGGCAGCGGCCGCCGGGTTCGCCTTCCGGGGCTGGCAGGACTTCAATGCGCCCGGCCCGCTCGCGGAGACGCGCCGGGTCGTCGTGCCGAAGGGCATCGGACTCGCGCCGCTGGCGAGGCTGCTCGCCGAACGGGGGGTGCTGCGCCGCCCGCTCGCGTTCCGGGTCTTCGTGACCGTGGACGGCGCCGGGAACCGCCTGAAGGCGGGCGAATACGACTTTCCCGCCGGCGCCAGCGCCGCATCGGTCCGCGACCTGCTGGTGGCGGGCCGGACCGTCGTGCGCCGCCTGACGGTGCCGGAAGGCCTCACCACCCCGGCCGTGCTCGACCTGGTGCGGGGCGCGGAGGGGCTGGTCGGCGAGCCGACCGATCCCGGCGAGGGGCGGCTGCTGCCGGAGACCTACCACTACAGCCATGGCGACAGCCGGGCGGGCCTGGTGGCCCGTATGCAGCGGGCCATGGACAAGGCGCTGACCGGGCTGTTCCGCGACCGCCCGGCGAGCTCGCCGCTGAAGAGCGAGGCGGACCTGCTCACGCTGGCCTCGATCGTCGAGAAGGAAACCGCCGTTTCGGGAGAGCGCGCCAGGGTTGCGGGGGTTTTCGTCAACCGCCTGAAGCGCGGCATGCGCTTGCAGACGGACCCAACCGTCATCTATGCGCTCACCGGCGGGCGGCGGGAGCTGGGCCGCCCGCTCACCCGCGCCGACCTGCGTGTGGACCACCCCTACAACACCTACCGCATCCCCGGCCTGCCGCCGGGTCCGATCGCCAATCCCGGCCTCGCCGCGCTGGAAGCGGCGGCAAGGCCGGCGGAGACGGACGCGCTCTATTTCGTCGCCGACGGCGCGGGCGGCCATCTGTTCGCGCGGACCCTCCGCGAGCACAACCGCAATGTCGCCCGCTACCGCCGGCTGTCGAGGGGCTTGCGGTGACGGGGCTTGCCTCCATGACCGGTTTCGCCTCCGCCGGTGGGCCCGACGGGCGCTGGGAGGTCCGCTCGGTCAACCATCGCGGCCTCGAGTTGCGCCTGCGTCTGCCGCCGGGTTGGGACGGGCTGGAGCCGCAGGTTCGCAAGGCGGTGCAGGCCCGCTTCCAGCGCGGCAGCGTCACGCTGGAGCTGCGGTTCGAGCCGGCGCAGGGGCGGCAGCGCTACCGGGTGGACGAGGCGTGGCTCGACGATCTGGCGGCCGTGGCCGAACGGCGGGGCGGCGCGGACATCGCCGGCCTGATGGGCCTGCGCGGCGTCATCGAGACGGTCGATCCGGAGCTTGAGGCGCGCGATGAGGCGGCGCTGCTCGCGACCCTGGAGAAGGCGCTGGACGGGCTGGCGGACGCGCGGCGCGCGGAGGGCCGGGAGCTCGGCGCGGCGCTGGAGGCGCATCTGCTCGCCATGCGGGGGCACGCCTGGACGGCGCGGGACCTGGCGGCGTCCCGGCCGGCGGCGCTCAGGGACAGGCTCGCCGCGGCCGTCGCCGCTCTGGACGCCGACCTTCCCGAGGAGCGACTGGCCCAGGAAGTCGCGCTGCTTGCCGCGAAGGCGGATGTGCGCGAGGAGCTCGACCGGCTCGACGCGCATCTGGCGGCGGCGGCGGCCCTGCTCGCCTCCGGGGACGCGGTCGGACGCAAGCTCGACTTCCTCTGCCAGGAAATCCACCGCGAGGCGAACACGCTCGGCTCCAAGTCGGCGGACCTCGGCCTCGCCCGCGCCGTGCTGGACCTCAAGGCCGCGCTGGAAGCCTTCCGCGAGCAGGCGCGGAACGTCGAATGAAGTCGGTCCGGACCATCGCGACGCGCGGCCTGATGCTGGTGCTCTCCTCGCCCTCCGGCGCGGGCAAGAGCACCATCAGCCGCGCCCTGCTGGACCGGGAGGAGCACATCGCGCTCTCGGTCAGCGCCACCACCCGCCCGCGCCGGACGGGCGAGGTGGACGGGCGGGACTATGTTTTCGTCGGCGAGGGCGAATTCCAGGCGATGGTCGAACACGGCGCGTTTCTCGAACATGCCGAAGTCTTCGGGCACCGCTACGGCACGCCGCGCGCGCCCGTCGAAGCGGCGCTGGAGGACGGGCGCGACATGCTGTTCGACATCGACTGGCAGGGCGCGCAGCAGATTGCCGAGCGGGCCCGGACCGACCTGGTCGGCGTCTTCGTGCTGCCGCCGTCCATCGAGGAGCTGGAGCGGCGCCTGCACTCCCGCGCCCAGGACAGCCCGGAGGTTGTCCGTGCGCGCATGGCCAAGGCGCTCGACGAGGTGAGCCACTACGCGGAATATGACTATGTCGTGATCAACAGCGACCTCGAGGCCAGCATCGCCGATGTGCGCGCCATTCTCCAGGCCGAGCGGCGCCGGCGCACGCGGCAGACGGGCCTGACAGACTTCGTGAACGCCCTCAGGGGAGAAAGGTGAAGAACGCCATGGCCAATCCCGCCCCCGGTTTCCGCAAGCGGCCGGACCACGAAATCCGCATCGAGCCCGAGACCGGCCGGGTGCTCGTCACCTTCGCCGGCCGGGTTGCGGCGGACAGCCGCCGGGCCCTGCTCGTGCGCGAAAGCGGCTACCCGCCGGTCCACTACATCCCGGAAGCGGACCTCGACCCCGGCCTCATGCGCCCGAGCGCACGGACGACCCACTGCCCCTTCAAGGGCGACGCCCGCTACCGCACGCTGGCGGCGGACGGGCGGGTCGCGGAGGACGCCGTCTGGAGCTATCCGGAGCCGTTCGACGAATGCGCGGCGCTCGCCGGCCACGCCGCCTTCTACGCCGACAAGGCGGACGCCATCGAGATCCTGCCCTGACCGGCCGCCCCGCGCCCGCATGTCCGGCGGCCTCGAGCCGCATGGCTTCGCCCGTCGCCCCGGGCCGAGGCCGGGACGCCGTTGTCTGTGCTGTTCTGTATCGTGTCGTCTTCCCGTCATGGCCGATCCTCCTGTCGTCATGCCCGGACTTGTTCCGGGCATGACGGTGGGCAGCCGATCCCGTTCGTTACGCCCGCGTCCCCCAATCGTCGTCCCGCGAAGGCGGGGGCCGGTTCCGGCTGCCGGGAGAACCGGGGCTGGACCCTGGATCGCCCCCGGATCGGCGCAGCGGGGCCGGAGGGCCGCCGGTTGCAGGCCGAAACGGGATGCATGAATCCGGTCGTCCGGACGGGGCGGAGCCTCAGGAAGCAGGGTCCCTCGGGTCGATGGGCAGCAGGCGGTCGAGGCCGGCCGCCTGCTCGAACAGCGCCGCAGCCTGGAGCAGCTCCGCCTCGCCGCGCGGCCGGGCGACCAGCTGCAGGCCGACAGGGCGTCCGTCCGCGGTGAAACCGCAGGGGATGCTGATCGCGGGCGAGGAGGTCACCGAGATCGCGCATTGCAGGCCCATCCAGTCCACATAATTGTCGAATACGGTGTCCCCGATCCGGTCCACATAGCGCTGGTCCACCGAATAGGGCGGCACCGCCGCGGTCGGGCAGGCGAGCAGGTCGAACTCCTCGAAGAAATCGGCCATCCGCTGGAAGAGCGCGGCCCGGTTGCACTCCGCCTGCGCAATATCGCCCGCGGTGAGCGCGAGGCCTTTGTCGTAATTCCAGAGGATCTCCGGCTTGAACTTTTCGCGGTGCAGCCTCATCCGCGCCGCATGGTCGGTGACGAACAGGACGGCCCTGAAGGTGTGGAAGGCGTCCATGGCCCCGGAAAAGTCGGGCGCGCGGTCTTCCACGACCGCGCCCACGGCCTCGAAATGCGCCATGGCGCGGGTGCAGATGTCCCGCACTTCCGGATCGACCGGCATGAAGCCGAGATCGGCGCTGAACGCGATGCGGCGGGGCGCGCCCGGCGCCGCCACGGCGTCGCGGTAGGGCACGGACGGGGCGGGCCAGGACAGCGGGTCGCGCGGGTCGAGCCCGGCAATGACATCCAGGAACAGGGCGGCATCCGCGACATCGCGCGCCATCGGGCCGTTCACGGAGAGGTAGTTGAAGCTGCCGTCGGAAGGGCCTCTCGGCACGCGGCCGGGCGAAGGGCGCAGGCCGACCACCGAGCAGAAGGCGCCCGGCGTGCGGAGGCTGCCGCCGAGGTCCGACCCGTGCGCGAGCCAGACCTGCCCCGTGGCGAGCGCCACGGCCGCGCCACCGGAGGAGCCAGCGCAGGTGAGCGCGGTGTTCCAGGGGTTGCGGGTCGCGCCGAACACCTCGTTGAAGGTCTGCCCGCCGGCGCCGAATTCGGGCGTGTTCGATTTCGCGAGCACGACCCCGCCCGCGGCCTCGATCCGCAGCACGGCAATATCCGACGCATCCGGCACATGGTCGGCATAGATCGGCGAACCGTATGTGGTGCGCACGCCCTCGACCGGGTTCAGGTCCTTGATCGCTACCGGCAGGCCGGCCAGCAGGCCGCGTTCGGCGGGCGGGCGCTCCATCAGCTTGCGCGCGCGGTCGCGCGCGCGCTCCGGCGCGAGCGTCGGCAACGCATTGACCCGGCCGTCAACCGCCTCTATACGCGCCAGCGCGGCGTCGATGGCGTCGAGCGGCGTGATTTCGCCGGCCTTGAGCCTTGCAATCGTTTCGCGGGCGGTCAGTCGGTAAAGTTCGTCGGACATGGCATGAGGATCCGGTCTTTGGGGGACGGAACCTTACCAATAGTTCAGTGGCGCGTCGCGGCGCGGTTGGCTATATCCCGCGCCGGCCGGAGCGGCCCGACGAGGCCGCCGGGATTGGGAACGGAATGTTGGCGCTGGTTGCCGCGCAGAATCTGACGAAGCGCTTCGATGCGCATGTGGCCGTGGACCGCGTGGACCTCGAGGTCGGCGCGGGCGAAGTGCTCGGCTTTCTCGGACCCAACGGCGCGGGCAAGTCCACGACGATGAAGATGATTGCGGGGTTCCTCGCGCCGACCGAGGGCCGTGCGGCGATTTGCGGGCGCGACGTGACCGAGGACCCGATCCGGGCCAGGCGCAATCTCGGCTACCTGCCGGAAGGCGCGCCGCTCTACGGAGACATGACCGCCGGCGCCTTCCTTGCGTTCGTGGCCGCCATACGCGGCCTCTCCGGCCGGCGGGGCCGCGCCGCTATCGGGCTGGCGGTCGAGCGCACCGACCTCGCCGAGGTGCTGGCCCAGCCTATCGACACGCTTTCCAAGGGCTTCAAGCGCCGCGTCGGCCTGGCCCAGGCGCTGCTGCACGATCCGCCGGTGCTGATCCTGGACGAGCCGACGGACGGGCTGGACCCGAACCAGAAACACGAAATGCGCGCGCTCATCCGTGAAATCCGCCCCTCCAAGGCCATCGTGATCTCGACCCACATCCTCGAGGAGGTCGATGCCGTCTGCACCCGCGCCGCGATCATTTCCGGCGGCCGGCTTCTGGCGGATGCCGCCCCCGCCGACCTTGCAGCCTGGTCGCCGCTGCACAACGCCGTTTCGCTGACGCTCGGCGCCCGGTTCGCCGATGCCGCCGCCGACTCGCTCGAGGGCCTGGACCGCGTGGAGGCGGTGCAACGCGGGCCGGCGGGCCCGGACGCCGTGCGCCTGACGGCGCTCTCCCGTGACGGCGGACCCATCCTTGCGGATGTCGGGCTGCTGGTGCAGGCGCACGGTTGGGAGGCGGACGACCTCCGGACAGAGACCGGGGCGCTGGACGACGTCTTCCGACGCATGACGCGGCCCGACGGGGAGGCGCCGGAGCATGTCTAGCGTCGTCCATGTGTTCCGGCGGGAGTTCGCCGGCTATTTCATCACCCCGGTCGCCTATGTCTTCATCGTCCTCTTCCTCGCGCTGGCGGCGGCCTTGACCTTCTATGTCGGCGCCTTCTTCGAGCGCGGGCGGGCAGACCTCCTGTCCTTCTTCCAGTGGCATCCCTGGCTCTATCTCTTTTTCATGCCGGCGATTTCGATGCGGCTGTGGTCCGAGGAGCGCAAGACCGGCACGATCGAGCTGTTCCTGACCCTGCCGGTCTCGACCGCCGCAGCCGTGGTCGGCAAGTTCCTGGCGGCGTGGGTGTTTGCGGGGCTGGCGCTGGCGCTGACCTTCCCGATCTGGCTCACCGTCAACTATCTGGGGGAGCCGGACAACGGGGTCGTCGCCGCCAGCTATATCGGCTCCTTCCTGATGGCCGGCGCCTATCTCGCCATCGGGTCCTGCCTCTCGGCGCTCACCAGGAACCAGGCGATCGCCTTCGTGCTGACCGTGACCGTATGTTTCCTGTTCAATGTGCTGGGCGCCGGGGTCGTGCAGCCGGTCCTGGGCGACGCGGTTCCGGCGGCGCTTCTGGAAACGCTCGCCTCGTTCAGCCTGCTCAGCCACTTCAACAATATCGTCAAGGGCGTGATCGACCTGCGGGACCTTGTCTATTACGCGCTCGCAATCGGCGTCTGGCTGGCCGCGGCCGCCATAACGGTCGATCTGAAGAAGGCGGACTGAGGCGATGGCGGCGATGGAGCGTTCCCGGCAGCGCGGCCTGTTCGCCAGGCTGGCGCTGGTCCTGCTGGCGGTGTTGTTCCTGGCGGGGGTCACGCTGTCGGACCGGCTGTTGCGCCATGCGCGCCTCGACCTGACCGAAGAGGGCGCCTTCACGCTCGCCGGGGATTCGAGGCGGGTGGCGAAGGGTATCGACGAGCCGGTCGTGCTACACTTCTACTTCTCCAGCCGGATCGCGCGGGAAATCCCGCAGGTCGGCGTCTATGCGCGCCATGTGCGCGACCTGCTGGAGGAATTCGTCGCCGTTTCCGACGGCAAGATCGAACTGCAGGTCTTCGATCCCGAGCCGTTCACGGACGCCGAGGACCGGGCCGATGCCTTCGGCCTCCAGGGCCTTCCCGTGGACCGCACCGGCGAGCGCGTCTTTTTCGGCCTCGCCGGCACCAATTCGACGGACGATGTCGAGCTGATCCCGTTCTTCGACGAGGCCCGCGAGCGCGACCTCGAGTACGATATCGCGCGCATTGTCCACAGCCTTGCCAATCCGGAGCGGCCTGCCGTCGGACTGATTACCGGCCTGCCGATCGCAGGGTCGCCGATGTCCCAGTCGGGCCGGGGCCGGAACGACGCCTGGACGATCTACAACCTGCTGCTGGCTTCGGTGGACGTGCGCCAGATCATCAGCACGGCGACATCGGTGCCCGAGGGCGTCGATGTCGTGGTGCTGGTGCATCCCAAGCAACTCACCGACGAAACCCTCTACGCGCTCGACCAGTTCGTCCTGCGCGGCGGCAAGCTGCTGGTGTTCGTGGACCCGCATTCCGAAGGCGAGGCGCAACATCCGGAAAACCTCCGCCGCGGGATGCCGCCGGGCGGGTTCGCCTCCAGTCTCGGGCGGCTGTTCGAGGCATGGGGCATCGAGATGCCGGCGGGCGAGCTGGCGGGCGATACCAGCCTCGCGCGCCGGGTGCAGGCGCCCGACCGGTCGCGAACGCGGTTGATGGCGGTGGACTATCCGCTGTGGCTCGGCATCGACAAGCGGGGGATCTCCGGTGTGGATTCGGTCTCGGCCGAACTCTCGCTCCTGAACATCGCCTCGCCCGGCCATATCCGCCTGCTCGACAGCGCCGGGGCCTCGGTGACGCCGCTCGTGACCACATCCGGGGACGGCGGCACCGTGCCCGTGTCACTGTTGCAGGGGCCGGTCGATCCGCTCGCCGTTCTCCACGCCTTCAAGCCGGCCGGGGAACCGCTGGTTCTGGCCGCCAGGCTTTCGGGCGAGGTCGAAAGCGCTTTCCCCGAAGGACCGCCGGAACCGAAAGCGGAAGACGACGGAGAGCAGGCGGCCGACGGCGACAAGCCGGAAATCGACGACGAGGCCAGGACCGCGCGGGAAGCGCTGAAGGCCGCCCATCTGGCGCGGTCAACCGCGCCCATGGACGTCATCGCGGTGGCCGACGTCGATATGCTCTCCGACCCGATGTGGATGGTCGAAAGCCCGCTGGACGGCGGGCGCACCGGCCAGGCCGTGGCCGACAATGCGGCCTTCTTCCTGAATGCGGTCGAAAACATGACCGGGCGCGACGATCTCGTCTCGCTGCGTTCCCGCGGCAGCTTCCAGCGTCCTTTCACGCTGGTGGAGGACATCAGGCGCGAGGCGGAGAGCAAGCACCGGGCGAAGGAAAAGGAGTTGCTCGACCGTCTGGAAGAGGCGCTGCAGCGGCTGAACCGGCTTGAGAGGGACCCTGCCGCGGAAGAGCAGGTGGTGATGACGACGGCCCAGACGGACTCGCTCAGGAGCCTGCGCGCCGACGTGATCCGCCTTCGCCGCGAGCTTCGCGATGTCCAGCACCGCTTGCGCCGCGATGTCGAGGCGCTGACGTCGCGGCTGGAACTCGTCAACATCGCTCTCGTTCCGGCGCTGGTCGCCGTCTTCGCCGTGGCGGTTGCATACGCCCGGCGCGCCCGCCGGCGCACGGCGCAAGGGGGTTAGCGACGCCCATGAAGCCCCGCAGTTTCCTGTTTCTCCTTGTGCTGACGGTTGCGGCCGCCGCCGCGGCTGTCGCCGTTCTGGTGAACGAGCGTGTCCGCGGCGGCGACCCGGTTGCCGGCGCCATGCTGTATCCGGGCCTGCTCGAACGCGTGAACGACATCGACTTCGTCGAGGTTTCGACGACGGCCGACGGCGCCGTGTCGGCGCGGCGCGAGGACGGGCGCTGGGGCGTGGTGCAGCGCCACGGCTACCCCGCGGATTTCAGGATGCTGAGCGAAATGCTTTTCGACCTGGCGCGCATCGAACTGATCGAGCCGCGCACGAGCAAGCCCGCGCTCTATCCGAAGATCCGGGTGGAGGACCTCGGCGACTCCGCTGCGCAGTCCATCCGGATCGTGGCGAAGGCGGGCGGCGAGACGGCGGCGGACCTGCTGGTCGGCTTTGCGCGCCCCGAAGAGGCGGGCGGCGGCGTGTTCGTGCGCAGGAGCGGAGAAACGCAATCATGGCTCGCCAAGGGCGATTTCCAGCCGGTGCGCCTGCTCACGCGCTTCCTGGAGCGCAATATCGCCAATGTGGAGCAGCGCCGCATCCGCCGGACCCGGCTGCGGCACGCCGACGGCGAGACGGTCGCGGTTTCCAGGGCCGGGCCCGAGGAAACGGACTGGGGGCTGGAAGGGCCGCTGCCGGAGGGCCGCAAGGCGAAAGCGAACCATGAGCTGTCGCCGCTCACGAGCTGGCTCGATTTCCTGATCTTCGACGATGTGCGCCCGGCCGCCGAGGTGGATTTCTCGGAGCCTCTGGTCGCGGGCCGCTTCGAGACTTTCGACGGGTTGATCGTCGAGGCGCGGATGGCCGGGCGGGACGGCGACTACTGGATCGCGCTCGCCGCATCGCCCGGGACGGCGGACCCGCGCGTGGAGCCTCTGCTGAAGGCCCGCAGGACGATGGATGCCGACAAGCTGGAGGGGTCGCTGCAGATGGCGTTGAAGACGCCGGAAGAGGTCGCCGGCGAGATCGCGAAGATCAACACCGTCGTCGGCGGGTGGGCCTATCGCGTGACCGACTACAAGACGGGCAAATTCCGCACGCGCCTGGCCCAGGTCACGGAAGCCGCGGACGGGGGCTAGCCGTCCCGCGCGCAATATCCAGAAACACCTCCTCCATGGTCCGCCGACCGTAGCGCGCGATCAGGGCGTCGGGGGCGCCCCGGTCCACCAGCCGGCCGGCCTTCATCATCAGCACGTCGCGGCACAGCCGCTCCACCTCCAGCATGTTGTGCGAGGCGAGCAGGAGTGTGGCGCCGGTCCGTTCCACATAGGCGGCGAGGTATGATCGCACCCAGTCGGCGGTCTCCGGGTCGAGCGAGGCGGTCGGTTCGTCGAGAAGCAGAAGCTGCGGTTCGTTCACCAGCGCCTTGGCGAGCGCCAGGCGCGATTTCTGTCCGGCCGACAGCGTGCGCGTCCGCTGTTCCAGGAACGGGGTGAGTTCCAGCGCCTCCGCCAGCGCCCGGACATGCCGGCCCGCCCGCGCCACGCCGTAGAGGCGCGCATAGACCAGCAGGTTCTCCTCCGCCGTCAGCCGGCCCGGAAGCTCCACATAAGGGGAGGAGAAATTCATCCGCCCCAGCACCCGGTAGCGGTCGCGCGTCATGTCGGCGCCGAGCGCCCGCACCGTCCCGGAGGTGGGAAGCAGCAGGCCGAGCAGCATGGCGATGGTGGTCGTCTTGCCGGCCCCGTTGCCGCCGAGCAGGGCGACGATGCCGCCGGGTTCGAGGTCGAAGGTCAGCCCGTCCACGGCCTTCACGGACCCGAAGTCCTTCGAGAGCTCCCGCACCGAGACGGCCCATTCGCCCATGCTATGCTTTCCTCTCCAGGAGCAGCGGAGCGCCCGCGGCCCATGAAGGTTTTAGAGCCCGCGCCGCCCCGGGGCGAGACCGGCTTCGTGCAGGCCCGCACGCTGATCCTCATTCGCTGGGTCGCGGTCGCGGGCCAGGCGGGCGCGGTGTCGGTCGTGCATTTCGGCTTCGAATACCGGCTGGCGATAGAGGCGGCGGCGGCGGCGGTGGCGATGTCGGCGGCCGTCAACCTGCTGGCTAGCCTGCGCCAGCGCGCCGGGGCCGGCCTGCCGGAGCCGCACGCCTTCGGTTTCCTCGCCTTCGACACGCTGCAATTGGCGTTGCTGCTGTTCCTGACGGGCGGGCTCCAGAACCCGTTTGCGCTGTTGCTTCTGGCGCCGGTCACGGTGGCGGCGTCGGTGCTTTCCAGGGCGAGCTGCATCAAGCTCGCCGTGCTGGCCGCGGGCGCCGCGAGCGTGCTGTCGGTCTGGCACCTGCCGTTGCCCTGGAACGGGCCGCCGCCCACCATGCCGCCCGGCCTGGTGCTCGGCATATGGTTGGCCACCGTCGTCGCCATCGCCTTCATGGCCGTCTATGTGGGCCAGGTGGCCATCGAGCGGCGCCGGATGACGGACGCCTTATCGGCCGCCCAGGATGCGCTGGCGCGCGAGCAGCGCGTCGCCGACCTCGGCACGCTCGCCGCGGCGGCCGCGCATGAGCTCGGCACGCCGCTCGCCACCATCACCGTCATCGCTTCGGAACTCGTGCGCGAAGTGCCGGCCGACGGCCCGCTCGCCGAAGACGCGCGCCTGCTGAAGAGCCAGGCCGAGCGCTGCAAGGCGATCCTGACGGAACTGTCGCGCCGGCCGGATGCGCGCGGCGCCTCCTATCTCAGGATGCCGCTCACCGCGCTGATCGAGAGCATGGCGGACCCGCATCGGCGCGAGGCGGTCGATCTCGCAATCCTCGGCCGCGCCCGGGACGATACGCCGGAACCGGCCCTGGAGCGCCGTCCCGAGCTGGTGAACGGTCTCGGCAACATCCTGTCCAACGCCCTGCAATTCGCCCGCAGCCGCGTCGATGCGGCGATCGTCTGGGACGCGGAACGGGTCGGCGTGACGATCTCGGACGACGGGCCGGGCTTCCCGGCGGCGCTGCTCGGGCGCCTCGGTGAGCCCTATCTGTCCACGAGGCGGGGCAGCGACGGCCATATGGGCCTCGGCATCTTCATTGCGCGCACGCTTCTGGAGCGCACCGGCGCCGATGTCACCTTCCTGAACCGCCCCCAGGGCGGCGCGGAGGTTGAGGTTCTGTGGCCGCGCGTGATACTGGAGCCCGAGACAAAGGGTGAGGAGCGATGAACGAACAGCAAGGCTCCGGCGAGGCCGGCACACTGCTTTTGGTCGATGACGACCCGCCCTTCCTGAACCGCCTGGCGCGGGCGATGGAGCGGCGCGGCTTCGATGTCCGCACGGCGGGCTCGGTCGCGGACGGCACGGCGGCGGTGGATATCGACCCGCCGGACTATGCCGTGGTGGACCTCCGGCTGGGCGACGGCAGCGGCGTCGATGTGGTCTCGCACCTCCAGACCGTCCGCCCGGAGAGCCGCGCGATCATCCTCACCGGCTACGGCAATATCGCGACCGCCGTGGCGGCCGTGAAGGTGGGCGCCATCGACTACCTGCCGAAACCGGCCGATGCCGACGCCATCGAGACGGCGCTGAAGCATATGGGCGCGGACCCGCCGGGCCCCCCGGAATTGCCGATGTCGCCCGACCGCGTGCGCTGGGAGCATATCCAGCGCATCTACGAGCAGTGCGGGCGCAATGTCTCGGAGACGGCGCGCCGGCTGCGCATGCACCGCCGCACCCTTCAGCGCATCCTCGCCAAATACGCCCCGAGGGAGTAGCGCGCCGCGCAGGCGGAGTCGGAGCGCCGCCCCGGACCGGCCTCCCGCGGGTCGATGACGCGAAGGCCGGCCGCCTCGAACGGCGTGTTGCCGCGGCTTGCGGCCATCATGCCGCTGGCCGCCGCCGCTGCCGCGATATAACCGTCGGACACGGAGACCGCGATGCCGCCGCGACAGGCTTGAGCCATTGGGGCGATACAGGCCTCGGCCGCCGGGAGATCGAACGGCAGGATGCGGCCGGCCCTCCGCCCGGCCTCCAATGCGCCCTCCTGCGCCTGCGAGGGAGAGCCTGCCCCGAACGGCGCTCCAGGGGTTGGGGCGGGAGGCTGCCCCGGCCCGGCCGTGCTGGAGGAGACCTCCCGCGAAGTGTCATGAAATGTCATGTTTTGTCATGTTCCGGCGGCGCGCTGGCGGTCTGGCGGGCGGGGCGTTCGGCGGTCGCATCGGGCATGGGGTGGCGTCTCCTTCGTTTCGTTGCCGCCCGGCTCGGGCGCGAGGCGGCGGACGCATCTCTCCCGCGAGTTTCGAGCGGATTTTTCAGACGCGAGAGACGCGGCCTCCGGAAGCCGCTTCCCTCAGGACCATTCTAGCACATTTTCTCTCCGGTCAAGCCCCCGAGCGAAACAAAAAGTGAATATTCCGGCTCCCCGTTTCGCCGCCCCGTCCCGGGGGCGGGGCGGCGATTTTCGGGCCCGGTCCGAAAGGAGTCTGCGCTACCCCGGAAAGTCGCAGCGCAGCGCGGTG
This sequence comes from Alphaproteobacteria bacterium, assembly GCA_963422665.1. Classification (GTDB taxonomy): domain Bacteria; phylum Pseudomonadota; class Alphaproteobacteria; order Bin95; family Bin95; genus Bin95. The sequence goes on from OY730441.1 coordinate 3,397,662, forward strand.
ACGCGGACGAAGGAGCGGTCGCCGGCGCGGGCGGCGAAGCGGTATTCGTTGCCGGCCAGGCGCATGGAATGGTCGAGCGGCAGCTTGCCCTGCGCCTCCGCGGCATCGCCGCCGATGGCCGTGAACCGAAGCGTGACGGGAGCCGCCGGGTCGAACCAGGCCTGGCGCAGGCCCGCCTCCGTCAGTTCCGTCGCGCCCTCGCCGGTGACCGTGATCGCGCCCTTGGCGAATTGCGCCGAGGTATTGGCGCCGTCATGCAGAGGCGTCGCCAGCACGAAGCGCCTGGTGACCGGTTCCGGGTCGCAGTCCGGCTCCGGGTCTGCTTCACGCAGCAGGAAGGCGATCCGGTCCTCGTCGAGGCCGGCGTTCATCCGCTCCACAAGCACCTCGTAAAGCGCCTTGCGCGCGCCGGTCGGCACGTCGCGGTCGTAGCGGGCCTGGAGCGACTTCTCGTTCTGGACCGCCGCCAGCCGCCGCCTGTCGAGTTCGGCCTTTTCGGCCTCCAGCCGCGCGATGTCGGCGTCCTGGGCCGCCAGCCTCTCCTCCATGCGTTCGATGCGGAATTGCGTGCGGGAGGCGCCCGTCTCGTAGGCGAACACGCCGACCGCAACGACCGCCGCCAGCAGCAGCAGCCTTTTGACCAGGATCCAGCGCCGGGCCCGGACGGCCATCTTGCGGCCTTCCTTCAATCTGATCGCCATGTCCCGGGTTCCGCTCCGGCGTTGCCGCGTCCAGGGGGTTATCTCAAATCCCGGCCCGTTTTGACAGGCTCCGCGCGGCCTGCGATGGTCCCCGGCGTCAGCGGAGCCGGGCCGAGCGGCGTGACCCTGAGCACCAGCGATTTCGATTTCGACCTGCCTTCCGAGCTGATCGCGCAGCGGCCTGCGGAGCCGCGCGACGCGGCGCGGCTGCTGCATGTGGCGGACCGCCTCGCGGACCGGCGCATCGCCGAACTGCCCGAACTTCTCCGGCCGGGCGACCTCATGGTCGTCAACGATACGCGCGTGATCCCGGCGCGCCTCTACGGACGGCGCGGCGCGGCGAGGGTGGAGGCCCTGCTGCACAAGCGCCTCGACGGGCGGCGCTGGCTCGCCTTCGCACGGCCCGGCCGGCGGCTGCGCGAGGGCGACCGGATCGCCTTTCCGGGCGGGATCGAAGCCCTGCTGGAGGAGCGGCGCGCAGGCGGAGAGGTGCTGCTGGCGTTCTCGGCGGAAGCGGACGCGCTCGACGCGGCGCTGGAGGCGCACGGCGCCATGCCGCTGCCGCCCTATATCAAGCGCCCGAAAGGCGGCGACCCCGGCGACCGGGACGCCTACCAGACCGTATATGCCCGCGAGCCGGGCTCGGTCGCCGCGCCCACAGCCGGGCTGCACTTCACCCCCCGGCTGCTGGCGGCGCTGGCGGCGCGCGGCGTCGAGCGGGCCGCCGTTACCCTGCATGTCGGCGCCGGCACCTTCCTGCCGGTCCGCACGGAGGATCCGGCGGAACACCGGATGCACAGCGAATGGGGGCGCATAACGGAAGAAACGGCCGCGCGCATCCGGGGCCGCAAGGGCCGGCTGGTCGCGGCCGGCACCACGGCGCTCCGCGTACTGGAAAGCGCCGCCGGCCCCTCGGGCGAGGTTGCGGCCTGGGAAGGGGAGACGGACATATTCCTGCGCCCCGGCGGCCGGGAGGTCCGGGCGGCCGACCTGCTGCTCACCAATTTCCACCTGCCGCGCTCGACGCTGTTCATGCTGGTCGCGGCCTTCGCCGGGCTGGAGCGCATGCGCGCCGCCTACGCCCATGCCGTGCGGCAGCACTATCGATTCTTCTCCTACGGCGATGCCTGCCTGCTGGAGCGCGAGCGCCGGGCGCCGCCCTAGCGGACCTTCGGCAGGGTGTGGCCGGCGAAGCCCTCCACCATCTGCACGATGCTGGTGATGTCCTCGCGGCCCTTGCCCTGCATGTGCCAGTGGCGGAAGAACTGGCGCACGGCCGACGAGACCCAGGACGGCACCTCCAGCCGCTCCGCCTCCGCAAGCGCAAGCTCGATGTCCTTCATGAGGATGTCCAGCGCCGCCCCGTAGGCGAAGGACCGGTCCAGCACCGATGCCGGGACCTTGCCGGCGGTTGCGCTGTTGCGCCCGGAGCCGGCATTGACCGCCTCCAGCATCGCCTCCAGATCGACCCCGGCCTTGGAGCCCATCACCAGGGCCTCGGCGGTGACGGCGAGCGCGGCGGCCGAGAGGATGTTGTTGACGAGCTTGACCGTCTGCGCCGCACCCGGCTCCTCGCCCACATGGACCACCGTCTGTCCCCAGCAGGCGAGCGCCGGCTGCAGCTCGTCGAAGAGCGCGCGGCTTCCCGACGCCATCACCGACAGCGTGCCCGCTTCTGCGCCGGGCGGGCCGCCGCTGATCGGGCAATCCAGCATTTCGATGCCGGACTCGCCGAGCGCGGCCGCCATCTCGCGGATGAAGCCGGAGCCGACCGTGCAGGTGTTGACCGCTTTTGCGATCCGCCCGCCCTTCGCGAGCCCCTCCGCGCCGAGCCCGACCTCGCGCCAGGCGGCGAGCGTCGGCAGCGAGACGACGACCGTCTCCGCGAGATCGGCCACGGCCTTCGGGCTTGCGGCCTCGCGCGCCTGCCGGGCCGCGAGCGGCGCCACCGCTTCGGCGCGGATATCGTGCACGATGAGGCTGTGGCCCCCGTCCAGCAGCCGCCCGGCCATCGGCGCGCCCATCGCGCCCACGCCTACGAATCCCAGTTCCATCGCCTTCTTCCCCCTAGCCGCATGCCGCCGTCGAGTATGTGCGCCGCGGCGCCCTCAGGCCAGCAGCCAGCCGAGCAGCGTGCGCTCGCCTTCCACGACCTCCGTCCAGAACTGCCACGGCCAGAGCCAGAGCCGCATGAAGGCCCACAAGGCCGCATCGCCCAGCGCCGCGCCGAATTCGCCCGGCCCGAGGCCGTGGACGACATGAACGAACATCCGCGAAAAGCCCGCCGCCAGCCCCAGCAGGAGCCCGACGCCCAGGTAAAGGGACAGAGTGCGGCGGAGCAGTGTGAACATGACGGGCGGCGAACCTCCTGCCGCCAGTCATGCCCCGGCGCGCCCGGAAAGTCGAGCCGCAAAGGGTCCGCCTTGAACGGGATGCGAAACACCGCTACCAGACGCTCCATGACCGCCACGACTCTGGTGCTCGGCGGCGCCGCTTCCGGCAAGAGCCGCTACGCCGAATCGCTGTTCGACGGGCCCGCCGTCTATATCGCGACGGCCGAGGCCGGCGACGCCGAGATGGCGGACCGCATCGCCCGCCACCGCGCCCGTCGGGGGCCTTGCTGGACGACCGTCGAGGCCCCTTGCCGCCTGCCCGAGGCGCTCGCAGAGGCCCGCGGCATGCCGGTGCTGGCGGACTGCCTGACGCTCTGGCTTTCCAATGCGCTTGCCGCCGGCCGGGAGTCGGAGACGGCGGCGCTGCTGGAGGCGCTCGCCGGCCGCAGCCGGCAGACCGTGCTGGTCTCGAACGAAACCGGCATGGGGCTCGTTCCCTCGACAGTGCTCGGGCGGCGTTTCCGCGAGGCGCAGGGGCGGCTGAACGAGGAGGTCGCGCGCATTGCAGACCGGGTCGTGTTCGTCGTAGCCGGCCTGCCTCTCCTGCTCAAGCCCTGAGAGCCGAAACGGGCGCGGGGCTGTAGCCGAAGCGCAAGGCGTCCCGATATCGCCGCCGACAGCCGGGAGCCCCCGAAACATGGAACGCACCGCCGGTAGCATGGGTTCCGAGTTCACCCGGTTCCAGTTCGCGCCGGAGGAAATCCCGGTTCTGGCAAGGCTCGACTGGAACGGGATCGCGCGGCGCGTGTTCATCGATCCGGTGAACGGCGTCATCGCGCTCACGTCTCCGTCCTCGAAACATGAACGCTACGCCTGCGGAGCCGGATTGACCGCAATCGCCTTGGGCGAAAGGCTCGGCATACGCGCCATTGCGTTGGGAGCGACCCGCTGGCGCCGCCCCGAAGACCCCGACAGGACCGGCGCCGAACCGGATGCCTGCCTTTATCTGGGGGCGGCGGCGGAGCGGCGGGTCGAGGCTCGCAGGCAAGGAGAAACGGCGCTATGTGGCGGTTCGACATTGGGCGCGGGATCGCCGAAGCCGCGGTGCTGGATTTGCTGGCGCCGGTGGGCCCGGTTAGCCTGGAGACGTCCGCTGTGCTCCCCCGGGCAACGCCGGCGCTGGTTCTCGAAGCGCTCGAACTGGCCGTGGAAAACCGGCGCGGCGAACTCGACGCCCTGATCGCGTCGCGAATTTCAGCCGGCCAGACAGGCCGCGCGCCGCTTGCGGGCGAAGCGGGGGCAGGGCATGTTCCCCTGCCCCTCCGGATCGGCAGAAACCCCCGTCCCATGCTGAAACCGAAAATCCCGGCAACCGTCGTCACCGGCTTCCTCGGCGCCGGCAAGACCAGCCTGGTCCGCCACCTGCTGGAGAATGCCGGCGGGCGGCGGCTGGCGGTCGTCGTCAACGAGTTCGGCGACCTCGGCATAGACGGCGAGCTGCTGCGCGCCTGCGGCATCGAGGGCTGCGAGGACGAGGATATCGTCGAGCTCGCCAATGGCTGCATCTGCTGCACGGTGGCTGACGACTTCCTGCCGACCATGCAGGCGCTGCTCGACCGGCCGGACCCGCCCGACCACATCGTCATCGAGACCTCCGGCCTCGCATTGCCGAAGCCGCTGGTGCAGGCCTTCGCCTGGCCGGAGGTCCGCTCCCGCACCACGGTGGACGGCGTGATCGCGGTGATCGACGCCGCGGCCGTCGCGGCCGGGCGTTTTGCGGCCGACCCCGATGCAGTCGAGGCGGCGCGCCGGGCCGACCCCGCTCTCGACCACGACGCGCCCCTGGAGGAGCTGTTCGAGGACCAGCTCGCGGCCGCCGACCTCGCGGTCGTCAACAAGCGCGACCTCCTGGACGCGCCGGCCTGGGAGGACGTGCTGGAGCGGGTCCGCGCCGGGTTGCGCTCGCCCGCGGCCAAGGCCCTCGCCGCGACCGGCGGCGCCGTCGATGCGCGCCTGCTGCTCGGCCTCGAAGCGGCCGCGGAAGACGATCTGGACGCACGGCCCTCGCACCATGACGGCGAGGACGGCCACGACCATGACGAGTTCGAGAGCTTCGCCGTCGAGGCCGGGCCGGTCGAGCCGGCGGCGCTGGTCGAACGCATCGCGGAAACCGCCCGGGGACACGATGTGCTGCGCATCAAGGGCTTCGCCGCGGTGGAGGGCAAGGCGATGCGGCTCGCCGTGCAGGGCGTGGGCGCCCGCGCCGAGACCTGGTACGACCGGCCCTGGCAGGCCGGCGAGAAGCCGGCGACGCGGCTGGTGGTGATCGGCTTCGCCGGCCTCGACCGCGAGGCCGTGGCCCGGACGCTCGGCGGACGGTGCATCTCCTAGCTGCAACCCCCGGCGCGGTCGAGGACGGCGAGGCGGTCGATCTCGGCCAGACGCCGGGCGACATCGCGATCCTGAGCGCCGCGGACACCGAACTCGCGCTGCTCGCCGGCGCCCAGCGACAGCGCCTCGCCGAGGACAGCCGGGCGCCGACACTCCGCCTCGCCAACGTCATGGCGCTCGGCCACAACCTGTCCGTCGATCTCCATGTCGAGCGCGTGCTCTCCCGCGCCCGGCTGGTCGTGGTGCGGCTGCTCGGCGGGCGCGGCTACTGGCCCTACGGCATCGAGCGGCTGGGCGCGCTGGAGGCGCCGGTGGCGCTGCTGCCGGGCGACGACCGGGCGGACCCGGAGCTCGACGCCTTCTCCAGCCTCGATGCGGACGCCTGCCGCCGCCTCTGGCGCTATCTGGTGGAGGGCGGGCCCGACAATGCGCTCAACTGCCTGCGCTATGCGTCCCACCTGCTCGGCCGCCCCGCCGCCTGGCGGGAGCCTGCGCCGATTGCCCGCGCGCAACCCTATGGCGCAGCCGCCGGCGCCGGCCCCGTCGCGCCGCTGCTGTTCTACCGGGCGCATCTGCAGGCCGGTAATGTCGCGGCCATCGACATGCTGGCGGAGGAAATGGCGGCGGCGGGCCTCGCGCCCCGGCCGGTCGCGGTCTCCAGCCTCAAGGACCCGGACTCGCTCGACCTGCTGCACCGCCTGTTCGCCGACGAGCCGCCGGCCGTGATCGTGAATACCACCGGCTTCGCCACGCGCGGCGCGAAAGGCCCGGGGCCGCTCGATCGTTACGACTGCCCGGTGGTCCAGGCGGTGCTCTCGGGCGGCGCGGAAGCCGTCTGGCGGGAGGGAACGCGCGGCCTGTCCCCGCGCGACATCGCCATGAACATCGCGCTGCCGGAAGTGGACGGGCGGCTGATCTCGCGCGCGGTCTCCTTCAAGGCGCCGAGCCGGCGCGACGCGGCGACGGAGTGCGACATCGCCCGCTACCGGCCGGTGCCGGACCGGGCGCGCTTCGTGGCGGAACTCGCCGCCAATTGGGCGAAGCTCCGCCGGCCGGGGCGCAAACGCATCGTGCTGGTGCTGGCCAACTACCCCACCCGCGACGGGCGCATCGGCAATGGCGTCGGCCTCGACACCCCGGCCTCGGCGCTCAACGTCCTGCGGGCGCTCGGGGCCGAAGGACTGCCGGCGGACGGCGATGCGCTCATGCGCCGGTTGCAGCAGGCGCGGACCGAAGGCCCGGTCTTCCCGAAATGCGCGCTCGAAGCCTTCCTGGACACACTGCCCTCCGGCGCCGCCGACCCGGTGAGGGAACGCTGGGGCCCTGCCTGCCGGGACACCGTGATCCCGGCGCTCCTGTTCGGCGACATCGCGGTCGCCGTCCAGCCGTCGCGCGGCTATGACATCGACCCGGCCTCCAGCTACCACGATCCCGCCCTGCCGCCGCCGCCGGCCTATCTCGCCTTCTATGGCTGGCTCAGGCGCGGCTTCGCGGCCGATGCGGTGGTGCACCTCGGCAAGCACGGCAATCTCGAATGGCTGCCCGGCAAGGCGCTGGCGCTTTCCGAAGACTGCTTCCCGGATGCCGTCCTCGGCCCCCTCCCCAACCTCTACCCCTTCATCGTCAACGATCCGGGCGAGGGCTCGCAGGCGAAGCGCCGCACTCATGCCGTCATCGTGGACCATCTGACCCCGCCGCTCACGCGCGCCGAGAGCCACGGGCCGATGGTGGAGCTGGAAAGACTGGTGGACGAATACTATCAGGCGGTCTCGCTGGACCCCCGCCGCCTGCCCGTGCTGGCCGGGGCGATTCTGGACCTGGCGGCGCGCGACGGCCTGGCTGCCGACTGCGGCATCCGCCCCGGGGACGGCGGGGACTCGGCGCTCGGCAAACTCGACGGCTATCTCTGCGAGCTGAAGGAACTCCAGATTCGCGACGGGCTGCATGTCTTCGGCGTCTCTCCGCAAGGCCGCCTGCGCCGCGACCTTCTGGTCGCCGCCATGCGCGCGCGGCTGCTGCCGGCGCTCATGGCGGATCTCGGCCTCGAGGTCGGCGAGGACCTGGCCGCACCGTGGACGGGACCCCGTCCGGCCTTCCTCGAGGGCGGCGCCTTCTGGCGCACGGCCGGCGACACGCTGGAGCGGCTGGAGGCGGCGATGGCGCGGCTGGTGGAGGGCGCAGCGGCGGCGCCCGGCCCCGAAAGCGCCGCAGCGCTCGGCTTCCTGGCCGAAACGCTGGCCCCGGCGCTGGACCGCTCGGGCGACGCGGAGACCGCAGGCCTCAGGGGGGGCCTTGCCGGTGGGTTCGTCGAGCCGGGCCCCTCCGGCGCTCCGACGCGGGGCCGGCCGGACGTGCTGCCGACCGGGCGCAACTTCTATTCCGTCGATAGCCGCGCCGTGCCGACGCCGGCCTCCGTGCAGCTCGGCTGGCATTCGGCGGCGCTGCTGGTGGAGCGCCATGTCCGCGACCACGGCGAATGGCCGCGCGCGCTGGCGCTCAGCGCCTGGGGAACCAGCACCATGCGGACCGGCGGCGACGATATCGCCCAGGCGCTGGCGCTGATGGGTGTGCGGCCGACATGGGAGGCTGCCTCGGGGCGCGTCACCGGCTTCGAGATCGTGCCGCGCAGCGTGCTCGACCGGCCGCGTGTCGATGTCACGCTGCGCATTTCCGGGTTCTTCCGCGACGCCTTCCCGGGGCTGATCGACCTGTTCGACAGCGCCGTGCGCGCCGTCGCCCGGCTGGAGGAGGACGACAACCCGCTCCACACGCCGGAAGGGGTCGGCTTCCGCGAGGCGACCTGGCGCGTGTTCGGCTCGATGCCGGGGGCCTATGGGGCGGGCCTGCAGGCGCTGATCGACGAAGGCGGCTGGGACGGCCCCGAGGACCTCGCGCGCGCCTATGTAGCCTGGGGTGGCTACGCCTATGGCGCCGGCGAGGAGGGCCGGCCCGCCCACCGCGCGTTCGAGCGCCGCCTCGCCCGCGTCGAGGCCGTAGTCCACAACCAGGACAACCGCGAGCACGACCTGCTCGACAGCGACGACTACTACCAGTTCGAGGGCGGGCTGACCGCGGCGGCGGGCCTGCTCTCCGGGCGCCGGCCCGCGGTCTATCACAACGACCACACGCGCCCCGAGCGCCCGCGCATCTTCAGCCTGGAGCAAGAGATCGCCCGCACCGTGCGCGCGCGCGCCGCCAACCCCAAATGGATCCGGGGCGTCATGCGCCACGGCTACAAGGGCGCCTTCGAGATCGCCGCCACGGTCGATTATCTGTTCGCCTTCGCCGCAACCACGGGCGCGGTGCGCGACCGCCACTTCGAGATGCTGTTCGACGCCTATATCCGCGACGAGGCGGTGCGGGCGTTCATGGAGCGCAGCAATCCCGCGGCGCTTCGCGAGACCGCGGCCCGATTCCTGGAGGCGCAGGACCGGGGCCTGTGGCGTCCGAGGGCCAATTCCGGCTATGATCTGCTCCGGTCGCTGGCGAGCGGAGAGCGCCCATGAGCCAAGGCTCCCTCGACGAGGAGGCCGTCAACGCACGAGCCAATGAGAAGGCCCGCAAGCGCAAGGCGGCGCGGGACCGGATGCTGGCCGCCAAGACCATCGAAAAGGGCCTGCTGATCGTCCACACCGGCAAGGGCAAGGGCAAATCGACCGCGGCCTTCGGGCTGGCGGCCCGGGCCGTCGGCAACGGCCTCAAGGTCGGCGTGGTCCAGTTCGTCAAGGGCGTGTGGAAAACGGGCGAGCGGGAGGTCTTCGCCCGCTTCCCGGACCTGATCGAGATTCGCGCCATGGGCGAGGGCTTCACCTGGGAGACGCAGGACCGGGCGCGCGACATCGCCGCGGCCGAAGCGGCGTGGGAGCTGTCGGAAGCCATGATGGCCGACCCGTCCAACGCCATGGTCGTCCTCGACGAGTTGAACATCGTGCTGCGCTACGGCTATCTGGGCCTCGACCGGGTGCTGGCGGCGCTGGCGAACCGCCGGGAGGGCCTGCATGTCGTGGTCACGGGGCGCAACGCCCGGCCCGAATTGATCGAAGCCGCCGACCTCGTCACCGAAATGACCCTGGTCAAGCACCCCTTCCGCGCCGGCGTGAAGGCCCAGATCGGCATCGAATTCTAGGAGTATGCCGCCGATGAAGCACCGTCCCGCCCGCCCGGCCGCCGCGCTCCTGCTGGTCGCGGCCCTGTGGTCCGCACCCGCTTTGGCGTCGAACGACGAGGCGGAAGCGACCGAACTCGTGGACAAGGCCCGCATTTCGGTGCAGCGCCTCGCCCGCAATTCCGACGTCGGCCCCAATCTCCGCCGCTTTCTCGGCCAGGCGAAGGCGGTGCTGGTCTTCCCGACGCTCATCAAGGGCGCCTTCCTGGTGGGCGGCGAGGGCGGCAGCGGCGTGCTATTGACGCGCAACGGGAAGGGGTCGTGGAGCTACCCGGCCTTCTACACCATGGCCTCGATAAGCTTCGGCTTCCAGTTCGGCGCCCAGACAGCCGAGGCGATGCTGCTGCTGCGCACGAACGGCGCCGTCGAGGCCGTGCTCGAAAACCAGATCAAGCTCGGCGCCGACGCCTCCGTCGCCGCCGGCCCCGTCGGGGCGGGCATAGACGGCGCAACCACGACCAATGTCGGGGCCGACATTTTCAGCTATTCGACCAGCCAGGGCTTCTTCGCCGGCACGTCCTTGGAAGGTGCGGTGATCGCCCGGCGCCAGGACTGGAACCGGGCCTTCTACAAGGCCGGCGCGACGCCCCGCGCCATCGTCATCGACCGCGCGCACGCCAACCCGGCGGCCGACGGGCTCCGCGAGGCGTTGAGCCGGTTCTAGGCGGCCGGTCGGAACGCAGGCCGGGTCTCGCAAGCAGGGCGCCGCCCGGATGCCGGCCAGGGCGCTGATGGTGCAGGGCACCGGCTCCGACGCCGGCAAGTCGCTCGTCGTCGCGGGACTCTGCCGGGCCTGGGCGCGGCGCGGCCTCCGGGTCAGGCCGTTCAAGCCGCAGAACATGTCGAACAATGCCGCGGTCACGCCCGAGGGCGGCGAGATCGGGCGCGCCCAGGCGCTCCAGGCGCGCGCCGCCGGCGCGGCGCCGCATGCGGACATGAACCCGGTGCTGCTGAAGCCCGAGTCCGAGCGCGGCGCGCAGATCGTGCTGGCGGGACGCGCCGTCGGGCGGGCGGATGCGAAGGACTATGCGCGGCTGAAGCCCGGCCTTCTGGAAGGCGCGCTCGACGCCTTCCGCCGGCTCGCCGCCGAGGCCGACCTCGTGCTGGTCGAGGGCGCCGGCAGCGCTTCGGAGATCAACCTGCGGGGCGGCGACATCGCCAATATGGGCTTCGCCGAGGCCGCCGGGCTGCCCGTGCTGCTGGTCGCCGACATCGACCGGGGCGGCGTCATCGCGGCGATCGCCGGCACGCGCCATGTGCTGCCGCCCGCCGATGCGGCCAGGCTCTGCGGCTATATCGTCAACAAGTTCCGCGGCGACCCCGCCCTGTTCGACCCCGCGATTCCCGCGCTGGAGCGCCTCGCGGGGCTGCCCTGCCTCGGTGTGCTGCCCTGGTTCGAGGACGCCCGCAAGCTGCCGGCGGAGGATTCGATGGCGCTGGAGGCGGAGCGGTTCTCGACCGGAAGCCCGCGCGTCGCCGCGTTCCGCTATCCGCGCATCGCCAATTTCGACGATCTTGACCCGCTTGCCGGCGAGGTCGGCGTCCGTTTCATGCGCCCGGGCGAGGCGCTGCCGGGCGATATCGACCTCGCCGTGCTGCCCGGCAGCAAGAACACGCGGGCCGATCTCGCCTTCCTGCTGGCGGAGGGCTGGGACATCGACATCCGCGCCCATCTGCGCCGCGGCGGGCGCGTGCTCGGGCTTTGCGGCGGCTTCCAGATGCTGGGCCGGCTGGTGTCGGACCCGGCCGGCGTCGAGGGACCGGCGGGATCGAGCGCCGGCCTCGGCCTGCTCGACATCGAGACGGTGCTGGAGGCGGAGAAGCGCACCGTCCCCGTCCGGACCGCCGACGGGCTCACCGGCTACGAAATCCATATGGGCCGCAGCACCGGGCCGGGCCTCGCGCGCCCCTTCCTGCATCTGGACGGCCGGCCCGAGGGCGCCGTTTCGGACGACGGGCTCGTGTTCGGCACCTATTGCCACGGCCTGTTCGCGAATGACGCTTTCCGCGAACGCTTCCTCGCACGCCTGGGCGCCGAACGGAAACGCGCTTACGAAGCGGAGATCGACGCCGTGCTGGACAGCCTCGCCGACCATCTGGAAACGCATCTCGACCTCGACCGCCTGCTCGCGCTGGCCCGGTGAGAGGGTCGCGAGCGCGGCGCCGGCGATTCAGGAAACGCGGGTCCGCCCCCGATTGAGGGCCAGAACATGCTCCGGACGCAGCGTGCCGACATCGCCGGTGCGAATCTCCGGATCGCCCGGACTCGCGAGCACCGCCAGCACATCCAGCAATTCCGGTCGTCGCGTTACGGTCATGTCGTCAGGCGCCAGCGAGAAAGCTTCCCCTTACGGAATATAGCAGGTGACCAACCGTCGCAACTCTTCGCCGGCTCTCACGATCCACGCAGAACGGACCACAGCCTCGCCGCGCGGGCCACTGAGTTCGAACTCGACAACATACCGCCGGCCATACTTGTCGGCCGCACCCACCAATGCGTCACTGCCGACTGCAGCGACGCGAAGCGCGTCGATGAGCAGGTCTGAATTATCTCTGTCTACACCGATGAGCGTCTGAAACAGCCGAGCCTTGTGGAGCCCTTCGTCGCGATCCAAGTTGAGGCAATAATCGACAATCTTTCGCCGATCGACGATCGCCCGATCCGTATTGGGTAGCTTCAACGGAGCTTGCCTTCCACCGCGGTTGCATCCGTCCGCCCGTGTGGTTCGCGCATCGCCGCCGCTACAACAGCCCGAGTTCGCTCAGCTCGGCGGCGAGGCGCGGGGAAAGGGTGTCGCCGTCGAAGCCGGCGGGAAGGTCGGCGGGTGCGTCCTCCGCGCGCAGGTAGCGCCAGCCCTGGAAGGGGCGGCGGGCGCGCGGCGCCACGCGGATCAGCGCGTCGTCGAGCAGGATCGCGCAGCTCGGCCTGCCGCCCGCGCCCGGCGCCGGCTCGAACGCCAGAATGCGCTGCCGCGCCTGCACGAAGCCCTTGACGACCCAGTAGATCGACCCGCCGCTATCCAGTATTTCGCCGCCGCGCCGGGGCGTCATGCGGGTAATATGCCTTGCAATGGCGCGGCCTTCCACGGCCTTCCAGTGGGCGCGACGGCCGGCCTGCCACGTCGCCAGCCCGTCCACGCTCTCGCTGCCGACCGAAAGCTTGATGAGGTGCAACCCGCTCTTGTCCGCGCCCATGGCCCCGCTATAGTCGCTCCGTCAGCACCGCAGCAAGGAGAGCCCGCCCGTGTCGGACGAAAAAACCGTCACCTTCCCGGTCGAGGGCGCGCATGTGATGATGTTCGCCCGCTCGATCGGAGACTACAACCCCGCCTACCACGATCCCGGCAAGGGCGAGGGGAACCCGATGGGCGCGCAGGTGGCGCCGCCTACCTTCCCGCAGGCGGTGGCCCAGTTCGACCCCGACTACCCGCTGCGCATCAAGGACGGCGAGGCCTGGTTCGGTTCGGGCGGCAAGCCGTCCGGCATCGAGGGCAGGCCGGCGACCTCCGGCGGGCTGCATGCCGAGCAGCATTTCGAATACACCCGCCCGGTCCGGCCGGGCGATGTGCTGACGGCGCGCTACAGCCAGGGCGAGACCTGGGAGAAGGAGAGCCGGCGCGCCGGCAAGCTCACCTTCACCGAGCGCCTGGTCGATTACTACGACCAGGACGGCGACCATGTCTGCCGGGCGCGCGGCGTCGGCGTGAGGACCGAACGGCCGGTCGATCGGGGCTAAGGGGGAAGCGTAGGATGAAAGCCAGCGAAATCTCGGTCGGCCAGACCTTCGAGAAGGTCGTGGTCGAGGACCTGAAACGCACCCAGCTCGTCATGTATTCGGGCGCCAGCGGCGACTACAACCCGCTGCATACCGACGACCTCTACTGCAAGGAGGCCGCCGGCTATCCGGGCGTGTTCGCCCACGGCATGCTGACCATGGGCATGACCGGCACGCTCGTCACGGACCTGTTCGGGGCCGAGAACGTGCGCAAATACGGTGTGCGCTTCACCAACCAGGTCTGGCCCGGCGACACGCTGACCGCCACCGCCACCGTGCAGGACATCCGCGAGGAGGACGGCCGGGCGATGGCGGAGGTTGGCATCGAGACGAAGAACCAGGACGGCAAGACCGTCGTTCTCGGCGCCGCCACGGGCCTGCTGGAAGACTGAACGAAGACCGAAGCCGGGGGGCGGAACGCCATGACGGCATGGGATGTCGCGGTCGTCGGCTGCGGCAATGCGGCGCTTTGCGCGGCGATTGCGGCGCGCGAGCAGGGCGCTCGCGTGGTCGTGCTCGAGAAGGCCCCGGAGGAGGAACGGGGCGGCAACTCCTTCTTCACCGCCGGCGGCTTCCGCTTCGTCCATGACGGGCTGGAGGATGTCTGCACCGACGTGCTGACCGACCTCTCGGAGGCGGAGAGGGCGCGTATCGAGCTCCCCACCCATGACCGGCGGTTCTTCTACGACACGCTGATGAAGGTGACGCGCCACCAGGCCGAGGAGGACCTCGCCTGGACGCTGATCGACGACTCCCGCCCGGCCATGGCGTGGCTGCGCGAGAACGGCGTGCGCTTCGTGCCGATGTTCGGCCGCCAGTCCTACGAGGTGGACAGCCGCCATGTTTTCTACGGCGGCGTGAATATCGAGGCGGTCGGCGGCGGCGCGGGGCTGGTGGATTTCCTGCTGCGCCGGGCCGCGGCGGTCGGCGTCGAAATCCGCTACGAGACCGGGGCGGCGGGCCTGGTCCAGGACGAGACCGGGCGGATTACCGGGCTCCGGCTGCGCACGCCGGAAGGCTATGAGGCGCTGGAGGCCGGCTCCGTGGTGCTCGCCTGCGGCGGCTTCGAGGCCAATCCCGAAATGCGGGCGCGCTATCTCGGCCACGGCTGGGACCTCTGCCGGGTGCGCGGCACCCGCCACAATACCGGCGACGGCATCCGCATGGCGCTGGAGGCCGGCGCGCGCCCGCACGGCAACTGGTCCGGCTGCCATTCGGTCGGCTGGGACATCTCCGCCCCGCCCTACGGGGACCGCGCCGTCGGCGACAATTTCCAGAAGCACAGCTACCCGCTCGGCATCATGGTGAACCTGGACGGCGAGCGCTTCGTCGACGAGGGCGAGGATTACCGCAACCTCACCTATGTGCGCTTCGGCCGCGCCATCATGGAGCAGCCGCATCGCTGGTGCGCGCAGATCTTCGACGCGAAGACCGTCCACTTGCTGCGCGACGAATACCGCATCCGCGAAGTGACGAAGGTGGAGGCGGACAGCATCGAGGACCTGGCGGCCGGGCTGGAGATCGACCCGGCGGCGCTCGCGCGCACGGTTCGCGACTACAACGCCGCCTGCCGGTCCTCGAACGCCTGGAACCCCGCCGTGCTGGACGGCGTTTCCACCGAGGGGCTGAACCCGGACAAGACCAACTGGGCGCTGCCCGTCGACCGGCCGCCCTACGCCGCCTTCGTCACCACCACGGGCATCACCTTCACCTTCGGCGGCCTGCAGATCGACGACCGCAACCGGGTCCAGGACCTCTCCGGCCGCCCCATCGACGGGCTCTACGCCGCCGGCGAACTGGTAGGCGGCCTGTTCTTCGAGAACTATCCGGGCGGCTCCGGCCTCATGTCGGGCAGCGTGTTCGGCCGCCGCGCCGGCCGCTTCGCCGCCGAATACGCCTGCGGCTGAAGCGCGGTCCGGCCGCCGGAACACCTCAATCACCGCGCCGTCCGGGACGGCGATTTCGGGCTCGACCCGAAATGCGGACCGGCTGCAGTCAGGCCGCCGCCGCGACCGGCAGGGATTCCAGGCCGCGCAGGACGATGCTGCCGCGGAATTCGGGCGGCGGGCCCGAGAGGCGGATCGAGGAGAAGCGCTCCAGCAGTATCTCGAGGGCGATGCGCGCCTCCAGCCGGGCGAGCGGCGCGCCGATGCAGGCATGAATGCCGCGCCCGAAGGAAATGTGGCTGCCTTCGTCCCGCCCGACATCGAGGCCGTCGGGGTCCCCGAACTGCCGGGGGTCCCGGTTGGCGCCGCCGATCAGCAGCACGATATCGTCGCCCTTGCTCACCGGGACGCCGTTCACCTCGCAGTCCTCCACGGTGCGGCGGAGGTCCAGTTGCACCGGCGAGTCGTAGCGCAACAGCTCCTCCACGGCCGACGGGATCAGCGACGGGTCGTCCCGGAGCCGCTGCAATTGCTCGGGGTGGCGCAGCAATGCCAGCATGCCGTTGCCGATCAGGTTGACCGTCGTCTCGTTGCCGGCGACCAGCAGCAGCCGCAGCAGGGCGATCATCTCGCCCTCGTCCAGCCGGTCGCCCTCTTCTTCGGCCTGCGCGAGCCCGCTCAGAATGTCGTCCTTGGGGTCGGCGCGGCGTTCGCCAATGATCGGCCCGAAATAGGCGGTGAGATCGTTGCCGGCGAGAACCGCATCCGCGCGCTCCTCGGCGTCGATCGTCGGCTCCAGGATGCGCGCCCGGCGGTCGGACCAGCTCCGAAACCGGGACCGGTCCTCCACGGGCACGCCGAGCATTTCCGCGATCACGATCACCGGCAGCGGCCTCGCGACGACCTCCATGAGGTCGAAGCCGGACAGGTCCTCGATCCCGTCCAGCAGCTCGTGCATGAGGCTGCGGATATGCGGCTCCAGCGCATTCACCGCCCGCGGCGTGAACGCCTTGCTGACCAGCGAGCGCAGGCGGCGGTGGTCCGGCGGGTCCAGCGACAGCAGGGACGGCGTACCGGGGTCCGGAATGACCGTCCGCTTGCCGGGCGTCCTGGCCTTTCTGCCGTCGCTGGAGAAGCGCTGCCAGTCGCGAAGGATCGCGTCCACATCCCGGTAATGGCTGAATATCCACGCATTCAGCAGCCGGCTGCGATGCGCCTGGCCCTTGTTGCGCAACGCCGCATAGACGGGATAGGGATTCTGCGTGTTCCGGCGCGCCACCGGGTTCCAGGCAGCGCCGGACTCCACACGCTCGCGCATGAGCATGGCCTGAACGGCGACCTTGCGGACTGCTTGTTTCAGGGATACCGCCATGACCGTTCCCCTGTCCGGGTGCAGTCCTTCTTATTTCGCTCCTATCATACGCCGGGGCCGGCCGGACTTCAATGCGATGTTCCGGTTCGGGACATATGAGACGGGCGGGTTTCTTTGGCTGTGCGATTGGCAAGGCGCTCGGCGGGGGTTTGTCCGCCAGGCGCGTGGTGCGGTCTGAAGGTGTTGCCCTCCTCGGCGCAGGCGTCGAGCCATTGGTCGATGTCGTCGAGGTCGTCGTTGGGGAGGTCCCGTATGGCGCAGACCTCGTATCGCCCTGCGCCGTTGTTGCGCTCGACAGGGCCGTTGAGCCTGGGCGACCGGGGCGGGCGTTCGAAGAGTGCGCTGCTGCGGCGCGGGCGTTCGGTCTCGAAGTTGGCCTTGAACCCGGAGCCTCCATCGACCTGGATGGCCTCGAGGGGGAAGGGCATGTGGTCCTGGAGCTTGTCGAGGAAGCGCTTGGCGTTGTGGGCGGTAGCGCGTCTCCGGGGACTGGGCGCAGGTCCGCTTGGCGACGGGGGCGCGTGCGGCGAACGGCTTGATCGCGGGCCGTCTCATATCTGTATGAACGAGGTCACAACCGTCTCCGTCCCGGCCGGGACGGGACCGCGAGAGCGGCGGCGCGGCTCCCGTCCGGAGCCCGGCCGTGCTATGAAACCGGCCTCATGACTTCCCCCCAGGCTCTCCCTACCCGCGCATTGGCCGGCCGCCTCTGGCGGAGCCATATCCGAGCGAACCTGCCGGCGCTGCGCCTGGCCGCGCTGGCGATGGCGCTCGGCGCCGCGGCGAGCGCCGGCTATATCCGCGTGGTGCAGGAATTGGTCGACGACGTGCTGGTGGCGGGCGACGAAACGCTGATCGTCGGCGTCTCACTGACGATCGTCGCGCTCGGCCTGGCGCAGGGCTTCTCGGCCTACTTCTCGGCCGTCATCCTCGCCCGGATCGGCCAGGGCGTGATCGCATCCTTCCAGTCCGCCATGTTCGGCCATCTGGTCCATGCCGACCTGGCGTTTTTCGACAACAGCCGCACCGGCGCGCTGATCTCCCGGTTCACCAACGATGCGAACCTCATGCGCAACGCCCTGTCCACGGCGCTGCTCGCGCTCGGCAGGGACAGCCTCACCATCGCGTTCCTGCTCGGCGTGCTGTTTTACATGAACTGGCCGCTCACCCTGATCGTGCTGTTCGCGTTTCCGGCAACACTGGTTCTGGTGGTGCGCGTCGGCCGGCGCATCCGCCGGATCACCCGGTCCGCGCAGGCAAGCTGGGGCGAGTTCACGGTCACGCTCGAACAGGCCTTCACCGGCATCCGCCATATCAAGGCCTACGGGCTGGAGGAGCGCGAACGCCGGCAGGCCGACGCGGCCATCGAGCGCATCCGCCGCCTCACGGTCAAGACGGTCCGGGTGCAGGCGCTGTCCCGCCCGATCATGGAGTTCCTGGGCGCCGCCGCCATCTCGGCCGTGATCTATTACGGCGGCACGCAGGTCTCTTCCGGCGCGATCACGCCGGGCACCATCGTGGCGTTCCTGGTCGCCTTTCTGGTCGCCTACCGGCCGGTAAAGCATCTGGTCGGCGTCAATGCCGCCCTGCAACAGGGGCTGGTCGGCGCCCAGCGCTGCTTCGAGCTGCTGGACAGGAAGCCGGAGATCGTCGATGCGCCGGATGCGGCGCCGTTTCGAGCCGGCCGGGGCGAAATCCTCTTCGACGACGTGCATTTCTCCTATTCGGACGGGCCGGCGGCGCTTTCGGGCCTCTCGCTCACCTTCCCGGCCGGCCGCACCTCGGCGCTGGTCGGCGCGTCGGGCGCCGGCAAGACCACGATCCTCAACCTCATCCCGCGCTTCTACGACGCCGCCTCGGGCCGGATCTCGATAGACGGGCAGGACCTGCGCGGCGTCGCCCTCGCCTCGCTCCGCGCCAATATCGCGCTGGTGAGCCAGGAAGTGTCGCTGTTCGACGACAGCATTTACGCCAACATCGCCTGCGGGCGGGCGAGCGCGGAAGAGGACGAGATCTACGCCGCGGCGCGCCATGCGGGCGCGCACGAGTTCATCGAGGCCATGCCGGACGGCTACATGACGCGGGTCGGCGAGTTCGGCGTCCGGCTATCCGGCGGGCAGCGCCAGCGCATCGCCATCGCGCGCGCCATGCTGAAGGATGCGCCCATCCTGCTGCTCGACGAAGCGACCTCCGCGCTCGACACCGAGACCGAGCGGCTGGTCCAGGCCGCGCTGGAGCGGCTGAAGCAGGGCCGCACCACGGTGGTCATCGCGCACCGCCTCTCCACCGTCGCCAATGCCGATGTCATCCATGTCATCGACAAGGGCCGGGTCATCGAGTCGGGCGCGCATGGGGCGCTGTTGGCGCAGAGCGGCGCCTACGCCCGGCTGCATGCGCTTCAGTTTGCGGGCCGCCGCATTGCCTAGGCGCCTCGGCAGGCGGCTGCTGCGCCATCCGGCGGCGCAACGGCTCGCCCGGCGGCTGCTGGTCGGTTATGTCCGGCTGGTGGCCGGCACGACGCGCTGGCGCGTCGAGGGGCGCGAGCATCTGGAAGCGGCGCTCCGGGAAGACGGCAGCGCCGTGGTCTGCTTCTGGCATGGCCGGCTGATGCTGTTCCCGGCGGACTGGCCCTGGCCCGGGCGCACCCATGTGCTGATCTCCGCGCACCGCGACGGCCAGCTCGGCGGCTCCATCGCGGAAGGGTTCGGCCTGCATACGGTGTCCGGTTCGACCGAACGCGGCGGGGCGCCGGCGCTGCGCCGGCTGGTGCGGCTGGTGCGCGCCGGCGACATCGTGGCGATCACTCCGGACGGGCCGCAAGGGCCGCGCGGGGCGCCGCATCCGGGCGCGACGGCGTTGGCGCGGCTCACGAGGGTGCGCATCCTGCCGGTATCCTGGTCGGTCCGCCGGCGCATCCTGCTGGGAAGCTGGGACCGCATGCTGCTGCCGCTCCCCGTCAATCGCGGCGTCTATCTGTTCGGCGAAGCGCTGCCGGTTTCGGACGACGACGCCCTCCCGCGCCTCAAGGAGGCGCTGGACGGCCTCACGGACCGCGCCGACCGGCTGTGCGGGCACGAGCCCCTGCCATCCACGGCGGCGGCCCCATGATGCACCTCGCCTACCGGCTGGCGACCGGCCTGCTGGCGCCCGTCCTGCCGGTCTATGTCGCGCACCGGCGGCGGCGCGGCCGGGAAGACCCGGCGCGGCTGGGCGAACGGCGCGGCATCGCCGGCGCGGCGCGCCCCGGCGGCCCCCTGGTCTGGTTCCACGGGGCGAGCATCGGGGAGACCGCCTCCGTCCTGCCGCTGATCGACCGACTCGCCGCCCTGCGCCCGGATGCGGCCGTGCTTGCGACCTCGGCCACCCGCACCGCCGCCACCCTGCTGGCGCGCCGGCTGCCGCCGGGCGCCGTCCACCAGTATTATCCCATGGACAGGACGGCCTGGGTGCGCCGTTTCCTGGACCATTGGCGCCCCGACCTGGCGCTCTGGGTCGAGTCGGAGCTCTGGCCCAACATGCTTCGCGAACTCCGCGCCCGGAGCGTCCCGGCGGCGCTGCTGAATGCGCGCATGTCCCCGACCTCGTTCCGCCGCTGGCGGCGTTTCCCGCGCTTCGCGCGCCGGCTGCTCGGCTCCTTCGAGATGACACTCGCGCAGGACGCCGAACATGCGGCGCGGTTCCGGACGCTGGGAGCCGACCCCGTCCGCATGCCCGGCAACCTGAAATTCGCCGCCCCGCCGCTCGGCGCCGACGAAACGGCGCTCGAAGCCGTGCTGGACGCGGTGGCCGACCGCCCGGTCTGGCTCGCCGCATCCACGCATCCGGGCGAAGAGGCCGCGGTCGCCTACGCGCATGAGGCGCTGCGGCACAGCCGCGCGGGCGTGCTGACGATACTCGCCCCCCGCCATCCCGAACGCGGGGACGAGATCGAAACCCTGCTCTCCGCGAGGAACGGCCTCGCCGTCGCCAGGCGGTCGCGCGGAGAGCTGCCCGGCGCCGCGACCGAGGTCTATCTGGCCGACACGCTGGACGAACTCGGGCTCTTCTACCGCGTGGCCGAGGCGGTGTTCGTCGGCGGCTCGCTGGTGGCGCATGGAGGACAGAACCCGCTCGAACCCGCACGGCTCGGCGCGGCCCTGGTGCATGGGCCGGCCATGTTCAACTTCACCGAGATCGCGGCCGAACTGGCGGCGGCGCGCGGCGCGCGCCGGGTCGCGGACCGGGACGAGCTTGTGGCCGCGATCGGCCTGCTGCTCTCCGACGGCGAGGCGCGGCGGACGCAGGCGGCCCGGGCGGCGGCGGTGGCCAATGCCCGCGGCGGGGTGCTCGACGAGGTGGTCAGCGCGCTCTCGCCGCTTCTCGCCCGTATCTGACAATGCGGTCGCCCGCATTCTGGAACGATTCGGGCGCGCCCGGGGGCCGGCTTCTCGCCCCGGTCGGGTGGCTCTACGGGCGGCTCGCACGGCCGGGGCGCGGCAGGGCGCAGCGAGCGTCCGTGCCGATCGTGTGCGTCGGCAATGCGGTGCTGGGCGGGGCCGGCAAGACGCCCGTTGCGCTTGCCGTCGCCGAGCGCCTCGCCGCCGCCGGACATCGCCCGCATTTCCTCTCGCGCGGCTATGGCGGCCGCCTGCGCGGCCCGGTGCGGGTCGATCCGGCGGCGCATGGCGCAGGCGATGTCGGCGACGAGCCGCTGCTGCTCGCCCGCGCCGCGCCCGCCTGGGTTGCCCGCCGCCGTCCCGCCGGAGCGGCGGCCGCGGCCGCGGCCGGCGCCAGCGTCGTCGTCATGGATGACGGGTTCCAGAACGGCAGCCTCGCCAGCGACGCCGCGATCCTGGTGGCCGACGGCGCGGTCGGATACGGCAACGGCCGCGTGTTCCCGGCAGGCCCGCTGCGCGAACCGGCCGCCGCCGCCCATGCGCGCGCCGATGCGCTTGTCATCGTCGGCAAACCCGAATGCGTCCTGCCGAACGGCCTGCCCCGCCTCGAAGCGCGCCTTGCGCCCGCGCCCGGCAGCGAGCGGCTGGCGGGCGAGACCGTCTTCGGCTTCGCGGGTATCGGCCGGCCGGCCAAATTCATCGAGACGCTCCGGGACCTGGGGGCGCTGACGGTCAGCTTCCGCGCCTTTCCCGACCACCACTTCTACCGGCCGGAGGAAGTCATGGCGCTGCTGGAACAAGCGGCGGCCCTCGGCGCGCGCTGTGTCACCACCGAGAAGGACGCCGTGCGCCTTCCGGCGGACATCCGGGCCGCGGTGGAGACCGTGGCCGTCGCCATCGAGTGGCGCGACCCCGGAGACCTCGACCGCCTGCTGCAAGAGAAGGGGCTGATACCGTGACGGAACCGCAGGCCGTGCTCGATTTCTGGTTCGGCGCGCCCGGCAGCCGCGATTTTGG
Source organism: Alphaproteobacteria bacterium (assembly GCA_963422665.1). GTDB lineage: Bacteria > Pseudomonadota > Alphaproteobacteria > Bin95 > Bin95 > Bin95. Next base: position 3,419,678 of record OY730441.1, read on the forward strand.
CTGGCCGCGCGAGGCCTGGTTCCGGGGCGGGCCGGCGTTCGACGCCGAGTGCCGCCGGTTCGAGCCGGCCGTCGAAGAGGCGGCCGCCGGCGGCTTCGACGACTGGCGCTGGCGGGCGCGGTCCTGCCTGGCGCTCGTCCTGCTGCTCGACCAGTTCCCCCGCAACATCTACCGGGGGACGGCGCGCGCCTTCGCCGGCGACGCCCGCGCCCGCGAACTGACCCGCTTCGCCCTTGCCCGCGGCTTCGACCGGGGCCTGCCGGGCGGCCTGCGCACCTTCTTCTACCTGCCGCTGGAGCACAGCGAGGCGCTCGCCGACCAGGAGCTCGCCGTGCGCCTGTTCGATGCCCACGGAAGCGCCGAAAGCCGCGAGGCCGGCCGCAAGCACCGCGAGATCATCCGCCGCTTCGGGCGCTTCCCCCACCGCAACGCCGCGCTCGGCCGCCCCTCCACGCCCGAGGAGGAAGCCTTTGCCGCCGACCCGGCAAACCGCTTCGGCCAGTAGCGCCGCGCTTCCACTCGTCGCCCCGGTCCCGTTTCCGTCGCCCCGGACCGCGATCCGGGGCCTCCCCGCAATTCGTCGTCCCGGCCTTGAGCCGGGGCTTCCCTCCGGCGCTCGTCCGGTTGCAGGAGGCCCCCGCCTTCGCGGGGGCGACGAAATGAGGGCGCCGTTCGGGATGAGGGAACAGCCCCCCCCCCCCCCTTTCGGAAAATGTCATGGAATGTCGTAACTGCCCGGAATGAGCGATCCGGTTATGGGTTGGCGGGTTTGTGGAAAAATGGGTCAGCCTGGCCATGGTTGGTTCCGGTTCGCGCGGAAGCGGTTATCCGGGGTCTGTTATGGAGACTGCGGAGGAGAAGGTTGCGCGTGTCGAGTTGGAGAACGCGCAGCTTCGGGATCGGGTTGCGCGTGTTGCAGAGCGGCCGGGGGAGTTGGAGCGCCGTCCCGGTCTGAACGGCGGCAATAGCGGCAAGCCTCCATCGAGCGATGGGTTGAAGAAGCCTGCGGCGGCGCGTCGGACGCGGAGCCTGAGGGGCAAGACGGGCCGGCAGCCGGGCGGTCAGGCGGGCCATGCGGGCCGGACGCTTTGCCGGACGGGGCGCCCGGACCGTGTGAAGGAGCATGTTCCGGCGGTATGCCGGGGCTGCGGGGCGTCGCTGCGGTCGGCTTCTGCGGTCGGTCGTCCGGTCGCGCGTCGGGTATTCGACCTTCCTGAGCCGCGTCCTCCGGAAGTGACGGCGCATCGCGGTCATGCCTGCCGCTGCGGGCGTTGCGGTGAGGTGACGCGGGCGTCGTTTCCGAAGGGGGTATCGGGTCCGGTTCGGTATGGTCCGCGTCTTTCGGGCGTTGCGGTGTGGCTTCGTCACGGTCGGTTCCTGCCGGAGCGGCGGTTGTCGGAGGCGCCGGGTGTGTTGTTCGGGGCGCGCGTGTCGCCGGCGACCCTGGCGAGTATGAGCCGTCGGGCGGCGGAGCGTTTGCGTGCTGCGGGCGGGCATATGGAGGAGCTGGCGGCCCGCAAGGCGCGTGCGAAGCATCCGGACGAGACCGGGCTTCGCCCTGGCGGTCGCACGCGGTGGCTTCATGCGATGCGCGCCCCGCTTCCGGCGGCGTATCGGGTAAGCGAGCGGCGCGGGGCCGTGCCCGAGGGTGTGAGCGGGATAGCGGCGCACGACCGCTGGCAATGCTACCGGCCGATGGCGGGGGGGGGGGGGGAGCACGCGCTTTGCAATGCGCATCGCCTGCGGGAGTTGCAGACGCTTGTGGCGTGCGACGAGGAGGACCGGGCGCGGCGCCTGCCATGTCATCTGCTGCGGGCGCGGCGAGTGGCGCGTGTGGCGCGGGAGCGGGGCATTGCCGTTCCGGGGCGGGTGCTGGCGCGGATTGTGCGCGGCTGCGACCGGCTGCTTGTCGAGGCGATGAAGCGCCATGAGGACCGGACGCCGCTCCCGTCACGCGGCCGGTGCGGGACGCCGAGGCGGCGCAAGGGCCACAACCTCGCCTTGCGCCTGCATGCGCGCCGGGACGAGACCCTGCGCTTCCGCACCGACGCGCCGGCGCCCCTCACCAACAATGAGGCCGAGCGCGGCCTGCGCACGATGAAACGGCGACAGAAAATCTCCGGCGGCTTCCGCTCCCGGCGCGACGCCGACGACTTCGCCATCCTGCGCGCCGTCATCGCCACAGCCCAAAAGCAGCGCCGCAATGTCCTCAAGACCCCGATGGGCTCGCCCGAAAGCTTCATCCAGGACATCCAATACGTCTGAAACAAAACCAGGCAAGCCCCGGACAATAGCCAACATCCTGGGCAGTTACAGAATTCAAACTGATCCACTACCGGCTGCCGGGCCGCGTCTCGCTGTATTACTAAGGAAGGTCTGAACAGGTCGGGTTTTGGCGGGCATGGGGGTTGTTGCTTCGGTTTGTGTAGATGTCAGACCCTGTCCGGCACGGGAGCCATGGTTTTGCTATCGACGAAAGGGCGCTTCGAGGCGCGGCGCCCGGCGATGAGCGGATTGGACAACCCCAACAGCACGGCGATGCGCTGCCTGTTCTTCGCCAGCCCCCGGTAGCGCACCTTCGCGTAGCCGAAGTGGCGCTTCACATACAGGAACGGATGTTCGACCTTCGCCCGCACCGACGCCTTGCGCCGCTCCGCAGCCTCCTCCGGCCCCGCCTTGTCCCAATGCCGGCGTTTGACGGGCTTCATCGCCACCTGCCAATCCACCGCCGCCTCCCGGTTCTCCGCGCGCTTGCGGTTCTTCGTCGATGACGGGGCGGCAACGATGCTCGCGTCCACGATCGTCCCCGTCTTCAACCGATGCCTCGGCGTGGCCAAGGGCGCGTCGATCTCCCCGAACAACCGATCCCCCGGATCGGGCTCCTCCAACAGATGGCGGAAGTTCGCGATCGTCGTCTCGTCCGGCAGCGAACCCGACAGCCGCAGGCCGACAAAGCGCCGCACCGACTCCACCTCGCAGAGCAGGTCCTCCATGACCGGGTCGCTGAGGTTGCAGAACAACGGCACGCAGGGCGCCCGCAGCATCGCCCCCGGAGGATACGGACGGCGACCGCGCCCCGCCTTCGGATAGAACGGCTCGATCCGCTCCTCCAACCGGCCCCGCAGGATCAGCCCATCCATCTTCTCGAGAAACGCCGCGCGCCGCGTCCGGCGCGTCTTCAAGTCGTGCTCCAACTCCGCAAAGCTCTCCTGTCCCATCGCTCCCGCACCATCCCGGCTCCACCTCACCAGTCATAACAGAACAAACTTGTTCGGAGCTTCCCTAGCACTCCTTATATCGCGTAGAATGTTATATTGTCTTTCATATTCTCTAAATTCGGAAGTAGCATTTTCAACAGATTTGTCACGGATAGTAGCGGTCTTTTTGGATGATATTATATTCCAATTTTAGTTTCTTTAGTTCTGCCGCTTGCACAATAACCGCCTCATCATGGGCTTGTATAGCCTCCGCTCTGACAGAAAAAAACCTCTTCCGAGCAGTCTTAAAGGCGGCATTAATGTCGTTATATGGCGGACTCATGCAAAGCTTTCGCCTTTGTCTTGGCCTCGGTATAAACGCCACTTGCCGTCTCAATAGCTGTATCGTGGGCGAAATCCGCCTCCATATAGCCGATGCAAGCGGCATCGGTTTGGGCCTCTGCCGACCTTGCACCGACAAGACACACAGCAACGACAGCAGCCAGCACCAGGCTGCGGATCGTAACCGGCCTCCTTCCTTTCCCATGTCGCACACATCTTCAATCGTCAAAAACCTACATCCCGCAGTTTAACCTTGGCGCGCAGGATTTTGAGACTTTCGGGATATTGAGGCTGGTTGAGCGGGTGTTCCACGAAGGATCGCCAGACGGGCGGGTCTTTTTGCAGCGGCGTCGGGCCGGCCTTTCCTGTCCTGTTCACGCGACATGATCTGCTATCCTGTCGGTTCATCTGAAGATAGCACGCTCGCCCCGCTAAGCGCCGATGTCCCAGAAGATGCCGGTCATCATTTCCAGGCCTTCGCGGAGGAGGGGGGCGAGGGCGTGTTCGTTGGGGGCGTGCTGGGAGCAGCCGGCGTAGGAGTGGGGCACCCAGATGGTCGGCATGCCGAGCAGGTCGGTGAACACGTCGTTCGGGATCGAGCCGCCGAGATTGGGCAGCAGCGCCGGCGGCCGGCCCAGAGTTTCTTCGAGCGAGGCCATGACGCGGCGCACCCAGGGGTCGTCGAGCAGCGTACGGGTGGCCTTCATCACGGTGCGCATGCGCGCGACCTGCACATCCTCGAAGCCGTGTTCGTCCAGATGCGCGCGGATGGCGGGATCGAAGCCCTCGTCGTCCGAGCCGGCGACGAAACGCAACTGGATGACGGCCCGCGCGCCGGGCGGGATGGCGTTGACCGGCCGCGCGGCGTCGCCCGCTCCCCAGGCCAGCACTTCGAGCGCATTCCAGCCGAAGACCCGCTCCCAGGGCGTGAGGCCCGGCTCGCCCCAGTCGGGGTCGATCTCCGGCGCGCCCGGCCCGCCGTCTATGACGCAATCGGCAATCGCGGCGCGCACCGCGTTCGACATCGGCGGCGGCCTCAGCCCCTCGACCAGGATGCGCCCGCGCGCGTCCACCATCGAGGCGACGGCGCTCGCAAGCCGCGTCGCGGGGTTTGAGAGCAGCCCGCCCCAATTGCCGGAATGGTGGCCGCCCTCGCGGGCGTCGATGTCCAGGGAGAAATTGACGACGCCGCGCGAACCCAGGAACACGGTCGGCCGGTCGGGCGCCACGCGCGGCCCGTCGGAGGCGATCAGCACGTCCGCGGCGAGCCTCTCCCGGTTGGCCCCGGCGAAGGCGCGCAGGCCCTTCGAGCCGGTCTCCTCGCTGGTCTCGACCAGCAGCCTGGCGTTGAAGCCGAGCCGCCCGCGCTCCGCCAGCACCGCTTCCAGCGCGGCCAGATTGATGCCGTGCTGGCCCTTGTTGTCGGCCGTGCCGCGCCCGTAGAGCCGGTCGCCGTCCCGCTCGAGCGTCCACGGGTCGCGGCCGTCCCGCCACCGGCCTTCATGGCCGAGCACCGTATCGCCGTGGCCATAGATCAGCACGGTGGGCAGTCCGTCGCCCTCATGCCGCACCGCCGTCAGCAGCGGGCCGCCGCCTTCCTCCGGATTCGGGGCCACCGCGATGTCGAAGCCCATGCCGCGGGCCGCCGGCGCGATCTCCTCCTCCAGATAGCGCCGGAGATGGGGCGCGAAGGCCGGGTCCTGGCTGGTGGAGGGCACCGCCACCCGGCGCGCCAGCGTCTCGATGAACGCGCCGCTGTCATAGTGGTCGCGGACGCGGGCAAGCGCCCCCTCGCGGGCGCCGCCCGCTCCCTCGCCGAGGCCGGTCATCGCCGCGGTCAGACCGCCGGTTCCGCCACGCCCGCCTGGCGGCAGGCGGCGGTCACGGTGTTGGCGAGCAGGCAGGCGATGGTCATCGGGCCGACGCCGCCCGGCACCGGCGTGATGGCGCCCGCGACCTCGGAAGCGCCTGCGAAATCGACATCGCCGACGAGCCGCGTCTTGCCGCCATCGGCGGGCACGCGGTTGATGCCGACATCGATCACCGTCGCGCCGGGCCGGACCCAGCCGCCCTCGATCATGCGCGGCCGCCCGACCGCGGCGACCAGTATGTCCGCCTCCCGGCAGACGGCCGGAAGGTCCCGCGTGCGGGAATGGGCGATCGTCACCGTGCAGTGTTGGGCGAGCAGCAGGGCGGCCATCGGCTTGCCGACGATATTGGACCGGCCGACGACGACCGCGCGCTTGCCCGCAAGCCCGTCCGGATGGACCTCGGCCAGCATGGTCATGCAGCCGCGCGGCGTGCAGGGAGCGAGCGCCGGGGCGCCGGTCCAGAGCGCGCCCACATTCTCCGGGTGGAAGCCGTCCACATCCTTGGCGGGGTCGATGGCCCGCAGCACCTTGGCGGAATCGATGCCGTCCGGCAGCGGCAATTGCACGAGAATGCCGTGCACCGCCGGGTTGCGATTCAGGCTGTCCACCAGCGCCAGCAACTCCGCCTCGCCCGTATCGGCGGCAAGGCTGTGCTCGAAAGACGCCATGCCGGCGGCCTGCGTCTCGCGGTTCTTGTTGCGCACATAGACGGCGCTTGCCGGGTCGTCGCCGACCAGCACCACCGCGAGGCCCGGCCAGACCCCGCCGTCGAGCCTCGCCACCTGCGCCGCCACACGCTCGCGCAGCGTCGCCGCCAGCGCCTTGCCGTCGATGATGCGGGCACCGCTCATGGAAACTCCCTTCCTCTCAGGCCATGGAGAAGATCATGCGCCCGACCACGCCGCGCAGGAAATAGATCGCGAGCAGCAGGATCAACGGCGAGAAGTCCAGCCCGGAGATCATCGGAACGAAGCGCCGGATCGGGCGGAGTAGAGGCTCGGTCAGCCGCCAGAGCACGTGCATGGCCCCGCGCACGAAGCCGTTGCTCGTGTTGACGACATTGAAGGAGACCAGCCAGCTCAGCACGACCCAGACGATCAGCACGATCTGGTAGAGCTCCAGCACGACGTCGAGAAGCTGGAGCAGCGGGATCAGGATGACGCTCATGGGCCCCGGACGCCTCCGGTGGATGGATGCAGGACGCGCGGGCCTTGACACGCTCCCGCACCCTGCAACATAACCCCGCTTCCCGGCTGCCGCCTAGAGGCGGAGTCGTGCGATGTGTGGGGCCGTAGCTCAGCCGGGAGAGCGTCGCGTTCGCAATGCGAAGGTCAGGGGTTCGAGCCCCCTCGGCTCCACCATCCCGCTTCCCCGGCGCCGTTTTCGTCCGGGCGCCTGCTCTCAGCCGGCCATGCGTTCGCCGGCAAGCATCGCCATCAGCGCATAGACGCCCACCTCGCCGTGTCCCGCCAGGGCCGCCGCCGCGCGGCGGGCCGCGCCTTCCGTCGCCGTCTGCACCAGCACCGCCCGCGCCGCCTGGGTATCCGGGCCGCGGATCGAGGCTTCCGCGGTCGGGCTGCCGGTCGCCGCCATGTCGAGATGCCAGCGCATCGCACCGAGCGCGCCCTCGGCGGCGGAGAGGCCTTCCAGATCGACCGCTCCCAGTTCCTCGCCGGCGCGCAGCACCGCCGCCCAGGCGCCGATCGCGGCTCCTCCCGCCTCGCCCTCCACCGTCATCGCCGAGCGGATCGTGTTGCGGAAAACCGGCATCGCGCGCTGCGTCCAGGCGGTCGGGTCGTTCAGGCGGTCGCGATAGGGCTTCGACGCCAGCACTTCGACATCCTCCGTCCGGTACCAGGTGAAATAGCCCCGGTCGCCTGCCGCCGCGCGGTAGCGCACGCCCTTGAGGAACCCCGGCACGCCCACCCGCTCGGGCAGGTGCTCGCGGTTGTACCATTCGTTGAAATCCACTTCGCCGTCTGTGGCGCAATCGGTCCACACCGCCAGAATTCCGCTGCCCATAAGCCGCCCCCATAGCTGTATCCGGCGCCGCCCGCCGCCTTGACGGGCCGCCCTCTGGCGCCCATGGTCGCGCCTGACGGCAGCGGGGGCAAGGCGCGTGGACGGAACCGGCCTGCAATTTGCCGGGGAGAGCGCCCGGCAGGCAGCGCGGACGGTCGCCCGACTCGATGCGCTGGGGTCCGAGACGCGGCCTGCCCGAGAGCGGGTGCTGGCAATCCTGAAGGAGGGCGTGGAGGAGACGCGCGGGGCCGTGCGCACGGCCTTCGAGGCCGGGCAACCCGCCAATATCGCAATGCACGGCCTCTCCGACGCCATGGACCGGATCGTGGGCGCCCTGTTCGACTTCGTTGCCGGAACGGCGTTCCCGGCCGCCAACCCCACCACCGGCGACCGCTTCGCGCTGGCGGCCCAGGGCGGCTATGGACGCGGCAGCCTCGCCCCTTACTCGGACCTCGACCTGTTGTTCCTGCTGCCCTGGAAGGTCACGCCCAGGGTCGAGCAGATCGTCGAATATGTGCTGCTGTTGCTCTGGGACACGGGCCTCAAGGTCGGCCATGCCACCCGTTCGGTCGAGGAATGCCTCCGCCTCGCCGGCCGGGACGCCACGATCTGCACGAGCCTGCTGGAGACGCGCTTCCTCTGGGGCGAAGCCGGACTTTACGGGGAGTTCCGCACCCGCTTCGTCGAGGAGCTGGTGAAGAAGACCGGCCCGGAATTCGCCGAGCGGAAACTGGCCGAGCGCGACGAGCGGCATCTGCGCTTCGGCGACAGCCGCTATGTCGTCGAGCCGAATGTCAAGGAAGGCAAGGGCGGGCTGCGCGACCTCCACACCCTCTACTGGATCGCCAAATATCTCTACCGGGTGGACGAGGTGGGCGAGCTGGCGGCGAAGGGCGTGTTCGCGCCCGCCGAGCTTGCGGCCTTCGTCAAGGCGGAACGGTTCCTGTCCACCGTGCGCTGCCATCTGCACTATCTGGCCGGCCGCGCCGAGGAGCGGCTGACCTTCGACCTCCAGCAGGAGATCGCCGCCCGTCTGGGCTACCGCGCCCGCGCCGGCGCCCGCCCGGTCGAGCGCTTCATGAAGCACTATTACCTGGAGGCGAAGAAGGTGGGCGACCTGACGCGCATCTTCTGCGCCGCGCTGGAGGACGAGCACCGCCGCAAGCCGCTGTTCTCCCTCTCCCGGCTGCTGACCCGGGACCGGCAGATGGGGCCGTTCACCGCCGAAGGCGGCTGGCTCACCCTCGCGCAGGAGGAGGCCTTCGCCGAAGACCCGGCCGCCATGCTGCGGTTGTTCCACGAGGCGCAGCGCCACGAACTGGACATCCACCCGGCGGCGCTCCGGCAGGTAACGCGGAACCTGCGCCGGATCGACTTCGGCTTCCACCGCCGGCCGGAAGCCGCCGAACTGTTCCTGGACATGCTGACCTCGACCAGGGCGCCCGATATCACGCTCCGGCGGATGAACGAGGCCGGCGTGCTCGGCCGCCTGATTCCGGCGTTCGGCCGGGTCGTGGCGCAGATGCAATACGACATGTACCACACCTATACGGTGGACGAGCACACGATCCGGGCCATCGGCGTCCTGCACCGCATCGAGCAGGGCGAGCTCCGGGACGAAGCCCCGGTCGCCTCCGAGGTCGTCCACAAGGTGCTCTCGCGCCGGGCGCTCTATCTCGCCGTCTTCATGCACGACATCGCCAAGGGGCGCGGCGGCGACCATTCGGTCCTGGGAGCGGAGGACGCCTTGCGGCTCGGGCCGGAACTCGGCCTGAGCGCCGAGGAGACCGAGACGGTATCCTGGCTGGTGCGCCACCATCTCGCGATGAGCGCCGCCGCCTTCAAGCTCGACCTGAACGATGCGAGCGCCATTGCCGATTTCGCCGATCTGGTGCAGTCGCCGGAGCGGCTGCGCCTGCTGCTGGTGCTAACCGTGGCCGACATCCGGGCGGTTGGCCCCAATGTCTGGAACGCCTGGAAGGCCGCGCTCCTGCGCGCGCTCTATTTCAAGACCGGGGAGTTGCTGACCGGCGGCGATATCCGCCTCGCCGCCGCCGAGCGGGTGAGCGGGGCGCAGGGCGAGCTTCGCGCCGCCTTGCCCGGCTGGTCCGACGAAACCTTCGCGGAATTCGCCGGCGCCGCGCCCGCCAGCTACTGGCTCGCCTGGGACCGCGACACCCTGGCGCATCACGCCGACATGATCGCGGAGGTCCGGAACGATCCCTCGGCGCTCTCGGTGAAGGCGCGGATCGACGAGAGCCGCGCGGTCACCGAGGTGGTGTTCTGCGCGCACGACCATCCAGGCCTGTTCTCGCGTTTCGCAGGCGCGCTCGCGGCCTCCGGCATGAGCGTCGTCGAGGCCCGGGTCTTCACCTTCGCGAACGGAATCGCCATCGACACCTTCCAGGTCCAGGACGCCGACGCGCAGGCGGTGACCGGCGCGCGCCGATTGCAGGCGCTGGAGCGCCGGGTGCGGGAGGCGCTGGGCGGCGAGATCGACCTCCGGCACGAGGTCCGGCGCCGGCGCGGCTGGCCCTCACGCACCGCCGTGTTCACCGTGCCGCCGCGCGTGCTGATCGACAACCGCGCGTCGGCCACCCATACCGTGATCGAGGTCAACGGGCGCGACCGCCCGGGCTTCCTGTTCGATGTGGCGCGCGCACTCTCCGATCTCAGCCTCCGGATCACCACGGCGCGCATCGCCACCTATGGCGAGCGGGTGGTCGATGTGTTTTATGTGAAGGATGTGTTCGGGCTGAAAGTCGTCCATGACGGCAAGCTCGCCCGTGTGCATGAGATATTACTCCAGGCGATAGCGGGCCCGGACGAAACCGGCTGAGGGCTAGTGTCCTGATCGAGAACTTCGAGTGCTTTTGCGCCGCGTCCTCTCTCGTCATGCCCGGACCTGTTCCGGGCATCTCGCTCGGCGCCGCCGCAGCAGGGGAAGGGGATGGCCGGAACAAGTCCGGCCATGACGGCGGGGGCGTCGAGCCGAAGAGGCTCCACACCCCAATTCAAGCCATACGAACTTCGAAACCGGGACATTAGCGATGGCGCTCCTGCGCGCCGCCGCGACCGTCGGCGGCTACACGATGGCGAGCCGGGTGCTGGGTTTCGTGCGCGACCTCGTATTCGCCGCCCTGCTCGGCGCCGGCCCCGTCGCCGACGCCTTCCTGGTCGCCTTCCGTCTGCCCAACCTGTTCCGCCGCCTGTTCGCGGAGGGCGCCTTCGCCGCCGCCTTCGTGCCGATGTTCTCCGGCCGGCTCCAGCGGGATGGGAGGAAAGCCGCGCTGGCCTTCGGCGAGGAGGTGCTGGCCGTGCTGTTCGCGGCGCTGCTCGTGTTCACCGCGCTCGCCGAAGCCTTCATGCCGATCCTGGTCGCGGTGTTGGCGCCGGGCTTCCTCGACCAGCCGGAGCGCTTCGGACCCGCCGTGCTGTTCTCCCGGCTCACCTTCCCCTATCTGCTGTGCATGGCGCTGCTGGCCTTCTTCGCCGGCATCCTGAACAGCTTCTACCGCTTCGCGGTCCCCTCCGCCGCGCCGATCCTGCTCAATATCGTGCTGATCGCCGCGCTCGCCGTGTCGGCGCTCTGGACCGGCGCGCCCGGGCTCGCGCTCGCCATCGGGGTCTGCATTGCGGGGTTCGGGCAGTTGGCGCCGATCCTCTGGGACATGCGCCGGGCGCGGCTGCGGCTGCGGCTGCGCTTCCCCCGGCTCACGCGCGATGTCCGGCGCCTCCTCCGCCAGCTCGTTCCGGGCGCGCTGTCCGCGGGCGCGCTCCAGATCAACCTCCTGATCGGCACGATGATCGCCTCGCTGCTGCCGACCGGGGCCGTCGCCTGGCTGCACTATGCCGACCGCATCTACCAGTTGCCGCTCGGCGTCGTCGGCATCGCGCTCGGCACGGCGCTGCTGCCGCGCCTCACCCGCACGCTGCAGGCCGGTGACAGCGCGGGGGCGGCCGACGAGATGAACCGGGCCGTCGAGGGGGCGATGCTGCTCGCGCTGCCCGCCGCGGCCGCGCTCATCGCCATGCCCGAGGCGGTCGCCGGCGCGCTGTTCGAGCGCGGCGCCTTCTCTGCGGCGGATACGGAGGCGACGGCAGCCGCCATCGCCGCCTTCGCGGCCGGCCTGCCGGCCTTCGTGCTGGTGCGGATTCTGCAGCCGGGGTTCTTCGCGCGCGGGGATATGCGCACCCCGTTCCGGATCACGGTTGTCGTCGTGGTGCTCAATACGGGCCTCAGCCTGGCGCTCTACCGCGCAATCGGCCATGTCGGCATCGCCGCGGCGACGAGCGCGGCGGCCTGGGCGAATATGGCGCTGCTCTGGGCCGCGCTCCGACGGCGCGACCATTGCCGGGCGGACAAGCGCCTGCTCTCCCGGCTGCCGCGCGCGGCCGCGGCCGCGCTCATCATGGCGGCGGCGCTGGCCGCCGGGATCGAAGCGGCCGGCTCCTGGCTCGACGGCGGGGAGGCCGGGCGAATCGCGGCGCTGGCGGCGCTCTGCGGCGGCGGCCTCGGGGTCTACGCCCTCGCCGCGCTCGGCCTCGGCGCCGTCAGGGCCGGCGAGCTGCGCCGCCTGCTCGGCCGAAGGCGCAGGCCGCCGGCCGCCTGATGCGGCAGGGCCGCGGTCAGGCAGGCGGCGAGCCTTCCAGGAACCCCGCCTCGCTTCGGTGGCATTCGATGGCATGTCGCCCGCCGAGATGCCGGACGGGCGGCGTTTCGCGGTCGCAGGTCCCTTCGATGCCGATCGGGCAGCGGTCGAAGAACGGGCAGCCCACATCGGTCATCGTAACGACGCGGTCAATGCCCGCCTGCGCTTCCCGGCTCTTCATCGTCTCCTCCAACCAGCCGATGCGCAGCTCCGGAACGGACGCGATCAGGAGCCGGGTGTAGGGATGCCAGGGCGGCGAGAGCACGCGGTCGGTCGGACCCTGCTCGACGACCCGCCCGGCATAGAGCACGACGATGTCGTCGGCGAAGGACGCGACGGTGGAAAGGTCGTGGCTGATGAAGACGAACGAAACGCCGCTTTGCCGCCGCAACCGCTTGAGGAGCTCGATGACATTGGCGCCGACGATGGTGTCGAGCGCGGAAATCACCTCGTCGCAGAGCAGCACTTCCGGCGACGCCGCCAATGCGCGCGCCAGGTTGACGCGCTGCTTCTGGCCGCCGGAAAGCTCTTCCGGATACCGCCCGGCAAACTCGGCCGGCAATTCCACCATCTGCAGCAGTTCGCTGACGCGCTGTCGCTTTTCCTTTCCCCTCAGCCCGAAATAGAACTCGAGCGGGCGCCCGAGAATGCCGCCGATCCTCTGACGCGGATTGAGCGCGACATCCGCCATCTGGAACACGAACTGGATTTTCCGGAGCTCGCTGCGATCCCGTTGCTGGAGGGCGGGGCGAAGCGCCTCCCCGTCGAGCAATATGTCCCCGTCGGTCGCGGGCAGCAGGCCTGACATGACCCGCGCGAGGGTGGACTTGCCGCAGCCCGACTCGCCGATGATCCCGACCGTGCGCCCCCGCTGCACGCTGAGGTTGACATCGCGCAGCACCTTGACGGCCACCGAGCCGTCCATGCGCCGGCCGTAGCCTGCGCTGATGTCCTTCACTTCGAGAGCGGGGCTGTCCCGCAAGTGCTCCGCCAGCGCCTCGTCGCCCTGTCCGGCGGCGGGAGGCGGGCGCACCGCCGCCATCAGGCGCCGCGTATAGTCATGGGTCGGCCGGTTGATGACCTGGTCGGCGTCCCCGCGCTCCAGGACATCGCCCGCATAGAGAACGACGATACGGTCCGCGATCTGCGCGACGACGGAAAGGTCGTGCGTGACATAGAGCGCCGCCGCCCCTTCCCGCTCTATGACGGACTTGAAGGCCTTGAGCACCTCGATCTGGGTCGTGACGTCGAGCGCGGTGGTCGGCTCGTCCAGAATCAGCAGGTCCGGCCTGCCGCAAAGCGCCATGGCCGCCATCAGCCGCTGCAACTGGCCGCCCGAGACCTGGTGGGGATAGCGCTTGCCAAGCAGGTCCGGGTCCGGCAGCTCCAGCGCCCGGTAAAGCTCCCCGGCCCGCGCCTCGGCCTCCTCGCGGCCCATCTGTCCGTGGAGGATGGGCGACTCGGTGACCTGCTCGCCGATGGTCAGCGCGGGATTGAAGGTGGCGGCGGCGCTCTGGGCGAGATAGGCGACGCGCTGGCCCCGCAGGGCGCGCGTCTCGTCCGGAGGCATGGAGAGCACATCGCGCCCGTCCAGGCGGACCTCGCCGCCGGTGAATTCCAGGCCAGGCTTGGAATATCCGAGCGCCGAAAGGGCGATGGTGGTCTTGCCCGAACCCGACTCGCCGATGAGCGCGAGCACCTCTCCGCGTTCGATGGCGAAGCTCACGCCCTTCACGATGGGCGCCAGGCTGCCGTCATCCTTGCGCGCGTCGATCTTCAGGCCGTCCACCTCGAGCAGCGCGGGCATCAGAGCATCCTCTTCGCCAGCCGCCCGCCGGCATGGGCGGAGATATCGTCACGATGAGGTTGATGGCGACCGTGAGCGTGGCGATCGCGAGCGCCGGCACCAGCGGCGCGACGGCGCCGTAGGGAAGGCCGGAGAGGTTCTCCCGGACCATGCTGCCCCAGTCGGACTGGGGCGGCTGCACCCCGAGCCCGAGGAAGCTCAGGCTGGAGATGAACAGGATGACATAGACGAACCGCAGCCCGAAATCGGTCGCCATCGGCATGGCGACATTGGGCAGGATCTCGCGGGTGACGATCCACCAGAGGCCCTCGCCGCGCACCCGCGCCGCCTCGACGAAGTCGCTCACCTTCACGTCCAGCCCCAGCGACCGCGCGATCCGGAACACGGTGGAGGCGTATATGAGGCCGGTCAGCACGATCAGGATCGGGATGGTGCTGCCGACGGCGGCGATGACGACCAGTGCGAGCATGATGCTCGGGATCGACAGGATGGCGTCGTTGAACCGGCTCAGCACGGAATCCATGACATTGCCGCCGACCGCGGCCGCGATGCCGAGCGTGACCCCTGCGAGATAGGCCAGCAGCGTCGAGGCCAGCGAGATGCCGATGGTCGTGCGCGCGCCGAACAGCGTCCGCGAGAGCGTGTCGCGGCCCAGATAGTCGGTGCCCAGCCATGCGATCGAACTCGGCGGCTGGTAGTCGGTCTCGGGATAGGGATTGTCGCTGCCGGGCACGATGAACAGCGCCTCGTCCAGGATGTCGGCCTCGTGATAGGGCGAGATCGACGGGCCGATGAACACGATGGCCATCCAGAACGCCACCACGCACGCCCCGAGCTTGCCGCTCCAGGAGAGGCGCAGCCGGCGCCGGGGCGGCGCGTCCGGCAATTCCTCGAAGGCGGTTGCCGTCCCGGTTCCCTCGATGCTCTCGGCCATGGGCGTTGCCTCTATTTCGGATGCCGCAGCCGCGGGTTCGACAGGATCGACACCAGGTCGGCGACGAAGATCAGCACGATGTAAGTCGCGCAGAAGATCATCGCGCAGGCCTGCACCAGCGGCAGGTCGCGGGTCTGCACGGCGTCGATCATCAGCTTCGCCAGCCCCGGATAGGCGAAGACCGTCTCAACGATGACCACGCCGCTCACGAGATAGGCGAGGTTGAGGGCGATGACATTCGCGATCGGCCCCACCGCGTTGAGCAGCGCATGGCGCAGGATGATCCGCTTGCGCGGCACCCCCTTGAGGATCGCCATTTCGATATAGGGCGAGCTCATCACATTGAGCACCGTGGCCCGCGTCATGCGCATGATCTGCGAGGAGGCCACGACGACCAGCGTGAGCGCCGGCATCGCCAGCGCCCGGACCAACTTCCAGCCGGTTTCCTGCCCGCTGATATAGGCGGTGGCCGGCAGCCAGCCGAGCTGGACCGCCAGCACCAGCACCAGCAGGGTGGCGACGAGGAATTCCGGCACCGAGATGAGGCCGAGCGTCGTGAAGGTGACGGCGCGGTCGAGCCTCGTGCCGGGATACATGGCGGCCAACAGCCCCACCGTCACCGCGAACGGAACCGCGACCACCGCAACGGCGGTGGCCAGCTTGAGCGTGTTGGCCAGCCGCGGCATGAGCATTTCGGAGATCGGCGTGCCGATGGTCCCGGCGCCGGCGCCGGCCTTCGAGAAACCGAGGTCCCCGGTCAGCAGGTCGCTCAACCAGATGAAGTACCGGACATGCGCAGGCTCATCCAGGCCGAGCTTGGCGCGCAGCGCCGCCAGGGATTCCGGCGTCGCCATCTGGCCCAGGATGATGTTGGCGACATCCCCCGGCAGGATGCTGGTGCCGATAAAGATCAGCACCGACACCACGAACAGCGTCGCGATGCCGAACGCGGTCCGGCGCAGTATGGCGTGGAGCAGCGTCATGCGGCGAAGGATCCGGAAGGCCCCCCGCGCATCGACGCGGGGAGGGGCGGGCCCGCGCGGCGGGAACCGCGCGGGCCTCCTTCACACGGACCGCGGCGCAGAAGCGCTCAGGCTTCCATCCACGCGAACTCGACCCATTCATAGGCGCCGAGCGCGCCGAGCGGCACGTTCGGGATGCCCTGGACCTTGTTGCTGGCGCCGTCGATGTCGTTCACGTGGCAGGGAATGACCATGCCGCTGCCATTGTGGATCAGGGTCTGCATTTCGCAGAGCATCGCGTGGCGCTTCGCGGCGTCGGTCTCGGCGAGCTGGGCCGTCAGCAGCTCTCCCATCCGCTCGTTGTTCCAGAAGGTGTCGTTCCAGGCCGCGCCCGGCGCGAACTGGATGGCCATTTGCGCGTTCGCAGTGGGGCGCATGTTCCACGACACGACATTCATGGGCTCCTTCATCCACACGGCGCCCCAGTAGCCGTCCGTCGGCACCTTCCTGATCGTGAGGTCGAAGCCGATCTTCTTCAGGTTGGCCTGCATCAGGAGGCAGATTTCCTCGATGCCGGGCGCGACCGGCGCGACATAGAGCTCGGCCGCGGTGACGCCCGACTTCTCCAGATGGAACTTCGCCCTGTCCGGGTCGAACGCGCGCTGCGCCAGCTCATGGCAGTAGTCCGGGCCGAAAGCCGGACCCACCGGGTGGTCGTTGCCGACCGTGCCGTGCCCCTTGAGGATCGAGCGCACGATGCGCTCGCGGTCCTGGATGAACTGCATGGCCCTGACGAAGTCGTCGTTCTCGCCCGGAGCGGTGTTCTTCAGGATGCAGATGCCGGTATAGCGGCTTGTCGGCGTCGAGATGACGCGCACATTGTCGGCCTGCTCGACCCGCGCGATGCTCTTGGAATCGACCTGCGCGATGAGGTCCACATCGCCCGCGATCAGCGCATTGGCGCGCGCGAGCGGGTCGGTGATGGCCGTGATTTCCAGCGCGTCGAAATTCGGCCCGTCCCGCCAGTAGTTGGGGTTGCGCGCATGGGTGGACCGCACGCCGGCCTCGAACGACTCGAGGATGTAGGGGCCCGTGCCGTTGCCCTTCCGGAAGTCCTCGGTGTCCATCTTGACGACCTTGGCCTGCTTCTCGCCGAGCTTCGCGGGCAGGTCCGAGTCCGGGGACGACAGGACCGCCTTCACCGTGTGGCCGTCCACCCTCTTCCACTCCTGCACCGACGCGAAGAGCGCCTTCGCGACCGACGGCGAGTCCTCGCCGAGATGGCGGTTCATGCTCCACACCACATCGTCGGCGGTCAGCGTCGAGCCGTCGTGGAACTCCACGCCCTTGCGGATCTTGAAGGTGTATTCGGTGGCGTCGCTATTGGCCGACCATTCCTCCGCAAGCTCGGGAGCGAGGACCATGTTGTCGCGGATTTGGACGAGGCCGTTATAGCTGGCGCGGCCCCGCGCGTAGTCGATGCCCGAGGTGAAGACGATCGGGTCCATCTGGTCGTCGGGGCCGTGGAGGTTGTTCGCGTAGCGCACCGTCCCGCCCTTGCGCGGCGTCGCGGCCAGCGCGCTGGACGAGTGCAGGAAACCCGTTGCGGCGGCGCCGGTGACGCCGAGCGCGCCCAGGGCTGCGAGGAAATCGCGCCGGCCCATCACGCCGTCGCGAACCATCTGCTGGAACTTCTCGATATCTTTCATGCTTGTGCTCTCCCTTCTGTCTGCCCCGGTCGCGTTATGGGTAATGCGGTCCGATACAGAAACTCCCACCGGGCCAGACGCGCCATTTGTCGATCTCTTCGCAGCGGCATTCGGCGAATTCCGCCGCGGCGCGGCACAGAAGCAACGATAGTCGTGACTGCTCCGGAAATACCGCCGCTATGTTTCAGCCCGGCGGTTCGCCAAGCTGCCAGTCGGGCAATTATGCGGGTACCCTGTGGCCGCGTCAAATCGGCGGCCCGTGCCGGGGGCCTTCGCCGGGGTGACAGGCGCCGGCGTTCTCGATGCTCGCGAAAGCGGGCGCGGCAATCTATGCTGACGCCGGCGGAAACTGGGGAGCCGGCTCGGATGGGCGTATTGGCAGGCAAGGTGGTTCTGGTGACGGGGGCGGGCCGCGGCATCGGGCGGGAGATTGCGGTTCTGGCGGCGCGCGAGGGCGCGCAGGTGGTCGTGAACGACCTCGGCGGCGATGTCGGCGGGGCGGGGGCGGATGCGACCCCGGCGCAGGAGACGGCGCGGCTCGTCGAGGAGGCCGGCGGCGAGGCGGTCGTCAACGGTGACAGCGTTGCGGACTATGGGGCGGCGGGCGCGATGGTGCGCCAGGCGGTGGAGGCCTTCGGGCGCATCGACGGGGTTGTGAATGTGGCCGGCATCCTGCGCGACGTGATTTTCCACAAGATGACGGAGGCGGACTGGGATGCGGTGATCTCGGTGCATCTGAAGGGGTCGTTCAATGTGGCGCGCAATGCGGCGGACCGTTTCCGGGCGCAGGAATCGGGGGCGATGGTGCATTTCACCTCGACCTCGGGGCTGATCGGCAATTTCGGGCAGGCGAACTATGCGGCGGCGAAGATGGGGATCGTGGGGCTGTCGAAGTCGATCGCGCTCGACATGCAGCGCTTCAATGTGCGCTCCAACTGCATGTCGCCCTTCGCCTGGACGCGCATGATCGAGACCATTCCCGCCCATACGCCGCAGGAGCTGGAGCGCATCGAGAAGCTGAAGACGCTGCAACCGGCGCAGATTGCGCCGATGGTGGTGTATCTGCTGTCCGACCTCGCAAGCGGCGTCACGGGCCAGATCTTCGCCTCCCGCCGCAATGAGCAATTCATCTTCAACCAGCACCGACCGATGCGCTCCGTGCACCGCGGCGAGGGCTGGACGCCCGCCGCCATCCACGAACACGCCATGCCGGCCCTGAAGGCGGCGTTCTCGCCGCTCGACCGGGACGGCGACGTGTTCTACTGGGACCCGATCTGACGGGAGGCGGCGGCCCGCGCCGCAGAACCGGCCGGGAAAGGGGGCCGGCATGTTCGACGAGATGACCGGCGATGGCGCCGGATTGAGGGCGCCCTATAACGACATTGCCGCCTGGATCGAGGCGAGCGGCCTTGACACGCTGCGCCGGCACACGGCGGAGGCCGAGGCGGTCTTCCGGCGGATCGGCATCACCTTCGCCGTCTATGGCGAGGACGGGGACCCGGAACGGCTGATTCCCTTCGATCTCATCCCGAGGGTGTTCGCCGCCGACGAGTGGCGCCGGCTGGAGCGCGGCATCCGCCAGCGGGCGCTTGCGCTCAACGCCTTCCTCCAGGACGTCTATCACCGGGGCGAAATCCTGCGCGCCGGAATCGTGCCGGAGCGGCTGGTTTACCGCAATGCCGCCTTCGAGCCGGCGATGATCGGGGTCAGGCCGCCGGGCCGGATCCACTCCCATGTCATCGGCATCGACATCGTGCGCACCGGCGAGCGGGAATTCCAGGTGCTGGAGGACAATTGCCGCACGCCCTCCGGGGTCAGCTACATGCTCGAAAACCGCGAGTGCATGATGCGGACCTGCCCGGAACTCTTCCGCTCCGGCAATGTCGAGCCGGTCGATGTCTATCCGGAGGAGCTGCGCCGTACGCTGGAGGAGGTGGCCCCGCCGGCCTGTTTCGACGATCCCGTTGTCGCGCTCTTGACGCCGGGGCCGTTCAACTCCGCCTATTACGAGCATTCCTTCCTCGCCGACCTGATGGGCATCGAGCTGGTCGAGCCGCAGGACCTGTTCGTCGATGAGGGCCGGTGCTGGATGCGCACGACGCGGGGGCCCGAGCACGTGGACGTGCTCTACCGGCGCATCGACGACGCTTTCATCGACCCGCTCTCCTTCCGGCCCGACAGCCTGCTCGGCGTCCCCGGCCTGTTCGACGCCTACCGCGCCGGCGGCGTGACCCTCTGCTCGGCGCCGGGATCCGGCATTGCGGACGACAAGGAAGTCTATGTCTACGTGCCGGAGATGATCCGCTTCTATCTCGGGCAGGAGCCGATCCTGCAGAATGTGCCCACCTGGCGCTGTTCGCATGACGAGGAGCGCGCTTATGTGCTGGACCGGCTGGACGATCTGGTGGTGAAGGAAGTCCACGGCTCGGGCGGCTACGGCATGTTGATCGGGCCGCATTCCACCGCCGAAGAGCGCGCCGGGTTCGCGGACAAGATCCGCCGCGACCCGGAGGGCTTCATCGCCCAGCCGACGCTGGAGCTCTCGTCATCGCCCTCGCTTGCCGATACGGGCGTCGCCGGCCGCCATGTCGATTTCCGCCCCTATTGCCTCATCGGCCGCACCATCCGCCTCGTCCCCGGCGGCCTCACCCGCGTCGCGCTGCGCAAAGGCTCGCTGGTCGTCAATTCCAGCCAGGGCGGCGGCGTCAAGGACACCTGGGTGCTGGCGGAGTAGTCTGGCGGCTCCATTGCTTATCCGCTTTCAGGCCCGTGTCCTGTCATCGCCGAGCACGAAGCGGGCGCTCTCGCTCCTCAGCATCGCACAGGGCGTCGTGTAGCGCAGGCCGAGAGACCGGCACACATCCGGAATCTTGATTCTCCGAACCGTGCCCGCAGCGACCTCATGCGTGACGACGGTATATCCGTGAGCCTGCGCATGGGCGACGAGCCAGCAATCGGCGAGTCCGGGGAATGTCGAAACCGCGGCCGCCCGATATCCGCTGCGATTGGCCCATATGCTGACTGTGCGCAGAGCGGACAGCGTATCTTCATCCGGCTTCAGGAAGAAACCGCGGCCGCGTTCCCTCGCCAAAGCCGACAGATCGTCCTTGCCAACGAACAATTCGTCCGCGACCTTTTCGATGCTTGCCACTCTCCCTCTTCCGTTCTGCGCTATCGGCCAATCCCAGAACGCCGGACAGAAATCGAAGCCGTAATGCAGCTTTTTCGCCTGGATGAAGATGTTCGTGTCGAGCAGATAGCCTGATCGTGTCCCAGGCTCTTACACCACCGCCTAGGACACGATCAAATTAAAGGATAAGCAGGTCTTGAATAAACCGTTTATATAGTTTTCCCCATCATCAGACCATTCTTTACGTTCCCCAGAGAGAAAATCAATTCTACCAAGAAATTCCCGGTTATTTTCCGAGGTTGTGTTCTCGGTTTCGTTTGGTTTCAACAAGCATGAAATTTCATTCAGAAGACTTTCCATAAAAGTCAGAAGTTGCGTATTCGCGACGGCCCAATTGCCGCGAGTATGTGCGTTGAGAGCTTGATCTAGAGCACTATCCGATCGGACACGTTCATATGCTGCAGCAGTGAAGTAGTTTTGGCACTTGGCGGATGTGAAGGTGTTTGTGGCTTCGCCGATGGCGTCCCGGAGTTCCGGGATGGTGCGGGCGGGGCGTCGCTTGAGGGAGGCCTTGAGCTTGGAGAAGGCCCTCTCGATCGGGTTGAAGTCGGGGCTGCAGGGCGGCAGGAAGCGCAACTCGGCCCCGGCCCTGTGGATGGCGTCTCGGGCGGCCACACTGCGGTGGGCGGGGAGGTTGTCCATCTACCGCGATGTCGCCGGGTTTGAGGATGGGCGCCAGCCTTTTCTCGACGCAGGCGAGGAAAGCGGCGCCGTGCATGGCGCCGTCGAGCACCATGGGGGCGGTCATGCCGCTCAGTCTCAGTGCGCCGACGAAGGTTGCGGTCTTCCAGTGCCCATGAGGCGCCGGCGCCCGGCAGCGCTGCCCGCGCAGCGCCCGGCCCGAGCGTCTCGCCATCTTGGTGGCAGCCCCGGTTTCGTCCACGAAGACGAGCGTCTCGGGGGCGAACCCGGGCTGGGCTTCGAGCCGGGCGCGCCGACGCCTCAGCACGTCAGGGCGTTGCTGCTCGCTGGCGTGCGCGGTTTTTCGAAGGTGATGGCGCGGCGGTGGAAGAAGCGCCACACGGTGCTCCGGGACACCCGCAGCCCGTGCTCGTCCTCCAGATGGGTAGCGATCGCCGCCAGCGTCATGTCCGGGGTCTCTTCGACCAGTGCCAGAACCACCTCGGCCCGCGCCTCGATCCGCTGCGAGCGCCTGTCGCCGCCTTGCGCCCTCGACCGATAGCTGCCCGTGCGACGCCAGGCGTGGACCCACTTGATCGCCGTCGAAGGCGCGATCCCGAAGCGCCGTGCCGCTCCTCGGCGCGACATGCCGCCATCAACCACCGCCCTCACCGCCCGGCGGCGCAGATCATTCGAAAGAGGGCGTGTCATGCAGGCGGGCCTCCTTCACCAGCCTGCATCTTGAAGCACATCTGCAACCGATTGAAAATTCCAAAGATTCTATAAGAGTGAATGGCTTATCCCTTTGTTTCCGGTCACCCCATATGTTGATCGGCCTTCTACGTTCCAGGCGCGGTTTTCGGACCGTGCCGGGGGATGTGTGGGAGTTTTGGACTTGGGGAAGTTGGTTTCGAGCGCTGTCATGCAGGTTGGCGGGACGGCATTCGGCCCCGATTGAGGCGGATCGGAGGGCGGGCGGCGGCTGGCGCCCGGCCTGCGGCGATCGGACGTGTTGTCCGGCGCTGTCGCGGCAGTCGGCGGGTCGCAGGCGCGTGCCGATGCCGAGCGGGGTGTCGAAAGCCGTTGCGGTGTGGCGGCGACGGTTCCAGCGGAACACGCCCTCGTCGAGGTAGCGGCGCAGATGGGCGCGGCGCAGGCCATGGCAGGTTCCGAGCGCCCGGCGCTTCAGGTGCGAGAACACACGATGGATCCACGTCAGCACGAGAGGGGCGGGCGTTGCGCCAACGACCCTGGGCTGGCGGTCGTGGTCGGGCAGGCCGCAATACCCTCTCCAGCCCTCGGCCATCACCCGCGCGCCCGGCGCCGGGGTCCCGGCAACGAAGGCACGAAGGCGGCGCGCGGAGAAATCCCCGATCGGCGCCAGCCGGATGCGGCATGGCTCGCCCTCGGGCGATAGCTCGACCGCGCCGGCAATGCGCATCTTGCCTTGTGGGCTGCGACCTTGCCCACCCGTGGCCGGGTCTCTTGCGGTGCGGAACGGGAGGGGGGCCTCATCGATCTCGATCGGGTCCTCAAGCAAGCTACGATCCGGATCGACCATGGCGCGGCGCCGCTTGTGCAGCCCGAGCCGGGCACTCTTGTAACTGCCGAGCCCGAGCCGGGCCTGGAGTTGCAGGGCGGAGATACCATTCGAGTGCCTGGTCGCGATGTGAACGGCCATGAACCGGATCTTCGGGGGCAAGGGGCTGCGGTGCACGATCGTGCCTGCGGTCGCCGGGGTCTCCTTCCCGCAGGCCGCACATTCCCGGCTCGCCCGGCGCCGTTTCAGTTCCCGGCCCCTGTCATGGCCGCAGGCGGGGCACACGAAGCCGTCGGGCCAGCGTCTGGCGGCGAGAGGCCGGGCACAGGAGGCTTCATCGGGAAAGCGCGCCTCGAAGGTGGCGCGGGACATCGGGCGGTCATATTTCCAGCGGCTGGCCATATCGGAACACTATACGAACATGATGCCGACGACCGCCGGAAACTCAATATCTCGTCAAACCGGACCCAAAGGGATAAGCCCTTTGAATGTATATGACACAGCGATTGGTGTTGCTGAAGAAAGTGTTAAAGCCGACCGGCAGTATCTACATGCACTGCGACCCTACTGTAAGTCATTATGTTAAAATTCTTATGGATGGAATTTTCGGATATTCAAATTTCCGCAATGAAATTGTATGGAAGCGGATGTCCTCTCATAACGACGCAAGACGGTGGGGGCGTATCCACGACACAATTCTGTTTTATACCATGTCCGATAAGTTCACTTGGACCGGTGACGCGCGAACGCCATACGACCCGCTTCATATAGAAAAAAGGGGAATTATACGGAAAACTAGCCAAAGGGGGTTGACACAGCCCGGATATTGGCTAGGGAGTATTCACACTAACGCAGTGCCTCGACGATGAGCGCGAAGGTGATGAAGCCGAGGAAGATGGCGTCGAGCTTGTCGTAGCGTGTGAAGATGCGCCGGAAGCCCTTGAGCCGTCGGAACAGCCGCTCCACCTCATTACGGCGTTTGTACAACTGCCGATCGTATTTCCAGGGCGCGGTACGAGTCCTGAGCGGCGGCGCCACTGGCGTAAACCCCAGCGCTGACGCCAACCGCCGTGTCGCGTCGCCTTCGTATGCACGGTCCATCAGCAGGGACCGGGGTGTCTTCTGGCGCCCCAGACGTTCGAGTAGCTTGCGTCCTTCGGGCGCATCGTGGGCTTGGCCGGCAGACAGCGCGAAGGTCACGGCCGTTCGCTCATCTGCGGCAACCAGATGAACTTTGGTATTCCATCCGCCCCGCGACTTGCCGATGCATTGCGGACCGTTTTTTTCAGCGCCCCGGCGCCATCGGGATGGACCTTCACGCTGGTGCTGCCCAGCGAGACCACATCGAGCGTCATATGCACCATCCGCTCGCGCTGCAGGTGCTCGAAGACCCGCGCGAGCACACCGTTCTTCGACCACCGGTTCATCCGGGTGTAGACGGTATGCCACTTGCCGAAGCGAGGCGGCAGTCCGCGCCACTTGCAGCCGTGCTCGACGACATAGAGGAAGGCATTGAGCACCTGGAGGTTGGACACGGCGACGTTGCCGCGTTGGACCGGCAGATGCGGGGCAATGCGTTCGTACTGGGCTTGGCTGAGTTCCATACCGAATAACTCGCTGGCGAGGGACCGGCCGACACGATAGCATTATTGAACATTAGTGTGAACATGCCCCAGTATATCATCAATAAAGCGAGGACGATGACATGGGCCAGAAAGCACCGGGACGCAGCCACCGCACGGGGATGACGGTCATGGAACTGTTGAGGCTGTTCCCGGACGATGCGGCTGCCGAGCGGTGGTTCGAGGAACAGCGTTGGCCGGGCGGCGAGCGGCATTGCCCGGACTGCGGTTCCTTCAACACCGCCGTCGTGGCGAGCCGGAAGCCCATGCCCTACCGCTGCCGGGACTGCCGGGCGCATTTCAGCGTCCGCAAGGGCACGGTCATGCAGGGGACGAAGCTCGGCCTCCAGAAGTGGGCCATCGCGCTCTACATGATGACGACCGGCCTCAAGGGCACAAGCAGTATGACGCTCTACCGGGAAGTCGGTATCCGGCAGGCGACAGCCTGGCTCCTCATGCAGCGCATCCGGGAAGGCTTCATGGAAGGCCGCGACAAGCTGCTTTTCACCGGGCCAACCGAGGCGGACGAAACCGCCGTTGGCGGCAAGCGGAAGAATATGTCGAACCGGAAGCGCAAAGAGTTGCGCGAAGCCGGCGCCGGACGCGGGAGCGTCGGCAAGACCATCGTTGCGGGCGTCAAGGACCGCCCCTCGAAGCAGGTAAGCGCGGCGGTCGTCGAGCGGACGGACGGTGCGACGCTACAGAAATTCGTGACGGACCGGACGGCGGAGACCGCGACGGTATATACGGACGAGGCGACGGCCTGCACGGGGCTGCCCCGCGAGCATGAGACGGTCAATCACGGCGCCAGCGAGTATGTCCGGGGCGAAGTGACGGTCAACGGGATGGAAGGGTTCTGGAGTCTCTTCAAGCGCGGCTTCCATGGAACCTTCCACAAGCTGTCCGCGAAGCGCCTTGGCCGGTATGTGCAAGAGTTCGTCGGACGCAACAATATCCGCGACCTCGACACGATCGACCAAATGGCGGCCATGGCCTGGCGCTTCGAAGGCCGCCGCCTGACCTGTGCGGCGCTCATAGCGGATAACGGCCTTCCCTCCGGTTCGCGGCCGGCGGCATAGCCATGGGGCAGAACACTTCGCGCGCCGTTATAGAGTGCGCCGACAATCTGGACTTCATGGAGAAGCAGAACGACGGCGCGTTCAAGCTGATCGTCACTTCGCCGCCCTACAATCTCGGCAAGGCATATGAACGCCGCGCCTCTCTCGACGCATGGCTGGCCGGACAGAAGCGCGTCATAGGCGAGTGCGTCCGCCTGCTGGACGACGACGGCTCGATTTGCTGGCAAGTGGGCAACTATGTGGAGAATGGCGAGATCGTGCCGCTGGATTCGCTGCTCTACCCGATCTTCCGGGACGCCGAACTCAAGCTGCGCAACCGGATCGTTTGGCATTTCGGCCATGGGCTGCATTGCTCGAAGCGCCTCTCGGGCCGCTATGAGACGATCAACTGGTGGACCAAGGGCGACGCTTACACCTGGCGCCTGGACCCGATCCGGGTTCCGGCGAAATACCCTGGAAAGCGACACTTCAAGGGACCGCGCGCCGGGGAATTGTCAGGCAACCCGAAGGGCAAGAACCCGTCGGATGTCTGGCAGTTCCCGAATGTGAAGAACAATCATCCAGAGAAAACGATCCACCCGTGCCAGTTCCCGGTCGAACTTGTCGAACGGCTTGTCCTGTCGATGACCAACCAGGGGGACGCGGTGTTCGATCCCTATCTTGGCGTCGGCTCGACAGCGATTGCGGCCCTGATGCACGGGCGCTCGGCTTACGGATGCGATACCCAGCGCCGATATATCGAGATTGCGCTATCCCGTATCGACCGGTTGAAAGAGGGCGGGTTGAAGACTCGCCGTATGGGCACGCCGATATATGACCCAGCCCTGCCTAACGGCGGTCACTGATGCGGATCGGCGCGAAATACTCGCACCTGAACGGCGAAGAATACCTTATCGTCCATCGGCGGGAACTTTGGGACGAGGTTTTAGCCGTTATCGACGCCGTGGACGCGGAAGCCTGCAAGACGAAAGCCTCGAAAGAGAAGACGATGCGCGGGCGGATGCTCTACTCGCCGCTGGATATGAATGCGGCGTTCAAGGTCGGGCTGGAAGCGTTGGACTGGGAAGAGCGGCGCAATACCTTCTGGGTGACGGCGGACGAGCGGCTCTTGCGCGGCATTTACAGGCTGCCTGCTGAGGAACAGAAAGCGGCGATTGAAGCCGCCGGGCATGAGCCAATCATGTCCTACAATCAGACCGATTTCGTGAAAGAGCGCGTCGCCGTTGAGGTTCAATTCGGGAAGTATGCCTTCGTAGCGCACGATCTTTTCGTGAAGCACTTGAGCTTCTACGTGTCAGACATAATCGACGTAGGAATCGAAATCCTTCCCACGAAGCACCTCGAGAAGGAAATGTCGAGTGGCGTTCCCTATTACGAGCGCGACTTACTCAATGTCTTGCGGCAAGGGCGCGGCGTCCCCGCAGTTCCCCTTGTCCTGATAGGAGTTCTGCCATGACCGAAAATACGAAGCGAAATCGCGGGCGTCCGCCGAATCCGATCCCGAAGCTGGACGCCACGCCTGAGGAAGTCGCGCGGGCGATTTTCGCCGCCGCTACACCTGCCCGATCCGTCTCTGCGCAAGCCGCCCAGGAAACCGCCAGTCGCGTCAACGTCTTAGGCGTGACTTGGCTAGCCAAGCGTATAAGACCCGAAAAAAGCTATAAGCATGAGGATGATAACGGACGGTATATGACTTCTCCATTACAGGCTCGCAGTTTATCTGGTGGCGGCTATGAATATGAGTGGCGCGGCCGGCGGGATATTTGGAAATTCCCGAAACACCGTCTGGATGAGTTGGACGGAAGGGACGAAATTCACTGGCCCAAAAACAAAATGGTGTGCCAAGACGAAGAGTTTATATCGATATGTCGAAAGGCGTTCCGGTTCAAGATGTAATAACGGACGTTCTGAGAAAGAGAGAGTCGACAGAATACCCTACTAAGAAGCCAAACGATTTACTGGACCGGATTATTCGTTCATCTACAAACCCTGGGGATATTGTTCTTGACCCATTCTGTGGATATGGAATCGCAATAGAGGTTGCGCATCGTTTGAAACGAGAATGGATTGGCATTGACATAAGCGGGCCGGCTGTTGACGAGATACAGGAACGGTTGGGGAAATTGGGCCAATACGCGAAGGTCAATTACGATATTCTCGAAGGAAATCCCGAGACCATGGCGGAATACAATCGCCTGAATGCTTATGAGAAACAGGATTGGTTGATTCGCCAATTGCGAGGCTTGCCGAATCCGCGCAAGTCTGGAGACCGGGGCGTTGATGGCGGTATGGACATTCACCTTGGGGTTGATGAGGCTGGCCGCGACCAATGGGGCAGGATCGTCTTTTCAGTCAAGACCGGCAAGCGGCGCAAGCCGGAGCATGTGCGGGAGCTTGTCGGGACCATGCGCAGCGAGAGAGCGAAATCGGCGTCCTGATCCTCGATGTTGAACCAACCGCGAAGATGGAAGAGGCGGCAAAGAAGGCAGGCGTCCTGAAATATCAGCAACGAGAAAACATGCCGCCGGAGGAATTCGACCGTGTTCAGATACTCACCGCCGATGAGATTATCGTAAGGGCGCAGATTGTTTGCCCACCGACCATGGCGGCCGTCCGCCGCTGGCGAGAAGCACAACGGGAGATGCAGGGAGGGCTGAAGGTATGAGCAAACCGAAGAAGCCGCCGGAGCCGAAGGTGTTGAACCCGCGCTATGCGGGCGCGACGCCAGACATGGTGGCGTTCGCGCTGCTGCGCGCGAAGCACGATGAACCGAAGCACGACGACGAGACGCCAGCGCATGGCGATTGATCGCGTCCCGTCGGTTAAGTATATAATCTCCCTTCCAATCCGCGAGGAGAGAGGCGCGGCGTCCGGCGCCGCATTCCGATGTTCCGACTGGAGCACGATCCGTTCGATCTGAAACGGACCCGTCCGCGGAATCCCGATCGTCACCCCGGCCCGCGAGCCGCGGTCTCCATGCCATAGGGCCCGGCCTCGTGTAACATGGCGGCATGATTCGCGCGCTCGGGCTTCTGGCGATCCTCGCGGTCCTCTGGGGCTGGCCGCTTGCGTCGGCAGCGCAGCAAGCGCCGGCCGGGCCGGATGCGGCGGAGCTGGAGGCGCTGGCGGCCGAGCTGCGGGACGAGGCGAAACGGGCGGCGCTCATCCGGCGCATCGAGGCGCTGGCGGCGGCGCGAAGAGACGCCGCGCCGGCGGCGGAACCGGCGCAGGGGCCGCTCGCCTCCGTCACCGACAGTATTGCGGCCGTCGGCGCAGATGTCGCCGGATCGCTGTCCTTCGCGTTCGATCCCGGCGTGTTCCGGCAATGGCTGGAGCAGGGATTCAACGATCCCGCGAGCGGCGCGCCCGTCTGGACGGTGCTGGGACAGGCATTGCTGGTCCTGCTTGCCGGACTGGTTGTCGAAATCGCGGCGCGGCGCCTCATGGCGGGCTTGCGCGGGGCGTCCGCGCCGCCGGAGTCGGAGAGCGTCGGCGAACGGCTGACGGCGGCGGCCCTGGGCGTCCTGCTCGGGGTCGCGCCGGTCGCGGCCTTCGCGGTCGCCAGCGTCGCCGCGCTTTCCGTGGCGGCGCTGCCGGAGACTGCGGCGGCGCTGGTCCTCGCGGTCGTCTATGCGAGCGGCGCGGCGCGGCTCGCGATGCTGGCCTTGCGCACCGTGCTGGCGCCGCTTGAGGACGCCGCCGCGGGCCTGCCGGTCTGGCTGCGGCGCCTGGTCCTCGCCGCCGCCTGGGGCTGGCTCGTCTGCGAGGTCGCGCGCATTTTCGCGCTGCCGCCGGCCCCCTACCGCCTGCTGGTCGATCTCGCCGGCCTGACGGTGCTGGCCGTGGCCGTCTCGATGGCGCTGCGCAACCGCGAGGCGGTCCGGGACCGGTTGCGCGGGGGCGGAGGCGGGATCGGGGCCCGGCTTGCCGATATCTGGCATGTCGTCGCCGTCGCCTATCTGGCGGCGGTCTTCCTCGTCTGGGCGGCCGCCGTGGAGGGCGGGTTCGCCTATATCGGGGCCGCTTCGGCCTGGACCGTGGCCGCCGCCGCCGCCGCGCGGCTGGCGGACCTCGGCGTCCTGCGGCTCGTCGATACGGCAACGCGCTGGGAGCGCCGGGCCGACCGCCGGCTGCCGGGCGTGAAGGCGCGCGCCGACCGCTACATGCCCGTGCTGCTCAGGAGCCTCCGGACGGCGGTCTGGCTCATCGCCGCGGTCGCCGCGCTGGAGGCATGGCGCGCGCCGGTGCTGGACCTGCTGGCCTCGCCCGTCGGCGAGCGCGTCGTCGGGGCGCTGGTCCGGATTGCGCTGGTCCTCGGCCTGTTCCTCGTTCTCTGGGAGGCGCTCTGCCTCGCCATCGAGCGCTATCTGGACGCCCGCGACGAGGACGGCAATCCGGTCCAGCGCAGCGGACGGGCGCGCACGCTGCTGCCGCTGCTGCGCCGCGCCAGCGCCGTGCTGCTGCTGACGGTGGGCGGGCTGACGGCCGCCTCCGAGCTCGGCATCGACATCGCGCCGCTGCTGGCCGGCGTCGGCATTGCCGGCCTCGCCATCGGCTTCGGCGCGCAAACGCTGGTGAAGGATGTCATCACCGGCCTGTTCATCGTCATGGAGGACCAGGTGGCGGTCGGCGAATATGTGTCCGTGGCGGGCCACTCCGGCACGGTCGAGGCGCTTTCGATCCGCACCATCCGGCTGCGGGACCTCTCCGGCACCGTCCATGTCGTGCCGTTCGGCGAGGTCGGCACGGTGGAGAACCTGACGCGCGACTACTCCTACGCGGTGATCGACGCCGGCGTCGGCTACAGCGAGGACACCGACCGGGTGAGCGATGTGCTGCGCGAGGTCGCGGCCGGCATTGAAAGCGACGAAAGCTGGCGCCGCCGCGTCATCCCGCCCTTCGAGGTGTTCGGCGTGCAGGAGCTGGGCGACTCCGCCGTCGTCGTCCGCTGCCGCTTCAAGACGCCGCCGATGCACCAATGGGCGGTCGCGCGCGAATTCCGGCGCCGGATGAAGAGGCGCTTCGACGAGCTCGGGATCGAAATCCCGTTCCCGCACCGGACCGTTTATTTCGGCGGCGGCAAGGCGCCGGAGTCCGCGTCGGAGAGCTGATCCCGCAGGAACGCCAGAATCTCCGTCGCATCCCATTCCGCCGGGCCTTCGAGGCGGCCGGCCTCCCGGCCGCCGGCGTCGATCAGCACCGTCGTCGGCAGGATACGGACGTTCATGGCGCTCCCGACCGCGTTGCGGGGGTCCAGATAGCGCTTCAGCTGGGCGATGCCGTGCGTCTCGAAGAACGGGTCCACCCGCTCGGCCCCGCCGCGGTCTATGGAAAGCGCCACGACCTCCAGCCGCCCGCCGCCGAGCGCGCCCTGCAACCGGTCGAGAGAGGGCATTTCGCGCTGGCAGGGCGCGCACCATGTGGCCCAGAAATTCAGGACGACCAGCTTGCCGCCGAACCGGGCGAGCGTTATCTCGCCGCCGTCGGGGCCCGTGAAGGCGGCGTCCGGCGCGGGTGCCGGCGGGTCCGTCTTCCGGTAGTTTTGCAGCCAGCCTTCCGCCGCCGCGGCCGTTCCGGCGGCGATACAGAAGACCAGCAGAAGCGAGCGCAGCATGGCACCTTCCCGCAGTTCCGGTTCCGGCCCGCCCGCCAACGCCCCGACTGCCAACGCCCCTCCAGCCAACGCGATGTGGGGCGGGCGTTTCGCCGGCGGGCCGGCGGACGTCATGGCCGCGATCAACGCCTCCATCGGCTTCGACCGGCGCCTCCACGCGCAGGACATCCGCGGCTCGCGCGCGCATCTGGACATGCTCGAAGCCGCGGGCATCGTGAACGCGCCGGACGCCGCGGCGATCCGCGAAGGCCTCGACCGGGTCGAGCAGGAGATAGCGGCGGGCCGCTTCGTCTTCAAGCCGGAGCTCGAGGACATCCACATGAACATCGAGGCGCGGCTGGCGGAGCTGGTCGGCCCCGCCGCCGGCCGCCTGCATACGGCGCGCTCGCGCAACGACCAGGTGGCGACCGATTTCCGGCTCTGGGTGCGCGACGAGATCGACGCCGTGGACGCGGCGCTCGCCGATGCGCAGGCCGCCTTCGTCGAGAAGGCCGAGGCGTATCCGGACCTGCCCATGCCGGGCTTCACGCATCTGCAGAACGGCCAGCCGGTCGCCTTCGGCCACCACATGCTCGCCTATGTCGAGATGCTGGGCCGCGACCGGGGCCGCTTCGCCGACGCGAGGCGCCGCCTGAACGAGTCGCCGCTCGGCGCGGCCGCCCTGGCCGGCACGCCGTTTCCCATCGACCGGGAGATGACCGCCGCCGCGCTCGGCTTCGACCGCCCGGCGGCCAATTCGATGGACGCGGTGTCCGACCGCGACTTCGCGCTGGAGTTCCTGGCCGCCGGCGCCATCGCCGCGCTGCACCTGTCGCGCTTCGCGGAAGAGCTTGTGCTGTGGACGAGCGCGCAGTTCCGCTTCGTGCGCCTGTCCGACGCCTACACGACGGGCAGCTCGATCATGCCGCAGAAGCGCAACCCGGATGCGGCCGAGCTCGTGCGCGCCAAGCCGGGCCGGCTGCTCGGGGCCTTCACCTCGCTCGCCGCGATGCTCAAGGGATTGCCGCTCGCCTACGGCAAGGACATGCAGGAGGACAAGCAGCCGACCTTCGAGGCGGCCGACTCGCTGATGCTGGCCATCGCGGCCGCCGCCGGCATGGCGCGCGACATGGAGCCGGACCCGGAGCGGCTGCGGGCGGCGGCGGCGCTCGGCCATCCGACAGCGACGGACCTCGCCGACTGGCTGGTGCGGAGGCTCGCCATGCCCTTCCGGGAGGCGCACCGCGCGACTGGCGCGCTCGTCGCCGAGGCGGACCGGCGCGGGCTGCCGCTCGCGCAATTGCCGCTCGACGCGATGCAGGCGGTCGCGGCCGGAATCGACGAAAGCGTGTACGATGCGCTGTCCGTGGAGCGGTCGATGGCGGCGCGGACCAGCTATGGCGGCACCGCGCCGGACAATGTGCGCCGCGCCGCGGCGGCCGCGCGGGAGCGTTTCCTGTGAAGACCATGCGCTGGATGCTGCTGTTCGCCGCGCTGGCCGCCGGGCTGGCCGCCTGCGGGCGCAAGAACGACCTCGAACACCCGCCGGAGTCGAAACCCGAAGCGCCCTTCCCGATGACCTACCCCGCCAGATGAGGCCCTTCGATTATATCGACGGCGGCCTGGCGGCGGGGGCGGTGCGGCTCGCGGATGTCGCGGCGGAGGTCGGCACGCCGGCCTATGTCTATTCCGCCGACGCCATAGAGGCGGCCTACCGCAAGTTCGAGGCGGTGCTGGCCCCGGCGCGCATCTGCTATGCGATGAAGGCGAACGGGAACCTGGCGGTGCTGCGCCTGCTGGCCGGGCTGGGCGCGGGCGCGGATGTCGTGTCGGAAGGGGAGCTGCGGCGCGCGCTCGCGGCCGGCATCGCGCCGGAGAAGGTCGTCTTTTCCGGCGCCGGCAAGACCGACGCCGAGTTGGAGGCCGCGCTCCGGGGCGGCGTGCTCCAGATCAATGTCGAGAGCGCATCGGAGGTCCGCAGCCTGTCGCGCATCGCGGCCGGGCTCGGCCGGACCGCGTCCGTCGCCCTGCGAATCAATCCCGACGTCGATGCCGGCACGCTGGACCGGATCAGCACCGGGCGGAAGACGGACAAGTTCGGCGTCGCCTGGACCGAGGCGCCGGCCCTGTTCCGCGAGGCCGTCGGGCTGCCCGGCCTGTCGATGGACGGGATTGCGGTGCATATCGGCTCGCAGCTCGGCGACCTGGAGCCCTACCGCCGCGCGTTTCGCCGCGTTGCCGACCTTGTCCGCACCCTGCGGGCGAACGGGGCGCATATTCGCCGCCTCGATCTCGGCGGCGGGTTCGGCATCCGCTACCGCGACGAGATACCGCTGCCGCTGGCCGGCTATGCCAGGGTTGTCGAGGAAGAGGTCGGCGGGCTCGAATGCGAGCTCGTCTTCGAACCCGGACGGCGGCTGGTCGGGCCGGCCGGCGTGTTGCTGGCGCGCGTGGTCGCGGTCAAGGAGACACCCGCGCGCCGATTCGTTATTGTCGATGCCGGCATGAACGATCTGGTCCGCCCGATGATGTACGGCGCCTGGCACGATATCCTGCCGCTGGACGCCCCGCCGGCAGGAGCCGAATACCGGCCGGCGGATGTGGTGGGACCGGTCTGCGAAACTACGGACAAGTTCGCCGACCGGCGCCCGCTGCCGCCGCTGGAGGCAGGCGATCTCGTCGCGTTCTGCGAAGCCGGGGCTTACGGCGCCGTCATGTCCTCGACCTATAATGGGCGTCCGCTCGTGCCGGAGGTGCTGGTGCGCGGCGGCCGGTTCGATGTCGTCCGCGCCCGCCCGACCTTCGAGGAGAGCCTGGCGCTGGAGCGCGTGCCGGACTGGCTCGCCGGTTCGGGCAGGGAGGCATGAACATCCGCCGGCGCGTCGCCCGGGTGCGTCGGCGGGCGCGCATGGCGCTGCTCGGCCAGGCGCTCTGGTCGGCCTTCTGGCCCGGCCAGATAATCCTGGGGAGTTTCCTGCTGCTGGCGCTCAGCGACGCGCTGCCCCGGCTGGGCGGCTGGACCCATGCGGCCGTGCTGGCGGCGCTGGCGGCCGCGCTGGCCTGGGTGCTCTGGCGGGCCTGGCGCCGGTTCCGCCTGCCGACGCCGGAAGCCGCCGACCGCCAGGTCGAGCGGGCCAGCGGTCTGCGGCACCGCCCGCTGGCAAGCCTGGACGACCGCCCGGCGGCGGCCGGGCCGGCGGTTCAGGCCCTCTGGGGCGTGCATCTGGCGCGGGTCGCCGGCCGGATTCGGCGCCTGCGGGCCGGTTGGCCGGCCGGCGTCATGCCGGCGCGCGACCCCTGGGCGTTGCGCATACTGGCGCTGGTTTGCCTGGCGGCGGCGTTCGGCATGGCCGGCGGCGAGGCCGGGGACCGGCTTGCGCGGGCGCTGGCGCCGTCCTTCGCCGTCGCGCGCACGGCGCCGGTCACGGTCGATATGTGGATCGAGCCGCCCGTCTATACCGGGCGGCCGACCCTGTTCGTCGGAGCCGGGGAGACGGGCTTCGAACTCCCCGAGGGAAGCACCGTCCATGCCCGCGTCGCCGGCGTCGGCGGCGGCGCGGTGCTCGCCGCGGGGCCGGACCGCACCGTCCTGGAAGGTTCGGGCGCGGTGGCGGAGGGCAGCATGACGATCCGCAGCGGCGGGCGCATCGCAGTGATCGTCGAGGACCGCGAACTGGCCGGCTGGCCCGTCACGGTGATACCCGACGGCCCGCCGTCCGCCCGGTTCGACATGCCGCCCCGCGCGACCCATCGCCACGCCTTCCGCATCGACTATGGCGGCAACGACGATTACGGGGTGGCGGCAATGCGCCTTGAGACGGTCCCGCCGGACGAGCCGGCGGCCGAGCCGCTGGCGCTGCCCCTGCCGGTGCTCGGCGACCCGGAAGCGCCCCAAGGCAACGCCTATTTCGATCTCACCGCGCATATCTGGGCCGGCCGCGAGGTAACCGTGCAGGTGGTCGCCGTGGACGGCGCCGGACAGGAAGGGGAAGGGCCGCCGCTCCCGTTCGTGCTGCCGGAGCGGCCGTTCGAGCACCCCGTGGCGCGGGCGGTCGTCGAGGAACGCAAGATATTGCGCTGGAACGGCAAGGATGCGGCTGCGGAACGGCTGGACGGGATCGCCGCGGGCGCAGAGGCGTATGACGCGGACCCGGCCGTAACCCTGGCGCTCGCCGTGGCGGCGGCGCGGCTCCGCCGGGCGGAGCGGGCCGGGCCCGCCCTGGCGAGCGTGCGGAGCCTGCTCTGGAAAACGGCGCTCCGGCTGGAGGAGGGCGGTCTTGCGCTTGCGGACCGGGAGCTTCGCGCCTCCCAGGACGCCATCATGCGCGCGCTCGAGGGAGGCGCGCCGGCAGAGGAGATCGACAGGCTTTTCGACGAGCTGCGCCGGTCGATCGACCGGCTGTTGCGGGAACTCGCGTTCAGGGCCGGGGAAACCGGCGATGAGGCCGCGCCGGGCCCCGAGGGGCAAGGGCGGGACCGTCTGATCGACCGCGAGGGGCTGCAACGGATGGTCGAGCGGATCCGCCGGCTTTGGGAGGCGGGCGCGCGCGACGAGGCGCGGGAAATGCTTTCGCAACTCCAGAACATACTGGAGAACATCCGCCTGGCGCGCATGGGCGAAGGCCAGGCTGAGCGCCAGGCCGAAATGTTGAAGAAACTCAGGGAGCTGAGGGAGCTGGGGCGCGACCAGCAACGCCTGCTCGACCGCACTTTCAGGCGGGGACGCCCGCCGCCGGCAGGACCGCGCCAGGGGCCGCAAGGCAGTCGGCCGGGCGCGGAGAGCGGGTATCCGGATCTGCAGCAGGCGCAGGAGGGGCTGCGCCGGCGGCTCGAAAACTATATGCGCCGCCTGGGCGCCCCTTCGGGAAGCGTGTCGGAGGAACTCGGCCGGGCGGACCGGTCGATGCGGGATGCCTCCGGCTCGCTGCGGTCGGGCGAACATGGCGAAGCGCTCGAAGCCCAGGGACAGGCCTTGCGCGACCTCCGGAAGGCGGGCGACGAACTGCTCCGGGAATTCGCGCGCGACGGCGGCGGGCAGGGCGGCATCGCCGGCGGGCAATCGGGTTTCGACCCGCTCGGCCGGCGCGATGGCGGCTTGATCCCGGACGGCGGCGATGTCGTGCTGCCCGGGGAAGACGGTTTCCAGCGCGCCCGCCATATCCGCGACGAATTGCGCAGGCGCGTCGGCGACGAAACCCGCCCGCCGCCGGAGCGCGACTATATCGAAAGGCTGCTTCGCCGGTTTTAGCGAAGCGCCTGCCGGGCTATGACTGCCCGGTCTCAACTCACGAAGCATGGAAGGACGGGGACACATGTCCGACGGCGTATTGGCAGGCAAGGTGGTTCTGGTGACAGGGGCGGGCCGCGGCATCGGGCGGGAGATTGCGGTTCTGGCGGCGCGCGAGGGCGCGCAGGTGGTCGTGAACGACCTCGGCGGCGATGTCGGCGGGGCGGGGGCGGATGCGACCCCGGCGCAGGAGACGGCGCGGCTCGTCGAGGAGGCCGGCGGCGAGGCGGTCGTCAACGGCGACAGCGTTGCGGACTATGCGGCGGCGGGCGCGATGGTGCGCCAGGCGTTGGAGGCCTTCGGGCGCATTGACGGGGTTGTGAATGTGGCCGGCATCCTGCGCGACGTGATTTTCCACAAGATGACGGAGGCGGACTGGGATGCGGTGATCTCGGTGCATCTGAAGGGGTCGTTCAATGTGGCGCGCAATGCGGCGGACCGTTTCCGGGCGCAGGAATCGGGGGCGATGGTGCATTTCACCTCGACCTCGGGGCTGATCGGCAATTTCGGGCAGGCGAACTATGCGGCGGCGAAGATGGGGATCGTGGGGCTGTCGAAGTCGATCGCGCTCGACATGCAGCGCTTCAATGTGCGCTCCAACTGCATGTCGCCCTTCGCCTGGACGCGCATGATCGGCACCATCCCGTCCAACACGCCGGAGCAGCAGGCGCGGCTCGCCAAGATCAAGCAGATGACGCCGGCGCAGATTGCGCCGATGGTGGTCTATCTGCTCTCCGACCTCGCAAGCGGCGTCACCGGGCAGATTTTCGGCAGCCGCATGAACGAGCAGATCCTGTTCAGCCAGAACCGCCCCGTGCGCTCCGTGCACCGCGGCGAGGGCTGGACGCCGGCCGCCATCCACGAACACGCCATGCCGGCCCTGAAGGCCGCGTTCACGCCCAACGAACGGTCGGGCGACGTCTTCAACTGGGACCCGATCTAGAGCGGGATTCGTTCGGATAGCATCGTTCCTGCCGCGCGAGGCCCCGGCTCTCCGCTTCGCTCCGGCCGGGGCGACCCCGTCGTCATGCCAGACTTGTTCCGGGCATGACGGAGGGGCAATATCTACGGCGCCCGCCCCGGCTGCTGGAAGGCGGCTGCGGCCAGGCCGGGCAGGGCCGGCGCCGGGTGCGTGACCACGGCGCTCGGTATGGCGCGGAGAAACTCCCGAAAGCGGCCCTTGTCCGCGAACCGGTCGAGATAGGCCGCGCGGTCGAAGCAGGGGCCGAGGCGAGGCAGGATCCCGCCGGAGAGATACACGCCGCCCCTGGCCGCGAAGACCAGCGCCAGATCGGCGGCCACGGTCGCCAGGAAGCGGGTGAAATGCCCGACGGCCGCGGCGGCGAGCGGCTCCCCGGCGGCGGCGCGCGCGGTCACCTCCTCGGGGGCGGGCGCCGGCTTCCGGTTTCCCGAAAGAGCGCGGCAGAGCAGCGCCAGCCCCGCGCCGGATACAATGCGCTCGACCGAGACATGGCCGAAGTCCTGACGGAATTCGGCCAGCATGACGGCTTCGGTTTCGTTCGCCGCCGCGAGCGTCATGTGCCCGGCCTCGCCGCAGACCGCCCGCCAGCCGCCGCCGGGCTCCGGAAGCAGGGCGGCGGCGCCGAAGCCGGTGCCGGGGCCGAGCACGATGCGGGGCGCGCGCGCGTCCGGCGCAAAGGACTCGCCGACGGGGGCAAGGTCGCCGCCTCCAAGATAAGGCAAAGACAGCGCCTGCGCCTCGAAGTCGTTGAAAAGGGACG
Organism: Alphaproteobacteria bacterium; assembly: GCA_963422665.1. Lineage (GTDB taxonomy): Bacteria > Pseudomonadota > Alphaproteobacteria > Bin95 > Bin95 > Bin95. The sequence continues at coordinate 3,457,848 of OY730441.1, forward strand.
CATTTTCAATACCGAGAGCGCCGGAAATCGACCCGGCGTCCAGTGTCCAGCCGCGGTTTGTCATCGCGACGCGGCCGTCTTTCACGGGTCCGGCGACGGCGATCGCCGCGCGGTCGACTCCGGTTTCGCCGAGATAGCGCCGCGCCGCGTCCTCGAATGACGGATAGCTGTCGGCCGGGACAACCGCAACCGCCTCGGGCGGCGCGCCGCCGCGGCTCAGAGCGAAGCGGATATTCGTGCCGCCGAGGTCGCAGACGAGCGCCAGCGTCACCCGAACGGCGCCTCCGCAAGCCGCGAGACGAAGATTTCCCGCCAACGGCCGACATCGTTGCGGCGCAGCGTCTCCATATTCGCTTGCCAGCGCTCGACCCGCTCTTCCCGCGGCATGTCCAGGGCGGATTGGATGGCTTCGGCCACGCCTTCGGCGTCATAGGGGTTGACGAGCAGCGCATCGGGTATCGACCGGGCGGCGCCGGCGAACCGCGAAAGCACCAGCACGCCCGGGTCCGACGGGGGCTGGGACGCCACATATTCCATCGCGACCAGGTTCATGCCGTCGCGCAGCGGCGTGACCAGCCCGACCTCTGCGGAGCGCAGCAGGCCGAACAGCGTGCGCCGGGCGAAGCTCTTGTTGAGATACCGGATCGGCACCCAGTCGAAATCGGCGAATTCGCCGTTGATATGCCCGGCAAGCGTCTCCAGCGTCCGCCTGATTTCCTCATATTCGGGGACCCCGGCGCGGGTGGGCGTTGCAATCTGCATCAGGCTCACCCGGTTCCGGTTGGCCGGATAGGCGGCCAGAAGGTGGCTGAACGCCGCGAAGCGTTCCGGCAGACCCTTGGAATAGTCCAGCCGGTCCACGCCCACGATCAGCCGGCGCCCGCCGAGGCTGGTGCGCATGCGCGAGCCGTAACGGGCCGCGGCGGCGCTGGCGGCCGCCCGCTCGATATTGTCCGTATCGACCCCGATGGGATGGACTTCCGCCGAAGCGGTCCGCCCGAGAGCGCGGAAGACGGTCTCGCCCGCCATCTCGCCCCGGGCTTCCTGGAGCGCGTAGTCGAGCAGGCCGTGGCGGTCCGCTTCGGTCTGGAAGCCGATCAGGTCGTAGGCGAAAAACGAGCGCATCAGTTCGCCGTGTTCCGGCAATGCGAGCAACAGTTCCAGCGGCGGCAGGGGCGTGTGCAGGAAGAAGCCGATGCGGTTGGAGACCCCGGCCCGGCGGAGCTCCTCGGCCATGGGAATCAGATGGTAGTCGTGGACCCAGATGAGGTCGTCGGGTTCGATGAGATCGACCAGCTTGCGGGCGAAATAGGCATTGACGCGCCGATATCCGGCATAGTTGCGGCGGCTGAAATTCGCCAGGTCCAGCCGGTAGTGGAACAGCGGCCAGAGCGTGCTGTTCGCAAAGCCGTTGTAATATTCCTCGTGGTCCCGGGTCGACAAATCGCAGGTCGCGTATGTCAACTTGCCGGACGGGATCTTGCGGACGGTTTCGCCCGGCACATCGGCGACATCGCCGCTCCACCCGAACCATATGCCGCCGGAACGCTTGAGCGCCGCCAGCACGGCGACGGCCAGCCCCCCGGAGGTCGGTTTGGTCTCGTCGACCGGAGCGACGCGGTTGGAAACGACGACCAGCCGGCTCACCGGCGCCGCCTCGTCAGAATGCTTCCTCCCACGGCCTGGAAAGACGCAGCGCGGATACGATCAGGCCGACCATGCTGTAGGTCTGCGGAATGTTGCCCCATAGCTCGTTCGTTTTGGTGTCCAGGTCCTCCGACAACAGCCCCGCACGGTTTCGGCATGCGAGCATGTTCTCGAACAGCCGCCGCGCCTCGTCCCGGCGGCCGACGGCGGCGAGCGCATCGATATACCAGAACGTGCAGACATTGAAGGCGTTATGCGGCGTTCCGAAGTCGTCGGCTTCGACATAGCGGAACACATGGTCGCCGCGGAGCAGTTCGCGCTCGACCGCGGCGATGGTGCCGAGAAACCGGGGATCGTCGGCCTCGCAGAACGAAAGTTCGTGCATCAGCAGCAGGGCGGCATCCACCTCCGCACCGTCGAACGAGCTGACATAGGCCTGTTTTTCCTCGTTCCAGCCTTCCCTCTCGATCCGTTCCCGGATGGTGCGGGCGTGCCCGTTCCACACGGAAGCGCGGTCGGGATGCTCCAATTGCATGGCGATGCGCGCCAGCCGGTCGCAGGCGGCCCAGCACATCAGCGCCGAGAAGGTATGGGCGCGCTGGCGCCCGCGCAGTTCCCAGAGCCCGGCGTCGGGCTGGTCGAACAGGCGCGCCGCCGCCCCGCCGATCCGTTCCAGGGTCTCGAACAGCCGGTCGTCGCCATGCAGGTCGATGCGCTGGTCGAAAAACGCCTGGGCGCAGGCGAGCACGACGGCGCCATAGACGTCGTGCTGAGTCTGCAAATAGGCCAGATTGCCGACCCGCACCGGCCTGTGGCCGCGATAGCCGCCCAGGCTTTCGACGACCGATTCCGAAAGCGTCGTTTCCATGTGCATGCCGAACACGGGCTGCAGCCTGCCGTCGGGGCTGGAGGCCACGATATTGAGGATATAGCGCAGGAACTCTTCCATGGTGCGGGTGGCGCCGAGGCGGTTGAGCGCCCGAATGGTGAAATAGGCGTCCCGCAGCCAGCAGAAGCGGTAGTCCCAATTGCGCTCCGTGCCCGCCGCCTCCGGCACCGAGGTGGTGACGGCCGCGACGATGGCGCCGCTGTCCTCGACCGAGCACAGCTTGAGCGTGATGGCGGCGCGGATCACGGCCTCCTGCCACTCGAAGGGCACAGCGAGGTAGCGCACCCAGTCGCGCCAGTATTCGTCGGTCCGTTCCTCGAAATCGCGGGCGACCTCATGCACCGGCCGCGTAAGCGCCTCGTCCTGCGAGAGGATGAAGTCGAGGGGCCGGTTGAGCAGGAACGGCGTCTCGTCGAGCACGAAGGAGACCGGCGCATCGGTCGTCAGGCGCAGGACATGGTCGGGCAATATGTAGCGGATGTGGTTGCTGCCGCGTGTCACATAGGGAGTCTCGGCGCCGTAATGGCCCGCAGGACGCAGCCGGATGCGGATGCGCGGCGCGCCCCCCAGGCGGCGGATGCGGCGCACCAGCGTCAGCGGGCGGAAAAGCCGGCCGAACTGCTTGAACCGGGGCGCGAAGTCCAGAATCTCGATGGCGGCTCCGTTCTCGGCAAACAGGCAGGTTTCAACGATTGCCGAGTTGGGCCGATAGGTCTGCTCGCTCCGCAGGAACCCCTCGATCTCGACGTCGTAGAACCCGATGTCCATCTTGGGTTCCAGCAGGTCGCAGAACACCGGATTGCCATCGAAACGCGGCATGCAGGCCCAGACGATCCGCCCGCCGGGATCGATCAGCGCCGCATAGCTGCTGTTGCCGATCATGCTGAGTTCGAGCGAACCCATCTCATCCCTCCATATCGCCCAGCCAGGCATGGACCGCCGCGACGTCCGCAAGGCTCCACTCGGCGGCGGTCGCGCCGTTGGCGCCTACGCGGACCGTCACGCCGTTCCGCGCCCGCACGGCGCGGAACGCGGCTTCGTCGGTCACGTCGTCGCCGGCGAACACCGGGCGCCGGCCGGCGAAGGGCGGCTCCGACATGAAGGCCGCGACGGCCGCGCCCTTGTCCGCGCCGTCGGGACGGACTTCTATGACAGCCTTGCCGCGCTGGACAGCGAGGCCTGCGCGCGCGCAGCCGAGGGCCGTCTCCACGGCGGCGGCGGCGGCGGCGCACAGGTCGGGCCGGGCGCGGTAGTGCAGGGCGAGCGCCGCGCCCTTGTCCTCGAACAGGAGGCCCGGACGGTCGGCCGCGAAGCGCCGGAGCGCGGTCCGCAGCCCGCCGTAGCGGGGCAGGGCCGGCGGCGGGCTGTAGGCGCCGCCTGCGGAGCGCCGTTCGAGGCCGTGCAAGCCGGCCGCAGGCAGGACGAGAGGCGCCAGTATGCGGTCGATTTCGTGGATGGGACGCCCGCTGACGATCGCGAGGGCGGACCCGACGCGCCGGGAAACGGTTTCGAGAAGCGCCCCCAGGCCGCTTGCAGGGCGCACGGCGTCCGGCGTCGCCGCGATTTCGACCAGCGTGCCGTCGAGGTCGAGAAACAGGGCGTCGCCCGCAACGATGCGGGGCGGCTTCATGCCGGCCGGCGGGGCAGGGCGCATGCGAGGCTTTCGAACAGGGCCGTGAGGTCGCGGGCCAGATGCGCGAAGCCCGCCCGGGGCGCAAGCGTCGCCTCATCCATGTAGAGCGCCCGGTTGATTTCCACCTGGAGCGCATGGCGGCCCCTGCGGGGTCGGCCGTAGTGCTTCGTCGTGTATCCGCCGGAATAGGGGTCGTTGCGCACCACGCTGTAGCCCCGGTCCGAAAGCAGGGTATCGGCGGCCGCGACAATGCCGCGCGAGCATGCCTTGCCGTGGCGGTCGCCGAGCACGATGTCCGCGCCTTTCGCGCCTTCGGGCCAGCGCCCGCCCCAACGGGCCGACGGCATGGAATGCAGGTCGATCAGCAGCGCCTGCCCGAACCGCCGGCGCGTCTCCTCGACCAGCGCCGTCAACGTCTCGTGATAGGGCGCGTGCAGGGTCTCCACCCGCTGCCGCGCCTCGCGGAAGGTGAGCTTGCGGCGGTAGATTTCCAGCCCGTTGCCGACCAGGCGCGGGATCGTGCCGATCCCGGAGGCGATGCGCGGCGTCCTGGTCTTCACATAGCCCGGCAGCCGCTCCGCAAACATGGCCGGGTCGAGTTCCCAGGGCTCGCGGTTGACATCCAGGAACACGCGGGGGAAATGCGCGCGAAGCAGCGGCGCGCCGATCCCGACCGCGCCGGCCGCAAGCCGGTCCACATGGCAGTCCTCCGAGCGGCGCAGCAGGTCCAGCTCGAGCGGCGATGCGTCCAGGAAGGCGCGCGGATAGACCGAGCCGCTATGGGGGCTCGCCACGACGACGGGCAGCAATTGCTCGTCCGGACGGTGGACCTCATGCGCCGCACTGTCGCAAGCCGATGCGCGCCGGGGCGCGGCAGGCGAGAGCGTCTCGCCGTCCATCGGCCGGCGCGGCGGCTAGATGCCGAAGTTCTTGAAGCGCTTGTTGAAGCGCGCGACCTGGCCGCCCGTATCGACAAGGCGCTGATTGCCTCCGATCCAGGCCGGGTGGGACAGCGGGTCGATATCGAGCCGCAGCGTGTCGCCTTCCTTGCCCCAGGTGGAGCGCGTCTTGAATTCGGTCCCGTCGGTCATCACGACGTTGATTTCGTGATAGTCGGGGTGGGTGTCGGCTTTCATCGGGGCGGCGCTCCCTCAAGGCAAGGCGGGCCTGTATAGCGAAGGCCGGCGCGGCGCTCAAGCGGCGTCGGGCTAGGCGCGGGGCGGCGCGGCGGCTATTACCCGCTTGCCCGTTCCGCCGCGGCGATCGAAGAGAGGCGATGCGACGACCCAACCCGGCCATATCCGCCCGAGAGGCCTCGCGCAACCTGCGCCCCCTGCGTACGCTGGCGGGCTATCTCGCCCCGTACTGGCGGCAGGCCGCCGGCGCCGCCGTCGCGCTCATCGTTGCGGCCGGCACGGTGCTGGCGCTCGGCCTGGGGTTGCGCCATCTCGTCGACAACGGCATCGCCGGCAACGATCCCGCCGTGCTGGACGCCGCCCTGATTATCCTGCTCGGCGTCATCGTGGTGCTCGCGGCGGCGACCTTCTTCCGATCCTATCTGGTCGCCTGGGTCGGCGAACGGGTGGTGGCGGACCTGCGCCGCGACGTGTTCGCCCATATCCTGAAGCTCAGCCCGAGTTTCTTCGAGGTCACCAAGACGGGCGAAATCCTGTCCCGGCTGACGACGGACACCACGCTGATCCAGACGATCGTCGGTTCGACCGTTTCGATGGCGCTCAGGAACGTGCTGCTGTTCATCGGCGCCGCGGCCATGCTGCTGGTCACGAGCCCGCGCCTGACCGGGCTGGTGGTGCTGGTCATCCCGCTGGTGCTGCTGCCGATCCTGCTGCTGGGCCGGCGCGTGCGCCGCCTCTCCCGCGCGGCGCAGGACCGGGTGGCGGATGTCGGCGCGCATGTCGAGGAATCGATCTCGGCGGTCCGCACCGTGCAGGCCTTCGGCCATGAAGGCCTGGATATCGTCGATTTCTCCATGCGGGTGGAGGACGCGTTCCGCACCGCCATCCACCGGACCCGCGTGCGCTCGGCGCTCGCCGTCATCGTGATCGTGCTGGCGCTGGGGGCGGTCTGCACGATCCTCTGGCTCGGCGGGCGGGACGTGATGTCGGGCGCCATGTCGGCGGGCGACCTTTCGGCGTTCGTCTTCTATGCCGTGGTGGCGGCCGCGGCGCTCGGCGTGCTCAGCGAGGTTGTGGGCGACCTCCAGCGCGCGGCCGGGGCGACGGAACGGTTGATGGACCTGCTGGCCGCGCAGCCCGAGATCGCCGCGCCCGCCAGTCCGGCCGTGCTGCCCGAGCCCTCGCGGGGCGCGGTGGCCTTCGAGGGAACGACCTTCGCCTATCCCTCCGCGCCGGACAGCCCGGTTCTCGGCGCGTTCGACCTCGAAATTGCGCCCGGCGAAACGGTGGCCGTGGTCGGGCCGTCGGGAGCCGGCAAGTCCACGCTCTTCAACCTGCTGCTGCGCTTCTACGACCCGGTGGGCGGGCGGATAACGCTCGACGGCGTGGATATCTGCCGCGCCGCCCCGGCGGCGGTGCGGGCCCGGTTCGGGCTCGTGCCCCAGGAGCCGGTCGCGTTCTCGACCACCGCGCGGGAGAACATCGCCTACGGCCGGCCCGACGCCAGCGACGCGGAGATCGTCGCGGCGGCGAAGGCGGCGGCAGCGGACGATTTCCTCCGCGCCTTGCCCGAGGGCTATGACAGCTATCTCGGCGAACGCGGCGTGCGCCTCTCCGCCGGCCAGCGCCAGCGTCTCGCCATCGCGCGCGCCATATTGAGGGACCCGGCGGTGTTGCTGCTGGACGAGGCGACGAGCGCGCTCGACTCGGAGAACGAGCGGGTGATCCAGGACGCGCTGGACCGCCTTTCGCGCGGCCGCACCACCATCGTCATCGCGCACCGCCTGGCGACGGTCATGAACGCGGACCGCATCGTCGTGCTGGACCGGGGCCGGGCGGTCGCGACCGGGACGCACGACCAATTGCTGGCGGCAGGCGGCCTCTATGCCCGCCTTGCCGAGCTGCAGTTCACCGCCGGGGGCAATGGCGCAGCGCCGCCCTCTATGCCCGGAGCCGGCGTCGGGCGGGCGCTGCCGGCGGCCTCGCGCGGCTGAGACCCTCTGTCAGCCGGTCCGCCGGACCGCGTCGGCCACGATCCCGAATATCTGCCCGATCTGGCCTTCCTCGACGATGAAGGGCGGCGAGAAGGCGAGCGTGTCGCCGGCCTGGCGGCAATAGACGCCCGATTGCCAGCAGTCGAGGAAGACATCGTAGCCACGACGGCCCGGCTCGCCGTCGCGCGGCGCCAACTCGACCGCGCCCATCATGCCGATATTGCGCACATCGACGACATTGGGCAGCCCTCTCAGGCTGTGGACCGCGTCCTCGAACACCGGCGACAAGGCGGCCGAACGTTCGAACAGCCCCTCGTCCCGGTAGAGGTCGAGGGTCGCGAGGCCCGCCGCCACCGCCAGCGGGTGGGCGGAATAGGTGTAGCCGTGGGCCAGTTCGACCATCCATTCGGGGCCGGTCATGAAGGTGTCGTAGATGTCCTTCTGCATGACGACGGCGGAGGCCGGCACCGTGCCGTTGGTGAGGCCCTTGGCGAGCGTCATCATGTCCGGCGTCACGCCGAAGCGCTCGGAGGCGAAGGCCGCGCCCAGGCGCCCGAACCCGGTAATCACCTCGTCGAAGATCAGCAGGATGCCGTGCCGGTCGCAGATTTCGCGCAGCCGCTTCAGGTAGCCTTTCGGCGGCGGATAGACGCCGATGGACCCGGCGACCGGCTCGACGATGACGGCCGCGATGGTGGAGGCGTCGTGCAGGTCCACGATCCGCTCGAGCTGGTCCGCCAGATGGACGCCGTGCTCGGGCAAGCCGCGGCTGAAGGCGTTGCCGGCGAGGTCCAGCGTGTGCGGCAGATGGTCCACGCCGGGCAGCAGCATTCCGAACGCCTTGCGGTTGTTCCTGATGCCGCCGACGGCGGCGCCGCCGAAACCGACGCCGTGATAGCCGCGCTCGCGCCCGATGAGGCGGGTGCGCTGCCCCTCGCCGCGCGCCCGGTGCCATGCGATGGCGACCTTGAGGGCCGTGTCCACCGCCTCGGAGCCGGAATTGGCGAAGAACACCGAGTCCATGCCGGGCGGGGCGATCTGCATGATGCGGGACGCCAGCTCGAACGCCGCCGGATGCCCCATCTGGAAGGTGGGCGCGAAATCCATCGTTTCGACCTGCCGCTGCACCGCCTCGACGATCGGCTTGCGGCAATGGCCGGCATTCACGCACCAGAGCCCGGCGGAGGCGTCGAACACCCGCCGGCCGTCGCGGGCGATGTAGTGCACGCCCTCGGCGCCGACGATCAGGCGCGGGTCCGCCTTGAAGCTCCGGTTCGCCGTGAACGGCATGAAGAACGGTTCGAGATTGTTGGTGTCTGCGTGGGCGAGCGAAGCGGCGGTCGGCATGGGCGGACGAAGCTCCCTGGGCAGTTTCGCCCGCACCATAGCAGATCGCCGCTCCTCGCTGCACGCCGTCACGGACGCCCCGTTCAGGGCAGGGAGCGGCAGAGGACGCTTCGCCGTCGGCCGCCGGCATTGCGCGAATGCTTTCCTCCGGCGCCCGCCCGACAGGGTTCCGGAGGCGAGGATCGGGAAGAGTTCGACCGCTGGACGTTCGGGTCACTGCCCACCCGACAGGGTTCCGGAGGGATGACGAGCGCGTGACCGTTGAAGAGGTCCAGTTCGGGTCACTGCCCACCCGACAGGGTTCCGGAGCAGCCGCGCTTGAGGTCGACATCCGTCTTGGTTCGGGTCACTGCCCACCCGACAGGGTTCCGGAGGATGTGCGCGCCAACACCGATCTCACCGCGCGTTCGGGTCACTGCCCACCCGACAGGGTTCCGGAGGACGCCACGGCATGGCGCTCCAGGTGTCCGAGTTCGGGTCACTGCCCACCCGACAGGGTTCCGGAGGACGTCGCCATTCTGCTGGCGGACGAACGCAGTTCGGGTCACTGCCCACCCGACAGGGTTCCGGAGGGGGGGCGCTGCAACTCCATGCAAAAACATTGTTTCCAGCGCCCCGGTCCATGAAAAACGACCTCCGATTCACGCCTGTTTACCGGATTTTCCTGTTTTCTTCAACGCTCGCACAGCGATATTGATCGCGGCGTTCCAGTCCCGGTCATGTATGACCCCGCAGGCTGGGCAGGCCCATTTCGGCTCCGAGCCGAGTTCGTCATTCACCTCGCCGCAGGCGCTGCATGTTTTCGAGGTGTATTGGGCAGGCACCTCGAAAACGGGAACGCCTTCCCGCTCCGCAGCGTTGCGAACCGCGCCGAGCAGTTCCGACGGAGCAGCCAGAAAGCGCTGGGAACGCGCCTTGTCCGGCAGCTCGTTGTCTGCGTCCCGGACCTCGGCGAAGCGGCTCAGATCGAGCTTCTCCACGCCGACCGGCAGCCCATGCGCGACCAGCCGAGCGGCCGCCTCACGGTAGAGGTGCTTGCGCCGCGCCAGCGTCTTTTTGCGGAGATTGTGCATCTCCCTGTAGGCGCGGCCGCGCCGCCGCCATTCCAGCAACAAATCCAGGACCTCGCCAGGCAGCGTCTGCGGCTCGTTCCGAAACCAGTCCGCGAGTTTGTACGCGGTCTCGAACGGCATGGTCCTGTTCGCCGGCAGCATAGCCACCGACCGCAGCATCCTGTAGCGCCGGTGTTCTTCCGGCAACACCGCGCCGCCTTTCAGCAGGGGTTTGAGTTGCTCGCCGAGCTTCTTCGCGGAGTCGGACAGCCCGGATTGCAACGCTTCGACATATTCCATCGTCTGCACGAACTTCGCCGGCAGCGCGATTTCCTCCCCAAGCCGGCCGTTCGCATAGCCGATCGCAGCCACTCGAATTGCGCCGTCGGACTGCTTTCGGAAGCCGATATCGATCCCCAGCGCTCCCTTTGCGCCCGCTGCCGGCGCGGCGGCGGGAACCCGGACGGAGACCGCGACGGAATACTTGAACCGGTCCCCCGTGCGGCGACGCAGCAGCTTGGCGTTGTTGATTTGCGCCCCCTCCGGCAATGGGCGGTGCATCGCGAGATCGAAGCGGGCATACACCTTTCCGGCCTTCCGCGCTCCGCCCGCTACCTTGACCCGGAGTTCGCGGCAAATTTTGCGGCCCCGCGTCTTGGCCGGTCCCAGGACGAAGGGTCGGTCGTCGGCATCGCCGCGCTGCGTGAGTTCGTTCGGCGATACGCCGTCCGCATTGCGGCCCGGACTGCGAATGCGAAACCGGAAAAACCGGTAACCCGTTCCGTCGAACCTGTGGAAGCGCAATGCGGCGCGAGGGTTGCTGAAGGCGCGGCTTCGCGCCTCCTTGAAATTCCGGCTCACTTCGTCGCTCGTATTCGCGTCCCGCCTCGCCCTCTCCGGATCCACCCGAACGGCTTTCCTTTCGCGCTTGCGGAAGGATTCGTTCAGCGCCTTCTCGTCGATGGCTTTTCTGGCCCGCGCCCTGGCCGGCTTCTTGTCCTTCCACAATCGCTGCCGCTCTTCCTTGAGCCTGGCGATCTCGGCGCTGGCGTCCGCAACCGGCTGCGCACGGAGGGATCGGGTCTGCGCCTGCATCCGGGCGTTGCGTTTGCGCTCGAATGCTTTTTTCAGGGCGTCCTCGATCCCGGCTTCCCGTTTGCAAAGCTCCCGGTATTCGGCGTCGGCGTCGCACAGTTCCCGTTCGAGGTCGGCCTGCTTCTCCTTGTCGAGCTCGACCAACTTGTTCCAGAGGGCATTGTTCTCCCACAGGGCGTCGATGCCCTCCTGCGGGAACGGCTCCAGAGGAACCGCTCCGTAGAGGTAGACGCGCGTTGTGAATTTCCGCTCGCTCATCCCGGCAATCTAGCCGCAGAGTTTGCGGTTCGTAAATCGTTCACGCGGGCGCGAAGGTTCCGTGCAGGCCCAGGGGCAGGGGGTAGGGGAGGATGCCCTGCCAGACCGGGCCGTCGGCGAGGCGCTGCGCCTCGAACACGGCAAGGCCCGAGGCGCGCCGCCGCAGGTCCAGGAACGGGCCGAGCAGCCAGCCCTCGCCCTCGCCGGCGCCGCGAGGCGCGAAGACATGCTCCTCCGGCAATCGGTGCATCGGCCAGCGCCAGCCATCGACCTCGCCGGGGGCCAGGCGGACGACGCGCCGAAGCGGCCAGTCCACGGGTTCGCCGAGGCCGGCCAGGGCGAAGGTCGTGTCGTTGCGCAGGCCGGTGCGGCGCTCGTCGATGCGCGGGAAGTCGGCCGCAACCGCTTCGGTCTGTTCGTATTCGCCGCCGCCGTCCGGGCGCAGGACAGCCCGCCGATAGACCGGGTGCTGCGAGCGGAACCGCGTTTCGCCCTGCATGACATTACGGAGATCGCCGGTGACGAAGGCGGGGTCCGGCGCCTGGCACAGATCGAGGCGGATGGTTCCATCCGCCTCCTCCCATCCGTTGCCGTGGTGGAAATGGAAACCCGGCGGCAGCTCGTGGCGGCGCACGACCTCCAGGCTGTTCTTGTCCACCACCAGCGCCTGCACGCCCAGTTCCGGCCGCCAGACATGCGCATCCAGGATGGGGATGTGCCCGGACATGAACTTCTCCGCGTCCAGCACGAAGGGCGTGAGCAATACGACCAGATGCCGGGCCGTCACGACAAAGTCGTGCGTCAGGCCGAGCGGCGACATGGGCAGCGCATTGACCTTCGCGAGCCGTCCCTCGGCGTCGATGCGGTAGAACAACAGCATCGGGCGCGGGACCGGCATATAGCCGATGTTCCAGACCGTGCCGTCCCGCTCGACTTTCGGGTGGGCGGAGAAGGGAGCGCCTGCCAGGTCCGCACGCCACTCGACGAATTGGCCGGCAGCCAGCGTTTCCCGATCGACGGCAAGCGCCGATCCGCCCTCCCACAGCGCCATCAGCCGCCCTGCATGAACGAGCACGGAGGTGTTGGCGACATTCATGTCGTCGGGCCGTCGGGTTGCCGCCGGATCGGGCGGCATCGAGCCGAACGCCGGCAACATGCGCCGTCCGGCTTCGGTCTCGCGGCGGCGCTTCGGCGTATCCAGGATGCGGGCCTCATGCGTGACGCCGGACCCGTCGAAACGGAACGCCTGCACCATGCCGTCGCCGTCGAACCAATGGCTGTACCGGTGGCCGAAGCGGTCGTGCTCCGCCGGACCGTTGCGCCAAAGGACGCCGGCGAGTTCGGAGGGCAGCCGGCCTTCCAGGGTTTGCAAGGGCGCCGCGAGGCGCTCCGCCTGCGCCGTGGCGAAGGCGAGCGCCGGGTTTTCATCGGAAGAGCCGGGCGCGGCCGCTCCTGCCGCCCGGGCGGCGAACAGCAGGGGCAGGCTTCCGGCGGCGCGCATGGCGTTCCTTCGGGAGATTTGCAGGGTCATCGCCTCAGGACCCCGGATAGCCGAGCTTCACCGTCTCGGCGCGCCGCTCTTCGCCGTCCCCGATCGTGAAGGCGGCGTCGTCGAAACGCGGCGGGCCGAACATGCCGCGCGCATTGTTGGAAAACCCGTAGCCTTCGGTCGGAATGCCCAGCAGGCTGGTGTTGAGTTCGCCGTCCCCGTCGGCGTCGTGGAAGGCCGCTATGGCGTAGTCCCCGGGCGGCAGGCCGGCGAACACCAGGTCGCCGGCCTCGCCGGCCGGGCGCATCGCCTTCTTCACGGCTGCGGCGTCGTCGGGAAAGTCCGCTCCGGCGGCGCGGCCGTGAACGGCGACGAGGACGTCGCCGTCGGCCGAGCGCACACCATCGACGCGAACCACAAGGTCGGCGGCGGAGGCGAAGGCGGGAGCGAGCAGCGCGAGGGCGGCAAGGCCGAGCGCTGCGAGTCTGTTTGCGGGTGCGTCAGGCATTGTTGCATCTCCGGTTGCGGTGTGCGGGCGGCGTGTGCGCCGCGCCTCCCGATGTTGACAGCGCGTCGCCCGGAGTCATGCTTCATTGCGGGAAAGGCAGCGGATATTTCGCGGTTTGCAGCAGTTGCATTTGACGCTTCGCGGATGGCGGCGCTACCCGCAGCTTGCCGGCCAGGCGGCGGCGCTGGCTGCGGCAATCGCGTTGTTCGCCTTCCTCGGGCCCTTCGGCACCTACGACTCGATGGGGCCTTTTGGCCGCCTCGGCTACTGGGCGCTTGCGATGAGCGGCAATTGGGGCCTCTGCGCCGGCGCGATGCTGCTGGCGCTGCATCTGACGCCGGGCCGGCCGCTCCGCCGGCGGGCGCTGGCGGTGACGGCGGGCGCATTGCTGGCGGCGGCGCCGGGGGCGGCCGTCGTCCTGGCCGCCGAGACGCTGTTCCGGCCCGGCTATATCGCTCCGGACATGTTGGCGACGATCTATGTTTCGGTCGCCGTGCTGGCTTTGACGATCAGCTGGGCGGTGCTTGCCGTCCGCAGCCTGGCCTCCCGGTGGTCGCAGGATGCGCCCGTCGCGGCCGGCCCGGCGCCGCCGCCCTTCCTGAAACGCCTGCCGCCGGAGATCGGCCGCGACCTCGTCTATCTCAGAATGGCCGACCACTATGTCGAGGCGTTCACCACGACGGGTTCCGACCTCGTGCTGATGCGGTTTGCGGACGCCGTCGCCGAGCTGGAAGGCGCGGACGGGATGCGCGTCCACCGCTCCTACTGGGTGGCGCGCGCGCATGTGACCGGAGCCGAGCGGCGCAACGGCCGCCCGACCCTCCGCCTCACCGGCGGCCACAAGGTCCCCGTCAGCCGCACCTACTTGGCGGAAGCGCGCGCCGCCGGGCTGATCTGAATGTCGGTATAAGGCGCGGCTACCTCACGGTCGTGCGCCACATGGAGCGGCGTCGGGGCCATTCGTAGTCGCGGATGGCGACATGCTGCACGGCCGGGTTGTCCCACATCAGCAGGTCGCCGACGGCCCAGCGGTGCCGGTAGATGAAGCGCTCCTCGGTGATGAGGTCGCAGAGCCGGTCGATCAGCGCCAGCGCCTCGTCCTCGTCCATGCCGTCTATGCCGATGCACTCGCCCTTGCGGACATAGAGCGCCTTGCGGCCGGTCTTCGGATGGGGGCGGGCGACGGGGTGGCGCGCGTCGGGGTTCATGTCGATCTGGGCCCGGGTCACAGCGACCGGCGTCTTCACGCCGCGTTCCTTGGCGGCGAAGCGATGGACCGCCTGCAGGCCCTCGATGCGCTCGCGGGTCTTCTCGTCGAGCGCGTCCCAGGCCGCCGCGGCGCTTGCGAACAGGGTAGGGCCCAGCGGCTCGCCGGCGTCGTCATGCGGCACTTCCAGGGCGTAGAGCAGCGTCCGGCGCGGCGGCTCGGCGGTGTAGGACATGTCCGTATGCCAGTGGCTGCCGGCATCGGCGTAGCCGAGCGCGCGTCCCCGCCCGTCCTGCAGGTTCGAGACCTTGAGCACTTCCGGGAACCCTTCCAGCGCATGCTGGTCGAAGGCGTTGACCTTGATCTCGCCCAGGCGGCGGGAGAAGGCGAGCAGGGCGCCGGGCGTCAGCGACTGGTTGCGGAAGCAGAGCACGCTGTAGCGGTCGAACGCCGCCTCGCAGGCCTCGAAGACCTCGTCGGGCAGCGGGGCCGACAGGTCCGCGCCGAACACCTCCGCCCCGACCGGGGCGCCGCTCGGACGGATTTCGAAACCGGAGCCGTTTTCGCTCATCCCGGGCCTCCCGTGCGGATTCGCCGTTATTCTCCGTGTAATCGCTTCGCCTGCAAATTCCTCGCTTCCATGCGGCGGAGCAGCTCGGCGGCGATGCGCGGCGTTTCGTTGACGGGCTCGTAGCGCCATTCCGCCAGCCGGCCGTCGAACGGGCGGAGGATGCCTTCTTCCCGCAGCGCCGCCTGGAAGCGCGCCAGCCGCCGGTTGCCGCCCGCCATGCGCGCCGCATAGACGGGCTTGCCCGTCGATACCGCCTCGCTGGTCATGGAGACCGAATCTTCCGTGACCACGATATGACGGGCGAGCGCCAACATGCCGGGATAGGGGTTGGGGCCGCTCCCGTCCCAGAACCGGGCCTCCGGCAAGCGGGCCTTGAGCGCGGCGACGACGCCCGGCTCCGTCCGCCGGGAGGCGGTGACGGCGACCGGCCCCTCCAGCCCCGCAAGGCCCGCCGCCAGCGCCTCCACGGTTTCGGGCGTGAAGCGGTGGGCCCGGCTCCGGCCGCCGAGCAGCACGGCGACATTCAACTCCCCGAGCCGGCTTTTCCAGGCCTCGCCGGCGGCGGCGAGCGTCTCCGGCGTCAGGCGGTGGAGCGCAACCCGCGTCGCGAGCACATTGGGGCCGGAGATGCCGTCATGGCGCAGCGGCGCGACCAGATCGAAATGGCGGAGAGGGATGCGCGGATTCTGGATATGGACGGTGAAACACCGCCCTCCGGAGGCGCGGCGAACGGCGATGGATACCGAGGCGCTCCGCCGGCCGCAGGTGATCAGCAGGTCCGGCCAAGGGGGGGCGAGCCTTTCCCCTAGGCCCGTTTGCAGCAGGCCCGGCGCCTGTCGATGCGCCGGCAGCCAGCACCATGGGCGGCGCAAACGGACGGTCTTTACCTCAAACGGCCCGCCGAGTATTTGGGCCAGCCCGGCCGCTTGCGAGGCCATGCCGCCCTCCCCGGTGGTGAGCGTCCAGACCCGCCTAGCCAATCGGCTTGTCGGGCCAGGCGAGTTCGTGCCGGTTGCGCCACTCGCTCGTTACGTAGTTGACGATCAGGGAACGCCGTACACCGTCGATTGGCCGTTTCCGGAAGCCGTGCCAGGTGTCCTCGCCAGGAATGAAAATGGCTCCTGCATTGTCGTCGAACGGGAGGCGGATGGGATGTGCGGCTGGGTCCGCATACAGATCGGTGCCCCAGTCGCCGCCTGCGCCGTCGTTCAGATAGATGAACATTGTAAAAGCCTTGGCGCCGATGTCGGTATGCGGCTCAAGCCAGAACCCCCCGGTGTCCTGCGCATATTCGATACGCAGATTGGTGCCGGCGAGGTCGGCGCCGCAGCGCGCCTCAATGGCTGCAGCGACCTGCGCGTCCTGAAACCCTTCGGCCAAAGACCGAGCCGCGGGGAAAACATCAATCGCCTCGGCATCTATATAGCGCCGGGTGGCGTTGTTCTCCTCCCGCCGTCCGTGCTTGTAGCGAATATCGGGCGCAGCGCGGGGCCAAGCCTTGATCCCGGCGAGGGTGGCGGAATCGATGACGTTGCGCACAAGCCAGTGACGGAAGGGCCAAGACTGTTCCCTGGCGCGGCCGAGCGCGGCGAGAAGCGACACTCCGGTTATGCTTCCAACCATGGCCGACATCCTAGTTCACCGCCTTTCGTTGAGTCAAACGGTGGTGCCTCAGTTCGATATTGTCGGGCAGACCGACGACTCCCCTTTTTCACCCTGAACGCCATGCCAGCAGCCTGCCTCGCCCGTCGTCAACGCCCGGACGGGGGCGGGCGGCCCGGTTTCGGACACCGGGCGCCTTCTGCTTCGCCGACGGCGCTAGCGCGCCGCCGTCACCATGATCTCGACCAGGATCTCGGGACGCGCCAGTTCCGCCTTCACACAGGCGCGGGCCGGTGGATTCTCCGGATCGACCCAAGCGTTCCAGACCTCGTTCATGGCCGCGAAATTCGCCATATCGGTGATCCAGAGATTGGCCGCCAGCAGGTTGGATTTCGAGGTGCCGGCGCGCTCCAGATAGCCGTCGATCTGCTCGATGATGTCCGCGGTCTGGGCCTCGACACCGCCGCTCGTGTCGCGCGCCACGAGACCGGCCAGATACACCGTGTCGCCCCGGACCACGCAGCGGCTCATCATCGGCCCCGGCGGGCTGGTGCGGTCGAATCGTTCGATGGTCATGGGGTCTGTCTCCCGTCTCGCGCTGCGGTTGTGTGTGGAGGGCGAACCTTTCGTCTATCGGCGCCGCCATGTAAAGTCCAGCGTCCCGCCATGCCTCAATATGTGTTCTATTTCAGGCGAATAGCCGCCGTTGCCGCCATGCAGGACGAAACCGGGGAGCAGGGAAACCGGCGCGCGGATATCCTTGCGTCCGCGCAGGATGACGCGGTGGGCCGGGCGGCCGTCGCTCTTCGGCCAGAGGGGAACGACCGCCGTCTCCCCGATTTCGCAGGCGGAGTAGGCGGCAAGGTGTTCGTCCAGGCGTTCGGCGGTCAGGATCGTGGTCAGCGTGCCGCCGCGCCGCAGCATGGTGGCGGCGAACCGCACCCAGTGCATGAGGTCGGCGCCCCGTTCGACATGCGCCTTCGCGCGCTGCCGGTTCCGGGGCGGCGGGCCGGCCTCGTCCGAACGCCAGGGCGGGTTCGCCATCGCATGGTCGAAGCTCGCGGGCCCGAGGCGGGCCGGCGGGGCGCGCAGGTCGCCGACGATGACATCGACGGCGCGGTCGAGGCCGTTCGCCTCGACATTCTCCCGGCAGAGCGCGGCGAGGTCCCGGTCGCGCTCGAGCCCGGTGACGATGCAGCCCCGGACGCGGCTGGCGAGACATAGAGCCGCAGCGCCGGTGCCGGCGCCGATGTCCAGCACACGGTCGCCCGGCCCGGCGGGCACGGCGGCGGCCAGCAGCACGGGGTCCGTTGCGACGCGGTAGCCCTGCACGGGCTGGCGCAGCCGCACCCTGCCCCCCAGAAGGGTGTCTTCGCTGAAGGCGTCCTTCACAGCCCGCCCAGGTCCTGTTGCGCGGCTTCGAGCAGGCGGCGTACCTTGCCATAGTCATCGTCGGCGACCATCACCCGCCGGGGAAGGATGCCGAGGCTGCCCTCGACAATGCTGGCGTGGCTATCCAGCACCACCGCATCCACGCCATGCGCCGCGAGTTCGGCAACGAGCCAGGAAATCGCAACGGAATCGGTAGTCTTCAATACGGCCTTCATCCTGCATTCCCGGTGGTTGACCGGCTTACCGCCCGGCCTATGCTCGCCTCTCCCGCGCCTGAAGGTCAATCGCACCCCCGTGACACCAGCGGCGACATCCCCGCCACCGGCGCAGCCGCTGGCCGCGTTGCAGGCGCTTGTCGGGGCGGACATGGCGCGCGTCAACGCGCTGATTCTCGAACGGATGCAAAACGAGGTCGCGCTGATTACCCGATTGGCCGGCCACATAGTGGCCTCCGGCGGCAAGCGGCTGCGTCCGATGCTGACATTGGCGTCGGCGCGCCTCTGCGGCTATGAGGGGCGGCGCCATGTCGAGCTCGCGGCCTGCGTCGAGTTCATTCATACGGCCACGCTGCTGCACGACGATGTTGTAGACGAAAGCCTGTTGCGGCGGGGGACGGAAACCGCCAACGCCGTCTGGGGGAACCAGGCGAGCGTCCTGGTCGGGGATTTCCTGTTCAGCCGCTCGTTCCAGCTCATGGTCGATGTCGGGTCGCTGGAGGTGCTCGGAATTCTCGCCAACGCCTCCGCGACAATTGCCGAGGGCGAGGTGCGCCAGCTTGCCACCGTCAGTCGGCCCGAGACGGGCATCGCCGACTACCTGAGGGTCATCGAGGGCAAGACCGCCGCCCTGTTCGCCGCCGCCTGCCGCATTGGCGCCGTCGTCGCAGACCGGCCGCGCGAGGAAGCGGAGGCGCTGGAGGCCTACGGCATGAACCTGGGGATGGCCTTCCAGCTTGTCGACGACGTGCTCGACTATGCGGCGCGGCAGGCGGACCTCGGCAAGACCGTGGGGGACGACTTCGCCGAGGGCAAGGTCACGCTCCCGGTCATCCTGGCCTTCGACCGGGGCGATGAGGAGGAACGGGCGTTCTGGCGCCGGGCGCTGTGCGAGGAGGGGCGCCGGGCCGAGGACTTCCACAGGGCCGTCGCCCTGATGAGGCGCCATGACGCGCTGACGGAGACGCTCGAATGGGCCCGGTCGCGCGCGGCGGACGCCAAGCGGGAACTCCGGTCCTTTCCGGACGGGCCGGCGCGGACCGTGCTGGCCGACATCGCCGATTTCTGCGTCGACCGCGTCTATTAGGGAAGGTCTGAACAGGTCCGGTTTTGGCGAGCATGGGGGTTATTGCGTCGGTTTGTGTAGATGTTGGAACCTGTCCGGCATGGGAGCCATGGTTTTGCTATCGACGAAAGGGCGCTTCGAGGCGCGGCGCCCGATCGGGCCGGGCGCCTTCCGCCGCCTCGCGGCGAGTCGGGACGGATCGACCTCGCGTCAGGCGGCGGCGGGCCCGAGGCGCTTGTCCAGATAGGCTTCGATTACGCTGTTCAACTGTTCGAGATGCCGGGTGAACAGGTGGTTGGCGCCAGGAATCACCTTGTGGTCGATCACGATGCCGCGCTGCGTGCGCAGCTTCTCGACCAGTTTTTCCACCGAATCGGGCGTCACGATTTCGTCCCTCGTCCCGTTGACGATCAGGCCCGAGGACGGGCACGGCGCCAGGAACGTGAAATCATACATGTTGGCCGGCGGGGCAACGGAGATGAAACCGGAGATCTCCGGCCGGCGCATGAGCAATTGCATGCCGATCCAGGCGCCGAAGGAAAAACCGGCGATCCAGACCTTGACGGGGTCCTTCCGCAGGCTTTGCATATGGTCGAGAATGGCGGCCGCATCGGCGAGTTCGCCTTCCCCGCGGCCGTATTCCCCCTGAGAGCGCCCGACGCCGCGGAAGTTGAAGCGCATGGTGGAGAAGCCGCGCCGGACAAAGCAGTGATAAAGGTTGTAAACGACCTTGTTGTGCATCGTGCCGCCATGCTGCGGGTGCGGGTGCAGCATCAGCGCGATCGGGGCGGTCGCGTCGTCCACATGGTGGTAGCGTGCTTCGAGCCGCCCTTCGGGACCGTTGACGATAACATCGGGCATGGGCGTGGAATCCCGTTCCTTTGGTCCGGGCGGAGCACCTGCCGCCGAAAGGTTACTTTTTCCTGAATAACAGGAACCTAACTGGGTTAGGTAGTTGGAGGCGTCAAGAGGCCAGGTCATGGCAAAACGCCGCATTTATCTCGACTGGAACGCCACCGCGCCGCTGGCGCCGGCCGCGCGGGCGGCCATGACCGAAGCGATGGCGATGCTCGGGAATCCCTCCTCCGCGCATGGCGAGGGGCGCGGCGCGCGCCGCCTTGTGGAGGAGGCGCGGGCCCGGATTGCGGCCTTCGCGGGCGCGGCGCCGGAACAGGTCGTCTTCACCTCCGGCGGCACCGAGGCGAACGCGCTTGCGCTTGCCGGGCGCGAATGGCTGGCTGGCGCGAGCGAGCATGCGTCCGTGCTCGACCATGCGGCAGGCCTGCGCCTCGCCGTGGATGGCGGCGGGCGCATCCGTCCGGACAGGATTCCGCCGGGCGCGGCTGCGGCCCTGATGGCGGCCAACAACGAGACGGGCGCCATTCATCCGCTCGCGGAGATCGGGCGGCGGGTGCGGGAGACGGGCGGGCTCTGGCATTGCGACGCCGTGCAGGCGGCCGGACGCCTCGACCTTGCCGCCATCGACGCCGACACGCTGGCGCTCTCGGCGCACAAGCTCGGCGGGCCGATGGGCGTCGGCGCGCTGGTGTTAAGGACGGAACGCGCGCTGGAAGGCGCGATCCGGGGCGCGCAGGAGCGCCGGCGGCGGGGCGGCACGGAAAATGTCGTCGGCATCGCCGGTTTCGGCGCCGTGGCGCGTCCGCTCGCGGATGTGTCGGCGCTCCGCGACCGCCTGGAGGCCCGCCTCGATGGCGCGGTCTTCCACGGCCGCGGCGGCCCGCGCCTTGCGAACACGAGCTGCATCGGTATGCCCGGCGTCTCCAGCGAGACCCAGGTCATGGCCTTCGACCTCGAAGGCTTCGCGGTGAGCGCCGGCGCCGCCTGCTCGTCGGGAAAGGTGGGCGCCTCGCATGTCCTGCTGGCGATGGGCGTGGAGGAAGCGGCGGCGGGCGAGGCCATACGGGTCAGCCTCGGGCCGGGCCTGGCGGAAGCCGATATCGACGCCTTTGCAGACGCCTGGAACCGCCTTGCGGCAAGGCTGGGAAGCGGGTAGAAGGCGCCGCTTACAGGGTGGTTCAGATGCCGAAGATTACCTTTGTCAGCCCGGGCGGAAGCGAGCAGACCGTCGAACCGCCGGCAGGTATGACGATTCTTGAAATCTCGCGCAAATACGATATCGACATCGAGGGTGCCTGCGAGGGTTCGCTCGCCTGCTCGACCTGCCATGTGATCGTCGACGGGGACTGGTACGAGCGGCTGGAAGAGCCGGACGAGGACGAGGAGGACATGCTCGACCTCGCTTTCGGCCTGACGCCGACCTCCCGGCTCGGCTGCCAGATCGAGGTGACGGACGCCCTGGACGGTATCCGCGTCACCCTCCCGGAAGAAACGCGGTCATTGCTCTGATGGGCCTGTTCGACCGGCTGAAGGAGGCCGTGTCCGCCGATTGGGAGGCCTATATCGGCCATCCCTTCGTGCGCGCCGTCGGCGACGGCAGCCTGCCGGAAGCCTGTTTCCGGCGCTATCTGGAACAGGACTATCTTTTCCTCGTCCATTTTGCGCGCGCCTATGCGCTGGCGGCGTTCAAGGGCGAGACGCTGGCCGATATCCGCCGCGGCGCGGAGGCCGCGCTCGCCATCGCCGACACCGAAATGCGCCTCCATGTCGCCTTCTGCGAACGCTGGGGCCTGGACGAGGCGGAGATGGCGGCGCTGCCCGAAGCGCCGGCGACGATGGCCTATACGCGCTATGTGCTGGAGCGCGGGCTTGCCGGCGACCTGCTCGACCTGCATGTCGCGCTGGCCCCCTGCATCGTCGGATATGCCGAGATCGGCCAGGCGCTCGCCGGGGCGGCGCGCGGCAATCCCTACGGAGCGTGGATCGAGATGTACGCGGGCCGGGAGTATCAGGAGATTGCGGCTGCTGCGGTCGCCCAGCTCGAAGACCTCTTCGCCCGGCGCGGCGGGCCGGCGCGGCTGCCCGGCCTCAAACGCATTTTCGGGGACGCGACGCGGCTCGAGATCGATTTCTGGCGGATGGGCCTGTCGCCGAACGCCTGAACCGCCGGAGCGGGGTCCGACCGATTTGAACCGAAACTCACCAGGCGCCCGCCAAATCGTCACCCCGGAGGGTGTCCGGGCGGGCCGCTCGATGGAGGACGCATGACCGCCCCCGACCTTGCCTATGTGGCGCTCGCCGTCGATGAGCCGGAGGCCAGCGCGGCGATCTTCGAGAAGGATTTCCGCCTGCCGCGGCAGGATTTCGCCTGCGGCGGCTCGCGCGTGCCGGTCGTCTCCGTCGGGCGCTCGGCCCTCGCCCTGTTCCGCCCGGACGACCCGTTCCTCGGGCCGGACGCGAAGAAGGGCGTCCACCATATGGCCATCGCCGCCGCGGATCCCGAGGCGGCCGCCCGGCATTCCGGTATCGCAACGGTGGGCGGCGCCTCGGAAGGCCTGGGCGGCGGACCGCAAGTGGAGCTTTCGCGCGAGGCGACCGGCGGGGTGCGGACGCGCCTTGCGGCGCCGCTCGGCGTCGGCCCCGGTTCGTCCGGGATGGTCGAGCGGATCGATCATCTCGGGGTTGCCTCCGCCGACAACCGGGCGGCGCGAGAGGCTTTCATCGACAGGCTGGGCTGCGTCTATGAGAGCCAGCAGACCGACAGCGAAATCGAGACGGTCTCCGAGAACTTCACCTCGGACAGCTACAACTACATTTTCCACACCAGGCCGTCGCGGCTGGTCGGCAGCATGAGGGTGACCTTCATCACCGTCGGCGATACGGAGCTGGAGTTCATCCAGGACCTGACGACCAGCGCCGAGGTCGATGCGGCGCGGCACGACGCGGCCGGCAACACGCGCGGCGACCGCAGCGCCATCGCGCGCTACATCGCCTCGCGCGGCGCCGGGCTGCACCACATCGCCTTCAAGACGCCGGACGTGGCCGGGTCGCTGGCGCGGCTCCGGGCGGCGGGTCGCCGGACCATCGACAGGGTGGGCCGGCCCGGCTCCCGCCGCGCGCTTATCGGCTTCATGCACCCGACAATGATCGGCGGCGTGCTGATGCATTTCGTCCAACGCGAGGAGGTCTGACCCATGGCCGGTTACGCGCTCAACTATCTGGCGCTGGCAGCCCGCGACCCGGAGGCCGCCTGCCGGTTCCTCGGCGACTCGCTCGGCCTGGAGCGGACCGATGTTGCGCTGGGCGGCCGCGCCGTGCCGTTCTTCGGCGTGGGCCGGTCGGCGGTCGCGCTGTTCGATCCCTGGGATCCCTACCTGGAAGAGCCGCGATTCCCGGGGGTTCACCATATGGCGCTGGCCGCGCCGGACCCTGCCGCCACAGCCGCCGGGCACGGCCTCACCGTCACCGCCGAGGGCGCGGGGCCGGGCGGCAGGCGTTTCGCCGTCGTCGATCCGCGGGAGACCGTCGGCATCCGCACCCGCTTCATCGAACCGTTGACCATCTCGTCGGCGGACGGCCCCGCCTACAAGATCGACCATCTCGGCATCGCCACGGACGACAATGACGCCACGGTGCGCGTTTTCTCGGACAATCTCGGTTGCCCCGTCGAAAGTACGCAAACCGACGTCGAGATCCGCAGCGTGACGGAGAGCTTCGTCTCCGACAAATACGGCGCGGTCTATCATGCGCGCCCGGCGGAGATCCTAGGCGGCCTGCGCGATGTGTTTATCACCATCGGCGACTGCGAGCTCGAACTGCTGATGGACTACGACCCGGCGCTGAAACCCAGGGACGGGCTCGGCGAGGAGAAGGGCAACACCAAGGGCGACCAGAGCGCGATCGCGAAATTCGTGGCGCGGCGGGGGCCGGGCCTGGCGCATGTCGCCTTCGCCACGCGCGACATCGATGCGCTGCTGCCGAAACTTGCCGATGACGGCTGGCGCATGATCGACCTCGAAGGCCGCCCCGGCGGGCGCGGCGCGCTGATCGGCTTCGTCCACCCCTCGAATTTCGGCGGCGGCCTGCTGATCCATTTCGTCGAACCGCAGGCCGACGGCGGCTATGCGGCAAAATACGACTGATCCCGGCGGTCATCGGTCGGAAGCTCTGCCGATTGCCGCCGGAAGATTCCTCCCCCGCTTGCGGGTTACCGGATTCACCCATCCGTATCCGGCCGCTACCCGGCAAAGGGCAGTCGATTCAGCCGGATCGAATCCCGCTCCAGTGTCCCGGCTCTCTTCCCGTCATGCCCGGACTTGTTCCGGGCATCTCTCTCCACCGCTTCCGCCGGGCGGCCGTGACGGATACCCGGAACAAGTCCGGGTATGACGGTGGGGGGCGTCCGGGCATCGTGTGGAGGGGGCGTCCGGGCATGACGGACAGGCGGCCGGCCAGGGATGCCGCGCACTTTTCGATCGGGACGCTAAGTGTTCCGCAGCAGGTGGATGAGGGCGGAGGTGTCCCAGCGGCCGCCGCCTTCCTGCTGGACATGCTTGTAGAACTGGTCGATGACGGCGGTCATCGGCAGGCGCGCGCCGTTCCGCTCGGCTTCGGCCAGGCAGATGGCGAGGTCCTTGCGCATCCAGTCCACGGCGAAACCGAAGTCGAACTTGTCCTCGACCATGGTCCGGCCGCGATTGTCCATCTGCCAGGAGCCGGCCGCGCCCTTGGAAATGACCTCCAGCACGAGCGGCATGTCGAGGCCCGCCTTGAGGCCCATGTTCAGCGCCTCGGACAGCCCCTGCAGCAGGCCGGCGATCGCGATCTGGTTCACCATCTTGGTGAGCTGCCCGTTGCCGGGCGCGCCCATAAGGGTCACCGCGCGCCCGTAGCAGGTCATTGCCGGGCGGGCGCGTTCGAAGGGCTCGCTGTCGCCGCCGCACATGACGGTAAGCACGCCGTTCTCCGCGCCGGCCTGGCCGCCCGACACCGGCGCGTCGATGCAGGCGATGCCGCGCGACCGGCCCTCCGCATGGAGTTCGCGCGCCAGGTCGGCGGAAGCGGTGGTATGGTCCACGAACACCGTGCCGGACCCCATGCCCGCGAAAATGCCGTCTTCGCCATAGACGACGCTGCGCACATCGGCGTCGTTGCCCACGCAGGAGAACACGATATCCGCGTCGCCCGCCGCCTCGCGGGGCGTTGCGGCGGCGCTGCCTCCGTGGGCGGCGGTCCAAGCCTCGGCCTTCTCGCGGGTGCGGTTATAGACGGTGACCCTGTGGCCGGCGGCGGCGAGATGCCTTGCCATCGGGAAACCCATGACGCCAAGGCCGACGAAGGCGAGCGAATCAGTGTTCATGGCAGCGCAGTCCGGATTCGGGAAGACCGCGCCATCATAGCGGGACACGGCGGATGAGGTCAGTCTCGATCTGGTGCCAGATGTCCCAGTCGGGAGCGACCAGCAGGCCCTGCCGCGGCCCCAGCGGCCGGTATGGCGAGCCGTCATGCATGGCGGCTGCGCCGCCCGCCTCCTCGTGCAGCAGGCAGCCCGCGGCATGGTCCCAGGGGTTGAGCCGGGTATAGAGGCCGAAATGCACCCGGCCCGCCAGCCGGGCCAGATATTCCTGCCCGACGCAGCGCGCATTGAAACAATGGCCGAGCCGTCCGCGCCCGCGCCCCCAGATCTCGCGATAGGCGTCGCTGACCCGGAATTTGTAGCCGTAGATGGCGCCGTTCATGTCGCGGAGTCTGGCCGGCCGGGCCACCTTGAGCCTGTGGCCGCCCATGAAGGCGCCGCCGCCCCGCTCCGCCGCCGCGAGGCGCTCGGAGAGGGGGTCGTAGATCCACCCGGCGACCGTCTCGCCGCCGACAACGAGCGCCACGATGGTGCAGAACAGCGGGTAGCCGGATGCGAAATTCGCGGTGCCGTCCAGCGGATCGACCACCCAGACGGGGCGGTCTTCCGCCAGCCGGTCGAGAACGCTGGAATCGCGCGCGGCGGCTTCCTCGCCGACCACCACCGAGCCCGGCAGCAGGCTCGGCAGGCGCTTCGCGAAACAGGCTTCCATCGCCAGATCGACGGCGGTGATGAAGTCGTTCGGGGATTTCTCGCCGATATCGTCCGGGTCGAGATCGACGAATTGCTGCACCATCTCGGCTGCGGCGGTCTCGCGGATGACCGACGCAACCCTGTCCATGTCCACCCTCACGTCGATTCCACCGGAATCTTCGGGATGCTGCGCTCTTCCTCGGGGCGCCGGTCGGGCGGCGTCACAATGCCGCCGGAGACGACCATCTTGATGCCCTCCTCGACCGTCATGGAAAGCGGGAACAAATCCTGCCTCGGCACGAACAGCAGGAAGCCGGAGGTCGGGTTGGGGGTCGTCGGCAGGAAGATGTTCACCAGTTCGTCTTCGGTCAGATTCTGCACTTCGCCCTCGGTCACGCCCGAGACGAAGCCGATGCACCAGATGCCGCGCCGGGGGTATTCCACCAGCACGACCTGCCGGAACGCCGTCGATTGATGCGCCAGCACGGTTTCGAAGATCTGCTTGAGGGCGCCATACACCGTTCGCACGACGGGCATGCGACTCAACAGGCGCTCGCCGACCTGAATCAGCGTTCGGCCCATCAGGCCGGCGGCCAGGTAGCCGACCAGCCACAGCGCCAGCAGGAAGATGATCAGGCCGATGCCCGGTATCGAAAAGGGCAGATACTGCTCCGGGTTGTAGCCTTCGGGAATGATCCCCCGGATCCTCGAATCGAAGAACTGGACGATCTGCCAGGCCAGCCAGCCGGTAATGCCGATGGGAGCGGTGACCAGGATTCCCGCAATCACATAGTTGCGGAAGCGCAGCGGCAGGCTGCGCCCGAAGCGCGCCGCCCGCACGCGCGTTCGCCTTCCCCGTGTCCGCTGGGCGTCACGCGCCATCGGCGTTCCCTTCTCCGACCGGGCGGCAGATGCGCCCCTTGCGGCCCGGTCCGGGGCCGGAATGGTTCGGCATGATCAGGACCGCTCCGTCGTAGGGCGTCGCAATCTCGCGGTCCCCGTCGCGGGCGATGACCGTGCCGGCGCGTTCAAACACCTCGCAGCCGATATAGGGCGCGGCGAAGCGGAACCGGTCGGTCCGGGCGACGATGCCATCGGTCACCTCCAGCAAGCGCGGCCGGGGCGGCACCTTCCCGGCGATATGGTCCTCGACATCGGCCATGTCGAGACTTCCGGAGGCCGCGATGAAGCGCAGGACGGTGTCGAGCGCATGCGTGGCCGTTGCAGCCGCCCAGTGCTCGCCCGCTTCCACGAGCAGCGCGACCTGCGGGTTCGCCGGGTCGTTGAAGGGCTCGTGCTCGATCATCCTGAGGCCCTCCACATGGCCCGGCCCGCAGACGATCGTTCCCGGATATCCCACCCTGAGCGCAAAGGCCCGTTCCTTTTCCAGGCCGTGGCAGAGCATGAGGGGAACCGAAGCGGTGCTCATGGAATGCACGTCCAGCAGGAAATCCGCCTGCTCGAAGACGGGCCTCAACTCCCGCGCGCGGGCCAGTTCGACGCTCTGGCGCGGGCCGTCCAGCATGTCCAGCGTCCATACCCGGTTGAAGTCTTCATCGACGAAGCGCGAGGCGCCGGGGTTCTTCGGGTCGAAGCGCTCATAGGCGGCGATGTTCGCGAAGGAGAGGGTCAACACCCCCCGCCGCGGCCGGACGCCCCGCCGGAGCAGGAAATCGAGCGCAATGGCGCCGCAGATCTCATTGCCGTGGGTGACGGCGTTGACGAGCACATGCGGACCCGGAAGGCCGCTATCCAGGCGGTGGACATAGTCGATGCCCGTATTGCCGGCCTTGTAGGGAGCGATATCGGGGGCTTCGAGTTCGACGGTGAAGCTTGGCATCGGGTATTCCTCAACGCAGGAGACAGGGAGCATCTAAGCATGAACCGGGGCGGCGGGTAGCCAGGATTTTCCGGGTGTCCGGCCCGGCCGGAACTTCTCGCCGGTGTTGCGGTCCATGCCACGCCGGGCGCTTGACATGGAGGAAGCCGCAATGACCCGGAAGCGTTGTAAAGGTGGCTTCTTCCGGGGCCGCCTTTTCGATTCCGGAGCAAATGGGGAGCCAGAATATTCACTTTTTGTTTCGTTAGAGGCTTGACCGGGGAGAAAGTATGCTAGAATGGTCCCGAGAGCCGGGGCTTCCGGAGGCCGCGTCTCTCACTTCCGAAAATTCCATCGAAGCGCACAGGAACGCCCCCAAGCCGGGCGGCGGGGAAAACGGAACCGACAAGGAGGACCGACGAGCAACATGCCCCCCATCGTCGTCCCGGACGCTGCGCAGCGGCGAGCCGGGACCTCGACGCCCGCCCGTCGCCCTTGCCGCAGGAGGCCCCGGATCGCAGTCCGGGGCGACGAGCGGGGGAAGCCGGGGCGGCGAAAGAACGGGGCCGCCGCAGGGCGGACCATGACAAAACATGACACTTCGCGGGGGGTGTCCTCCCCGCAAGCGGGTGGAGCGGCGGGAAGGCGGGACGGAGCGGCGCCCTGGAACCCCTCGCCTCGCGCAGGCCATGACATCGGCGAGACGTCCGGGCTACAGTCGGGGCATGATGACTGACATCTCCTCCGCCACCATCGCCGAGCTCGGCCAGGCGCTGCGGGCCGGCCGGGTGACGACGCGCAGCCTGCTGGAGCAGGCGCTCGCCAACCGCAACGAGGCGCTGGGCGCCTACAAGCTCTGGATGCCGGACTATGCCGGCCGCGCGGCCGGGCTTGCCGACGCCGCCTTCGCCCAGGGCCTCGATTTCGGGCCGTTGCAGGGCTTGCCGGTGTCGGTCAAGGACCTGTTCGGCCTCGCGGGCGCGCCGACCCATGCCGGCGCGCCGAAGCCGTTGCCCGCTTCATGGGAGGCCGAGGGGCCGGTCGTTGCGGCGGTCCGGAACGGGCTTGCCGTCATCACCGGCAAGACGCACACGGTCGAGTTCGCCTTCGGCGGCGTCGGCTCCAACCCGCATTGGGGCACGCCGCGCAATCCCTGGGGCGGGGACGCGCACCGGGCGCCGGGCGGCTCCAGCGCCGGCGCCGGCGTCTCGCTGCTGGAAGGCACGGCGGTTGCGGCGCTCGGCTCCGACACGGCGGGTTCGGTGCGCGTTCCGGCGAGCTTCACCGGCACGGTCGGCGTCAAGACGAGCTACGGGCGCTGGCCGCTCGAAGGCATCGTGCCGCTCAGCCCCTCGCTCGATACCGCCGGCGTGCTGACCCGCTCGGTCGAAGACGCAGCTTTCGCGTTCGCGGCCATCGACCCGTTCTGCCGGACGCCGCCCGAACCGGCCGACCCGGCCGGCCTGCGGCTGGGCGTGGTCGAGAGCTTCTTCGAGGATTGCGGGCCGGGCGTGGCGGAGATCGTGCGGGCCGCCCTTGCCGAGCTTGAGGACCGGGGCGCGGAGGTGCGGTCCTTCGACTTCCCGGAAGTCGCCGTCGCCAACGAGGTCTTCGGGAAGGGCGGGCTGGCGGTGCCCGAGTTCGTCGCCTTCATCGAAAACGAATTGCCCGAATTCCGGGCGACGCTGGACCCCAATGTCCGCAGCCGCTTCGAGGCCTTCGGGACGGTGACGGCCACGGACTATCTCGGCCGCAAGATGCGCCTCGCCCGCGCCGCGGCGGCGGCGAATGCGCGGCTCGCGGACATAGACGCCGTTGTCGGGCCGACGACGCCGATCGCCGCGCCGCTTCTGCAGCATGCAGCCGAGGGGGAAGGCTACCGGACGCACAACATGGCCGCGCTCCGCAACACCATGCCGGGCAATCTGCTGGAACTTTGCGGACTTTCCATACCCGCCGGCCTCAACGGCTCCGGTATGCCGGTCGGGCTGCAACTCCTCGCCGGGCGCGGCATGGACGAGCGGCTGATTTCCGTCGGCCTCGCGGTCGAAGCCGTTATCGGCCCGGCCTCCCGCCGCCTGGGGACCTCTCCGGGCATGTGAGCCAAGAGCGTGAAAGGAAGCGCAATCCATGGCCTACGAGCCCTTCAACCTCGCCGGCAAGGCGGTGCTGATTACCGGCGGCAACAGCGGCATCGGCCTCGGTTTCGCCGAAGCCATCGCGCAGGCCGGCGGCGATGTCTGCATCTGGGGCACGAATGAGGAGAAGAACGCCGCCGCGCTCGAAACGCTCCGCCGATACGATGTGAAGTCGGTGGCGATGCGCTGCGATGTGTCCGACGAGGAGCAGGTCGCCGGACGCTTCGCGGAGACGGTGGCCGCACTCGGCAAGGTCACGGCCTGCTTCGCGAATGCCGGCGTGTCGTCGGACCGGCGCGCGCTGAAGGGCGGTTTCGCGACCATGACGACGACGGAATGGCGCCGGGTGCTCGATGTCAATCTCGACGGCGCGTTTTTCACGCTGCGCGCGGCGGCGGGCCACATGGTCGAGCAGGGCATCGCCGGCTCGCTGGTTGCGACATCGAGCCTCGCCGCCATCATGGGCCAGGCGCGCGGCGAGCATTACGGCGCGGGCAAGGGCGCGCTGGTCGCCATGATGCGCGCGCTCGCGGTCGAATACGGGCGCAGCGGCATCCGCGCCAACACCATCCTGCCCGGCTGGATCGAGACGCCGATGACGGCGCCGGCCTTCGGGTGGGACCGCTTCCGCGACGCCGTGCTGCCGCGCGTGCCTGCCGGCCGCTGGGGCGAGAAGGAGGATTTCGGCGGCATCGCCGTCTATCTCGCCTCCGACGCCAGCCGCTACCACTCCGGCGACACCTTCGTCATCGACGGCGCCTATTCGCTGTTCTAGAGCCCCGTTTCCCCGGCTTCTGCGTAATACCGCAGCAGGCGTGGACGGTCGTGCTCCGATGCCTGCGTGAAGTCCTTGCCGATTTCCCGGCCAGTCGGCGCCGAGGTCGCGGGTCGGCTTGCGCGCATCCGGGGCGCTGCGTTCGAATTCCAGCGTCAACGGCATTATCTGGGGCGTTCGAGTGTCCGGCGCAGTGCCGCTCGACGGAAGGGCGATGTCCGGGCCGCCGCCGTCTCCGCGGAATGCCGTATCGCGCCCCTTCCATATCGCTGACTCCGCATGTTTGTGTATGTTTTCCGAACGCAACACGGGCAGGGGGTTACGGGCATGGCCGAAGGGCTGATCGAAGCAAGTATCGACGAGCGCGGCGTCGCCCGCGTCGCAATCGACAATGAGCGCCGTCTGAATTGCCTGAGCGGGGCGACGGCGCAGGCGTTCGCCGATGCCGTGAATGCGTTTTCCGAACGAAGCGGCCTCCGGGCGGTAGTGGTGACCGGCAACGGCCCCAAAGCCTTCATGGGCGGAGCGGACCTGCGCGAACTGGGCGGGCTCGACCCCGTGTCCGGCCGGGCCTTCATCTCCCGTATCCATGGCATGTCGAAGGCGATTCGGGACTGCCCGGTGCCGGTCATCGGGCGGATCAACGGCTATTGCCTCGGCGCCGGGCTGGAGGTGGCGACGGCCTGCGACATGCGCGTGGCCTCCGACAATGCGGTGCTGGGGATGCCGGAGGTGAAGGTCGGCCTGCCGTCCGTGGTCGAAGCCGCGCTCTTCCCGCAGTTGATCGGCTGGGGCAGGGCGAAGCTGCTCTGCTACACCGGCGAGACCATCGACGCGGCGGAGGCGCTCTCCTGGGGGCTGGTGGAGAAGGTCGCGCCGGCGGAAGCGCTCGACGAGGCGGTGGAACACTGGGTCGGGCACATCCTCGAAGCCGGCCCGCGCGCCATCCGGCTCCAGAAGGAGCTGATCCGCGAATGGGAGGCGATGCCGGTGAACGACGCGATCCAGGCCGGTATCCGCAGCCTCGTGCGCGCCATGGAAACCGACGAGCCGAAGCGCATGATCGCCGAAACGCTGGAGCGCCTGGCCAGGCGCAAGGGCTGAGCGCGCTAGGCCGCCTCCTCCGCCTCCCGGACGATCCAGCCGCCGCCGAGCACGCGCCCGCCTTCGTAGAAGACGGCGGCCTGACCGGCCGCAATGCCGTATTCCGGCTCGTCAAGGAGGACCTCGACGGTGTCGCCGCGCGGATGGAGGGTCGCCGGCCGGGGTTCTGCGCTCGACCGGATACGAACCGTTGCCCTCTGGGCCTCCGCCGGCGCCTCGCCGTCGCCGAGCCAGTTGACCTCGCGCACCCGCAAGCGCCGGCGGCCGAGCGCCTCGCGCGGGCCGACGATGACCCGCTGCCCGGCCGGGTCGAGCGCCAGTACATAGAGCCGTTCCCCGTCGGCGGCGTTGCCGAGGTTCAGGCCGCGCCGCTGGCCGACGGTGAAATTGACGATGCCCTCATGGCGGCCGAGCACATGGCCGTCCCGGTCCACGATGGCGCCCGGCTCCAGCGCCCCGGGGCGCAGGCGGGCTACGATATCGGCATAGCGGCCGTCCGGCACGAAGCAGATGTCCTGGCTGTCGGGCTTCTCCGCTACCGGCAGGGCGAGCCGCGCGGCTTCCTGCCGCACCCGGTCCTTCGCCATGCCGCCGAGCGGGAAGCGCAGGAAATCGAGCTGTCCGCGGCTGGTCGCGAACAGGAAGTAACTCTGATCCTTGCCGGCGTCGGCGGCCCGGCGCAGCTCGGGGCCCGGCAGGCGCTGCGCATAATGGCCGGTGGCGAGCGCATCCGCCTCCAGGTCCCTCGCGGTCGCCAGCAGGTCGCGGAACTTCACCGTACGGTTGCACTGCACGCAGGGCAGGGGCGTCTCCCCGGCGAGGTAGCTGTCCGCGAAATCCTCCATGACGGCCGCGCGGAACCGGCTCTCGTAGTCGAGCACGTAATGCGGGACGCCGAGCCGGTCCGCGACCGCGCGGGCGTCGTGGATGTCCTGGCCGGCGCA
Organism: Alphaproteobacteria bacterium; assembly: GCA_963422665.1. Lineage (GTDB taxonomy): Bacteria > Pseudomonadota > Alphaproteobacteria > Bin95 > Bin95 > Bin95. The sequence continues at coordinate 3,490,636 of OY730441.1, forward strand.
GCAGGCGCCCTTGCGCCCTGTGGCGGCGCCGTGGTCGTAAAGCTGCAGGGTGACGCCTACGACCTCATAGCCCGCCTCGGCAAGCAGCGCCGCGGCAACGGAACTGTCCACGCCGCCGGACATGGCGACGACCACGCGCGAGGATGCGGGAAGATCGAGCATCGGCAGACCTGCGGGGAACCGGCAGCAAACTGGTTCAGCGCAGGCTGCGGGTCAACCGTCGATGCGCGTTCGAACGGTAGGAACCCTCACGACTCGATGATGGACGGGGCGAGAATGCGGCGATCGCGGGTGCATCGCCCTCGAACCGCCATCATAAAATTACACGGCTGTCGGTCTTTAAAACTCTTGTTCCGAATCAACTCGTTAGGTTCAAGAGGGTTCGGAATCTCGAATGAAATGCCGTCTCCGGCTTGAAAATCACGGTCGGAGATACCCATCTACTGTGCAATGGTCAGTTGATCACGTTGTCGGATAGCGCCTGAGCGCTCGATGACCTCCGCCGATTCGCTGATCTGGCGCCACGAAAATCCGGGACATTGCGTTTCGGTTCGGCGCCGATTGCGCGGAGGGCCGATGGTCGACATGTACACCACGAATTCGGCCGTCGTACGCGCCCATCTGTTTCGATGATCGGACAGAGCGGCATTGCGCTTGCAGACGATCCGGAATCGGCCTTGAGCCGGAATCGGGCGCTTCTTCAACAATTCACCGGAAAGAATGCGGGGACTTGCCCGCAGGAGGACTTGATATGACCCTACCAACCTGGACCAAACCCGGTATCTTCGGCGCTGTCGTCGGCGGTGCGCTTGTGGCCCTTGTCGGGTTTTCATGGGGCGGCTGGGTGACCGGTTCGGAGGCCAGCAAGATGGCCGCGAACATGGCGCATGACGAGGTCATGTCCGCGATGGTTCCGATCTGCCTCGAAATATCCCGTGAAGACCCGGAGCGTATGGCAAAAATTGCCGTCATACGCGACACCGCGACCTACAGGCGGCGCGATGCCGTCATGAAGTCCGGCTGGGCCACGATGCCGGGCTCCGGAGAGCCTGACCGCGATCTGGCCCTGGCGTGCCTGAAGGGTCTTGAGCCCGACCTGTCCTGATCGGGACCGGGGCTGGCCGGGCTTCTGCTGCGCTCCATCCGGCGTGATGTAGAAAGTTTCCGGCAGGAAGGCGGGATACCCCTCGCCCCGAAGGCGCAGATGTCCCCTGTGGCGAGGGCTCTCGGATCAAATCGGTTCGTCCCGGACGCGACCGGCTGTTTCAGGCAATGGCGCCGCAAGCTCTGAGCGCGGCGACCTGCTCCGGCGTACGGCCAAGTTCGGCAAGAATCTCGTCGGTGTGCTGGCCGGTGCCGGGCGCCGGCCGCGGCGCGGTTTTTTCCTCGCCCTCGACCCAGACGGGCACGGCGACCGTGTGGCTCGAAAGGCCGGATGGATCCTCGTGGGGAACGATGATTTCCGCGGCGCGCATCTGCGGGTCGTCCGGAATGTCCTCGGTCCTGCCGACCACGCCGAAAGCGAGCCCTTCGGCCTCCAGCCGCTCCCGCCACACGGGCCAGGGCTCGCGGATGAAGACCTCGTCCAGAACCGCGATCAGGTCTCGGGCATGGCGGTGCCGGGCCGGCTTCTCGGCGAAGCGCGGGTCCATGCCGAGATCGGGCCGGTCCAGCGCGCGCAGCAGGTTCGGCCACTGCTTGTCCTCGTTGACCAGGCTCAGGATGAACCAGCGCCCGTCAGCACAGCGGTAATGATTGGCGACGCCGGTCGCCCAGTTCTCGCGCTTCGGCCTGCTTGGAATCTCGAGGCCGCAGAGCGCCGCCTGGGCGTAAAAGGCGTTGAACCAGACGCCGTTCGCCATGAGGTTGGTGTGCGCCTTGCCGCCCTTGCCGGTGATCTGGCGGCGGTAGAGGGCCGTCATGATCGCCGCGAAGAGAGCCACGCCCGTGGGATGGTCCCCCATGCCGGGAAGCGAGCGCGCTGGCGACCCTTCCGGGTCGGGCCGCACAAGGTCCATCAGCCCCGTGCGCGCCCAAAGCGCCGTGGAGTCGAAACCGGTCTTGCCGGCTTCGGGTCCGGCCTCGCCGTAAGCCGACAACGAGGCGTAGATCAACCGGTCGTTGAGCGGCGCGATATCCTCGTAGCAGATCCCGAGCTGTTCGCGCACGCGAGGTGGATAGTTGGTGACGAAGACATCTGCCGTCGACGCCAGCTCGCGCAGCACCGCGCGCGCTGCATCCTGCCGCAGGTCCAGCGCAAGGCCCCGCTTCGAGCGGTTGTCCACCATCCAGGAATAATCCACACGGGACGAAGGGAAGCCCGGAAAGGCCGACAGGCCGCGATAGGAATCGCCCGTCGGCGGCTCGACCTTGATGACGTCCGCTCCGAAGTCGGCGAGCATGGTCGCCGCCACCGGCGCCGCGATGAAGCTCGCGACATCAAGAACCTTGAGGCCCGCGAGAAGAGGCTCCGCCATGGCGGCTCCCTCCGGTTGCGTTCAGTTTTTGTAGTGGGGAAGGGGTGCGTAGTGGCCGTCCTCGTATTCGCCGAACATTTCGTCCACCTGCGGATGCCGGCAAGGGCGGCCGGAGTGGTCCTCGAGGAGGTTCTGCTCCGAGACATAGGCGATATAGGTGGTCTCCGCGTTCTCCGCGAGCAGATGGTAGAAGGGCTGGTCGCGGCGCGGCCGCGTCTCCGTCGGGATCGACTCCCACCACTCTTCCGTGTTGGAAAAGGTCGGATCGACATCGAAGATAACGCCCCGGAACGGGTAGCGGCGATGCCGCACCACCTGGCCGATCCCGAACTTGGCTTCCCGCATTTCCATGGGCTTCCGTCTTCTTCATGCGAACGGTCGGTCAGCGCAGACGGCGCCCGCGCCTCGTGCCCTGAAGCATATCGCGGCGGACGCATCCGGCAAGCGGCCGGCCCGCATCAAGGCCGGCGGGGTTGTTCCGCAGGCGGGATGAGGGCGATGGCGCAAGCCGCCGCTGCGGCGCAAAGGGCGACCGCGAAAAACGGCCAGTCGTAGCTGCCGAGTTCGTCATAGGCCAGACCCGCCAGCGGCGGACCGAAGAGGGTGCCGATGCCGACGCTCGAATAGAGCAGCCCGATGAGGGCGCCGACGGAGCGCAGCCCGAACAGGTCCGCCGTTACCGACGGCGCAAGTGCGACAAAGCCGCCATAGCAGAGCCCGAATATGCCCGCCACAGCCGCCAGATGCCAAAACGGCCCGGCCAGCATCCAGGCCGCCAGCGCGGCGCCCATGCCGGCATAAAGCAGCGACAGGCAGAGCTTGCGTCCGATGCGGTCGGCTATCGGGGCGAGGACAAACCGCCCCACCGTACTGCCGACGCCCACAAGGGGAATCAGCGCGTTTGCCTCGACCGCGGAAAAGCCCCGGTCGAGCGCGTGGGGTACCGCATGCACGAAAGGGATGAAAATGCCGAAGGCGAGCACCAGGGTCGCAGCGTAGAGGATCCAGAATGTGCGGCTGGACAGCGCCTCGCCGACGGTGAAGCCCGACAGCGCGGGACCGGAGGCCGGTCCGGTCGCCGGTGCGGTTATGAAATGCGCCGCGCCGCCGCCGAGCACCAGGACGCCGAGCGCCAATGCCAGATAGGCGAAGCGCCAGTCCGCGGCCTCGATCAGGACGACGGCGACGAGCGGCGCCGCAAGCGTCCCCACACCGATGCCGGCGACGGCGAAACCGGAGGCCATGCCCCGCTTCGTCGTGAACCATCGCTGCACGGCGCCCACTGCGGGCACATAGGCAAGCCCGACTCCGAAACCCACGCCAAGGCCGTATCCGAGGCACACCTGCCATAGCGTCGTCGCGTGGGCGGCGAAGAGCAGACCGGCGCCGGCCACGACCATGCCGGCGATGCACAGTTCGCGCGGCCCCATGACATCGGCGATCCGGCCGGAGACGGCACCGAAGCCGAAATAGAGAAACGCCGCCAGCGAAAAGACCAGGCTCGTCTCGGCGCGCGTCGCGCCGAACTCCCGCTCAAGCGAGGGAAAGAACGTCGAGAAGGTATAGGCAGCACCGAATCCGACGAACAGGACGAGAAAGGTCGCCCCGACGACGCCCCAGCCGCCTCTCACGCGGCGGTAGGCCCGATTCCGGCGACGGTCGTGCGGTGCATCACCCGGCGGTATTCCGCCTTGTTCCAGGGGCGTCCGCGATGCAGGCAACAGCGGTTGTCCCACATGACCAGATCGCCCTGCCGCCAGCTATGGGTATATGCGTAGCGCTCCTGTGCGATGCGCTCGGTAAGGCTGTGCAGAAAGGCGCGGCTTTCGTCCACATCGCGTCCGCGAATATGGCTGGCATGGGCGCCGGCATAGATGTTGCGCCGGCCGTTCGCCGGGTTGCGGCGGACAACTGCCTGCGGCACGGGCGGTGTTTCCCGGCGCTGGCCCTCATCCACCAGGTCGCTTCGGATCAGGCCGCGCGAATAGGAGAAGTCGTGGACGGCGACCAGGCCTTCGATCTCCTCCTTGAGGGTTTCCTCAAGATCGTCCCATGCGGCGCGCCCGGTAGCGAACTCGGTTTCGCCGCCTTCCGGAGGCACCTCGCGCCCCGACAGCAGCGAAGCCGTAGCCGGCGCCCGCTTGAAGGAACTGTCGGTGTGCCACATCTCGTTGCCCGAGTTGTACACATTGCGCCAGTCGTCCGCCGGCAGGGTCGTGTCGGTTTCCGGATCGACATTGGAGATCACCGCAATCTCCGATCCGGCGCCGACATTCGAGCGCACGGTGCCTTCCAGAGGCCCGAACCGCTTCGAAAATGCGATCTGCTGTCGGTCGTCCAGGCGTTGGCCCCGGAACACGAGAACCGAATAATCGTTGAAAAGGCGCGCGATTTCGGCAAAGTCGGCGTTGTCCACGCCCTCGGCGATATCGACGCCCGAGACTTCGGCGCCGAACGCCGGGGTCAGTTGCCTGAAGGTGACAGCCATGGTGTTTCCTCCCGGCAACGATTGAACCAGTCTCGAGAGCGCTTGAAAAGAAGCATGGATCCGGAACGCCTCGCAGCCTTGGAAGCGCTTGAGCGCAAAGTGCTCTGGCTGTCTTCCTGGACGATCCACAACGCCAACCACCTTCGCGAGTGCCGCGACGGGCTGAAGGTCGGAGGGCACCAGGCGTCCAGCGCCTCCGTCGCGACGATCCTGACAGCGCTCTATTTCGACACGCTGAACCTTGGCGACCGGGTGGCGGTGAAACCCCATGCAAGTCCGGTTTATCACGCCATCCAGTATCTGCTCGGGCGGCAGTCCCGCGAGAAACTGGAACGCTTTCGCGCTTTCGGGGGCGCGCAGAGCTACCCTTCGCGCACCAAGGACAGCGACGATGTCGACTTCTCGACCGGCTCCGTCGGCCTCGGCGTGGGCATGACCACCTTCGCGTCCATCATGCAGGATTATGTGCGTCTGAAAGGCTTGGGCGACGACAGCCCGCCGGGGCGCATGGTCGCCGTGATGGGCGATGCGGAGATCGACGAAGGCAATGTCTTCGAGGCGATGCTGGAAGGCTGGAAGCACGATGTCCGCAATCTCTGGTGGATCATCGACTACAACCGCCAGAGCCTCGACTCGGTCGTTACCGACCGCCTGTTCCGCCGTCTTGACGGCCTGTTCCGGGCGATGGGATGGGAGGTCCGCATACTCAAATACGGCAAGCGGCTTCAGGCGGCCTTCCGGAAACGGGACGGCAAGGCTCTGGAACGCTGGATCGACGATTGTCCCAATTCCCGTTATTCGGCCCTCGTTTACAAGGGCGGGGCGGCGTGGAGAGCGGCATTGCAGGAGGATCTCGGCCATCTGGCCGGCATCCGCACATTGCTGAAGCAACACGATGACGACGGGTTGCACAGCCTCATGACCAATCTCGCCGGCCAGGACATGGCCGCCGTGCTCGAAGGGTTCGCTGCGGTTGAGGACGACCGGCCGACCTGCTTCATCGCATACACGATCAAGGGTTACGGCCTGCCCTTCGCGGGCCACAAGGACAACCATGCCGGCCTGATGAACCCCGGCCAGATGGAGGCGTTCCGCAACCTGGAGGGCATCCGTCCCGGCGAGGAGTGGGAGCCCGGGGCCGGACTGGAAATTGCCGCCGAACGGCTGCAGTCGGTCATCGAAAGCTCGTCCTTCTATCGCAGCCCGCCCCGCCGCCGGACAGCGGCCCCGGTTGCGATCCCCGACCGTTTGCCGGCGCCGGTCGGCGCGCGCATGTCCACCCAGGAGGCCTTCGGGCGAATTCTGGTCGAAATCGCCCGCGAAGGCGGCCCGCTGGCGGACCGTATCGTGACCGCGTCGCCCGATGTCACGGTGTCTACGGGGCTGGGCGGCTGGGTAAACCGGCGCGGCATATTCGCGCGTGAAGTCGTGGAGGACGTGTTCCGGGAAGAAAATGTCGTCTCGGCGCAGCGCTGGCGGCAGGGTCCGACCGGCCAGCATGTCGAACTGGGCATCGCGGAGAACAACCTGTTCCTCTGCCTCGCCGCTCTCGGCCTTTCGGCGGAACTGACCGGCGAGCGCCTGTTCCCCGTCGGAACTCTCTACGACCCGTTTATCGCCCGCGGCCTGGACGCGCTGAACTACGCCGCTTATCAGGACGCGCGTTTCATGGTCGTGGCGACCCCTTCGGGCATCACGCTGGCTCCGGAAGGCGGCGCGCACCAGTCCAGCACCACGCCCGGCATCGGCATTGCCCAGCCGGGGCTTGCAGCATTCGAGCCGGCCTATACGGACGAGCTCGCAGCGATCATGCACTGGGGTTTCGGTCACATGCAGGCGGAGGACGGCGGGTCGGTTTACCTGCGCCTATCGACGCGCCCGCTCGAGCAGCCCGAGCGCCAACTGGATATTCCGGCCGCAATAGCCGGAGGATACTGGCTGGAACCGCCAGCCGAAGGGACGGAGTTCGCCATCGTCGCCATGGGCGCGGTGCTTCCGGAAGCTCTGGCGGCGGTCGCAGCGGTTCGGGAAGATATCCCCGGAGCCGGTTTGTTGGCGATTACCTCGGCCGACCGTTTGCAGGACGGCTGGCTGACGCGCGGTGACGATAGCCGCGCAGCGCAGCTATTGGCGCCGGTTTCGCGCCGCGGCGCGCTGGTGACCGTTCTGGACGGCCACCCAGGCGCGCTCGGGTGGCTGGGTTCGGTTGCCGGGCATCGCGTCGAGGCGCTGGGTACGACGACTTTCGGACAGTCGGGCGACATTCCCGACCTTTACCGGGCGCATGGACTGGATACGGATGCCATACTCGAGGCATCGGCCCGCTTGTTGCTGCGCTCTTGAGCCGGACGGCGTTTCGATATAAGTCTCCGCCCCTCCCGGCGGGCGTGGCGGAATTGGTAGACGCGCCGGATTTAGGTTCCGGCGGCTTGCGGCCGTGGGGGTTCGAGTCCCTCCGCCCGCACCGGGGACTGCCCGAACGGAATCCATCGAACGTAACCGGTTGAAGCCCTCCCTATGCAGATTACCGAAACACTCGCCGACGGGCTCAAGCACGATTTTCGCGTTGTCGTGCCGGCCGAAGACCTGCACGCCGAGGTCGACAGGAAGCTCACGGAATACGGCGCCGGCATGCGGCTTCCGGGGTTCCGGCCCGGCAAGGCGCCGATGAAGATCCTGCGGCAGCGGTTCGGCAGGGCGGTCGAGGGAGAAATCCTTGAGGCAACCATCAATCGCGGCACGCAGCAGGCGATAGAGGAGCGAGGCCTGAAGCCGGCGGTCATGCCGCAGATCGATATGGTCTCCGACCTTGCGAACGGGCTGCCGGCCGGGGTGGACCTCGAATACACGGTCAGTGTCGAGGCGTTGCCGGATATCGAGCCGATCGACTTCGGTTCGCTGGAACTCGAACGCCTTGAAGCCGAGCCGGCCGAGGAGGTTATCGAAGAGGAAATCGGACTCATCGCCAACTCGGCCGCCGATCTGGTGCCCGTGGAGGAAGATCGGGGCGCCGCCGAAGCCGATACCCTGACCATCGATTTCGAAGGCAAGATCGACGGCGAGGCGTTTGCGGGCGGCGCCGCGGAAGACTATGAGATCGAACTCGGCACGGGCGAGTTCATTCCCGGTTTCGAGGACCATCTGGTCGGCGTGCGCGCCGGCGAGTCCCGCGATGTGGAGGTCGAGTTTCCCGAGGACTACAACGCGGCGCATCTGGCGGGCAAAACCGCCGTGTTTGCGGTGGAGGTCAAGCAAGTCCGGGAACGCCGGGCCGTCGATCCGGACGATGAAATGGCGAAACGGGTCGGTTTCGACGATCTCGCATCGCTGCGCCAGAATGTAGTTGACCGCATCAAGGGGCACTATGCGGGCGTCGCCCGGATGATCGTCAAGAGGCAGCTGTTCGACCGGCTGGAGGAGAAGCACGACTTTCCGTTGCCCGAGAGCATGGTCGGCCAGGAGTTCGAGTCGATCTGGGGCGAGGTCGAGAAGCGCCTGGAGGACTCTGACGACGAAGAGGTCCGGGAAGGCAAGACCGATGACGAGCTGAGGGACGAGTACAGGAAGGTCGCGGAGCGGCGCATCCGGCTCGGGCTCCTGCTTGCCGAAATCGGCCGGCAGAACAATATCGAAGTCGGCGAGGAGGACCTGCAGCGGGCCATGGTGGCGCAGGTGATGAGGTTCCCCGGTCAGGAAAAGGTCGTAATGGACTTTTACCGCAAGAACCCGTCGGCCCTGTCGCAATTCGAGGGACCGATCCTGGAGAACAAGGTTGTCGATTACATCCTTGAACTCGCCCAGGTGACGGCCCGCCAGGTGAGCGCCGACGAGCTGATCGCGGCGTCGGAAGGCGTTTCCGAAGAGGAGTGAGCGACCGCCATGCGCGATCGGAACGAAGTTTACATGAACACGCTCGTGCCTATGGTCGTGGAGAGCACGAACCGCGGCGAGCGCGCTTACGATATCTATTCCCGCCTGCTCAAGGAGAGGATCGTCTTCCTCACGGGGCCGGTCTTCGACCAGGTCGGCGCGTTGATCGCGGCGCAGCTACTGTTTTTGGAGGCGGAGAATCCAGGCAAGGATATCTCCTTCTACATCAACTCGCCGGGCGGCGCGGTGACCGCGGGCCTCGCAATCTACGACACCATGCAATACATCCGCTGCGATGTGTCGACCGTGTGCATCGGGCAGGCGGCTTCCATGGGATCGCTGCTGCTGGCCGCCGGTGCGCCGGGCAAACGCCATGCGCTGCCCAATGCGCGGGTGATGGTGCATCAGCCCTCCGGCGGCTTCCACGGCCAGGCCAGCGATATCGAGATTCATGCACGAGAGATTCTTGCCCTGCGGGGGCGCCTGAACGAAATCTACGTCAAGCATTGCGACCAGACGCTGGAGAAGGTGGAGGAAGCACTCGATCGCGACCGTTTCATGAGCCCGGACGAAGCACGCGAATTCGGCATTGTGGACGAGGTGGTCGAGCACCGCAGTCCGACTGAAGCGGAAACGGCCTGAAGCGGCGGCAGCAGGCTTGGCGAAGCCCATTGCAATGGAAACCGTTGGCCCGAAGGGCAAACCTCGCTAACATGGCTTTGCAGCTTGCGGGCTGCGGCTTCGGGGAATGTTGGGATCGAAGATGAGCAAATCGGGCGGTGATTCCAAGAACACGCTCTACTGTTCGTTCTGTGGAAAAAGTCAACACGAGGTCCGAAAGCTGATAGCAGGGCCGACCGTGTTCATTTGCGATGAGTGCGTCGAACTGTGCATGGATATCATTCGAGAGGAGAATCGAAGCTCTCTCGTGAAATCCAGGGACGGCGTTCCGACGCCGGCCCGCATCTGCAAGGTCCTCGACGACTATGTAATCGGCCAGGACCGCGCCAAGCGCGTGCTCTCGGTGGCCGTGCATAACCACTACAAGCGCCTCGGCAGCAACGCCAAGGCCGGCGATGTGGAGATCGCGAAGTCGAATATTCTCCTGATCGGCCCGACCGGATGCGGCAAGACGCTGCTGGCCCAGACACTGGCCCGTATTCTGGACGTGCCGTTCACCATGGCGGATGCAACGACGCTTACCGAAGCCGGCTATGTCGGCGAGGATGTCGAGAACATCATTCTGCGCCTGCTGCAGGCCGCCGACTACAATGTCGAACGGGCCCAGCGCGGAATCGTCTATATCGACGAGGTGGACAAGATTTCCCGCAAGTCGGACAACCCGTCCATCACGCGCGACGTGTCCGGCGAAGGCGTGCAGCAGGCGTTGCTCAAGATCATGGAGGGGACGATTGCATCCGTGCCCCCGCAGGGCGGGCGCAAGCATCCGCAGCAGGAATTCCTCCAGGTCGATACGACGAACATCCTGTTCATCTGCGGCGGCGCCTTCTCGGGGCTGGAAAAGATCATCTCGCAGCGGGGCAGGGGGTCGTCGATAGGCTTCGGCGCCGATGTGAGCACACCCGAGGACCGCCAGACGGGCGAGGTTCTGAAGGGAATCGAGCCGGAGGACCTGCTGCGGTTCGGCCTCATCCCGGAATTCGTCGGGAGGCTCCCGGTTATCGCCACGCTCGAGGACCTCGAGGAAGGCGCGCTGATCGAAATCCTCACGCGGCCCAAGAACGCGCTGGTCAAGCAGTACCAGCGCCTGTTCGACATGGAAGACGTGCGGCTGACATTCGCCGAGGACGCGCTGAAGGGCATCGCCGCGAAGGCGATTTCGCGCAAGACCGGGGCACGCGGCCTCAGGGCCATCATGGAGAGCATCCTTCTCGACAGCATGTTCGACCTGCCGAGCATGGAGGGGATCGAGGAGATCGTCATCAGCCGCGAGGTTGTGGAAGGGCGCGCGCAGCCCTTGCACATCTATGTCGAGCGCGGGAACGAGACCAAGGCAGGCGCTTGAACCGGCCGCGGCCCCTTACCAGATATGGACGGTGCGAGACGGTTGCAGATGATGCCATCGAAGCAGCCTCGCCACTCACAGAGCCTCTCAAGGATGCGTCATGAGTAGTTCCAGCGGCGACCTCTATCCCGTTCTCCCCTTGCGGGACATTGTGGTCTTCCCCCACATGATCGTGCCGCTCTTCGTCGGGCGCGAGAAATCCGTGCTGGCTCTCGAAGAGACGATGAAGAACGACAAGCAAATCCTGCTCGTCACGCAGAAGGATGCTGCAACCGACGAGCCGGGGCCGGACGATATTTTCCGGGTTGGCACGGTGGGTTCCGTGCTCCAGCTCCTGAAGCTGCCCGACGGCGCCGTCAAGGTGCTGGTCGAAGGGCAGGGCCGCGCCGAAATCCTTGACTACACCGGGCGGGCGGAGTTCTTCGAGACGTCGGCCCGGGACATCCCGGAAGGCCGTGAGGGTGACCCGCAGGAAATGTCGGCGCTGGTCCGTTCGGTAGTCTCGCATTTCGAGAACTACGTAAAGCTCAACAAGAAGATTCCGCCCGAGGTCATCGCCACGGTCGGCCAGATCGAGGATCCTTCCAAGCTCGCCGATACCGTTGCGGCGCATTTGAGCCTGAAGATTGCCCAGAAGCAGGAACTGCTTGAGACCATACCCGTCTTCCAGCGTCTGGAGCGCGTTTACGCCTGCATGGAAGGCGAGATGGACGTGCTCGAGGTCGAGAAGCGGGTTCGCTCGCGCGTCAAGCGGCAGATGGAACGCACACAGCGGGAGTACTATCTGAACGAGCAGATGAAGGCGATCCAGAAGGAGCTGGGCGACGGCGGGGAAGGCCGCGACGAACTCTCGGAGATCGAGGAAACGATCAAGAAGACCCGCCTTTCCAAGGAAGCGGCGGAGAAGGCGACCGCGGAACTCAAGAAGCTGCGCAGCATGAGCCCGATGTCGGCCGAGGCGACGGTCGTGCGCAACTATCTCGACTGGATGCTCGGCATCCCCTGGAAGAAGCGGACCAGGGTGAAGAGGGACGTGCGCGCCGCGGAGATCATTCTCGACGAAGACCACTACGGTCTGGAAAAGGTCAAGGAGCGCATCGTCGAATATCTGGCGGTCCAGAACCGTGTGCGGAAGCTGAAGGGGCCGATCCTCTGCCTGGTCGGGCCGCCGGGTGTCGGCAAGACGTCGCTCGGCAAGTCGATCGCGCGGGCCACGGGGCGCAACTTCGTGCGCATGTCGCTGGGCGGGGTGCGCGACGAGGCCGAGATCCGCGGACACCGCCGCACCTATATCGGATCCATGCCCGGCAAGGTGGTCCAGGGCATGAAGAAGGCAAAGTCGTCCAACCCGCTTTTCCTGCTGGACGAGGTGGACAAGCTCGGCGCCGACTGGCGCGGCGACCCGTCGTCGGCGCTGCTGGAAGTGCTCGACCCTGAGCAGAACAGCACTTTCAACGACCACTACCTGGAAGTGGACTACGACCTGTCGGACGTGATGTTCATCACGACCGCGAATACGCTCAGGCTGCCACAACCCTTGCTCGACCGCATGGAAGTCATCCGTATTCCCGGATACACCGAGCAAGAGAAGGTCGAGATCTCTCGCCGCCACCTGATTGGCAAGCAATTGGCGGCGCACGGGCTGAAGAGCGAAGAGTGGTCGATTTCGGACGACGCCCTGCGCGACCTCATCCGGTACTATACGCGCGAGGCCGGCGTCCGGAACCTGGAGCGCGAGATTGCGAATCTGCAGCGCAAGGCGGTGAAGGAGCTGGCGACCAGCGAAGCCGGCATGGTCAGCGTCGAGAGCGAAAGTCTCGAAACCTATGCAGGCGTGCGCAAGTTCCGTTACGGACAGACGGAACTGGAGGATCTTGTCGGGGTCACGACGGGCCTCGCCTGGACGGAGACCGGCGGCGAGATCCTTTCGATCGAGGCCGTTGTCATGCCGGGCAGAGGCAACGTCAAGCATACCGGCAAGCTCGGCGACGTCATGCAGGAATCCGTGGAGGCGGCGCGCAGCTTCGTTCGTTCCAGGATGCTGCGGTTTGGAATCGCCCCGCCGGAGTTCGACCGCCAGGACATCCATGTCCACGTGCCCGAAGGGGCGACGCCCAAGGACGGGCCGTCCGCCGGCGTCGCCATGTGTACGTCGATCATCTCGGCGCTGACGGCTATTCCGGTTCGTCGCGATGTCGCGATGACCGGAGAAATCACGCTGCGCGGTCGTGTTTTGCCGATCGGCGGGCTGAAGGAGAAACTGCTTGCGGCTCTGCGGGCCGGCATCACCACCGTGCTGATTCCCGAGGAAAACATGAAGGACCTCGCGGAGATACCCGACAGTGTGACGAACAGCCTCGAGATCGTTCCGGTGGAAACCGTCGATGAAGTGCTGAGCCGGGCGTTGACCGGTATTCCGACACCGATAGACTGGCAGCCTTCGGCGCAGGTGGAAACGCCGCCGCCGGCTGTCGAAGGCGCAACCTTCGGAGGTATGGTTACGCATTGATATGCAATCGGGCTCAATATGGTTGCCCGATTGTGCATCGTTTCGCTGGACCTTTGTCCTGAATCGGGTTAGCAACTGCGTTGTCATCAGCGAAGACGGGAAGGACAAAGAATGAACAAGAACGATCTGGTTGGAGCTGTAGCGGTGTCCGCGCACTTGCAACGGGCAGAGGCAATGCGGGCCGTTGATGCTGTTTTCGAGACAATCTCAAAAGCGCTCGCCGATGGTCAGGATGTACGGTTGATCGGTTTCGGAACCTTTTCGGTCACCCATCGGCCGGCATCCAAGGCGCGGAATCCCAGAACAGACGAGACGATTGACGTCGCGCCGTCGAACCAGCCCAAGTTCAGGGCCGGAAAGGGTCTGAAGGACGCCGTAAACTAACGGCGCATTGGGCGAGCCCGGGCCCAGGGGCGATTAGCTCAGCCGGGAGAGCACCTCGTTTACACCGAGGGGGTCGGCGGTTCGATCCCGTCATCGCCCACCATTTCAATCTTCAGGAATGCGAGAACGTTATTTCCGTGGCGTGGCCGGCTTGGGTTGCCGGCCCGTTTTGCGTACGGGCCGGGCTGTCTGCGGATGGGGGACAAACGTTGCTGCCGGGTGGCGAAAAATGCTTGTATCGAATGCCGGCTGACGGTTAGAGTTTAGGTGCCGGAGACGCATGGCAGCGTGTTCGGCAAAGATCGGGGGAGGGGGATTTCTTCGCCGGATCGACCTGTGGCGCGCCTTGCTTGCAAGATGCGAGGCGGGCCCTGTGGGGTGAGCGCGACGCGGCCCCGAACGGAAAACTATAGGAGGTACCCGATGGAGAAGACGACGCAGACGCATACGGGAGGCCTGCTGGGCCAACCTCAAAAACGACGCGAATTCCTTGGCGCCTCGGCAAAGGTGGGCGGCGGTATCGCTGCGGTCCTCGCGACCGGCCAGGCGCCGGCTTATGCGCAGGAGCGGGAATTGCGGATGCTGGTCTGGTCGCATTTCGTGCCGGCGTCCGATGAGGAGCTCAAGCGCCAATTCGAGGAGTTCGGCAAGCAGGCCGGTGTTTCGGTCCGCATGGACCGCGTTGCGCATCTTCAGCTCCCTGCCGTGTTGGCCGGCGAGGTGCAGGGCCAGAAGGGCCACGACATCGTAAACGTGTCGAATTCCAATCCGCACCTCTACTCCGAACATCTCGAGGACATCAGCGACATCTACGAGGAGATCGGCGTGGCCGGCGGCGGCTGGACCGCCGACACCATGGGTAAGGGCCGCAAGGGCGAGCAGGCTGCCCTGCCCTGGTATTTCATCTCCTTCCCGCTGGTGTACCGGAAGGACCTTATCGCGGAAATCGGCGAGAAGGTGCCGGATACCTGGGAGGACGTGCACCGCGTCGGCATGAAGCTGAAGGCAAAGGGCCACCCGCTCGGCATCCAGCTTGCGCATTCCGCGGACGCCAACTGGATCAATCGCGGCATCATGTGGTCGCATGGCGCCAAGCTCGTCGCCGAGGACAGCCGTACCGTCGCGGTCAACACGCCGGAGGCGGTCGAGGCATTCAAGTTCGTTCGCGCGCTCTACAAGGATTGCATGGAACAGGAAGTGCTGGCTTGGGACGACCGCAACAACAATGTCTGCATGATCTCCGGCAAGTGCTCGATGATTCTCAACCCGATCAGCGCCTATCGGGCGGCTGTGCGCGAGAATGCGTTGATCCCGGGTACGCAGAACCTGATCGCCGAGCAGATTGAACACGCGATCCCGCCTCGCGGCCCGGCCGGGCGCCATATGTGTGCTTCGTTCGTCGGTGTCGGCATATGGAAGTTCGCCAAGGAGAAGGAGCTCGCCAAGGAGTTCCTCAAATACCACTTCCAGAAAGACAACCAGAACAGGCTTCTGGTCGCCAGCAAGGGCTACAACCAGCCGGTTCTGGCGCAGTTTGCGGACCATCCGCTCTATTCGTCGGATCCGAAATACGCCTTTGCGACCGAAATCGGCCAGTACACCCATTCGCTCGGTTGGCCGGGCGTGCCAACCGCGGCGGCGCAGACGGTCTACGACCAGTATCTGCTGCCCGATACCTTGGCCGAATGTGCGACCGACCGACTGTCGCCGGAGGATGCGGTCGCCAAGCTCGAAACCCAGATGAAGCGGGTTTACCGCCGTCTCAACCGCAAATACTGAGGCCGTTTGAGCCGACATGCGGCGCCGGTCCGGCCTTCGTGCCGGGCCGGTCCGTATGTCGAACCGGAGACTGCCCATGGAAGCAGTGAAACAGACCCGTCGGGACCTGATCCGTCCGCCGGCACGGCCGGTGCTCAGGGCGCTGCGAAAGATGGCCGGCCCCGATATCGACGGGTACGGCTTCATCCTGCCGGCGGCATTCATCATGATTGCACTGGTGGTCTATCCGTTTTGCCTGGCGGTCTATTTCAGTCTGAGCGATGCCTTTATCGGAGAAGAATCCCAGTTCATCGGAATCGAGAATTTTCACTATATTCTCACCGAGGACGATATTTTCCTGCTGACTATACGGAATACGCTTCTGTTTGCCTTTTTCTCTGTCATATTCAAGATCGTGCTCGGAATGGCCGCCGCCCTGCTCCTGTTGAAGGCTTTGAAGCTCAAGAAATTTTTACGAGGCTCCCTGCTTATCCCATTTGTGGCGCCCACCGCGCTAACGACACTCGGCTGGTGGCTGATCTTCGATCCCACCTATAGCCATGTGAACTGGATTCTGGAAAATGTGTGGCCATTCTACGCATTGGGAATCGGGCCGTATCACTGGCTCGGGGATCCGGATCTGGCGCTCTACACCTGCATTTTCGTGAATATCTGGCGCGGGCTGCCGTTTTTCATAATCACGATCCTCGCCGGGCTGGTATCCATTCCCGAACATCTATACGAGGCGGCCGATATCGACGGCGCGACCGCATGGGACAAGTTCTGGAAGATTACCGTCCCGCTGCTGCGCCCGATCCTGGCGATCATCATCCTGTTCTCGACCATCTTCACCTTGGCGGATTTCAATATCGTGTTCGTCCTGACGCGGGGAGGGCCGATTAATTCGACCCACCTGTTTGCGACCTACTCGTATGTTACCGGAATCGGCAATCATGAAATCGGACTGGGGGCGGCGATATCGCTATTCCTGTTCCCCATCCTGGTGATGGTCGTTATCGGGCTGCTCCGACTCGTAAGGCGGGACACATCCTATGAACTCTAGTCGCACCATCGCGATGGATGCATCGACGGACCCGGCGATCAACGAGACCGTGCGAAACAGGACCCCGATCTGGCGTCAGCGAAGGACAGCTTACAACTACCTGGCGTTGATCCCGTTCGTGGCATTCGCCCTGTTTCCGCTGTACATTATCCTGATTACGTCGATCAAATCGAATCAGGAAATCGCCAATCTCGGTCAGACGCCGTTTTGGGCGACCGGAATGACGGTGGACAATTACGTTTATCTTGCAGAAAAGACAGCCTTTTTCGAAGACTGGCTGGTGAATACGATTATCGTTTCGGTCGCTTCGACCGTTATTTCAGTATCCATAGGCATTCTCGCCGCCTACGCACTTGCCCGATTGAAATTCAAAGGTGTCGAAGTATTCGGGATTGCGGTGTTCGTGACCTATCTCGTTCCGCAACCGCTGCTGTTCATCCCGTTGATCGATGTCATTAACTTCATTGATGACATCATTCCAATTCGCGATACCTACTGGTCGCTCATCATTACCTATCCGACCTTCCTGACACCGTTCGTCATCTGGCTGCTCCTGGGTTACTTCAAGACCATCCCGGTGGAAGTCGAGGAGTGCGCCTACCTGGACGGATGCTCCCGCCTGGGCGCCTTGCGCCGGGTAGTGTTGCCGATGGCCATGCCCGGAATCATCTGTGCGATCCTGTTCGCATTCACGCTGAGCTGGAACGAATTTTTGTATTCGCTGGTGTTCATCCAGGCGCAGGAAGCCAAGACGATCGGTGTCGGCGTTTATACGGAGCTGATCCGGGGTGACGTCTATTACTGGGGGTCGCTGATGGCGGCGTGTTTTGCCGGCACGATCCCGATCGTCGTGCTCTACTCGTTCTTTATGGACTACTACGTCTCCGGCCTGACCTCAGGCGCGATCAAGTAACCGTCGGCCGGTCGAAGCCGGAAGGAGGGGGAAATGGCGGATATCCAGTTGGTGGACCTGTGGAAATACTATGGGGATGTGCCGGCGGTGCGCGGCATAAATCTCGATATCCAAGACAGCGAATTCATCGCACTCGTCGGGCCATCGGGCTGCGGAAAGACGACCACTTTGCGCATGATTGCTGGACTGGAAGACATTACCGGCGGCGAAATTGCCATCGAGCGCAAGGTGGTCAATGAAGTCCCGCCCAAGGACCGGGACATAGCGATGGTGTTCCAGAACTATGCCCTCTATCCGCATATGAGCGTTTATGACAACATGGCGTTCGGCCTGAAATTGCGGAAAACGGAGAGGGAGGAAATCGATTCCCGGGTGGCGCTTGCGGCCGACATCCTGAATATCGGCGAATTGCTGCACAGGCGGCCGCGCCAACTTTCCGGCGGCCAGCGCCAGCGGGTCGCCATGGGGCGCGCCATCGTGCGCCAACCCAGGGTGTTCCTGTTCGACGAACCCCTGTCCAATCTCGATGCCAAGCTCCGTGTGCAGATGCGCACCGAGATCAAGAAAATTCACCAGAGGCTGCAAACGACGGTCGTCTATGTGACGCACGACCAGATCGAGGCGATGACCCTGGCCGACCGCATTGTGGTGATGAATCACGGTGTGATCGAACAGGTCGGCTCGCCCGACGAGATGTACAACGAACCCCGGACGCATTTTGTTGCCAGCTTCATCGGCTCGCCGTCCATGAACTTTGTCCCGTGTCATCTGGACAAGACTGCAGGAGGGGTGTCGCTTCGGCTCGGCGGCGGCGTCTCGTTGTCCGTGCCGGCGGAGCGGGAGGAGCGTTATGCGCCGTTCGCGGGCCGCGACCTCCTCCTCGGCATCCGCCCGGAGCATGTGACCAACAGGCGCACCCATACTCATGCGGACTTCGAGGACTTCGGAGCGGACATCAAGGTTGTCGAACCGATGGGAATGGACACGATGGTGTTCTTCGACATCGGCGAGACGGAGATCTGTTCACGATGCGAGCCGAAGAGCGTTTCCCGCGTTGGCGATGCCATGGGCTTCACGATCGACAAGAGCCAGATGCATCTGATCGACCCGAACTCGGAAATGGTGCTTTAGGGCATTGTCCGCAGAAGACGGCCGCGTCCTTGACCGGTCGGCGGGTCTCGGCTAAACGGTCGTCATGCGCCTGTGGGGGTGTAGCTCAGTCGGTTAGAGCGCTGGCCTGTCACGCCAGAGGCCGCGGGTTCGAGTCCCGTCACTCCCGCCACTTGTCCCTGTCGCCGGCCGCATGTCCGGAGGGCCTCGTCAGGGCTTTGCAGCCGTATCTCCGGCCACTATGGTGCGCCGGGGTCGGAATTCGAGAACAGGGAGGCGGGCCCGGGACGATGGATGCGCTTCTGGCCGAGTATGTCCCGATACTGATCTTCACGGCTGTCGCCGGCGCATTGGCGGCAGGCGCCATGATCGCCTCGATGATCGTCGCGCGGCAAAAGCCTGACTCCGAGAAGCTCTCCGCTTACGAATGCGGCTTCGAGGCGTTCACCGACACGCGGGGACGATTCGATGTGCGTTTCTACCTCGTCGCCATCCTGTTCATCATCTTCGACCTTGAAGTGGCGTTCCTGTTTCCCTGGGCGATTTCGCTCGGCGGCATCGGCATGCCGGGCTTCTGGTCGATGGTGATATTCCTTGGCGTGCTGACGATCGGTTTCGTCTATGAATGGCGCAAGGGAGCACTCGAATGGGAGTGATCGACCAGCCGGCGCTGGGGCCGGGCACGGAACAGGATGCGTTGTTGCGCGGGGTCAGCGACGAACTCCAGGACCGCGGCTATGTCGTCGCGCAATTCGACAAGCTGGTGAACTGGGCGCGCTCGGGGTCGCTGTGGCCCATGACTTTCGGGCTCGCCTGCTGCGCCGTGGAAATGATGCATACGGCCTGCTCGCGCTACGACCTCGACCGCTTCGGGGTTGTGTTTCGTCCGAGTCCGCGACAGTCCGATGTCATGATCGTGGCCGGGACGCTCACCAACAAGATGGCGCCGGCGCTTCGCAAGGTCTATGACCAGATGGCCGAGCCGCGTTGGGTAATTTCCATGGGCTCCTGCGCCAATGGGGGCGGCTATTACCACTATTCCTATTCGGTAGTCCGGGGCTGCGACCGGATCGTACCGGTCGATGTGTATGTGCCGGGCTGTCCGCCGACCGCCGAAGCGTTGCTCTACGGCGTCTTGTTGCTGCAGAAGAAGATCCAGCGCACCGGCACGATAGCGCGCTGAACCGGACCGGCAGATGGACGAAGCCCTGAAAGACCTCGCCGAGCATGTCGAGGCGGCGATTGGCGAGAAGATTGCAACCGAACTTGCGGCATCGGAGCTGGTGTTCCGGGTAGGGCGGGATTCGTTGCTTGAGGTGCTGACCTTACTGCGCGACGACGCCAATTGCCACTTCAAGTGCCTCGTGGACCTGTGCGGCGTCGATTATCCGGAGCGACTGGAACGGTTCGAGGTCGTCTATAACCTGCTGAGCCACCGTCACAACCTCCGCGTTCGGGTCAAGACGTCCGCGGACGAGGATACGCCCGTGCCCTCTATATCGGGGCTTTTCAGTTCGGCAGCCTGGTTCGAGCGCGAAGCCTGGGACCTCTATGGCGTCTTCTTTTCGGATCATCCGGACCTGCGCCGCCTGCTGACCGACTACGGTTTCGAAGGCTATCCGATGCGCAAGGATTTCCCGCTCACGGGATATGTCGAGGTTCGCTACGACGACGAGCAGAAGCGCGTGGTCTATGAACCGGTCTCTTTGACGCAGGAGTTCCGGTCCTTCGACTATCTCAGCCCCTGGGAAGGGCCGCTTCCCGGCGACGAAAAGGCGGAAGGCGCCTGATGGCCGAAGCCCAAATCAGGAACTACACGCTGAATTTCGGTCCGCAGCATCCGGCAGCGCACGGTGTGCTGCGCATGGTCATGGAGCTGGACGGCGAGGTCGTGGACCGTATCGACCCCCATATCGGCCTGCTGCACCGCGGAACCGAGAAACTCATCGAACACAAGACCTATCTTCAGGCGGTGCCTTATTTCGATCGGCTCGATTATGTCGCGCCGATGAACCAGGAACACGCCTTTGCGCTTGCAACCGAGAAGCTGCTTGGCATCGAGGTGCCGGAGCGCGGCCAGTATATCCGGGTGTTGTTCTCCGAGATTTCGCGCATCCTGAACCATCTCCTGAACCTGACGGCCTTCGCTCTGGATGTCGGCGCGATGACGCCGATGCTGTGGGGCTTCGAGCAGCGCGAATTGCTGATGGAGTTCTATGAACGCGCGAGCGGCGCCCGCCTCCACGCCGCCTATTTCCGGCCCGGAGGCGTCCATCGGGACCTCCCGGAAGGCATGCTCGACGACATTGCGGAATGGGCGGCGGCGTTTCCGAAATTCGTTGCCGATATGGAAACGCTGCTCAACGAGAACCGCATCTTCAAGCAGCGGACCGTGGATATCGGCCGTGTGTCGGTGGAAGACGCGCTCGACCGGGGTTTCTCGGGGCCGATGCTGCGTGCGTCGGGCGTCCCGTGGGATTTGCGGAAGGCCCAGCCCTACGACGTGTATGACCGCATCGACTTCGACATTCCGATCGGCAAGAACGGCGACTGCTACGACCGCTACCTCGTCCGGGTGGAGGAGATACGCCAGTCGCTTCGCATCATCGACCAATGCGTGCGTGACATGCCCGCGGGCCCGGTTGCAACCGAGAGCAACAAGGTGGCCCCGCCGAAACGCGGCGAGATGAAGCAGTCGATGGAGGCGCTGATCCATCACTTCAAGCTCTACACCGAGGGGTACCGGGTTCCGGCCGGCGAGACTTACACGGCGGTGGAGGCGCCCAAGGGCGAGTTCGGCGTGTATCTGGTCTCGGACGGCACCAACAAGCCGTATCGGTGCAAGATCCGGGCGCCCGGTTTCGCGCATCTGGCTGCCATGGACTTCCTGTCGCGCGGCCATATGCTTGCCGACAGCGTTGCGATCCTGGGCGCCATGGACATCGTGTTCGGAGAGGTCGATCGATGAGCGGGCGCGCGGAAACCTCCGGGAGCTTCGCCTTTACGCCCGACAACCTGAAGGCGGCGAAGGCCGCGGTCGCCAAATATCCGGAAGGCCGGCAACAAAGCGCTGTAATGCCGTTGCTGGACCTGGCGCAGCGGCAGCTCGGCTGGACCTCTCCTGCCGTAATCGAATACGTGGCGGACTTCCTGGACCTGCCTGCGATCCGCGTCTGGGAAGTCGCGAGCTTTTACACGATGTATTACCGCGAGCCTGTGGGCGAATACCGGCTGCATGTATGCACGACCACGCCTTGCTGGCTGCGCGGGTCCGATGAAGTCGTCCGCATCTGCAAGGAAACGACCGGGCTCGATTTCGGCGAGACCGATGAAAAGGGTCTCTTTACGCTGCTGGAGGTCGAATGCCTCGGAGCATGTGTCAATGCGCCGATCCTCCAGGTCAATGACGACTATTACGAAGACCTCGACGCCGACCGGACAGCGGCGTTGCTCGACGCGCTGGCGGAAGGCCGGCGGCCGGCAACGGGCACTCTGGCAGAGCGGCTGAATTCTGCGCCGGAGGGCGGCAAGACGACGTTGCTGGAGGCTGACGCCCGATGCTGAGCGACCGGGACCGTATCTTCACGAATCTCTACGGCGAGTACGACTGGACGTTGAAAGGCGCACGAGCCCGTGGCGACTGGGATGGCACGGCCGAACTGATCGCCAAGGGGCGCGAGTGGCTGGTCGAGGAGGTCAAGGCCTCGGGGTTGCGCGGACGAGGCGGAGCCGGCTTCCCTACCGGCCTCAAGTGGTCCTTCATGCCGAAGCAGACCGACGGTCGCCCCGCCTATCTGGTTGTCAATGCGGATGAGGGCGAGCCCGGCACCTGCAAGGACCGCGACATGATACGCTGGGACCCGCACAAGCTGGTCGAGGGCTGCCTCGTCGCCTGCGCTGCGATGGGCGCGGGAGCCGCTTACGTTTATGTACGCGGCGAGTTCTTCAATGAGGCCCGCCATCTGCAGCATGCAATCGACGAAGCCTACGAAGCTGGGCTGATCGGCAGGAATGCCTGCGGTTCCGGCGTCGATTGCGACGTTTTCCTTCACCGCGGCGCCGGCGCGTATATTTGCGGCGAGGAGACGGCCCTGATCGAGAGCCTCGAAGGCAAGAAGGGCCAGCCGCGCCTGAAGCCCCCGTTCCCCGCGATGGCGGGCTTGTATGGCTGTCCGACGACGGTGAACAATGTCGAGACCATCGCCGTGGCGCCAACGATATTGCGCCGGGGCGCATCGTGGTTCTCCGGCTTCGGTCGCAACAACAACGCCGGCACCAAGGTGTTCTGCATTTCCGGCCACGTGAACCGCCCCTGCAATGTGGAAGAGGCGATGAGCATCCCGATGAAGGAGCTTATCGAGAAACATGCCGGCGGCGTGCGAGGCGGTTGGGACAATCTCAAGGCTGTCATTCCCGGCGGATCCTCCACGCCGATCCTGCCCAGGGACATCTGCGACGAGGTGCTGATGGACTTCGATGCTCTCAGGGATGTGCAGAGCGGGCTCGGCACGGCTGCGGTCATCGTGATGGATCGGTCCACGGATGTCGTGCGCGCGATTGCGCGGCTTGCGCGCTTCTATGCGCATGAAAGTTGCGGGCAATGCACGCCTTGCCGCGAGGGAACCGGCTGGATGATGCGTGTGATGGAACGGATGGCGTCGGGACGCGCCCGCGTCGAGGAGATCGACATGCTGCTCGATGTTTCCAGGGAGATCGAAGGGCACACCATCTGCGCGCATGGCGACGGTTCCGCCTGGCCGATCCAGGGACTGATCCGCCATTTCAGGCACGAGATGGAGGCCCGCATCCTCGCCTATCGCAGCCGGGCCGCGGCGGCCTGATTCCGGAGGACGGAGCGCATGCCGAAGCTTACCGTCGACGGGATAGAAGTCGAGGTCCCGCCCGGGAGCACCGTCCTGCAGGCGATAGAGGCCGCGGGCAGGGAGGTGCCGCGGTTCTGCTATCACGAGCGCCTCTCGATTGCCGGAAATTGCCGAATGTGCCTGGTTGAGATCCGTCCGGGGCCGCCGAAGCCGGCCGCCTCCTGCGCCATGCCCGCGGGCGACAATATGGAAGTGCTGACCTCCAGCCCGATGACGCAGAAGGCGCGCAAGGGCGTGATGGAGTTTCTGCTCATCAACCACCCGCTCGATTGCCCGATCTGCGACCAGGGCGGCGAGTGCGACCTGCAGGACCAGGCGCTGTTCTACGGTGCGGACACGAGCCGCTTCGAGGAAAACAAGCGCGCCGTGCCGGACAAGGACATGGGGCCGCTCATCAAGACGACGATGACGCGGTGCATCCATTGCACCCGGTGCATTCGCTTCGCCGAGGAAGTCGCGGGCGTGCCAGCAATAGGCGCCGTCGGGCGCAGCGAGCACATGGAGATCACCACGCTCGAACGCGCCGTGGCGAGCGAGCTTTCCGGAAATGTCATCGACCTTTGCCCGGTAGGCGCGCTCACCTCGAAGCCCTATGCCTTCAATGCGCGCCCGTGGGAGTTGCGCAAGACCGAAGGCATCGACGTGTTCGATGCGCTGGGCGCGAACATCCGCATCGATTCGCGCGGCCCGGAAGTGCTGCGCGTCCTGCCGCGCCTGAACGAAGAGGTGAACGAGGAATGGCTCGGCGACAAGTCCCGCTTCGCGCATGATGGACTCCGGCGCCAGCGTCTGGACCGGCCTTATGTGCGCCGGGACGGACGGCTGCATCCGGCAGGCTGGGGCGAGGCCTTTGCGGCCATCCGGGCCAGACTCGACAGGCGCCCGGGCGCGGCGGTCGGCGCAATTGCCGGCGATCAGGCCGATGCCGAGGCGATGCTGGCGCTCAAGGACCTGATGCAGACGCTCGGCTCGCCGAATCTGGATTGCAGGCAGGACGGCGCGGCGGCCATTCCCGGCCAACGGGCCAGCTATCTCTTCAACTCGACTGTCCAGGGTATCGAAGAAGCCGATGTGCTCTTGCTGGTCGGCTGCAATCCGCGTTGGGAATCTCCGGTGCTCAACGCGCGGATCCGCAAGCGGTGGCTGACCGGCGAATTGCAGGTCGGCGCGATCGGCGAGCGGCACGATCTCGGCTATCGCTGCGACTATCTGGGTGAAGGCGGCCAGACGTTGCGCGGCGCGGCTGCAGGAAGGAGCCGCTTTTGCGACGCACTGAAGAATGCGGCGCGCCCGATGCTGATCGTCGGCGCCGGCGCTCTCGCGCGGCCGGACGGTGCGGCCGTGCTGGCCGCAACGCAGCGCATTGCGGAACTGAACGGCCTGATCCGCAAAGACTGGAACGGTTTCAACGTGCTGAACCGGGCGGCGTCCCGGGTCGGGGGCCTCGATCTCGGTTTCGTGCCGGGCAAGGGTGGGGCGGACACCGCAAGCATGTTGTCCGGGGCGGTCGATACGCTTTTCCTGCTCGGGGCGGATGAGATCGACCTGTCGGGCCTCGGCGGGGCCTTTGTCGTCTATCAGGGCCATCATGGCGACGCGGGAGCGGCGCGAGCCGACGTTATCCTGCCGGGTGCGGCCTATACCGAGAAATCCGGCACCTGGGTCAATCTGGAAGGGCGGGTGCAGCGCAGCGAAAGAGCGACCTTCCCGCCCGGAGAGGCGCGCGAGGACTGGGCGATACTGCGCGCCCTGTCCGACGTGCTGGGGAAACCGCTGCCGTACGATTCGCTGCCATCGTTGCGCACGCGCCTCGGCCGGACAAATCCCGTGTTCGATACGCGGGACGAAGTCCGGCCTGCGGAATGGCGCCGCGCTGCTCCGGTCGGCAGGATCGACCATGCACCGTTCGTCAGCCCGGTGTCCAACTACTACATGACGGACCCGATTTCGCGCGCCTCCGAGACAATGGCGATCTGCACGGAGACCTTCCTCGCTGCGGATGCCCGCAATGGTTAGCTTCTGGAGCGCCTATGTCTGGCCGGCGGCTGCGATCGTCGGGTACATCCTGCTGATCGTTCTGCCGCTTCTTGGCTGCATTGCCTATCTCACGCTGGCCGAGCGCAAGGTCATTGCGTCCATGCAGATGCGCAAGGGGCCGAATGTCGTTGGCCCCTTCGGTTTGCTTCAGCCGGTGGCCGACGGGCTGAAGCTACTGACCAAGGAAACGATTATTCCCGCCGGCGCGAACCGGGTGGTCTTCCTGCTGGCGCCGATGCTGACCTTCATGCTCGCGCTGGTGGCTTGGGCGGTGATTCCTTTCGACCTCGGCTGGGTGCTGGCGGATATCAATGTCGGGGTGCTCTACCTCTTCGCGATCTCTTCACTCGGCGTTTATGGAATCCTGATGGCCGGGTGGGCCAGCAACTCGCGATACGCCTTTCTCGGCGCCTTGCGGTCTGCGGCGCAGATGGTTTCCTATGAGGTATCGATCGGCTTCGTGATCGTGACGGTGCTGCTATGCGCCGGCTCCCTGAATCTTTCGGTCATCGTCCAGGCGCAGCAGGGGCCTGCCGGCCTGTTCTCCTGGTTCTGGTTGCCGCTGCTGCCCATGTTCGTGGTGTTTTTTGTTTCCGCGCTGGCGGAGACCAATCGTGCGCCCTTCGATCTGCCGGAGGCCGAGGCGGAACTCGTCGCGGGCTATAATGTCGAATATTCGGCCATGACGTTCGCCCTCTTCTTCCTGGGCGAATATGCGAACATGATTCTGATGAGCGCCATGATGGTCGTCCTCTTTCTCGGAGGCTGGCTGTCGCCGATCCCGTACGAGCCGTTCACCTGGATCCCCGGCATTGTCTGGTTCGCGCTGAAGACGGCTGCGGTTTTGTTCGCATTTCTCTGGGTAAGAGCGACATTCCCTCGTTACCGCTACGACCAGCTGATGCGGCTGGGATGGAAGGTGTTTCTGCCACTGTCGCTGTTGTGGGTGGTGGTGACGGCCGGCGCGCTGATGGCATTCGACTGGGTCCCCGATCCCGTTGCGGCGCGGTCGTGAACGACAGGGAGTACTGAGCGATGGCAGTTCTCGACCGCGGCGTGCGCAGCTTCCTGCTGGTGGAACTGGTTTCCGGCATGTGGCTTACGCTGAAATACATGTTCAAGCCGAAGGTGACGCTCAACTATCCCTATGAGAAAGGGCCTCTCAGTCCGCGTTTCCGGGGCGAACATGCACTGCGGCGCTACCCGAACGGCGAGGAACGCTGCATTGCCTGCAAGCTCTGCGAGGCCATCTGTCCGGCCCAGGCGATCACCATCGAAGCGGAACCGCGCGAGGACGGCAGCCGCCGCACGACACGCTACGATATCGACATGACGAAGTGCATCTATTGCGGCTTTTGCCAGGAGGCCTGCCCTGTCGACGCCATCGTCGAAGGCCCGAACTTCGAGTTCGCGACCGAGACGCGCGAAGAGCTGATGTACAACAAGGAGAGGCTCCTCGCGAACGGCGACCGCTGGGAGGCGTCGCTTGCCGACAATCTCACCCTCGACGCGCCTTACCGCTGAGACAGGGAGGGGGCAGTGGTCGTTCAAGCCTTGGCGTTCTATCTCTTCGCGGCGGTTGCGACCGCCGCCGGAGTCATGGTGATCTCGGCCCGGAACCCGGTGCATTCGGTCCTGTTCCTGATTCTGGCCTTCTTCAATGCGGCGGGTCTGTTCGTCCTTCTGGGTGCAGAGTTCCTCGCGATGGTACTGGTGGTGGTCTATGTCGGAGCGGTGGCGGTCCTGTTCCTGTTTGTGGTGATGATGCTCGACATCAACTTTGCGGAATTGCGCGAGGGATTCCTGCAATACCTTCCCATCGGCGCTCTGGTCGGGGTCGTCCTGCTCGCCGAACTGGCGCTGGTCGGCGGCAGTTGGGCGCTTTCCGAGGGCGCCGGAGGAACCTCCCTGCCGGTTCCCGACGAAAAAATGACCAACACGCATGCTTTGGGCCACATCCTGTACACGGACTACATCTATCTTTTCCAGGCGGCCGGTCTGGTGCTGCTGGTCGCCATGATCGGCGCGATCGTGCTCACGCACCGCAGGCGCACAGGCGTGCACAGGCAACGGATTGCTTCCCAGATCGACCGGCGCAGGGAAGACACGATCGAGGTCGTCAAGGTTCCGGCCGGGGGAGGCCGGTGATGCTGGAAATCGGCCTTGCGCATTACCTCACGCTCGCGGCGGTCCTCTTCACGCTCGGCATCTTCGGCATCTTTCTCAATCGCAAGAACGTCATCATCATCCTGATGTCGATCGAGCTCATGTTGCTCGCGGTCAATATCAATCTGGTCGCGTTTTCGCGGTTCCTCGAAGACATGACCGGCCAGGTCTTCGCCATGTTCGTGCTCACCGTCGCGGCGGCCGAAGCCGCCATCGGCCTTGCGATCCTGGTGGTCTATTTCCGCAATCGCGGGTCGATCGCCGTCGAAGACATCAATCTGATGAAGGGCTGAAGCGAGGCAGGCGAGCGCGCATGTTGCATCTGGCCGCAGTATTTCTCCCGCTCCTGGCAGCGGTCGTCGTCGGTCTGTTCGGGCGCCTTATGGGGGACCGTCCGTCGCAGCTGACGACATGCCTTGCCGTCACCGTTGCGGCCGCCTGTTCGGTCGTCATCTTCATCGACACTGCCTATGGCGGTGGAGGCCCCGAAACGCTGCATGTTCTGGACTGGATCCGGTCGGGCGGGTTCGAGGCGCACTGGACGCTCCGTTTCGACACGCTTTCGGCTGTCATGCTGGTGGTCGTCAACGGCGTAGCGGCCTGCGTCCACTGGTATTCGATCGGCTATATGAGCCACGATCCGCACAAGCCGCGCTTCATGGCCTATCTGAGCCTCTTCACCTTCTCCATGCTGATGCTGGTGACCTCCGACAATCTGGTTCAGCTTTTCTTCGGCTGGGAAGGCGTCGGCCTCTGCTCCTATCTCCTGATCGGTTTCTGGTACGATCGGCCGGCGGCCAATGCGGCGGCCATCAAGGCGTTCATCGTGAACCGTGTCGGCGACTTCGGTTTTGCGCTCGGCATTTTCGGTATCTGGCTGGTATTCGACACGGTCCAGTTTTCGTCGATCTTCATGGCCGCTCCGGGCCATGTCGGCGAAAGCGTCGGATTCCTCGGCATGGAACTGCCGGCCATCGAACTGCTGTGTTTCCTGCTGTTCATCGGCGCGATGGGCAAGTCGGCGCAAATCGGCCTGCATACTTGGTTGCCCGACGCCATGGAGGGCCCGACGCCGGTATCGGCGCTGATCCACGCCGCGACCATGGTGACAGCCGGCGTTTTCCTGTGCGCCCGCCTGTCGCCGCTGTTCGAATTCGCGCCCGATACCCTGGCCTTCATCGCCTTCATCGGCGCAACGACGGCCTTTTTCGCTGCGACCTGCGCGCTGACGCAAACGGACATCAAGCGGGTGATTGCGTATTCCACTTGCAGCCAGCTCGGCTACATGTTCTTCGCAATCGGGGTCTCGGCCTATCCGGCCGCAATCTTCCACCTCATGACCCATGCCTGCTTCAAGGCGCTGCTGTTTCTCGGCGCCGGCAGCGTCATCCATGCCATGTCGGGAGAGCAGGACATGCGCCGCATGGGAGGCATCTGGCGGCAGGTCAAGCAGACCCATGTGCTGATGTGGATCGGCTCGTTCGCGCTCGCCGGGCTGCCGGGATTCTCGGGCTATTTCTCGAAGGACGCCATCCTGGAGAGCGCCTGGGGGGCGCATAGCAGCATCGGCGCCTATGCGTTTACCTTCGGGATTCTGGCAGCGGTAATGACCGCGTTCTATTCGTGGCGGCTGCTGTTCATGACCTTCCTGGGCGCGCCGCGCGCGGACGAGAAGGTCATGGCGCATGTCCATGAGTCGCCGCCCGTCATGCTGGTCCCGCTCTATATCCTGGCGGCAGGGGCGGTGGTAACCGGGTTTGTATTCGTGGATGCCTTTGTCGGCGAGGACTGGGGCCGGTTCTGGGGCTCCTCGATCCTGATCCTGGAGCAGAATTCGGCGATGGCAGAAGGGCATCATGCGCCCTGGTACATCAAGAAACTGCCACTGGCGGTGGCGCTGGTCGGCATTCTCGTCGCCTGGTACATGTATATCCAGAAACCGGATACGCCGGCCGCTCTCAGGCGGCATTTCGAGCCGGTGTACCAGCTCTCCTTCAACAAATGGTGGTTCGATGAGATCTACGACTTCGTCTTCGTGCGCCCCGCGAGATACCTGGCCCGGCTATGCTGGAAGGGTGGAGACGGATTCGTCATAGACGGCTTCGGCCCCGACGGGCTGGCGGCCGTTATACGGGCGCTCGCCCGGCGCGCCAGTATTTTCCAGTCGGGCTATATTTACCATTACGCGTTTACGATGATGGTCGGCGTGGTCGCCCTGGTCTCCTGGTATCTGTTCTCGGTGAGGTTCTAGGAGCATGAGCTCGGGGGTCGGCCTGCTTTCGATTGTCACCTTTCTGCCGCTTGTCGGTGTGCTGGCGATCCTGCTGCTCTGCCGCGGGACTGGCGAGGACGCAATCCGGAATGCCCGCATGGCGGCATTGTGGACGTCATTGGCGACCTTTGTCGTGTCGCTGTTTCTCTGGTTCCAGTTCGATCCCGAAACCGCTGATTTTCAGTTTGTCGAACATGTCAAGTGGCTGACGGAATTCAATATCTCATACCGTATGGGTATCGACGGTATTTCCTTGTTCTTCGTGTTGCTTTCAACATTCTTGACACCGATATGCATCCTTTCGAGCTGGACCGCTGTTCAGGTTCGGGTGAAGGAGTACATGATTGCGTTTCTCGCTCTTGAAACGCTCATGGTCGGAATGTTTTGCGCCCTCGACCTCGTTGTCTTCTATATCTTCTTCGAGGGTGTGCTGATCCCGATGTTCCTGATTATCGGGGTCTGGGGAGGTGCGCGCCGCATTTATGCGGCGTTCAAGTTCTTCCTCTTTACCCTGCTGGGTTCCGTCCTGATGCTGCTTGCCCTTCTGGCTGTCTATCTGGAGGTGGGCTCCACAAGTATTGTCCAGGTGCTGGCCTATTCCTTCGCGCCCGACCTTCAGATCTGGCTCTGGCTTGCGTTTTTCGCCAGTTTCGCGGTCAAGATACCGATGTGGCCTGCACATACCTGGCTGCCGGACGCGCATGTCGAAGCGCCGACGGCCGGATCCGTGATCTTGGCCGGCGTGCTGTTGAAGATGGGCGGCTACGGATTCATCCGGTTTTCGCTGCCCATGTTTCCGGAAGCAAGCGAGTTCTTCACGCCGCTGGTCTTCGCGCTGAGTTGCGTGGCCGTGATTTACACCTCGCTCGTGGCGCTGGCGCAGGAGGACATGAAGAAGCTCATCGCCTATTCCTCCGTCGCGCATATGGGCTTCGTGACCATCGGCATCTTCACGGCCACCAACCAGGGCATAGCCGGCGCCATCTTCCAGATGCTGAGCCACGGCATTGTATCCGCCGCGCTGTTCCTGTGCGTCGGGGTCGTTTACGACAGGCTTCATACCCGCGAAATCGCCCGCTATGGAGGGCTGGTGCACCGGATGCCGGCCTATGCGGCGGTATTCATGGTGTTCACGCTGGCATCTGTCGGACTGCCCGGTACCAGCGGCTTCGTCGGCGAGTTCCTGGTGTTGCTGGGTGCGTTCGAGGTCAACACCTGGGTCTGCTTCCTTGCCGCAACGGGCGTCATCCTCGGCGCCGCCTACATGCTGTTTCTCTACCGCCGCGTGATCTTCGGCAAGCTGGAGCGGGAGGAGCTCAAGGCGATGCTGGATCTCAATCCGCGTGAAATTGCCGTGTTCGCTCCGCTCGTAATTCTGGTGTTGTGGATGGGCATCTATCCGTCCTCGTTCCTCGACCCGATACAAATGTCGGTCCAGAACCTCGTGGACCAGCACCAGGCAGCGATGCATGCAGTGGACGAAGCGGCGGCCGTTGCGGCCAAGGGGCGTTAGGCAATGGAGATGATCTACGCCCCGGCTGTGCCGGAAATCGTTCTCGCATGTCTCGCCATGGCATTGCTCATGGCCGGTGTCTTCGGGGTGGAGCGAAGCCGGACGGTTTCCTGGCTCAGTGTGATTTCCCTGGCTGTCACGCTCTTGCTCGTGCTGGCCGGCGGGACGGACCGCGTCGTCGGTCTGGGCGGGCTCTTCGTGACCGGCGCGTTCGCAGTCTATATCAAGGTCCTGGTGCTGCTGGGCAGCGCGTTCGCCATCGTCATGTCGCTGACCTTCAACGAGCGCGAAGCGCTCGACCGGTTCGAATTTCCGGTCGTGGTCCTGTTCGCCACGCTCGGGATGCTGATGATGGTATCCGCCAACGACCTGATCGCGTTGTATCTGGGTCTGGAGTTGCAGAGCCTGTCGCTTTATGTGCTGGCTGCTTTTCGCCGCGACACTCTGCGCTCGAGCGAGGCCGGGCTGAAATATTTTGTGCTCGGCGCGCTGTCGTCCGGCATGTTGCTCTACGGTTGCTCGATGATCTACGGCTTCGTCGGGGCAACGGGCTTCGATGCAATCGCGGCGACGGTCGGGAACGGCGGCGAGCCCTCTCTCGGCCTTGTTGTCGGGCTGGTGTTTCTCTTGGCCGGGCTCTGTTTCAAGGTGTCTGCGGCGCCGTTCCATATGTGGACGCCGGACGTTTACGAAGGCGCCCCGACGCCGGTGACGGCGCTCTTTTCGGTGGCTCCCAAGATCGCGGCCTTGGCCCTGTTCGTTCGTGTGCTGATGGAGCCGTTCGGCGATCTTGCCGACCAATGGCAGCAGATCGTCGTCGTGGTTGCGATCCTCTCCATGACCATCGGCGCCATTACGGCGATCGTACAGGAAAACATCAAGCGACTGATGGCGTATTCGTCCATCGGACATGTCGGCTATGCGCTTGTGGGCGTAGCAACGGACACCGAAGAGGGCGTTCGTGCTCTCCTGATTTATCTCGCCATATACCTCTTCATGAATGTCGGTGTATTCGCCTGCATCCTGGCGATGCGTCAGAAGGGCAACGCGGTCGAGAACATTTCCGATCTTGCCGGGTTTTCCAAATCCCGTCCGTTGGCGGCCGGCATCTTCGCCGCTCTCATGTTCTCTATGGCGGGCATTCCGCCGCTCGCCGGTTTCTTCGGCAAATTCTACGTGTTCATGGCTGCGATCAATGCCGGGCTTGTGGCGTTGGCGGTCTTCGGTGTGCTCACAAGCGTCGTCGGCTGCTATTACTATCTGCGCATCGTGAAGGTGATGTATTTCGAGGAAGCGGGAGAAGACATGGACTGCCCGCTGCCTTCGGAAATCGGTGTCGTGGCGGGGTTGAGCGCCATAGTGGTTATTGGTTTCGTTGTCTTTCCGTGGACGATTACCGATTTTGCCGGGGTCGCCGCCAGCGCATTGTTCGCCGGGTGAACCAGGCGGTGAATGCGGCGGACATCGATCTGTTCGCCTACTCGGTTCTCGGCAGTACGAATGACGAAGCCAGGCGTCTGGCCGGGCTGGGCAAGCGGGGGCCGCTCGCGATCTGGACCGCCGAACAACCGGGCGGCCGGGGCCGAAGCGGCCGGAATTGGGTCGGGATCCGCGGCAACCTGATGGTGAGCCTGTTGCTCCATCCCGACCGCGCGCCCGCCGAAGCCGGTTCCATGGCTCTGGCGGTCGGTCTTGCGGTTGCCGACTGCGCCCGGGAGTGGGGAAAGGACGCGCGTATCAAATGGCCGAACGATGTTCTGCTGGAGGAAGACGCCAAGCTGGCCGGTGTTCTGGTGGAAGCCGGTTCGCATGGCGGCAAGCGCGACTGGATGGTCGCAGGCATCGGACTCAACCTGGCCGAGGCGCCGGCGCTCGGCCGCCCGACTGCGTGCATCGGCCCCGGTGTTTCCGTCGAAGCGGCGCTGGAGCGGGTCGTCGAAGCCGTGTTGCGGCGATACCGGGAATGGCTGGACGGCGGGTTCGCCGCCCTGCACGAAGAGTGGCTGGAGCGGGCGGCGTGGCTCGGTCGGGCCGTTCGGGTCGGGAAAGGGCGGGGCGCTGTCGAGGGGGTCATGCGCACGGTGGACCGGGACGGCTCGCTTGTCCTTTGCGACGCCGCTGGAGTAGAACGCCGCCTCGTCGCCGGAGAGGTTTTCCCGCTGGAGGTCTGATGCTGCTCGCGATCGACGCCGGCAACACCAATATCGTCTTCGCGGTCTATGACGGCGAGGAACGGAAAGGCCTTTGGCGGGCCGGCAACGATCCGCACCGCACGGCGGACGAGTATGCCGTCTGGCTGATGCAGTTGATGGAGATCGAAGGCGTCGATCCTCAAGCGGTAGAGGCCGCCATAATCGCAACGGTGGTGCCTGCCTCCCTGTTCAATTTGCGGCGTTTGTGCCAGCACTATTTCGGGGCCGCGCCGCTCATCGTCGGCGATCCGGACATCGACCTCGGCATGACCGTGCGGGTCGATAACCCGGCGGAAGTCGGTGCCGATCGGATCGTAAACGCCGTCGCGGCGCATAGCGCGTATGCCGGCCCGCTGATTGTCATAGACTTCGGCACGGCAACCACGTTCGATGTTGTCGATACCGGGGGCGACTACTGCGGCGGCGTGATTGCGCCCGGCGTCAACCTCTCGATGGAGGCGCTGCACCGGGCCGCCGCGAAACTGCCGCTGATCGCGGTTTGCCGGCCTGAGCGGGTGGTCGGCAGCAACACCGTGGCCGCTATGCAGTCGGGCATTTTCTGGGGCTATGTCAGTATGATCGAAGGCGTCGTGCAACGGATCGAGCAGGAAACCGGCGAGCCCATGACGGTTGTGGCCACGGGCGGGCTGGCCCCTCTGTTCGCGGGCGGAACCAGGGTCATTGGCCATATCGACAGCGATCTCACCCTTCGAGGTCTGCTCGAAGTCCATCGACGGAACGGGGGCGGCTCGTGACGCGACTGCCGGTTCCCGCCGGGGACGAAATCCTGTTCGTCCCGCTTGGCGGAGTCGGCGACATCGGCATGAACTGCGCGCTTTACGGACATGCCGGCCGCTGGATTCTG
Source organism: Alphaproteobacteria bacterium (assembly GCA_963422665.1). GTDB lineage: Bacteria > Pseudomonadota > Alphaproteobacteria > Bin95 > Bin95 > Bin95. The sequence goes on from OY730441.1 coordinate 3,525,162, forward strand.
GTGGACCTCGGCGTCATGTTCGGCGACGAGACGACGCCCGGCATCGAGGTCATCGTTCCCGACACAGCCGCGGCGGAGGCGGTCCGGGACCGCCTCGATGCCATCGTCATCACCCACGCGCACGAAGACCATATCGGAGCGGTCCCGCATCTCTGGCCGGAGCTGGGCGCGCCAGTGCATGTCACGCCGTTTTCCGCGGCATTCCTCCGGCGCAAGCTGCGCGACGACGGTGCGGAGAGCGAAATACCCATCGTCGAGCACAGGCCGGGCGAACGCTTTTCGGTCGGCCCGTTCGAGCTCGAATATCTGCCTTTGGCGCATTCGATCCCGGAACCGAACGCGCTGGTGATACGCACCGCAGCCGGCACGGTCTTCCACACGGGAGACTGGAAGCTGGACCCCGGGCCGGTCGTCGGCGACCCGGTGGACGAAAGGATCTTTCGCCGCCTCGGGGACGAAGGCGTCGCAGCGATGATCTGCGACTCGACCAACGCGACGATAGACGGCGCAAGCGGTTCGGAGGCGGACCTTCTGGCAAGCCTCACCGAACTGGTCGCCTCCAAGAGCGGCAACCGGGTCGCCTTCGCCTGTTTTGCGAGCAATGTAGCGCGCCTCGACACCGTGGCGCGGGCCGCCGGGGCCAACGGCCGGTCAACGGTGCTGGTTGGCCGGTCGTTGAAGCGTATGGACGAGATAGCCCGTCAATGCGGCTATCTGGCGGACATTCCCGCCTTCGTTTCGGAGCAGCATGCGAGCTATCTGCCGCGCTCCGGCGCGGCGATGATCTGTACGGGAAGCCAAGGGGAACCCAGAGCTGCCTTGGCGCGGATTGCATCCGGGGCGCATCCGCATGCGGCGCTGGAGAGCGGCGATACGCTTGTCTTCTCTTCACGCACGATACCGGGCAATGAGCGCGCCGTCGCCAGGCTTCAGGACCGGCTCCTGCGCATGGGTGTGGAAATCGTGACATCGAAGGACGCATTCGTGCATGTGTCGGGACATCCGGGCCGCGATGAACTCCGGCGTATGTACGGGTGGATCAGGCCGAAATCGGCGGTGCCCGTGCATGGTGAGCTGCACCATCTCCGCGCCCATGCCCGGCTGGCGCGCGATTGCGGCGTCGGGACGGTTGCCGAGATCGAGGACGGCGTCCTGTTACGGATTTCCGAGGACAAGGTGGAGCGTGTCGGCGAAATCCCGGTAGGGCGCCTCGGCCTCGATGGCGGGCGTCTTGTGCCGCTGGATTCCGAGCATGTCCGGGCGCGCAGGCGCCTTTCCGAGCAGGGTGTTGTCACGGCGTCCATTGTGCTGAACGCTCGGGGCAGGCCGCTCACTGCGCCGTGCGTGTCCAGCCGGGGCATTGTAGCCGATGACGAGGTCCAGGGTCTGGCCTCGGAACTGGCCGGCCGCGGCGCCCATGCTCTCGGAAGGCTGAACGCCATGCAACGGCGAGACGACGACACCGTGGAGGATGCGGTCCGGACGGCCATGCGCCGGCATGTCCGGGCAAATTACGGGCGCCGGCCGCTTGTAGATGTCCATGTCATGCGTATCCATGGAGGATACTCCGGATGATCGGGCGCCTGAACCATGTCGCCATCGCCGTGCCGGACCTGGACGCTGGCGCGCGCGCCTACCGGGGGTCGCTTGGAGCGCATGTCTCGGCTCCTCAAGCTCTGCCGGATCACGGCGTCACCGTTGTCTTCGTCGAACTGCCCAACGCCAAGATCGAACTGCTGGAGCCGCTTGGAGATGAGTCCCCGATTGCGGGTTTCCTGGAGAAGAATCCTGCCGGCGGGATGCATCACATCTGCTATGAAGTGGACGATATCCTGGCTGCGCGGGATATGCTGGCCGAAGCCGGCGTCCGGGTTCTGGGAAGCGGGGAGCCGGCAATTGGCGCGCATGGCAAGCCGGTCCTGTTCCTGCATCCGAAGGATTTCTGCGGAACGCTGATCGAGATCGAGCAGGCCTGATGTCCTGGCTGTCCGGCGTTGTCGTCTATGTCATCCTTTGGTGGCTGGTCTTCTTCATGGCGCTGCCGGTCGGTGTGCGCCGGGCAGGGGAGATCGAACGCGGCAACGACCCCGGTGCGCCGGAAAGGGCCAGGCTCGGTCTGAAGGCGGCGGTGACAACGGCAATTGCGGGCGTGCTCACCCTCCTTGCCTTTCTGCTGGTGGACAGCGAATGGATCACATTCCGTAAACCGTGAGCCTTGGATGAGTTATTGCAGCATCGCCCCCGGCCATCCTTGGCATGGCCCTTATCATGACGGTGAATACGGCTATCCGACCCGCGACGACGCAGTGCTGTTCGAGCGCCTGGCGCTGGAGATCAACCAGGCCGGCCTTTCGTGGCTTACGGTGTTGAAGAAAAGGGCGGCGTTCTTCGACGCATTCCGCGGTTTCGAACCGGAGATCGTCGCCGGCTTCGACGAGGCCGACCGGTCGCGGCTTCTCGGCGACGCGCGAATCATCCGCAACCGCCTCAAGGTCGCAGCCGTAATCGAGAACGCCCGCCGGGTCGTCGCGATACAGTCCGGATACGGCTCCTTCGCCTCCTGGCTCGACGAACATCATCCGCTTCCGAAGGAAGACTGGGTCAGGCTCTTCAAGGAGAGTTTCAAGTTCATGGGCGGGGAGATCGTGGGGGAATTCCTGATGAGCACCGGCTATCTCCCCGGCGCGCACGATCCCGGTTGTCCGGTCCATGCCCGTATAGCGACGCTCGCCCCACCCTGGATGCGCAAAGCCGGCGGTTCAGCGGACTGTTGAATGCCCAGGCGGACGCGGTAGATTGGCGCCGCTTCCCCGGACCCTGAATCGAGCTTCCCGCCCATGCGCCGCACCCGCCTTTTTTTGCCGACCTTGAAGGACGTGCCCGCAGAGGCGAAGATTGTCTCGCATCGCCTCATGCTGCGCGCCGGCATGATCCAGCAGGCGTCGGCCGGCATCTATTCGTGGCTGCCTCTCGGTTTCCGCGTCCTGAAGAAGATCGAACAGGTCGTTCGCGAGGAACAGGACCGGGCGGGAGCCCAGGAAGTGCTGATGCCGACGGTGCAATCGGCGGACCTCTGGCGGCGCTCGGGACGCTATGACGACTACGGCCCGGAAATGCTGCGTATCCGAGACCGGCACGGCCGCGACATGCTCTACGGACCGACCAACGAGGAGCAGATCACCGAGATCTTTGCGGCCCATATCCACAGCTACCGCGACCTGCCCAAGATGCTCTATCACATCCAGTGGAAGTTCCGGGACGAGGTCAGGCCCCGTTTCGGCGTGATGCGAGGCCGCGAGTTCCTGATGAAGGACAATTATTCCTTCGACCTCGACTTCGAATCGGCGCGCCTCTCCTACAACAAGATGTTCGTGTCCTATCTCAGGACCTTCGCCCGGCTCGGCCTGAAGGCGGTGCCGATGGAGGCGGAGTCGGGTCCCATCGGCGGTAATCTCAGCCACGAGTTCCTCATCCTCGCCGATACCGGCGAGAGCAGCGTCTATTGCGACCGCAATTGTGTCGAGTCCGACATGCTCGCCCGCGCCGTCGATTACGAGGATCCGGACGCCGTCGGGGCTGTGGTCGAGGAGTTCACCCGGCCCTATGCGCGCGCCGACGAGAAGCACGATGCCGCTGCCTTCGAGGCCGAAGTGCCGCCCGAGCGGCGGTATGTCGGGCGCGGCATCGAGGTGGGCCACATCTTCTATTTTGGCGCCAAATATTCGGAGCCGCTGGGCGCCCGCGTCGCGACCGGCGGGGGGGAAGAGGCGCCCGTGCATATGGGCTCCTACGGCGTCGGCGTTTCGCGGCTGGCGGGCGCGGTAATCGAGGCGAGCCACGACGAGCAGGGCATCGTCTGGCCGGAGTCGGTCGCGCCCTACGGGGTCGGGATCGTTAACCTGCGCCAGGGCGACCCGTCCTGCGATGCCGCCTGCGAAGACCTCTACGGCAAACTCGCCCGCCGCGAGCCGCTCTACGACGACCGCCCCGAGCGGGCCGGGGTGAAGTTCGCGGATATGGACCTGATCGGCCTGCCGTGGCAGGTGGTCGTCGGCCCGCGCGGCCTCGGCAAGGGAAGCGTCGAGCTCAAATGCCGCGCGACCGGAGAACGCCGGGAGATTTCGCTGGAGTCGGTATTGGCGCGGCTCGCCTGATGTTTTCGGCATTCGAGCGAACCGTCGCTTTCCGCTATCTGCGCGCGCGGCGGCAGGAAGGGTTCATCTCGCTGACGGCGATCATCTCGCTGATCGGCATCGCGCTCGGCGTGGGGACCCTGATCGTGGTGATGGCGGTGATGAACGGCTTCCGCGCCGAACTGTTCGATCGCGTGCTGGGCCTGAACGGCCATATTGCGGTGATGGCCATCGACCGCGGCCCGCTCGACAATTTCGACAAGTTGACCGGCCAGGCGCGGTCGGTGGAAGGGGTCGTGAGCGCCCATCCTGCGGTCGAAGGGCAGGCGATGGTCGTGCGCGAGGGCAACGCCTCCGGTGCGCTCGCGCGCGGTATCAGGGCGGAAGACCTGCGCGCGCTCGCAATCGTCTCCGACAATTTGCGGTCCGGCGCGCTCGATGCGTTCGGCGACCCGTCGGGCGTGGTGCTCGGCGACCGGCTGGCGGCCCGCCTCGGGGTCGGGCCCGGCGGGCGACTCTCGATGGTTGCGCCGAAGAGCAATGCCGGGCCGTTCGGTGCGATACCCCGGACCAAGGCGTTTCGCGTGCTCGCGACCTTCCATGTCGGGATGTACGAATATGACAACAGTTACGTCTATATGCCGCTGGAGACGGCGCAGCGCTTCTTCAGGCTCGGCGCCGGGGTCACCAATATCGAGGTGAAGACCGCGGATCCGGAGAATGTCCGCGAGGTGGGCGCGCATATCCTCGCCGCGACCGATCCCGGCGTGCAGGTGTTCGACTGGCGCCAGTCCAATGCGAGCTTCGTCAATGCGCTCGAGATCGAGCGGAACGTGATGTTCCTCATCCTTACCCTCATCATCATGGTGGCGGCGTTCAACGTCCTTTCCAGCATGATCATGCTGGTGAAGGACAAGGCGCGCGACATCGCCATCCTGCGGGCCATCGGTGCGACGCGCGGCTCGATGATGCGCATCTTCTTCCTCACCGGGTCCTCCATCGGCGTGATCGGCACCGGTGTGGGCTTCGGACTCGGCCTCGCCTGCGCTACGAACATCGAGCGCCTGCGCCGCTGGATCGAGGGCTTCACCGGGACGGACCTTTTCCAGGCGGAGATCTATTTCCTCTCCAGACTGCCGGCGAAAGTGGATTCGGTCGAGGTGGTAGCCGTGGTGGCGATAAGTCTGGTCCTTTCGGTCCTGGCGCCCCTCTATCCCTGCTGGCGGGCCGCCCGGCAGGACCCGGCGGACGCGCTGCGCTATGAGTAGGGCGGCGCTTGAGCTCGAAGGCGTGCAGCGCATCTTCGTGCAGGGCGATGCCAGGCTGCCGGTGCTGCGGCGCATCGACCTCGCGGTAATGGAAGGCGAAACCGTCGCGCTCATCGGGCCGTCGGGCTCCGGCAAGACGACGCTGCTCCAGATCGCCGGCCTGCTGGACCGGGCCGATGCGGGCGACGTGCGGATTTGCGGCGAGAGCGCGTCCGGCCTCACCGACAGGAAGCTGAGCGCCATGCGGGCGCGGCATCTGGGCTTCGTCTTCCAGTTCCATCAACTGCTGCCCGAATTCTCGGCCCGGGAGAACCTCGTGATCCCTCAGCTCGTCACAGGCCGCTCGAAGCGCGAAGCGCGCGGGCGGGCGGATGCGCTGCTTGCCATGGTGGGCCTCTCGAACCGCGCCAGCCATCGCCCGGCGCGGCTTTCGGGCGGCGAACAGCAGCGCGTCGCGATTGCGCGCGCCACCGCCAACGGGCCGCGCCTCCTGCTGGCCGACGAGCCGACGGGCAATCTCGACGAAGCCAACGGGCGCCTCGTCATCCGCACCTTTCTGGAACTGGCGCGCGAAGCGGGCGTCGCCGCCCTTGTCGCGACCCACAATATCGGCCTCGCCCGCCAGCTCGACCGGATCGTGCGGCTGGAAGACGGCGCGCTGCAGGAGGACTAGCCGACCAGGGTGCGGTGCATGACCCGCTCCTGGGCGGGGTCGTAGTCGTGCCGGACCATGTGCAGCGCCTGGGCGTTGTCCCAGATCAGCACATCGCCTGCGCGCCAGCGGTGCCGGTAAACGAACCGGTCCTGCTCGCAATGGGCGACCAGCCGGTCCATCAGCGCCTGCGAGGAGGCGGCGTCCATGCCGTCGAAGCGCTCGATGCGGATCGGGTTGAAATAGAGCGCCTTGCGGCCGCTGGCCGGATGGGGCCGCACCAGGGGATGGCGCGCGCTCGGCGCCTCGCGCTCCTCCTCCGGCGTCATGGTCGCCATGCGGCGCGGCGCATAGCGGCTGTTATAGACATGGCGGCCGACCAGCGGGTCCACTTCGCGGCGCGCCGCGTCGTCCAGCGCCTCGTATGCGGCGCGCTGGTTTGTGAAGCTCGTGTCGCCGCCCGCTTCCGGCAGCCGGACGGCGCGCAGGACGGTCCCGCGGGGCGGGCGGGGCAGGTGGGAATGGTCCGTGTGCCAGGTGCCGCCGACATGGAGCGGCTTGTTGTCCCCGAGCGTGTCCCGGTGCCGGTTCGAGAGCAGGCGGATGAGCGGGAAGCCCTCGACCCGGTATTCCGGCCGCTGCACCGGCTGCGGGACAGTCTCGCCGAACAGGCCGGCAAGCCGCATGAAGCCCGCCTCGTCGATCGCCATGCCGCGGAACGCCAGCACGACCCGGTCGGTCCAGGCTTCCTGCAGGCGGCGGCGCGCGCCCTCGTCCGCGCCGTCGCGTTCGACGTCGAACCCCAGCACCTCGGCGCCGACGACCCCCGGCAGCGTGCGTATCCCGAAAGGCATGACGGTCGTTCTCCCTGTCCCGGTCAGGCGTCCGTTTTCATGCTACGGAGCGGCTGGCGCGACGGCAATGCGCGTTTGTCGCGAGGGGCGGCGCGCGCTTGATATCCTTCCCCTATGTTCTATATATGTTTCATCGAATCCCCGACGGAGCGAAAGGGCCATGATCTGGACCTGAGAGGCCGCCGCAGGCGCGCCATCCGCTTTTCCCCGGCCTCTGACGCGAACCCGCCGCCCCGCGGCGGCGCGGGGAGAGGCGCGCCCGGGCGTATGTTGTCGCGGTCTGCCTGAGCGGCCGGAGGGCCGGAGCGATGCATACGGCCTGGAACGGGCGCACCGCCCCGCCCGCCGCCGACGGGAGCAGCGGACCGGACGGCCCTTGTCTCCCCTCTCATCCCGAACCGAGCCTGCCATTTTCCCCTTGTATCTCGTCGAACTGCCATCGGGGTTATGTTTCCGGTGGCGGAAGCGGACGGGAGACCGGATTCCCCTTGGTGTTAGAGACCGTGGATGAGCGTGGCTCCCCGTCCGCCGTTCCCGGCAACCCGAACAGTCGCCTGGTCCGCCCTGCGAGACCGCATTTGCAAGGACGGGACATGGAACGGATGTTCGTCGGGATCGACGTGGCGGAGGATCGGCTCGCCGCCCTGCAGCGCGAACTCTCCGACCTCGGAACCCTCAGCCGAAGACGCAGCGCCGCACTCGTCGGCGTCGCGCCCTTCAACCGCGACAGCGGAATCCTGCGCGGAAGGCGAACCGTCCGGGGAGGCCGTGCAAGCGTCCGCGCCTCTACAGGGCCGCCCTCTCGGCAAGCCGATACAACCCCGCCCCGAGGCGCTTCTACAAACGTCTCACCGACGCCGGGAAGCCCAAAACTCGCTCTCACCGCCATCATGAGAAAGCTCCCCACAATCCTCAACGCCATCCTCGGAGACAAAAAACATGGCTCAACGCTTGAAAAACAACACAGTCGCTCATCCCGAGCAGCGGCGCCAGCCGCGTATCGAGGGAGGATGGTTTCGGGGTAAGGGCGTCCTTATCAGCTAATTTTCCTGTAAAATCTTGCTTTATCCTTTTTTATTCTATATGTGTTCCCATATGCCTTGCCGGGACGGGAGCGGAGGGAGGCCGTTTTTCGCTCCGCCTGGAACGGCAGCCGGGGCGCAACGGTCGAATTGCCTGGAATGGAGCCGCGCGAGGCGGCCGGGAGGAACGACGATGACGACGACAGACGGATTGGCGCGGCCGCCGCGGGGCAAGGCGGCGGGCGAGGACCTGCGGCGCCGGGCCGTGGCGGCGGTGCTGGAGGAGGGGATGACCTACAAGGCTGCGGGCAAGCGCTTCGGGGTGGGCTCGACCAGCATCTTCCGCTGGGCGGCGCGTTTCCGCGCGCGCGGCCATGTCCGCGCCGACCGGCCGGCGCCCGGCCGCTTTTCGAAGATCGAGCCGGCGCGGGACCTGGTTTTCCGCCTCCTGGAGGCGCGGCCGGCGCTCACCGTCCGGGCGCTGCGGCGCGCGCTTGCGGCCGAGGGCATCGCCGCCAGCGCCGCGGCGGTGCAGCGCTTCCTGAACCGGCACGGCCTGCAGCGCCGCCAGCGCCTCGCCCGCCGCCCCGGCAAGCCCGGCCGCCCGCCCCGCGCCTAGGGCGGGGTCTCGCCTTTCGGATCGACCGCGCCGTCCGGGCGCCTATTGCTTCGGCGCGGCGCCGTGTCCCGACCCGTGCTTGCGGCCGTCCTGCATGGCGCGGGAGCCGAACGCGCGCTTGACGATGACCTTGTCGCGGACGCGCGCGCCCGCGCCGGCGGTCCTGCCGTCCACCTCGATGGCCAGCGCCCATTCGCCGTGCATTTCCAGTTCGAGCACCGCCATGTAGCGGCCGGGCTTTCCGGACACCGGCTTCGCCGTTGCCGGCGGAATGTTGTGCGCCATCGCCATGCTGGGCATGTCCGCCTTGACGGAGAGCGCCTCCGCGACGACCGGCTCGGCCGATTTCCGCCCGGTGACGGCGATGGCGCAGGAATAGACCAGCGCCTTCGCGGTCGGCGCGCAGCTTGCTGCGGCGGCCGCGCGCTCCCCGGCGAGCGCCGGCGAGGCGAGGAAGGCGAGCCCCAGGGCCGTGAGTGTTGTCCTGCAACGCATGTCATCCCTCCTGTCCGAGACCGAGATAGCGTTCGACGATGCGCTCGTCGTGCAGCAGCGCCTGCCCCGACCCCTGGCGCGCGATGCGCCCGCTTTCCAGCAGCCAGGCGCGGTCCGCCGCCCTGAGCGCCTGGACGAGATTTTGCTCGACCAGGAGGATCGTCAATCCCCGGTCCCTGAGTTGCGGCAACAGCGCGAAAATCGCCTGGACCGCATTCGGGGCCAGCCCGAGCGACGGCTCGTCCAGCAGCAGCAGTTCGGGTTCCTGCGCCAGCGCGCGTGCGATGGCCAGCATCTGCGCCTCGCCGCCCGAGAGCGAGGCGCCGCGGCTCGACACGCGATCCCCGAGCCCTGGAAACAGGTCGTAGAGGTCGTCGAAGGAGCGGCGCCCGGGCGCGGCGAGCTTCAGGTTTTCCTCGACCGTCAGCCCGCCCAGCACCATGCGCCCCTCGGGGCAGAGCGCGATGCCGCGCCGGAATATGCGGTGGCTCGGCAATCCCAGCACCGGCTCGCCCCGGAAGGTCACCGCGCCGCCGGAGGCTGGCGCGAGGCCGGCGAGGGCGTGGATGAGCGAGCTCTTGCCGGCGCCGTTCGCGCCGACCAGAGCGGCGATTTCGCCCTCGCGCACCTCCAGGGAGACGTCCGACAGGGCCTGCACCGGGCCGTAGCGCACCGAAAGGCCGCGAACCTCAAGCATCGACGGGGGCCTCGGTTCCGAGATAGGCGTCGATCACCGCCTGCCGGCGCAGGACATCGGCGGGGGCGCCCTCGGCGATCGGCCGGCCGAAATTCAGCACAATGAGCCGCGTGCAGAGGCCGACGATGAGCGCCATCTTGTGCTCAATGACGATGACGGTGCGGCCGGGGCAGGCGAGCGCCGCGATCAGGCCGGTCATCTCGCGGGTCTCGGCGGGCGTCATGCCGCCCGACGGCTCGTCGAGCAGCAGCAGCGCCGGGTCGCGGACCAGCGCCCGCGCCAGCTCCAGGCGGCGCTGGCTCGCCAGCGGCAGTTCGCCCGCCAGCCGGTCCGCATCGCCGCCGAGCCCGACCCGTTCGACCAGGGCGCGCGCCCGCTCCCGCCGCGCGGCGTCGCGGCGCCGGCCGCCGAGCAGGTCCGCGAACCGCATGTGCGCCATGCCGTTCTGCGCCGCGAGCACGTTTTCGAGCACCGTCATGCGCCGGAAGACGCGCAGGTTCTGGAAGGTGCGGACCAGGCCCAGCCGGACGATCCGCTCCGGCGGCAGGCCGAGCAGCTCCGTATCCCGGAAACGGACCCGGCCGGCGGCCCGATAGACGCCCGTCAGCGCATTGATGAGCGTCGTCTTGCCCGAGCCGTTCGGGCCGATCAGCCCCAGCACCTCGCCCCCGGCGGCGCGGAGGGACACGTCCTCCAGCGCCGTCAGCCCGCCGAAGCGGACCGTCAGCCCGTCAACCGCCAGCATCTTTCCTCAGGAAGAACCGGCGGATGCGGTAAACGGCGGCCTCGTCCAGCAATCCGCGCGGGCGGACGATCAGCAGCACGGCCACCAGCCCGCCGAACACGATCATGCGGTAGCCGGAGAACGCCCGCGTGGACTCCAGCACGCCGATATCGAGCGCCACGCCGAGCAGCGGGCCGAATGCCGTGCCGAGGCCGCCGATCAGCCCGTAGGCGAGGCCGTGCACGCCGAGCATGACATTGAAGATCTTGGGCTCGACATAGGTGTTGAGATGGGCGTAGAGCGCGCCGCCTATGCCCGCAATCAGCCCGGCGGCGGCGACCGTCCCGATCTTGGCGAGGTTCACATTGACGCCTTGCAGCCGGGCAAGCACGGGGTCCTCGCCGACCATGCGCAGAATGGCGCCGAGGCGCGTCCTCTCGATCCAGAGGATCGCGCCGAGCACCGCCGCCAGCAGCGCCAGGATGACCAGCAGGAACGCGCCGGCGGAGATGTCCGCCTCGTAGATGTAGCGGATGTCGCGGAACCCCTCGGAGCCGTCGGGGCCGACCAGCTCGCCGTCCACCTCCACCCGGTAGGTGAAGACCTCGAGCGCGAGGCGCACCATTTCCGCGAAGGCGAGCGTCGCGACGGCGAAGTAGAGCCCCCTTATGCGCAGCGTCGGGAGGGCGAGCGCGAGCCCGGCAAGCCCCGCAACGGCCGCCCCCCAGAGCATCGCTCCCAGGAACGGCCAGCCCCACATGGCCGATGCGATCCCGGAAGCATAGGCGGAGATGGCGAAGAAGGCCTGCTGCCCGAAGGAAATCTCGCCGACGACGAGCACCAGATAGGCCGAAAGGGCGATGAAGGAGATCATGCCCATATTGGACAGCACGCCGATCAGGTGGTCGTCGAGCACCGCCCTAAACCCGGCTTTCGGCCGTGCGCCGCGCCATGAGCGCCGCCTGCCCCATGAGGCCGCCCGGCCGGAATGTCAGCACGGCGAAGAGCAGCATGTAGGCGGTGAGGTCGCGCGCCTCGACGCCCAGATACCAGAGCGCATTGGCCTCGACGATGCCGAGGACGAGACCGCCCAGCACCGCGCCCGGTATCGAGCCCATGCCGCCCAGCATCATCGCGATAAGGCCCTTGAAGGTCGCCCACAGCCCGAAGAGCGGCGTGATCTGCTGGTCGCCGGCGGCGATCAGGAAGCCGGCCAGCCCGCCGAGCGCCGAGGCGCAGGCGAAGGCGAGAAACGTGACCGGGCCGGTATTGACGCCGGCGACCCGCGCCGCATCCGGGTTCTCGGAAACCGCGCGCACGGCGAGCCCGAAATGGGTCCGGTAGATCAGCGCGAGCAGGCCCAGCACCGCGATGGCGGCGATGGCGAGCATCGCCACGCTGGAGGCCCTGAGGAAGAAGGGGCCGAATTCGACCGCCGCGTCCGCGAGGATGCCGGGAAAGGCATAGGTCCGGTCGGGGAAGAGCAGCGTGACGCCCTCCTCGATCTGCATCCAGATGACGAAACTGGAGACCATTGAGGCCGCCGCCATGTCCTTGCGGATCGCCCAGAAGCAGAGCCGTTCGATATAGGCGCCCACGACGACGGCGCCGATGACGGTCGCGATCGCGATTTCGGCAAGCCCGGCATTGAAGGCCGAATAGAGCGCCGCGCCGGCGAACACCCCCGCCATGATCGACGGGCCATAGGAGAGGTTCAGGCGCCGCAACACCCCGAAAATCAGCGTGAAGCCGAGCGCGAGCAGGGCGTAGGCGGCTCCGGCGGCAATTCCGTCCAGACAGTTCTGGAGGAAATCGGCCATGACGCCTCAGCCGCCGGCCGACCCGAGATAGGCGCGCTGGATGACCTCGTCCTCGGCCATGGTTCCGGGGTCGCCGTCGAAGGCCACCCGGCCCTGGTCCAGCAGGAAGAAGTGGTGCGCGACCGTCAGAGCCATGTGGGCGTTCTGCTCGACCAGCAGGACCGTGACGCCGTCCTCGTTCAGCTCCCGGATGAGGTCGAAGACCTCCGCGACGATCAGCGGCGCCAGGCCGAGGGAGGGTTCGTCCATGAGCAGGCAGCGCGGCTTGGTCATCAATGCGCGCGCGACGGCCAGCATCTGCTGTTCGCCCCCCGAGAGCGTGCCGGCATTGGCGTTGACCCTGGTCTGCAGACCCGGGAAGCGCTCCAGCATCCGGTCGAGGTCCGCCATCGCTTCGCGGCGTTCGCGGGCGAGGCGGGTATAGGCCCCGGCGACCAGGTTTTCGCGCACGGTCATGTCCGGGAAGACGAGCCGGTTCTCCGGCACGAGCGCGAGGCCCTGCCTTACCACCGCCGTCGAGGAGGCGCCGGTTATGTCGCGGCCTTCGAAGGTCACGGAGCCGCGCCGCGGGCGCAGCAGGCCGGCGATCGTCATCAGCAGCGTCGTCTTGCCGGCGCCGTTCGGGCCGAGCACGCAGGTGATCCGTCCTTCCGCCACCGAGATGTCCACGCCCTTCAGGGCCTCGATCATGCCGTAGTTCGTGACGAGTCCCTCGACCTCAAGCATCGGCCGTTCCCAGATAGGCGGTGCGCACGGCCGGGTCCCCGCGGATTTCGGCGGGCGCGCCCTCGGCGATCTTCCGCCCGAAATTGAGGACGGCGATCCGGTCCGTCACGCCCATGACGAGCTCCATGACATGCTCGACCAGCAGGATCGTCATGCCGTGCTCGCGGAGCGCCCGGATGCGGGCGGCGAGCTGGCTGACTTCCTCGGCGTTCATGCCCGCCGCCGGTTCGTCCAGCAGCAGCAATTTCGGCCGGGCCGCGAGCGCCCGGGCCATTTCCAGCCGCCTTTGCTCGCCGAAGGCGAGGTTGCGCGCCAGTTCGCCCGACCGGTGCGCAAGACCCGCGAAAGCGAGCAGCTCCTCGGCATGGCCGCGGCCGCGCCGCTCGCCGCCGAGCCAGCGGGCGAGCCAGCCGGCTTTCCGTTCCTCGACCGAGTTCTGCGCCACCCACAGGTTCTGCCAGACGGTCAGGTCGCCGAAGAGGCGGATGTTCTGGAAGGTGCGCCCGATGCCGGCGGCTACGACCCGGTGGGAGGGCGCATCGGTGAGGTCCCGGCCCTCGAAGACGACCGCGCCGGAGGTGGTCGGGAACACGCCGCAGATCAGGTTGACGGTGGTGCTCTTGCCGGAGCCGTTGGGGCCGATCAGGCCGAAAATCTCGCCCTGCCTCACGGTCAGGCTGAGCGCCTCGACGGCCCTCACGCCGCCGAAATGCTTGGACAGGCTCCTGAGTTCAAGCATCGCGCCCGCCCAGCAGGCGGCGCAGCGCGCGGGTGGCGCGGGCGTCGAACAGCCCGTCCGGGCGGACATTCATCGCCAGCACGATCAGCGCGCCGAACAGCAGGTTCCGCCAGTCGCCCATGAAGCGCAGCGCCTCCACCAGGAACCCCTGGATGAAAATCACCGCGAGGAGCACCCCGATCACGGACGAAAGCCCGCCCAGGATCGGGTAGGCGATGGCGAAGGTCGCCAGCACCACGCCGAAATTCAGATGTTCGATATGGGTCGTGTAATGGGCGTAGATCGCGCCGCCGAGCCCGGCGATGAACCCGCCGATCCCCATGGCCGAAACCTTGACGGCCGTGAGGTTGATGCCGACCGACTGGGCCGCCAGCTCGTCTTCGCCGACCGCGCGCAGCACCGAGCCGACGCGGCTGCGGTCCATCCACCAGAGCGCGGCCATCGCGGCAATCACCCAGGCCCAGATGAAGAGCGCCAGGTCCGCGGTGGTCCAGCCGTTCTCCGGGAAATACCGGATCTGCTTGAAGCCCTCGCCGCCGAGCGGGCCGACCTGGATGCTGCCTTTGGCGATCTGGTAGTCGAAGTTGAACCAGAAGATGCGGACCGCCTCGCCGAAGGCGAGCGTGGCGACCACCAGCATCAGCCCCTTCACGCGCAGCGCCGGGAAGCCGACGACGGTGGCCACGAGGGCCGAAGCGACGGCGGCGAGCAGCATGGCCGGGACGATGTGCCAGCCGGCCAGCACCGTCAGCATCCCGCCCAGATAGGCGCCGACGGCGAAAAAACCCGCCTGCGCCATCGAGACCTGGCCGGTCAGCAGCACGACATAGGCGGAGAGGCCGAGCAGCGTGTGCACGCCGATCAGCTGCGCCATGCCGTAATAGAAATCCACGGCGCGTCAGTCCCTTGTGGAGATGCGGCCGAACAAACCCTGCGGCCGGAAGGTGAGGAAGACGAACAGCAGGAGCATGACATAGATGTCGCGCTCGGTGACGCCGCGGAAATACTGGAAGACGTTTTCGAAGCCGCCAACGAGAAGGCCGGCCACGATGGCGCCGGGGATCGAGCCGAGGCCGCCGATCACGGTGACGATGAGGCCCTTCACCGTGAGCGGCAGGGCCAGCAGCGGCGACAATATGCCGACCGAAGCCCCGACCATCGCGCCCGCCAGACCGCCGAGCGCACCGGTGATGACGAAGGTCACGGCGTTGGTGTTCTGCTGGTCGATGCCGCAAAGCTGCGCCGCCGAGGGCTGCTGGGCGACGGCGCGCGTCGCGAGCCCGAGCCGGGTCCGGTGGAGCACGTAGAGCAGCACCAGCATGGCGACGACGCTGAGCGCGAAGATCATCGCCAGGTCGCCCCGTATCCAGAACGGTTCGAGGTCGATCATCACGTCGTCGAACATCGCCGGATAGGGCTCCGGCATGCCCGCCGTCGCATGCACGACGACTTCGTCGATGAGGATCAGCATGCCCACCGACGCCATCAGCGTGGCGAGCGGCATTTCGGTCGGAATGAAGCGGAAACAGCAGATATAGACGATGTAGCCGATGACGCCCGAGGCGGCCGCGGCGCTGAGGAACACGAGCAGGGCCGGCGCGTGGAAGACCTGGAAGACGACGAGGCTGGCATAGGCGCCGCCGATGGATGCGGCGGCGTAGGCCAGGTTGATCTTGTGCATCACGCCGAAGATCAGGGTGAAGCCGATCCCGATCAGGGCGTAGATGGACCCGAACATCACCCCGTCCAGAACCGACTGGACCGGATCGATGACGTTCCACCAGAAATCCGACATGGCGGCCGCCTTTCGGCGTCAAGGTCTTGCGGGCCGCCGGGAGAGGCGGCCCGCAGCCCGGTGTTCAGGCGTTCGGGTCGTGCAGCACGACCCACGCGCCGTCGGCGGCATGGACATAGACATAGGGCTTGACGGCTTCGCCCTCCTCGGTCCGCTGGATCTCGCCCAGCAGACCCGTCGTCGTCTTGAGCGCGGCCAGGCCGTCCCGGATCGCCCGGCGGTCGGCCTCCACCGAATCCGCGGTCGCCTGGATGCCGGCGGACTCGATGACGTCCTTGAGGATCATCACGATCTCCCAGGCGGCGGCCGAATGCAGGTCGGCGGAGCCGCCCAGCGCCGCGGCGGCGTCGGCGGCCGCCACCGCATCCGGGTTCACCGGCGCGAAGGAGGTCGGGATGATGATGCCCTCGGCCTGCTTGGCGCAGCCGTTCAGGGTCTCGAGCGACGAGGACGAGGTCAGGCCGACCAGCACCTTGTACGGGACGCGCTGGCGGGCCATTTCCTTCAGCACGCCGCAGGTGGTGAAGGGATGCGCGGAAATGGCGACGATGTCGGCGCCCGCGCGCTTCATCTCGCGCACCTGGGTGGTGAAGTTGGTGTCGTTCAACAGCCACTTCGACTCGCCCTTGACCTCATAGCCGGCGTCGGCCGAGCGCGTCTTCATCACCTTGTACCAGGTGAAGCGCGAATGGGCGAAATCCTCCTCGACGCCGCCATAGACCGACCTGGCGTCCGGATGCTCGGAGGCGAGCCACTCGAACAGGCTCTTGTACATCTGGCTTTCGTTCGGAACGTTGCGGAACGCCCATTCCGAAATCTTGGCCAGCCCGCCCTTGATCGCGGTGTCGGTGAAGATCGGGAACTGCAGCCCGCTGTCGCCCTCGTCTCCCGCCTTGGCCTGGAGAATGCCGAAGAGCGGTTCGGCGACATTCGAGCAGGTCGGGCCCACGCCAACCACGGCGTCGCTCGAGGCGATCCGGCGCACGACCGAGATGCCTTCCTCGGCATTGCAGCGGTCGTCGTCGAACGAAACTTCCATCGCCGCCATCGAGCCGTCGGCCAGCTTCACCCCGCCGGCGTCGTTGATCGCCCTGGCGGCGGCGCGCAACACGGCTTCGGTGTTGATGCCGAACGAGCGGACGACGCCCGACTTCGCGCCGAAACCGGCGATCTTGACCGTCCGGTCCGCGGCGTCGGCGGCGGCGCCGGCCGACAGCGCAACGCCGACGGCCGCGGCAATCGTCAACAGTCTTTTCATGATCTCTACCTTCCGTTGAAACTCCGGTTGCGCGAATTCCGCCGCGCTCCGTCGGCGCGCGCCTGCCGCATTCTAGGTTGCGACAATTTGGCGGTCAATCTGTCGTTGCAGCCCGGCGGGC
The DNA here is from genome assembly GCA_963422665.1 of Alphaproteobacteria bacterium. GTDB lineage: Bacteria > Pseudomonadota > Alphaproteobacteria > Bin95 > Bin95 > Bin95. The sequence continues at coordinate 3,542,085 of OY730441.1, forward strand.
GTCTCGCGGGCGCCGGCTCGAAACGATCGGACCCGGCGCTATTCCCGGTCTGCGAGGGCGGCCGCGCCGGCGCCGGCGATGCGGCCGGAGACGAAGCATTCGGCGATGTTGCCGCCGGACAGGTACAAATGGCCGAAGGCGCTGCCGAGCTCGCCCGCCGCATAGAGCCGGGGGATGGGCGCTCCGAACACATTGACGATGCGCTGGCGCGCGTCATGCACCGGCCCGCCCTGGGTGTTCGACACGACCGGCCATATCGGCGCGCCGTAGTAGGGCGGCGTATCGACCGGGATCATGGTTCCCGGCGGGCGGCCGAAATCCTCGTCGCGCCCGGCCGCGCAGAGTGCGTTCCAGCGCGCGACGCTGGCCTCTGCGGCGGCGCCATCGAGGCCGAGCCCGGCGGCGAGCTCGGCCAGCGTGTCCGCCCGCGTGAGAATGCCGGACCCGACTTCCGCCAGATTGTCCTCGCTCCAGTCCAGCCGGACGCCCTCGTCGTTGGATGTGGGCTGGCCGAGCGGACAGAGCCTGCGGCCGTTCTCGTCGCAGATCATGGCGCTCGGAATGCGCGGATAGTCCTGCCGGACCGTATCGTAGAGCTGCATCTGCCGGTGCCCGGCGTCGTGGGTGTAGGGCAGGTATTCGTTCATGTAGCGCCGCCCGTCCCGGTCGAGCAGGATCCAGGCCATCCTGACCCCGGGGTCGGCGTTCCCGCCGGCCTTGCCGTCTCCGGCGGGCCGCCAGTCGGGGAGCCGCTTGACCCGTATGCCGTAGGGATAGCCGGGATCGGCGCTCCGGAACCCGTAGGCGCCGTGGAAGTGCCACATGTGCCAGAGCTCGGCGCCCAGGTCCTGGGCCATGGCGATGCCGTCGCCGGTGTTGTTCCGCGCGGCGGCGGGAAGGACCGGGCGGCCCTCCCAGAACTGATCCTGCCGCCCGGCGCTGCCTTCGAAGCCGCCGGAGGCGAGAATGACGCCCCGCCGCGCCGCGATCCGGCGGATGCCGTCCCGTCCCCGGACGGTTATGCCGCGGACTTCGGACCCGTCCTCCGAGGTCAGCAGCCGCAGGCCGCGCGTGTTCAGCCGGATCTCGACATCCTCGTTGGCGAGATTGTCGTCGAGGATCTTGAACAGCATCGGGCCGCCGGGAGCTCCGTTGGCCCAGGGATAGACTGCGCGGGCGTCGAAGTTGGGCACCGAGAGAACGGTCGTGCGATAGAAGGTGTCGAACCCCGGCAGCGGGTAGTTGCCGCCGGCCTTGCCGGCCTCGACGCTGGCGCCGATCTCCGCGCCGTTCACCCTGGCGAGGCCGCGCACATAGGGTTCGAGCAGCGCCATCCCGTCGGCGAGCGCGCGCGAGACGTCATCGCCGACAACGGCCTGCCATCGGGAGCGCGAGGATGACCGACCGAAAGCCTCCCCTCCCCGCCGACCCTCGCTTTCAGGGCGCTACACCGGAGAAGCTCGCCCTCGCCCTGCGCAAGCCGAAGCCGCCGAAAACGCCCGACGACGGCAAGGCCGATGCCTAATATTGGATATGATCCCCCTTCACTGACCCAAGAAGTAGCGCCCCGCCTGCTCCAGCCGCCACTGCCCGCCGCGCTCCACCGCGCGGACAACCCGATCGGGCGGCCTCCCGGCCCGAACGCCGTCGGGCATCATTGTCGGCAGCCGACAATGATGCCACATTCCGTCCACCCAGGCCGGCTGCCCGCAAGGGCGAGGAGGCCCGTTATGAACAGACGGATGACCGCAATTGTGGAACGCGACGGCAACGGCTATGTCGCGCTCTGTCCCGAATTGGATATTGCCAGCCAGGGGGACAGCGTGGCCCAGGCACGCAGCAACCTCGAAGAAGCGCTGACCCTGTTCTTCGAGACCGCGCCCGCCGAGGAAGTCGAGCGCCGGACGCGGAGCGAGTTCTATGTCACCCACGTTGAGGTTGCCGTTGGCTAGGCTGCGGCTTCTCTCCGGCCGCGAGGTCTGCCGCGTTCTCGAATCCCACGGCTTCACCGAGGTCAGAAGGCGCGGCAGCCACATCGTGATGCAGAGAATGCACGAGGGCCGGACGACCACGGTCCCTGTGCCCGACCACCGGGAGCTTCGCACCGGAACGCTGATGTCCATAATCCGGCAATCCGGGCTTCGCCGCACCGACTTCGAATGACACCCCAAGGTTCGAAGACTCCGGTCGACGCGCCCTGACCGTTGCCCCTACAAATCGCAGAAACCTTCAGCGCCGACCTGCTCCGCTCTTCTCGATCCAATACGCCGCTACCCCGCACCCGCGTCCGGAGATCCCGCGCTCTACGGGAAGAGCGCTGTCCACAAATCAACTGTCCTGGCAAGGGCGCCCTCCGTCCAATTCCGGAGTCTGTTGCCGATGCGCCCGTCCTCGTCCAGCAGGTCCTGTAGCGGGCAAATCCTGGCATAGCACCCTATGCTGGCCTCTGCGCTGAAGTAGCGATACCACCCCGTCGAATCGATGTTCAGGGGATCCGCGCCCTCGACCGGCCCGCCGCCGTCCCGATCGAACCATCCGTTCTCGTCGAAGCCGGGAATGCGCCGGCAGTCGTGCGCCCACTCGTGCGCCGTCGACTCGATGGAGACGAACGCATAGAAACCGTCCTCGATCATCATCCGTTCGGGCTGCCCGCCGCCTGCCTGCCCCCTCAGCCAAGCGCCGTATCCCTCGAGCTGCCCTGCCTGAAACGCGGCGTCGATCTTCACCTCGACGACGCAGACCGGGCCGCCCCCGTTGAAGATCACCATGTCCGGGATCGTCCCGTCGGGGATCCGGTACTGCGTCGCGATGGAGAGCCCAGCCGGGGATCCACTCATCGATTGCAGCAGATGCGATCTTGCAGGCTCATCCGCCGCTCTGGCGAGCAGCGCCCCGGACACGAACTCCGCGAACCTCGCCGTGTTATTCTCCCTGTCCCAAGATAAGGACACGCTCCAGGAGATCGGCCAACGCCTCCGTCCTCCTGTCCTCTCCCTTCACCAGCCGGGCGTACAGATTGCTCATCGATGCGGCTCCTTCGCATCCGACCACAGCGTTCCGCCTGCAATCATCCTTGTTCTCATCGACTCCATTTGCTTGATCCCCCGCGCCCGCCAAGCCTATCCGCTCATACCCGTCCATCCTTCATGCGCCAAGCCCGCGCTCCCGGCTCCGGCGCGCGCATATCAGCCACGCCGGCAGGCTCGCCGCTGCTGCAACCGTCGCCACGGCGAACGGCCCGAATCCCTTGAGCGCCAGCGTTCCCGCCACCGCCGCCGTCCCCGGCACGGCGAACGCCGCGCAGGCCGCCCAGGCGCGGTCTTGCCGCCACAACAGCCTGCACGCGAGCGCCAGCGGCACGCCTCCCGCCGCAAGCGCCGCCGTCCGCCGCCAACCCGCCGCCGCCGCCCAGCGCCAGGCCGAGGTGGAATCCGGCCGGCAGCCAGAGAAGGTAGGCCGCCGCGGCCCCGATCCCCCGAAGCGGAACCCGGACGCGCCGCCTGCCGCCCCGCCCCGCCGTCCGTGCTCGAAGCCATGACCCGCCTGGCCGCCTGGCTTGCACACCGTGGATGGCGCGTTCATTCCGGCGGCGCTGCCGGGGCCGACTCCGCGTTCGCCACCGGTGCCCCTCCCGGCACCCGCATCCTGTTCCTGCCCTGGCCCGGATATCGCGGAAACGCGGGCCCGGATTGCCGCACGCTCAGCGCAGACCGCACGCGCCGCTGCCTCGCCATCGCCGCCGATCCGCATCCCGCGTGGCGCCGTTGCTCGCCCGCGGCCCGGAAGCTCCACGCCCGGAACGTCAGGGAGCTTATGAACCTGACTTGACCGATGGTCCGTATTCGATCCGACGGCAGGACCGTCCGGTATCGATTCGTCATGCCCGGTTCCGATAATCCGATAAGACGTCATGCCCGGAATTGTTCCGGGTATCTCTCTCAACCGCCTCCGCCGGGCGACCGCATGGATGCCCGGAACAAGTCCGGGCATGACGGGAAGAGGGTCGCGAATGACGCTGGAGAAGAAGACGCGAAGCCTCGCAAACCTGTCGTCAAGTTACGTATATAAGCTCCCATCTCATGGTCTCTACCTTCCGTTGAAACTCCGGTTGCGCGGATTCCGCCGCGCTCCGTCGGCGCGCGGCTGCCGCATTCTAGGTTGCGACAATTTGGCGGTCAATCTGTCGTTGCGGCCCGGCGGGCGTCTCGCGGGCGCCGGCTCGAAACGATCGGACCCGGCGCTATTCCCGGTCTGCGAGGGCGGCCGCGCCGGCGCCGGCGATGCGGCCGGAGACGAAGCATTCGGCGATGTTGCCGCCGGACAGGTACAAATGGCCGAAGGCGCTGCCGAGCTCGCCCGCCGCATAGAGCCGGGGGATGGGCGCTCCGAACACATTGACGATGCGCTGGCGCGCGTCATGCACCGGCCCGCCCTGGGTGTTCGACACGACCGGCCATATCGGCGCGCCGTAGTAGGGCGGCGTATCGACCGGGATCATGGTTCCCGGCGGGCGGCCGAAATCCTCGTCGCGCCCGGCCGCGCAGAGTGCGTTCCAGCGCGCGACGCTGGCCTCTGCGGCGGCGCCATCGAGGCCGAGCCCGGCGCCGAGCTCGGCCAGCGTGTCCGCCCGCGTGAGAATGCCGGACCCGACTTCCGCCAGATTGTCCTCGCTCCAGTCCAGCCGGACGCCCTCGTCGTTGGATGTGGGCTGGCCGAGCGGATAGAGCCTGCGGCCGTTCTCGTCGCAGATCATGGCGCTCGGAATGCGCGGATAGTCCTGCCGGACCGTATCGTAGAGCTGCATCTGCCGGTGCCCGGCGTCGTGGGTGTAGGGCAGGTATTCGTTCATGTAGCGCCGCCCGTCCCGGTCGAGCAGGATCCAGGCCATCCTGACCCCGGGGTCGGCGTTCCCGCCGGCCTTGCCGTCTCCGGCGGGCCGCCAGTCGGGGAGCCGCTTGACCCGTATGCCGTAGGGATAGCCGGGATCGGCGCTCCGGAACCCGTAGGCGCCGTGGAAGTGCCACATGTGCCAGAGCTCGGCGCCCAGGTCCTGGGCCATGGCGATGCCGTCGCCGGTGTTGTTCCGCGCGGCGGCGGGAAGGACCGGGCGGCCCTCCCAGAACTGATCCTGCCGCCCGGCGCTGCCTTCGAAGCCGCCGGAGGCGAGAATGACGCCCCGCCGCGCCGCGATCCGGCGGATGCCGTCCCGTCCCCGGACGGTTATGCCGCGGACTTCGGACCCGTCCTCCGAGGTCAGCAGCCGCAGGCCGCGCGTGTTCAGCCGGATCTCGACATCCTCGTTGGCGAGATTGTCGTCGAGGATCTTGAACAGCATCGGACCGCCGGGAGCTCCGTTGGCCCAGGGATAGACTGCGCGGGCGTCGAAGTTGGGCACCGAGAGAACGGTCGTGCGATAGAAGGTGTCGAACCCCGGCAGCGGGTAGTTGCCGCCGGCCTTGCCGGCCTCGACGCTGGCGCCGATCTCCGCGCCGTTCACCCTGGCGAGGCCGCGCACATAGGGTTCGAGCAGCGCCATCCCGTCGGCGAGCGCGCGCGAGACGTCATCGGGAGTCCGCCCGGCATTGGTCGCGGTCAGGTAGCGGCCGGCCTGGCCCGCATCGAGCGCGCAGCGCACCGAGCCGTAGGAGCAGATCGAAATGCCGCCGGGGACGCCGGTCTTCTCGATCAGCAGCACCCGCGCCCCGGCGCGCGCCGCTTCCAGCGCCGAGACGGACCCGGCGAAACCGTAGCCGACCACGACGACATCGAACGCCTCGTCATAACCGCCCGCCGAGCGGGGAATGCCCTCCATGGCCTGGTCAGCCGGCGAGGATGTCGGCGGGCCTCGCGCCGTGCCAGCCCGCCTCGCGCCCGCTCCAGTAGATCGACTGGATGCGGCTCGTGACGATGCCGGCATGGCCGTTGCCGACCGGCCCGCCATTGACCCCGGTAATCGGCATGACCCCGCCCGCCGTGGTGCTGGCGAACACCTCGCTCGCGTCCTCGAGTTCGTCGGGCCGGATCTTGCGCAGCTCGAAGGGAATGCCCTCGCGCTCGCAGATCTCGCGCACCGACCGGCGCGTGACCCCTTCCAGCACATTGCGGTCCGGGCTCGCCACCTTGCCGTCCCGCACGATGAAGAGGTTGAAGCCGGGCCCCTCCGAGAGGAAACCGTCCGGGCCGGCGAGGACGGCGTCGTCGCAGCCGTGGTCGCAGGCCTGCAGGCGCGCCTGAACGAGGTCGGCGCGGTTGTAGTTCTTGAAGCGCTGGTCGATGGCCTTCGACGAGACGCGCTCGACATCGCTCACGAACAGGGTCGCGCCGTTGCGGCACTTGTCCTCGCCCCAGATCCACACATAGGGGACGGCATAGACCGTGACGACGGGTTTCGGACCGCGCGGGTCCCGGACGCCCATCGGAGGCGCGCCGCGCGTGATCTGCATCTTCACATAGGTGTTCGGTAGTCCCGTGCGGTCCACGCACTCCGCGCAGATCCGGCGCATCTCCTCGAAGGAATAGGGGTTCTTCAGCCGGAAGCCCTCGCAGGAACGCCGGAACCGTTCGAGATGCTCGTCCAGCATGAAGAACCAGCCGTTCCAGGTGGAGGTCACGTCGTAAACGCTGTCGCCCCACACGAAGCCGGCGTCGAAGATCGACATCCTGGCCTCGTCCGGGGCCATGTAGTCGCCGTCGATGAAAACGATTCCGTCGGACATGCGCCTCTCCTCCTGCCGACCGGGCGGCCGTCGGCCCCGAGCCGGCGGTTCCGGGCGAACATTAGGGCATCGGGGGTTTCGCCGCCAAGCCGGCGGACTGGAAGAGCGTCCGTCTTCCTGCGATTGTCCGGGGCCTGAACCGTCCTTCCGCAATGCCAGCCGGGGAGGCCCCGACCGCCATGCCCGACATTGCCGGCTTCCGCGCCAAGTTCGCGGCCATCGTGCCTTCCACCAACACGGTCGTGGAGGCCGACTTCAACCGTCTGCTCCGCATTCCGGGCGTCACCTTCCACACCGGGCGGATGTATATCGAGCGCCCGGCCCTCGACTCGAACGATGCGTTCGCGCGGGTCCTCGACCAGGCGGACCGGGCCTTCGAGACGGCGGTCCGGGACGTGATGACCTGCGAGCCGGACTATCTGGTGATGGGCATGTCCGCACCGACATTCCGGGGCGGACGGGAGGGCAATGCGGCGTTCCTGGAACGCGCCCGCAGCCTCTGCGGGCTGGGCGTGACGACCGCTGCCGAGGCGTGCAGCGCGGCGCTCGAAACGCTGGGCGCGCGCCGGATCGCGGTGCTCACCCCCTACCGGCCGGTCATGCGCGAGCAGATCGTCCGCTATTTCGAGGAATCCGGCTTCCCGGTGGTCCGCTCGGTCGATCTCGAATGCCCGAGCGCAACCGCGATTGCGGCGGTGGCGCCGGACGAGCTGCGCGGCGTGCTGCGCGAGTTGGACGGCCCGGATGTGGACGCTGTCGTGCAGGCGGGCACCAACCTCTCCATGGTGCGGCTCGCGGCGGAGGCGGAAGGCTGGCTCGGCAAGCCGGTGATCGCCATCAACGCCGCGCTCATCTGGCACGCCTACCGGGCGAACGGGTTCGACGACCGCATCCACGGCTGCGGCTCGCTCCTCAGAGACCACTGACCGGGTGATGTTTGCAACCCGACATGCGCGATTTGCTCGCCGGCCAGATGGAGCATAACATGGCGCAAGCTCGTCATATTCCCCATCTGGGGACGCTTGGACGGGACAGAGGAGACGACCGATGCCGGAATGGGCGGCGGATAGGCCGCGGTGGGTGGTCTTCGGACTCGTAATTGCCGTTGTCGGCACAATTGTGAAATTTGCGCGGTGGCCCGGGCGTGTGGATGCCAGTCTGGATACGCTCGGCAAGGGCATCGCTGAAATTCGGGAAGACATCGAGAAGCTGCTGCACGGGCAGCCCTCGAAGACGGTGGACTCCGGCAGTCCGCTTCGCCTGACGGATTTGGGCAGGAGGATTTCCGAGGCTCTTGAGACAGAGGGGATCGTCAACGGCCTGGTCCCTAGCCTGCACGATCGAGCCAAGGGCAGACACGCATACGATATTCAGGAGTTGAGCTTTGGCTTCGTCCGCGATGAGTATGAGCCAAGCGCCGAGGTCGATGCGAGGATCGAGCAATGCGCATTCGAGAACGGTCTTGACCGAGACGAAGTGCTTGATGTTTTGGCAATTGAGCTTCGGGACAAGCTGCTGGAACCGACACCCACTGACCAGTCGAGCGTATAATCCCAACAAAAGTCCATCGTCATGAGTGAAACGGAGACCCGCTGCAGGGTCGGCATCGATGTCGGCGGCACCTTCACGGATGTCGTGCTGGAAGCCGGCGGGGCGCGGACCTCGGCCAAGGTGCTCACCACGCCGCGGACGCCGGAGGCGGGCGTGATCGACGGCCTGCGGGAAGTCCTGCAGAAGGCGGGGCGCCGGCCCGGCGACGTCGGGCTCGTGCTCCACGGCACGACGCTCGCGACCAATGCTGTCATCGAGAGGCGCGGCGCGCGCACCGCGTTCATCACCACGGAGGGGTTCCGCGACATTCTCGAGGTCGGCTACGAGAGCCGCTACGACCAGTACGATCTGATGATCGATAAGGTGCGCCCGATCGTGCCGCGCCGGCTCCGCTTCGCCGTGCCCGAGCGCATCGATGCGCGCGGCCGCGTGCTGGAGCCGCTGGACGAAGGCGCCGTGCATGCGCTGGCGCCCGCGCTTTCCGCGGCAGGGATCGAGAGCGTCGCCGTCGGGTTTTTCCACGCCTACGCCAATCCGGTCCATGAGCGGCGGGTCGAGGCGATCCTGCGCGATGCCCTGCCGGCGCTCTCGGTGACGCTCGCCTCCGAAGTGTGCCCCGAGGTGCGGGAATATGAGCGTTTCACCACGGCCAGCGTGAATGCCTATGTCCGGCCGCTGATGGAGGGCTATCTCGCGCGCCTCGACGGGATGCTGGCCGGGATCGGCATCGGCTGCCCGATGCTGCTGATGACATCCGGCGGCGGCCTCACGACCGTCGGGACGGCGCGGCGCCAGCCGGTCCGGCTGGTCGAGTCCGGGCCGGCCGGCGGCGTGCTGCTGGCGCGCGACATCGCGGCAAGGGCCGGTCTCGACAAGGTCATGTCCTTCGACATGGGCGGCACGACGGCCAAGATCTGCTTCATCGAGAACCTGGAGCCGAGGCGCGCGCGGGAATTCGAGATCGACCGCCAGGCCCGCTTCATGAAGGGCAGCGGCCTGCCGCTCCGCATCCCGGTGATCGAGATGGTGGAGATCGGCGCGGGCGGCGGGTCCATCGCCCGCGTGGACCGGCTGGGACGGATCGCGGTCGGGCCGGACAGCGCCGGCGCCGAGCCGGGACCGGCGGGCTACGACCGCGGCGGGACCGAGGCGACGGTCACGGATGCCGATATCGTGCTCGGCCGCATAGACCCGGCGGGCTTTGCCGGCGGGCGCATCGAACTGCGCCCCGAACTCTCGGCCGGGGCGGTCGTCCGCAGCGTGGGGACGTCCCTGGAACTCGGCGAGTCGCAGGCGGCGCAGGGGATCGTCGAAATCGTCGACGAGAACATGTCGAACGCGGCGCGGGTGCTGGCTGTCGAGGAAGGCAAGACCGCCTCGGAGCAGACCGTTATCGCGTTTGGCGGCGCCGCGCCGCTCCACGCCTGCAGAATTGCGGAAAAGCTGGGCATCGAGAGGATCGTCGTCCCGGTCGATGCCGGGGTCGGCTCGGCCGTCGGGTTCCTCAGGGCCCCGGTCGCCTACGAGGTCGTGCGCAGCCTCAACATGCGCCTCTCCGCGCTCGATGCAGCTGCCGTGAACGCGCTCATGGCCGACATGCGCCGCGAAGCCCGCGCGGTCGTGGAATCGGGAGCCTTCGGCGCAGCGCTCACCGAGCGGCGGGTCGCCTATATGCGCTATCTCGGGCAGGGTCACGAGATCGCGGTGACGGTCGAGGCTGGACGTCTCGGACCCGATGACGGGCCGTCCCTGCAGGCGGCCTACGACCGGGAATATGAGCGGCTGTTCAAGCGGATCATCCCCGATGCCGATGTCGAGGCGCTGTCCTGGGGCCTGACCGTTTCGACGGCGGAAACCATGCCGGCGGCCGAAGGCCGGGCGCGAAGGTCGGCTGCGCCGGAGCCGGCCGGCTGGCGGGTCGTTCACGACACGGAAGGCGGAGCGCCGGCGAAGGTGCCGCTCTACCGGCGTTCGGACCTGGCCGTCGGCGACGGGCTGGACGGGCCGGCGCTCATAGTGGAAGAGCAGACTTCGACCTTCGTTTCCCGGACATTCGGGGCCGTGCTGGCGCCGGGAGGCAATATCGTGCTGGAGCGACGGGTTTGGGGAGCCGACCGATGACAAGCAGTAACGGACTCGATGTCATAACCAGGCAGGTGATGTGGAACCGCCTGATTTCGGTGGTGGAAGAGCAGGCGCAGACGCTGCTCAGGACGGCCTTCAGCCCGATCGTGCGCGAATGCGGCGACCTGTCGGCCGGCGTGTTCGACCTCAAGGGCCGGATGCTCGCCCAGGCGGTGACCGGGACGCCCGGCCATGTCAATTCCATGGCCGAGTCCGTGCAGCATTTCATCCGCCATTTCCCGATTGCGGAAATGAGCGAGGGCGACATCTACATCACCAACGATCCCTGGCTCGGCACCGGGCATCTGAACGACTTCGTGCTGACCACGCCCTGCTTCCGCCGGGGCAAGCCCGTCGGCCTGTTCTCCTGCACCTCGCACCTGACCGATATCGGCGGCATCGGCACCGGGCCCGACGCGACCGACGTGCATATGGAGGGGCTGTATATCCCGATGCTGAAGCTCGCCGACCGGGGCCGGATCGACGCCACCCTGATGGCGATGGTCCGGCGCAATACCCGCGAGCCGGTGGAATGCGAGGGCGATGTCTATTCGCTTGCGGCCTGCAACGAGGTGGGCTGCACGCGCCTGGTCGAGATGATGGACGAGTTCGGGCTGGAGGACCTCGACGAGCTCGGCGCCTACATCGTCTCCAGCTCCCGCCGCGCGGTGCTTGCGGAAGTCGCCGGGCTGCCGAGAGGCAGATACCGCAACGCAATGACGGTGGACGGCTACGACCGGCCGATAGACCTGGTCGCGACGCTGGAGATCGGCGACGAGGGCATCCGTGTCGATTACGACGGCACCTCGCCCATGTCGCGCTACGGCGTGAATGTGCCGATGGCCTACACCGCCGCCTATACGAGCTTCGGGCTCGGCTGCGCGGTTGCGCCGGGCGTGCCGAACAATGCGGGCTCGCTCTCCGCCTTCCGGGTGACGGCGCCGGAGCGCTCCATCCTCAACGCGCCCTATCCCGCGGCGGTCTGCGCCCGCCACCTGATCGGCCAGCTCCTGCCCGATGTCGTGTTCGGCTGCCTGGAGAAGGTCGTGCCGGAGCGCGTGCCGGCGGAAGGCGCCTCCTCGCTCTGGAACATCACCTTCCGGGGCGAGGCCGTCCGGGGCGCCAATGAGCGGACCCTGTTCGCCTTCACCGCGGTGACGAATGGCGGCACCGGCGCGCGCGGCGTGAAGGACGGCCTGAACGGGACCGCCTATCCGAGCGGGGTCAAGGGCACGCCGGTCGAAATCGTCGAGACGATGACGCCGGTGCTGTTCCGCCGCAAGGAGCTGCGCGCCGATTCCGCCGGGCCCGGAACCTGGCGCGGCGGGGCCGGGCAGGTGATCGAGGTCGAGTCGGCCGACGGCAGGGACATGGAGCTTCTGGCCGCCTATGAGCGCATCGACCATCCGGCGCGGGGGCGCGCCGGCGGCGGCGGCGGAGAGGCGGGCGCGGTCTTCCTGGCGTCGGGAACCCGGCTGAAGGGCAAGGGCGCGCAGACGATCCCGGCCGGCGAGACGCTCGTGCTGCACACGCCCGGCGGCGGCGGGCACGGCCCGTCCCGGAACCGCCCGCCCGAGGCCGTGGCGGCGGACATCGAGGACGGCATCGTGAGCGAGGCGGCGGCCCGCAGGGACTATAGCTGGAAGGGGGCCGCCTAACCCTTCAGCGTGATGTTGTCGGGCAGGAACATGACGATATCGGGGAAGACCGTAATCAGCAGCGCCATCGCCGCCATGATGAAGAAGAAGGGCAGGGTCGCGATGGCGATGCGGCCGATCTTTTCGCCGGTCATGCCCTGGATCACGAACAGGTTGAAGCCGACCGGCGGCGTGATCTGCGCCATCTCGACGACGATCACCAGGAAGATTCCGAACCAGACCTTGTCGAAGCCCGCCTGCGTCACCAGGGCCAGCGTGATCGGCAGCGTCATGACGATGCTCGACATGCCTTCGAGCACGCAGCCGAGAATGGCGTAGAAGACCAGCAGCAGCATGATGAGCCCGAAGGGCGAGAGGCCGAGCCCGGCGATCTCTCCGGCGATGATGCGCGGCACGCCCAGATAGCCGATGGCGATGGACAGGAAATAGGCGCCGGCGACGATCAGGCCGATCATCGAAATGGTGCGGACGGCGCCGAAACAGGCCTGGCGCAGATTGCCGTAGGTGAGCGTGCCCTGCATGGCGCTCACGATCAGCGCGCCGACAACGCCGACCGCCGCGGCCTCCGACGGGCTGGCGTAACCGCCGTACATCGAGCCCAGCACGAGCAGGATGAGGAAGACGACCGGTCCGAGATGCCGGAGTCCGGCGAGCCGTTCGGCCATCGGCGCGTGCGGGATCTCGTCGGAGGCCATGGAGGGCCGGGTCAGGGTCCGGACCGCGATATACAGCATGTAGCCGAGCGCCAGCATCAGTCCAGGAACGACCCCGGCGATGAAGAGCTTGAGGATCGAGGTCTCGGCCAGCACGCCGTAAACGATGAGCACCAGGCTCGGCGGGATCAGCAGGCCGAGCGTGCCGGCGCCCGCCAGCGACCCCATCGCCAGGTCCTTGTCGTAGCCGCGGCGGAAGAGTTCGGTGAGCGTGATGCGCCCCACCGTTGCGGTCGTGGCGGCGGAGGAGCCGGAAATCGCGGCGAACAGGGTGCAGCCGAGCACATTGGCATGCAGGAGGCGGCCGGGCAGCCGGGTGGTCCAGGGCGTGATGCCGGCGAACAGGGTCTCCGAAAGCCGGGTGCGGAACAGGATTTCCGCCATCAGGATGAACATCGGCAGCGCCAGCAGTTCCGGCGTCGTCGTGACGTTCCAGATCATCTGGGCCAGCAGTTTTTCCACCGGTATGGAGCGGTAGACGCCGAGCGAGATCAGCCCGACGGATATCAGCGAGACGGCGACCCAGACGCCCGCGGCCAGCGTGACGGCGAGGAGGCCGAGAACGGTGAGGACGATGGCGGCGGTCACGTCGGCTCCGCCCCTCTATTCCACGCTGTAGGAGCGCATGGCTTCCCGGTCGTCCGGCGGCTCGTCGATGAGAAGGCGGATCAGCCGGACGATCATCTGCAGGGCCAGCAGGGCCGCGCCGACGGCAAGGCCCGAGGTCGGATAGACCAGGGGGACCGCATCGATCGTCGGCGAGGTGCTGCCGGTGACGAACGTCCTCCAGGCGAACAGGATCATGGACCAGGCGAGGTAGCAGGTGACGGCGACCCCGAAGATCGTGGCGAGATATTCCGAGGTCCGGGCCACGCGGGGATTCCGGCTGGTCGTCAGGAAGGCGACCCGGACCTGGCCGCCGGTCCGGAGCGTGAAGGCCGCGCCGAGGAAGATGGCCGTCCCGAGGAAATAGGCGCTGTATTCCCAGGCGAAGCTGAGCGAGAGGTTGAACAGCGTGCGGCAGACGACCTCCGCGATGATGAGGACCACGATGCCGACCACCAGCAGCACGGCCAGCACGCCGGCAACACGGGATACCCGGTCCACGGCGCTCAGCACCGCCCGCACAGGCCCCTCCCCGCGGGCGGCTCCCCGGTCGAACGGGGAAGCCGCGCCGCCTGCAAGCGGGTCAGCGTCCGACGGCCGCGAAAAAGGCTTCGAGAACCATCTTCGCCTCTGGATGGTCCGCCATGAAGCCGGCGACCATGGGCCGGGTGGCTTCCTGCATGCCCGAGAGCATCTCGCCCGTCACCACGCCCATCGCGACGCCGCCGTCGTTCAGGATCTTCGACTTCGCCTCGTCCTCCATGCGGCTCACATCCCAGAACCGGGGTTCGAGGCGCCTGGCGGTTTCCTCGATTGCGGCCCGGTCCTTCTCGTCGATCCCGGCCCAGGCGTCGAGATTGACATTGACCATGTTCGAGCCCCAGACGTGGCTGGTCGGATACATGAACTTCAGGAACTCCCAGAACTTGCCATCGACGCCCGAGCTCGCCGAGGTGGTGACGGCGTCGATGGTGCCGGCGGCCAGCGACGGCACGACCTCGCCCCAGGGAAGCTGGACCGCCGTCATGCCGACGGCGTTGAACAGCGCGGTGGTGGTCTTGTCATAGGTGCGGATCTTGATGCCGGCCAGGTCCTCGAGCTTCGCGATCGGGACCTTGGTGTAAACATACTGCCGGGGCCACGGCACCATATAGAGGACCTTCTGGTTGAAGTTGGCCGCGACCTCGTTCAGCACGGGGCGGAAGTGCTCGTGCAACTGCCGCAACTGGTCGAAACCGGAGACCACATAGGGCTGGGCCTCGATTCCGACGATGGGCGCCTCGCCGACCTGCTGGTTCAGCAAGATGTCGCCGATCGGCACGAGGCCGTCGCGCACCGCCGTCAGCATCTCCGGACCCTTGAAGCCGAGCGAGCCGCCGGGATGGATGTTGATCCTGACGCGGCCCTCGGTCGCCTTCTCGACCTCGGCGGCGAACACCTTGGCGTTCTCGACATGGAAATTGCCGTCGGGCCAGGCCAGCGGCAGGTCCCACTCGGCGGCCGAAAGCGCGGTGGCGCCCAGCGACAGCAGCGCAGCCGCCGCCGTTGCAGGCAAAAATCGACGCATCGCGGTCATGAAAATTCCTCCTCCCGGTTGCTAACCTCGGCGGATACGGCAGGACCGTCTCGCGTCCGCGGGCGACTCGTCAGGTCCTGCCTGCCACGCCGTTGGAAGACTTGCCCAGCGAGCCCGCGCTGTCAAATGCCGGTCCATGGCGTCCTCCGGCGCGGCCTCGCCGGAGGACGCCCCTGGCGAAGTGTCATGGAATGTCATGTTTTGTCATGGTCCGGTGTTGTCATGGTCCGGCGGCGCGTTCGGTTCTGGCGGTCGCATCGGGCATGGGGGCCTTCTCCTTCGCTCCGTCGTCGCCCGGCATCGGGGCGACCCTGTTTCGCGCTTACTTATTCGTCTGCTTCGTTTGCCGCGGGCGCGTGGTCCGCCGCGGGCGTGTGCGTGCGGGACGCGGCTTTCCCGTGCGTTCCGGACGGGTTTTTCAGAAGCGGGGGAAGCCTCGGCTCTCGGGACCATTCTGGCACAGTTTCTCCCCGGCCAAGCCATAAGAGAAACAAAAAGTGAATATTTTGGCTCTCCGTGTCGCCGGATGAGGGGCGCATGCGAAGCGGCCGGATACGGACGGGTGAATCCGGTCGCCCCGGACGGGGCGTTGTGCTAAACTCCGTGCGCAATGGCCGTCCATGTCCACCGCAGGGATATTCCCGAAGGTCTGGCGTTCGGCGCCCTGGCGGCGGTCGATACCGAGACCATGGGGCTGAAGCCGTTCCGCGACCGGCTCTGCGTGGTGCAGCTTTCGGCCGGGGACGGCGACGCCCATCTTGTCCGGTTCCCGGACGGCGACTATGCGGCCCCGCGCCTGAAGGCTCTGTTGACGGACCCCGGAGTGACCAAATTGTTCCATTTCGCGCGGTTCGACCTCGCCGTTCTGGAGCGTTACCTCGGCGCGGCCGCCTGGCCCGTCTATTGCACCCGGACCGCTTCCCGGCTGGTCCGCACCTATACCGACCGGCACGGCCTGAAGGACCTCTGCAAGGAGTTGCTCGGCATCGAAATCTCCAAGGCGCAGCAGTCGTCGGACTGGGGCGCGGCCGACCTGACCGGACCGCAGCGGGACTACGCCGCCGCCGATGTGCTGCACCTGCACCGCCTGAAGGAGCGCCTCGATTCGATGCTCGCCAGGGAAGGCCGGACGGAGCTGGCGGCGGCCTGCTTCGACTTCCTGCCGGTCCGCGCCCGGCTCGACCTCGCGGGCTGGGCCGAGGAGGACATCTTTGCTCACTGAATCGCCCGATAACGCGGTGCGCGCGGCCGGCCGCCGGGTGCTGGCGATGGAGGCGGAGGCGCTGCTGGCGCTGGCCGACAGCCTGGAGGGCGCCTTCGACGAAGCGGTCGATATTCTGGCCGGCGCCAGCGGGCGGGTGATCGTGACCGGGATGGGCAAGAGCGGCCATGTCGCCGTCAAGATCGCCTCCACGCTGGCCTCGACCGGCACGCCGGCGCATTTCGTCCATCCCGGCGAGGCGGCGCATGGCGACCTCGGCATGATCGCGCGGGGCGACGTCCTGCTGGCACTGTCGAATTCCGGCGGCACGGCCGAACTCGCCGCCGTCATCGCCTATGCGGCGCGCAGCTCGGTGCCGCTGATCGCAGTGACGGCCAACGCCGACAGCCCGCTCGCCGGAGCGGCCCGGCTCTCGGTGGTGCTGCCGCCGGTGTCCGAAGCCTGCCCGATGGGCCTCGCGCCCACGACCTCGACCACCATGATGCTGGCGCTGGGCGACGCCCTGGCAGTGGCGCTGCTGGAGCGCAAGGGCTTCTCCGCGGACGATTTCCGCACCCTGCATCCCGGCGGTTCGCTCGGCCAGAGCCTGAAGCTCGTTGCCGACATCATGCATGACAGGGACGCCATGCCGCTTGTCGGGCCCGACACGGCGATGGCGGAGGCGCTCTTCGAGATATCGTCCAAGGCATTCGGCTGCGTCGGCGTGACGGACGAGGCGGGCGCGCTGCTCGGCATCGTGACCGACGGCGACCTGCGCCGGTCGATGAGCACCGATCTCCTGCAGCGCCCCGTGTCGGCGATCATGACCGCTGCGCCCAAGACGATCCGCCCGAGGGCGCTGGTCGCCGAGGCTGTGGCGGCGATGAACGAGGCGCAGATCACCGCGCTTTTCGTCGTCGAGGACGGGTTGCCGGTCGGTATCGTCCATGTCCATGACTGTCTTCGCGCGGGGGTCGCCTGAGCCTTGGCGGTCCGCAGCGAGGCATATTTCGCTTTCGCCCGCGCCGCCCGGCGGCCGCGGGTCTCGCGCTTCTATTCGTCCTTCGTGCGGGGGGCGAAGGTCGCGCTGCCGGCCGCGGCCGCCGCACTGCTGCTTGCGGTTTTCGCCTGGCCGGAAGCCGGGGAAATTTCGGCGCCGGGATGGAAGGACGGGGCATCCACGCAGGTCTCGATGACCAATATGGAGGCCCATGGCTGGGAAGGGGACCGGCCCTACTCGATCCACGCCGCCGGCGTCCGCCGGCTCGGCGCCGAGGGCCGGCGCTTCCTGATGGACCGCCCGAGGACCAGGATCGTCCTTCCCGACGGCGCATGGCTCTCCGGCAGCGGCGAGAGCGGCGTCGTGGACTGGGCGAAGCGGACCGTGCGCCTGTCGGGCCAGGTCCGGCTCCGCCACGAGGCGGGCTACGCAATCCGCACCCGGACGGCCTTCGTGAACCTGGCCGACAGGACGGCCGCAGGCGACGAGCCCGTGGAAGGCGACGGCAATGCCGGCCGGTTCCGGGCCGAGGGCTTCCGTGTGCTGGACAGCGGCAACAGGATCCGCCTGCTTGGCCGCTCCGCCGTCCGGTTCGATCCCGCCCCCGGCGCAGCGCCGCCATGAGGCCGGCCGCGATCGCCGTCCTGCCGGTTCTGGCCGCCGCGGCGGCGTGGGGCTTCGAGCTTGACCTCGCGGCCGGGACCGGCGGTCCGTTTCAGATCGAGGCGGCCGGCAGCATCGAGTGGCGGCGCGACGAAAAGGTCTATATCGCGGAGGGGGATGTCAGCGCCGAGCGCGGCGACGTCGTGCTGAAGACCGAGACCCTGTCCGCCTACTACCGGCAGGACGACGCCGGGAAAACCCGGATCGACCGGATCGAGGCGCGCGGCGGCGTGACGATCCGCTCTCCGGACGGGACTGCGAACGGCAGCGAGGCGACCTACGATCTCGACCGGTCGCTCATCGTGATGCGCGGCGGCGATCTCACCCTCGAGACCGCGGCATACCGGGTCACGGCCCGCGACAGCCTCGAACTCCACAGGGGCGAAAACTATGCCGTGGCGCGCGGCGCCGCGCGGGCGGTGCGGGCGGAGGAGTCCGTCTCGGCGGAGACGCTGGTGGTGCGGTTCGAGGAAGCCGGCGACGGCAAGCTCGTCGCGCGGCGCCTGGAAGTGTTCGGAAAGGTCGAGGTGCGCAGCGGACCCGATTCGGTCACCGGCGAGCGCGGCTTCTACGACACCGAGGCGCAGACCGCCGAAATCTGCGGCGATGTCCGCCTGCAGCAGGGCCCCAACCGCATGGCCGGCGAATGCGCCGAGGTCGATCTTGCGAAGGGCCGCAGCCGCCTGGTCGCGGGCGCCGGCCGGCGCGTGAGCGGCCTGTTCGAACCCGGCGCAGCCGATACCGCGCCGGCGAACGGCGCAACGGATACCGCGCCGGCGAACGGCGCAACGGATACCGCGCCGGCGAACGGCGCAACGGATACCGCGCCGGCGCAATGACGGAGTCCGGCCTCGTCGCGTCCGGCCTCGCCAAACGATATCGCAGACGTACGGTCCTGCGCGATGTGTCGCTGTCCGTCGGCCGGGGCGAGGCCGTGGGCCTGCTCGGGCCGAACGGCGCCGGCAAGACGACCTGCTTCTACATCCTGACCGGCCTCACCGCGCCGGACCGCGGGCATGTCAGCATCGACGGGGAGGATGTGACCGGCCTGCCGCTCTACCGCCGCGCACGGCTCGGGCTCGGCTACCTGCCGCAGGAACCGTCGATTTTCCGCGGCCTGACGGTCGAGGCGAACATCCGCGCGGTGCTCGAAGCGGTCGAGAGCAGCCGGCGCCTGCGCGACGGCGTTCTGGAAGACCTGCTGCAGGAATTCGCCATCGGCCATTTGCGCCGCTCGCCGGCATTGGCGCTTTCCGGCGGCGAGCGGCGAAGGGTCGAGATCGCCCGCGCGCTCGCCGCCCGCCCGAACTATATCCTGCTGGACGAGCCGCTGGCCGGCATCGACCCCATCGCCGTCGGAGAGATCCGCGACCTCGTCTCCCATCTCAAGGACCGCGGCATCGGCGTGCTGATTACCGACCACAATGTCCGCGAGACGCTGGAGATCGTGGACCGCGCCTGCATCCTGGCGAACGGCGCCATTCTCAAGGAGGGCGTTCCGGCGGAAATCGTCGCCGACGAGCATGTCCGCCGCGTCTATCTCGGCGACAGCTTCAGCCTTTAGATTCCATATGGGCTATAACGCGCCTCCGGGAGAGGACGGGAGCGGCGAACGGCTGCATGAATGCGATGGCGCTCGGACCGAGGCTGCGGCAACGCCAGGCCCAGGGGCTCGCGATGACCCCCAGACTGCAGCAGTCGATCAGGCTGTTGCAGATGGGCCGCCTCGAGCTGGAAGCCTTTGTAGACTCGCAGCTTGAGGAGAACCCGCTGCTGAAGCGCGGCAAAGCGGATGGCGGAGAGGGCGCCGCCGGGGCGCCGGGCGAGCCGGGCTTCGGGTCCGAAGCCGCCGAGGACAGGTTCCGCATGGCGGACGAGTTCGCCGCCGTTCCCCGCGGCGCCGGCGGTTTCGACGCCGATGCGCCCGGCCCGGAGGAGCGCGTGGCGGCGGCGCCCAGCCTGCGCGACCGGCTGGAACGCCAGTTGACGCTCGACATCGCGGATCCGCGGGACCGGCTGATCGGGCGGGCGGTCATCGACGCGCTCGACCCGTCGGGCTGGTTCACCGTCGATCTCGCGGATTTCGCGCTTGGCCTGGGGGCCTTGCCGGAGGAGGTCGAGCGCGTGCTGCTGCGCCTGCAGCAGTTCGAGCCCGCGGGCCTGTTCGCGCGCTCGCTCGCCGAATGCCTGGCCCTGCAACTGCGCGACCGGGGCCGCCATGACGCGGCCATGGCGGCGTTGCTCGACAATCTCGGCCTTCTGGGGGCGGGACGATTCGACGCACTCGGCAAGGCCTGCGGCGTCGACGGGGAGGAGCTTGCCCGGATGGTGCGCGAGTTGCGCTCGCTCGACCCGAAACCGGCCTCGGCGCTCGATGACGACGCGGCCGCCCTGCCGGCCAGTCCCGATATTCTGGTGCGCGCGCATCCCGGCGGCGGTTGGGCGGTCGAACTCAACGATCAGGCGCTGCCCCGCGTGCTGGTGGACCGCGAATATTACGCCCGGGTGCATGGCGATGCGGCGTCGGATGCGGACCGGGGGTTCCTTGCGGACCGGCTGAGCAGCGCGAACTGGCTGGTGAAGGCGCTGCACCAGCGAGCGGAAACCATGCTCAAGGTGGGCGCCGAGCTGGTGCGCCGGCAGCAGGACTTCTTCGCGCATGGAGTCCGGCATCTGCGCCCGCTGACGCTCCGCGACATCGCCGAGGCGGTCGGCATCCACGAGAGCACGGTGAGCCGCGTGACGGCCAACAAGACCATGGCCACGCCGCTCGGCCTCTTCGAACTGAAATACTTCTTCACCGTCGCCATAGCCGGAATGGACGGCGGCGAGGCCCACTCCGCCGAAGCGGTCCGGCACCGGCTGAAGGCGCTGATCGATGCGGAGGACCCCGGCAGGACGCTCTCGGACGACAAGCTGGCGGACGCCATGCGGGGCGAGGGCATCGACATTGCGCGGCGGACGGTCGCGAAATACCGGGAGGCAATGGGTATTCCGTCCTCCGCGCAGCGTCGCCGGCGCAGCAAATTGGAGGCTGTGGCAAAAGGCCATTGACCGGGGACCGTGCGCGCCTCTAATTTTTCTGTAGAACCGCCCGGTCTGGAGACAGTGGAGAGCGGCAGGTGCGGATTTCCGTAAGCGGCAAGCAATTGGACGTGAGCCAGAAGCTCGCGGACCGGGTGCGGGCGTCGCTCGAACACTCGGTGGCCCGGTATTTCGACCGGGCGATCGATGCCCAGATCGCGTTTTCGAAGCAGGGCGCCGGCATCCGGGCGGATGTCTCGGTTCATGCCGGGCGCGGGCTCACGGTGCAGACGCACGGTCAGGCGGCCGACCCGTGGCAGGCCTTCGGCGAAGCCGAGGAGAAGGCGGCGAAGCGCTTGCGCCGCCACAAGCGCCGCCTGCGCAACCACCACCGCCGCGAGGAGACGGAGCTCGACCGCTGGTCCGTCGCCCATCGGATCCTCGACGAACCGGAAGGCGCCGGCGAGGAAGCGTCCGAGGACGGTCCCGCGATCATCGCGGAGATGACCGACGACGTGCTGACGCTCAGCGTCGGCGAGGCGGTGATGCACATGGATTTCGGCGGCCGGCCGGCATTGCTGTTCCGCAATGCCGTCCATGGCGGGCTGAACATGATCTACCGGCGCGCCGACGGCAATGTCGGCTGGGTTGACCCCGACGGCCAGCCCGGCCCCGGCGGCTGACGCCGCGATGGGCGTCCTGGAGCTGGTCGGCCCCGGCGGCGTGATGGCCGATCTGGAGGCGTCCAGCAAGAAGCATGCGCTCGAGCTGATGGCGGCCTTCGCTGCCGAGAGCCTGGGCCTGAGCTCGAAGGCGGTATTCACCGTGCTGGTGGACCGCGAGAAGCTCGGCAGCACCGGCGTCGGGCGCGGCATCGCCATTCCGCATGCCAAGATGGCCGGCCTCGAGAGCATACACGGCTTCCTCATCCGCTCGCGCGAAGCCGTGCCGTTCGAGGCCGTGGACGACGAGCCGGTCGATCTCTTCTTCCTGTTGCTTGCGCCGGAGAGCGCGGGCGCCGAGCATCTGAAGGCGCTGGCGCGGGTCTCGCGCGCGCTCCGCGACCGCGACACGGTGCAGGCATTGCGTGAGGCTGTCGGCGCCGCCGCCATGCGCGCTGTCCTGGAGGCGCGTTAGGCGGGCCCTGCCGGAGGCGCGTCAGGCGCGCCGCTGCGCCCGGCGCATCCGGCGCGCGAGGACGCCCGCCAGCAGCAGGCTGCACGCCGAAAGCGCCGCCATGAACCAGAACGCATCGCCGCCGAAGCGCTCATAGAGCGGCCCCGAGGCCAGGAGGGCGAGCCCCATGGCCCCGCCCATCGCAAGGGACGAATAGAGGCCCTGCGCGGTCGCCGAAATTTCGGGCGCGACATGGCGCTGGAGCCAGGTCATGCCGCCCAGATGCGTCGCCGCGAAGGTAAAGCCGTGCAGCATCTGTACGGGCGCGAGGAACCACAGGTCGGTCGTAAGCGCCGTGCCCGCCCAGCGCAGCATGGCGGCCGCAGCGCCGAGCGCGATCAGGCCCGGGATACCGAGCCGGTTCACCACCCGATTGCCGAGAGCGAACAGCGCGACCTCGGAAATGACGCCGACCGCCCAGAGCGGCCCGATGACCTCCTTGCCGTGCCCGGCGGCCTCCCAGTGCAACGTGCCGAAACCCGTCAGCACGGCGTGGCTCGCCATATTGCAGGCGATGGCCGCGGCGCAGAGCAGGAAGCCGGTATCCGTCATCAGGCGGCCGACCGCCCGGCGGGACTCGCGCCGCGTCTCCGGGCGGGCGTCGGGCAGGGCCGCCGTCGCCGCCGCAACCAGAAGCAGGCCGCCGACCATGGCCGCGACAATGGCTTCGTCGCCGCGCTCGGCCAGCGCCCAGCCGCCGGCCGTGGAAGCCAGGATGAACGCGACCGAGCCCCAGACGCGCATCCTGCCGTAGTCGAGCCGGCGGGTGCGCGCCGTCAGCAGCGCGATATTGTCCGAGAGCGGCAGGGTCGGCCCGTGGACGAGCGCGAACAGCAGCACGAGGGCGAAGACCGGCCAGAAGCCCTCCGCCAACGGGAAGCAGGCCGCGGCCGCTACCGAGGCAACGGCGAAACGGAGCGCGTAGCGCCGCCGTTCCCCGCGCCAGTCGGCGAAGCGCATCACGGCGGGATTGACGGCCACGCGCAGCCACATGCTCGCCGCCATGACCCAGGCGATTTCCGCCGCGCCCAGGCCCCGCGACTCCAGCCAGAGGGGGAAAAACGGCTGATAGACGCCGACCATGGCGAAATAGGCGGTATAGAAGAGGGAGATGCGGAGCGCCGGCCGCGCAGTCTCCGCCAGCCGGACGTCGGAGGTGCTCATGCCGGCCCGCTCCGGTATAGGGAAGCAGAGGCAGGGGGGCCTGGGTCGGACATGGACAATTGGCGGGACGGGATTTTCGAGGCGATCAAGGCGGCGGGCGTGACCCAGGTCGCCTATGTGCCGGATGCCGGGCACAGCCGGCTGATCGAGCGGTCGATAGAGGACAACGACCTGCGCGCGGTGTCGCTCACCACCGAGGAGGAGGGCGTGGCGCTGCTCGCCGGCGCCTGGCTCGGCGGCGCGAAGGGCGTGTTGCTGCTGCAATCCTCCGGCGTCGGCAACTGCGTCAACATGCTCTCCCTCGCCAGGACCTGCGCCTTCCCGCTGGTGATGCTGGTGACCATGCGCGGCGAATGGGGCGAGTTCAATAGCTGGCAGAAGCCGATGGGCGTGACGACCCAGGCGCATCTGGAGCTCTGCGGCGCCGCCTGCTACCGCTGCGACCGGCCGGAAGATGTGCGGGAGACCGTCGAGACGGCCTTCCGCTTCGCCTATTACACCAACTCCATCGCCGCCGTGCTGCTGGGGCAGCGGCTGATCGGCGCCAAGGTCTTCGAGGAGCCGGCGCCATGCTGAACCGAAGGGAGGCGGTGCGCCGGCTGCTGGAGGACCGGGGCGACATGCTGGTGGTCGCGGGCCTGGGCCAGCCCTGCTTCGACTGCTTTGCGGCCGGCGATGACCCGCGCACCTTCTATCTCTGGGGCGCGATGGGCGGGGCTGTGCCGACCGGCCTCGGGCTGGCGCTCGCACAGCCGGACCGGCGCGTGCTGGTGGTCACGGGCGACGGCGATGCGCTGATGAGCGCCGGCGCGTTCGCGACCGTCGGCGTCGAAGCGCCGGAGAACCTCGCGATCTGCATTCTCGACAATGAGCGCTACGGCGAGACCGGCGGGCAGGCGACGCACACCGCGCGCGGGGCGGACCTGGCGGCGATGGCGGCTGCGGGCGGTGTCCGGAAGGCGCGGACGGTGCGCACGGAAGCGGAACTGGACGACGCCGTCCGCGCCCTGCGGCAGGGCGCGGGGCCGCTGGTTTCGGTCGTCAAGGTGGCGCCCGAAAGCCAGCCCGCCGCACTGCCGCCCCAGGACGGCCCCCACCTCAAGCGCCGCTTTCGCCGCGCCGCGCTCGGCGTCGAGGACAAATAGGGCGGGATTGGCCCCGGCGGCGCAGCGCCAGCCCTTGTCCGGTGCTGCGTGAGCCCGTTTCCGGGGCCGGTTGCCGGGAGCTATGGCGCCCGTCGACAGGCGCTTCGCCGATGGGCGATGCGGAGGACGAGAACGACGAGAGCCTCGGCCCGGACCTCGTAAAGGACACGGTAGTCGCCGATGCGAAGGCGGCGCAGTCCTTGCAGGTCTCCCTTCAGGAGCGCCCCCCGACAGGGATTGTCGGCCAACAGGTCTATGGCCGCAGCGATGCGCGCCCGTTCCGGCCTGGTCAAACGCCGTAGTTCCCGGGCTGCGCTCCGCTTAATCCGTATCGAGGAGCCCACGCCGGACCTCGTCCCAGTCCAATACCGGATCGCCGGGGTCGCGGAGCCGGTCGACGGCTACGGAAAGGTCGTCGAAGTCCTCAATATAGCGTTCGACCGCCTGGCGGATAATATCCGCCCGGCTGCGCCGCAATTGCGTCGCGGCGCTATCCAGCGCCTCGACCAACGGGTTCGGCAGCCGCGCGGTGACCTGCTGGGGCATGAAGTATCCCGATGTCGTGCGATGTAACCGACATTGACATACTCTATGGTGAGCGGAGACTCAACAGTGTCGTTCCGGAGCCCGTCGCCGCGTCCCGTTGCAATGAGAGAGCGCTGCTGCGAAGACTTGACGGTTCCTCGAATCCGCCGGAATTGCGGAGGAGCCGTTCATGGCAAGGCTGCCGGCTGAGTTCCACCCGGCCATCGGGCGCGATGCGCGGGCCGTGGCGGGCCTTTCGCGAGAGGCGGACGGCTCGATCTGCGCGGTCTGGCTCGCGGCGATCGGCGGGCTGGCGCTCGCCTTCCTGCTGTTCTTCGAGCCGGCCGGGCTCGCGGCATGGATGATCTACGCCAATGCGGGCGGCCTCGCGCTCTGCCTGCTGGCGGCGCTCGGGCGCTATCTCGGCTGCACCGCCCGGGCGCGCCGGATCGCCGCCGGCTGGAAGCAGACGGGCGTCGTCTTCCTGCCCGGCGCGGAAGGGCTTGTCGAATACGATGGCGCGGTCCACGATCCGGTCCCGTCGCCGGAAAGCGGCAACGGGTAGAACGGCACCGGGGAGAGCGGAGCATGGCAAGGCTTGCCGGCAAGGTTGCGGTGATTACGGGGGCGACCGGAGGCATCGGCGCAGCGGCGGCGCGGCTGTTCGCGGCCGAGGGGGCGCAGCTCATGCTCGTCGATCTGGACGCGGACAGGCTGGAAGCGCTGGCCGGCGAGACCGGCGGCGCGTGGCGCGCGGCCGATGTGACCGACCCGGCCGAGAACGAGGCGATTGCGGCGGCGGCCGCCGAGCGGTTCGGGGGAATCGATATCGGCCTGTTGAACGCCGGCATAGAAGGCGCGCTCGCGCCCATCGGCGACTATACGGTGGAGATGTTCGACCGCGTCATGGCGGTCAATGCGCGCGGGGTCTGGCTCGGCCTCAAGGCGCTGATGCCGCATCTGGAGCGGCGCGGCGGCGGATCGCTGGTGCTGACCTCCTCGACGGCGGGCATCCGCGCCATCCCGGACATGTCCGCCTATACCGCCTCCAAACATGCCGTGATCGGGCTGATGCGCTCGGCCGCCATAGAGGGGTCGGCGTCGAACATCCGCGTCAACACGGTCAATCCCTCGCCCATCGACACGCGCATGATCCAGAGCCTGGAAGCCATGCACGGCGTTGCGGGCCCGGGCGCGAACCAGCCGCTCGCCGGCGCAACGCCGCTGCGCCGCTACGGCGAGCCGGAGGAGGTCGCGCGGCTGATGCTGTTCCTGGCGAGCGACGAGTCCAGCTTCTGCACTGGCGGCGTCCATATGGTGGATGGCGGCGTCTCCGCCGGGCGGTTGTAGGGCAGGTCACCGCTATTCGGCGGGGGCGTTTACGAAATCTTCTACTGCTTGCTTCAGCCGGAGCCATGCCGGAACCTGCTCCAATTGGCCGCCGACGGGTAGTTGCTCCGTTCCCCAAACCGCTTTCTGAAGCGCCTCAATCTGTGCCCCCGACATTCACTGGCCGCACATAATGCCTGCTCCAGCGCCTTCTTGGGATCGGATATGGATTCCACCTGCGGCGCCGCCGGCAAATTCAGGGGCGCCTTTCCTCCGGGATTCCCGGACCCCCTCGGGATTGCCGCCTCGTCCAACAATACCCATGCTTCCGTCTCCCTGACTGGAATCACAAGTATCCAATTGGGCTCCAATGTTGCCTGATTCACTGCTTCCTCGATCTCCGCCAATCGAGCGCCATAGCTCTCATTGTCGGCATCACGGTGGATAAACCAAAGATCGGGACTCCATCCTCCAGCGAATACGGTTTCGAATTTGCTGCCCATTGCAGATGAACTGGATCTCGACCGGAGTAAAGAAGAACGGGCAACAGATGTGCCCGCCACTTCCGTAACACCATTATACAATAACAATATTTGAAGGTGAGATACAAGCGCTTCATCCGACTTCCCTTCGCAAATCAGGACAAAACGAACACGCCTCTTGCTCATTTGGAAGACGTCCGATGCTCCGTCATCTGCTGAAATGGGAGTGCCAGATGAACACCCTCCGGTGGCTGTAGATATTCGGTCATCATAAACTGCGTCAATCCACTGACACTATCCTTTCCACCCACACGCCACGTCCGCTCAAGAGGGTAACAACGCAAGATACGCGAAGGTTCACCGCCATAATTGACTATATTTTCCTTTATATACGACGATTTCCGCTTCTCCACCGCCAACTGGCCGCACTGTTCCTATATAGCCGGACTTGGTGAATCGACGATTTTGTACGACAAGTTCGCGAAATTCTGGTTTCGAGTGCGGAAATCGTAATCGCTTTCCGGCGTCACCCTTACGTATGGGCTCAAGTATCTCCGAGCGCAGCTCGATGTCGAAAGGTCGTCCTGTGCTGTCTGCGGTGGATGCTTTCCGACCGAATTCGACTTCATATCGAAGAAAAGTAGAAGTTGCACGGCAGGGACGCCCAAAGTCATCGGAAACATCCGGCGGAATAAGCATCTCTGCGGCAATTTTAAAGGAGTCTCGTTGCAGGTCTCCGCTACGGAAGAACAGATCGTCCAATCCTGCCAGGTCGCCGGTGGCCGTTCGGACCAGGGTAGCGGCTTCGATAATCGAGTGATCCGCTAGAAGGGAAAGGAAATTAATAGCGTCAAATATGTTTGACTTGCCAATACCATTCGGCCCGGCAATACAGGTGCAGGGACCGAACTCGACCTTGAAATCGACAAGGTTCTTGAAGCCATCTACTTCGAGGCGGGTCAGCATGGCGCTTTCTCTGTGTGCCCGGTCCTTGTCGGGCGTCATCCCGGTAGTGCCCCGGGACATGCATACAGTATGGCGCGCAGCGGCGCGGGATGGCAAGCGCGCCATGTGCGCGGGACCGGCGCGCGCGGCATGTTTGTATTTCCGGTGCGGGCGCTGTCGTTGACACGGCCATGGTTTCCGCCCAAACCGGGCAGCCGGACTCGCACATCCTGGCTTTCGCGGGTTCGGTTTCGGCCGCGTCTGGAAGGGCTCCATGCATCTTGAGCTTCGCCTCTGGCGTTTCACCGAGGGCGTTCGCGGGCGCGTCTTCTTCTCGATGGCGGTCGGATTGCTGGCGGCGGCGCTCGGCGTGGCGCGGCTCGCGCTGCTGGGCTGGCTGATCGGGCGCATCTTCGCAGGCGACACGGCGGGCGAGCTCGTCTGGCCCATTCTCGGCATCGCCGCCGTCATGGCGGCGCGCGCCGCCTGCGAGCACTGGCGGACGGTCGTCGCGCACAAGACCGCGGCGCTGGTCCAGAAGCGGCTTCGGCGGATACTGTTCGACCGCATCGCGGCGCTTGGACCGTCCTATGCCGGGCGGCAGCGCTCCGGCGCGCTCACGCTTTCGCTGGTCGATGGCGTCGAGCAGCTCGAAACCTATTTCGGGCAATATCTGCCGCAGCTCATGGTGTCGTTCGCGACGCCGGTGCTCATCTTTGCCTTTGTGGCCCTGATCGACCTGCCGGTGGCGGCGGCGCTGTTCGCATTTTCGCTCGCCGCGCTGCTGCTGCCGGCCGCCTGGCACAGCCTCGACGTGATGATCTCGCGCGAGCGCCACACGGCCTATGCCGACTTCGCCGCCGAGTTCCTCGACTCCATCCAGGGCCTCGGCACACTCAAGGCCTTCGGGCAAAGCACGGCGCGCGCCGACCTGCTGGCGCACAAGGCGCGCGAGCTGTTCCGGCGCACCATGTGGGTGCTCGGCACGAATGTGCTCTCGCGCGGCATCACCGACTGCATGATCGCCATCGGCGCGGCTGCGGCGCTGGCGCTCGGCGCGTCCAGGGTCGTTTCCGGCGAGATGGAGCTCGCGGGCCTGCTTGTCATCCTGATGATGGGCGTGGAGATATTCCGCCCGATGCGGGACCTCCGCGCCGTGCTCCACCAGGGCATGGCCGGCCTGTCGGCGGCCCAGGGCATCTACGGCATTCTGGACGCCGGGCAGGAGGTGGCCGACGGCCCGGAAAACCGGCAGGCGGACCGCCTGGAGCCGGCCATCGCCTTCGAGGCCGTGACCTTCCGCTATCCGGGCGCGCGCCGCCCGGCGCACCGGGGTCTTTCCTTCTCGGTCGCGCCGGGGGAACGGATCGGCGTGGTCGGGCAGAGCGGCTGCGGCAAGACCTCCATCGTGCGCCTGCTGCTGCGATTCTTCGACCCTGACTCCGGCCGCGTCACGCTCGGCGGCATCGACCTGCGCGACATGAGCTTCGCGCAGATTCGCCGGAACATCTCGGTGGTCAACCAGGACACCTTCCTGTTCCACGGCACGATCGGCGAGAACATCCGCATGGGCCGCCCGGATGCGAGGCCGGAGGAGGTCGAGGAAGCGGCGCGGGTCGCCAACATCGAGGGCTTCATCGACACGCTGCCGGACGGCTACGACACCATCGTCGGCGAGAAGGGCATCAAGCTTTCCGGCGGGCAGCGCCAGCGCGTCGCCATTGCCCGCGCCGTGCTGCGCGACACGCCGATCCTGGTGCTGGACGAGGCGCTTTCGGCCGTCGATGCCGACAACGAAGCGGTGATCCAGGAGGCGCTCGACCGGCTCATGCAAGGCCGCACGACGCTGATTTTGGCCCACCGGCTCTCCAGCGTCATCGACTGCGACCGCATCCTTGCGATGGAGGAAGGACGGGTCGTGGAAAGCGGGCCGCACAGCGAGCTGATGGCAGTGCCGGGCGGCGTCTATGCCTCGCTCATGCGCGAGCAGGCGCGCGAGTCCGAGGAGCGGGAAGGCGACGCCCTCCTCGACGCGCCGGGGCGCCCGACGACCGAGACGCTGGACGCAACGCCGGGCGGGGCGAAGCAGGCGCCGACCGAAGGCGTCATCAAGGCGGAGGGCCTCGCCTGGTTCGAGGTCGTCGCCGCGCTCATGCGCGTGATCCTGCCGTGGAAGGGGCGCCTCGGGCTTACCTTCCTGTTCGGCGTCGTGCGCGTGCTGGCCTTCATAGGCGTCGGCGCCGTGAGCGCGCTCATCGTTTTCAGCCTCAAGAACGGCGAGCCCTACGGCCATCTGCTCGTCTGGCTCTGGGTGCTGGCGCCCGTGGCCGGCATCGTGCACTGGCTCGAATCCTGGGTCGCGCACGACATGGCGTTCCGGCTGCTGGCGGAGATGCGTGTCGATGCCTTCCGCAAGCTGGACAAGCTGGCGCCCGCCTATCTCGTGCGGCGGCGGACCGGCGACCTGATGAACCTCGCCACCCACGATATCGAGCTCATCGAGTATTTCTTCGCCCACACGGTCGCGCCCGCCCTCGTCGCGGTGCTGGTGCCGGCCGTCGTCATCGTCGTGCTGGGCGCGGCGAGCCCGTGGATCGCGCTCGCGCTCGTCCCGTTCCTCGTTGCCGTGGGACTCAGCCCCCTGCTGATGCGCGGCCGGGTGGACCGGCTCGGCGCCAGGGCGCGCGAGGCGGCGGGCGAACTCGGCGCCTACGCCATCGACTCCGTGCAGGGGCTCGGTGAAATCGTCTCTTTCCAGGACGAACGCCGGCGCGCCGAAGGCTTCGACCGGCTCGCCCAGCGGCATATCGCGCTCCGGCTGCCCTTCTTCGGCGAAATCACCCTGCAGGAAAGCCTGCTGGAGGTGTTCACCGGCCTGGGCGGCCTCGCGGTGGTCGCAAGCGGCGCGGTGCTGGTGCAGGCGGGCGCGGTCGATGCCGGACTCCTGCCGCTGCTCGTGCTGCTCGCCATGTCGGCCTTTCTGCCGGTCTCGGAAATTGCCCAGATCGGCAGACGGCTTGCGGACACGCTCGGCGCGACCCGGCGCTATTACGCGCTGGAGAACGAGCCGGTGCCGGTGCTGGACGGGCCGGGCGCGAAGGAGGACGGCAAGGCGCAGGCGGGCCTCGCGCTCGAAGGCGTCAGCTTCGCCTATCCCGGCCAGTCCCGGCGGGCGCTGAGCGACGTGACGGTGACGATCCCGGCTGGACAGACGGTGGCGCTGGTCGGCGCCTCGGGCGCTGGCAAGACGACGACGGCGCAATTGCTGATGCGCTTCTGGGACCCGGATTCGGGCCGCATCGCTCTGAACGGCGCGGACCTGCGCGACTACAGGCTGGACGAGCTGCGCAGCCGCATCGCGCTGGTCTCGCAGGATACCTACCTCTTCAACGACACGCTCCGCGCCAATGTCACGATTGCCCGCCCGGACGCGAGCGAGGCGGAGCTCGCCGCAGCCCTCGACCATGCCGCGCTCGGCCCCCTGATCCGGACCCTGCCGGAGGGGTTGGAAACCGTGGTCGGCGAGCGCGGCGCCAGCCTGTCAGGCGGCCAGCGCCAGCGGGTCGCGATTGCGCGCGCGTTCCTCAAGGATGCCCCCATCCTCATTCTCGACGAGGCCACCAGCCATCTCGACGCGCTGAACGAGCTCGCCGTGCGCCGCGCGCTGGACGTGCTGAAGGCCGACAGGACCACCGTGGTGATCGCGCACCGGCTCTCCACCGTCCGGGATGCGGACAGGATCGTCGTGCTCGACGGCGGCCGGCTCGTGGAGACCGGCACGCACGGCGAATTGCTGGCGCGACGCGGCCTCTACGCCGCGCTCGTCCACCGCCAGCTCGCCAGCGCGGCCGCCGCCCAATAGCCCGATCGCCGCCCGCAGCCCGTGACTCAGCCCCGCGACCGCATCGGACTGGCGATCCTGCTCGTGGTGGCGGCAGTCGCGCTCTTCTCCATCCTCAATGTCGAGGTGAAGATGCTGCGGGCGGACTTCGGGCCGGTGCAGCTCGTCTGGGCCCGCTATGCCGGCGCGCTGCTCTTCATGCTCGCGGTCTTCACGCCCATGCGCGGGCCGCGCTTCCTGCTGCTGAGGACCGCCCGCCCGGCGGCGCAGATCCTTCGCGGCGCCTGCCTGCTGTCCTCTTCATTGTGCTTCTTCCTGGCGATCAAATGGGTGCCGCTCGCGACCGCCGCGGCCCTCACCATGCTCGGCCCCATCCTTATCACGGCGTTCTCGGGCCCGGTGCTGGGCGAGCGGGTCGGCCCGCGGCGCTGGACGGCGGTGGTCGTCGGCTTCATCGGCGCGCTGGTCATCATCCGGCCCGGTTTCGGCGACACGCCCTGGCAGATCGTCTTCACGGTCGGCTCCGCCTTCACCAGCGCGTTCTATTCGCTGCTGACGCGCAAGCTCTCCGCAGGCGGGGACCCGGCGACATCGGCGACCATCGCCACCGTGGTCGGAACGGCCGCGCTCAGCCTGGTCGTCTGGAGCGACTGGCGGGCGCCGTCGGGCGCGGTGGAGATCGGCATGATCGTCTCGCTCGGCCTGCTCTCCGGCCTCGGCCACTATCTGTACACAATCGCCTTCGGCAGCGGTCCGGCATCCGTCATCGCGCCGTTCAACTACAGCCACCTCATCTTCGCGGTGCTGCTGGGCTTTGTCGTCTTCGGGTATTTTCCGGACCTCTGGACTTGGGTCGGGGCGGGCCTGATTGTGGCGTCCGGCCTCTATATCGGCTATCGCGAGGCCGTGCTGAGCAGGCGCGCGGCGTAGCCTGCCATTCGGGAGAAGTCACAGTTTGAACAGAGACGCTCTTGTTGTCGCGTATGAGGCCGGCGAGCGGGACCGCTGCATCATCGTCGAAGCCTGGGGCGAGGCCGGCCCTGTCCTCTGGCTCGCCGATGCCGCGTCGCCCGGCGCCCGCGCCGACACGCTGCAACGCGCGGCGGCCGTGCTGGCGCGGCACACGGGGAAGGACTTTCAACGGGAGGAATGGCCCTGTCTGGCCGGCGTCCGGCTGTTGCAGATGCTGACGGCCGGGGTGGACTTCATGCCTCTCCGGGACCTGCCGCCGGACTTGCCGGTCGCCTGCAATGGCGGCGCTTCCGCCGAGCCGATGGCCGAACACGGCGCCGCCATGGCGCTGGCCGCCGCCAAGCGCCTGTTCATCGAGCACGCCGAGCTGCGCGCCGGCCGCTTCAACCAGTTCCGGCCCAACATCATGCTGGCGGGCGGCGTCTGCGGCATTCTCGGCTTCGGTGGCATCGGGGCGGCCGTCGCCCGGCTGATGCGCGCCTTCGGCATGGAGATCCATGCGATCAACCGGCGCGGCGCAAGCGGCGAGCCGGCCGACTGGATCGGGACTCCCGACCGGGTGGACGAGTTGTGCGAAGCGGCCGACATCCTGTTCATCACCGCGCCGCTCAGCACAGCGACCGAGAAGCTGATCGGAGCCGCGCAATTGCGGCGCATGAAGGACAACGCCATCCTGGTGAACCTCGCGCGCGGCGAGATCGTCGACGAGCCTGCGCTCTACGACCGCCTCACCGCCCACCCGGCCTTCACCGCCTGCCTGGACGCCTGGTGGGTGGAGCCGATCCGCCACGGCGCGTTCCGCATCGACACGCCGCTGCTCGACCTGCCGAATGTGATCGGCTCGCCGCACAACTCCGCCTCTGTCGGCGGCCGGCGGCGCCCGGTCGTCCTGGGACGCGCCGTCGCCAATTGCCTCCGCGCGGTGCGCGGCGAGACGCCCCTCCACCTTGTCCGGCCGGAAGAGCGGATGCAGTGAAGCCGGCTAGCCCAGGACTTCCCGGTTGATGACATTGTCCGGGTCGAGCCTGCCGTCGAAGCAATCGACGACATTCTGCGCGGCGGCCGCGCCCATGCGGAACATGGACTCCTCGGTCACGCCCGCCGAATGCGGCGACACGATGATGTTGTCGAGCTCGAACAGCGGCTCGTCGGCCGTCGCCGGCTCCACGACGAACGGGTCGATGCCCGCGCCGGCAATGACCCGCCTCTTGAGCGCGTCGTAGAGCGCCTTCTCCTCGACGATATTGCCGCGCGCGGTGTTCACGACGAAGGCGGTCGGCTTCATCGAGGCGAGTTCGGCCGCGCCGACCATGCCGTCCGTTTCCTCGTTCTTCGGGCAGTTGACGGAGAGGAAGTCGATCTCCGGCAGCATCGCCCGCCAGTCTGCGACTGGCGCCGCCCCGGCGGTCGCGATCGCGTCCTGGATGACATAGGGGTCGTGGACCAGCACATTCATGCCCATCGCGACGCAGAGCGGCGCCAGCCGGCGGCCGATGCGCCCGAAGCCCAGGATCAGCACGGTGCGGCCCGCGAGGTCATAGGCCGGCGTCTGGAAACGGATATCCCAATTGCCCTTGCGCAGTTCGCGGTCGTAGAGGAGCGCGCGCTTGGCGAGCGCCATCATGAAGAACAGCGAATGCTCGGCGACGGTGATCGAATTCGCGGTGCCGACGACCGCAAGCGGCACGCCCGCCTCGGTCAGCGCTGGCACATCGACCGCGTCGTAGCCGACGCCGTGGCGGGCGACGACCTTCAGCCGGGCGGCATTGCCGACGATGCGGCGGGTGAAGGGCGCCACGCCCAGGATCGCCGCGTCGTAATTGCCGATATGCTGCAGGATGTTGTCCTCGGACAGCTCGGTGAAGCGCTCGACCGAAATGTCGCCGCGCGCCTCGAATACAGACTTGAGGCCCGCCGTATAGGGCATCTGCAACATCACGCGATAGGCCATGCCTGCTTTCTCCTGTGTTCTTCGCCGCCCGGGCCTGCTAAACGCCGGGCTGGCGCATTGCTGTCCGCATCGGTATCGGTTACGGCAAGCTGGCGCGGGCCGGGCCGGGCCGGTGCCCGCCGGCGCGCCGAGCCGTTCGCCGCAAATACAGCCCGGAGGCCGTCCCCATGTCAATGAGCGCGCCGTTGCGGCCCTGCGCCGCGGACGCTCCGGCGCGGACCGGACCCGTGAAACCGTCCCGATGAGCGCCCGCATCGCCGTCCTCGGGATTTTCGTCGCCGACGCTACCTTCCGGACGCCGCGCCTGCCGGGGATGGGGGAAACCGTCATCGGCGAGAGCGTCGCGCTCAGTCCGGGCGGCAAGGGGTCGAACCAGGCGGTGGCGGCCGCACGGCTCGGCGCGGAGGTCCGGTTCATTTCCCGCGTCGGCCGCGATTCATTCGCCGACATGGGGTTCGCGGCATGGGCCGAGGCGGGCGTGCAGCCCCTGATTGTGCGGTCCGACAATGCGGCGACCGGCGCGGCCGCGGTGCTGGTGAATGCGGCGACGGGCGAGAACGCGATCGTTGTCTGTCCGGGGGCGGCGTCCGAAATCTCGGAGGCGGATGTCGAGGCGGCGGCCGGGGCGATCCGGTCCGCCGCCGTGTTCGTGACCCAGTTCGAGCAGCCGCTTCCGGCGGCGGCGCGGGCGCTGGCGATTGCGCGGGAGGCGGGCGTGACGACGGTGTTGAACCCCGCTCCGGCCGTAGACGCGCCGGCGGACATGCTCCGGCTCTCCGACTATGCGACGCCGAACGAGGCCGAAGCCCAGGCGCTCACCGGCATCTCCGTGGACGACGAGGAGGGCGCGCGCCGAGCGGCGGCCGCGCTCCGGGAACGCGGCGCCGGCGCGGCCGTGATCACGCTCGGCGCGCGCGGCGCCTTGTTCGACGGTCCGGGAGGCGCCGTGCTTGTGCCCGCCCACAGGGCAGGGCCGGTTGTCGAGACGACCGGCGCGGGCGACGCCTTCAACAGCGCCTTCGCCGTTGCGCTGGCGGAAGGCAGGGACCCGGTCTCGGCCGTGCGTTTCGGCTGCGCGGCCGCCGGTATTTCCGTCACCCGGCCGGGCGCGGCGCGGTCCATGCCGAACCGGGCCGAGGTGGAGGCGCTGTTCGCCGAAGGCTGACGGACGGCCCCGGATATTGCAGCGGTTGAAGCGGCGGGAGGCCGGGCGCTATCCTTCGCGCGCCGCCGCTGCAAGGAGCGCTCTTTCGTGAGACCCTATTCCGCCGCCGCTGGATGGCGCGAGGAGCCGCGCTATCCCGACCCGCTCGTCGAAGTCCTGGACCTGCGCTTCGAGCGCTACCGCATCTTCAGCGCGGCCGTGGAGCGGCTCTGGACGGGGTGCCGCTGGGCCGAGGGGCCGGTCTGGTTCGGGGACGGGCGCTACCTGCTCTGGTCCGACATCCCGAACGACCGCATCCTGAAATGGGAGGAGGAAACCGCGCGGGTCTCCGTCTGGCGCCGGCCGACCGGTTTCGCCAACGGCCATACCCGCGACCTGCAAGGCCGCCTGGTGACCTGCGAGCATGGCGGGCGGCGCGTCACGCGCACCGAATACGATGGCAGCGTTACCGTGTTGGCCGACAACTGGCGGGGAAGGCGGCTCAACTCGCCCAATGACGTCGCGGTCAGGTCCGACGGCTCGATCTGGTTCACAGACCCGTTGTTCGGCATCCTCGGCGACTATGAGGGCTACAAGGCCGAGAGCGAGACGCCGATGGCCGTCTATCGGCTGGACGGCGGAACCGGCGAAATGCGCATCGTCGCCGACGATATCGCGGGGCCGAACGGGCTCTGCTTCTCTCCCGACGAGCGCATTCTGTACATCGTCGAGTCGCGCGGCGAACCGACCCGCAAGATCCTCGCCTGCGACGTGGGCGAGGATGGCGCGCTGTCCGGCCGGCGGGTCTGCATCGACGCCGGC
Source organism: Alphaproteobacteria bacterium (assembly GCA_963422665.1). GTDB lineage: Bacteria > Pseudomonadota > Alphaproteobacteria > Bin95 > Bin95 > Bin95. The sequence goes on from OY730441.1 coordinate 3,578,413, forward strand.
CCCGGCGGCACGCCGGACGGGATGCGGGTCGATATCGACGGCAATCTCTGGTGCGGCTGGGGCATGGGCTCGCCGGAGCTCGACGGCGTGATGGTGTTCGCGCCGGACGGGACGCCGATCGGCCGCATCGCGCTGCCGGAGCGTTGCGCCAATGTCTGTTTCGGCGGCGCCAGGCGCAACCGGCTGTTCATGGCGGCCAGCCGGTCGCTCTACGCGCTCTATGTCAACACACGGGGCGCGCACCACATATAGGACAGGCAATCCCGGCCGGCGCGGCGATGCTTGAGGCGCTCGACGGCGTTTCGACGGCCGGGCTGGCGACGGCCGGAGCGGCAGCGGTCGCAGGCGGGCTCGTCAGGGGCTTCACCGGGTTCGGCGGCGCGCTGGTGATGGTGCCCGTGCTGAGCCTGGTGCTGGGACCGGGCGCGGCGCTGGCGGCGGTCTGCGCTTCGGGCGTGCCGGTCATCCTGCAATTGCTGCCGGCGGCGCTGCGCCATGCGGAGCGCGCCTTCGTGCTGCCCTTCGCGGCCGCCGCCTTCGCCGCCGCGCCGGCGGGAACCTGGGTGCTGGTCGCCGTGGCCCCGGCCGCCATGAAGATCGCCATATCGCTCGCCGTGCTCGCCATGACCGCGCTGATGGCGTGGGGCTGGCGCTTCCCCGCCCATGCCGGCAGGGGGCTCATGGCGGCGCTCGGCGCGGCGGCCGGCCTCATCCAGGGGGCTTCGGGAGTCGGCGGGCCGCCGGCGGTCGCCGCCGCGCTCGCCCGGCGCGGTTCCCCGGAAACCCAGCGCGGCAATGTCATCGGCGCGGTGTCCGCACTCGGCCTTTGCGCAGCCATTCCTTACTGGTTCCACGGCCTGTTCACGGTCGAGGCGCTCGCCGTGGCCGCGGTGATCCTGCCGGCCTATATCGGCTCCACCTGGGCCGGCAGCCGGCTGTTCGAGGGCCGGGGCAAGGCATGGTACCGCCGCGCCGCGCTTGCGGTGCTGGCCACCGTCGGCCTTGCCACGCTGGCCGTCGCGCTGCATGACTACGGCTCGGCGGCAGGACAGGGAGGACGCATCTCGTGACCGTCACCATCTGGCACAATCCGCGTTGCAGCAAATCGCGGCAGACGCTGGCGCTGCTGCGCGAGCGCGACGTGGAACCCGAGATCGTCGAATATCTGAAAACGCCCCCTGCGGCCGACGACATCGAGGCGGTGCTGGAAAAGCTCGGCATGGAGCCGCGCGGCCTCATGCGCCGCAAGGAAGCGGCCTACCGCGAGGCCGGCCTTGACGACCCGGCGCTTGGACGCCGGCAGCTCGTGGAGGCGATGGCCGCCCATCCGGTGCTCATCGAACGGCCCGTGGTGCTCGCGCAAGGAAAGGCCGCGCTCGGCCGGCCTCCCGAGAACGTCCTAGAAATCCTGTAGCGCTCAGGTCTCGTTCATCCGCAGCGCGGCGATGAAGGCGCTTTGCGGGATGTCCACCTTGCCGAAGGTGCGCATCCGCTTCTTGCCCTCCTTCTGGCGGTCCAGCAGCTTGCGCTTGCGGCTTACATCGCCGCCATAGCATTTGGCGGTCACGTCCTTGCGCATGGCCGAGATGGTCTCGCGGGCGACGATCCGGCCCCCGACCGCGGCCTGGATCGGAATCTTGAAGAGCTGGCGCGGGATCAGTTCCCTGAGCCGTTCGCAAAGCTGGCGGCCCCGGCCTTCCGCCCGCACCCGGTGGGTGATGCAGGCGAGCGCATCGACCGGCTCGTGGTTCACCAGCAGCGAGAGCTTGACCAGGTCGCCCTCGCGGTAGTCCTCGATCCGGTAGTCGAAGCTCGCATAGCCCCGGCTTAGCGACTTGAGCCGGTCGTAGAAGTCGAACACGACCTCGTTCAGCGGCAGTTCGTAAACGACCATGGCGCGGTTGCCGACATAGGTGAGCTCGCGCTGGATGCCGCGCCGCTCCTCGCAGAGCTTCAGTATGCCGCCCAGATATTCGTCCGGCGTGAAGATCGTGGCCGCGATCCAGGGCTCCTCGAGATGCGTAATCTGCACGGGATCCGGCATGTCGGCCGGGTTGTGGAGCAGGTCCAGGCCACCGTCCGCGCGGTGGACGCGATAGACGACGCTCGGCGCGGTCGCGATGAGGTCCAGGCCGAACTCGCGGTCGAGCCGCTCCTGCACGATTTCCAGATGCAGGAGGCCGAGGAAGCCGCAGCGGAACCCGAAACCGAGCGCCGGCGAGTTCTCCGGCTCGTATTCGAACCCGGCGTCGTTCAGGCGCAGCCTGGCGAGGCTTTCCCGCAAATACTCGAAATCGGCCGTGTCGGTCGGGAACAGTCCGCAAAACACCACCGGCAGGTTAGGCTGGAAGCCAGGCAGCGGCTCGGGAGCCGGCCGGCGGTCGTCCGTGATCGTGTCGCCGACCTTGCAGTCCGCGACGGTCTTGATCGCCGCGCTCACATAGCCGATTTCGCCGGGACCGAGCCGGTCCGTCTTCCGGGGCTTCGGCGTGAAGACGCCCACCTCGTCGATGTCGTAGGCCGCCCCCGTCGCCATCAGACGCATCTTCAGGCCCCGGCGCAGCTCGCCTTCACGGACCCGGACCAGCGCGATGACGCCCAGATAGCGGTCGTACCAACTGTCCACCACCATGGCGCGCAAATGCCCGTCGCCGGCCACCTCGGCGGCCGGGGGCGGCAGGCGCGCGGCGAGCGCCTCCAGCAGCTCGGGGATGCCCGCGCCGGTCTTGGCCGAGCACAGCACGGCGTCGCCCGCATCGATGCCGACCACTTCCTCGATCTGGGCCCTGATGCGCTCCGGCTCGGCGGCGGGCAGATCGACCTTGTTGAGCGCGACGACGATCTCGTGGTCGTTGTCCACGGCCTGATAGACATTGGCGAGCGTCTGCGCCTCGACGCCCTGCGTCGCATCGACCACCAGCAGCGAGCCTTCGCAGGCGGCGAGCGAACGGTTCACCTCATAGGCGAAATCAACATGGCCGGGCGTATCGATAATATTCAGGGCGTAGGGCCGGCCGTCGGCGCCCTCATAGTCAAGACGCACCGTCTGCGCCTTGATGGTGATCCCGCGCTCGCGCTCCAGGTCCATATTGTCGAGCACCTGCTCGCGCATCTCGCGTTCGGTCAGGCCGCCGCAGATCTGAATCAGCCGGTCCGCCAGGGTCGATTTGCCGTGGTCGATATGGGCGATGATCGCGAAATTGCGGATATGCGCGGGGTCGGTCATGGCCGCGCGGTATAGCAACCGTCCCGGCGCGCAACAAGCGCCGGGCCCCGGGCGCGATGCGCTGGCGACCCCAATCCGCAGAGCACCGCCCGGACCCGGATCAGCGGCCCGAGAAGGCGGCCGGGCGCTTCTCGCGAAAGGCGGCGACGCCTTCCTCATAGTCCTGCGTCTGCCCGGCGGCGGTCTGGATATCGGACTCCAGCTTGAGTTGCGCGCTGTAGCCGTTTTCCAGGCTCTGCCAGTAGAGCCGGCGGATCATGCCGAGCGAGGCCGGGCCGGCGGCGAGGCGGCGCGCCATCGCCATCGCCTCGTCCATAAGCGCCCCGTCGTCCACGACCCGGTTGACCATGCCCCATGCGAGCGCCGTTTCCGCCGGCAGCCTGTCCGCCAGCATGGACAGCTCCATCGCACGGGCCATGCCGACCAGGCGCGGCAGAATCCATGTCGCCCCGCCGTCGGGCACGAGGCCGATGCGGGCGAAGGCCTGCAGGAAATAGCTCGACCGCGCGGCGATGCGGATATCGGCCGAGAGCGCGAAGCTCATGCCGATGCCGGCGGCGACGCCGTTGACCGCGGACACGACCGGTACGGGAGACGCGCGCAGACGCTCCAGGGTCGGGTTGTACCAGCCTTCCAGATCGCTCTTCTGCCCGCCCCTCGCCTCGGCGGCCCGGTCGCGGGGCGAGCGGTCGGGGTCGTTCAGGTTCGCGCCCGAGCAGAAGGCCCGGCCGTTGCCCGTCAACAGGATGCAGCGTGCATCGCTGGCCTCGATGCGGTCCAGCGCAGCGGAGAAATCCTCGCGCATCCGGCGGCCGATCGCGTTCAGCACCGCCGGGTCGTTGAATGCCAGGATTGCAACGTCCTCGTCGAAACGCAGGTCCATCTTGCCGTTGCTGGTCATGGGGCGGTTCGATCCTCTCGTTTCGGGTTCAGACCGGGTTCAGTTGCTGCCGCCACCATCCGCGCCGGCGAGGGGCTTCCGCCTCCTCGGCAGCCGGGGCGGTTTCGGGCTCCGGCTCAACAACGGGAGCGGCCTCCGGTTCCGGAGGCGCTTCCTGCGAAGGAGGCCCGGGCGCCGGCGGCTCTTCAGGCTGCGCTTCGGAGGCGGGGGCCTCGGGGGCTTCTTCCTTCTTGCGGCGGGTGCGGCGGCGTCTCGGTTTCGGTGGCTCTTCCGGGGCCTCAGCGGTGTCGGCCTCCGTAGAAGCAACAGCTTCAGCCTGCTCCGCTGCGGGTTCCGCGGCAGGTTCGACCGGCGCTTCTTCCTTCTTGCGCCGCGTGCGCCGCCGCCTCGGCTTGAGCGCGTCCTCGACGGCCTCTACGGCTTCTTCCCCGGCAGCCGGGGCAGCCTCGGGCTCCTGCGCCTCCGGCTCCGGTTCTGCAGGAGCTGCGGTGCGGCGTCTCCGGCGCGGCGGCTTGAGCGCGTCCTCGGCCGGCGGCGGGGCAACAGCGGGCTCGGGCTCGCCGGCATGGGAAGTTTCGACCGCTTCGACCGCTTCGACCGTCTCGGGCTCATCGGACGCGCCGCCTCGCCGTCGCCGGCCGCCCCGCCGGCTGCGCCGCCTGCGCTTCGCGCCGTTTTCCTCGTCCTCGGCTTCGACTTCGGGCGTTTCCTCCGCGGCTGCGCCGGCAACGGCCGGCTCGGCCTCGGCAATCTCCTCCCGGGATTTCGGCGCAAGGCTTTCGAAGCGCCAGGTGCCGGGCGGCTGCGAGTCGTCGCGCTGTAGCAGGACTTCCACGCCGTGGTCGCTGGCGAGGCGGTTCAGCAAGCTCCGCTTCCAGTTCAGCAGATAGAGCGCCGTGTCGGTCGAGAGATACACCGACAGCACGGAGTGATCGCCGCTCAAAGCCTCCTGTTCGATGGCGCGGGCGGTCTGCAGGGCGCTCGATTCGACGGACCGGACGAAGCCGGAACCGTTGCAATGCAGGCAGGCGACGGTGCTGCTTTCGTGGATGCTCGGCCGGAGCCGCTGGCGCGACATCTCCAGCAGCCCGAGCGCGCTGATCCGCCCGACCTGGACGCGGGCCCGGTCGGTACCGAGCGCGTCCTTGAGCCTGCGCTCGACCTGGGAGTTGTTGCGCCGGTCGTCCATGTCGATGAAGTCGATGACGATGATGCCGGCGAGGTCGCGCAGGCGGAGCTGGCGGGCCACTTCGTCCGCCGCCTCGAGGTTGGTCTTGACGGCGGTCTCCTCGATATTGCGCTCGCGCGTCGACCGCCCGGAGTTCACGTCGATGGCCACCAGCGCTTCGGTCGAAGCAATGACAAGGTAGCCGCCGGACGGAAGCTCGACCCGCGGCGTGTGCAGGTCGTAGAGCTGGTCCTCGATACCGTAGGCGACGAACAGCGGCTCCGTGTTGTCCTTGTATTGCTGCACCCGCTTCGCGTGGCTCGGCATCAGGGCCTTCATGAAATCCTTGGCGCCGCGGTAGGCCCGGTCGCCCTCCACCAGCACCTCGTCGATGTCCCGCCCGTAAATGTCGCGTATCGCCCGCTTCACCAGGTCGGCTTCTTCGTAGATGAGAACGGGCGCGGTGCTGGACAGCGTGTCCTCGCGGATGCGCTCCCAGGTGCGGGTCAGCAAGTCGTAGTCCCGCTTGATCTCGGTCTTGGTGCGCTTGACGCCGGCGGTTCGTATGATGACCGCCGCACCGTCGGGGACCGCGAGGCCCTCCACGATGGTCTTCAGCTTTCGCCGGTCGGTCTCATTGGTGATCTTGCGGGAGATACCGCCGCCATGCCCGGTATTCGGCATCAGCACGCAATACTGGCCCGCAAGCGACAGGTAGGCGGTCAGCGCCGCTCCCTTGGTGCCGCGCTCTTCTTTCGAGACCTGCACCAGAACGATCTGGCGGGGCTTGATGACCTCCTGGATCTTGTATTGGCGGCGCAGCCTGTTGGCCCGGCGCCTGTCGTCCTCGGCCTCGTCGCGGCCGTTGGCCTCGGCCTCGTCGGCGTCTTCCTCTTCGTCGCCGCCCTCGAGGTCGCTTTCGCGGCGCGCGGCCGCTTCCTCCTCGATCAGCGCCTGGCGGTCTTCCTGCGGCAGCCGGTAATAGTCCGGATGGATATCCGAAAATGGCAGGAAACCGTGCCGGTTGCCGCCGTAATCGACGAAGGCGGCTTGCAGCGACGCTTCGACGCGGACGATCTTGGCAAGGTAGATATTGCCTCTCAGGGTCGTCCGGGCTGCGGCTTCGTAGTCGAAGTCCTCAAGCCGGCGTTCGTTTACGACAGCGATCCGGGTTTCTTCCGGATGCGCTGCATCGATGAGCATGCTCCTGGTCATTAAGTCGGGGCTCCGGGAATGCGGCAGCGCCGGGGCGGGGGCAGCGATCCGGCAGGCGCAGGACAGTCATGAACTTGGCCTCCGATCGCGCGGGCTCGACCGCCCGGGCGCACCGTGGATGGGACGTTGAACGCTCATTGCCAGTCCGTGTAGACCTCGGCCGGCCGGACTTTCTCTGGCGGCGCAAACGAAAAAGCGATTTCGAATGGCGACAGGAACGGCCCGCTCGGAACAAGAACACAGACCAGCAAGCGCACGCTACATTAGCCCGACAGGCGGCTGGCGGCAATCTCTAATCCGGGCCGTCCTGTTTCTGGCCGTAAATGCAGGCCATGCCTCGGCATTCGAGATCGAAGGCATGCGCCTCGCCGCGCGCGACGAAGGAGCGCGCCTCGTGCTGGACCTCTCCGCGGATACGCCGTTCCGCGCCTTCACGCTGGGCAGACCGGACCGCGCGGTCGTCGATCTGCCCTCGCCGGCCCGGGCGCCCGAATTGGCGACGCGGCGCGCGGGTCCCGTCGCCGGGCTGCGGGCGGGCGCGTTCGACGAGGGCACATGGCGCCTGGTGCTCGATCTCGATACGCCGATGCGGGTCGCGGCGGCCAGCATCTGGCATCCCTCGGCCGGCCGGGGGCACCGACTCGTGCTCGACCTGGCGCCGCTTCGCGCGGGAGGCCCGGCAAGGGCGAGCTTCGGAAACCTGGCGCCCGGGGCGCGCCGTCCGGTCGCGCCGGCGCCCCGCTTGCCGCCGCATCTGGAGCGGCCGACGGTGGTGATCGACCCCGGACATGGCGGCATCGATCCGGGAGCGATCGGCCGCAGCGGCGTTCATGAAAAGACGGTCGTGCTCGCATTCGCCGCGACCCTGGCGCTCCGTCTGGCGGCGAGCGGGAAATACAACATTCGCCTGACGCGCAACGACGATCGGTTCCTGCCGCTGCGCCAGCGCGTCGCCGTCGGGCAGGCGGCGCGCGCCGACCTGTTCATTTCCCTCCACGCCGACTCGGTGGCGCGCGCCACCGCCCGCGGAGCGTCGCTCTACACGCTCTCGGAACAGGGCTCCGACGGGCTCGCGAGAGAGCTGGCGGTCCAGGAGAACAAGACCGACCTGATTGCCGGCCTCGAGTTCGAGGGAGACGCCGATGTCGCCGGCCACCTCATAGACATGCAGCAGCGGAGCGCCGCCAACCGCTCCGTGGAGTTCGCCCGGCTGCTCCTTTCGGAGCTGGGGGCGCGCGTTCCCCTGTTGCGCCGCCCCCGGCGGTCCGCCGCCTTCCGGGTGCTGAAATCGCCTAAAGTGCCCTCGGTGCTCATCGAATTGGGCTTCCTGTCGAATCCGTCCGACGAACGGCGCCTCAGGCAGCCCGCGACACGCGAAGAGGTCGCCGACGCGATCGAGGCCGCGCTGGCGCATTATTTCGCCGGGTGGGGCCGGTAAGCCTTGATTTCGCCACGATGTTCGTCTGTTTCTGGGTGAAATGACACGTCTGCTGCGCTTCTTCTTCTGGCTTGCCGCCACGGGCATTGTGCTGGGCGGCGCCGCCGCCCTCTTCGTGGCGGACCATTTCGGCCGCGGCCTTCCGGCTTACGGCTGGCTTGCCGACTACGAACCGCCGGTCGCCACCCGGGTCCATGCCGGCGACGGCAGGCTGCTGGCGGAGTTCGCGATCGAGCACCGCCTGTTCGTCCCGGTCGAGGCGATTCCGAAGCGGGTCGTCGATGCGTTCCTGGCCGCCGAGGACAAGACCTTCTACGACCATGCCGGGCTCGACCCGGCCGGCCTGTTTCGCGCCGTCTATACCTTTGCTCGCAGCAAATTGTTCGAATCCGCCCGCCGCCCGGTGGGCGGCTCGACGATCACGCAGCAGGTGGCCAAGAACTTCCTGCTGAGCGCGGAGGTCTCCGTCGAGCGGAAGGTCAGGGAGGCGATCCTGGCGTTCCGGCTCGAAAAGGCGCTGCCCAAGGACGCCATTCTCGAACTCTACCTGAACCAGATTTACCTGGGCCGCGCGTCCTACGGGGTCGCCGCCGCCGCGCTCAACTACTTCAACAGGTCGCTCGACGACCTGAACGTTGCCGAAGCGGCGTTTCTGGCCGCGCTTCCCAAGGCGCCCAACAACTACCACCCCGCGCGGCGCCGCGCCCAGGCGGTTGCGCGGCGCGACTGGGTTATCCGGCGGATGCTGGAAGACGGGCGCATATCGCCGATCGAAGCCGAAGAGGCGGCGGCGGCGCCGCTTGAGGTCCGCTCGCGCGGCGCGACGGAGTTCTTCGAGGCCGACTGGTTTGCGGAGGAAGTGCGGCGGGAGCTGATGGAGGTCTTCGGCCAGGAGAAGCTCTATTCCGGTGGATTGTCCGTTCGCACGACCATAGATCCCAGGCTGCAGCGCATCGGCGAGCGTGCGTTACGCGCCGGCTTGCAGAGCTACGACCGCCGACACGGCTGGCGCGGTCCCCTCGCCCGTCTGGACAAGGACGACCTTGCAGCGGCGCTAAGGTCCGCGGCCGGGCCGCCGGGACTCGGCCCCTATCGTCTCGCGGCGGTTACCGCCGTTTCGGCGGACGCCGCCGCCATTCTCCTGCGGGATGGCAGCACCGGGCGCATCCCGCTGGAGGAAGCTCGATGGGCGCGGCGCCCGCTTCCGGACCAGAAGGTCGGCGCGGCGCCGAAGCGCATGCAGGAGGTGCTGAAGGCCGGGGACCTGATTGCGGTCGAACCGGCCGGAACGGGGCCAGGCGGCGAACCGTATCCGGAGGGCGTTTGGGCGCTGCGCCAGATCCCGGATATCGAAGGCGCGCTGATCGCGATGGACCCGCATACCGGGCATGTGCTCGCCATGGTCGGCGGCTACGACCCGGAGCGCAGCGAGTTCAACCGGGCGACCCAAGCGCTGCGCCAGCCCGGATCGGCCTTCAAGCCGTTCGTGTATCTGGCGGCCCTCCAGAAGGGCTACACGCCGGCGACGCTGCTCGCGGACATGCCCATCGTCATCGACCAGGGCGACGATATCGGCTCCTGGCGGCCGCGGAACTACTCCGGCTCCTTCCACGGGATCGTGCCGATGCGAATCGGCATCGAGAAATCCCGCAACCTCATGACGGTGCGCCTCGCGCAGGCCGTCGGCATGAACGAGGTTGCCGCGGTCGCGGGCCGGTTCGGCATTCAGGAGGAGATGCCGGAGTTGTTGTCGATGTCGCTCGGGGCGGGCGAGACGACGCTCGTCCGGATGACGGCCGCCTACGCCATGCTGGCAAATGGCGGCCGCCGCATCTCGCCGACGATCGTCGACCGTGTGCAGGACCGGCACGGGCGCACGGTTTTCCGCCGCGAGCGGCGGATCTGCGTGGGCTGCGATGCGCTCGAAGAGCTCGGCCCGGAGGTGCCTTACCCGCCGGACCCGCGCGAGCGGATCGCAGATCCCCAGAGCATCTATCAGGTGGTGTCCATGCTGGAGGGCGTCGTGCTGCGGGGAACCGGGCGCCGGCTGCGGGCGATAGGCAAGCCGCTTGCCGGCAAGACGGGCACGACCAGCGATTATGTCGATGCCTGGTTCGTCGGCTTCGCCTCCGATCTGGCGGTGGGGGTGTATGTCGGCTTCGACCGGCCGCGCACGCTCGGCCATGCCGAGACGGGCTCGTCGGTGGCGGCGCCCGTGTTTGGCGCCTTCATGCGCGAGGCGCTCGACAAGGCGCCGGCGGCGCCGTTCCGGATTCCGCCGGGCATGTCGTTTCTGCGTGTCGGCCGCGCCAGCGGCAGGCCTGCGGGACCTGGCGAGGCCGACATCATCCTCGAGGCCTTCAAGCCGGGAACCGAGCCGCGTCCCGAAGGGCCCGGCCGCCTGCCGGCGGGAAGCGGCGACGGCATTTCCGGTATATACTGACCCGATCCCGGTTTCGGCGGAGACGGTTCGATGCGTGCAGAAGCGCAGGCCCTGGTGGATGACATCCGCGACAGCCTTGTCCTCATCCGGAGGCATCTTTGACTGGGATGCGTCACTGGCGCGGCTGGAGGTCCTGAACGCCGAGGCCGAAACGCCGGAACTCTGGAACGACCCTGCGCGCGCCCAGGAGGTCATGCGCGAACGGACGCGGCTGGCCGACGGGCTGGAAGGCTGCCGCGCGCTCGAGACGGCGCTGGACGATGCGGTCACGCTCTACGAGCTCGGCGAGGCGGAAGAGGACGAGGGCGCGCTGGCGGAAGCCGAAGCCGAACTCGAGTCGATTCGGGAGCGGGCCGGCCGCCGCCGGCTGGAGAGCCTGCTTTCCGGCGAGGCCGACGGCAATGATTGCTACCTGGAAGTGAACGCCGGCGCGGGCGGCACCGAGGCCCAGGATTGGGCGCAGATGCTGCTGCGCATGTATGTGCGCTGGGCCGACGCCGGCGGCTACAAGCTCGAATGGCTGGAGGAAAGCCCCGGCGAGGAGGCGGGCATCAAGTCCGCGTCCGTGCGGATCAAGGGCGAGAACGCCTATGGCTGGCTGAAGACGGAAAGCGGCGTCCATCGCCTCGTCCGCATCTCGCCCTTCGACAGCCAGTCGCGCCGCCACACCAGCTTCGCCTCGGCCTGGGTCTATCCGGTGGTGGACGACCGCATCGAGATCGAGATCGACGAAAGCGAACTCAGGGTCGATGTCTATCGGGCGTCCGGCGCCGGCGGGCAGCATGTCAACAAGACGGAAAGCGCCGTCCGGATCACGCATCTGCCGACGGGTATCGTCGTCCAGTGCCAGAACGACCGCTCGCAACACCGCAACCGGGCGACCGCCATGGGGATGCTGAAGGCGCGGCTCTACGAGCACGAACTGCAGCGGCGCGAGGCCGAAGCGGCGGCGGAGCAGGCGGCGAAAGCGGATATCGGCTGGGGCAACCAGATCCGGTCCTATGTCCTGCAGCCCTACCAGATGGTGAAGGACCTGCGCACCGGCGTCGAGAAAGGCAACGCCCAGGGCGTTCTGGACGGCAATATCGACGACTTCCTGAGCGCCGCCCTGGCCGCTCGCATCGGCGCGGACCGGGCGGCGGACAAAGGCCGATGACGTTCGGCGACAAGAGGTTTCGTCCTGTCGAAACCGCGCCGGAATGGAGCGACAAGGTTTTCGATAGCTGTGCGGAACTGGCCGGGCTTCTGGAGACGCATTCGCACCGGTTCGCCAGGACGATGCCCGGCGCGGCGCATTCCTGCACTCTCAAGCGGACATGGCGGCCCGAAGACCTGTTCGTCGAGGCTCTCCGGAAGATGAGGGCGGTGGAGCGCGTCGAGGAGTTGTTCAGAGGTTGGTGGCGCCGCCGTTTCACCGCGAATGGCTACAAATATTGGACGATGGGAGCCAATCTCGACCATATCCTCATCAATCGGGCCATTCACGATTCCGTTTCCGATCCCTATGCGGCCATTGCCGATTCCTACGATCTCGGCATCCACGAGAAGGAGTCCGATGTCGAGCGGAGCAAGCGGGCCTGTGAGTCGCCGAAAATCGAGCCGAACGCCGACATTCTCGATATCGGCTGCGGTACCGGGACCCTCTTCGATTTCCGGTTCAGGGACATGGATCCGGAGCGCTATGCCGGCGTCGACCTCAGCAGGGGAATGCTGGGCGTCTTCGCAGACAAGCATCCCGAGTTCCGCAACCGTCTGGTCCGGACCCGGTTCGAGGATTACTGGCCGAAGCCGGGGCGGAATTCCGTCTGGTTGGGGCCCTGTGCGGCGCGCCTTCCTATATAGACGAGCCTGACCTTGTATCGAAGAAGGTCCGGTGGCTTCTCAAGCCCGGCGGAACCGCTATCCTCATGTATTACAGGGGGATACCCGAAGATACGGATTTATGCCGGCGTCTCGGCATACAGGCTCCCGCCGCCTACGGCGAGCGCGTGAGCGACGACTTCTGGACCGTCCGGGAGGATGACGACCCCGACTGGCTCACGGTCGTCGGCCGCAAGCTTTGACCGCATTACTATCCTGATCGAGAAGTTTGAGTGCTTTTGTACCGTGTCCCCTCTCGTCATGTCCGGACTTGTTCCGGCCATCACGGCGAGGATGCCAAGCATCGATATCGACTCCAAGCCATAAGCCGAATCTGCCGTGTGCACGCAAATAGCGACCAGAGATGTGATATCCGCGGGTGGGCCGCAACCTCTCCACATCGGCGTTTCCGATCTGACGAGTCTCCCAGTAATTTCTTCGATTTGCGCATCGGTAAGCCCGGCCCGGAATTTGTTCTTGACGACGATCTGCGCCCGCCCGTTGCTGTCATGGATCGTCAGGTTCGGTTGGCTCTCTTCATGTTCCAATTCGGTCTTGATGCGTCCGGGCTCGAACGCGATGTCTGCGTCTCGCAGCATTCCTACGAACGCCTGGGCGATATCCGGACCCGATTTCAATATGTAGGTCAACGCCTGCATTGCGGCAGGCTCGTTCTGCAACCGTCGCTCCGGTGACGACGGCGGCTGTTCCCGGTTCCCGATGCCGTCGGCAGAGGGCAACGCTTGCGGCCGTCCGTGTCGGCGCGGACCGGGGCTGAAACGAAACCGGCGGACGCGGAATCAATTGCCGCGTCTGCCATTTGGCCACCCGAAATACCAATAGATAAACAGCCCCCCCCCCCCCGTTGGAGCTGCCAGATATAGGAGCCACGTATTCACAAACCGATTTACATGTTCCGGATTGAAATAACCGACGCTGACCGCAAATACAGCGATGACGGGGGCGCCGAACAAAATTAAGACAGCAATAACCGCCGCGTAACGGAGTCTCTTGGTACTATTCAAGATGTTGCGGGACCCCACCGGAACGCGGTCCTGCCAAATTCAAGCCAATTTTCCCGGCAAGCTATCCTTTGTCAACCCAGATGCCATACCCGCAGCACGTTCCGAACGCGATCCAGCGGCATGGTTCCGGCCGCGGAAGGTCACGGCTCAAGTTCGGGGCGGCGCATGGGAGGCCGGGGCGATGCGGCAGGGGATGCCCTTGAAGTGGGGAATGCCTTGCTCGCGGTCGAGGAAATCCTCGTCGTCGGGGCAGAGCTGGGCGTCGGCCATTTCCCAGGCGCTCTCAAGCCCGACTTCCGGCAGCCACCAGCCGTGGGGCACCCGGACGAGGCCCTTCTGCATGTCGTCGCGGACGGCGGCTTTCATCCGGACCTGTCCCTGCGCCGTCTCGGCCACGGCAGGCTCCCCGTCCGCTATGCCGGCCTCGGCCGCGTCGTCGGGATGCAGGTAGAGCAGCGGCTCGGGCGCGCGGGCCCGCAAGGCCGCGATATGGCGGTGGCCGGTCTGGAAATAGGCGTCTTCGCGCAGGCCCGTGAACAGCCTGAGCGGCATGTTCCCGGGCGCCGCCGGCTCTTCGCGCCAGTAGGGCAGGGGATCGAAGCCGAACCCGGCAAGCACCGAGGACGAAAGTTCGACCTTGCCCGAGGGCGTCGCAAACCCTGTCCTTTCGTATTTCCGGAACTGGAGGCCGTCCGTATGCAGGGCGTGCTGCCGGGCGAAGCTGTCGAAATCCATGCCGAGGCCCGCCACGCGGTGGTCGAGCACGGCGTCGGCCGTCTCCCACGGGAAATGGTTGCCGAGGCCGAGCCGGACCGCCAGGCCGCGCCAGAAATCGTAAACGCTGCGCGCCTCTCCGGGCGGCTCCACGGCCTGCTGCGAGCTGCGGCAGATCGCAGTCCAGCCGAAGCTGTCCGCCAGCGCCTTGCGTTCCGTCCAGGCGTCGCCCGGAAGAATGTAGTCGGCAAGCGCCGCCGTCGGCGTCTTCATGTGCTCGAACGCGACGACAAGGTCCTGGTTCAGCAGCGCCCTGTGGATGAGTTGCATGTTGGCGAAGCTGAGCAGGGTGTTGTTGCCGAGCGCGAAGAAGGCCTTGACCGGATAGGGTTCGCCATTGGCCATGGCGCGGAACACGGCGGACGGTGTCGCCATGTAGCAACCGGAGACCAGATTGGCGTAGCGGCGGCCCCAGACCCGCAAGGTCGGTTCCTCCAGGGGAGCCGCGCCGCGATAGGTGAACACCGGATGGGTATTCGAACCGAGCTGCTTGGCTTTCTGCGCCTCCGGCAGCGCATCGTGCAGTTCAAGATCGGTCTCCGGCACGATGCGCGGGTGGAAGCCGTGCAGCACCTCGCCGCCCGGAACGTCGAGATTGCCGCAGATGGCGCGCAGGATCGCCTGCAGCCGGATCGCGGAGGTCGAGTTGCGTTGCTGGTCGGTGATCGGAGACCAGGGAATGACCGCCGGCCCCGACTGCGCATAGAGACGCGCGGCCTCGGCGATCCGGTCCGGCGCAACGCCGGTGATCTTCGCAACCCGGTCCAGCGGAAACTCGTTCACGCGCGCTTGGAGCTCGTCGAACCCCGCCGTCCAGCGCTTGACGAAATCGCGGTCCCAGAGGCCCTCGTCCATGATGACCCTGAGCCATCCCAGACACATGGCGGCGTCGGTGCCGACCCTGAGCGGCAGCCAGATATCGGCAAGCTCGGCGTTCTCCGACCGGCGCGGGTCGAGCACGATCAGCTTGGCGCCGCGTTCCTGCGCACGGCGGATGGCATTGTATTCCGGCGTCCAGGAATGCGGTTTCGGATTGTGCCCGAAGAGCACGATGCACTCTGTCCTGGTGAAGTCCGGATAGGGGAACCAGCCATAGACCAGGCGGTTGACGGCGGCCGTATTGCCAGCGCAGAGCGCAACGCCGGAAATCCAGTTCGGCGAGCCGACCAGGTTCATGAAGCGCCGGCACATGCCGTTGTCGGTCTGCGTGTTCCAGGAACTCGTCGAGACCGCGAAGCCTTCGGGGCCGTAGCGGTCCACGATCCGCCGAAGGCGCTCGGCGATATCGTCGAGCGCGCCGTCCCAGCCGACCCGCTCCCATTCCCCGGACCCGCGCGGCCCCTTGCGGCGGAGCGGATGCAACACCCGTTCCGGATGAGCGAAGCCGGCAGGCGCATGGACGCCTTTCATGCAGATATTGGCGCGGCCCGGCCTGGGGTCGGTCGCCTTGACCCGGACGATCTCTCGGCCGTCGGTCTCGACCAGGACCTGGCAATAGATGTCGCAGGAAGAGCAGAGCGCGCGGGCTTCGGGCATCGGCCAAGCCTCCGGTCGTTCGAGGAAGGGCGCCATCTTGACCCGGCGAGCCGAAAGCGGTCAATAACGCGGGCGCAACCGTCGCCGCAGGGGTGGCGGAGAGAGGAGAACGCCCATGTCCAGGGTCCATGTCATCGCCGTCATCCAGGCCAAGCCCGGCCGCCGGGCCGAGATTCTGGAGGCCTTCAATGCCAATGTGCCGGCGGTGCATGCGGAGGACGGGTGCATCGAATACGGCGCGGCCGTGGACGCCGAAGCGGGCGCGATCCAGACGAAATACGGCGAGGACACCTTCGTCGTCATCGAGAAATGGGCGAGCCTGGACGCACTCCGCGCGCATGGCGCGTCGGCCCATATGGCGGCCTATGCGGCGAAGACGAAGGAGCTGATCGCCAAGCGGACGATCCATGTGCTGACGGACGCCTGAACGGGCTCCGCTGCGGAGCCTTGTCAGCGGTCGAAGCAGAACGTCTCGATCTCCTTGCCGTCGATCCGCGCGATCGTCAGGCGGCCGTAACCCGGCCGGTCGCGATGGACGCCGGTATCGATCCCGAGGATGTTCTCGGTCCAGATCGGCTGGCGGCATGAGGTGTGGCCGGTGAGCACCGCGCGCACACCTGCGACCGGACCCCGATATTCCTCGCCCGTCTCGCCGATCTCGCGCTGCAGCCAGCCGTGATACACGCGGCTCCAGATTGCGCGCGTGCGGGTGGCGTGGCTGGAGGGCGCATCCCCCTCGAGCGCGTTCTCGAGTGCCCGCCACGAGCGGTGCACGGGGCAGGCATGGACGAGGCCGACCGGTCCGTAAGGGGTCTCGACCCGCGCCGCGAAGGGAAGCGTTGCGAGGACGGCCATCCAGGCCTCGGCGCTGTCTTCCGCGCTCCGGAAATGCCACCAGCCTCCGCCATTCATCTGCCAGAGGGCCCAGGCGCCCCCGGCCGGGAACCGCCGGGGAGGCAGCTCGCCCACCTCGTCCAGCGCCTCCAGCATCAACTGCTCATGGTTGCCGCGCAGCACCAGGCGGAAGCCCGCGCCCTCGATCCAGGCCTTCGCCTCGAAGGAGCGCGGGCCGCGGTCGATCAGGTCCCCGAGCGAGAACAGGCGGTCGTCCCCGCCGACCTCCAGTTCGTCCAGCGCGCGGCGCAAGGTGGCGAAATGGCCGTGCAGGTCGCCGACCACAAGGTCGCGGCCCTTGGGGTTCGGCCCGAGCCGCACGCTGAACGGTGTGCCCGGCGGCGCGAAGCTGTCGGTTCTCAAGGATCCCGCTCCCTTGACGCGGCCGGAGGCTGCGCAGAATAGGCCGGCGGCAAATGGGGCTGCAACTGCCGGTCATGTCCATCGACAACGCGGAGTCCGCAATGACGAAAAACCCGGCCCGGGGCCGGACCCCGGTGACCTGAAGATGCAGTCATCCTAAACTGTCCGGATCGAGGCGGAGAGGGGCCGCAATAATGTATGGCGCGTGGTGCCCAGGGGCGGACTCGAACCACCGACACGCGGATTTTCAGTCCGCTGCTCTACCAACTGAGCTACCTGGGCAATCCGCGCGGCTTCTAGCCGCTCTGCACTGGCGGGTCAAGCAAACGGACCGGTATTTGGGAAGGATGCAGACATGCGAAAGACCGCGGCGGCTCCCGGCGAGTAGGGGCAGCGGGCGGCGGCGATGATATTCGATCCGATCCTGCCTGCCTGGCGGGTGGACAAGCACCGCGCCGAAGGCCATTGGCGCGACCGCACCCTGCTCGACTATTTCGACGAGGCGGTGGCGCGAAAGCCGGACGGGATTGCCGTGGTCGCCCGCCGCGTGGAGGACGGCGGCGAAACCACGCTCTCCTGGCGCCAGCTCAAGCGGCTTTCCGACAGGATGGCGCTGGGCCTTCATGCGCACGGCCTGCGCAAGGGCGATGTGCTCGCGTTCCAGCTTCCGAACTGGTGGCAATTCTACTGCCTGCACATTGCCTGTTTGCGTATTGGTGTCTGCTCCAACCCGCTGATGCCGATCTTCCGCGAGCGCGAGCTCGCCTTCATGCTCGATTTCGCGGAAGCGAAGGTGCTGGTGACGCCGAACGTCTTCCGGGGCCACGACCATGCGGCGATGGCGCGGGAGCTGCGCCCGGCATTGCCGAAGCTGGAGCACCTGTTTGTCGTCGGCGAGAATTTCGAGGCGGCGCTGCTGGATCCCGGGCTTGAGCAGGACGCGGACGCCGAAGCGGTATTCGCCGCCGGGAGGCCGGACCCGGACGATGTGATCCAGCTTCTCTACACCTCCGGTACGACTGGCGAGCCCAAGGGCGCGATGCACACCTCCAACACGCTGATCGCCATGGTGATGAGCTATGTCGAGCGCATCGGGCTGGGCGAGGATACGGCGATCCTGATGGGCTCCCCGCTGGCCCACCAGACCGGGTTCATGTACGGGTTGATGCTGTCGCCCGTGCTCGGCGCCAAGACCTGCTATCTCGATATCTGGGACCCGGAGGCGGCGCTGCGGCTGATCCAGGATGAGGCGGTGACCTTCACCATGGGGGCGACGCCGTTCCTGGCCGACCTCGCCAACAGCCCCGTGCTCGACCGCTACGACATATCGAGCCTGGAGACCTTCGTTTCCGCCGGCGCGCCGATCCCCCGCGTGCTGGTGGAGCGGGCGAGCGGGCGCCTCGGCTGCTTCGTCCATTCGGGCTGGGGCATGACGGAGAACGGCTTCGGCTCGGGCACGCGGAAATCCGATCCGCCGGAGCGCGTGTTCGGCACGGACGGCTGCGCGGTTTCCTGCCTGGAGGTGCGCGTTGTCGGCGAGGACGGTACGCCGGCGCCCAGCGAAGAAGAAGGGCGCCTGCAGGTGCGGGGCGCCGGCCAGTTCGTCGGCTATCTGAAGCGGCCGGGGCGTTACGATACGGACGAGGACGGGTGGTTCGAGACCGGCGACAACGCGCGGATGGATGCCCACGGCTATATCCGCATCTCCGGACGGTCCAAGGACATCGTCATCCGCGGCGGCGAGAACATTCCCGTGGTCGAGGTCGAGGAACTGCTCTACCGGCATCCGGGGGTGGCGGACTGCGCCATCGTCGCCATGCCGGACGACCGGTTGGGCGAGCGCGCCTGCGCCTTCGTGACGCTGCGGCCCGATGTGCAGGCGCTGACATTCGAGGCGATGTGCGGCTTCCTGCTGGAGCGCCGGCTGGCGAAGCCCTATCTGCCGGAACGCCTCGAGCTGCTGGACGCCATGCCGCGCACGGCTTCCGGCAAGATCCAGAAATTCCGCTTGCGCGAGCTCGCGGCCGGCCTCAAGCCAATGCGGGAATGAGCGCGCCGAAATTGTCCAGGAAGGGCAGGGCCTTTTCCGTATAGCGGGGCGCCACCAACACGGCGCGCTCAACGCGCGGCATGTCGGCGAGCCGGTGGAGCGCCTCCTCATTGGCGCCGTTAAAGGCGAAGACCGAGACGGGAATGGAGCCGGGATCGCGCCCGGCTTCGGCGGCCAGACGGTCAAGCCCGGCGATGGCGGCGGGGAAATCGTCCAGCAGCACGTCGATCGGCATCCAGCCGTCGCAATAGCGCACCGTGCGCTTCAGCCCGAGCGGGGTTGCGCCGCCATAGATGATCGGCGGATGAGGACTCTGGACCGGTTTGGGATAGGAGACGATGCGGTTGAAACGGACAAACTCGCCCTCGTAGCTTGCTTCCTCCTCCGTCCAGATAACCTTCATGGCCTCGACGCGCTCCCGCAGCACCTGCCAGCGGCGCGCGAAATCGGTGCCGTGATTGGCCATCTCCTCCTCGTTCCAGCCGCCGCCGATGCCGAGCAGCAGCCGCCCGCCGGAGAGCCAGTCGAGCGTTGCCGCCTCCTTCGCCAGCACGATGGGGTCGCGCTCGATCACGAGACAGACGGCCGTGCCGAGCTTGATGGTCGAGGTAGCGCCCGCCGCCGCCATGAGCGACACGAAGGGGTCGGCCATGTGGTAGTAGGGCTTGGGCAGCGGATCGCCGCCCGGATAAGGCGTATCGCGGCTCGCCGGGATATGAGTGTGCTCGCCGACCCAGAAGGACTCGAAGCCGCGCTCCTCGGCGGCTTGCGCCAGGTCGTCGGGCCGGGTCCCGTATTCGGTGTTGTAGCTGAAGATGCCGAGCTTCATCGCCGCCCCCTTCGCAGAATCAGGGAAGCCTAAAGCGATTCCGGCGCGAGGAAAGGCCTCTTGAGGAAGACGGTCAAACCGCGTTGTCGCGATCACGGTCCGCGCGGATCCGGGGTCGATCCGGGACCTTTCGCGGCCGGAGCCGCGCCGCATGAGGCCCCGGATCGTTCTTCCGGGCGTCCGGGGCGACGAAAAGGGGCGTGGCGTCCGGTTTAGCCATAGGGCGGAGTCGATTGAGACCCGATTGGCGGGTGGAAGTGCGCGACCTCTCCGATCCGCCGCGCCGGTGTCGGTCCTGACCCGGACCTCGCGCACCGGCCCGGAGAACGGGTTCTTGCGGCTCCGGGCCTGGCGTTGCGCCAACAGGCCGGTGCGGTCCGAGAGAATGTTGGCGTCTTCGGGCAGGGCGCGCCCGGTGCTCGCCGTCAATGGCGTATTGGTCTTGAACCGGGTGACGATGCGCCAGCCGGCGGCGTCCAGCGCGGCCTACCGGGCGAAATCGTAGTAGCCGAGGTCGAAGACGGAAGACGGAAGTGGCGCCGGCCTCGACCGGCATCGCCTGCGCCGCCGTGATGTCATTGACCTTCGCCGCCGTGACCGACGCATAGAGCGGTTGCCCGGCGTCGGCATCGTAGATCGCATGGACCCTGGCCCCGCAGGCCCTGGCCGGGAAATGCGCCCACTGCGAGCCCCGCCCGCCCAGGCGAACGCCGGTCGCGTCGATCGGGCAGGTCGCCTCGCCGATCTTGCGCCGCAGGCCCCGCCGGGCGTCCCCGACCGTCTCGGCGAACAGGGCGGCGAGCAACGCAGCCGGACGGTTGGCATTGGCGTCGGCCAGCGTCGAGCGCTGCGCCGCGCGAGCGCCCACATGGTAAAGGCGCGTCTTGCGGCTGTGCAGGCCGCCCACGATCTCGCGCAGGCTGTTCGCCCCGGAAAGCTGGCCGTAAAGCAGCGCGATCAACCGGTCCCGGCTGCGCAGCCGCCGCACCCGCGGTCCGCGCCGCGGGCGGCAACCAGACGATCGAACGCAGTCCGCGGAACGCGCTTCAACAGGCCGTGGGAAACGCTGTTGCGGTGGCGCATGGCATTGAGCCTCCTTCGTGTCCGGGATGTCCGTAAACGCCTGGACAACAGTAGAATCAACGCCACGCAGCCCGTCCACAAAAATAAACCGGACACCAGTGGAACAAGTCCGGGCATGACGGAGGGGGCGTTCGGGCATGACGGGAAGAGGGCCGGGACACCGGGCGTCAAGCTGTGTATATAATCCCCAAATACCGCGTTCCCGCCGTTTGTCAGGCGGGACAGGCTGGCCCTGCCGAGGGTTGAAGCGGAAGAAGGGCGGGTAGTTCATGGCCGATCTGGCGCAACGCTTGTGGGAGGCCCGGCGCAGCGGAATCCTGGTCGAGGCCGCCGCGCGGCGGGAACTCGGCAATCTGGACGACGCCTACCGGGTCCAGGAAGCTGCGGTGCAAGCGTCCGGTCATGCGCGCAGCGGTTGGAAGGTCGGATCGACCAGCGCCGAGGCCCGGCGCAAGCTCGGCACCGACCGGCCCGGCGCCGGCGCGCTGCTCGAACCCTTCTGCTTCGGGAACGGCGCGGATGTGCCCATCTTCGCCGCACATGCGCCGGCTGTGGAAGGCGAGTTCGTATTCGTCATGGGCGGAGGCCTGCCGCCGCGCGCGACGCCTTTCGGGCGCGAAGAGGTGCTGGCGGCGGTCATGGGCGTGGCCGGCGGCATCGAGGTCGTCGGCTCGCGTTTCGAGGGCGGGCTTGCCGGGCTCGGGCGGCAGGGTGTCACGGCGGATTTCGGCGCCAATATCGCCTTCGTCGAGGGCGAGATGCGGCCCGACTGGCGGGACCGGGACCTGCGCGATGCCGGCGTCGCGCTGTCGGTGGACAGCGAGGTGCTGGCAGAGGGGACCGGAGCGCTCGCACTCGGCGATCCGGTGCTGGTGCTCCTTTGGCTCGCCAACCAATTGCGCGAGCGTGGCGACGGGCTGCGCGCCGGCGACCGCGTGACGACCGGGACCTGCACCGGCGTGGCCGCGATCCGGCCCGGCGCCCGTGTCCTTGCGGATTTCGGCCCGCTCGGGCGGGTGGGGTTTGCAGCCGTTCCGGCCCGGGCCGCCGAGGATGCGAGCAAGTGAGGCTATTCCGGTCGATTTGAGCGCGAGTCCCGTGTAAGATGGAATCCGTGCCGAAGGAGAGCGGAGGATGAATCTGACCATCTCCATAGACGACGACGTTCTTGAGCACGCCCGGATCCGGGCAATTCGGGAAAAGACGTCGGTAAACGCGGTCGTGCGGGAATATCTGCATGCTTATGCAGGGATCGACCGCCAACGCGCCGACGCCTGCGATTCCCTGCTGGCCTTGTCGGAATCGAGCGGTTCCCGGCGCGGCGGCGCGGTCTGGACGCGCAGCGATCTTCATGAGCGTTGAGTGGAAGTTCGTCGACACGAACGTGCTGGTCTGTCTGTTCGACGCCGATGCGCCGGACAAGCGGACGCGCGCACGAGAGCTCTTGCGCGAGGAAAGAGACTGTATCGTATTGAGCATACAGGTCCTCGGCGAATTCTATGTGACGGTGACGCGGAAGTTCGCCGAGACGCTGAACCTCGAAACGGCGGCCCGGGCCGTGGATTCATTCAGCCGTTTCCGCGTCCAGCCCCTTCATCCCGAAACGGTGAGCGCCGCCATCCGCCGGAGCCGTTCGATGCAGGTTTCCTGTTGGGACTCGCTGATCGTCGAGGCGGCCTTGAGCGCCGGCGCCGGTGTGCTCTTTACGGAAGATATCCAGGACGGCCAGCGGATCGACGGCTTGCAGATCGTCAACCCGTTCCGCAACAGTATCTGAACGGGGCCGGCCGCTCGGCCGCCGACTCCTGAGCCCAGGCGGTTCGAATCGATTTGGATGCGCTCATGAGCAAGATCGTCACGGCTGCGGAGGCGGCGGCGCTGGTGCCGTCGGGGGCGGCGCTCGGCGTGGACGGGTTCGTCGGCTCGGTTTGTCCCGAAGAATTGCTGCTCGCGCTCGAAGCACGCTTTCTGGAAACCGGGGAGCCGCGCGGCCTGACTGTCATCGCCTCGACGGGCTCCGGAGACACGCGCGGACGCGGCCTCGACCGCTTGCGCCATGACGGGATGATCCGCCGGCTCGTCACTTCCTATCTCAACCTCAACCGGATGCTTCAGCGCCGGCTGATCGACAACGAAATCGAGGGTTACTTGCTGCCGCTGGGCGTCATCGTGCAGCTGTACCGGGAGATCGCGGCGGGGCGGCCGGGCCTCGTGACCCATGTCGGGGTCGGCACTTTCGTCGATCCGGAGCATGGCGGCGGCAAGGTGAACGCCCGCACGGTCGAGGACTATGTCGAGCGCGTCCGGCTCAGCGGCCGCGACTGGTTGTTCTACCCGTCCATGCGGCTCGATGCCGGCCTGTTGCGCGGCACGACAGCGGACCCGGACGGCAATATCACCATGGAGCGCGAGATCGGCACCTTCCAGGGGCCGAGCTTTGCGCAGGCGGTGCGGAACTCGGGCGGCGCGGTGCTGGCGCAGGTGGAGCGCATCGCGGAGCGCGGCTCGCTCGATCCGAGGAAGGTGGTGATTCCGGGGCACCTCGTGGACCGGGTGGTCGTGGCGCGGCCCGGGAACCATCCGCAGACCTTCGCGACGGCTTACGACCCCGTCTTTTCCGGCGAAACGCGCGCCGACATGAGCGCGCGCCGCCCGCAGCCGCTGTCGGTCAAGAAGGTGATCGGCCGGCGTGCGGCGATGGAGCTGCGCCGGGGCGATGTGGTCAATCTCGGCGTCGGCGCGCCGGAATATGTCGCGACGGTGGCGGGCGAGGAAGGTTGCGGCGGCGCCTTCACGCTCACGGTCGAGTCCGGCGCCACCGGCGGCTATCCGGCCTACGGGCTGTCCTTCGGCGCCGCGATCAATCCGAGCTCGGTCATCGACAATACCTACCAGTTCGACTTCTACGACGGCGGCGGGCTGGACATCACGTTCGTCGGCATGGCGGAGCTCGACGCGGCCGGCAATGTCAATGTGTCGAAGCTGAAGGCGCGCATCCCCGGCATCGGCGGTTTCTTCAATGTGACGCAGGGCGCGAAACGGGTCGTGTTCTGCGGCCAGTTCTCTGCCGGAGACTCGGATATCCGTGCGGGCGGCGGCCGCCTCGATATCCGGCGCGACGGCGCCCCGGTCAAGTTCGTCGAGGCAGTCGAGCAGATCAGCTTCAACGCCCGCGCCGGCCTGGCGCGGGGACAGTCGATCATGGTCGTGACCGAGCGTTGCGTCTTCGGCATCGACGAGGCAGGACCGGTCCTCACCGAGACCGCGCCGGGGGTCGACCTCGAACGCGACGTGCTGGCACGGATGGCCTTCCGGCCCCGCATGGCCGAGGATCTCCGCGAAATGCCGGCGGCGCTGTTCCGCGACGAGCCGATCGGCCTGGCGGCGCGGCTTTCCTGAACGGGAAGCCGCGCCTTGTCGCTGCTAGCCGGTGATGTTCTGGATCATCAGCCGCGGCAGCCAGAGCACGATGCCGGGGAAGGCGACGAGCACGGCGACCGTGATGATGTCCGCCACGAAGAACGGCCAGATTCCCTTGAAGACGTCCTCCAACGGAATGTCCGGTCTGACACCGTTGACCACGAAGCAATTCAGCCCGATCGGCGGCGTAACCAGGCAGACCTCCACCATCTTGACGATGATGATGCCGAACCACACGGGGTCGTAGCCGAGCGCCGTGACCGCCGGATAGACGACCGGCAGGGTCAGCAGCAGCATCCCGATGCCGTCCATGAACATGCCGAGCACGACATAGGCGAGCAGGATCAGAATCATCACGACGATCGGCGGCACATCGAGCCCGACGACGAAATTGGCGAAGGCCTCCGGCAGGCCCGAAAAGCCGAGGAACCGCACATAGATCAGGATCGACCAGATGATCGTGAAGATGAAGACCGTCAGCTTCGCGGTCTCCATCAGCGATTCCCGGAGGTTCGAGAGCCCCATGTTCCGCTTCGCAAGCGCAATCAGGAAGATCACGAGCGCGGCAACGCCGCCGACTTCGGTGGGCGTCATCCAGCCGGTGTAAATACCGCCCAGTATGATGACGATCACGAAGAAGATACCGGAAGCGCCGCCGAGGGATCGGACCTTTTCCGCGAAAGGAACGGCTGAAACCGGCGCGCCCAGCGCCGGATTCAGCTTGCAGCGGAATACGATCAGCATCGCATAGATCACTGCCGACAGCGCGCCCGGGATGAAGCCCGCGAGCAGCAGGGCGCCGACCGATTCCTCGACGATGATCGCGTAGATCACCAGGATGGCGCTCGGCGGAATCAACGATGCCAGCGTGCCGCCGGCTGCGACTACGCCGGCAGCGAGGCTGCGGTCGTAGCCGTATTTCAGCATTTCAGGAATTGCGACCCGGCTGAACACGGCGGCGGTCGCCGTCGAGGCTCCCGAAACGGCTGCGAAACCGGCGGTTGCAAACACGGTTGCGACGGCCAATCCGCCCGGCAATGTGCCGAGCCAGCAACGCGCCGCATAGAATGCGCTTTGCGTCAGCCCGGCATAGAAGGCGAGGAAGCCGATAAGGATGAACATCGGCAGCACGGAAAGCGTGACATGGCTGACCTCGGAATGCGCCAGCAATCCGGCAAGACCGGCGCCGGGGTCGTAGCCGCGCAGCCAGATCAGGCCGATAACGCCCGCAATTCCCGAGGCGTATGCGACGCGGACCCCCAGCACCACCATCGCCATGATGATGGCGACCGAGAGCAAACCTGCATTGAACGGATCCATAACCCTCTACCCCCTCAGGCCTGCGCGCCGCCATTCGGGCGCTCGCCGCGCTCCGACGTTTCCTTGCCCATGACTTCCTCGATCTCCGCACGCGCATGTGCGGCGGCGTCCAGAATGACAGGCACCGCCACCGGCGCCTTGGCCGGGTCGAGGAAGAGGCGGGCATAACCCCAGACCTGGATGGACAGTCGAATGCACAGCAGAACGAGTGCGAACGGAACGACCAATTTGCCGGGCCAGGTTTGCAGTTGCACATCGATGGTGCTGTCCCCGTCGATGAAGGCGCGAAGGAAATGTTCCCAGCTCTTGTCGATAATAATCAGGCAATAAATGACGCCGATGACGACTGCAAAACACTCGGCGCCCCAGAGAAACCGGCCCCGCATTTTGGAGATTGCCAACTCCATGCGAACATGCACGCCGAGCCGTTGGGCGTATGCGGCGGGCAGGAACGCAAAGATCGCCATATAGACTTCCACCCAGTCGATGGCGCCGGGAATTGGGTGGTTGAAGAGTTTTCGTCCCAGGACTTCCGCGACGACGAAAAACATCAAAATGAAAATCGTCCCCGCCGCGAACAGCGTCACGGCGTCTTCGACACGACTCACATGGCGGTCAATCGCCGCCAAGGCGCCGTTCCCCGGTTTGTTGTTCGCTTCGTTGGAAGTCCCGACCATCGCAGTGCTTGCCTTCCGCCCATTACCTCAAGGAAGTCAATCAAAGAAACGGGGCCGTCTCCGGGAAGAGGCGGCCCCGTGTAGTGAGCGATTCCGGCGTTACGCCGCCTTGTTGTGGACAGACGCACGCTCGAGAATGAAGTCCAGCAGTTCCTGGGACGGAATCTTGCCCGCCCACTTCTCGACCCACTCGTTCCAGACCGGCTCGGCGCCGACCCTCTTGAGCTCGTCATGTTGTTCCTTCGAGAACTTCACGACCTGCATCTGCTTGTGGTACATCGGAATCCATTTCTTGTCGGCCTCCTTGTAGGCCGCGATCAGCGCATTGTAGGAGTTCCACTTCAGGTCGGCGTCGAACAGCGCCCGATGCTCGTCCGACAGGGCGTTGTAGGCGTTCACATTCATCACGATGGGGCAGTTGACCGCGCCCAGCGCCATGCCTTCGGTGAACCATTTGCCCACCTCGTTCAGCCTGTAGGCGCCGAAGGTGTAGCTGTAGGGGAAGGAAATCGCCTGGACGATGCCGCGCTCCAGCGCCGTGTAGGTTTCCGGCGCCGGCATCGTGGTCGGCACGGCCCCCAGCTTGCGCATCGCATCGCCGATGCCGCCGAGCGCGCGAACCCGCATGCCCTCGAAGTCCGAGGCGTCCTTCGGCGCGTCGCCGACGCCCATGAACTCATACTGGGGCAGGATTCCGGAGAAGATCGGGATGGCGTTCCAGCGCTTCATCTCCTTCTTCCACGCCGGGTGGGCGTAGAAGTCCTCATGCACCTTCGCCTGCACCGTCAGATCGGCGATGGGCAGGAACGGCAGGTCCAGCACCGTGCCGGCCGGGTTCTTGCCGGGATGATAGGAGGTGCAGAAATTGGCGGCCTCGTGGCTGCCGATCTTGATGCCGTCGAGATTCTCCTTGGAAGGCGAAATCGCGCCGCCATAGTGGATCTTGACCTTGAAATTGCCGCCGGACTTCTCCGCCAGATAGTCCCGCAAGGCTTCGATGCCGGCGGTGAAGGCGCGCGGCTTGCCCCAGGTGGAGAAGTTCCAGTTGACTTCATCGGCGGAAGCGGATGCGGCGACGCCTCCGACCATGGCCGCCGCGGCGACGCCGCATGCCAGACGAACGATTTTCATGTTTGCACTCCCGTTATAGCCGGTTGGTTGCCCCTCGACCGATGCGGACACCGGCCCCGCTCCGGCGGGACCCGGCCCGCCAGCTTGGCAACATAACAAGATTGGCCGTGCAACCGCAAGCTGCCTGGCCGCCGCCAAGGGAATCGCATTTGGGACCAAGTGTGCAGATCGGGGATTTGAGGAGGGGGGTCTGGATGGTTTCAAGGGGGTAGGGTCGGATGGCATTGATTGTGTGGATTTTACGGGATGTTCCCGACCCGCGGCTTGGGAATGCGCGTCGCCACGATCTTGTGGACATTTTGACGATTGCGTTGGTGGGGTCTGTGTGCGGCTGCGACAGTTGCGTGGACTTTGCGGATTTCGCCGGGGATCGGGAGGGTCTTCTGCGTGAGTTTCCGAGTCTTGAGACCGGCTTGCCGAGCCATGACGCCTTCAGCGGTGTATTCCGTTTTCCGGTACCCGGAGGCGTTTGCGGCCTGCCTGGGGCGCTTCGTGGAGGCGCTCGGGATGGACGGGGCGGGGATGGCGGCGATCGACGCCAGGACCTTGCGGCGGTCTTCCGACCGGGCGGCGTCGGGGTCGGCCTTGCATGCGGTCACGGCATTCGGGACCGGCCGCCATCGCCCGCATCGAACGGCTGCGCGAGCGCCGCGCCGGAACCTCGCGCAAGTCTCACTTATTATCTGTGTTCGGTGCCGATCTCAGCCGAGCGCGTCGCCAGGGCGGCCCGCGCCCACTGGCGTATCGAGAACGGCTGGCGCCGGGTCCTCGACATGGCCTTCGACGAGGACCGCCCCGGAAACCGCAAGGACAACGGACCCGAAAACCTCGCCACACTGCGCAAGCTCGCCCCCAACAGGCTGTAAACCGCCCGACCCGACATCTCAATACGACGAAAGCCCCTGCGGGCCGGAAACTCAAAGGGGATTATATACGAAAGTGCCCAATTAGGGGTTGACGGCCTCGCCTGATTACGGCACTCTGTTTCCATAAATAGGGAGGCAGGGCAATGGCGAGGAACGCACCGGGCAAGCACTTTCGCAAGGGCATGTCGCTGGTCGAGGTCATGCGGGTCTTCCCCGACGACGCGACCGCCGAAGCATGGTTCGTCAAAGCCCGTTGGCCGGAAGGCGTTCGCTGCCCCTATTGCGAGTCCGACAGGGTGCAGGAAGGCGCCGCGCACAAGACCATGCCCTATCGCTGCCGCGCCTGCCGCAAGCGGTTCTCTGTCAAGACCGGCACGGTCATGCAGTCCTCTAAGCTGGGCTACCAGACATGGGCGCTGGCTGGCTATCTCATGACGACGGGATTGAAGGGGCAAGCCAGCATGAAGCTGCACCGTGACCTCGGCATAACGCAGAAGACGGCTTGGCATTTGGCGCACCGCATCCGGGAGACATGGGCGCGGGAGAGCGGGCTGTTCGGCGGGCCTGTTGAAGCCGACGCGACCTATATCGGCGGGAAGCGCAAGAACATGCCGAACGCCAAGCGGAAGACTCTGGAAGGCCGGGGCACAGTCGGCAAGGCGGCTGTCGCGGGCGTGAAGGATCGTGAGACCAATCAGGTTTCCGCTCGCCGCGTCTCACAGACCGACGCTACCGCGCTGCAAGGCTTCGTCCGAGAGAATGTCGAGCCGGGCGCAACGCTCTACACCGATGAAGCCCGCGCCTACGCCGGCATGCCCGAATACAGCCATGAAGCGGTCAATCACTCCGCCAAAGAGTTCGTGCGGGACATGGCGCACACGAACGGCATGGAGAGCTTCTGGGCCATGCTGAAACGCGGCTATCAGGGCACCTTCCACAAGTTCAGCGAGAAGCACCTTGACCGCTATGTCCGCGAATTCGCCGGACGCCACAACATCCGCCCGCGCGACACGCTGGATATGATGCAGTCGGTCGCCATCGGCATGGCAGGCAAGCGGCTCCGCTATTGCGACCTGATTGCCGACAACGGCCTATCGAGTGGGGCGCGTTCAGGCTAGAGGAATACCGTCTCCAGAACCCGACGAATTTTCCCTCAGAATCAAAGACACGAGAATTGATCGGCGTCAGAATTCCCCTCTCACGAAGGGGAAGAACGATGCTGAAACGCCGCGCTGGAATTTTTATGATTGAGGGTGACTGCCTGGACGCTATGAGCGCTCTACCCGACCATTCCATAGATTTCGTTCTTTACGACCTTCCCTACGGCACCACACAAAACCGTTGGGATTCCGCGCTTCCTATGGACGTTCTGTGGGAACACTACAAGAGAATTCTTGCGCCAACGGGCGCGGTGGCCCTAATGAGTCATGGCGCGTTCACGGCAAAGGTAATCCTTAGCGAACAAGACTGGTTCAAATACAAAATAGTTTGGGTGAAATCGAAAGCTACCAACTTTCTAAACGCGAAAAACAACCCCTTCGAAAACACGAAGATATTTGCATCTTCTACCGGGGGCAGCCGACATACGTGCCACAAATGTCGGAAGGAGAAGCATATGATAAAGGCGTTAGGAAAAATCAACTAACCGGTTCATACGGAGACTTCCGACCAAGTCACATCCGCTCCAGCGGAACCAGATACCCCACGGATGTGATATACTTCAAGACAGCCGAGGCTGAAGGACGAGTTTGGCATCCGACCCAAAAGCCTATGAGAATTAGCCCGTTACCTAATCCGAACCTACACCAGCAAACGACAACTTGTTCTGGATCACTGTTTCGGGTCAGGTTCTTTTCTCGTCGCCGCTGCACTTGAAGGCAGAAATGCAATCGGCATTGAGAAAAACTGCGATATAACCGAATTCAAGAAAGGCTCTATAAACATGCTTGATGTGGCCACGAAAAGGCTTCAGGGTGTTGCCAATACCCACTCGACTGTTAATGACTCTGCTCTGCCGGATCGGGTAGGATCATTCATAATATCTCGAAGTGATAGGAACCGAAGTCCCGAACCAGACGGACTGTATGACCCGTCAGGTCTTCTCGTAACAGCCTAGCCCTGGTAGCAGCGTCGTAGTGCAAGTGCGTCGTTGGCGCCGAGTGGTTCCCGGCCCGCGCAGGATCGTGGTCGGCCGTCATTGTGCGAAGGCCCTGAACGTCACCTAAGATCACTACGTTCATCCGTACGGTAGCGCTTTGCCCCCCCGCCGCCTGTCGGCGCCCAATTCAGGTTTGAGAAAAACTGTTGCCTGAACCACGTTGTGTGATTGTGAGGCATCCCGGACTTCGTCAACCGCAGAAAGGGCATCAGGCTGCCCCATCGTGGCCTCAGTGCTTCGCTCTGGGTCAGTGTCTTCTGCCATGACAGATGCACCGCGCCATTCTCCCTTCATGCTTGCATTGTCAGCATTGAAGGGACAGTGACAAAGAGTCAAGGTACTTTGCTTCCACAATCTCCTATGCCATGCTTTGCGGCAGGGAGGAGCCGCTATGGCCGAGTCACGCAAGCGAGGACGCTCGGCGGAGAAGCCGGAGCCTGACCCGATACCCGACAGCCCAGAGAATGTGCTGCGCGCCCTTGTGACCGCGCCGCCGCGCGCCGAGGACGACTGGGACTATCTCAAGCGGAAAGCGCCAGAGGAACGGCAAGGACGGATGTCGCGCTCGAACGCTGACCGCTAGTCAAGCCGTCCGACTTGGGCACTTTCGTATATAATCCCCTTTTTAATCATGGCGGGCATCCGGCGCGTCCGGCTGCAGCGCAATTCCCACTTGTAATCTCCTGTCGCAGACGTTGGCGACCCGGAATACGGCATAGCCGATTTCGATGGCCGGGCTATGGGGCGGAGGCTGCGCAGTCTCCCGGCCGCCATCGACCGTCACTGGACCAGCCGGCGGGAACGGGCTACCGAGGGGCGGGCTTTCGACGAACCGGGAGAAACGGGATGCGGTTGCAGGGGCGGGTTGCGGCGGTGACGGGGGCTGGCGGCGGGATCGGCGGGGCGATTGCGGCCGCCTTCCGCGCCGAAGGGGCCGAGGTGGTGGCGGCGGACCTGAAGCCGGAGGGGCTCGGCCCCGACGGCCTCGTTGTCGATGTGTCGGACCCGGAGGACGCCCGGCGGCTCGCTGCCGAGACGGTCGCGCGCCACGGCCGCATCGACATTCTCGCCAATGTCGCCGGCGCCAGCCTCCGGCACGCCTTCCTCGATGTGACGCCGGAAGACTTCGACCGTATCCTTCGGGTCAATCTCCATGGCAGCTTCTACTGCGCCCAGGAGGCGGCGCGCGCGATGGTCGGGCAGGGCTATGGCCGCATCATCAATATCGCGTCCATCTCCGGCGTGCGCGCCGGGGCCGAGCGCACCGCCTACGGCATTTCCAAGGCCGGCGTCATCGCGCTCACGCAGCAGGCGGCGCACGAGCTCGCCCCCTTCGGCGTCACGGTGAACGCCATCGCGCCGGGGCCGGTCGATACCGAACTCACCCGCGTTCACCACACGCCCGCCGCCCGCGCCAACTACAGGCGCATGATCCCGGCCGGGCGCTACGGCCTCTGCGAGGAGATGGCCGACGCGGCGGTGTTCCTCGCCGGCGAGGCGGCGGCCTATGTCAACGGCGTCGTGCTGCCCGTGGACGGCGGCTACCTCGCCGCCGGCGTGCGCGAGGACTGACGCCGGAACCGCGCCATTGACATGAGCCGCCCGGCGAGCACTATTGCGCGCTTCCCCGCCGGCCTGCGGCGGGGATGTCGTTTGAAGAACTCTGTGAAGGAGATCGATTCGTGATCGCCCCCCTGATGCCGACCTACGGGGATCGGGACATCGCTTTCGAGAAAGGCGAGGGACCCTACCTCTTCGCGTCCGACGGGCGGCGGTTCCTGGACTTCGGCGGCGGGATCGCCGTGACCGCTCTCGGCCACGCCCATCCCGGCCTTGTCGCCGCGCTCCAGGATCAGGCCGGCCGCCTTTGGCACACCTCGAACCTGTATAATATCCCGAACCAGGAGCGAGCCGGGCGACGACTGATCGAGAACAGCTTCGCGGACACGGTCTTCTTCTGCAATTCCGGCCTCGAGGCCATCGAATGCGGCATCAAGCTCGTGCGCAAGCACTATGCCGACAAGGGCGAGGCGGAACGCTTCCGCATCATCACCGTCGAGGGTTGCTTCCACGGCCGCTCGCTCGCCTCCATCGCGGCTTCCGGCCAGGAGAAGCTCTGCAAGGGCTTCGGTCCGGTGGCGGAAGGCTTCGACCAGGTGGCCTTCGGGAACCTGAACGAGGTGCGCGCGGCCGTCACCGGCGAGACCTGCGCCGTGCTGGTGGAGCCGGTGCAGGGCGAGGGCGGCATCCGCCCGATGTCCGCGGACTACCTGAGCAGCGTACGCGCGCTCTGCGACGAGTTCGGCCTGCTCATGTTCCTCGACGAGGTGCAGTGCGGCATGGGCCGCACGGGCAAGCTGTTCGCCCATGAATGGTCCGGCATCCGCCCGGATGTGATGGCGCTCGCCAAGGGCCTCGGCGGCGGCTTCCCGGTCGGCGCCTGCCTCGCGACGGAAGAGGCGGCGTCGGGCATGGTCGCCGGCACGCACGGATCCACCTTCGGCGGCAACCCTCTGGCGACGGCGGTGGTCAACGCCGTGCTCGATGCGCTGCTCGCCGAGGGTTTCCTCGACGGCGTGCAGGCCCGTGCGGCGGACCTGCGCCGGCGGCTGGACGGACTCGCGGCCCGCTATCCGGACACCATCCTGGAAGTGCGCGGCATGGGCATGATGGTTGGGCTGCGCATCGGCCCCGCCAATGGCGAGTTCGTCGGCGCGCTGCGCCGCCAGGGCCTGCTTGCGGTGCCGGCCGGCGAGAACGTCGTGCGGCTGCTGCCGCCGCTGGTGGTCGAGGACTCGCATATCGGCGAAGCGGTCGGCATGATCGAAGGCGCTTGCCGGGAATTCGCCGCCGCCGCTGCGTGAGGGCCATGAGCGGTCCACGCCACTTTCTCGACCTCAAGGACTACGACGGGGCCGCGCTCCGTCGCATCCTCGACCGGGCCCTCGCCTTCAAGGCGGGGGATCCGGCGCGGCCGCTCGAGGGCAGGACGCTCGCCATGATCTTCGAGCAGCCCTCGACCCGCACCCGTGTGTCCTTCGAGGTCGCCATGCGCCAGCTCGGCGGCCATGTCATCGTGCTTTCGGGACAGGACACCCAGGTCAAGCGCGGCGAGAGCTGGGCCGACACGGCGCGGGTGCTGTCGCGCTATGTCGATGCGATCATGATCCGCACCGACAGTCACGACAAGCTGACCGAGCTCGCCGCCAACGCGGAAGTGCCGGTCATCAACGGCCTGACGGACCGCTCGCACCCCTGCCAGTTGATAGCGGACGTGATGACCTTCGAGGAGCAGCGCGGCGCCATCGCCGGCAAGCGCATCGCCTGGAGCGGTGACGGCAACAATGTCGCGACGAGCTGGATCCACGCCGCGGCGCGCTTCGATTTCGACCTCGCCGTCGGCTGCCCGCCGGAGCGCCGCCCGCCGGCGGAGGCCTTGGCGTGGGCGGCGGCGAACGGCGCGCGGGTGAGCGTCCATGACGATCCCGAAGCCGCCGTGCGCAATGCGGACGCGGTCGTTACCGACGTCTGGGTTTCGATGAACGACGGCCAGGATGAGAGCCGGCACAACCTTCTCGCGCCCTACCGCGTGGACGAACGCCTGATGGGGCGGGCCCGGCCGGACGCCATCTTCCTGCACTGCCTTCCGGCGCACCGCGAGGAGGAAGTGTCCGGCGCGGTGATCGACGGGCCGCAATCGGTCGTCTGGGACGAGGCGGAAAACCGGCTGCACGCGCAGAAGGGCATTCTCGCCTGGTGCCTCGGGAGGTAGCGGCCGCCGATGGACGGACAGGCGGCGTTTCGCGACGATTATGTGCGGCCGTTCCGGCTCGGCGGCACAAGGGTGCGCGGCCGACTCGTGCGGCTCGGGCCGGAAGTCGCGCAGATTCTCGACCGGCATGCCTATCCCGATGCGGCGGCGGCGGTTCTCGGCGAGGCCCTGGCGATTGCGGCGGCGCTCTCGCATGCGCTCAGGTCGGAAGGCGTCTTCACGCTGCAGATCGAGGCCGGCGGACCCGTCACCCGGCTGGTCGCGGATATCGAGGCGACGGGGCTCATGCGCGGTTTCGCCGGCTTCGGCGAAGGGCCGTGGCCGGTCGGGACCGGAGGCGCGCCCTTCGGCTCGGGCTATCTCGCGCTCATCTTCGACCCCGCGGACGGCGGCGAGCGCTACCAGGGCGTGGTCGAACTGGTCGCGGGCGGCCTCGCCGCCTCCGTGCTGCACTATTTCCGCCAGTCGGAGCAGATCGATACCTGCCTCGCGGCCGCCTGCGGCCGGCGGGGCGACGGCTGGCGCGCGGCGGCGCTGATGCTCCAGCGGCTGCCCGAGGAGCAGGACCCGCCGGAGGAGGCGAGTGAACTCTGGACGCGGCTCGGGCATTACATGCGCACCGTCGGACCGGACGAGCTGCTGGACCCCGCCCTGCCGGGGGACGCGCTGCTGCTGCGCCTCTTCCACCGCGACGAGCTGCGCGTCGATCCGCCCCGGCCGCTCCGGGACGGCTGCCGCTGCGGCGGCCGGGCGCGGATGGAGACCGTGCTCCGCGCGCTGTCCGCAGGCGACATGGCCGACATACGCAGCGAGGACGGCTCGCTGGAGATGGTCTGCCAGTTCTGCGGCCGCGCCGAAACCTTCTCCGCCGCCCGGGCCGCCGCCCTCGCCCGCGCCTCGTAGCCGGGCCCTGGCCGGAATGCCGGGGAACGCCTGCCCCGAACCGCGGTCCGGGGCGGGAGGCGGTTCGGGCCCGGCATGGCCTCGCCGGAGGATGCCCCCCGCGAAGTGTCATGAAATGTCATGTTCTGTCATGTTTCGGCGGCGCGCCGCCGGTCTGGCGGGCGGGGCGTTCGGCGGTCGCATCGGGCATGGGGCGTCGTCTCCCTGGTTTCGTTGCCGCCCAGCTTTCGCGCGTACCGCGCGCGCGAGGCGGCGGACGCAGCTCTCCCGCGAGTTTCGGGCGGATTTTCGGAAGCGAGAGACGCAGCCCCGAAAGCCCTGGCTCTCGACACCATTCTAGCACACTTTCTCCCCAGTCAATCCTTAAGAGAAACAAAAAGTGAATATTCCGGCGCCTCGTTTCGTCGGATGAGGGCGCGCAAGGCCAAGCGGCCGGCAACCGCTCGTGGCAGGAAACCCTCGCCTGCGAACCCGACGGATAACCCCGCGCCGCCTTGGCCCGGATTCCCTTCCCTGCCGGCCCGACGGCGCCGCGCAGATCATGACAATGGAGAGAAATCCAGGCTAGAACCGCGGCGCCGGGCCGGCGGTGCGCATCGGCAGGCGGTAGAGGGAGGTGGAGGCGGTGACGAAGAGGGTGCGCATGTCATCGCCGCCGAAGCAGAAATTGGCGACCCCTTCCGGGATGCGGATTATGCCCAGCGGTCGCGCGCCACGGTCGAAGACATGGATGCCGGGGCCGGGGCCGGTGCAGTAGATCCGCTCCGCCGCGTCGGTCTTCATGCCGTCGGGCGCGCCTGGCCCCTCGCCCGCGACCTCGGCCCAGACGCGGCCCGAAGAGAGCGATCCGTCGGCCTCGACATCGAAGACCCGGATATGGCCGCGCATGGTGTCGTTGATCCAGAGCCGCTTCTCGTCCAGCGAGAGGCAGAGGCCGTTCGGTTGGTCGAAGTCGGAGGCGAGCAGGCGTGGTTCGCCGCCGCCCGCTTCCAGCCGGTAAACGCCGCGGAAGCCGAGTTCGGACTCGCGCTCGACGCCATAATAGGCCGTGCGGCCGAAGCCGGGGTCGGTGAAGATAATCGCGCCGTCCGAGGCCGCGACGATGTCGTTCGGGCTGTTGAGCTCCTTGCCGTCATAATGGCTGGCGAGCACCTCGATCCCGCCGTCATGCCCGGTGCGCGTCACCCGGCTGGCGGCGTGCTCGCAGGTGATGAGCCGGCCTTCCGGGTCGTAGGCATTGCCGTTCGCCATGTGGCTTGGCTTGCGGAAGGTGCGCACGCCCTCCGCCTCGCTCCAGATGCGCATGATGTCGCCCGGCATGTCGCTGAACACCACCGTCCGGTCGCGCGGATGCCAGACCGGCCCCTCGGTGAAATCGAAGCCGCCGCCGAGCCGTTCCGGCGCCGCTTCCGGGTCGATAACCTCCAGAAAACCGTCACCCCGGACATCGTGAACCATCGGAGCCTCCTGCGTCGCCTGCGCCCGGCGAGACTACCACATCCGCCAAGGATCGATGGGGAGCGCGGGGCGCAGACCGGAGAGGATGGCCGCATAGTCCGGGTCCTCCGGGCCGAGAACGCCGCGGCGCAGGAGGAAGTCGATGACGACGAGATTGCAGTTGAACTTGAACCGCCGGGTGTCCCGCACCGTTGCCGCCAGACGCGCCGCCGGCCAGAGCTCGAAATACGCGACCTCGCCGTCGGCATTGCGCGGCTGGAAACCGGCCGGAAGCTCGAGATCGTACACATAGAGGATGTCGGGGCGCAGGCCCGATTCGGTCTCCAGGCAATATGTGACGGCGCCGGCGGCGCTTGCGCGCACCGCCAGCGCCTCCGGGATGCCGGCCTCCTCGGCGGCTTCCTTGACGAGGTTCTCCCGGAGCGAGAGGCCGGCCGGCTGTCCCCCGGCCACCATATTGTCGAGCAGGCCCGGATGGCTGTGCCGGCCCGCCGCCCGCTCGGCGACCCAGACATGCAGCCCGTCCGGCCGCCGCACATAGCCGTTGAGATGCACGCCGACCGCCCCGAAGCCGAAGGCCTGCACGGCCGAGCGGTCGATCAGGAAAAGC
Source organism: Alphaproteobacteria bacterium (assembly GCA_963422665.1). Classification (GTDB taxonomy): domain Bacteria; phylum Pseudomonadota; class Alphaproteobacteria; order Bin95; family Bin95; genus Bin95. The sequence goes on from OY730441.1 coordinate 3,615,533, forward strand.
GGGGGCCGCCCCATGCCCGCGCCGACCGCCAGCAGTTCCCCGCTGAGGCGCTTCAGGAGCCCGCTCTCATGCCACGCGCCGACGACCCCGGCGAGCGCGCCGCTGCACCCTTCCGGCGTGTCGAGGCCGGGCGCGAAGCCGACCGCTTCGGCCTCCGGGGCGAATACCCCGGGCCATTCAGCGAGCCGGCCGGCAAGGCTGCGGCGGACCCAGCCGATCCGCTTGTCCTCGACCTCGAACGGCAGGAAGCCGGAAAGGTCATGGCGGTTGCACTCGGCGATGCGGTCGAGCCAGCCCATCCGCGGTCCGGTCAGGCCGGGACGCCGGCCATGGCGCAGAGCTTCGCCCAGAGCGGGGCCGGCACCGGCGAGACGGAGAGCCGCGACTGGCGGACGAGCGGAAGCTCGGCGAAATCGGGGTCGGCCTTGATCTCCGCGAGCGTGACCGGGCGGGCGGCGCTCTCCACGGCGTGCACATCCACCATGCCGAAGCGGCCGGAGGCGTCGGTCGGGTCCGGGTAATATCCCTTCACCACCTCGACCACGCCGACAATCGCCCGCTCGCCGACCGAATGATAGAAGAAGCCCCGGTCGCCGACCTGCATCGCCTTCATGTTGTTGGCGGCCTGGTGGTTGCGCACGCCGTCCCATTCCGCCGTGCCGGCTTCCATCTGGTCCTGCCAGGACCAGGCGCCGGGCTCGCTCTTGAACAGCCAGTAATTCATGGGCGGTTTCTCTCCTCTATTCGCGGCGCGCGGGCCGGGCGAGCAGCCGTTTCATCGCGGAGTCGATGTCGGTGCGTTCTGCGACGATATCGGCGACCGCCCGCGCAATCGGCAATTCCACACCGGCGCGCTCCGCGCGGAGAAGCGCCGGCTCGGCCGTGAGCGCACCCTCGGCGAGCGCAGCCGGCGGCGGCTCGCCCGCGCCGAGCGCCGCCCCGTAGGCGTAGTTGCGCGAGGTCGGGCTGGCCGCGCTCAGCATGAGATCGCCGAGCCCCGCCAGCCCGGAGACGGTTGCGGCCTCCCCGCCCTCGGCGATGACGAGGCGCCGGATCTCCGCCAGCCCCCGCGTCACCAGCGCGGCGCGGGCGTTCTCGCCGAGACGGCGACCCTCGGCGACCCCGGCAGCGATGGCGATCACGTTCTTCAACGCCCCGCAGAGCTGCAATCCGACGACATCGCGGCTCTCGTAAACGCGGAAGCTGCTCGTTGCGAAGGCGGCCTGCGGCGCGCCGGCCAGCACGGCCGCTGTCGGCAGCCCGGCGGCGACCTCGGCCGCGAAATTCGGGCCGGACAGCGCGCCCGCGGTGAAGCCGGGGCCCAGCACCTCGCTCATCAACCGGCCCGTGCCGCGCTCCAGCCCCTTCGCGGCGACCACCAGCGCGCCCCGCACCTGCCCGGGGCGCAGCCGGGCCGCCGTCTCGGCCATGGCCTGGGCCGGCACCGCCAGCACCACCACCTCGGCCGAGGCGGCGGCGTCGAACCGGCCCGGCGCGTCGGCCCGGCTCCAGAGCTGCACCTCGTGGCCGGCGCGCCCGACCATGGCGGCCAGCGCCCGCCCCCAGGCGCCCGCCCCCAAAATGCCGACTCTCATCCCGGCGCGCTCACGACGCGAGCGGCCAGCGCGGCCGGGGCCGGAAATCGAGACCGTCGCGCCCGCCGAGGCGCAGCCGCTCCAGCCCGGCCCAGGCGACCATGGCGGCATTGTCGGTGCAGAGGCGCGGCGGCGGGGCGATGAAGGCGAGGCCATGCTCCTCCGCAACCCGCTGTAGACGGGCGCGCAGGCTACGGTTGGCCGCAACGCCGCCGGCGGCGACCAGCACGCGGCCGGCCGGGCAGCCGCTCCGGAACATGGCGGCGGCATTGGCCGTCCGATCGGCCAGCGTGTCGGCGGCGGCGGCCTGGAAGGAGGCCGCGAGATCCGCGATGTCCTGCTCGTCCGGCGCGGGCAGCGCCTCGACGGTGCGGCGGAGCGCGGTCTTGAGGCCGGAAAAGGAAAACCCCGCGCCCGGCCGCCCGGCGAGCGGCCGGGGCAGGCGGAACCGCTTGGGATCGCCCGCCTCCGCCGCCTGTTCGACCGCCGGCCCGCCGGGAAATCCCAGCCCGAGCAGCCGGGCCGCCTTGTCGAAGGCCTCGCCCAGCGCATCGTCCTCGGTCTCGCCATAAAGCCGGTAGCGCCCGATGCCTTCCACCGCCAGCAATTGCGTGTGCCCGCCGGAGACCAGCAGCAGCAGATAGGGGAAGTCGAGGCCGTCGGTGAGGCGCGCGGTAAGGGCATGCGCCTCCAGATGGTTGACCGCGAGGAAGGGCCGTCCGCTGGCCAGCGCCAGCGTCTTGGCCGTGGTCGCCCCGATCAGCAGGCCGCCGATCAGGCCGGGCCCAGCGGCCGCCGCGATGCCGTCCAGATCGGTGAAACCCAGGCCGGCCTCCGCCATCGTTTCCGCCACCAGCCGGTCGAGATGGTCGAGATGGGCCCGCGCGGCGATTTCGGGCACGACGCCGCCATAGGGCGCGTGTTCGCGGGTCTGGGACAGCAGGCGCTCGGCGAGAATGCGCCGGTCGGCGTCCACCACGGCCGCCGCCGTCTCGTCGCAACTCGTTTCGATGCCCAGGACCCGCATGGCGGCAGGACGATACAGGCCCCGTGCGCCCGTGCAATGGTCGATTGCACCACTTGGCGGGCGCGGCGGATTGCGCCCGGCGGCCGGAAGGGGTAACTCGCTGCGCATGGTGAAAATCCGTCTCGGCACGCGCGGCAGCCGGCTCGCTCTCCGGCAGGCGGAACAGGCGGCGGCCGCCTTGCGGGCGCGCGAGCCGGACCTCGATATCGAGATCGCTGTCATCCGCACCACAGGCGACCGGATACGCGACCGCCGGCTGGCCGATATCGGCGGCAAGGGCCTGTTCGCAAAGGAAATCGAGGCGGCGCTGGCGGAGGGGCGGATCGACGCCGCCGTCCACTCGGCGAAGGACCTGGAGACGGTCCTGCCGGAAGGTTTCGTCCTGGCCGCCATGCTGGAGCGCGAAGACCCCCGCGACGGATTGGCGGGCGGCGCGCGGACGCTGGCCGAGCTGCCGTCGGGCGCGCGTGTCGGCACGGCCTCGCTGCGCCGGCAGGCGCAGATGCTGACCCGGCGCCCGGACCTCGCGCCGGCGCTCATCCGCGGCAATGTCGAGACGCGGCTGGAGCGGGTCCGTGCGGGCGAGTTCGACGCAACCTTCCTCGCCATGGCGGGCCTTGCGCGGCTCGGCATGGCGGATCGCGCGGTCCCCATCGCGCCGGAGGACATGCTGCCGGCGGCAGGCCAGGGCGCGGTCGGCGTGGAATGCCGCGCCGGGGATGACGCCATGCGCCAACGCCTTGCCGCCATGGACCATCATTCGACCTCGTGCTGCGTGACGGCGGAGCGCGCCCTGCTCGCGGCGCTCGACGGGTCCTGCCGGACGCCGATCGCCGCTCATGCCCGCCTCCAGGACGGCGCACTCGTCCTTCGCGGCCGCCTGCTGACGCCGGACGGAACGCAGATGCGGGACGTCTGGCGTTCCGGCCCCGCCGGGGACGCCCTGAAAATGGGTCTGGACGCCGGGGAGGCGCTCCGCGCGGAGGCGCCGCCGGGGGCGCTTGAGGTGTGATTCGGGCCCTCGTTACCCGACCGCTTGCCGATGCCGGGCGCACCGCGGACGCTCTGGCGGCGCGCGGTGTCAGCGCCTTGGTGGAGCCGATGCTCAGGATCGAATTCCTGCCAACGGTCGCCCTCGACCTTGCCGGTGTGCAGGCATTCCTGTTCACCAGCGCGAACGGGGTGCGCGCCTTTGCGGCGGCGTCGCGGGAGCGGGATTTGCCGGCATTCGCGGCGGGAGACGCCACGGCGCGGGAAGCGCGCGCGGTGGGCTTCCGGCGGGTCGAGAGCGCGGCGGGCGACGGGCGCGCGCTGGCCCGGCTGGCGGCGGCGCGCTGCGACCCGTCGGCCGGGTCCCTGCTCCACGCTTCGGGAGAGGCCGTTACGGGCGACCTGGCCGGCAGCTTGGCGGAAGCGGGTTTCGCGGTGCGGCGAGAGGCGCTCTACCGCGCCCGCCCCGCCGGGTCGTTCAGCCCGGCGCTCGCCGGGGAATTGGCTGCCGGGCGTCTCCGCCTCGCCCTGTTTTTCTCTCCCCGGACGGCGGCGGTGTTTGCTAGATTGGCGCTACGGAGCGGTGTCGAGGAATCCTGCCGTTCCGTTCATGCCTGCGTCCTCGGCGAGGCGGTGGGCCGGGCTCTGGAAGGCGTTGCCTGGCGCGAGGTGCGCATTGCCGGCCGCCCGGATCACGAGGCGATGATGGCGGAAGTGGACCGTATCCTGGAGACATTCGACGCGGCGGGCGAAGACCGCCAATGACGGATCGACCGGAAGACGACGTGGCCCTTGAGGCGGAACCGATAGAGGTCGAGGCGGTCGAGGCCGGGGAGCCGGCTGCCGGACCGGAGGAGAGGGCGTCGGCCCGCCGCCGTCGGCGCGGACGGCTCTTCCTGCTGCTCTGGCTGCTGCCGGTCGTCCTCATCGCGGCCCTCGGCTATCTGGTCGTCGCACAGCCCGAACGGGTCGCGGCTTTCCTCGCCGGCAAGCCGCCGGACATGGCGACGGCAGTCGATATCGAGCGCCTCACCGACCGGTTGCTGAAAGCGGAGGCCGGGGCCGCCGACCGGGCGCAGGTCGATGCGCACGCGGCCGCCATAGCAGCCAGCCGGGCGACGGGCGAAGCGCTGGCCGGCGAGGTCGTCGCCCTGCGCGGCGCCCTGGAAGCATTCGAGGTGCGGCTGGATGTGCGGCTGGCGGCGCTGGCAGGGCGGATTGCCGCGCTTGAGCAGGCGGCGCCGGCAGTCGATCCCGCGGTCGCCGCGCAGCTTGCGGGTCTGGAAGAACGGCTCGCCGGCCTGGAGGCGCAGCCCGGGAACGAGGGCGCGGCAGGACCGGCTGCCGCCCCGGCGCTGGCATCCCTCAAGGCCGCGGTCGCGGCATTGGAAATGCGTCTGGAAGGGCAGGAGGCGGGCGACCGGGCGGCCGGTCTGGAAGCGCGGGTGGCGGCCACGGACCTTGCGGCGGTCGAAGCCGGCGCGGCGGCGGACAAGGCGCTCGCGGAACTCGTTGCGCTTCGCGACGCGGTCACGGACCTGGCTCGTTCGGGCGAGGAAGGCGCGGCGGTGAAGCTGGCCGTGGCGCGCCTCAGGTTCGCTGTCGATTCCGGCGCTCCCTTCGAGGAGGAGCTGGAGGCGCTGCAAGCCGCCGGCGGCCCGGGCTTCGGCGCCTGGACAGTGCGCGCCGGGCAAGGCCTGCCGACGGCGGGGAGCCTCGGGAGGCAGTTCAAGGAAATGGCCCGCGCCCGCACCCTCCGGCCCGAAGGCGTGACCGGAACGCCCTGGCTCGACGACGCGATCGGCCGGCTGTCGAATGTCGTGAGCGTTCGCCAGGTCGCCAAGGACTTGCCGGGCGGCGGTCCCGACGCGGCTCTCGGGCGGGCGGAAGCCCATATCGAGGACGGCGATCTCGCTGGCGCGGTCGCGGCGCTCGGCGGCGAGGCCCCGCCGCCCTTCGACAACTGGCTCGCCCTCGCCAGGCACAGGCTGGCGGCAGACGCCGAATTGGAAGCGTTCACCGCCAGGGACGGCAGGTGATCCGCCTGCTCTGGACGCTGGCAAAAATCGGCCTCGTCGTTGCGGCGGCCGTCGGGCTGGCGCAAATGCCAGGCGATGGCGAATTCAGCCTCGGGGACTGGCGTATCAATGCCCGGACCGGCGGGTTACTGGTAGCGCTGCTGTTTTTCGGCCTGCTGGCGGCTTTCGCCTACCGGTTCTGGCTCGCGCTGCGCCGCACGCCGCAGGCGATGCGCTTCGGGCGAGCGGGGCGGCGGCGCGAGCGGGGGTACCGGGCATTGAGCCTCGGCATGGTGGCGGTTGCGGCCGGCGCCGCCGACGAAGCCAGGCGCCGGGCCCGCGAGGCCGACCGGCTGCTCGACGGCGCGCCCCTGACCCTGCTGCTTGCGGCGCAGGCGGCGCAATTGGACGGCGACGACAGTGCAGCGCGGCGGTTCTTCGAGGCGATGGTGGATGAGCCGGAGACCAGCCTGCTCGGCTTGCGCGGCCTGATGGCGCAGGCCAGCCGCGCCGGCGACCGGGACGAGGCGCTGGCGATTGCGGCCCGCGCCCAGAAGGAGCGGCCGGGCACGCCCTGGGTGCTGGAGGCGCTGTTCGACCTCCGGACGGCGAACGGCGACTGGGACGGTGCGTCGGCGGCGCTGGAGGCGCTGGCCGGCCGGAAGCTGGTCCGCGGCGAGGACCTGAAGCGCCGGCGCGCCGTTATCGCCGTGGAACGGTCCCGTCTGGCGGAGGAGCGCGGAGACAACGCCGCAGCCCTGAACCACGCCCGCTCCGCCTGGAGACTCGACTCCGGCCTTCCTGCGGCGGCGGCCCGCGTCGTGCGCCTGGAAGGCGCCGCCGGCCATGGGAGCCGGGCGGAGAAAGTCCTTCGCGACGGCTGGACGAAGACCCCCCACCCGATGCTGGCCGACGCGCTGGCGGGGCTGTGGAGCCGCCTGACGCCGGCCGTGCGGTTTACTCAGGGCCAACGCCTGTTGAAGGGCGATGCGGGGCGGCCCGAGACTCGCTCGCTGCTGGCCGACCTGGCGCTGGCCGCCGGACAGCAGGCGGAAGCCCGCAAGCTGGTCGAGCTGCTTGCCGGCGAGGGGGCGTCCGCGCGCGTCTGCCGCCAGATGGCGAGCATCGCACTCGGCGAGGGCGATGCGGAAGGCGCCAGGAGCTGGCTGGCGCGGGCGCGGCAGGCGCCGGGGGATTCGGCCTGGTTCTGCCGGGCGTGCAGCGCCATGACTGCCGAATGGAGCGGCGCCTGTCCCTATTGCGGAGTTTTCGATAGTCTGGAGTGGCGGCCGCCGGCCCCGCCGGCGCCCGGCCAGGTCGCCGCGATTGCCGCTATCGAGCAGGAGCTTGAGACAGAGGATGTAGCGGCTGTCGCCGCGCCAACGGAAGCAGCCAGGGAGGCCTGAGAGCCCATGCCGATCGTCAATTCCATCGCCGCCGACCATGACCTGCTGACCGAATGGCGGCGCGACATCCATATGCATCCCGAACTCGGCTACGAGGAGCACCGGACCTCGGAGCTTGTTGCGGAGCGCCTGGAAAGCTGGGGCGTCGAGGTGACGCGAAACGTGGCCGGCACCGGCCTGGTCGGCGTCATCCGGGGGAACGGCTCGTCCGGACGCAGCATCGGCCTGCGTGCCGACATGGATTGCCTGGCGATGGACGAGGAGAACGATTCTCCCTGGAAGTCGGTTCATCCCGGGCGGATGCACGCCTGCGGGCATGACGGCCACACGACCATGCTGCTCGGCGCGGCCAAGTATCTGGCCGAGACGCGCAATTTCGACGGCACCGTGCATGTCATCTTCCAGCCGGCGGAGGAAGGCGGCGCCGGCGGCCTCAAGATGGTCGAGGAGGGGCTGTTCGAGCGCTTCCCTTGCGACGAGGTTTACGGCCTGCACAACGCCCCGATGCTGCCGTCCGGCACGATCGGCGTCGTGCCGGGTCCGATGATGGCGGCGGCGGACCGGTTCTCGCTGACCGTGCAGGGCAAGGGCGGGCACGCCGCGATGCCGCATCTCTCCATCGATCCGGTCGCCATCGGCGCGCAGATCGTCTCGACCTGGCAGACACTGGTGTCGCGCACCGCCGACCCGATCAAGTCGGCCGTCGTCAGCACGACCATGTTCCACGCCGGCACGGCCTTCAACGTGATCCCGGACACGGCGTCGCTGTCCGGCACGGTGCGGACCTTCGATGCCGAGGTCCGCGACGCCATGGAGGCCGGCATGACACGCATCGCCGAGGCCGTGGCGGCGGCGATGGGCGGGAGCGCGGACTTCGACTATGAGCGCGGCTATCCGCCGACCGTCAACCACGACCGCGAAACCGGGTTCGCCGCCGCCGCGGCCGCAGCCACGGTCGGCGATGCCAGGGTGGACGCCACGGTGGCGCCGGTGATGGGCGGGGAAGACTTCTCCTACATGCTGCTGGAGCGGCCGGGCGCCTATATCTGGCTCGGCGGCGGCGTGACTGGCGAGGACCCCGGGCTGCACCACCCGCGCTACGACTTCAACGACGAAGTGCTGCCCATAGGGTCGAGCTACTTCGCCAATCTGGTCGAGATGCGGCTCGGCCGGTGAGCGGTCGGGACCGGAGGAAGGAGACGGCATGAAACGTTCGGGCAAAATCGCGCTCGTGATGATGGGAACCTCGGCGCTGACATTGACCGCGTGCGAGGAGCCGAAGACCGAGGCGGCGATCTTCGAGACCGTGGAGCAGTGCGTCGCCGAGCAGGGGCTCACTGCCGAGCAATGCTACGGCGAGTTCGATGCGGCGAAGGCGCAACATGCCGAGGTGGCGCCCAAATACGCCTCGCAGGCCGATTGCGAGGCCGATTTCGGCCCCGAGGGCTGCGAGGCGGCGCCTTACCGGACCGATACGGGCGGCAGCGTCTTCATGCCCCTCATGGCAGGGTTCATGATGGGCCAGATGATGAGCGGCCGGGCCTATACGCAGCCGCTCTACCGCTCGCAGGACGACAGCAAGAATTTCCGCACCGCGAACAACCGCTCCATCGGCGGCACGATCGGCCGCACACAGGTCTCCGAGCGCGCCGCCGGCCGGCCGGCCCAGAAACTCCACACGCAGCAGCGCGGCGGCTTCGGCGCCCGCGCCCGCGCCACGGGATTCGGCGCCGGCGCCTGATGGAGCGCAGGACGGTCAGGCAGCGCGACAACTGGCGCGAGGTCGCGGAGGAGCACGGCTTCACCTTCCACACGCCCGAGGGCGAGCGCTACTGGGACGAGTCCCACGCCTACCGCTTCACGCTCCGGGAGATCGAGGAGGACCTCGAAGGGCCCGCGGAAGAGCTGGAACAGATGTGCTTCGAGGTCGTCGAGCGGGCGGCGGCGGACGAGGAGGTGCTGCGGCGGCTGAAGGTCCCGGAGATGTTCCGGGGCTATGTTGCGGACAGTTGGCGGAACCGCGAGCGCAATCTCTACGGCCGCATGGACTTCCGCTACGACGGAAGCGGCCCGGCGAAGCTCTACGAATACAATGCCGACACGCCAACGGCCCTTTACGAGAGTGCGATATTCCAGTGGGTATGGCTGGAGCAGGCGATGGAGCAGGGCATCGTCCCGGAAGGGTCGGACCAGTTCAACTCCCTGCACGAGAGGTTGATCGACGCCATCGGCCGTTTCGGCATCGACGGGCCGCTGCATCTCGCCTGCGCCCGCGACACCGACGAGGACCTCGGCACCATCGAATATCTGGAGGACTGCGCGCGGCAGGCCGGGCTCGGCACGCGGCGGATGTTCGTCGAGGATATCGGCCTTGCGGAGGACGGGCGCTTCACCGACCTCGACGATGAGCCGGTCCGCTGGCTGTTCAAGCTGTATCCCTGGGAATGGCTGATGGCGGAGGAGTTCGGCAGCCGCATTCCGGGCTCGGGCACGCAGTTCATCGAGCCCGGCTGGAAGGCGGTGCTGTCGAACAAGGGCCTGCTGGCGCTCCTCTGGGAAATGTTCGAGGGCCACCCGAACCTGTTGCCGACCTTCTTCGAGGACGACCCGAAGGCGGCAACGCTGGACGGGCGCTATGTCTGCAAGCCGCTGCTCTCCCGGGAAGGCGCGAATATCGCTTTCGTGGAGAACGGCCGCACGGTGATGGACTTCGATGGGCCTTATGGCGCGGAGGGCTTTATCCGCCAGGCACATGCGCCGCTGCCGTCTTTCGGGGAACGGCGGCCGATGTGCGGCGTCTGGCTGGTGGCTAGCGAACCCGCGGGCATGTGCATCCGCGAGGACAAGGGCGCCGTCACCACCGACGACGCCCGCTTCGTCCCCCACTTCATCCTGGACTGACGCGCCGGCCGGTCAGCCCAGGTCGGCGAGCACCTCGTCCGGATGGTACGCCGGCGTCACCGCGTCGTAGCGTCTGACGACCGTGCCGTCCGGGCCGACCAGCACCGAGATGCGTTTCGGCCGCCCAGCTTCGGCGTCCATCGCCGCCCCGTAGGCAATCGACATGGTCTTGTCCGGGTCGCTCAGCAGGTCGAACGGGAAGGAGAACTTGTCCCGGAAGGCCTTGTTGTCCGCGGGCGTGTCGAAACTGCACCCGACGATTACGGTGTTCTTTGCCTCGAAGTCCTGGATTCGATCACGGAACCCGTTGCCTTCGATGGTTCAACCGCGTGTATCGGCCTTCGGATACCACCAGATCAGGACGTTCCGTCCGCTGAAGTCCTCCAGCGTGACGGATGCGCCGTCCTGGTTGACGGCCCGGAATGCCGGGGCCGGTTTGCCGGTCTCAGCCATGGGTATGGCTTCTCCTTCCACGTCGGAAATTGAAGAGGTGCGGGAAGCGCGCGTCAGGTCAGCGGCGCCTTGTCGGCTTCCGACGCCTTTTGCGCCAGAATTTCGTAATGGTCCCATGCGAGCGGATGCTCGTCGAGCGTATCCGGGTCCCACATGCTGCGCTCCACGCCGAGCACATCGCCGCCATAGACATGCAGCCCGATTGCCGGCTCGTCGCCCAGGCATTCCGCCACATGCGCGGCATCGGCCGGCATGGTCAGAATCGTCCCCGGCGTCACCATGACCTCGTTTGCGTATTCGAGGCCGTCCTCGCCGCGCCGGTAGATGGTGTTCTTTTCCGTGCCCGAGAGCACCAGTATCGCCGCCCAGGAGCCGTGGTCGTGCGGCGGGGTGCGTCGCCCGGAGGGAAACAACACCTTGAGCACGCTGAGTTCCGGCGTGCGGTAGAAGGCCTGGTTGGCGTTGCCGCCGATGCCGGAAATGTAGTCGAGCGCCGCCGCGACCTCGTCGATACGCTCCCGCCAGCCATGCATCACGCGACGGACATTCTGCAAGGCATGCGGGCCTTCCGCCGCCTCCTTGAGGGCGAAGACGATATCCGAGGCGTGCATCGGGCGCTCCTTCGATCCGGTTTTCGAGGAAAATGGTGGCCCATTTCCCCGCCGCTGTATAGTGCGGCGGGACCGGAGGGAGAGGGAATGCCGTGATCGAGACCATCGTCGATATCGAAACGCGCGCCGGCGCGATGGAAACCTTCACCTGCCGGCCGGAGCGCGGCGGTCCGTTCCCGCCCGTGCTGTTCCTGATGGATGCGCCCGGAATCCGCGAGGAGTTGTATCGAATGGCCCGCCGGCTGGCGTCGGTCGGGTATTTCGTGCTGTTGCCGAACCTCTATTACCGCGCCGGGCGGGACACGAAATACGGCCCGGACGTGCTTGAGAAGGGGAGCGCGGAACAGGCTGCCATGCGGGCTGTGCGTACGCGGATGACGATCCCTCCGGTCATGGAGGATGTCGGCGACATGCTCGGCTGGCTGGACGGGCAGGCCGATGCCGCGCCGGGCCCCGCGGGCGCGCATGGCTACTGCATGAGCGGCCCTTATTCGCTGGCTGCCGCGGCGCGCTATCCCGACCGGATCGCGGCGGCGGCTTCATATTACGGCACCTGGCTGGTCTCGGACGCCGAGGAGAGCCCCCATCTGTCGCTGGGGAACGCGAAGGGCGAACTCTATATCGCCTGCGCCGAGCATGACGACCTCGCGCCGCCGGACATGGTGGCGGAGCTCGGGACGCTCTTCGACGCTTCGGGCAATCCGGGCGAGCTGGAGATTTATCCGGGCGTGCATCACGGTTTCGCATTCCCGGAACGCTGGTGCTACGACCTGCCGGCGGCGGAACGCACTGGGAGCGCCTGTTCGCACTCTACCGGCGCCGTCTGGGCTGAACGGCGGAAACGCCGGCGATTGATTTTTTGGCTTTCGGTTTGCCCTGGAACTGTCTAGCGTTCGTATGATAGCTACAAGTCGGCAAGGGGGGAGAATGCCAGACGGCATAAACGGAGGGCCGGACAACGGCCCGGCCTTGTCGGTTGAAGGGGTGAGTAAGAACTTCGGCGGCGTGCGCGCCGTCGCCGGTGTGTCCACCGCCGTCAGGAAAGGCGAGATCTTCGCCATTATCGGCCCCAACGGCGCCGGCAAGACTACATTGCTCAACATGGTGTCCGGCTTCTACAAGCCGGACGAGGGCGCGATCCTCTTCCGGGACAGGGATATCGGCCGGTTGAAGCCGAACGAGATCGCCGAACTCGGCATTGCCCGCACCTTCCAGAATATCGCCCTGTTCCGCGGCCTGACGGTGCTCGACAATTTGATGCTCGGGCGCCATGTGCGGCTCAAGGCGGGGGTGTTCTCTTCGCTGCTCTACTGGGGGCCGGCGCAGAGGGAGGAAATCCACCATCGCCGGCGCTGCGAGGAGATCATCGATTTCCTCAAGCTCTCCGACCTGCGCAAGACGCCGGCTGGCGCGCTTGCCTACGGCCTCCAGAAGCGCGTCGAACTGGGCCGCGCGCTCGCCTCGGACCCGACCCTGCTGCTGTTGGACGAGCCGATGGCGGGCATGAACCAGGAGGAGAAGGAGGACATGGTTCGCTACGTCCTCGATGTCTCCGCCGAATGGGGCACGACCATCGTGCTGATCGAACACGACATGGGCGTGGTGATGGACATTTCCGACCGCGTCGCGGTGCTGGATATGGGCGAGAAGATCGCCCAGGGCACGCCGGACGAAGTGCGCGCCGACCCCAAGGTGATCCAGGCCTATCTCGGCACCGCGCATTAGGGAGGACGAGGCCATGGCCGAGGCAAGGACGGTTCCGGCGCTGCTGCTCGCCAATGTCGAGACGCGGCCCGACAAGCCGGCGATCCGCGAGAAGCTCTACGGCATCTGGGAGACCTGGGACTGGCGGGGCTATGCCGACAATGTCCGCGCCTGCGCCCTCGGCCTCAAGGCGCGCGGTTTCGGCAAGGGCGACAAGCTCGCCGTGATCGGCGACAACCGTCCGCATCTCTACTGGGCGCAACTCGCCGCCATGTGCCTCGGCGGCTCGGCCGTGCCGGTCTATCAGGACTCGATCGCGCGCGAGCTCGCCTTCGTTCTCAACCATGCCGAGGTCAAGGTCGTCGTCGCCGAGGACCAGGAACAGGCGGACAAGATCCTCTCGATCCGCGACGAACTGCCGGCGCTCGAGCTGCTCGTCTATTCCGACCCCCGCGGCATGATGGACTACGACGAGGACATCCTGGCCTCGTTTTCCGACCTGCAGGAGGAGGGCCGCGCCGCTGGAGGCGATTTCGAGGCGTTCTGCAAGGACGTGGCGTCCGGGGATATCGGCCTCATCTGCTACACCTCGGGCACGACCGGCCGGCCCAAGGGCGTCATGCTGAGCCATGAGAATCTGGTCCAGACGGCGCGGATATATATCAACGCCGAGGATGTGCGCGAGGGCGACGACTATCTGGCCTATCTGCCGATGGCCTGGGTCGGCGATTCGCTTTACGGGCTGTGCGCCGCGCTGATGGTGGGCTCGGCAATCAACTGTCCCGAGAGCCCGGAAACCCTGCGCCGGGACCTCCGCGAACTCAGCCCGATGGGGATCATCGCGCCGCCGCGCCTTTGGGAGACGATGCTCTCCGACATCCTGGTGCGCGCGAACGACTCATCCGCCCTGAAGCGGCGGGTCTTCAGCTATTTCCGCAGCGTTGCGGAGCAGGTGGAGACCTGCCGGGTGGAGCGGCGGCCGATATCCCTGGGCCTTCGGCTGCGCTACCGGCTCGGCGAGTTCCTGGTCTATGGGCCGGTGCGCGACCAGTTCGGCTTCCGCCGCACGCGCTGGGCCTTGACGGGCGGCGCGCCGCTCGGTCCCGATACCTTCCGCTTCTTCCGCTCCTTCGGCGTCAACCTGAAACAGGTTTACGGTTCGACCGAAGTCACCGGCGTGATCTCGGTCCAGCCGGACGACCAGGCCAACCCGGACACGGTGGGGCCAGCCTGCGACGGCGTGACGGTCCGCATTGCCGACACCGGCGAGATCCTCGTCAAGAGCCCGGGCGTGTTCAACGGCTACTACAAGGCCGAGGAAGCGACGCAGGAGGCGTTCGACAAGAAAGGCTGGTTCCGCACCGGCGATGCCGGCCTGCTCGACGACCGCGGCCACCTCGTCGTGATCGACCGCGCCAAGGATGTCGGCCAGCTCTCCGACGGCTCCGCCTATGCGCCGCAGTTCATCGAGAACAAGCTGAAGTTCTCGCCCTATATCAGCGAAGTCGTTTCCTTCGGGGACAAGCGCCCCTTCATCTGCGCCATGGTGGCGATCGACCTCAACACGGTCGGCAACTGGGCCGAGCGCGAGGCGCTTGCCTATACCAACTACATGGACCTGAGCCAGAAGCCGGAGACCTACGAGCTGATTCGGGAGGAGATCCGGCGCATCAACCGCGGCCTGCCGGATGCCGGCCGCGTGAAGCGGTTCCTACTGCTCGGCAAGGACCTAGACGCGGACGATGCCGAGATCACGCGCACGCGCAAGCTGCGCCGGTCCTTCATCGCCGACAAATATGCCGATGTGATCGAGGCGTTCTATTCCGGCGGCACCTCCGTCGAGCTTCGCACAGCGGTCACTTTCGAGGACGGCCGCGAGGCCTTCATCGACAATCGCATGCAGATCCAAGACGCGGCCTGAGAGGAGCGCATTCCCGATGGAAGACTTCGCCTGGGGCTTTTTCCTGGAGCTGGTGGTTTCCGGCGTCCTGATCGGGCTGATGTATTCGCTGATCGCGCTGGGTTTCGTGCTGATCTACAAGTCCACGGACGCGATCAACTTCGCGCAGGGCGAGTTCGTCATGATCGCGGGCATCATCGTCGGCGCCTGCGCGGCGTCCTACGGCCTGCCGCTCTGGCTGGCGATCTCGCTTTCGGTCGGCTTCATGGTGGTCTTCAATGTCGGGCTGGAGCGCACGGTGCTGCGCCCGATGATCGGGCGCCCGATTGTCGCGATCATCATGGCGACCATCGGCCTTGCGGCGCTGTTGCGCGGCGCCGGGCCGTTCTTCTTCGGTGCGGAAACCCGCCCGCTCAACCTGCCGATCGACGATGCGCCGATCATCATCGGCGACCATTTCATCTATCTGAACCCGATCCACCTGCTCGGCGCCGTGGCGGCGGTGCTTTTCCTGCTCGGCTTCGGCTGGTTCTTCCTCAAGAGCCGTAAGGGCGTCGCGATGCGCGCCGTCGCCGACAGCCACCAGGTGTCGATGGCCATGGGCATCAATGTGCAGCGCTATTTCGCGCTCGCCTGGGTGATGGCCGGCGTCGTGGCCGCGCTCGGCGGGGTCATCTGGGGTAGCCTTCTGGGCGTCGATACGCAGCTTGCGATCATCGGCCTCAAGGTGTTCCCGGTGGTGATCCTTGGCGGCCTGGACTCAATCGTCGGCGTCATCGTCGGCGGCATCATCGTCGGCGTCGTCGAAAACCTGGCCGCCGGCTATCTCGACCCGCTGGTGGGCGGGGGCACCAAGGACTTCACGCCCTATGTGCTCATGATCCTGATGCTGATGTTCAAGCCCTACGGGCTGTTCGGCAAGCCGATCATCGAGAGGATCTGATTTCCGATGTTCCATCGCGAGAGCGGCTATTACAAGACGACCTACAAGGGGGACATGGCCTTCTACCCCCTGCCCGTCGGGCGCTGGTCGGTCGCGCTTGTCGGCTTCGTCTTCCTGGTCGTGGTGCCGCTGTTCCTCGACCCCTACTACCTCTCGGTCCTCTGCCTGATCTCCATCGCCGTCGTGGGCGCGCTCGGGCTGAACATCCTGCTGGGCTATACTGGGCAGATCTCCATCGGCCATGCGGCGTCATGTCGGTCGGCGCCTATACCGCGGCGAACCTGATTACCAAGCTCGACTGGCCGTTCTGGCTGGCGGTGCCGTCGGGCGGCATCATGGCGGCGGCGGTGGGCGTACTGGTCGGCATCCCCTCTCTGCGCATCAAGGGCCTCTATCTCGCCATCGCGACGCTTGCCGCGCAGTTCATCATCGAGTGGGTCATCAACCACACGCCGGCGATCTCGGGCGGCGTGCAGGCGTCCATCGAGGTGCCGCGCCCCAGCGTGTTCGGCGAGAAGATGGACACCGAGATCGAGCTCTACTATTTCCTGATGGCGTTCGCCGTCATCGCCATCGTCGCGACGATGAACCTCGTGCGCTCGCGCGTCGGGCGCGCCTTCATCGCCATCCGGGACCAGGACATCGCCGCCGAGATCATCGGCATCAACGTCTTCCGCTACAAGCTCTACGCCTTCGCCATCTCCTCGTTCTACGCCGGGGTGGCGGGTGTGCTCTACACCTACTATCTCAGCATCGCCAACTACGAGCAGTTCCTGATCGTCGTTTCCATCGACTATCTGGCGATGGTCATCATCGGCGGGCTGGGGTCGGTGCTGGGCTCGGTCTTCGGCGCCGTCTTCGTTACGCTGCTGCCGATCGTGATCCGTATCTTCATGGACACGTTCGGGGCCTTCTTCTTCGACCCGGTGATCCTCGCCCAGGTGACGGCGCAGTTCCGCCTCATCCTGTTCGGCCTGCTGATCATCGTCTTCCTGGTGGTGGAGCCCGAGGGCCTCAACCGCCTGTGGCTCAATATCCGGAACTACTTCCGGGTCTGGCCATTCTCCTATTAGCCCTCGAAACGCGAAGGGAGGACGTGGAATGAGACGTCTCGACAAACTGCTCTTCGGCGCGGGCCTCGCACTGGCCGCGGCGGGGGCGGCGACATCGGCCGGGGCGGCCGAGATCGTCATCGGCATGCAGTGCGACCGCACCGGGCCGACGCAGACCGTGGGCACTTTCCTCTGCCCCGGTTACCACGACTATGTGAGCCTCGTGAACTCCAGGGGCGGGATCGAGGGGCACACGATCCGGCCCATCGAGATCGACCACGAATACAAGGTCCCGGCGGGCGTCGAGGCCTATGCGCTGCACAAGAAGGAAGGCGCGGTCCTGATCGCCCTCTACGGCACGCCGCATACCCAGGCGCTGACGCAGAAGCTGACCGAGGACAAGATCCCCGGCACGTCGCCGGGCTTCGGCACCGCGGCGGCGGCCAATGGCGAGAACTTCCCCTATATCTTCCCGATCGCGGCGTCCTACTGGAGCCAGGCGGCGGCAGGGCTCGAATATGTCCGCACGCAGGTTGGCGGCGACCTCAAGGGCAAGAAGATCGCCTACATCTACTACGACAACCCGGCGGGGCGCGAGCCGCTGCCGGTGCTGCACAAGCTGCGCGACGAGCTCGGCTACGAGCTGAAGGAATTCGCCGTGCCGCCTCCCGGCATCGAAATGTCCGCGCAGGTGCTCGACATCACGCGCCGCTACCGCGCCGATTTCGTGCTCTCCCATCTCTTCGGGCGGGCGCCGTCGGTGTCGATGAAGGAGTTCAAGCGCGCTGGCTATCCGCTCGAGAAGGTGCTGGGCTTCGTGTGGGCCGGCGGCGAGGCGGACATCGCGGCGGCGGGCGGCTTCGACCGGGTCGAGGGCTATTCGGCGATGCAATTCGCCGGCGTCGGCACCGACTACCCGGTGCTCGACGACATCCGCGCGATGTACAAGGCGCAGGGCAAGGACGCGCCGAAGGAGATGGACTCCACGGTCTATTACAACCGCGGCGTCTTCGCGGCCGCCATCCATCTGAAGGCCATCGAGAACGCGGTCATGGCCAAGGGCTCCGGCGACATCGTCGGCGAGGACGTGAAGAACGGCATGGAGCAGATCAAGGACTTCACGCTGGGCGGCCTGGTTCCGCCGATGGAGATCACCGGCTTCGACCATGAAGGCGGCGGCTGGGTGCGCATCTTCCAGGTCCAGGGCGCCAAATTCGTGCCGACCACCGACTGGTTCCAGGGCTACCGCGGTGCGGTTGTGGAACTGCTGAAAGCGGATGCGAGCCGCCAGTAAGGCTCGGCTGCAGGACTTCGGCGGGGCCTTCGGGCTCCGCCGCTTCGGCCATTTTCAACCGGACGGCCCGGATATGAAGCGATGCTGAATCTCAATAATATCGAGGTCGTTTACGACAATGTGATCCTGGTGCTGAAGGGCTGCTCCATCGAGGTGCCCGAAGGCAGGATCACGACCGTGCTCGGGGCCAACGGCGCCGGCAAGACCACGACGCTCAAGGCAATTTCCGGCCTGTTGAAGCCGGAGCGCGGCGCGGTCACGCGCGGCTCCATCGATCTCGACGGCGAACGGATCGACCATTTCGAGGCCCATGATATCGTGAAGAAGGGCATCGTGCAGGTCTTCGAGGGGCGGCGCGTTTTCGTCAACCTCTCGGCTGACGAGAACCTGATTGCTGGCGGCCATATCCGGCCGAACGCCGTCATGAAGCAGCGCAAGGAACTGGTCTATGGCTATTTCCCGCGCATTGCGGAGCGCCGGCATGTGCAGTCCGGCTATCTTTCCGGCGGCGAACAGCAGATGCTGGCGATCGGCCGGGCGCTGATGTCGGACCCGAAGATCATCCTGCTCGACGAGCCGTCGCTGGGCCTCGCGCCCATGATCGTCGAGGAGATTTTCGGCATCATAAGCAAGCTCAACAAGGAGCAGGGCGTAACAGTGCTGCTGGTGGAGCAGAACGCCGCGCTTGCGCTCGCCATCGCCGATCATGGCTATGTGATGGAGAACGGCGCCATCGTCATGGACGGCCCGGCTTCCGAGCTCGGCGAGAACGCCGATATCAAGGAGTTCTATCTCGGCATCAGCGAGCATGGCGAGAAGCGTTCCTACCGCAACGTAAAGCACTATCGCCGCCGCAAACGCTGGCTCAACTAGAACCGGGCGTCGGCTTGCCGGCGCGAAACGCCGCGGGAGCGCTTCTTGCCGGCGGTCATCCGTTTCAACCGGGCGTCCATTTCTTCCGCCGGGACGAACGCGCCCGCCCGGCGGCGGGACAACATCTCGCATAGCGCGCTGCGCTCCGGCTCTTCGGCCTCCCGACGCTGCTTCAGGAGATCGACGCCCTGCTGCCGAAGAACCGCATTGCGGGCCGGCTTCGTGTCACTCGTCGTAAAAGGAGACCCAGGCCGACTGTGGCGCGCGCTCGGTGCGCAGGCTGTTCTCGATGGCCTCATCGTCCTCATAGCCGAGCGCCATGCCGCAGACGACCACTTCTTCTTCCGGCATCCCGAGCACCTCGCGGACGGTCTCGTGATACGGCGTCCAGGCGACCTGGGGGCAACTGTGCAGGCCGAAGGCCCGCGCCGCCACCATGACATTCTCCAGGAACATGCCGTAGTCGAGCCAGCTTCCGATCTCCAGCACGCGGTCCACGCTGAAGATGATGCCGACCGGCGCATCGAAGAACATCTGGTTACGGGCGTGCTGGGCGCGCATCTTGTCCGTCTCGCCGCGCTGGATGCCGAGCAGGCCGTACAGGTCCCAGCCGACCTTGCGGCGGCGCGAGAGATAGGGCTCCGGGAAGCGGTCGGGGTAATATTTGTACTCCGCCTTCAGTTCGGCCCCGTTCATGCCGGCGGCGAGGGCGGCCCGGGTCAGCCGTTCGCGCGCGGCGCCGGTCACGACCCGCGCCTTCCAGGGCTGCATGTTGGTGCCGGAGGGCGCGCGCGCCGAAACCTCCAGGATCTCGCGGACGGTTTCCAGCGGCACCGGGTCCGGCTTGAAGGCGCGGACGGACCGGCGGGTGGCTATGGCTTCAAGTGCGTGCACGCGGGGACCTCCATGGCGGGCAGGTTGTCGATCGGGATGCGGTTCACTTCGTCCGGCGCTTCGAACGCGGTCCAATGGCCGGCGCCGGGAACGACATGGAACGGGCAGCCGGGCTGCACGGTCTGGAACAGGTCGCGCCGGGTATGAAGCAGGTCGCCGGCCGTGGCGTCGCGCTCGCCCCAGATACCCTGGAGGGGCAGGCCGGCCGCCGCCCTTTCACGGAGCCGCCGGGCGAGGTTGCCGCCGGCGGGGATCCTGCCGGAACGGATGCGCGCACGGCGCGTATTGGCATTTTGGAGCGCGAGCGCAAGCGAGTCGATCCTCGCGGGATCGCCGAACATCGGCAGGCCGAGGGCGTTGGAGCCGATGGCGGTGTAGCTGAGCACTTGCGGCAGGGTGCGGACGGCGACATGGCCGCCGCCGATGCCGCCGAAGGAGAAGCCGACGATATGAAACGGCTCCGGCGCGAGCCGCGCCAGCCCGGCCGCCAGGATGTCGGCGAGGCTGCCCTCGTCGAACGGCATCGGCGGCAGGTCGCTCTCGCCCATGCCCGGCAGGTCGCAGGCCAGCACCCGGAAGCGCGCCGCCAGCGGCTCGATATTGCGCAGCCAGTGCGTCCAGGAGCCGAAGGAGCCGTGCAGCAGCAGGACCACCGTGCGCCCGGCGCCCCATTCGCGCCAGACCATATGGCCTTCGCCGCAGGGCGTCTCCTGGCGCCGGGCCGCCCGGTCGAGGCGGCCCTGAAGTTCGGGCATCGTCATGTTTGGCTGCGGACAAGGTGATAGAGTAAGTTTCCGAAAGAGTGATAGGGGAGGAACGCCATGAAGTCCAACAGCATCGAGGTTCGGCCGGTAGCGGGCGCGCTCGGCGCGGAAATCCACGGCATCGATCTCGCCGGGCGGCTGTCGGACGAGCAGTTCGACACGGTTCACCGGGCCTTTCTCGACCACCAGGTGATATTCTTCCGCGACCAGGCGCTCGACCCCGACAGCCACAAGGATCTGGGCCGGCGTTTCGGCGACCTCAACGTCCACGGCTATTACAGGTCGCTGCCGGGGCACCCGGAAATCCTGCCGGTGCTGAAGGAGCCGGAGGCGACCGGGAACATCGGCGGCGTCTGGCATTCCGATGTCACCTACCTGCCGGAGCCGGCGCTGGGTTCGATCCTCTACGCGCTGGAAGTGCCGCCGGCCGGCGGCGACACGATGTTCGCCAGCCAGTACCATGCCTATGAATCGCTGTCGGACGGCATGAAGGAGATGCTGGAGGGGCTGCGCGCCATCCACAGCTCCGACCTGTTCGCGGACAAGGCCCGCCGCGACGCCGTCAACGCGACGCGCACCACCAAGCTCGCCGAGATCGACGAGACCGTCGAGAGCAGCCATCCCGTGGTGCGCACCCATCCCGAAACCGGCCGCAAGTGCCTGTTCGTCAACGGGGCGTTCACACGGCGGATCGACGGCTGGACCGTGG
Source organism: Alphaproteobacteria bacterium (assembly GCA_963422665.1). GTDB lineage: Bacteria > Pseudomonadota > Alphaproteobacteria > Bin95 > Bin95 > Bin95. The sequence continues at coordinate 3,636,667 of OY730441.1, forward strand.
AGGAAAGCCGGCCGCTGCTCGATTTTCTCTACCGGCAGGCGGCGCGTCCGGAGTTCACCTGCCGGTTCCGCTGGCGGCAGGGGTCGATCGCCTTCTGGGACAACCGCTGCACCCAGCACTACGCGCTCAACGACTACCAGGGCTATCGCCGGACCATGCACCGGGTGACCCTGGAAGGGGATCGGCCGGTCTGATGGAGCTTGTCGATCTCTCCCGCGAACTGCATCACCGCACCGCCCATCATCCGTCCCATCCGCCGGTGGTCGTGACCGTCTGGAACGACCACTCGGAGATCAAGAGCGCCGGCGGCTTCGACTTCACCTCGAAAGCGTTGGCGCTCTCGCTGTCGGACCATTCCGGCACCCATGTGGATGCGTTCTGCCATTTCGATCCCGATCCGGAGGCCGAGTCGATAGACCGGATGGCGCTCGAACGCTTCTATACCCCGGCGATCTGCCTCGACCTCGGGGAACCGCCGCCGCGCCATGCCGTAACGGTCGAGGAGATGGAGGCTGCGCTTGCCGCTTCGGGGGAGGAGATTCGCGAGGGCGACACCGTGCTGCTCGCCATGGGCGTCAACCGGCGCATGTTCGGCACGCCGGCCTATGGGCGCGAGTTCCCGGGCCTTGCGACGGAGTCGGTCCATTGGCTCGCCGACAAGGGGATCGGCATGTTCGGCGTCGAGGCGGTCAGTCCCGCTCCGGAGGGCGAGCTCAACTTCCGCGCCCACCGCGCCTGCGCCGAGCGCCGGATCACCCATATGGAGTGCCTCGCCAATCTGGAGGCGGTGGTCGGGCGCGGCCGGTTCCGTTTCATCGGCTTCCCGCTCAGGATTCGCGGCGGCACGGGCAGTCCGATCCGCGCGGTGGCGATGTTCGAATGATCGCCGTTCTGAAGCGGGCGTTAATTGTCGCGGCGAGCCTGTTCGCTGCCGCAATTGCGTGGGCGGACGGCGCGAAACCGGTGGTGGTCGAGCTCTTCACCTCGCAGGGCTGCTCGTCCTGTCCGCCGGCGGACCGCATCCTCGGCCGCCTCGCGGACCGGGACGATGTGATCGCGCTCGGCTTCCATGTGAACTACTGGGATCGGCTCGGCTGGCCGGACCCCTTCGCCACGAAGGCCGGAACCGACCGGCAATACGCCTACAGCCCGGCGCTCGGCCGCCGCAATGTCTATACCCCCCAGATGGTGGTGGACGGGCGCTACGACGTGGTCGGCTTCGATGCGGAGCGGCTGATGGTAGCCATCGCCCAGGCGGAAGCCACCTCGCAAGCGTGGCTCGAAGTCAGGCTCGAATGGCGCGGACCGGGCCGCCTCGGCTATGCGTTGCCGGCCGGAGACGGCGCGGCGCGCGTCCACCTGGTGCGCTTCGCCCGCAAGCTCGACCAGGATATCGAACGCGGCGAGAATGCCGGGCGGCGCCTCAGCTACAGCAATGTGGTGCGCGAGGTCGTGCAGGTCGTCCGGTGGAACGGCGCGGCGATGGAAAGCGAAATCGAGGTCGATACGGCGCAGGATGCGGCGGGCGGCGTCGCGCTGCTGGTTCAGGACAGCCGCAGTATGCGGATGCTTGGCGCCGCGAAGCTCGCCTTTTAGAGCACGATCCGTTCGATCTGAAACGGAACCGTCCACACAGCCCTGATCGTCACCCCGGACGGCGCGCCAGCGACGATCCGGGGTCTTCATGCGACATTGCCCGGCCTCGCGAGGCCCCGGCTCGGGGGCCGGGGCGACGAGTTCGGGTTCGGCCCGAAATGCGGTTCTAATTGGAACGGATCGTGCTCTAGACGCCCGAGCGCACCTTCGGGATCACCTCTTCGGCGAGCATCGCCATCTCGTCGAGCACCATGCTTTGCGGCATCCCCGGATACTGGATGCCGAACACGAAGTGGTTGATGGCGAACCTGCGAATATAGCCGATGATCTGCTCCGCCACCTCGTCGGGCGAGCCGAACAGGAAGCGGTCCTTGAGCAGGTCCTCGTAGTCCTGCCCGAAATCGCCGTCGCCCTCCGGCATCACCTTGTCCTGGCCCCATTCCTTGTAGGCGCGGTATTTCGCCATCAGGTAGGGCTCGGCGGTGCGGATGGCCTCCTCGCGCGACCGGCCCACCACGACCTCGCGCATCATCGGCAGCTCCTCCGGCATCGGCTTGCCGGCCTTGTCGAGGGCGCGCTTGTACACCTCCATCTGCCGGGCGGTCGTGGCCACCGTGTTGTGCGGATTGATGAACCAGGCGTCCGTCAGCCGGGCGGCGCGCTCGATCGCCCGGTCGGCATTGGCGCCGACCCAGACGGGCGGCGTCGGCTTCTGGATCGGCTTGACCGTGCAGGCGGCGTCGATGAGCTCGAAATGCGAGCCCTTCATCGTGACCCGCTCCTCGGTCCACAGCCGCCGGATCGCCTCGAGGTTCTCGACGAAGCGCGGCACGGCGTCCTTCTGCGTCGTGCCGAAGGCCCTGAATTCCACTTCCCGGTAGCCGAGCCCGATGCCGAAGATGAGCTTGCCGCCGCTCATCACATCGAGGTTGGCGAAGGTCTCCGCGACATCGAGCGGTTTGTGCAGCGGCAGCAGGCAGATGCCGCAAAGCAGCCGCAGCGAGGGGCATTCCGCGCTCATGCGGGCCAGGAACGGCACCTGCTGGAAGTCCATCAACGGCCAGGAACTGTAGTGGGAGCCCTTCATGATGGAGTCGAATTTCAACCGCTCGGCGGCCCGGGCCTGCTCGACCAACTCGTCCCAGTGCTGCTTAGGGTCGTCCCCGATGGGGAACTGGCCCCGGTTCATGATCCCGAACTGAAGCGCCGTCATCTATCCCTCTCCTCCCCGGCAAGGCGCGCCGGTATGTCCGTGCCGTTCAGCCATTCGAGCGCCCGACAGGCGCCACCCTGCGCAAGCAGCATGCGCAAATCCCCGGGCTTGTCCACATCGAGGGCGATGCCGGGCAGCCCCGTGACGATACGCGGCTCGACGCCGAGAGCCCGCGCTTCGGCCTTGTGCGGCTCGAAGCTGTCATGGCCGAAATGGAACGCAATGGCGTCGGGCGGCGAGCAGGCCACGCAATTGGTCCCGCGCCCGTCCGCCGCAGGGGTCAGGGTCACCGCCGGCGCCGGCCCGTGGGCGGCCAGGACCCGGTGGATTTCCGCGGGCGAGACCAGCGGCACATCGCCCGGCAGCGCCAACGCGGCCCCGGCTCCGGCGCGGGCGAGTGCGGCGGCGGCGTCGCGAACGGCCGGGCTCTGGCCGCGATTCTGGCTTTCCTCCAGTATCGCGGCCCCGTATTTCTCGGCGAGCGCCTGCGCCCAAGGGTCGTGGGTAACGACGACCGTTCCCGCCAGACCCTCGGCGCCGGACAGCGCCGCCAGGACATCCTCCGCCATGATACGAAACAATTTCCGCCGCTCTTCGGGCCTCAGCGCCGGCGCCAGCCGCGTTTTCGCCTGTTCCGGATTCTTGAGCGGCAGGACGCCCCAAGCCGATCCCGCCGTAACATTCCTTAACAAAGTGTGACTTGTAGAGCCGCGAAGCACCTCGTTATGGTCCCTTTGCCTATTTGCCAGTTTGGGACGTCATATTACAGCGCAATGAGCGAACGAGAGGGAAAACCGGTCGAACGTCTTTCGAGACGGGTGGACTGCGGACAGCGCACTTTACGGACACCGATTGCGTGCGAAGGCATAGGTATCCATAGCGGGCGCAAGGTGCATTTGACCCTGGGGCCGGCCCCTGCGGGACATGGATTTGTATTCCGGCGCCTCGATGTTGCCGGCGATGCGGGCGTGGTGCCTGCACGGTGGGACATGGTCGCCGATACGACGCTATGCACGGTGTTGTCGAATGAGTGCGGCGTCAGCATAAGCACGCCCGAACATGTCCTGGCGGCGTTGGCGGGCGCGGGGATCGACAATGCCGCAATCGAGGTCGATGCGCCGGAATTGCCGATTATGGACGGCAGTGCGGACGACTTCACTTTCCTGATCGGTTGCGTCGGCATCCGGCCGCTGCCGTTCCGGCCGCGGCGTCGAATCGAGGTCCTGAAGCCGGTCCAGGCGCAGGACGGCGAGAGCTGGGCCCGGTTGCTGCCCTCGGACCGGTTCCAGGTTTCCTGCACGATCGACTACGACCACCCCCATGTCGGCGTCCAGCGTTTCGATTTCGATTCGGCGAGCCAGACATTCCCGGAGACGGTCGGCCGGGCGCGCACCTTCGGCTTCCTTCACGAGCTGGAAGAGTTGCGCGCGCGCGGCTACGCTAGGGGCGCTTCTCTGGAGAATGCGGTGGCGATCTCGCCGAACGGCGTGATGAACGACGGCGGCCTGCGCTATCCCGACGAGTTGGCGCGCCACAAGGTGCTCGACGTCATCGGCGACCTGGCATTGGCGGGCGCGCCGATTCTGGGCGCGTTCCAGGGGTACCGGTCCGGGCACCGGCTCAACAATCTGCTGTTGCAGGCGCTGTTCGCCGACGATTCGGCATGGAGGTGGGAAGGCGCCGGGACAGAGGTGCGGCGGGTCGTCGCCTGACGCCCCCGATGTCCGACCAGGATTTTTTGCGGTCCCTGTTGGCGTTGAATCTGTTTGGATTCAAGATTCTGGTTGAGCAAACGCAGCGTCACCGACGGGGCGCGGAAGCCTGTCACAGGGTTTGTTGGATTTCCGGTATGCGTCGGCGGATCGGGGTAGCGAAGTGACGGCGCTGGCGGGGTTCGGGATTTATCCGGACCCGATGCGGGCGCTGGACCTTGGGGCGCTGGTGCGGTGTCCTCTTCGGGTTGCCGGGGATCGGGGCTGGCTGGACGTTCGGATGGTGGCGACGGTCCTGACGCCGAACCTTGTGGGCGGGGGCCGGGTTTCGGGCGTGGAGCGTCTGTCCGGGGACCGGGGTTTTGCGGCGCTGTCGGGGTCTGCGGAGAAGGCGTTGCCGAGGCGCCGTGAGCGTCGGGGTCTTGCGTTGCGGTCCTGATCGAGACCCGCAAGCGCCAGGCGCTGTATTGCGACAAGAAGTTCCGGGCTTGCCAGCCGCCGAACTGCCGGTGGGCGGAACAGGGCGTGATGGTTCATTCGGAGTTCCGCGACGGCAACGCGCCGGCGGGGCATGAGCATCTGCGGGCGTCATTACGCGCTTGACATCGGTGCTGCATTCTATCGGTGTAATTAGCGCCGAGCGCCTGGCCGTGTCCCGCTCTCGCGCGCAGGCGCAAACTCGTCTCCTTCCGTGGCTTCCGGGGTCAGAACGCCGGTCCGGCCGGGACGCCGCTTCCCGGAGCAGAGGCGACCGCGGCCGGCGGGCCAGGTCGGCTATACGGCGGTGACGCCGTTCGACGTGACGATCGCGGCGGGACAATCGAGCGGGCAGGGAACGTTGACGTTCACGCCGGAGAATGACGAGACCGACGAAAGCAACACCACCGTGACGGTGGGCGGCACGTTGACCGGCTTCACGGTGACGGGGGCGCAGTTCGAGCTCACCGACGACGACGAGCCCGCGCCGGCCCTGTCGATCGCCGACCCCGCGCCAGTGGCCGAGGGCGGGGCCGGGGCGACGACCGACGCGCGGTTCACGGTGACCTTGAGCACGGCCAGCACGCAGACGGTGACGGTGCGATGGTCCACCGGCGGCGGCACCGCCACGGCGGGCAGCGACTACACCGACAGCAGCGGCTCGCTGACAAACGAGCCGGTGTCCGTCGGCGCCAGCGGTCCGATGGGCGCTTCGGAGCCGGTGACGTCCATGCCAGTGACGCTCTTCATGGCGCGGCCGCCCCAGTCCGGCGGCTATTGGGTCGGCGAGGGCGGCACGGTCGGCATCCCGGTGCGCCGCAAGGATGACAGCCCCGCGGATACCCCGGCGAAGTTCCAGTGGCGGGTGAACCGCACCGGCGGCGCCGGCAATCCCGCCGAGGCGGCCGACTTCAAAGACGGCGACATCCCCGCCTCCGAGGGCGACATCGAGGTGCCGGCGGGCACCACCGAGGTCACGATCGCCATTGCGATTGCGAGCGACGCCGACACCGATGCCGAGGAGACGTTCATCGTCGAGCTGCTGCCCCCGGACGACGCCAACACGTTTATCGTTCAGCCGAGCGGTCCACGCGATTACCCCGGCGACCGGCGGCAGGTCATTATCGGCGCCAGCGACGGTCCGGCGGACGCTTCGGGGCCGGTGACGCTCTTCATGGCGCGGCCGCCCCAGTCCGGCGGCTATTGGGTCGGCGAGGGCGGCACGGTCGGCATCCCGGTGCGGCGCACGGATGACAGCCCCGTGGATGTCGCGGCGAAGTTCAGATGGACGGTGAACCGCACCAGCGGCGGCGGCGACGGTCGAGGCGGTGACCGGGCGCATGGAGCGGGCGCATTCGGGCGGCGGCGGCGCGGGCTGAGCTTCGGCGGCCAGTCGTCGCTGGCCGGCTTCCTGACGGCGCACCGGGACGCGATCAACGAAGGCGGAATATCGTGGACCGAGCTGCTGGGCCGGTCGTCGTTCGAGCTGCCGCTGGCCGGCCTGCGTTCCGGCGCGGGCGGCGGGTTGGACGCCGGGCGCCTGCTGTTCGGGCAGAGCTTCGCGCCCGGTGCGGCCGCTGGCGGGGGGATGTATCGACCCGATCCGGACGCGGATCCGCCGCGGGCCGGACAGCGCGTCGCGCGCGCCGCCGCCCCCGGATCGGGGTCCGGGGCAGGCGGCGGTGCGGGTGAGGCTCCTCATGCGCCGCGTCCGGGGGATGTGACCCTGTGGGGCTCGGGCCACTATCGCCCGCTGTCGGGCGACAGCGGCGCGGTGGACTGGGACGGCTCCCTGGCCGGCTTCTATCTCGGGGCCGATACCCGCCTCGGCGACGACCTGCTCGCCGGGCTGGCGGTGTCGTGGAGCGGGAGCGACCTCGACTACACCTATACGGGCGAGAACCGGTGTGTCCGCATGCGTGAACCGCAGCAGGAGTGTGCGGATACGGACGGCCGGGTCGAGGGCGCCCACGAGACCCGGATGCGCGGCCTGCATCCCTATGTCTCCCGGTCGTGGGCGCCGGGCTCCCATGTCTGGGCGATGCTGGGCTATGGCGAAGGCGAAGTCGAGATCGAGGACGAGGAGGCGACGCATCTGGCAGTAATGGGCCGGGAGCGGGAGACCGGCGACCTCTCGATGAAGAGCGCGGCGGCTGGCGGAGAGCGGCGACCGGGACGCGGGCGGCGCGTTTGCGCTGAACCTCAAGGGTGAGGGCTGGCTGACGCAGATGGAACTGGAGGGCAACGGTTCGCTGCTCGCCCCGGTGACGGCGGATGCGAACCGGCTGCGCCTAGCGGCGGAAGGCTCCCACGAGCGTCGGCTGGAGAGCGGCCCGCTGCTGCGGCCCTCGGTGGAGCTGGGCCTGCGCCATGACGGCGGCGACGGCGAGGCCGGTCTCGGGGTCAAGCTCGGCGGCGGGCTGGACTACACCGGCGGCCGGCTGACCGCGGGCCTCGACGCCCGCACCCTGCTGGCCCATGAAGGCGGGGTCGAGGAGTGGGGCGTGAGCGGCTCGCTCGGCCTGGCGCCGGGCCGTGCGGGCCGCGGCCTGTCCTTCGCCCTGCGCTCAAGCTGGGGCGAGGCCGGCAGCGGCATGGACCGGCTGTGGAGCCAAGGGCTGACGGCGCGCGAGACGGAGGACCGGGACGATATCCCCGCCGCGCTGCGTCTCGACAGCGAACTCGGCTACGGCCTGGGGCTGCGCGCCGGCCTGCTCACCCCTTACGGCGGGTTCGGGATGTCGAACGACCGGCGCGAGCTCCGTCTCGGCGCCCGCTACGCCCTCGGCGAACGGGTCGGCATGAACCTCGAAGGATACCGCCACGAAGGCGGTGCCGCCGACACCGGCGTCCGGCTCCGGGCCGCAATCCGGTTTTGACGGCAGGCGGCGCCGGACCGCTTCCCCGGGGTGGATCCCCTGCCGGATTCACCCACCCGTATCCGGCCGCCCCGCGCTGCGCGCCCTCATCCGACGAAACGGGGAGCCAAGATATTCACTCTTAGAGCTTATCCCTTTGGGTCCGGTTTGACGAGATATTGAGTTTCCGGTGGTCGTGGGCATCATGTTCGTATAGTGTTCCGATATGGCCAGCCGCTGGAAATATGACCGCCCGATGTCCCGCGCCACCTTCGAGGCGCGCTTTCCCGATGCAGCCTCCTGTGCCCGGCCTCTCGCCGCCAGACGCTGGCCCGACGGCTTCGTGTGCCCCGCCTGCGGCCATGACAGGGGCCGGGAACTGAAACGGCGCCGGGCGAGCCGGGAATGTGCGGCCTGCGGGAAGGAGACCCCGGTGACCGCAGGCACGATCGTGCACCGCAGCCCCTTGCCCCTGAAGATCCGGTTCATGGCCGTTCACATCGCGACCAGGCACTCGAATGGTATCTCCGCCCTGCAACTCCAGGCCCGGCTCGGGCTCGGCAGTTACAAGAGTGCCCGGCTCGGGCTGCACAAGCGGCGCCGCGCCATGGTCGATCCGGATCGTAGCTTGCTTGAGGACCCGATCGAGATCGATGAGGCCCCCCTCCCGTTCCGCACCGCAAGAGACCCGGCCACGGGCGGGCAAGGTCGCAGCCCACAAGGCAAGATGCGCATTGCCGGCGCGGTCGAGCTATCGCCCGAGGGCGAGCCATGCCGCATCCGGCTGGCGCCGATCGGGGATTTCTCCGCGCGCCGCCTTCGTGCCTTCGTTGCCGGGACCCCGGCGCCGGGCGCGCGGGTGATGGCCGAGGGCTGGAGAGGGTATTGCGGCCTGCCCGATCACGACCGCCAGCCCAGGGTCGTTGGCGCAACGCCCGCCCCTCTCGTGCTGACGTGGATCCATCGTGTGTTCTCGAACCTGAAGCGCGCCGGGCGCTCGGAACCTGCCATGGCCTGCGCCGCGCCCATCTGCGCCGCTACCTCGACGAGTGCGTGTTCCGCTGGAACCGTCGCCGCCACACCGCAACGGCTTTCGACACCCCGCTCGGCATCGGCACGCGCCTGCGACCCGCCGACTGCCGCGACAGCGCCGGACAACACGTCCGATCGCCGCAGGCCGGGCGCCAGCCGCCGCCCGCCCGCCGATCTGCCTCAATCGGGGCCGAATGCCGTCCCGCCAACCTGCCTGACAGCGCTCGAAACCAACTTCCCCAAGTCCAAAACTCCCGCAAATCCCCCGGCACGGCCCGAAAACCGCGCCTGGAACGTAGAACGCCGATCAACATATGGGGTGACCGGAAGCAAAGGGATAAGCCATTTCGGAACCTGCTTATCGCTGAAAGTCATCGAGCGATGAGGAGGCGATAGGGGATGGTTTCGTTGCGTGCGGCGCTATGGACGAAACGCGGGATCATTGTCTTGAGTTGATAGCGCCGGTTGTAGCGTCAGGCGAAGCTGGCGCTGTAGCGCTCGGCATGGTCTGGGCCGAGCTTGCGACAGGTCCCGGTGATCGCACACTTGATGTTGCCGAGCGTCGTGTTCACCCATTTGAATGGCGCCATGCGGGCCGCCTGCCGGCCCGCCCCGGTGTGGATTGCCTGATGGCTGCAGGCGATCTCGTCGAGTGCGCTCCAGCAGCCCAGCCCATGCGTCACAACCGCCGCGCCGGGGGCCAGCCAGTGCTTGGCGCCACGCGCGATCTCGCGCTTGCGGAAGCCCTTGACCGGCGCCGGCTTCAGCTTGCGTGGGCGCCCTTCCGCACTGGTCGAGACCGCCGCCACGAAGGGCGTCTTGCCCGCCGCGCTGCGGCCCCGCTTGCCGCCGGAGCGCATCCCGCCGAGACAGGCGTCGTCCATCTCGACCCGCCCCGTAAGCGCCGTCTCCCCCTCGCGCCGCGCCATCACCGCCATGATCTTGTGCTTCACGGCCCAGGCCGTCGGCTGCTTGACCCCGAGACGGCGGCCGAGTGCCACCGACGAGATGCCGTTCTTCGCCGTCACGATCGGGTGGATGGCGGCGAACCAGAGTGTCAGCGGCAGCTTGGTCGCGTGGAAGATCGGGCCCGCCGTGGGCGATGTCTGCTTCTTGCACCGGTTGCATTGATAGAGCCCGCGCCCCGCCAGCACGCAATGCCCGCGATGACCGCAGCAGGGGCAGACGAAGCCGTCCGGCCAGCGCAGCCGGACCAGCGGCCGCGCGGCACTGCTCCTCGGTACCGAAGACCTGGCGAAACGCCTCGTCGCTCAAACCACGCACGCGCGAGGCAACCTTGAACCTCATAACCGTGACCCCCTCATGCAGAATATATTGAAACATACAGCCTCACGTGCGGAGCCTCACGGATAAGCAGGTTTCATTTTGTTTCGTTTATGGCTCAGCATAGGAGAAATTGTGCTTGAATAGTTCTGAAGGAAGAGGATTCCGCTTCCGAAAAACCTGTCTGGAACTCGCAGGAGAGGTGTGTCCGTCGCCTCGCGCGCGCTATACGCGCGAAACTGAGGGTCGCCCCCGAGCCGGACGGCAGGGAGAACGGAACGGACAAAGAGGACCGATGAGCAGCACGCCCCCCGGTCGAGGTCCCGGACGCTGCGCAGCAGCGAGCCGGGACCTCGACGCCCGCCCGCCGTCCTTGCCGCAGGAGGCCCCGGATCGCAGTCCGGGGCGACGAGAAAGAGGCCGCCACAGGGCGGACCATGACAGAACATGACACATCGTAACTGCCCGGGATGAGCGATCTGGTTATGGGTTGGCGGGTTTGTGGAAAAATGGGTCAGCCTGGCCATGGGTGGTTCCGGTTCGCGCGGAAGCGGTTATCCGGGGTCTGTTATGGAGACTGCGGAGGAGAAGGTTGCGCGTGTTGAGTTGGAGAACGCGCAGCTTCGGGATCGGGTTGGCGTGTTGCAGAGCGGCCGGGGGAGTTGGAGCGCCGTCCCGGTCTGAACGGCGGCAATAGCGGCAAGCCTCCATCGAGCGATGGGTTGAAGAAGCCTGCGGCGGAGCGTCGGACGCGGAGCCTGAGGGGCAAGACGGGCCGGCAGCCGGGCGGTCAGGCGGGCATGAGGGCCGAACGCTTTGCCGGACGGGGCGCCCGGACCGTGTGAAGGAGCATGTTCCGGCGGTATGCCGGGGCTGCGGGGCGTCGCTGCGGTCGGCTTCTGCGGTCGGTCGTCCGGTCGCGCGTCGGGTATTCGACCTTCCTGAGCCGCGTCCTCCGGAAGTGACGGAGCACAGCGGTCATGCCTGCCGCTGCGGGCGTTGCGGTGTGGCTTCGTCATGGTCGGTTTCCGCCGGAGCGGCGGTTGTCGGAGGGGCCGGGGGTGTTGTTCGGGGTGCGCGTGTCGCCGGCGACCCTGGCAAGTATGAGCCGTCGGGCGGCGGAGCGTTTGCGTGTTGCGGCCGGGCATATGGAGGAGCTGGCGGCCCGCAAGGCGCGTGTGAAGCATCCGGACGAGACCGGGCTTCGCCCTGGCGGTCGCCCGCGGTGGCTTCATGCGATGCGCGCCCCGCTGCTGGCGGCGTATCGGGTGAGCGAGCGGCGCGGGGCTGTGCCCGAGGGTGTGAGCGGGATAGCGGCGCGCGACCACTGGCAATGCTGCTGGCCGATGGCGGGGGTGGAGTGCGCGCTTTGCAATGCGCATCGCCTGCGGGCGTTGCAGGCGCTTGCGGAGTGCGACGAGGAGGACCGGGCGCGGCGCCTGCCGCGTCATCTGCTGCGGGCGCGGCGAGTGGCGCGTGTGGCGCGGGAGCGGGGCATTGCCGTTCCGGGCGGTTGCTGGCGCGGATTGTGCGCGGCTGCGACCGGCTGCTTGTCGAGGCGATGAAGCGCCATGAGGACCGGACGCCGCTCCCGTCACGCGGCCGGTGCGGGACGCCGGGGCGGCGCAAGGGCCACAACCTCGCCTTGCGCCTGCAGGCGCGCCGGGACGAGACCCTGCGCTTCCTCACCGACGCGCCGGCGCCCTTCGCCAACAATGAGGCCGAGCGCGACCTGCGCACGATGAAACGGCGACAGAAAATCTCCGGCGGCTTCCGCTCCCGGCGCGCCGCCGACGACTTCGCCATCCTGCGCGCCGTCATCGCCACAGCCCAAAAGCAGCGCCGCAATGTCCTCAAGACCCCGATGGGCTCGCCCGAAAGCTTCATCAAGGACATCCGGTACGCCTGAAACAAAACCAGGCAAGCCCCGGGGCAATAGCAAACATCCTGGGCAGTTACGAAATGTCATGACACTTCGCAGGGGGTCTCCTCCGGCAAGGCCATGCCGGGCCGGGACAGCCTCCCGCCCCGGACTCGATCCGGGCGCGTCGGTTACGGACCGAAACGGGATGTGCGCCTGCAGCAGGGTCGATCCCGGATGGGCCGCGAGCGCGGGACGATGCGTCGATTGCGAGGACGGCGCGCGGGCGGCGCAGCGTTCCCGGTGCGAACCTGCAGGGACGCTATCCTTTGACGGGCGCATGGCATAGACTCCCGTCATCTTCATCCCGTTGCCGTGAGGATGCCGTGAGTCGGGCGAACGGTCGTCATTGGCGGAATGTTCTCGCCGCCCTGCTTGTCGTCGGAGTGCTCGCCGGATGCAGTACCGACGAGGGCGAGGAATATGTGGAGCGCTCGGTGGAGGAGCTCTACAACGCTTCCATGGACGCGCTGCTGGGAGGCGATTTTGCGGTCGCCGCCGAGCGGTTCGACGAGGTGGAGCGCCAGCATCCCTATTCGGTCTGGGCCACCAAGGCGCAGTTGATGGGCGCCTATGCCCATTACCAGGCAGACGAATTCGACGAAGCGATCGCCGCTCTCCAACGCTATATCGAGCTTCATCCCGGCAACCCGGATGTGGCTTACGCCTACTACCTGACGGCGATTTCCTACTACGAACAGATCTCGGATGTCGGACGCGACCAGAGCCTGACGCGCAAGGCCCGGTCGGCGCTGGAGGCGGTGGTGCGGCGCTTCCCGGGCAGCGACTATGCCAATGACGCCCGCCTGAAACTGGACCTGACGCGCGACCATCTGGCCGGCAAGGAAATGAGCGTCGGGCGCTTCTATCTGCGCCAGGGCCACTTGCTGGCCGCGATCAATCGGTTCCGCATCGTGGTGGACGAATACCAGACCACGAGCCATGTGCCGGAAGCGCTGCACCGCCTCGCCGAGGCCTATACGGCCGCGGGGCTGGAGGAGGAGGCGGTCAGGGTCGCCGCCGTGCTTCAGCACAACTATCCGGGCAATGAGTGGTACGTGGACAGCTACAGCCTCGTCGAAAAGGGCGGAAGCAGGACGGAAGACGGCGGCGAAGACTGGTTTTCGAGGAATTGGAATGCCGTGTTCGATCCGGCGAAAACCATTGGCGGCGGCGGCGGGCGGGCCGAGGAACTGGCAAGGGAACTGGCGGAAAAGAGGGCGGCCGAAGATGAGGCTCTCAAGGAACGCGCCCGGCGGCTGGAGCGGGAACGCGCCGGCGGGAAAAGCGGGGCGCCGCCGGCCCGGACGCCTCCGCCGGCCCCCAAGGGATAACGCCCGGCCGCCATGCTGTGCGGGCTTGCTATCCGCAATGTGGTGTTGATCGAACGGCTGGACCTCTCTTTCGGACCGGGCCTCTCCGTGCTTACCGGCGAAACCGGCGCGGGCAAGTCGATCCTGCTGGATGCGCTCGGCCTGGCTCTGGGCGTGCGGGCCGATAGCGGGCTTGTCCGGGTCGGCGCGGAGCGGGCCGATGTGGCCGCCTGTTTCGACGCGCCCCCGGATGAGGCATCGGCGGCGCTTCGGGACCTGGAAATCGACGCGGCCGGGGAACTGCTCCTGCGCCGCACGCTCGGGCGGGACGGGCGGTCCCGCGCCTTCGTGAACGATACGCCCGTTGCGGCCGGTCTCCTTCGGCGGCTGGGCCAGGAGCTGGTCGAGGTCCACGGCCAATTCGAACAGCGGGGCCTGCTGGACGAAGCCTCGCACCGCGGGCTGCTCGACCGGTTCGCCGGCCATGACGATCTCGTAGAGGCGGCGGCTGCCTCCTGGCGGGCGCAGGCCCGGGCGGAGGAGGCCGCAATGGCGGCGCGCGAGGCGCTGGCGCGCGATCTGGCGGCCAGGGAAACACTGGAAGCCGAACTGGAACTGCTTGAGCGTCTGGCCCCGCGTCCCGGCGAGGAGGCCTGTCTGGCGGCCCGCCGCCGCCGGATTCTGGCGCACCGGAAAATCCTGGAAGCGGCCACCGAAGCCCGCGCCCTTCTGGGAGATGATGCAGCAGCCATGCTGCGCGGCGCCGCCCGCTCGCTTGCCCGCGCAAGCCCGGAGGCGGGGAGCCTCTTCGACGAGGCGCTTTCGGCGCTCGACCGGGCGACCATCGAGGCGGAGGAAGCGGAGCGGCTGGTGCAGGGGCTCGGCAACCGGATCGAGGAGGACGAAGCATCGGCGGATGCGGTCGAGGCCCGGTTGTTCGCGCTTCGCGATGCTGCTCGCAAACACGGGGTCGGAGTCGAGGCGTTGCCGGGATTGCTCGGCGATATGCGCCGGCGCGTCGAGGCGCTCGACGAGGCCGGCGGCCATGCGGCCGGGCTGGAACAGGGGGCGGCGCTCGCAAGGGCGGCCTTCGACCGGGCTGCGGCTGCCCTTGCCGCCGGCCGTCGCGAGGCGGCTTCCGCCCTGGCGCATGCCGTCGGGCGCGAACTGCCGCCGCTCAAGCTGGAGCGGGCGGCGTTCCGCGTGGCGTTGGAGCCCGGTCAAGCCGGGCCGTCAGGCGCGGACCGCGTGCGCTTCGAGGTCCGGACCGGCGCCGGGATGCCCTACGGGGCGCTCGGCCGGATTGCCTCCGGCGGCGAACTCGCGCGTTTCGCGCTGGCCCTGAAGGCGGTGCTGGCGGCCGAGAGCGGCCCGTCGATGATCTTCGACGAGGTGGATGCCGGGGTCGGCGGCGCGACAGCGGCGGCGGTGGGCGCGCGGCTGGCGGCGCTCGGAGAGGCGGGCCAGGTGCTGGTCGTTACCCATGCGCCCCAGGTGGCGGCGCGCGCGTCCCGGCATTTCCGGGTATCCAGGGAGGGCGCGCGCACCTTTGTGGCCGAGCTCGACGAAGGCGGGCGCGAGGAAGAGATTGCGCGTATGCTGGCGGGCGCCGAGATAACCGGCGCGGCCAGGCGGGCCGCCCGCGCGCTTATTGTCGGCGAGGGCGGATGACGAACCTTCCGGACAGCGCCGAGGCGGGCGAGGCCGCCAGGGAAATGGCCCGCCTTGCCGCCGAGATCGCCGACCATGACAGGCGCTATCACGGCGAGGATGCGCCGGTGATTTCGGACGCCGACTACGATGCGCTGGTGCGCCGCTACACCGAACTGGAGGCGCGCTTCCCGGACCGCGCGCCGGCCGATGCCCCGAGCCGGCAGGTCGGCTCCCGGCCCGCTGCGGGTTTCGAGAAGGTCATCCATGCGCGTCCGATGTTGTCGTTGCGCAATGCCTTCGACGAGGAGGATGTAGGCGAGTTCGTCCAGGGGGTGCGCCGTTTCCTCAATCTTGCGCCCGAAGCGCCGCTCGCGATGACGGCGGAGGCGAAGATCGACGGCCTTTCGATTGCGCTGCGCTACGAAGACGGGCGCCTGGTGCAGGCGGCGACGCGCGGCGACGGGCGCGAAGGCGAAAATGTCACCCGTAATATCGAGACCGTCGAGGGCGTGCCGAAGCGCCTTTCGGGCCCGGCGCCCGAGGTCCTGGAAGTGCGGGGCGAGATCTACATGGCGCATGGCGAATTCCGGCGGCTCAACGAGGAACGCGGGCGCGAAGGCCTGCCGCTCTACGCCAATCCGCGCAATTCGGCCGCCGGGTCCGTGCGCCAGATCGACCCTGCGGTGACGGCGGGGCGGCGCTTGCGCTTCTTCGCCTATGGTTGGGGGGAGGTCAGCGAGCGCCCGGCCGAGACCCACATTGCGTGGCTCGAACGGCTCAAGGAGTGGGGCTTCGATGTCGAGCCGAACGGGGCGCGCGCAGAAGATGCGGCGGCGCTGGTGGCAGCCCATCGGGCAATCGGCGAACTGCGCCCCGCGCTCGACTACGACATCGACGGCGTCGTTTACAAGGTGGACCGGATCGACTGGCAGGAGCGGCTGGGATTTGCCGGTCGGGCGCCGCGCTGGGCGGTCGCGCACAAATTCCCGGCCGAACGCGCCGAGACCGTTCTGGAGGACATCCTGGTCCAGGTGGGGCGGACCGGCGCGCTGACCCCTGTCGCCGTGCTGCGACCGATTACGGTCGGCGGCGTTGTGGTCTCGCGCGCGACCCTGCACAACGAGGACGAAATCGGGCGCAAGGACATTTGCATCGGCGATACGGTCGTTATCCAGCGCGCAGGCGATGTCATTCCGCAGATTCTGGGGGTCCGCCTCGACAGGCGCCCGGAGGGAACCGCGCCGTTCCGCCTGCCCGAGACGTGTCCGGTTTGCGGTTCCGGGGCCCGGCGCGAAGGCGGCGACGTCGTGCGGCGCTGCACGGGCGGGCTCGTCTGCCGGGCGCAGACGGTCGAGCGGTTGAAGCATTTCGTCTCGCGCGGCGGCTTCGACATCGAAGGCCTCGGACGCAAGCATATCGAGACCTTTTTCACCGATGGACTGATCTCCGCACCGGTGGACATCTTCCGGCTGCGCGAACGGCGCGCCGAACTGCTGGAGCGCGAAGGATGGGGCGAACAGTCGGTGGACAACCTGCTGGCGGCCATAGAGGAACGACGAACGATAACGCTCGACCGCTTCCTTTTCGCGCTCGGCATCCGCCATATCGGCGAGGGCAATGCGCGATTGCTGGCGCGGCACTATGGCAGCCTCGATACGCTGAGAGAGGCGGCGGCGGCCGCGGTCGCGCGTGAGGGCGAGGCGTGGGATGCGCTGATCGGCATCGACGGAATGGGGACCGGGCGCGCGGAAAATCTCGTGGCATTCCTGACCGATCCCCGCAGCCGGAAGATCGTCGATGCGCTGGCTGCGGAAGTGGCGGTCGAGGAGTCCGGAGGCGCCGCCCCGTCGGACGAGGAGGAAGCCGGCGGTCTCGCCGGCAAGACAATTGTCTTCACCGGCGCGCTGGCCGCGCTGAGCAGGCGGGAGGCGAAGGCGCGCGCCGAGCAGATCGGCATGCGGGTCGTCGGGAGCGTTTCGGCGAAGACGGACTTTGTCGTCGCCGGCGAGGCGGCGGGCTCCAAGAAGCGCAAGGCGGAAGAACTCGGCGTCACGGTCCTGACCGAGGACGAGTGGATGGAGCTGGCGGAGCGGTGACCGGCGAACCGGTCAGTCTTGAGACGGTTTGCGCCGCCGCCGGACGCATTGCGGGTGGCGTTCGGCGCACTCCGGTTCTGGAGGCGGCGGCGCTGCGCGAGCCGTTATTGGCGGGACAACTGTTCCTGAAGCTCGAATGTCTCCAGGTCACCGGATCGTTCAAGCCGCGCGGCGCGCTCAACAAGGCGCTCGGTCTCGATGCGCCCGGCGGGCTGACCACGGCGTCGGGCGGCAATCACGGCCTGGGCGTCGCCTATGCCGCGTCCGTGCTGGACGTTCCGGCCACGGTCTTCCTGCCGACCTCGACGCCCGAAGCGAAGGCGCGGAAGCTGCGCGGCTGGGGTGCTGCGGTGCGGGTGGCGGGTTCGGTGTTCGACGAGGCGAACGAAGCTGCGCTCGCCCACGCCGAGGCCGAGGGCGCCGTCTATGTGCATCCGTTTGCCGATCCCGCCGTGATTTCGGGCCAGGGGACGGTCGGGCTTGAATTGTTCGAGGATGCGCCCGACGCCGATGCGGTCCTCGTCGCTGTCGGCGGCGGCGGCCTGATAGCCGGCATTGCGACGGTGCTCAAGGCGCTCAAGCCTTCCATTCGCGTGATCGGTGTGGAACCCGTCGGCGCGCCGACGCTCCATGACAGCCTGGAGTCGGGCAAGCTGGTGACCCTGGACCGGATCGAGACGGAGGCCGGCACGCTGGCGCCGCTTCGCTCGGCGCCGCTCAATCTGGAACTCATCGCCGCGGGCGTGGACCGCATCGTCCTGGTGGATGACGAAGCGATGCGGCAGGCGGCGCGCCGGCTCTGGTTCGAGGCGGGCGTGGCGGCCGAACTTTCCGGCGCCGCGGCGATCGCTGCATTGACAGCGGGCGCCTACCGGCCGGCGCCGGGCGAACGGGTTGTCGCCGTGGTTTGCGGTGCGGGCTCGGACGGTCTCGGTTGACGAGGCCGGCTGCTATCCTGAATAAAGGGCCAGTAAACACGAAAAGGAGGGTGCCTGCCCTTGCCGAAAGAGGAAATGATGGTCTTCGGCGGGACCGTGACCGAAAAGCTGCCGAACGCGATGTTTCGCGTAAAGCTCGAGAATGAGCACGAGATTATCGCGCACACCGCGGGAAAGATGCGCAAATTCCGTATCCGCGTCATGGTCGGCGACCGGGTGGATGTCGAGATGACACCCTACGACCTGACGAAGGGACGGATCACGTTCCGCCACAAGTAAGCCCGAGCGAGGCCGCGACGGCGCGTTCCAGCGCCGGCCAACCCTCCGGGCGACCGTCCGCTTCCGGCGGCTTCTCGACCAGCCGCGCAAGACGCTCGGTCGCCACGAAATGCAGGCATGCGACGCCGGGCGCCGCCTGCTTGACCGAGACATGATTGTTCGGGCCGTCGTCGACGAAGACGGCGGGGCTGGCGGCGCGCGCCGCCAGCCAGGCGGCCGCCGGCCCCTTGTCTCCCGTGTTCGCGACGACGGGGTAGGGCATCCGGTTCCGGGCCAGCGCCACCCGCCGGGCGTCCCGCTGGGCCGCCGGAATATTGGTCAGCACCACGATCTGCACGCCGGCGCGCGCAAGCCGGGCGAGCCCGGCCGCAGCGCCCGGCACCGGCGGGATGTCCTCGACGCGCTCGGCGAAGAATTGCTGCAACAGGGCGAAGACCTGAGACTGGTCCAGCACGGCGCCGTCTACGGTCTGCCGCACATTCCCTGTCAGCCGAAAGGACGACCAGTCGAAGGAATAGCCGCGCTCCTCGATATGGCCGGCAAAGGTTTCGACGAAGCGGAACAGAACCTCGTCCGCATCCGAAATAAGCAGCGGGCGGCCGGTCTCGACGCCGGCCGCCTCCAATTGCGCCAGCGTGGCGGCCGGCAGTCGGGTCATATCCGTTTGCCTTTCAGGCGCTCGCCGAGTTCGTCCGCCAGAAGGCGGACCCCGTCGAGGTAGGGGTTCAGCTCCAGCGCGCGGCGCAGCCATTCCAGCGCGTCCTCCTCCCGGCCGAGCGCGGTCAGGATCATGCCGAGGCCCGATAGCGCGCCGTAGTGGCGCGGTTCCAGATTGAGCACTTGCTGCACGTCGGCCACGGACTCCCGGTGGCGCCCCATCATGTAGAGGACGGTGGCGCGCTTGTTCCAACCTTCCGCGAAATCGGGCGCCCGCCTGGTAATTTCGTCGAAACGGTCAAGCGCGCGGTCGAGCGCGCCCCGTTGCATTGCAATCACGCCCTGGGCCATGAGCCGGTTGACCGCCTTGTCGTCGGAATGCAGCCAGAGCAGCCAGATACGCCGGTCCACAGCCGCCGCTTCCTGCGGCGCCAACGGTTGCCTAAGGCGTTCGAACAGTGCTGGCAGTTCCGGATCGTTCTGGTCGGCGGCGGCGATGCCGCCCGAAAGCGCAAGAAGGGCCGCGAGCGCCAGAGCACGCAGCGCTTTAGCCCTGCCGGGCTTTGAACCGGCGGTTGGTCTTGTTGATTACATAGATGCGGCCGCGCCGCTTCACGACCTGCGAGTCCTTGTGGCGCTTCTTCAATGTCTTCAGCGAACGAACGACCTTCATCGCATCCATCCCGGGCCGGAAGCCCCGGCTTCTACCCGCCCGGTCCGCCCGCTGTCAACCTGGCGGCCAGCCGCCGGAAAGTCCCGCGCCCTCAACTGCCGAACCAGATCGTTGCGCGGGCGATGACGAGGCGGAGCGCGATGTCCAGCAGGACGACGCCGACCGCCGGGAAGTTGGCGATACCGAGGCCGTGCCGGGCGAGGCGCCATTTTAACAGCAGGATCCAGAACCAGGCCGCCATGAACAACATCGCCCCGATCGCTTCGGGCAAGGCGCCCGACGCGTTGACCAGGATGACGACGGTGAAGACGGCGCTCTGCAGCAGGTTTGCCCAATTGGTGGCGACAATGAACTGCCAATAATTCGGGAAGACCTGCATCCGGTCCGCCAGATAGATCATGACGAGGGGGAAGGCCGTCCAGGCCGCGATGTAGCCGAAGACGTCGGCGGCGACCAGTTTCGTCGTAACCTCGAAACTGTGCGGCGCCAGCGCCAGCACCAGCAGCGATAACGGGAACGCCACCACGGCCGCGCGGAAAGAGCGCCAGAAATCCGTCAGGACGGAAACCGGTCCCGTGTTCCCGCCGGCCAGGGCCAGTGCCGCAGCGCAGCCCGTTCGAATCTCCCAAAGCATCCGAAACGCTCTCCCGAGCGGTGTCAGGAGAGGAAATAACCCGCGAGCATCTTCTCGTAAACGCGCGTCAGGTCCTCAAGGTCCGCGATCTCCAGATATTCGTCCACCTTGTGCGCGGTTTCACTCACAAGGCCGAGCTCGACGACCGGGCAATAGTCCTTGATGAAGCGCGCATCCGATGTGCCGCCCGAAGTCGAGAGTGCCGGCATCCGGCCCGTAACCGACCGCATCGCCTCCGCCGCAAGGTCCACCAGCGGCCCCGGCGGCGTGAGGAAGGATTCGCCGCTGACGGCGACCTCCAGCGAATAGCCGTGACCCTGCCGGTCGAGGGTCCGCCGCAGCCAGTCTTCGAGTCCCGGGCCGCTATGGGCGTCGTTGAAGCGGATATTGAAGCGCGCCTCCGCGCGGGCCGGGATCAGGTTGGTGGTCGGGTTGCCGACATCGACA
This sequence comes from Alphaproteobacteria bacterium, assembly GCA_963422665.1. Taxonomy (GTDB): domain Bacteria; phylum Pseudomonadota; class Alphaproteobacteria; order Bin95; family Bin95; genus Bin95. The sequence goes on from OY730441.1 coordinate 3,657,450, forward strand.
CTGGTGACCTGGAGCGACGAGGGCTGGAAATGCGCCGTGCCGTCGTCGAGCGCCGCGGTTGCAAGCGTGTGCGCCATGGCGACAAGCGGGTGCACCGGGTTGTCCGCCAAGTCCGGATAGGCGGCATGGCCCTGTATTCCCTCCACGATCAGGCGCCCGTTGAGCGAACCGCGCCGGCCGATCTTTATCGTCTCGCCGAAGCGCGCGGGGTTGGTGGGCTCGCCGACGACGCAGGCGTCGAGGCGTTCGCCGCGCGCCGCCAGCCGCTCCAGCATCCGCCGGGTGCCGTTGACCGCCGGCCCCTCCTCGTCCCCGGTGATGAGCAGTGCGATGGAGCCGGGCACCGGGCCGAGGCGGGCAATGGCGGCCACGAATGCCGCGATCGCCCCCTTCATGTCGGCCGCGCCGCGCCCGATGAGCCGCCCGCCGGAAACCGTTGCGGAGAAGGGCGCCGCGCTCCAGTCGGCCGGGTCGCCGGCGGGCACCACATCGGTATGTCCCGCAAAACAGAACAGCGGCCCTTCGCTGCCGCGCCGGGCGTATAGATTGTCCACATCCGGCGTTCCCGGCGCGGCGAACGGCATCCGTTCGCAGGCAAAGCCGAGCGGCCCGAGCGCCGCTTCCAGCACATCCAGCGCGCCAGCGTCGGCGGGCGTGACGCTCGGGCAGCGGATCAGGGCGCGGGCGATTTCGAGGGCGCCCCCGGACATCAGTCGCGCAGCAGGTCGTTGATCGCCGTCTTGGCGCGGGTCTGCGCGTCCACCGTCTTGACGATGACAGCGCAGGAGAGGTTCGGCCCCGGACTGCCGTCCGGCAGCGGCCGGCCCGGCAGGCTCCCCGGCACGACCACCGCATAGGACGGCACGCGGCCCGTATGCACTTCGCCGGTGTTGCGGTCCACGATCTTCGTGGTGGCGGAGATGAAGGTGCCCATGGCGAGCACCGCGCCCTCGCCGACGATCACGCCCTCGACTACCTCGCTGCGCGCGCCGATGAAGCAGTTGTCCTCCACGATCACCGGCTCGGCCTGGAGCGGCTCCAGCACGCCGCCGAGCCCCACGCCGCCCGAGATATGGCAGTTGGCGCCCACTTGGGCGCAGGAGCCGACCGTGGACCAGGTGTCGATCATCGTGTTCTCGCCGACCCAGGCGCCGACATTCACGAAGCAGGGCATCAGCACGGCGCCGGGGGCGATATAGGCCGAATGCCGGACAGCGCAGTTGGGCACGGCGCGGAAGCCGGCCTCGGCGAAGCGGGCCGCGTCCCAGCCCTCGAACTTGGAGGGCACCTTGTCGAACCAGGGCGCGCCGTCCGGCCCGCCGGAGACCGGGGCGGAATCGGCGAGCCGGAAGGAGAGCAGCACGGCCTTCTTGCACCATTGGTTGACATGCCAGAAACCGTCCGCCTTCTCGGCGACGCGGACCTCGCCGCGATCGAGCGCATCGAGCGCCGCTTCGATGGCCTCGCGGGCCTCGCCTTTCGTGCCCGGGCCGATGGCGGCGCGGTCCTCCCAGGCGCGGTCGATCACGGCCTGCATCGTCCCGTCGGACATGCGCGTTCCCTCCCCCCGAAAAAGGCCCCGGACCATTCCCGAACCGGCCCGTCCTGTCAATGCGCGGTCTCCCCGTTCAGTAGTGTCTCCGTTTGAAACAGTCGCGGACGCCCTGTCCTTCCCGCCTCCCGGCATGGCCTTGTCGGAGGAGCCCCCGCGAAGTGTCATGACATTTCGTAACTGCCCAGGATGTTTGCTATTGCCCGGGGCTTGCCTGGTTTTGTTTCAGGCGTACCGGATGTCCTGGATGAAGCTTGCGGGCGGCCCCATCGGGGTGTTGAGGACATTGTGGCGCTGCTTTTGGGCTGTGGCGATGACGGAGCGCAGGATGGCGAAGTCGTCGGCGGCGCGCCGGGAGCGGAAGCCGCCGGAGATTTTCTGTCGCCGTTTCATCGTGCGCAGGTCGCGCTCGGCCTCATTGTTGGTGAGGGGCGCCGGCGCGTCGGTGCGGAAGCGCAGGGTCTCGTCCCGGCGCGCATGCAGGCGCAAGGCGAGGTTGTGGCCCTTGCGCCGCCCCGGCGTCCCGCACCGGCCGGGCGAGGAGAGCGGCGTCCGGTCCTCATGGCGCTTCATCGCCTCGACAAGCAGCCGGTCGCAGCCGCGCACAATCCGCGCCAGCAACCGCCCGGAACGGCAATGCCCCGCTCCCGCGCCACACGCGCCACTCGCCGCGCCCGCAGCAGATGACGCGGCAGGCGCCGCGCCCGGTCCTCCTCGTCGCACGCCACAAGCGCCTGCAACTCCCGCAGGCGATGCGCATTGCAAAGCGCGTGCTCCACCCCCGCCATCGGCCAACAGCATTGCCAGCGGTCGTGCGCCGCTATCCCGCTCACACCCTCGGGCACAGCCCCGCGCCGCTCGCTCACCCGATACGCCGCCAGCAGCGGGGCGCGCATCGCATGAAGCCACCGCGTGCGACCGCCAGGGCGAAGCCCGGTCTCGTCCGGATACTTCGCACGCGCCTTGCGGGCCGCCATCTCCTCCATATGCCCGGCCGCAGCACGCAAACGCGCCGCCGCCCGACGGCTCATACTCGCCAGGGTCGCCGGCGACACGCGCGCCCCGAACAACACACCCGGCGCCTCCGACAACCGCCGCTCCGGCAGGAACCGACCGTGACGAAGCCACACCGCAACGCCCGAAAGACGCGGACCATACCGAACCGGACCCGATACCCCCTTCGGAAACGACGCCCGCGTCACCTCACCGCAACGCCCGCAGCGGCAGGCATGACCGCTGTGCGCCGTCACTTCCAACCGACGCGGCTCAGGAAGGTCGAATACCCGACGCGCGACCGGACAACCGATCGCAGAAGCCGACCGCAGCCCCGGCATACCGCCGGAACATGCTCCTTCACACGGTCCGGGCTCCCCGTCCGGCAAAGCGTCCGGCCCTCGTGGCCCGCCTGACCGCCCGGCTGCCGGCCCGTCTTGCCCCTCAGGCTCCGGGTTCGACGCTCCGCCGCAGGCTTCTTCAACCCAGCGCTCGATGGAGGCTTGCCGCTATTGCCGCCGTTCAGACCGGGACGGCGCTCCAACTCCCCCGGCCGCTCTGCAAGACGCGCAACCCGATCCCGAAGCTGCGCGTTCTCCAACTCAACACGCGCAACCTTCTCCTCCGCAGTCTCCATAACAGACCCCGGATAACCGCTTCCGCGCGAACCGGAACCAACCATGGCCAGGCTGACCCATTTTTCCACAAACCCGTCAACCCATAACCGGATCGCTCATCCCGGGCAGTTACGACATTTCATGACACTTCGTAACTGCCCGGGATGCAGACGATGCGCGTCCATCGTCATCCCGCCCGGCGCAACGCGGCGGGCCTCCGCGTCCCCCTCGTCCCGAGTAGCGGCGCCAGCCGCGTATCGAGGGAGGGCGGCGGTCTCGGCGCGGCCCCCTTCGATACGCCTCCCTCCGGTCGGCTACTCAGGATGAGGGAAGGGGGCGGTGGACGGCCCCGATTCGCCAGACAAGCCGGCGCCTGTGGAGCGCCCCCTCAAAACAAACATCCCGGGCAATTACGACACTTCGCCAGGAGTGTCCTCCAGCAAGGCCAGACCGGGACAGCCTCCCGCCCCGGCCCCCGAATCGCGGTCCGCAGCAGGCTCTCCCCCGCGCGCGCCCGCCAGACCGGCTCTACCCGCCCTGAAATCTCCTCGCCCCGCTTGCGGGGAGAGGGCGGCCCTTGCGGCTGGCGGGGAAGCGGACATAAACAGGGCGCCATGACCGATACCATGCCGACCCTGCCCGAGAGCGAGGCGACCGGCCGCGCCGCCACCCTCTATGCCGACATAAGGGACGTCCTCGGCGTGCCGGTGGTGAACCTGATCTGGCGCCGGCTCGCCTTCTTTCCGGGCGCTCTGGAATGGGCGTGGGACGCCGTGCGACCGCTTTATGCCGGCGGCGGCGCCGACGCCGCGGCGGCGGAGATCCGGGCCCGCACGCCGCTGCCGGACCTGCCGCCCTGGCCTCGCGAGATGCTGCCGGCCATGGGCCTCGACGACGCCGGGACCGAAGCGATCCTGAGAGTGCTGGCGAGCTACGACCGCGGCAACCGGCTGAACCTGGCCGCGCTGGGCGCGCTGCTGCCGGCGCTCGAAGGCGCGCCCGCCGGCGGTTCCGTTCCGGCAGCCGGGGGCGTTGCGCGCGCGGCGGTCGAAGGCGATCTGCCGCCCATCCCGGCGATGGCGGCGCTTTCGCCGGAAGTCCGCGAACTGGTGCTCGCCCTGAACCGGCTCGGCAATGGCGGCGATACGGTGGTGGCGAGCCTCTACCGGCACCTGGCCTACTGGCCGGGCTATCTGGCGCTCGCCTGGGTGCAGCTTGCGGCGCTCGACCGCGACGGGCGGCTCGCCGCCGTGATCGCCGCCGGGGCGGAGGCCGCGCGGGAGGCGTCCACCGGGCTGGTCGGCGGCCTCGACCTGCCGGCGGAGCCGCCGCCGCCCGCGGTCCGCCAAGCGGTCGGGCAAATTGTGGGCGGCCCCATCGCTCGGATGACGCCGGTCTCCCTGCTGCTGCTGCGCCTGCTCGGGAAATGACGCCGGACCTGCCGAGGCTCGCGCCGGGCGAGGTCTGGCTCGTGGGCGCGGGCCCCGGCGACCCCGGCCTGCTGACCCTGCTGGCGGCCCGCGCGCTCGAAGACGCGGATGTGGTGGTCCACGACGCGCTGGTCGATCCGGGTGCGGTGGCGATGGCGCGGGCGGGCGCGCGCATCGTTCCTGCGGGCAAGCGCGGCGGCAGGCCCTCGCCCTGCCAGCCCGACATCTCCGCCCGGCTGGTGGCCGAAGCGAAGGCGGGCGCGCGCGTGCTGCGCCTCAAGGGCGGCGACCCGTTCGTGTTCGGGCGCGGCGGCGAGGAGGCGCTGGCGCTGGCAGCCGCAGGCGTGCCGTTCCGCATCGTGCCGGGCGTGACGGCCGGCATCGGCGGGCTCGCCTATGCGGGCATCCCGGCGACGTACCGCGACGCCAACTCCGCCGTCACCTTCGTCTCCGGCCATGCTGCGCCGGAGGAAGGCGACCTCGACTGGGAGGCGCTCGCACGGGGCTCGCCCGCGCTGGTTTTCTACATGGCGCTCCGGCGGATCGACGCCATCGCCGCGCGCCTGATGGCCCACGGCCGCCCGCCCGGCGAGCCCGCCGCCATCGTCAGCCACGCCGCCACCCCCCGCCAGCGCGTCATCGAGACGACGCTCGCCGGCCTCGGCCACGCCGCCCGGGAGGCCGAGCCCCCCGCCGTCATCGCGCTTGGCCCCATCGCCGCGCTGCGCCCGCGCTTGGACTGGCTGGGCAAGCCGGGGGAGAAATGAGCAGCATTCGCGGCCGCGGCGACGCGCGGAAGCAGGGCCGCGGCCGATTCGACCGGAGGCCGGGACGGCCGGACGCAGCCGCGGAATACGGACCGGAGAGCGGAAGCGCGCCTTCGCCGGGGCCGGGAAGGCGTCCGGGCGCCGGTTGTGGAGGGAGACGCAAAATGACCCGTTTCCGGACCGCTCTGGCCGCCGCCGTCCTGTTGGCCGCGCCGGCATTGGGCGCCCCGCTGGTCGCGTGGGATACGGACGAAAGCGCGGCGCGCTTCTCGCGCTCGGCGCACAAGGCGGATTTCTTCGCCCTCAGCAACCACTTCGTCAGCCAGGAAAACAAGATCTATTGCGGCCCGGCGTCGTCCGTGGTCGTGCTCAACGCGCTGCGCCTCCGCAAGCGCGAGGAGCTGCCGCAGGACCGCCGTCCGATCACCGCCGCAGACATGGCCTGGCTGCCGCCCGGCTTCGATCCTTTCCTCAGCAAATACACGCCGAACAATGTGCCGGTCGAGGGTGCGAAGACCGCGGCGGAGGTTCTGGGCAAGCCCATCGAGATCGAGGGAGAGTGGCGAGGGATTTCGGCCTGCAGCTCCGGCAACTCGGGCAGGTGCTTCGCGCGCACGGCCTGTCCGTGACGGTGCGCGTCGTGGACGACGGCGCGGCGCCGGAACCGCTGCGCAACGAACTGCCCCGGAACCTCGCCGCCCGGAACGACTATGTGCTCGTCAACTATGCCCGCAAGGCGCTCGGGCAGGCGGGCGGCGGGCATATCTCGCCGCTCGGGGCCTATGACCGGGCGAGCGATTCCTTCCTCATCATGGACGTGAACCCGAACCGGGCGCCCTGGGTGTGGGTCCGAGCGACCGATCTGATCGCCGCCATACGCACCTTCGATACCGTCGAGAACCGGGGCTACCTGCTTGTCTCGGAAGGAGAGGCGGCGCCCCTTTCCGCACAGGGAAGCGGGCGGCGGACCATGAAATCGCATGACACTTGATGACACATCGGGACTGTCCCTCCGCCTTCGGACGCCCGCTCCGGGCGTGTTCCGGCGAGGGCGCCGCCGCCGGCCCCTTCCCGGCGGGGCGGGGCGGGGCTATACCGGAAGCGTCGTTGACGGCGGGGCGGCATGTCGGGCCTGGAGACCATCCTTCTCGGAATCGCGGTGGCGGCGAGCGCGCTTGCGTTCGGCGGCATGGTGACCTTCACCGGCTTCTTTGCGCCGATGGTGTTCCGCCGGCTGGACAAGACGGTCGCCGACGCCTTCATGCGCGACGCCTTCGGCCCCTATTACCTCTTCATGGCCGTTGTCTCCGGCATCGCTGCGGCCGCCGCGCTGGCGGTGCAGCCCTGGGACGCGGCGATCATGGCGCTGGTCGCGGTCTCCTTCGTGGCCTCGCGCTATGTGACCATGCCGCAGACGCAGCGCCTGTCCGACGCCCGCGAGCGGGGCGAATACGGCGCGGCGGACGAGTTCACGCGCGCCCACAAGCGCGCGGCCTTCGTCAACATGATCCAGCTCGTCGCCGTGCTGGCGGCGCTGCTGCGGCTGGCGCTCTGAGGCGCGGGCGCACCCATGCGCAGGAGCCTGCGGATCGGGCTGCTCATCTCCGGCGTCCTCGTCTGCGCGCTCGCCGGCTACTGGCTATGGTGGACGCTCGACGGCGGGCCGGAGCAGGGCCGGCCGAGCGTGGGCGGGCCGTTCGAACTCCTCGACGGCGACGGCCGGAAGGTCACGGAGCGGGATTTCGAGGGCCGGCACATGCTGGTCTATTTCGGCTACACCTTCTGCCCCGACGTGTGCCCGACCACGCTCTTCAATGCCAGCGCGGCGCTGGACGAGATCGGCCCGGCGCTCTCGGCGAAGGTCCGGCTGGTCTTCATCAGCATCGACCCCGAACGCGACACGCCGGAAATCGTCAAGGAATATGCCGGCCACTTCCATCCCGGCACGGTGGGCCTCACCGGCACGCCCGAACAGGTCGCCGCCGCCGCGCGCGCCTGGCGCATCTACTACCGCAAGGCGGCGCCGGAGGAGGACGGCAGCTACCTGGTGGACCATTCCTCGATCCTGTTCCTGATGGACGGGGACGGGCGCTATGTCACCCATTTCAGCCATGAGGCGAGCGCCGCCGACATGGCGTCCGCGTTGAAACGCCTGCTGTGAAGGGCGTCATCATCGCCGCCCCGGCCTCGGGCAGCGGCAAGACGGCAATTGCCGCGGGCCTTGTCCGCGCGCTTCGCCGGCAGGGCCGCGCCGTGCAGCCCTACAAGGCGGGGCCGGACTATATCGACGCGGGCTTCCTCGCCGCCGCCGCGGGCCGGCCCTGCCGCAATCTCGATCCCTGGGCGATGCGGCCCGGGACGCTGGCGGCCGCGCTCGATGCGGACGCCGACATCGCCGTGGTCGAGGGCGTCATGGGCCTCTTCGACGGGGCGGAGGGCGGCGGCGGCTCCACCGCCGACCTCGCCGCGCTCACCGGCTGGCCGGTGGTGCTGGCGGTGGATTGCGCGCGGCAGGGCCAGTCGGTCGCGGCGCTGCTGGAGGGATTCGCGCGCCACCGCGGCGACATCGGCATTGCGGGCGCCGTCCTGAACCGCGTTGCGGGCGACCGCCACGAGGCGCTGCTGCGAGAGCGGGCGGGCGCGGTGCCGATTCTGGCCGCACTGCCGCGCGAGCCGGCGCTGGCGCTGCCCTCGCGCCATCTGGGGCTGGTGCCGGCGGGCGAGCATGCCGCGCTCGACGAGTGGCTGGAGCGCGCGGCAGACCTTGTGCCGGCGGCGGCCATTCCCTTCGGCCCGCTGCGGACGGCGGAAGCGCCGACGGCGGTCGCAACGCCTCTGCCGCCTCCGGGCCAGCGCGTCGCGGTCGCGCGCGACGAGGCCTTCGCGTTTGCCTACGACCATGTGCTGGCCGGCTGGCGGCGGGCCGGAGCCGAAATCGCGCTCTTCTCGCCGCTCGCCGACGAGGCGCCCGTCGGCGACGCGGTCTTCCTGCCGGGCGGCTATCCGGAGCTCCATGCCGGGCGCATCGCGGCGGCGGGCAACTTCCTGGGCGCGCTCCGCCGCCACGAGGGGCCGGTTTACGGCGAGTGCGGCGGCTATATAGTGCTGGGCGAGGGGCTGGCGGACGCCGGGGGGGGGCGCCACGCCATGGCGGGCCTGCTGGCGCTGGAGACGAGCTTCGCCGAACCCGCCCGGCGGCTCGGCTACCGCAGACTCGGCGCGCGCGGCGGCTTCCCGTTCGGCAGGACCTTCCGGGGCCACGAGTTCCACTATGCGCGGGTGCTCCGCGAAGGGCCGGGCGAATCGCTGTTCGAGGCCGCGGACGGGCTCGGCCGCCCGCTCGGCCCCACCGGGCTCGCGCGCGGCCGCGTCGCCGGCTCCTTCATGCACCTGATCGACGCCGCGCCCGGACCGGCGGAGTAATACCAACGGTTCTGTGTGCTGACTCATGGGGGGATTCGCTGAAGGCGGGTTTTCCGATTCAAGGTCCGGGGCTTTGGATTGGGGGTTTGCGATGGGAGCGGCGATCCCGTTGCGGGGAGATTTCGATGCGTCCGGTTTGCGTCGCCTTGCGAAGCGGAACCGCGACGGGGCGCAGACCCGTCGTCTTCCGACGCTGGCGTTGATCTGCGACGGCGATCGTCGTTCGGACGCGGCGCGATTTGCGGGGGGGGGGCTGTGGATCGTTCGGGACCGGGTTCTGCGCTTCAACGCGGCCGGGCCGGAGGGCTTGAAGGATCGCAAGGCTCCGGGTCCGCCTTACAAACTGAACGAGGAGCAACGCGCGGCCCCGGCGGCGGTAGTGGAGAGCGGCCCGGCCCCGGCGCTCCACGGCGCGGTGCGCTGGCGACGCTGCGACCCGGCGGCATGGCTTCGGAACCGGTTTGGCGTGTCGTTGGCGGAAACGACAATCGGACAGGAGTTGCGCCGGATGGGCTATGCCGGGCTTTCTGCGCGCCCGCGCCACTATGCCCGGGACCGGGAGGCCGTGGAGGCGTTCAAACAAACTTCCCCGAACGCCTGAGGGAGATCCGCGCCGGGTTCGATGACGGTGTCGAGATCGAAGTCCGGTGGCGGGACGAGGCCCGCGTCGGACAGAAGAACGAGATCATCCGGCGAGGGGCGAAACGCGGCGCGCGACCCTCCGCGCCCAGGGACCGGAGAACGACCCCCGCCTGCATCTTCGCCGCCATATGCCCGAAGAAAGGCAAGGCGGGCGGGCTTGTCTGCCCCACGCCGACACACGCGCGCTCAACGCCCATCTCGCCGAAATCGCCCGCACCGTCGAACCCGGCGCCCATGCCCTCGTCATGCTCGACCGGGCGGGAGGGCAGGCCCCCTCGACCCTCAAGGTCCCCCGCAATGTCTCCCTCATGGCGCTCCCGCCCCGCTCGCCCGAACTCAACCCCGTCGAAAACGCTTGCCAGTTCATGCGCGAAAACCGGCTCTCGAACCGCGTCTTCCGAAACCACGACGATATCCTCGATCACTGCCGCCAAGCCGGGAATAAACGTAAGCCTCCGGCGTAGGCCGCCTGTCGGATTTCTCCGGGATCGGGGAGGGTGCGGGCTCGAAGGTGGGCGCGCGGCAAGTGTCCACCAGGGATAAGTGGGCGCTTGTGCGGATGTCGGACACAGCGGAGCGGTCGGGTTCCGGGGTCGACGGTCGGGGGCGTCGCCGTCGGTGGAGCAAGGCGCGGAAGCGCCGGGTCGTTGCGGAGAGCTGTCGGCCCGGGGTTTCGGTTTCGGTGGCGGCGCGCCGGCACGACGTGAACGCGCACCCGGTCTTCAGCTGGCGGCGCCAGTATCGGGAGCTGGCGCGCGCGGTAGGCGGCTTCGTCCCGGTGGTTGTCTCTTCGCCGGAAGGGGCGGCGCCCGCGAGGCTGCTGCCGGCGGCGCCGGATATCGAACCGTCTGCCTCCGGGCGGATCGAGATTGCCCTTGCGGACGGCTCACGCGTGACGGTCGACCGGGATGTGGATGCGGCGGCGCTGTCGCGGGTGCTCGGGGTTCCGGAGCGGCGACGATCCCGGTTCCGAGCGGGGCGCGGGTCTGGCTCGCGACCGGCGTGACGGACATGCGGCGCGGGATGAACACGCTGGCGCTGCGGGTCCCTCAGGGCCCGGGTCGCGATCCGCATGCGGGCGCCCTGTTCATCTTCCGCGGACGCAAAGGCGGCCTCGCCAAGACTCTCTGGCATGACGGGTTCGGTATATCTCTCTATGCCAAGCGTCTGGAGCGCGGCCGGTTCCCCTGGCCTTTGGCGTCGGGCGAGGCGGTGTCGATCGGTGCGGCGCCGCTCGGCTACCTGCCGGAGGGGATCGACTGGCGCAACCCGGTCCGGACCCGGCGGCCCTCGCGGGTCGGCTGACGGGCGGCGAAGTGACTCGTCGCACAGGATTGGCGTAGCGGCGAACCGGACGTTGCGATTCGCGGCCGGGTATGCCGGACGGATCGGACATGGACGCGCTGAGGGCCGCGCTTGCGGCGGCGGAGGCCAAAGCGTCCGAGGCGCGGGCTGCGAACGCCGAAGCGCAGATCGCCGCCATGAAGCTGACGATCGGGAAGCTCGGGCGCGCGCTTTACGGCCAGCGCTCGGAGCGCAAGCAGCGCCTTCTCGACCAGTTGGAGCTCCAGCTCGACAAGCTTGAGGCAAGCGCGCCCGAGGACGAGCTGACGGCCGAACAGGCCGCAGCCGGCGCGACACAGGTCAAGGGGTTCCCCCGGCGCCGTCCGGCGCGCAAGCCGTTCCCCGAGCATCTGCCGCGCGAGCGGGCGGTTGCGCCCGCGCCGCGTGCCTGTGAGTGCTGCGGCTCTCAGAAGCTCTCGAAGATCGGCGAGGACATAACCGGGACGCTGGAGGTCATCCCGCGCCGGTGGAAGGCGATCCGGACGGTGCGCGAGAAGTTCACCTGCCGAGCCTGCGAGAAGATCGGCCAGCCGCCGGCGCCGTTCCACCCGACGCCGCGCGGCCGGGCAGGCCCCAACCTGCTGGCCATGATCCCGTTCGAGAAGTTCGGGCAGCATCAGCCGCTGAACCGCCAGCGCGAGCGCTATGCGCGCGAGGGCGTCGATCCCGGCCTGCCGACCCCGGTCGACCGGGTCGGCCCCGGCGCCGTGGCGTTGAAGCCGTTGCACGACCTGATTGCGTCTCATGTGCCGGCGGCGGACCGCCTGCACGGCGACGATACGCCTGCGCCGGTTCTGGCCAGGGGCAGGACCGACACCGTGCGGGCCTGGATCTATGGGCGCGACGACAAGCCGTTCGGCGGGCCGGACCCGCCGGCGGCCCTGTTCCGTTACTCGCGGAACCGTTCGGGCGATCGCCCGGTCGAGCATCTGCGAAGCTACGCCGGCATCCTGCAGGCCGATGCCTTTGCCGGATACAATCGGCTCTACGAACCCGCCCGATCGCCGGGACCCGTGACCGAAGCTGCCTGCTTCGCGCATGCCGGGCGCAAGTTCCACAAGCGCGCCGACATCGCGGCCGGCAAGAGGCGCGGCAGGCAGGCGCCGCCGATCTCGCCGCTGGCGGTGGAGGCCGTGAAGCGGATCGATGCGCTGTTCGACATCGACCGATCCATCAACGGCGAGGCCGCCGGGCACCGCCTCGCGGTGCCGCGCGAACAGAGCGCGCCGCTCCTCGCCGACCTCGAGAACTGGATGCGCACCGAGCGCGCCGGGCTGTCGCGCCATTCCCCCGTGGCCAGGGCCATGGACTGTATGCTGAAGCGCCGGGACGGCTTCGCCCGCTTCCTCGACGACGGACGTATCCGCCTGTCAAACAACGCTGCGGAACGCGCAATCGGGCCTCTGGCCCCGGGCAGACGCTCCTGGCTGTTCGCCGGTTCCGACCGCGGCGGCAGGCGCGCGGCAACGATCTGCACCCCGATCGGCGCCGCCAAGCTCAACAATGTCGATCCCCGGACCTGGCTCGCCGACGCGCTCGACCGCATCGCCGGGACGCCGCAGAGCCGGCTCGACGAACTCTTGCCGTGGAACTGGCGGGACGACCGGCGACACGATCAGGTGGCATAACCCGATATCTCCGACCCAGGCGTCATCGCCGGCATAGCCGGCCCCGGTTCCGGACCAACACAACCTGAGGCCTGCACCGGATGCTCACGAATAAACTCGTCTCACAGCCAAACCAAATCACCTCAATCGGAACACGAAAATGCACACATAGGTTCTCAGAGGCCGTTTGAGAATGTTGTTGCGTTGGTTTTGGGTATGTGAGTCACGCTTTTCATGTGGACACGAGAGACGCGAGGCCGGATGGCCGCGATCGAGCGGAAAACGAAGCGTTATCCCCCCGATCCGACCGACGGGGAATGGGGGCGGATTGCGCCGTTGTCGCCGAAGCCGGCGGCACGGGGCCGCAAGCCGGGCGTGGACCTGCGCGAAGTGCTGAACGCGATCCGTTACATGACGCGCACGGGCGGCGGCTGGCGGATGCTTCCGAAGGACTTTCCCCCCGGCAGACGGTGTATTGGCGGTTCCGGCGCTTTGTGCGGCCGATGCTGTTTCGCACCGTTCACGATATTGCGTCGATGCTCGACCGGAAGCGGGTCGGTCGCAAGAGCAATCCGTCGGCCGGGGTCATCGACAGCCAAACGGTCAAGGCGCCTGCGCCCGGAGCGCAACGAGGCCGGGACGGGGCCAGGCGGACAGTCGGGCGCAAGCGGCATGTGGCGGCAGACACCGACGGGCGCCTTCCGATGGTCAACCTCACGGGCGCCGATATCTGCGACAGCGCCGGCGCGCAGGCGATCCTCGATGCCTTGTGCAAGCGCGGGCCTTGGGTCAAGCATCTGTTCGCCGACGGCGCCTGTGACAAGACGCAACTCATGGATAAGGCCGCCTTCCTCGACTTCGCCATTGAGGTCGTGCGCCGTCTCGACGACGAACCGGGCTTCAAGGTCGGGCCCCGCCGATGGGTTGTCGAGAGGACCTTCGCATGGCTCACGCGATGGCGCCGTTCGGTACGAGACTACGAGCAGCGCCCCGATGTCTCCGAAGCCCCATGATCCATGTCGCAATGGAAAGTCTCTTGCTGCGAAGAATCGCCCATTGAACCACTTCTCAAACGGACTCTAACTCCCTGCCGATGGTATGAGCCGGTCTCATGCCCGCGATCGTCGACCGGAGCCTGTGCCGATTACCGCCGGAATCCACCTCCGCCGCTTGCAGGGAAGAGCCTGCCCCTGTCTGCCGAATCGGGGTCGTTCCGGCGCCGGGCCAAGAGGTGGGGAAGCGGCGTCCGCGCGGACGCCGCTTCCCCCGAACTCATTTTATCTCATATATCACATTGTCAATCTTCAATAGAGAATTATTTCTGTAATAGCGAACAAAGACAGTTATTCACCTGTGGAAAACAACCCAACCGGGCCGGCTTCCTGGCAGCAATTCCCGCTATCTGGAGGATAGTAGAGGAATCAGCGAGTTGGGAAGCTGAGAGAAAAATGTTTTCGTAAACTTTCGAACGAGAATTCAGCATAATGGTCAGGATTTCTTCAGTGATGAGTGAGCAATCATGGCCAACCAGCGGCTGAGAGGGACGTTGAGTGCACCGGGACTGCTGCGCGTGGTGCGCGCGTGCTTCGACAAGCTCGAGGACCCGGTGTCCGCTCGCAGGTTCAGTCTGAGCGATTGCCTGATGTCGGGGTTGGCGGTGTTCGGGCTGAAGTATCCGTCGCTGCTTCGGTTCGACCGAGATGCGCGCACCGACGAGACGGTGAGGGCGAATCTGAAGAGTCTGTACGCGATTGAGCGCGCGCCGTGCGACACGGCGCTACGCGAGCGGCTCGACGAGGTGGACCCGCGGGAGCTGCGTGGTGTGTTCAAGCGCATGTTCGCGCAGCTCCAGCGCGGCAAGGGGCTGGAGGGGTTCACCTGCCTGGGCGGGCACTATGTGCTCTCGGTCGACGGAACGGGGTCCTTCTCCTCGTCGAGCGTACACTGCGAACACTGCTGCGAGAAGCACCACAAAGACGGACGCGTCACGTACTACCACCAGATGCTGGGGGCGGTGGTGGCCCATCCCGAGCAGCGCGAGGTCTTTCCGCTGGCGCCCGAGCCGATTGTGAAGGACGAGGGGGCGACGAAGAACGACTGCGAGCGCAATGCGGCGAAGCGCCTGTTGGGTGATGTGCGCCGCGAGCATCCGCACTTGAAGCTCATTGTGGTCGAGGATGGGCTCGCCTCGAACGGGCCGCACATCAAGCTTCTGAAATCACTCGATATGCGCTTCATTCTCGGGGCGAAGCCGGCCGACCACAAGGCGCTGTTCGAGTGGGTGGAGTCGACCGAGCGGATGAACACAGGTGCGGTGCGGTACGTTGAGCATACCGACGAGCACGGCGTGCACCACCGATTCCGCTATCTCAACGCCGCCCCGCTCAACGACACGCACTTCGAGCTGGAGGTGAACTTCCTCGAATACTGGGAGACCCGCCCCAACGCCAAGACACAACATTTCTCCTGGGTCACCGACCTGCCCATCGACGACGCCAACGTGATGGCGCTGATGCGTAGCGCCCGGGCGCGCTGGCGCATCGAGAACGAGACGTTCAACACCCTGAAGAACCAAGGCTACTGCTTCGAGCACAACTTCGGCCACGGGACGAAGCACCTCAGCACCGTGTTCGCCTACCTGATGATGCTTGCGTTCCTCATCGACCAGTGCCAGCAGCGCTGCTGTGCGCTGTTCCAGGGCGCGCAGGCGAAGGCCGAACGGGCGCGCTACTTCTGGGAGCGGGTGCGGGTGCTGTTTCTGGGCTCCGAGTTGACGGGCTGGGAGATGCTCTACCGAGCCCTCGCCTTCGGGTATCGGTCCGAGATCATCATCCATGACACCTCATGAGCTTGGGCAGCGGTGGCCGGGGGGGAGCAGTGGGTGGTTCAGGGGACGACATGGCCGAGATCGACACCGCGCACGACCTCGTGTGAGGGCAACGGCTGCTTTGCGACCAAGTCCTCGGTGACTCCACCGGCTCCTGCCCGTCGCACCGAATCACCGACCGCGCTAGCGGGAATTGCTGACTTCCTGGTGTCCTGGTTTCGAAGTTCGTATGATTTCGATTGGGGTGTGGAGCCTCTTCGGATCGGCAACCCCGCCGTCATGCCCGGATTGTTCCGGGCGTCTCTCTCCACTGCTTCCGCCGGACGGCAGTGATGGATACCCGGAACAATCCGGGTCTGACGGTTGGGGGCGTCCGGGTATGACGAAGGGGCGTTCAGGCATGACAGGCAGGCGGCCGACCAAAGATGCCGCACGCTTCCCCCCATCGGGTCTCAATTGGCTCCGCCCGGTGGCTAAACCGGACACCAATGGACTTGTTCCGGGCATGACGGAAGAGCGATCGGGCGCTTCAGGTCAAATTGATGCAAACTTCGGAAACAGGACAGTAGCCCGCCGAGCGGGAGGGGAGCATGACAAAACGCTTCCCAACATGAGCCCGGCATCGCGCGCCGGTATCAGGCCGCCTTCCGGGAGGCCGGTTTCACGAGAATCAGGGTGACGAGAAGCGACAGCGCGATCATCGGCAGGATGCCGATATTGATCCAGTCCCAGCCGAAATCCTCGAGAATGCGGCCGGAGAACAGCGACGAGGCGGCGATCGTGCCGAAGACGACGAAATCGTTGACGCCCTGCAGCTTGGCGCGCTCGGCCGGTGTGTGCACTTCCGTCAGCAGCGAGGACCCGCCGACGAACATGAAATTCCAGCCGACGCCGTTCAGGAACAGCGCCACCGCGAAATGCATGAAGGCGATGCCGGAAAGATTGACGGCGACGCAGACGGCGATCAGTGAGACACCCGCCAGAATGACCGACCGGGCGCCGAACCTGGACACGAGATGGCCGGTGAAGAAGGCAGGCAGATACATGCCGACGATATGCGCCTGCATGACGGTCAGCGCATCGACATTGCTGAAGCCGCAGGCCAGCATGGCGAGCGGCGTCGGGCTCATCACCAGGGACATGGTGCCGTAACTTGCCGCCGCCGCCAGGATCGCCACGATGCAGGCGGGCTGGCGCAGGATTTCGAGCAGCGGCCGGCCCGACTCGCGGCGCTCTTCCGCGCTCATAGTCGGAATGCGCATGAAGGCCAGAATGCAGAAGGAAATGGCGTAGAGGCCGACCAGCGACAGATAGCTGCCGGCGTAGAAGACCGGCGCCAGCCAGTCCAGCGTGTGCTTGGCGAGTTCCGGCCCGATGACCGCCGCCAGCAGCCCGCCGGCGAGCACGAGCGAAATCGCCTTGGGGCGAAAGTCCGGCGATGCGGTGTCGGCGGCGGCGAAGCGGTAGAAGATCGCGAAACCGTTGAACCAGCCGATCACAAACACGCCGAGGCAAAAGCCCCAATAGCTCTGGTCGAAGATCGCCTGGACGGTGATCAGGGCGCCGACCGACCCGACCACCGTGCCGAGCATGAATCCTGCGCGCCGCCCGATCCGGCGCATCAGCAGGGAGGCCGGGATGGTCGCGCTCATCACGCCGCCATGATGGACCGCGAGCGGAGCGGTCGCCCAGCCGGGGTCGTCGGCAAGCATTCGGCCCACCAGCGGCGCCGTCGCGATCATCAACGACGTGCCGGAAATGTAGAGCGCCTGGCAGACGGCAAGCAGCAGCACATTGCGCTTGCCGGGATCATCGAACATCGCGGACCCGCCGGAACAGGGAGACGGGCGACCTTACCCGCAAACCGGATAGGCATCCGCCGCGAAAATGCGCACACTACGAGTCCCGGTCCCGCACGAAGGGATAGATCCGCATCATGTCCTGCGCCGGCCCGGAATCCGCGAAGGCCGCGACGGTGTCCCAGGCCCGGACAATCACCGGGCAGGGCGCGCCGTTCGCCTCGGCGCCCTCGACGAACAGCCCGAGGTCCTTCTCGACGACATGGGCCTCGGCTCCGGACCCGCCGAATTCACCCGTTGCGACATGCTTCGGAAAGGCATGCAGCGTCGTGAAATTCTGGCCCGTGCCGGCATTGGCGACCTCCAGCATGGTGGAGATATCGAGGCCGGCGCGCTCGCCGCAGGCGAGCGCTTCCGAGGAGATCACAAGGGCGGAGATGTTGAGGGCGTTGTTGACCAGTTTCATCGTCTGGCCGAGCCCCGGCTCCAGGCCGACATGGAAGACGGCGCGGGACCAGGCTTCGACCATCGCCCGCGCGCGGTCCAGCACCTCCTGCGGGCCGGACGCCATGCTGGCGAGCGCGCCCTCCTCGGCGCGGAACTTCATGCCCGATACGGGGCTGTCCAGATAGGCGATGCCGGCTTCGGCCAGGATGCGGGCGTTCTCGCGGGCGGCGGCGGGGCCGATGGTGCAGGTATCGACTACAATCTGGCCCGCATGTGCGGCTGCCGCAATTTCCAGCACGACCTCGCGGTTGGCGGCGACGGTCGGCAGCGAAAGAGCGACGATGCCGGCCCGGCGCGCGACCTCGCCGTTCGACTGTGCGGCAGAGGCGCCGGCGGGCGCCCGGTCCGCGGTGCCGGCGATGTCATGCACAACCGTCTCGCGCCCGGTCGCGGCGGCGTGCCGAGCCATCGGGCCGCCCATATTGCCGAGCCCGATGAAGCCGAAAATCTCGTCCGCCATGCTGCGCGTCTCCCCGTTTTCGCCAGCATATCGGTATTCCGCGCCGGTCACATGCGTCGAATAACGGTTTCCCTACCAGGCGCCGGGATTGTAGATTCGGCGTTTCGTGCGAGGGAGAGGCCCGATCCCGACCGGATTTGCAGAGGCGGAGCGGACCCGTTTCCGGAGCTTGCTGGCGCTGGCGGCCGGCAGTTCCTATGACGGCGAGCGGGAGGCGGCGCTGGCCGCGGCCCGGAGGCTGGCCGCGCGCCACGGCATGTCCCTTTCGGAAGCGGCCCGGTCGGGAAGCGAACCGGACCCGGTGCGCGAGGAAACTCCGTTCGAGCGGATGCAGCGGGCGCGGGCGGCCGCGCGCGCCCGGGCCTTCCGGGACAGCGAGCGGCGGGCCGAGGCGGAGCGGGAGCGCTTCCGCGCCGCGTGGGACGAGGCGCTGCGCCGGGGGCTGGACCGCGAGGAAGAGCGCGCGCGCCGGCAGCCGGGGCAGAGCTTCATGTGGCGCAGCCGGCGGCGGCTGGAGCCCGTGCAGCATGCGACGGTGCTGCTCAACGAAACGCATCTGCCGTTCGCCGAGATCGCCGAGATTACCGGCCTCGACCGCTATGCGGTGGTTGGCCTCAAGCTCAAGCTGAGAGACGCGGTCTGAGTCCGGCAGCAGTTGCGCGCCCGGCCCCCGTCTGTCCCCGCCCCCGAGCGGGTAAGCCGGGGTCTCGCGAGGCCGGGCAATGTGGCATGGAGACCCCGGATCTCCGCTCCGTCCGGGGCGACGATCATGGCTCCACGGACGGCGCCGTTTCGGATCGAACGGATCGTGCGCTAATATTCCGGTTTCGAAGTTCGTATGACTTCGATTGGGGTGTGAGGCCTCTTCGGCTCGGCGACCCCGCCGTCATGGCCGGACTTGTTCCGGCCACCCACTCCCCCTGCTGCTCTGGCCCCGAGGGAGATGCCCGGAACAGGTCCGGGCATGACGAGAGAGAACACGGCGCAAAAGCAGTCAAACTTATCGATCAGAACACTAAAGGATGAACGGATGACCGACCTGCTCGAGGAACTTGCGCGCCGCCGGGCCGTAGCCGAGGCGCATGGGGGCGGGGCGAAGGTCGCCCGCCAGCGCCGCGCGGGCAAGCAGGTGGCGCGCGAGCGGGTCGCAATGCTCATGGATGCGGGCAGCTTCACCGAGATCGGCGGCCTTGCGACGCATGCGCCCACTCGCGTTACCCCGGTGAAGGACAAGCACACGCCCGCCGACGGCGTCGTCACCGGTTTCGGGCGCATCGACGGGCGCATTGCCGGCGTGATCGCCGAGGATTTCACCGTGCTCGGCGGCTCGCTCGGGCTGGTGAACTTCGAGAAGAAGCGCCGGATGATCGAGCTGGCCAGGCGGGACCGGGTGCCGCTGGTCTGGCTGTTCGACGGCGCGGGGGCGCGCACGGACGAGTATATCGGCGAGGGGCTCGCGCCAATGCACCACTTCATGAATGTCGCGCGGCTCTCCGGCACGGCGCCCACGATTGCGGCGGTCCTCGGCCCGACCGCCGGGGACAGCTCCCTGCTGGCGTCGATGATGGAGTTCATCGTCATGGTGAAGGGGGAGGGGATGCTGGCCGCCGGCGGCCCGCCCCTGGTCGCGATGGGGACGGGAGAGCGCGTCTCGAAGGAGGAGCTCGGCGGCTGGGAGGTGCATTGCCGCGTCTCGGGCGTCGCCGACAACGCCGCCGAGAACGAGGGCGACGCGATCCGGCAACTCAAGCGTTACCTCTCCTTCATGCCGGCGAATGCCTGGGCCTGGCCGCCGCGCGCGGCCGCGGAACCTGCGCCTGACGGCGCGCGGGAGGTGTTGCGCCGCCTCATACCGGAGAACCGCCGCCGCCCCTACGACATGAAGAAGGCCATCGCGGCCGTCTTCGACCGGGGCAGCTTCTTCGAGCTCAAGCCGGACCATGCCCGCATGATGATTACCGGCTTCGCGCGCCTCGAAGGCAAGGCGGTGGCGGTCGCGGCGAACCAGCCGAAGGTGATGGCGGGGGCGATTACGGCTGCTGCCGGGCACAAGCTCCGCCGCTTCATCGACCTGGCGGCCGCCTATCATCTGCCGGTCGTTTTCCTGACCGACACGCCGGGCGTGATGACGGGGCTGAAATCGGAGCGGGAAGCGGCGCTCCGGGTCGGCATGGCGGTGGCCAGCAGCTTCGCCTTCGCCAATACGCCGCTCGTGACAGTGGTGCTGCACAAGGCGTTCGGCTACGGCGCGGCGGCGATGGGTGGCTACGGGGCGGAGCAGTCGGCGGTGCTCGCCTGGCCGACGGCGGATTTCAACGCCATCCCGCTGGAGAGTGGCATACGCGCGGCCTACAAGGCGCAACTCGAAGCCGCCGCCGACCCCGATGCGCTTTACGAACGCCTGGTCCGGGAGTATGGCCGCCTATGCGGCGCATGGCCGGCGGCCGAAGCCATGAAGGTCGACGATGTGATCGACCCGGCGGAAACCCGCCCGCGCCTGATCGAAGCGCTCGACCGCGCCGCCATGCGCCGCACCGAGGCGCCGGGCCCGACATGGCGCCACGGCGTAATGCCCTGACCGGACGGGCCGGACGTCTGCCGCTCCTGCGCTTCGGGGCGGCCGCCGGACGGACCCGGAATGTTCAGCCGCTGGCCGCGCGGGCCATCTCCAGCGTCTTCTTCGCCCCCGGGCGGTCGTAGCAGCGGTCCAGCCAGCCGGCGACATTCGGCCACCGGGAGAAGTCCAGCCGGGCGGTGCGTGCGAGGTTCAACACACCGGCGACATTCAGGTCGGCGACGCTGAAGCTGTCGCCCACAAGCCAGTCGCGGCCGTCCAGATGCCGGTCGAGCACGGTGAGCGCGCGGCCGGCGCCCTTGTTCAGGGTCTCGTTGGCCTTGTCGGGGTCGGCCTGCTCGCCGAACAGGCCGAGCGCGGTGAACATCGCCCTGAGCAGCGTGCTTTCCAGTTCCGTGATTCCCCAGAAGCTCCACTGGACGGCCCGCGCCTCGTCCACGGGGTCGTCGATGCGCAGCGGCGCGCCGTAGGTGCGGGCCAGGTAGAGGTTGATCGCCATCGACTCGAACAGCACGAGGTCGCCGTCCACCATCGCCGGCACGCGCCCGTTCGGATTGACGGCGAGATAGTCGGGCTGCTTCGACTCCTTCATGAAGTGCGTCGGCACATGCGTGTAGTCGAGACCGAGTTCGTTCGCCGCCCAGAGCGAGCGGAAGGCGCGGCTGAAGGCGATGCCGTAAAGCGTGAGGGCCATGGGGCGGGTATCTCCTTGCGCGGGGTATTCCGTCGTCGATCAGAGGCCGAAGTCGGCCGGCTTTCCATGCGTGTGCGCGAAGGCCCAGTAGAGTTCGCGGGCCCGGCGCGCGACCGGTCCGGGCTGGTAGTCGCGCGCCTCGATGCGGCTTGCGGCGATGACCTTGGGCGCGTTGCCGGTCGCGAAGACTTCGTCGGCTTCCAGCAATTCCTCCAGCTCGACGGTGCGCTCCGCGACATCGCAGCCGTCTTCCCGCAGCAGCCGGATAATCCGCTGGCGGGTGATGCCGTTCAGGAAGGTGCCGTTGTCGGCGGGCGTCGCGACCTTGCCGTCCCTGACCATGAAGAGGTTGGCGGTCGCGAACTCCGCCACCTTGTCGTCCGGGTCCAGCACCACCGCCGTCGAGAATCCGCGCCGCCGCGCCTTGCGGAGCATCCGTTGCACATTGGGATAGAGGCAGGACGCCTTGGCGTCGGTCGGCGCCATGGCGGGGCGCGGGCGGCGCTCCTCGGCGAGGGCCGCGGTCACGGTCGCGTCGGGCGCGGGCAGCAGCATCTCGAAGAGCGTCAGCATGAAGCGCGTGGACCCGGCGTCCGGCTCCACGAACCCGTCATCGGCCCAGAAGAGCGGGCGGATGTAGAGTTCCGCGCCCTCCGGGAAGCGCCGGACGCCCTCCAGGGCCAGCGCGGCGATGTCCGCCGCCGCGATCTTCGGCTCCAGGCCGAGCGCCCGGGCGGAGTCGGCGGCCCGGGCGCAGTGGCGGTCTAGGTCGGGCAGGACGCCTTCGAAGGCCCGCGCCCCGTCGAAGGCGACCGAGGCCATCCAGGCCGCATGGGTCATCGGCCCGAATATCGGCGGGTTGCCGGAATGCCAGGCCCCGTCGAGCCAGGTTTGCGGCTCCATCACCGGTTCCGCCAGACCGGCGGGCGCTTCTCGGCGAAGGCCTTGGGCCCCTCGATATAGTCGGCGCTGTCGATCAACACATGCTGTTCCTCGTAGGTCCGGCCGATGGCGGCCTCCATGGTGGCCTCGTTCATGCCGGCATAGACCGCTTCCTTGGATGCCCGGATCGAGATCGGCGCGCATTCCAGGATCTGCCCGGCCCAGCGCCGGGCGCCCGCCACCGCCTCGCCTTCCGGCACGACCTCGTTGACAAAGCCGAGTTCCTTGCCTTCCGCGGCGCCGACGCGCCGTCCGGTCAGGATCATGCCGAGCGCCTGCTTCTGGCCGATCATCCGGGGCAGGCGGTGGACGCCGCCGGCGCCCGCCATGAGGCCGACGCGCGGCTCCGGCAGGGCGAAGATCGCGTTTTCGGCGGCAATAATCAGGTCGCAGGCCAGCGCGGTCTCAAAGCCGCCGCCCATCGCGAAGCCGTTGACGGCGGCGATAACCGGCTTGTTGAGGTCGTAACGGTCGGTGAGGCCGGCAAAGCCGGTCGGGCAGCGCTTGCGCACATTGCCCTCCGCCTGGAAGCGCAGGTCGTTGCCGGCGCAGAACGCCTTGTCGCCCGCGCCGGTGACGATGGCGACCCAGAGCTCGGGGTCGGCGGCGAACCCGTCCCAGACCTCCGCAAGCTCGAAATGCGCCGGGAAATGCAGCGCGTTGTAGCGTTCCGGGCGGTTCAGGGTGACGATCAGCAGGCGTCCGTCGCGCTCGACAGTGCAGTATTCGCGCTCGGCCATTGGGGCCCTCCCTCGAAATCGCACCGATTATAGCCCCCGCCGCCGCCCTGTTGTCACCGTCTGGGCGGCGTGATGCGGATCGTCGCAATCTGCTGGCGGTTGCGGCGCAGCACCTCGAAACGGAATCCGTGGACATCGAATGCCTGGCCCGGCGTGGGGATACGCCGCGACTCGCGCAGCATCAGGCCCGCGATGGTGGTGGCGTCCTGGTCGGGAAGCGACCATTCGAACTCGCGGTTGAGGTCGCGGATCGTTACTCCGCCGCTGCAGACATAGGAGCCGTCGGGCTCGGCGCGCACGCCCGGCACGGCAATGTCGTGTTCGTCGGCAATGTCGCCGACGATCTCCTCCAGAATATCTTCAAGCGTCACCAGCCCCATCAGCGCGCCGTATTCGTCCACAACAAGGGCGAAATGCTCCCTCCGGCGCCGGAAGGCGTGCAACTGGTCGAGCAGCGTGGTCTGGTCCGGAATGAACCACGGCCCGACCGCGAGCGCTGCCGCGTCAAGGCTTGCCGAGCCCGTTTCGTGCAACGCCCGCAAGACGGCCTTGGCATGCAGCACGCCCACAATGTTGTCGGGGTCGTCCCGCCAGAGCGGCAGGCGGGTGTAAGGGCTGGCGAGCACCTGTGCGACGACGTCTTCCGGCGGCAATGAGAGGTCCACCATCGCCATGTTGCGCCGGTGGGTCATCACCTCGCCGACCGACACGTCGCCGAGGTCGAGCACGCTGCGCAGCATCCGCCGCTCGTCGCGGATTTCCTGGCCTTCGCCGCGGTGCAGTTCGATGGCGCCCCTGAGCTCTTCCTCGTGCTCCTCGGACCCGCCCGGCGGAATGTCGGCGATGCCGAACAGGCGGAGGATGCCGCGCACGACCCACTGGACGGCCCGCCCCGGCGGCCGGAATACCCGGACCAGCAGGGCTATTCCGGGCGCCACGGCGGGCGCGACCCGGTCGGCGCGGTTGAAGGCGTAGGTCTTGGGCAGCACCTCCGAAAAAACCAGGATCAGCAGCGTCATCGCAGCGGTCGCATAGGCGACCCCGGCTTCCCCGAACAGGCCGATCAGCAGGCTTGTCGCCAGCGAGGCGGCCAGGATGTTGACCAGGTTGTTGCCGATCAGGATCGCCGCGATCAGCCCTTCCCGGTCGGCGCGCAGGCGGCGGACGGCCCCGGCGCGCGCATCCCCCCGGCGGGCGCGGTGGTGCATGCGCGCGCTGCTGACCGCGGTGAGCGCCGTCTCGGACCCGGAGAAGAACGCCGAGAGCACCAGCAGCGCCATTATGGCGCCGATGACGATCCAGAACTCGAAGGTCATGCCGCAAGCGCCTCGTCGAGCAGGGCGGCCAGCGCCTCCTCCCGAACCTCGCGGTGGACGAAGGCGCGGCCGATGCCGCGCGCCAGCACAAGCACGATGCGTCCTGCTTCGGCCTTCTTGTCGAGGCGCATCCGCGCGATCAGCGCGTCGCGGCGCCCGGGCGAGGCGTTGGCGCCCGGCGGGTCCACGAGCAGGTCCGCGCCCGCGAGATGCGCCCGTATCCTGGCGAGGTCCTCCTCCGGGCAGAGTCCGAGCCTTGCCGACATGCGGAACGCCATGACCATGCCGAGCGAGACCGCCTCGCCGTGGAGCAGCGCATCGCCGAACCCGGCTTCCGCCTCGAAGGCATGCCCGAAGGTGTGGCCCAGATTGAGCAGGGCGCGGCGCCCGGCCTCGCGCTCGTCGGCCGCCACGACAGCGGCCTTCGCCTCGCAGCTGACGGCAATGGCGCGGGCGAGCGCGTCATCCTCGCGGGCCAGCACGCGCGCGCCGTTCTCCTCCAGCCAGCGGAAGAAGTCGGGGCGGTCGATGAGGCCGTATTTCACGACCTCCGCATAACCGGCCCGGAGTTCTCGGTCGGGCAGGGTCGAGAGCGCTGTCGTGTCGGCGAGCACGAGGCGCGGCTGATGGAAGGCGCCGACCAGGTTCTTGCCTTGCGGCGCATCGATGGCGGTCTTGCCGCCGACGGCGCTGTCCACCTGAGCGAGCAGGGTGGTCGGTATCTGCACATAGTCGATGCCGCGCAGCAGGATGGCGGCCGCGAAGCCCGCAAGGTCGCCCACCACGCCGCCGCCGAGCGCCAGGATGCAGCCGCTCCGGTCGAGGCCGGCGTCCAGCAGCCGGTTCAGCAGGTGTTCGAGATGACGGAAGGACTTGGTCGCCTCGCCGGGCGGCAGCACGACGGGCGCAAAGGAGATGTCCGCGGCGTCCAGCCCGGCCTCCAGCCGCGCCAGGTGGTGCGCGGCGACGTTCTCGTCCGTGACGACCGCGACACGGCGGCGCTTGAGCACGGGCAGGAGGCAATCGCCTGCACGCTCCATAAGGCCAGGTCCGGCAAGAATGTCGTAGCTGCGCTCGCCGAGGCCGACCTCGATTTTCCGAACCCGGTTCATCGGGCGCGCCCCGCGCACCGGTCTCCCAGACAGCCCGCGCAGCGCAGCGCGTCCTCCACCCGCAAAACGGTCTCCTCGACCGGACCTGCCTGGCTGACCACGGTGAGATCGGCGAGCGCATAGACCGGATAGCGTTCCTCGATCAGGTCGGCGAGGGTGCGCCGGGGATCGGCCGTCTTGAGCATCGGACGATTGGAACGCCGGGACACGCGTTCCCAGATCACGTCGAAGTCCGCCTTCAGCCATACCGAGACCGCGCGCTCCCCGATGACGGCGCGCGTGGAGGCGTTATGGAAGGCGCCGCCTCCGGTGGCGAGCACATGCACCGGCCCGTTCAACAGCCGCGCGATGACCTTGCGTTCGCCTTCCCGGAAGACGGCCTCGCCCTGCGTCTCGAAGATATCCTCGATGGAGCAGCCGGCGGCTTCCTGGATTTCGGTGTCGGCGTCGATGAACTCCATTCCCTGGCGTTGCGCCAACAGGCGGCCGACCTTGGTCTTGCCGGCGCCCATCATGCCGATCAGCGCGACGGTTCTGGTGAGGCTCATATGCGGCATCCCCGGGATATGGGCGCATGCGGCGGGAAGCAAAGCCTCGATTTTGCCGCATTCGCGCCTTTGATCGTCTTTCGCTAGAATCGCATTATCGGGAACGAACGCCGGACCGCCACCCCGGAGGGCGAAAGCGAGGAAGGGTAATGGACGCTCGGAGACTGTTCCTGAAAGCGCTGGCCGGGCTTCTCGGCGCGGCGGCGGCGGCCGGGTTGCTGTATTTCGGTTTCGTCGAATCGCCCCCGCCCGAAACGGTCGTGGAGAAAGTGTTGCCGGATGACCGTTTCCCTCGCTAGGGCGCTGATTTGCGGGCTCGCTGCGAGCTTTGTCGCCGCAGCGGCCGGGGCCGCCGAGCAGCGCGCACCGATCCGGCTCATTCCGGCGGACACACCGCCCGCCGCCGCCGAAACGACCCCGGAGCTGGAGCAACGCCCGCCGCAGGCGCAGCCGCCTGCGATTCAAACCGTTCTGGTGGCTCCCGCCAGGCCCAGCGACCCCGATTCGGCGGGCCTGCCGGGATTCGAAGGCGGCTTCGGCCTGCCGCTCTGGCGCGGGAGTTCGAAGGAAACGGTCGCCCGCCTGCTCCAAGGGTTGCCGCAAACCGTCGCGTCGCCGGCGCTCAGGCGCGTCCTGTTCCGGGTTCTGGCGGCCGGCGCGACGCCGCCGGAGGGCGAGGGCCCGCGCCTCGCGCCGTTGCGGGTCCGTCAATTGCGCAATCTGGGCCGCGACCGGGACGCGGCGCTGCTGGCCGAGGCGGCCGGCCTTGAAGCGCCTCCCGCCGCGGCCCGCTCGGAGCCCGTCGATCCGGCCTTGGCGTCGGGCGACCTGGAAGCCGCCTGCGCCGCGGCGGATGCGGAAATGACGCGCGCGCCCGCAGCCTATGTGCAGCGTGTCGCCGCGTTCTGCGCCGCAAGGGCGGGCAATGTGGACCGGGCGCGGCTTATCCTCGACATTCTCCGCGAGGTGGATGCCGGCGGCGACCCGCTGTTCGAGGGCTTGATGCTGCGCGCGATGGGCGCAACGGGCGACGACGCGCTCCCGCTCCCGGACGACGGCCCGATCACCCCGCTCAATGTCGCAATGCTGGCCTGGCTCGACGAAGCGGCGCCGGAGGTCTGGAGCCTTCGCAGCGACCCGGCGGCGGCGCGCGCGCGGGCGGGCCTCGTCCGGACGGCGGCGGAGGCGGAGGAAGCCGCCCGGAACGGCCTGATCGCGCCGAAAGCCCTGCTCGCCCGGTATCTGCGGGCCGCCGATGCCGGGCCTCCTCGCGCGCGGCGCGCGCGGGCGGCGGTCGAGGCGGCGGACCCGCAAACGAGAATGGAAGCGCTGGCGCTGCTCTGGGAGGATGCGCTCGCAGCCGGGCTGTTGGCTCCCCTGGCGGCCGCGACCGTCGATTACGCCGCGCCGGCGGCGCCGTCATCCGAACTGGCGCCGCATACGGTAACGACCGTCCTTGCCGCGCTTGCGGCCGGGCGCTTCGATATTGCGGCGCGCTGGTATCTCGCGGCCGTAAAGCGGGGCGCGGCGCTCGAGGCGGACGGCGACCGCGCTGTCCTCGCCTGGCCGCTGATGAAACTGGCCGATGCCGGGGGCGCCGTATCGTGGGCCGATGACGGGTTGCGCCGCTGGCTGGAGGCAGGCGGCGGCAAGCCCCCGCATCCGCGCGCCGCGATGCTGTTCGCATTGATGGAGGCGGCGGGCGAGCCGGTTCGGCCCGACGATTGGACCCTCCTGTTGACCGACCTTGACAGCGCGACGGGCGAGTTTCCCGCGCCGGTGGTGTGGCGCGGGCTGAACGATGCCGGCAAGGGCGGGCGGATAGGCGAGGCTGCGCTCTATGCCCTCATCGCCTCCGGCGGCCGGGCGCGAAGCGAAGTGCCGACCGCGGCTGCCATTGTCCGGGCTCTGGCAGATGTCGGGCTGACGGTGGAGGCGCGGGCCTATGCGTTCGAGTGCCTGATCGAGGCAATGCAATGACCGCCACCGCGCTGGACGCCTTTCTCGAGGCAATGGTTGTAGAGCGCGGGGCGGCCGCCAACACGGTCGCCGCTTATCGCCGCGACCTCGAAGACGCCGAGACGGCGGTTGGCGGCGGCCTGGAGGCGGTGGGGGAAGCGGACCTGCGCGGCTATCTGGCCGGTCTGGTGCAGTATGGGCGGTCTCCCCGGACGGTCTCGCGGCGGCGCTCGGCGCTGCGCCAGTTTTTCCTTTTCTGCACGGCGGAAGGCTATCGCCGCGACAATCCGGCCGACCGGCTCGATGCGCCCAGGATCGGCCGGCCGCTGCCGCGCCATCTCGGCGTCGAGGAACTGCGCGCTTTGATCGAGGCCATCGAGAGTTATGACGGCGCCGGGCGGCTCAGGCTCGGCTGCATTGTGGAGCTGCTCTACGGCACGGGGCTGCGCGTGTCGGAGCTTGTCGGCCTCGCCATATCCGATGTGCCGCCCGGACGCGGCTGGCTGACCGTGCGGGGCAAGGGGGCGCGCGAGCGGGTGGTGCCGCTCGGCGGTCCGGCCCGCGCCGCCATCGACGCCTGGACGGCGGTCCGCCCGCTTCGCGCCGGCGTCCGGCATGCGCGCTGGCTGTTTCCCTCCCGGAGCAAGGCAGGCCATCTCACGCGGCGCCGGGTCGGGCAATTGCTCGACGAGCTGGCGGCGCGCGCGGGACTGGACCCCCACCGGGTGTCGCCGCATGTCATGCGCCATGCCTTCGCCTCGCATCTGCTGGAAGGCGGGGCCGACCTTCGCAGCCTGCAGCAACTGCTCGGCCATGCCGATATCGCGACGACGCAGATCTATACCCATGTGGTGGAGGAGCAATTGCGGCGCGCCGTCTTCGACCATCATCCGCTGGCGTCGAGGAACGATTCCTGATGCTGGTGCCCCTGGAGTTCGAACGGCCGGTCCTGGAGCTCGAAGCCAAGATCGACGAACTGAACCAGCTTAGCGGCAATGGCGACCTCAATATTGCCGAGGAAATCGCCGAGCTGCGCTCCAAGGCCGAAAAGCTGCTGGTCCAGACCTACTCGAAGCTGTCGCCCTGGCAGTGCGTCCAGGTGGCCCGCCATCCGGGGCGCCCGCGCCTGACGCATGTCATGGAAGGGCTGATCGACGAATTCCTCCCGCTCTCGGGCGACCGGGCGTTTCGCGACGATGCGGCCGTGATTGGCGGCCTCGGAAGATTCCGGGGCCGGTCCGTGCTGGTGCTGGGGCAGGAAAAGGGCGCCGATCTCGAATCGCGCCGCCGGCATAATTTCGGCATGGCCCATCCCGAAGGCTACCGCAAGGCGCAGCGCCTGATGCGCCTCGCCGACCGCTTCGGCATCCCGGTGCTGACCTTCGTGGACACGCCGGGCGCCTATCCCGGCGTCGAGGCCGAGGAGCGGGGCCAGGCGGAAGCGATCGCGCGGTGCATCGAGATCGGCCTCGAGCTGCGCGTGCCCTATATCGCATCGATCATCGGCGAGGGCGGTTCCGGGGGAGCCGTTGCCCTGGCGTCCGCCGACCGCGTGCTGATGATGGAGCATGCGATCTATTCGGTGATTTCTCCCGAGGGTTGCGCGTCGATCCTCTGGCGCAGCAGCGAGCACGGCCCGGAAGCGGCCGAGGCGCTCAAGCTGACGGCGGCGGACTTACTGGACCTGGGCGTCATCGACCGCGTTATCGAGGAGCCGCTGGGCGGGGCGCACCGCAACCCCGAAGCGGCCATAGCCTCGCTCGGCGAGGCGCTGGACGAAGCCTTCCGCGATCTGGACGGCATCGAGGGCAGCGCCCTGCGCCGCTCCCGCCGCGAACGCTTCCTCGCCCTCGGGCGCGAGGTGTAATGCCAGCGGTCTCAATTCGAGACTCATCGCAGCGGTAGCGGACCCGAACCGCCGCCTCCGACCCCGACCCCGACCCCGACCCCGATCCGGGGCGGGCTGTTGGCGCGCCGTCCGGGTTGTTCTCTAGTGGATCGATCGAGAAGTTTGAGTGGTTTTGTGCTGCGTCCCCTCCCGTCATGCCCGGACTTGTTCCGGGCATCTCCCTCGGGGCCGGCGCAGCAGGAGAAGTGGATGGCCGGAACAAGTCCGGCCATGACGGCGGGGTAGCCGAGCCGAAGAGGCCCCATACCCCAATCGAAGTCATGCGAATTTCTCGATCGGGACACTAGTCGGCCTCCTTGGCCTCGGCGCGGCGGCGGTGGAGCACGGGTTCCGTATAGCCCGAGGGCTGTTCGCGGCCCTGGAAGACGAGGTCGCAGGCGGCCTTGAAGGCCGGGCCGTCGAAGGCGGGCGCCATCGGCGTATAGGCGGGGTCGCCGGCGTTCTGCCGGTCCACAACCGCCGCCATCTTGCGCATGGTCGCCTGCACCTCGTCTTCGGTGAAGACGCCGTGATGCAGCCAGTTGGCCATGTGCTGGCTGGAGATGCGGCAGGTGGCGCGGTCCTCCATCAGGCCGATGTCGTTCATGTCCGGCACCTTGGAGCAGCCGATGCCCTGATCGACCCAGCGCACGACATAGCCGAGGATGCCCTGGGCGTTGTTCTCCAGCTCGGCGCGGATGTCCTCCGGCGACCAGTTGGGGCGCGGCGCCACGGGGATCGACAGGATGTCGCCGAGATCGGCTCTTGCGCGGCCGGCGACCGCTTCCTGGCGTTCCTCGACCCGGACGCGGTGGTAGTGCGTCGCATGCAGGGTCGCGGCGGTGGGCGAGGGCACCCAGGCGGTGTCGGCGCCGGCCATCGGGTGGCCGATCTTCTGCTCCAGCATGTCCGCCA
The DNA here is from genome assembly GCA_963422665.1 of Alphaproteobacteria bacterium. GTDB lineage: Bacteria > Pseudomonadota > Alphaproteobacteria > Bin95 > Bin95 > Bin95. Next base: position 3,688,107 of record OY730441.1, read on the forward strand.
TCAGGTCCGGCATGGCCCACATGCCCTTGCCGATCTGGGCGCGGCCGCGCAGGCCGCAGGCAATGCCGGTATCGACATTCCAGTCCTCATAGGCGCCCAACCAGGGCGCGGCCTTCATGTCCGCCTTGCGGATCATCGGGCCGGCCTCCATCGAGGTGTGGATCTCGTCGCCGGTGCGGTCGAGGAAGCCCGTGTTGATGAAGGCCACCCGGCGCCGCGCCGCCCGGATGCACTCCTTGAGGTTGACGGTGGTGCGCCGCTCCTCGTCCATGATGCCGATCTTGATGCGGTAGCGCTCCAGGCCCAGCATGTCCTCGACGCGGGCGAAGAGCGTGTCCGCAAACGCGACCTCCTCCGGCCCGTGCATCTTCGGCTTGACGATGTAGATCGAACCCGCCCGGCTGTTGCCGTAAGTCCCGTTGCCCTTGAGGTCGTGCAGGCCGACCAGGCAGGTGAATACGGCGTCGAGGATGCCTTCCGGCGCTTCCCGTTCCTCTCCGTCCAGCACTGCCGGGTTGGTCATCAGATGGCCGACATTGCGGCAGAGCATTAGCGAGCGGCCCGGCAGCACGAGCTCGCCGTCGTCGGCGCCGGTATAGCTGCGGTCCGGGTTCAGCCGGCGCTCGACCGCCCCGCCTTCCTTGTCGAAACTCGCTGCGAGGTCGCCCTTGATGAGGCCGAGCCAGTTCCGATAGGCCAGAACCTTGTCCTCGGCATCGACGGCGGCGATGGAATCCTCGCAGTCCACGATGGTGGTGACGGCCGATTCCAGCAGCACGTCGGAGACGCCGGCCTTGTCGGTCCGGCCGACCGGATGGCTGCGGTCTATCGCAATCTCCATATGCAGGCCGTTATGGCGGAGCAGCACCGCATCGGGCGCCGCCGGATCGCCCCGGAAGCCGGCGAACAGGTTCGGCTCGGCGAGCGGCGAACCGCCGCCGGCCAGGTCCGCGACGAGGACGCCGCCCTTGATGCGGTAGGCGAGGGCGTTGCCGTGCGAGCCGGCGGCAAGCGGCGCGACCTCGTCGAGAAAGGCGCGCACCCAGGCGATGACCTTCCCGCCGCGCACCGGGTTGTAGCCGCCGCTGCGGGCCGCGCCGCCGTCCTCCGGGATCGCGTCCGTGCCGTAGAGCGCGTCGTAGAGGCTGCCCCAGCGCGCATTGGCCGCGTTCAGCGCATAGCGGGCATTGGTCACGGGCACGACGAGCTGGGGTCCCGCGATAGTGGCGATCTCTTCGTCGATACGGGAGGTCTCGATGGTGAAATCGGGCCCCTCCGGCACGAGATAACCGATCTCGGCGAGAAAGGCGCGATAAGCGTCCGCGTCCACGGGCTGCCCGCGCCGCGCCTTGTGCCAGGCGTCGATTGCCGCTTGCAGGGCGTCGCGGCGGGCGAGCAGTTCGCGATTGACGGGCGCAAGGTCGTGCAACAGGGCGTCGAAGTCCCGCCAGAAGGCGCCGCTCGCAAGGCCGAGACCCGGCAGCACCTCGTTTTCGACAAAGGCGTGCAGCTCGGCGGCGACCTGGCTGCGCCCGACTCGCACTCGTTCGACCATGGGATTTGCGGCTCCGGCATGAAGGGTGCGCCGGTCTATCAAGACTGGTTGCTTGCGGCAATCGCATTGGCGCGCCGGGACGCGAACAGGAAGGCAAGCGGCGCGGCGACAAGCGGCACGAGGGTCAGCAGGTGGAAGGTGTTGAGGTATCCGACCATGCTGGACTGGAGATAGAGGGCGCGGTCGAGCCGGCCGATATCGGCGGCCCCGCCTGCGTCGGCGAACGGCGCAAGCCAGGGGGCGCCGAGGCTGAAGTCGAAAATGCTGACCAGGCTCGTCAAGGCGACTCTCGTCTCCGCGGCCGTGTGCACGAACAGCAGCAGGGTCAACGAGATGAAGATGCTGCTGCCCAGCATCCGCAGGAGGCTGAAAACCGCATTGCCCTGGGTCAGATAGACCGGCGGCAGGGTGGAGAAGGTCAGAATCGCGAGAGGCGTATAGGCGAGGCCGAAGCCGAACCCGTGCATCAGGTTCGACCAGAACACGTCCTCGCTCCGGAGATTGATATCGAGCGATCCCATCCAGACCCCGGCGCAGGCCTGGATGACCATGCCGGTCGCGAGGCAGAGGCGTGGGGAATGGCGGGTGAATTGCGCGACGACAAGGAAGCTCAGCAGGTTGCCGACGCCGCGTGTTGCGATCAGATAGCCGACGACCGCCTCCGGATAGCCGCGCAGTTCCTGCAGCAGCGGCGGAAACAGCACCATGGGCGTGAATTGCAGCATGCCCATGGCGAAGGCGAAGAAGAGCCCGAGCAGGAAGTTGCGGTCCGTGAAGGCGGCCGGCGCGAACAGCGGCGCCCGTGCAAGCCAGCTATGGACGAGGAAGAGATAGAAGCCCGCGGCCGCCAGCACGGCCTCGACGACGATCTCCAGCGAGTCGAACCAGTCATTGCGTTGGCCGCGGTCGAAAAAGAGCTGCGTGGCGCTGATCGCGACCGCGATCATGACGAAGCCGGCAGCGTCGAAACGCCGCGCCGTGCCGCGTTCCCGATGGTCGATGGCCAGCAGGATCGGGATGCAGGCCGCGAGGCCCAGCGGAAGGATCAGGAAGAAGGCCCAGCGCCAGTCCAGCAGCTCGCCGACAATCCCGCCGAAGGTCGGCCCGAGGATCGGTCCGAACACGCCGCCGACGCCCCACATCATCACAACGAACGGTTGTTGCTCCCGGCTGAAGCTGCCGAGCAGGATCGCCTGGCCGAGCGGGAAGATCGGCGCTCCGAAGGCGCCCTGGACCACGCGGAGCGCGATCAGGGTCTCCAGCGATGCGGCGAAGCCGCAGAGCACGGAGGCGCCGGTGAAGCCGAGCACCGAACCGAGCAGAAGGTTGCGCTGGCCGAATTTCCCCGCGAGCCAGCCGGTCAGCGGCGTGGCGACGGCGGCCGCGACGAGGTTGAGGGTGAGGATCCAGGAAATCTGGTCCTGGGTTGCCGACAGCGCCCCCTTCATCTGCGGCAGGATGACGGTGACGCTGGTGAGCGTGATGCCGAAGAGCAGGGTGACGGACTGCACCGTCACGACGATCAGCCATTGCCGACCGCTGATGCGGGTCGACTCCGCGGGGCTCACAAACGGCGGCTTTCGCGGGCGAAACCCGCAAATGCGAGCGCCGCCGCGACAAGCAGGCCGGAGGCCAGATACAGCGCGGCATGCTCTCCGGCGGTGTCCACAGCGACGCCGAGAAGGATCGGCCCGAGCACATAGCCGGCGTCTCCGAGCATGCGGAAACTGCTCATGGCTGCGGCGTTCATGCCGGCGGGTGCGTTATCCGCCGCATAGGCCGCCGGGGCGGCGCCGCCGACTGATGTCGTAACGCTCCAGAGCGCGCAGGCCGCCGCGAACCAGAAATAGGACGGCGCCAGCGCGAACAGCAACATGGCGCCGCCCGAAATCGCCGTTGCGGGAACGATCACCGTCTTGCGGCCGAACCGGTCCGTCAACGCGCCTGTCGGCCAGGCGGCAAGCAGGCCGAGAACCGCGCCGAGCGCAATGCCGAAACCGATCTCGGTGGTACCGAGTCCGAGCCGTGACGCCCCCAGGATCGGCACGATGGTGAACAGGCCGCCGGTTCGGGAGAAGGCATTGACGAAGGAGACCCAGCTCGCCAGCAGGAAAGCGCGGTTCGAGATGACAAGACGCAACTGCCGGAGATAGTCCGGGCCGGGGCCGCTTCCCTTTCCATTGCCGGCGAGGTCGCGGGTCTCGCCGACCGCGAACCAGGCGATGGCGCTGGCGGCGAGGCTTGCGAGTCCGCAGGCAACGAAGGGCGCGTCCAGACCCCAGGCCTCCGCCAGCCATCCCCCGGGAAAGGGGCCGATACCGACCGAGAAGATGAATGTGCCCTGATAGATGCCGAGCGCCCGGCCGCGCCATTCAGGGCGGGTGATGTCGGCGAGTACGACGTGACCCGTCGTGATGACTGCGCCTGCGCCCGCGCCGGCGACGAATCGCGCGAGAACGAACTCGGGGAAGTCGGCCGCCCAGGCGCACCAGAGATTGCCCGTCGCCGAAAGCAGTCCGCCGAGCGCCAGCGCGGTCCGGCGTCCGAGCGCGTCGGACAGCCGCCCGACGGGCATGGCAATGAGAAATCGCGCGAGCCCGTATATGGCGACCGCCACGCCTACTGCGGACGCCGTGACGCCGAAAGCCTGCGCGTAGAGCGGGAGCACCGGCACGATCGCGCCGAAGCCGAGCTGGTTGACGCCGATGAGCACGCACATCCAGAACAGGATGCGCCGCTCGGCTGGTAAAGGTCGCGACATGGACGGGGATTGTAGCGGCGGAATCGACTGTCCGGCGCAGCAGCAGCGCCAAGGGCTCAGAGAAGGCCCGCCGTTTCGGCGCGGAGCGCAACCAGATTGGCCATGGCGTCGATAAGGGGGGTAGACACGCCCTCGGCCGCGCCGATTTCGCTGACGCAGGTGAGCAGCGCCGCGATCTCGGGCGGTTTGCCGTTCTCGAAGTCCTGCAGCATGGAGGTCTTGAAGGCGCCGAGGCTGCGGCCGAGTTCGACCCGGGCTTCGAGCGATATCACCGGTTCGATACCGATGGCCCGCCCGACGGCGGTCGTCTCGGCCATCAGGGCCGTTGCGACGTCCAGCGTGCCGTCGGGAGAGAGAATGCGGTCGAGCGTGGCGCCCGTGATGGCGCTGATCGGGTTGCCGGAAAGGTTGCCCAGCAGCTTGCTCCAGACCTCCGCCCGAATGTCGCCGGAGCGCTGCACCTGGAAACCGGCGGCCTCGAACGCGCCGGCCAACGGAGAAATGTCCGTTTCGCCGGGGCTGCCGAGAATGACGCGGTCGCCGGGCCCGGCGTCGATACGGCCGGGTTCCGGCACGGTCGCCCAAAGATGCAGCACGGCGCCGACTGCCTGGCGCGAGGGCAGGGCGGCCTCGATCTCGCCATGCGGGTCGAGGCAGGCAATCCGCCGGTCGCCCGCGCCGTGGAAGAACCACCAGGACAGCCCGTTCATCGCGGTGACGATGGCCGTCTCCGGGCCGACCAGCGGGGCGAGCGACGGCGCCAGTCCCGCAAGGGCCGGCTCCTTCACGGCGATAATCACCGCATCCTGGACGCCGAGCGCGGCGGGGTCGTCATCGACGGCAATCCGCGCCTCATGCCGTTCGCCCCTGAAGTCCAGGACCAGGCCGCGCGACCGGACCGCCTCGAGGGTGGCACCGCGCGCGAGCCCGGAGACCTCTGCGTCGCCGCGCGCCAGCAGGGCGGCGATCATGCCGCCCATCGCGCCCAGGCCGGCAACCGCGATCCGCATCGGCTTGTCAGACAACGGCCGCCCCGCCGCAGACATTGACGACCTGGCCGGTGACATAGGATGCCGCCCGGCTGGCGAGGAATACGGCAACCGAGCCGACCTCGTCCGGGTCGCCTATCCGCCTGAGCGGCAGCGTCCCGTTGACGCCCTCCAGGCGAACCGGGTCGGTCCACAGTGCCTTGGCGAAGTCCGTCTTGATGAGGCCCGGCGCGATTGCATTGGCCCGGATGTTCCGCGGCCCGTATTCCACGGCGATATTGCGCGCGATCTGGTGCTCCGCGACCTTCGAGATCGCATAGGCGCCGAGCGTCGTGTTGCCCTTAAGGCCCGCGATCGAAGCGATGATGATGATGGACCCCCTGCCGGCGGCCTCCATATGCGGCAGGGCCAACATGCAGAGCCAGTGGGTGGAACGGATATTCGTCTCCATGATCTTGTCGAACGCGGAGTCGGGGATGCCCGCTATCGGCCCGTAATAGGGATTGGCGGCGGCGTTGGGCACGGCGACGGTGAGCTTGCCCCAGCGTTGGACGGCGCAGTCCACCAGATTCTGCAGCTCCTCCTTGTGTCCGACATGGGCAGGGCAGGAGACGGCCTCGGCCCCGTTGCGCGCCCATTTCTCGTTGATTTCCGCTGTCACGGCCTCGCAGGCGTCGGCCTTGCGCGACGACACCACGACATTGGCGCCGGCTTCCGCCATGCGGCAGGCAATGGCCTTGCCGATACCCTTGGTGGAACCCGTGACGACGGCGACCTCGCCGGTGAGATCGAACAGCGAATCGGAATGCGACATGGAGAAGCGCCTGTTTCCTCGTTACTATTTGCTTGCGGGCCGGTTATGGCTTGTCGGCGCTTCCGATACAACCGGGCAGGACCTTGGCCGCCTATTTCCGTTTCGTCGTCGCGAATGCGCCTTTTCTCGGATTCGGCCTGTTGCTGGCCTGTTTTTCCAGCTTCGGGCAAACCTTCTATATCGGCCTGTTCGGCGCTGCGGTCCGGACTGAATTCGCGCTCAGCCATGCCGGATTTGGATCGCTTTACATGGCCGGCACGCTTGTCAGCGGAGCGGCGTTCGCCTTCGCCGGTCGGCTGATCGACCACGTTTCGCTCCGCCGCTACGCGGCTCTCGCCCTGGTCGGCCTGGCGGCGGCCTGTGCGGTCATGGCCAGTTCGGGCGGTGCGCTCATGCTGGCGGTCGCTCTTTGCACGCTGCGCTTCTTCGGCCAGGGGCTCGTGACGCATACCGCCCATACGGCGACGGCGCGCCATTTCGACCGGGACAGGGGCAAGGCGCTCAGTGTGGTCATGCTGGGCCACCCCTTGGGCGAAGCCCTGCTGCCGCCGGTTGCTGTGGCGCTTGCGGTGCTGCTCGGATGGCGCGAAGTCTGGTGGGCGGCCTCCGCGCTGCTCATCGTCGCAATATTGCCGTCGGCGTTGATTCTGCTCCCACGGATGCCCCCGCTGGCCCGGCCTGCTTCAGCAAGTGTGGGAGCCTGGGCGATACTGTTCCGCGACCGGCGTTTTCTGCTGGCCCTGCCGGCGGTGTTGTCGCCTGCCTTCGTGTCCACCGGCTACATGTTTCACGTGGAACCTCTCGCAAGAGGGCAGGGGTGGGGCATGGAACTGGTCGCCGCGGCCTTCACTGCTTTCGCCGCCGCCAAGGTCGTCACCTCGCTGGGCGTGGGTCCCGCGATAGACCGTTTCGGCGCGCGCGCCATGATGCCGGCCCTGCTGCTGCCGCTCATCGGCACTTGCCTTGCCCTTTCGGCAGGCGCGGCCTCCTGGATCGCGTTTGCTTTCATGGCGCTGCTCGGCATCTCGGGCGGTTTGACGCAGACCCTGCTTGGCGCCGTCTGGGCCGAGGTCTATGGCGTTTCCCGGCTGGGCGCGATCCGCTCGGTATTTTTCGTCTTGATGGTGTTTTCGAGCGCGCTCGCTCCGGCGGCATTCGGGCGCGTAATAGACGCTGGCGCCAGCCTCGCCGACGTCGGTCTCGTCTGCGCCGCCTTCATGGTCTGCGCGAAGCTGTTGCTGCTGGCCGGCGGTCTCAATCGCCGGTGAGCGCGTCGAGCACCGCCCGGACGTGGCCCTTGACGCGCACCTTGCGCCAGATGCCCGCGATTCGGCCTTCCTCGTCGATAAGGAAGGTCGAGCGCTCGATGCCCATATGGACGCGGCCGTACATGCGCTTCTCGACCCACACGCCATAGGCTTCCGCCGCCGAATGGTCTTCGTCCGACCCGAGGCGGAAAGGCAGGCCATGCTTCGCCTTGAAACGGTCGTGCCTTGCCGGCTTGTCCGGAGAGACACCAAGGATGACGGCATCGGACCGGTCGAATTCGTCGAATGCGTCCCGAAAGGCCTGGGCTTCCGTGGTGCAGCCCGGCGTGTCGTCCTTCGGATAGAAATACAGCACCAGCTTGCGGCCCCGGAATTCCTGCAGCGCGACTCTGCCGCCGCCGTCGGCGGGCAGGCTGAAATCCGGGGCGGGGTCGCCGATATTCAGGGCCATTGCGTTCTATCCTTCTTCGAGATGGTGCCGGAAGAATCGGCGTGTCAGGGCGCCGTCTTCCTCTATGCGGTTCCGCACGCCCTCGAAGTCGGCGCACTCGCACAGCTCGGCAGCGAGCCGGGCAAGCGCCGGCATTCGGTCGGGCGAAGACGCGCCGGACAGCCGGAAGAGGGCTTGCAGGCCCGCCAGCCGCCGGGCCGTCGCCGCCAGCTCCTCCCAGGGGGCAGGCCCGCTCTCGAACCCGGTGGCGCCGGCGGCTTGGAAGACCGCAGCGGCCGAGCGTTCCGCGATAGGAGAATGGGCGGCGGCATGTTTCAACACCAGATATTGCGCCAGAAACTCGAGGTCGATCAGGCCGCCGGCGCGGTGCTTGAGGTCGAACGGCTCGTTTACCGTGCGCTGCGCCGTCATCTTTGCGCGCATTTCGCGGACAGCGCGGCGCAGCCCGCAATGGGGCTTCGTCAGGACTTCCATGCGTATCGCATCCAGCCGCGCCGCCAGTTCCGGCGGACCGACCGCGACGCGGGAGCGGACGAGCGCCATGTGCTCCCAGGTCCAGGCATCCTCTTTCTGGTAGCGCTCGAAGCCGTCTATATGGATGGCGAGCGGTCCGTCCTTCCCGGACGGCCTGAGACGCAGGTCGATCTCGAAGAGCCTTCCTTCTCCCGTCTGGGCCGTGATCGCGGTTTGCAGGCGTTGCATCAGCCGGTTGAAGTAAGTCGATGCCCACAAAGGCCTCGGGCCGTCCGAGTGCGTTATCTCCGCGGGCGCGTCATAGACGGCAACCATATCGAGGTCGGAACCCAGCGTGAGGTCGCGACTTCCCCATTTTCCGTAGGCCAGGAGGGCAAAGCCGCCGTCGGGGAAAACGCCGTGCCGTTCGCTGAACTCGGCCAGGGTCGCCGCCAGCAGCGACTCGACTGTCGCGTCGGCAATTTCGGACAGGTCGGCCCCGGCGTCCCACGGCGTGCGCCGGCCCTGAAGCAGACCGAGACCTACATCGAAACGCTCATCGTTTGCCCAGCGCCGTGCGATATCGAGCACGTCCTGATAGGTCTGCGACATCCGAAGCGCGCTGCCGAGGTCTGCTCGTGCGCGGCCGTCCAGCGCCGCGCCGCCGGTGAGGATGCCTTCGAGCACGCCCGGATGAAGGGTCATGTGTTCGGCCAGAAACGGCGAGTTCCCGAGCACTTCCGCCACCAGGTCGATGAGTTGCGGGTTGGTCTGGAACATTGCGAAGACGGGAACGCCGAGCGGCAACCGGGCGAGGAACCGATCGAAATCCAGCAGGGCCCGGTCCGGCTCGCGGGCGCCGGCAAGGGACTTCAGCAAAGCGGGCACCAGTTCCGTAAGGATTTCGCGCGCCCTTGCGCTGCGGGTTGCCCGAATCGAGCCCGAATGCCAGGCGCGCACGACCTCGAAGACGCGCTGCGGATCGCGAAAGCCGAGCTCGGTCAGCGTCGCCGTCGTTCCGGGGTCGGGGTCGGTGCCGGTAAACACCAGATTGCCCGGCCCGGCAAGCGTGTCCGCCTCCGAAAACAGGCTGTCATATAGCTGCCGGACATTGTCCAGATGGCCCAGCAACGCATCCGCAAAGGCGCGCTCCCCGCTATAGCCCATGAACCGCGCAAAGCCGGCAAGTCCGTTCTCATCGGGCAGTTCGTGAGTCTGCCGGTCGCCGATCATCTGTATGCGGTGTTCGACGCCGCGCAGGAACCTGTAGGCATTCAGAAGGCGGTCGGCCGCGCTGCGCTCGACATGGCCTGCCGCGACCAGCGCCTCCAGCGCTTCGCAGGTCGGGCGCACACGCAGGCTCATGTCGCGGCCGCCCCAGATCAATTGCTGCGTCTGAACGTAGAACTCGATCTCGCGGATGCCGCCGCGCCCGAGCTTCACATTGTGCCCGGCGACCGCCAGCTCGTCATGGCCGCGGTGGACGTGAATCTGGCGCTTGATGGAATGAATGTCCTGGATGGCCCAGAAATCGAGGCTGCGCCGCCAGATGAAGGGGCGGATATAGTCCAGGAAATTCCGCCCGGCGGCCAGATCGCCGGCCACCGGACGGGCCTTTAGCATGGCGGCCCGCTCCCAGTTCTGGCCCATGCTCTCGTAATAGGCCTCGGCCGCCCGGATGGGCACCGCCAGCGGCGTGGAGGCCGGATCCGGGCGCAGCCGCAAATCGACCCGCACCACATACCCGTCTGCGGTGCGCTCCTGGAGCAGGCGGACCAGATCGCGGGCGAAGCGGACCATCGCCTGGCCGACCCGGTCCCGTCGCCGCACCGGCGCAACCGCATCGTCGTAGATGAGCACGATGTCGATATCGCTCGAATAGTTGAGCTCGGCGGCGCCCAGCTTGCCCATGCCGAGAACCACGATGCCGGACCCTTCCGGTTCAGCGCCGGCAAATTCGCGCCCTGTGGAGAGCAGGTGCCGCACGGCGGCGTCCAGAGCGGCAGAAGCAAAACCGCTCAAGGTCGCGGTCACCCGTTCCAGTGCCCATTCGCCCGCGATATCGGCGATGGCGACCGCCGCGGCGAGCCGGGCGCGCTCTTCCCGCATGACCCGCATCCAGCGGCCGGTATCGCAATCGGGCGCGAGCTCCTGCAGCCGGTCGAATATCTCCCCGACCGGCCTGTCCGGGCCGTCAGCCGCGAGTTCCCGCGCGAAATCCGGGAACCTGAGCAGACAGTCGGCCAGAAACGGACTTGAACCCAGCGCCGCCCGGATGGCTCGGCCCCTGGCAGTATCCCGGTCCAGAGGTCCGACCCGCGCCTGCCAGTCATTCAGCCGGCGGGCGGCCAATTCCCGATCGGCCGGATGCGGGTTGTTGTCTGCTGTCGTCATCGTTCCCATTGGTCCCCTATAGTTGGGGACGGTCAAGCGGAGCGGTTAATTGCGGGTAAGGCGTCGACATGTCCTGTGGATATTCGCGGTCCTCGCAATTTCCGTTCTGGCGCTTGCGGCCGCCGCTGCATGGCGTCTTTCCCGGGGGCCGGTAAATCTCGCGCTGCTCGCGCCGCATGTCGAGGAGGCCTTGTCCCGCCCGCAGGACGGTTACCGCACGGAGTTGGGGTCGGTCGAAGCCGTCTGGGCCGGCTGGGACCGGCTGCTGCGGTTCCGGGTTTCCGAGGCGCGCATCGTGACCGCCGAAGGCAAGCCGCTGGTGGAGACGGAGGGCCTGGAGTTCGCTCTCAGCGGAGGCGAACTGCTGGGCGGCCGGCTGACGCCCCGGGAGGTCGAATTGCTCGGCGTCAAAGCCACCCTGCGCCGCCGCGCCGACGGCGGCATCGGCTTTCTGGCCGCAGGTGCGGCAAGGGAAGGGGAACCGCAGGAAATCGACCTGCAGGGCCTGTGGGCTCCGGGCCGGGCCGACGCAGCCGGTTTCGCGGGCCTCGGCATGCGCGGAGCGGCGTTGACTGTCGTCGATGACATCATGGGCGCTGAATGGAGCGTGCCGGAACTCGACCTGGCCTTCCGCGATGGCGCGGAGGGGACGATAGCGGACGGCACGGCTTCCCTGCGCCTCGGCGACACGAAAGCCTATATCGGCCTGACTCTCGCGCTTGCCGGCGCGGCCGGTGGGCCATCCCTGTCGGCGCGCCTCTACGGACTGCGCCCCGGGGCTGTTGCAGGCTTTCATCCGCTGCTGGCGCCGCTCCGCCATGTGACGACGCCCCTGAGCGGCGATATCGCCGTCCACCTGGACTCGGACTTCGCCGTCGCCGCGCTTGGCGCGGACCTGCACGGGGAGGGCGGCGCCATCGTCGGCCTGGAAGGCGCCGGGCGCAGCGTTCCGGTGGACCGGCTTGCAATAATCGCGCATGCGGTCGATGGACTCACGCGGCTGGAGATCGAGGCGGCCGAGGTCAAGGCGCTCGGCCGTACGGCAAGACTGTCCGGCGGGGGAAGACGGCAGGACGGGGCGGTGTCCGCCTTCACGCATCTGGAGGACGTGTCGCCCGCGCTGCTGTCGCCGTTCATGCCGCCCCGCTTCGCCGTAGCAGGCGCCCTGGACGCGCCGGTTTCCGGCACCGTAGCGTGGGCGTTCGATTCGGAATTCCGGCCCGCGGCGCTGGATGCGGGATTGAACATCGGTGCTGGCGAGTTGCGTGTCGGCGGCCCCGAATCGGACGCTGTCACTATCAAGAGCGGCAGCGCCCTTTTCCAGATGGACCTCGCAGCCGGGCAGATACTGATCGAGAAACTGAACCTGGAGCTCGACCGCGGCCGGATCCAAGCCGTTGGTGGCGGCAAGCGGCTGGAATCCGGATGGAGCCTGCAACTGGAGGCCGAGGCGGCAGCCGTTCCGGTGGACGATCTTGAGCTTCTGTGGCCTTCGGGCATCGGATCGCCGGGCGCGCGGGATTGGATCGTGACCAATTTGAGCCGGGGCCGGTTGGACGAGGCCAGGATCGCCGTCGCTGCCGATATCGCGGTCGAACCCCGCCTCGATGTCGGAACGCCTGAAATCGACGGCAGCCTGTCCTTTTCAGGCGTTACGGCGCGCTATTGGCGCCCACTGCCGCCTTTCGAGGATATCGACGGCACGGCCGCTTTCGATGCAAGTTCGTTCGCGCTGACGCTCGCGGGCGGAAAATACCGCGACATTGCAATTGCCGGCGGCAAGGTGGATTTCGTTGGCCTGAACCGCGAGAAACCGCCTTCCAGGCTCGCCGCGAATGTGCGGTTCGAGGGGCCGCTGGCCGGCATTCTGGAAGTGCTGGACCACCCGCCGCTCGGCTATGCGGGTTATCTGCAGACAGACCCGGCGGCCGTTCGGGGCGATGCGGCGTTCGATCTCCGCGTGGGCCTGCCGCTCCTCCCGGCGTTGGCGTTCGGCGATATCGAGATCGAAGTGGAAGGAGAGGCCGTCAACGCCCGTCTGCCCGTTGCGGCGCTCAAGACGAGCCTCGAACGGGCCCGGATCGGCATAACGGTGGACAAGAAGCAGTTCGCCGTTTCCGGCGGCGGCTCCCTCGACGGGCAGCCGGCGACATTCGGCTTCGAGCGCCATTTTCCGGACAGCGCGCCGGTGGAGTCGAGCTACAGGCTGCGCACGACCGTCGATGAAGGCGAACGCGCCCGCCTCGGCTTCGACCTTTCGCCGTATGTAAGCGGCCCCGTCGAGATCGACATTGCCGCAACCGAATATCGGACGGGGACGGCCGACTATGCGGTCAAGGTCGGCCTCCGGGGGAGCGAAGTCCGGCTGGAACCGCTGGGCTGGGCGAAACCGGCCGGTGAGCCGGCCTGGCTGGAGGCGAGTGTGCGGCGCGGCCCCGGGGGCCTGCTAGAAGCGCATTCCGTCGCCGCCGCCGGGCCGGGCCTCGAATTCGTCGGCAGGGGACGCTACGACCTCGCCAACGACAGGCTGATCGAAGGTTCGCTCGACCGGTTGCGACTTGGGGAACGAACCGACCTTGCGGTGGATGTCCGACCGACGCCCGACGGCACGGTCTCCGTCAGGGCAACGGGGCCGAGCGTCGATCTCTCCCGCTATCTGGGCGGGGGAGACGCTGAAACACCGGCCCGGGAGGGTCGCGGCCGCATCGCGATTCGCCTGGATACGGACCGCGCCTGGCTCGGGGGCGACGAGCCATTGCACGGGCTCGGCGCGCAGATCCTCATGGAGGGCGGCCGGATATCGGAGGGTATGGCGGAGGCGCGCACGGCGCGCGGCCGGGCTGTATCGATCTCTCTCCGGCCCGATGCGGACAAGACCAGGTTGAAGGTCGGCGGCGAAGATACCGGCGCGCTGCTTTCCGCGCTCGGCTGGTACCGCAACATGCGGGGCGGCCGGTTGCGCTTCGACGCCGTCGGTCCCGCCGGGGCGCTGGACGGCTACAAGGGTTCGCTGGTCATCAAGGACTTCCGGATAAAGGACGCGCCCTTCCTGGCCCGGCTCCTTGCCGCGGCTTCGATCACCGGCATCGGCGACGCCCTGTCCAGCGACGCAGGCCTTCGTTTCGAGCGCCTGGAGACATCCCTGAATATCGGGGACAGCCGCATCGGAATCGGTCCGGGGCGGGCCTTCGGCAATGCCATCGGCGTGACATTCCGGGGAGAATTCGACCGGGATCGGGAGACGGTCGGCCTCACTGGAGTCCTGGCGCCGGTGTACTATGTCAGCCGCGTGCTGCGGAAGATTCCCGTGATCGGTGACGTGCTGACGGGAGGCGACGAGGGCCTGTTCGCCGCCAGTTACGAACTGGAGGGTCCGGTGGACGCCCCCCGAACCAGGGTGAATCCACTTACGGTTCTGGCTCCCGGATTCCTTCGCGGCCTTTTCGGCCCGTTGCTGGGCATGGAAGGGCGTGACTGGAACCCGGACGAGGATCCGCTGAAGAGCTCCGATCCGTAACCGGCGGCCCGCCCGCCGCCCGCTGCGTCAGGTGCCGACCCTCAGCGTCTGGGTCAGGCTTTTCAGGCAGGCGATCACGCTCGGGGCGACGATTTTTCCCGTTCGGGGATTTTCCTCCGACGGGACACCCGCGATCTCGAGCGTGAAACGCACGGTGTCGGCTTCGACCTCTATCCTGTGCTGATTGCGGTCCACGCCCGGGTCCGCCCAGATTTCCAGCTCCGTGCGGTCGGGCCCGATGCCGGCGAGCGACAGCGCGGCGGCCACGTTGACATTGGCGGGAAAGCCGCGCGCGCCGTCCCGGGCGCTGCCCTTGAAGACGCGCTTCGCCTCCGTCAGGCCGTCCACCTCGATCCCGTTCTCGACCAGGTGAGGCGCTCCGGCGAGCCCGCCGGGCGGTTTCCGTGTAACCATTGTCACGCGGTGGATCGTTCCCTCCGCGGCCGCCCGGACGGCGTCGAGGCCCAACAGCGCGCCCGTCGGCGCAACGATGCGCGCACCCGTTTCCCTGGCGCGCTCCACCAGATGCATGCGCGGCAGCAAGGCGCCGACGCTGGTGGGCATGAAGATGCGGCCCCGTTCGATGGCGGGCAGGGCAATTTCGTCGAAAACCGCGGCCGGCGCACACTCCAGCACCAGGTCGGAACAATCCGCCAGTTCTCCCAGCGGAACCACCGGCGCCGGCCGCTGGAATTTCGACTGGCGAACCTCGGCCCGAACCGTGTCCCTGGCCGAAACGGCGGCGAGCGACAGGCCGTCGATGCCCGCATCGATGGCGGCCGCTACCTTCCGGCCGATGGTGCCGAAGCCGCCTATGCCCACCCGAAGCGTCATGCGCCGCCCGCCTTTGCCATGCTTGCCGCGCCGACCAGTCTATCGCATCGTCCCGCCCGGCTGAAACGAAGAGGCGCCCGATGACCGAGACCGTCAACCCGACCGACTTGCGAATTCCGGACCCGGGCATCCGCGCCCTCTTTCATATCGAAGCCCGGTGGCAGGCATGGCTCGACGTGGAGGCGGCGCTGGCTCTCGCCGAGGCCGATCTCGGCATGATTCCGCGAGCAGCGGCCGAAGAGATCGCGGCGAAGGCGAAGCTCGAATTGCTCGACCGGGAGAGCCTGGCCGAAGGGTTCCGGCGGACGGCGCATCAACTGGTGCCACTCGTCTGGGAGCTCTCGGAGATCTGCGAGGGCGGCGCCGGCCACTATGTGCATTGGGGCGCAACGACGCAGAACATCGTGCAGACGGGCGACCTGTTGCTGCTTCGCCGGGTGCATGGCGTGCTGCTCGGCCAGATCGGGCGCGCGCTCGACGCGATGGCCGGCCTCGCCGAAACCTGGGCCGACGCGGCGCTGCCCGGCCGCACCCACGGCCAGCACGCCGTGCCGACGACATTCGGCGCCAAGGTGGCGGTCTGGATCGACGAGACGGCCCGCCATGTCGAGCGCCTGCGGGGTCTGGAAGGACGCACCTTCGTCGCCATGCTGGGCGGTGCGGCGGGCACGCTGGCCTCCTTCGGGGAGCACGGCTTCCGGGTCCAGCAACGCATGGCCGCGCATCTGGGGATGGGCTCCATGCCCGTCCCCTCCCGCACCCAGGGCGACCATTTCGGCGAGTATGCGGCGATGCTGGCCCTTCTGGCCTCGACCTCGGCCAAGATCGGGCGCGAGGTCTATACGGGCATGAAGCAGGAGTTCGGCGAGCTGGAGGAGCCGGTGCCGCGCGGCACTGTCGGCTCTTCCACCATGCCGCAGAAGCGCAATCCTATCCTCAGCCAGGACATCGTCGCCGCCGCGGCCCAGGTGCGGGCCGCCCTGCCGCTCTTGCTGGAAGGGATGCAGACCGAGCATGAGGCGGACCGCGCGACCTCCATGCTGATTCGCCGGGGCCTGGAGCAGACTTGCGTCGCGGCGGGCGACATGCTCTCGCGACTGGTCGCCGTGCTGGAAGGGCTGCATGTGAAACCGGAGCGGATGCGCGCCAATCTCGACCTCTCCGACGGCCTCATCATGGCGGAGCCGCTCATGCTGGCGCTGGGCGAAACGCTGGGCCGGCAGGGGGCGCACGATGCCGTCTATGAAGCGGCCCAGGCGGCGGCCCGGGGCGAGGGCAGGTTCCGCGATCTTCTGGCGGCGGACCCGGAAATAGCCGCCCATCTCGATGCGCCGCGCATCGCCGCGTTGCTCGACCCGGCCCGCTATACCGGAGAAGCGCCGGCCATGGCGCGCGCGCAGGCGAAACTTGCCCGCGCGCTCAGCCTCGAACTGCGGCCGTGAACGCCTGCCAGCGCCCGGCCTGGTCGCTGTCCGGTATCGGACGGTAGGGCGCCACGCGGTCCACCAGGCCGTCGTAACGGCTGCGGAGTTTTTCGCCGATCTCGCCCGGCTTGCCGATGACGGCGACGTCTTCGACCAGACTGTCGGGCACGAGCGCCGCCATCTCGTCGAACGCGCCCTGCCGGACGAGGCCGCTCAGTGTCTTGCCGAGGTCGACGAGGCCGTGATGTTCCAGCATGCGCCGGTAATTCGGCGTCGAACCGTAAAACGAAATGTCGCGCCGGACCTGCTCGAAGGCGGCGTCCATCTCCGCCTGGCTGTCGCCCGTCACGAGCCAGACCATCGTCTGGAGGTCGAGGTCGTCCACGGTCAGGCCGCGGGTCCTTGCGCCTTCGTCGATGGCGGGTTTGACGACTTCGCCCAGATAGGAGACCGAGTGCATGGGGTGGATGTGGAAGCCGTCCGCCGCCTCGCCCGCCGCCCGGCACATGCGCGGATTGACGCCCGCCAGGTAGATCGGGATATGCGGATGGTCGATGGGGCCGGGGTTGAAGAAGGGGTTCATCAGCCGGAACCGGTAGAACGGACCCTCATAGCTCGGTCGGGCATCGGTCTGGAAGGTGTCGAAGATCGCCCGCAGGCAACGGATGTAGTCGGTAACCCGCGCCGCCGGCCTGTCGAACGGCATGGAGAAACGCCGCTCGACATGGGCGCGCACCTGCGTGCCGAGGCCCAGATGCAGCCGCCCGCTAGACGCGCGCTGAATATCCCAGGCCGTCCCGGCCATGGAAAACGGGCTGCGCGCGAAGGCGACCGCGATATTGGTGCCGAGTTCGAGCTTTTCCGTCGCTGTGGCCGCAACCGCGAGCGGCAGGAACGGGTCCTGGGCCGCCTCGAAGGTCCAGGCGGCATCGAAGCCGAGCGCCTCCAGGCGCCTGGCCTGGGCCGGAACCTGCGTGAGGTCGAAGCCGCGTAGTTGCGCGTCGATCTTCAGGGCCATGAACGGCCTCCCTGATTTGCGTTCGGGCCGCCGGCCGGCGCCGCGCGGATTTCGGCGTCCATGCGGCCAGTGGCCGCCATCCCTTCGAATGGGAACATGATACCACCGTTGGCGGCTCCGAACCGCCGGGTCCCCGGCCGGGCTCCGCCTGGGGCGATGCGGCGGGGCTGCCGAGGCACGCCGAGAATGTCATGAAATGTCATGTTTCGTCATGTTCCGCCCTGCGGCGGTCTCGTTTTTCCTTGTTCGTTCCGTTCTCCCCGCCGCCAGCCTGGCGGCGGGACGTCACCTGTTTCCCGCGTATCCTGCGTGCGCGTCTCACTGAGCGCGCGAGACGGCGGACGCACCTTTCCTGTCCGTTCCGTTGAGTGCCTTCTTCGCGCCGGCGCGCGTTGAATGCGGCCTCCGGATGCCGTTTCCTTCCACTCTCATTATAGCATATGTTTTTCATAGTCAATTATTCATCAAGAATTATTTCAAAAAATAGTGAGCAATTCGCTATTTCGGACCGTGTCGTTCGGCGGACAGCCGCTGGCAACGCCGTTGTCGCAGGGGCCGGCAATCCGTCCGGGATGCGGTAGGATGGCGCCCCGGAGAGCAGGAAAGGCCCGTTCCCATGACCGCCGCCATAGACCTCTACACCTGGCCCACGCCGAACGGCCACAAGGTCCATATCATGCTGGAGGAAACGAGCCTCGAATATAATGTCATTCCGGTCAATATCGGGAAAGGCGAGCAGTTCGCCCCCGACTTCCTGAAGATCAGCCCGAACAACAAGATGCCGGCGATGGTCGATCCGGAAGGACCCGGCGGCAAGCCCTTCGCGCTCGCGGAATCCGGCGCGATGCTGATCTACCTGGCCGAGAAGACGGGCCGCTTCCTTTCGACGGACCCCGCAGAGCGCTACCGCACCCTGCAATGGCTGATGACCCAGATGGGCCATGTGGGTCCGATGCTGGGACAGATAAACCATTTCCGAAACTATGCGGTCGAGAAAATTCCTTATGCCATAGACCGTTATGTCAATGAGGGAACGCGGCTCTACAACGTGCTCGACCTCCGGCTGGGCGAGAGCGCCTGGCTCGGCGGCGCCGACTATTCCATAGCTGACATGGCCACCTGGCCGCGGCTCCGCAGCTGGGAGAGCCAGGGCCAGAATCTGGCGGCGCATCCCAATCTCGCGCGCTGGTTCCGGGAAATCGAGGCGCGCCCGGCGGTGGGACGCGGCTGCGCGGTGCTGGCCGACCGGCGCCGGCAGGGCGGCATGACCGACGAAGAGCGCGAGATCATGTTCGGCGCGACGCAATACCGGAAGCGTTGAGACCGCACTCTCCGTTGCCGGGACAAGGACGACAGGGAAGGGAAGCGGCGATGGCCGGTCTTTGGTACGAGGAATTCGAGGTCGGGATGGAATGGAAGCACCCGATCGCCCGCACGGTGACGGAGATGGACAACATCCTGTTCACGGCGCTCACCCACAATCCGCAGCCGCTGCATCTGGACGAGGAGTTTGCGAAGGAGAATTCCCAGTTCGGCCAGCGGCTGGTCAACTCGATCTTCACCCTCGGACTCATGATCGGCGTGTCGGTGGAGGAAACCACGCTCGGCACGACGGTCGGCAATCTCGGCATGACCGACTGCGTGTTCCGCAATCCCGTCTTCCACGGCGATACCATCACCTCCTTCACGAAGATCGTCGACAAGCGCGAGAGCCGGTCGCGGCCCGAGGTCGGCATCGTCACCTTCGAGCACTGGGCGTCGAACCAGCGCGGCCAGGAGGTCGCCCGCTGCAAGCGCCAGGGCATGATGAAGAAGCGCCCGTCATGACCGGCGCGCTCAGATGCTTCCTGTTCGTGCCCGGCGACAGCGCGCGCAAGTTCGAAAAGGCGCGCGGGACGCCGGCAGACGCGCTGATCCTCGATCTGGAAGACTCGGTCGCGCAGCCCAACCTGCCCGCGGCGCGGCGGATGGTGCGGGAGCGGCTCGTCGCTGCCCGCGATGACCGCGCCCAGCAGCTTTGGGTCAGGATCAACCCGCTCGATACCGACTTGGCGTTGCCGGACCTCGCGGCCGTAATGGCCGGCGCACCGGACGGGATCGTGCTGCCGAAGACCTTTTCCGCCGCCGAAGCCGTCAAGCTCGACAACTGCCTCTCGGCTCTCGAGACGCGGGAGGAGGTCGCGCTCGGGGCCACGCAAATCCTCGTCGTCGCCACCGAGACGGCGCGTTCCCTGTTCACGATGGACAGCTTCGTCGGCGCAAGCCCGCGCATCTATGGCATGACCTGGGGCGCGGAAGACCTTTCGGCCGCTCTCGGGGCATCCACGAACCGCGCGCGCCGAACGGGGAATACGAAGACGTTTACCGCCTGGCGCGCGCGCTCTGCCTGGCGGCGTGCAAGGCGGCGGGGACGGAGCCGGTGGACTCGGTCTATCCCGATTTCCGCGACCTCGACGGCCTGCACAGCGAGGCGCGGCAGGGGCGCAAGACGGGCTTTACCGGCAAGGTGGCGATCCACCCGGCGCAGGTGGACCCGATCAACAGCGCCTATGCGCCGACCGGGGACGAAATCGACCATGCCCGGCGAGTCGTCGAGGCGATGGAAAATGCCGGCGGGGCAGGAGCCGTGGGGCTGGACGGCAAGATGCTCGACATGCCCCACCTCAAGGCCGCCCGGCACGTGCTTGCGCTGGCGGAGCGGTCAGGGGCCTGATGTCCCGGTTTCGAAGTTTGTAAGACTTCGATTGGGGCGCGGGGCCTCTTCGGCTCGGCGACCCCGCCGTCGTGGCCGGCCCCGACAGAGAGGCTCGGAACGAGTCCGGGCATGACGAGGGAGGACGCGGCGCAAGAGCACTCAAACTTCTCGATCGGGACACAAGAAGCATATCTCTCCTGCCCCGGTCTCTGCTGTTTTCGGGCCGCTTGTTGTAAGCTGGGGCGGTCCCGGTTCGACAGACCGGGCTGTATTGCGGCGGGGCTGCCCGGTCCCCGATGCGCCGGGCGCCCTCCGACGGAAGCTGACGCAGCGTGGCTGCAAGGGAAGGAGAGCAAACCATGAAAAATCGATTGCACACGATCGCGGCGATCGCCGCCTCCGCGCTTGTCGCCGCGGTGACGAGCGCGCACGCGGCGGATGTCACGGTCGGCTACCAGCTCGTGTACGGGCCGTGGAAGGCCAAGATGGAGGAGCTCAAGGCGAACGGCCTCGGCGGCAAGAGCATCGAGTTCGTGAGGTTCACCTCGGGCACCGAGGTCATCAACGCCATGGCGTCGGGTTCGGTGGACATATCGCTCAACGGGTCGTCGCCGACGGCGGCGGGCTACAGCCGGGGCGTCGATCTCCAGGTCATCTACATCTACGACAACATCAACGACGCCGAAGCGCTGGTGGTGGACGACTCCGTCACCGCTCCGCAGGACCTCGCCGGAAAGACGATCGCGGTGCCGTTCGGCTCCACGACCCATTTCCACATGATGTTCGCCCTCGAACAGTTCAACATTCCGACCGGGGACCTCGAGGTGCTCGACATGTCGCCGCCGGACATGGTCGCGGCGTGGGAACGGGGAGACATTAATGGCGGGTTCGTCTGGGATCCCGCCCTCGGCCGCATGAAGGAGAAGGGCCGGGTGCTGCTGACCTCGGGCGACCTCAGCAATTGGGGCAAGGCCACGTTCGACGCCATGGTGGCGCGCAAGGGCTTTACCGACGAGAACCCGGAGTTTGCCTGCCAGTGGGTGAAGATGGTGTCGTCGGCGGACGCCGACTACCGCGCCAATCCGGGCGCTTACGGGCCGGGAACGGACAATGCAGCGGGAATCGCCAACGCTGTCTCCGGCAATCCGGACCAGGTGGGCGGCGTGCTCGCGCTCTACGACTATCCGACGCTTGAAGAGCAGGTATCGGCCACCTGGCTCGGCGGCGGCGTGCAGAATGCGCTCATGGCGGCGTCGGCGTTCCTGGTGTCGCAGGGCAAGCTGGACAACGTCCTCGAGGACTATTCCGGCTCCGGCACGCCCAAATTCGCACAGATGGTGCTGGACGGCGGTTGCTGAACGGCTGGAAAGGGAGCCTCGGCCGGTGAGCCGGGGCTGCCCGCCTCGCGAGAAGCTTGTTTCCCGATGACCGTGGTCGTCAGTCTCAATCGCGTGAGCGTCGAGTTTCCGGCGGTGGACGGGCAAGGCGTCGTCAGGGCCCTTGACGATGTGAATCTCGACTTCCGCGACAACGAGTTCGTCGTGGCCCTTGGCGCATCCGGCTGCGGCAAGACGACATTGCTCAATGTCATCGCCGGCTTCCTCCAGCCGACCTCGGGAGAGATCCTTCACAAGGACACGCCGATCCGGGGCCCCGGAAGCGACCGCGGCGTGGTGTTCCAGAAGCATGCCCTGCTTCCCTGGCTCAATGTCCTCGAAAACACCGAGTTCGGGCTGAAGCTCCAGGGCGTTGCGAAAGAGGAGCGTCTTTCCAGGGCGCGCGACTATCTGGCCCTGGTCGGGCTGTCGGACTTCGAACGCTACCCGATCCACCAGCTTTCCGGAGGCATGCAGCAGCGGGTCGGCCTTGCCCGGGCGCTGACCTGCGACCCCGACATGCTGCTCATGGACGAGCCGCTGGGCGCGCTCGATGCGTTCACCCGCGAGACCATGCAGGAGCTCGTTCTGGATGCGTGGAGGGAGACCCGGAAGGTCGTGTTCTTCATCACCCACAGCGTCGAGGAAGCCCTGTTCATGGCGACGCGGCTCATCGTGATGTCGCCGCGGCCGGGCCGGATAACCCACGCCTACGATATCGACTTCTGCCACCGCTTCTTCGAGACCGGCAATGCGAGGGCGGTCAAATCGTCTCCGGACTTCATCGCGCTGCGCGAGGAAGTGCTGTCGATCATCTACGGCGAAGAAGCGGGCGACGGGCCGCCATGATGCGCGGACCGTTCAGACGGCGCGGGCCCCAGGCGGTCGAGCAGTACGGCGCGCCGGGGAGCGGCTCCGGCACGGCGATCAGCGCCGTCACGGTCGTTGTGCTTCTCGGCGGCTGGTGGATTGTCACCCAGCTCGAGCTGATTCGGCCGCTGTTCCTGCCCGCGCCCGAGATGGTGATCTCGAAATTCGCCAGGATCGCCTGCACGGACCACTATCTCGAGCGGTTGCTCGTCGCCGTCGGCGGCCTGGCGGAGGTCGAGGCGAAGTGCCACGGTTTCAGCGACCACGCGCTGCACGAGCACGTCCTCTGGAGCCTCTACCGCGTTTTCGGCGCCTTTGCCCTTGCGACAGCAACGGCGGTGCCCATCGGCATCGCGATGGGCATGAACCGCTATGCGCGCGGCGTCTTCGATCCGCCCATCGAGTTCTACCGCCCGATCCCGCCGCTGGCCTATCTGCCGCTGACGATCATCTGGTTCGGCATCGGCGAGTCCGGCAAGCTGTTCCTGATCTTCCTCGCCTGCTTCGCTCCCATCGCCATCAACGCGCGCGCCGGGGTCCGCTCCGTCTCTATCGAGCAGATACACGCCGCCTACTCGATGGGAGCGAGCCACCGGCAGGTGCTGCGCCATGTCGTGCTGAAAGGCGCTCTTCCGGAGATTCTGACGGGCATGCGGGTGGCGATCGCCTTCGGATGGACGACCCTGGTGGCGGCGGAAATGGTGGCCGCCAAGGCCGGCATCGGGGTGATGGTGCTCAACGCGGCCCGGTTCCTCGCCACCGATATCGTCTTCCTCGGCATTATCGTCATCGGCGCCGTGGCGTTTGTCTTCGACCTCATCATGCGCCGGGTCGAACGCGCCCTCGTTCCTTGGAAGGGCAAGGTATGAAGCTGCTTGTCTTCCAGCATGTGGAATGCGAACAGCCGGGGTCGCTGCGCCGGTTTCTGGCCCGCGACGGCGTCCCCTGGGACGCGGTCGAACTCGATCGGGGCGACCTCATTCCCGACCTTGACCGGTACGACGCCCTTTGGGTCATGGGCGGTCCGATGGACGTCTGGGACATCGAGGACAACCCCTGGCTGGTCGCCGAGAAGGTGGCGATCCGCCGATGGGTGGGGGAGATGAAGAAACCCTTTCTGGGCATTTGCCTGGGCCACCAATTGCTGGCGGACGCGCTCGGAGGCGCCTGCGGCCCCCAGAGGCCGCCGGAAATCGGCATTCTGGACATCGAACTGACGGAGGACGGGCGGAACGACCGGCTGATGAGGGGACTGCCTGTCAGGCAGAAATGTCTGCAGTGGCATGCCGTTCGGGTTGCCCGGGCCCCGGAGGGAGCGGCCGTTCTTGCGAGGTCGCCATTGTCCCCGATTCAGGCGATGCGCGTGAACGAGAACGCCTGGTCGATGCAATACCATGTGGAAGTGGAGCCGGAGACCGTCGATAACTGGAGCAAGATCCCCGACTATCTGGAGGATTTGATCGACGCATTGGGCGATAACGGGGTCGCGGAATTGCGTGCAAGCGCGGAGCGGGAAATGCCCGGGTTCGTGAACGCCTCGGCGACCCTCTACAGGAACTTCATGGAAGCCGCGCGACAGGAATAGCAGCCGACCGGACCGGCGGCTTAAGTCCTGCACGGGTCACGCCGGGCGGTCGCCCTCCAGGATGATGCGCCAGAGCGTGCGGGAATGCTGCCGGTCGTAATCGCCGTGGGCGCGGTGCATCGCGGCCCGGTTGTCGCAGACCACCATGTCGCCCTGCCGCCAGCTATGGCGATAGACGATGCCGTCCCGGATAGTCCGGTCGAGAAGGTCCTGCATGAGGGCCTGCGAGGCCTCGGGCGTCATGCCCTCGATGCAATGCGCCTTGGATATGTGGAAATAGAGCGCCTTCGAACCGTGTTCGGGGTGGGTGCGCATCATGGGGTGGACGACGGGGATATCGTATTTCTCGCGATCCTCGGCCAGCGTCCGGTCCACAAGGTGCCGGTCGAGCCTGTTGACGGTCCGCAGCCCCGCCAGGCGCTGCTGCTCTTCGGCATCGAGGCCGGCCCAGGCCGCGCGCATGTTCGCGAAGCTGGTGTCGCCGCCCGAGGGCGGGATTTCCACGCCGTAGAGGATCGTCGCCTTGGGCGGGCGCTCGCGGTTGGTGTGGTCCGTGTGCCAGCGTTCGGCCGGGCGCTGGCCGTTGCGGTGCCAGATGCGCCCGATCATCGGCTGGTCCGGCATGTTGTGTTGGCTGAAATGCTGCGCCATCGGCGCGCCGAGCTGCGAGCAGGCCGCCAGATACCCGGCCGGCGTGAAGCACTGGCCGCGGAACACCAGCACGATGTGCTCGGCGAGCGCGGCGGCGATGGCCGCCCGGTCAGCCGCCGACAGCGTCTCGCGCAGGTCGAGGCCCTCGATCTCCGCGCCGAGGGAAGGATGCAGGCGCTTCAGCGTCGGGATGCTCATGGCAGGCTCCTCATTCCTTTTCCCGGCTGCGCCGCGCCGCCATGCGGGCGGCAATGGCGGGCCAGGCGAGGCCCAGGATCGCGAGCGCGAAGAAGCCGCAGACGATCGGGCTCTCCAGCAGCCGCAGCCACTCGTTGTCGTACATTATCATCGACTGGCTGAGGGTCTCCTCCAGCATCCTGCCGAGAATGAGGCCCATAACAAGCGGCGCCGCGCCGAAGCCGTGCCGGCGCATGAGGAAACCGACGGCGCCTGCAATCAGCATGACCCAGACATCGAAGAAAGAGCCGCTAAGGCTGTAGGCGCCGATCACCGAGAAGCCGAACACCATGGGCCACAGGAAGGTGCGCGGGATGAGCGTGATGCGGGCGAACAGCTTTGCGCCCGCAAGGCCGATGACGAGGAAGGCGACATTGCCGACCGCCATGGCGCCGAAGATGGCATAGACGAACTCGGGCGTTTTCTGGATGAGGTAGGGGCCCGGCCGGAAACCGTGGGCGATGAGCGCGGCGAGGATCAGCGCCGTCGTGCCGCTGCCGGGGATTCCGAGCGCCAGGGTCGGCACCATCGCGCCGCCGGTCGCCGCGTTGTTGGCGGCTTCCGGGCCGGCAATGCCCTCCGGCACGCCGGTGCCGAACTCGTGCTTGCGCGGCGACCAGCGCTTCGCCTCGTTGTAGCCGATAATGGCGGCCACGGTGCTGCCTTCGGCGGGCAGGATGCCGATGAAGGTGCCGATGCCGCTGGAGCGCAGCACCGTGCCGGCAACGCGGCGGATGTCATCCATGCCCGGAAGCTTCACGACCACCGATCTGATCCGTTCCACTGCCATGTCCGCCGTCTGGCTCTGGACGAGCATTTCCGAGACGGCGAAAAGGCCGATCAGCACCGGCACGAACTCCACGCCCTCGGTCAACTCGTGAAAGCCGAAGGTGAATCGCTCGATTCCTGTCCCGAGATGTGTGCCGACCGTGCTGACGAGCACGCCGACGGCCCCCGCTATGAGATTGCGAAGCGACGACCGTCCGCTGATCGAGGCCAGCATGCTGAGCGCAAAGACGGTGAGCGCGAAATATTCCGGCGGCCGGAAAGAGACCGCCACCTCGGCCAGCAGCGGTGTGGCGACGATGAAGACGACCAGCGACAGCAGGCCGCCGGTGACGCTGGAGACCGCCGCCAGTCCGAGCGCCCTCCCGGCTTCGCCGCGCCGGGCCATGGGATAGCCGTCGAAGGCGGTCGCCACCGCCGGCGGCGCGCCCGGCGCGTTGATGAGGATTGCCGTGATCGAGCCGCCGAACGTGCCGGCGCAATAGAGCGCCGCCATCATGCAGATCGCCGAAACCGGCTCCAGCATGATCGTGAACGGCAGCAGCAGCGCGATGGCGAGCGGCGATGACAGGCCGGGCAGGGCGCCGAACAGCACCCCGATCAACACCCCGGCGATGACCAGCGCCATGTTGTAGAGGCTGAAAGCGAGCCCCAGACCTTCCAGAATCGGCTCCATGCCTGCCGCTCAGTTAAGGCTCAGGCCGAAGACGCCCGGCTGGAAATAGATCTGGAAGGCTTGGGTGAACAGCACCATCACTGCCGTCGGAAAGCCCAGCGCGAAGGCCGCCAGCGGCGTCCAGCGCCGCTCGCCCCAAAGCAGCGGCAGGGCGAAGCAGATGGCGACGAGTGTCAGGTAGGCGCCGAGCCACTCCGCCGCCGCAACCAGCGCCAGCGCGGCGGCGAAGGTGATATAGGCAATCGGCCGAACGGCGTCCTTGCGGTCCTCGTCGAGACCGCTGTCGCCGCGCTTGCGGCGAAAGGCGTGCTCGAACGGCAGGAGAAGCGCCAGGACGCCGATCACCCAGAGCATTAGCCGCGGGAAGAATTCCGGCGGGATGCTGTCGGCAAACAGCGGCGATACTTCCTCGAAGGTCGTGCACAGATAGAAGCCCGCGCCGACCAGAGCGAGAATCGTCAGGCCGAGTGCAAGATCCGTTCGATGCACCCGGCCCGGCGCCGGCCGCCGCATGGTTGGCGCCCCCTAGAGCCCGAGCTCTTCCATGGCGGCCTTGGCAAGGGTGTAGTTCTCCTTCAACTGCTTGTCCCAGACTTTCCAGCCGGCGACGCTCTCCTCGGGGTCGAGGCCGGATGCCCTGAGATACCCTCCGAAGGTCTTGTGCTTCATCGCCCCGGTGAGCGCGTCCGAGAGTTTCTGGACGATCGGCTCGGGCGTGCCGGCCTTCACGGCATAGCCGCGGGTGGTGGAGGTCTTTATGGGATAGCCGAGCTCGAAAGTCGTCGGCACCTCGGAATAGCCGCCGAGGCGCTTGTCGTTCATCACCGCGAGCGGCCGGAAAGTCCCGTCCTGCACCTGCGTCAGCGCCTCGGACACATTCGGCAGCGTGGCGTCGATGGCCCCGGACATGAGCGCCTGCACCATCTGTGCGCCACTGCCGAACGGAACCGCTTTCTGCTTGATGCCGGCTATCTTTGCGAACTGCAGCAGGCCGATATGCTCGGTCGAGCCGATCTCGCCGACACCCCAGTTGAGCGCCTTGTCCTTCGAAGCGGCAACCAGGTCCTCCAGGGTCTTGAACGGGCTGTCCTTGTGGACGGTGATAAAGGTGGGGTCGTCCATGGCGCGGGCGACGCCGACCATGTCGTCGATCTCCATGCCGCCCTTGCCCCGCGCGATGGTGTAGAGGTGGGTCTGCGTCAGCGCCATCAGCGTATAACCGTCTGCCGGCTTGCCATTGACATAGGCCTGCGCCGCCGCCCCGCCGCCGCCGCGCTTGGCGACCACCACCATGTCGGTGTCGAGATTGCGGCGCGAACGGATCATCATCATGCGGGCCGTCGTGTCGGTGCCGCCTCCGTATTTGGCATGGATCACGACCTCGATGGTCTTGCCGCCGGGGAACTCGTCGGCTGCGGTCGCCGGCAGCGTCAGCATCCCCGCAAGGGCGATGGCGCCCAGGGCGGATTTCAGCATCGGGAACTCTCCTCCTGTCAGGGAAATGCCGGCCCCGCCCCTGGCAGGGCCGGTCGCTGCGGCGTCGCCGGTTCGCTCTGCGGTAGCGATTATTCCGCGGCCTGGGCGGCGCGGGGCGGCCAATCGACCTGGCGGCGCATCTCCAGCCGCGCGATCTGCTGGCGGTGGACCTCGTCCGGGCCGTCGGCGAAGCGCAGCGCCCGCATCCGGGACCACATGAAGGACAGCTTGAACGCCTGGCTCATCGCCCCGCCGCCATGCGCCTGCATGGCGTCGTCGATGACCTGCAGGGCCATGTTTGGCGCCGCCACCTTGATCATCGCGATCTCCTGGCGCGCGGCCTTGTTGCCGACCGTGTCCATCATATGGGCGGCCTTGAGCGTCAGCAGGCGGCACATGTCGATATTGATGCGCGCATCGGCCACGCGCTCACGGAAATTGTCGCGGTCGCCGACCGGCGTCCCCCAGGTGACGCGCTGGGTGCCGCGCTGGCACATCATTTCGAGCGCGCGCTCGGCGACGCCGATGATCCGCATACAGTGGTGGATGCGGCCCGGGCCGAGGCGGCCCTGCGCGATCTCGAAGCCGCGGCCCTCGCCGAGCAGCATGTTCGAGGCCGGCACGCGCACATCCTTGAAATCGACCTCGCCATGGCCGTGCGGCGCATCGTCGAAGCCCATGACATTGAGCATCCGCACGACCTCGATGCCGGGCGCGTCGGTCGGCACCAGGATCATCGACTGCTGGTTGTACCGGGGGCCGGTCGGGTCGTTCTTGCCCATGAAGATCAATATCTTGCAGCGCGGGTCGCCGATGCCCGAGGTCCACCATTTGCGTCCGTTGATGACATATTCGTCGCCATCGCGCTCAATGCGGCTCTCGATGTTGGTAGCGTCGGACGAGGCGACGCGCGGCTCCGTCATCGCGAAAGCGGAGCGGATTTCGCCGGCCAGCAGCGGTTCGAGCCACTGTTTCTTCTGTTCCGGCGTGCCGTAACGCTCCAGCACCTCCATATTGCCGGTGTCCGGGGCCGAGCAGTTGAAGACCTCGGGGGCCCAGTTGATCCGCCCCATGACCTCGCAGACCGGGGCGTATTCGAGATTGGTGAGGCCGCCGCCGAGTTCGCTCTCCGGCAGGAACAGGTTCCAGAGGCCCTCCTCGCGGG
Organism: Alphaproteobacteria bacterium; assembly: GCA_963422665.1. Taxonomy (GTDB): domain Bacteria; phylum Pseudomonadota; class Alphaproteobacteria; order Bin95; family Bin95; genus Bin95. The sequence goes on from OY730441.1 coordinate 3,717,102, forward strand.
CCTTTTCCTTCAACTCCTCCAGGATCGGGATGACCTTCCAGCGGTTGTCGCCCCCGTCCAGTTGCTCGTAATAGACCTCTTCGTTCGGATAGACATAGCGGTCCATGAAGTCCTGCACGCGGCCGACCAGTTCCTTGGTCCGGTCGTTGAATTCGAAGTCCATCGGGCGGGTTCCCTCTCCGGCATGTGCAATCGGTTCGTTCGACCCTAGCGCAAGACGCGGATTGCCGGAAGCCGGGACACGACATAGCGCCCGCCATTCCCCCTCATCCGGAGTAGCGGCGCCAGCCGCGTATCGGGGGACGACGGCGTTTCCGCCGGCGCAAGCGGTCCCCTTCGATACGCGCCCGCAGGGCTCAGGATGAGGGGAAGGTGGGTGCATGACCCTCAAGCCCGTCCGGCGAGGCCGCGCACGGTGGCGTAGAGCGTGTCCTCGACCGTAATGCCTGCCTCGGCGGCGCGGGCGCGGGCCGCGCGGCGCCGGTCCCCCGGCAGGCGGGCGTCGCCGTTGGAGAGCAGCCGTGCGAACAACTCCTCCACATGGGCGGGGAAACCCGGCCCCGCCAACCGCACGGGGTCGATGGCGATGAACGACTGGGCGGCGTTGGACGGGCCCCCGTCGCGCTTGTGGTCGGCGGCGCTCTCATAGCCGAAGAACCCGCCGGAGAGCCCGCCGGTCATCAGCTCCACCATGAGCGCAATGGACGAGCCCTTGTAGCCGCCGAAGGGCAGTTGCACGCCTTTCAGGATTTCCGCCGGATCGGTCGTCGGCTTGCCGTCCGGGTCGAGGCCCGCGCCGGCGGGAACCGTGTGGCCGTCCCGCGCCGCGATCTGGAGTTCGCCCCGCGCCATTGCCGCGGACGCCTGATCGAAGATCATCGGCGGCCTGCCGCCGCCGCGCGGGCAGGCGAACGCCATCGGATTGGTGCCGAACAGCGCTTCCGTCCCGCCGGCGGGCGCCATGAAGCTCTGCGAGTTGACGAAGGTGAAGGCGACGAGGCCCTCCTCCGCCAGCGGCTCGATATCCGGCCAGAGCGCGGCGAAGTTGAAGGAATTGCGGATCGCCATGCAGGCCACGCCCTGGGACTTCGCCCTCGCCGCCAGCAGCGCGCGCCCGCGCGCAATGGCAAGCGGCGCGAAGCCCCGGCGCGCGTCCACGGCAACCAGGCCCGGAGCGGCGTCCACGATGTCCGGTTCCGCCTGCGGGTCGGCGGCGCCGCTCTTCACCGACGCGACATAACCCGGCAGCCGGAACAGGCCGTGGCTCTTGCAGCCGTCCGCCTCGGCGCGGGTGATGTGGTCGGCAATCGCCTCGGCGTTGGCGGGGGAGACGCCCGCATTCGACAAGGCGTCGAACGCGAGGGCGCGGCAGTCCTCCAGCGAAATGGCGGCGGGCATGTTCGATCTTCCCCTGTGCGTTTGCGGAGCCGGTTTCGCAGCATAGACTTGGCGTTCGACGATGAGGAAGCCGCGAGATGCGTATCCATTCCGAGGAGCTGGGCGGGCATGTGGCCCTGGTGCGGATTGAGAACGAAGCGCGCCGCAACGCCATGACGCGCGCGATGATGGTGCGCCTTGCCGATCTCTGGGACGAACTGGAGGCGGGCCCCGCGCGCGCCATCGTGCTCACCGGGGCCGGGGACAAGGGGTTCTGCAGCGGCGCGGATGTGTCGGGAGACCTGTCGGCGTCGCCCGAAACGGCCGCGGCGGTTGCGCGCGCGTTGCTCAAGACGAAGCGCTACCGCAAGCCCATCGTGGCGGCCGTCAACGGCGACTGCGTCGCCGGCGGGGTCGAATTGCTGATCTCGACCGACCTGCGCGCCGCGGCGCCCCATGCCCGCTTCGGCCTGCCCGAGGTCAAGTGGGGCATCTATCCGTTCGGCGGCGCGGCGACCGGGCTGGTGCGCCAGATCGGCTATGTGCACCTCATGGACATGATCCTGACCGGACGCCTGCTGGACGCGGAGGAAGCCCGCGCCATCGGCCTCGTGAATGCCGTTCTGCCGGCCGGGGCGCTTCTGGACTGGGCGGTGGCGAAGGCGCGGCTGATTGCCGCCAACAGCCCGGCGGCCGTGCAGGCGGTCAAGGAACAGATCAGCGCCGGCCTGGAGGAATGGACGCTGTCCCAGGAGCCGCGCGAGCAGGCTCTGGGCGACCGGGTGCGCGCCTCTCCCGATTTCCGGGAGGGCGTCGCCGCTTTCCTGGAGAAGCGCCGGCCGCAATATTAGCCGCCGGCCCCATGGACCCGCCGGCCCCCCTGCGCCATATGTTTGCCCCATTCGGCAGTCCGCCGCTAAGGTCGCGCATGATGGAACTTCTGCAATATATCGACCGGCGCCCGGAGCCCGGGGAGGCGCTGGCGCTTGCCGAATGCGGCGACCTGGCGGGCATGATGGCGGCGGCGGCGCGGTTGCGGGACCGGCTGCACGGGCCGCGCGTCAGCTATTCGCGCAAGCTGTTCGTTCCGCTCACCCACCTCTGCCGGGATGTCTGCCATTACTGCACCTTCGCGAAGCCGCCCCGCCGGGGCGAGGCCGCGTATATGACGCCGGAACAGGTGCTTGAAGCCGCGCGGGCGGGCGCGGCCGCCGGGTGCAAGGAGGCGCTGTTCACGCTCGGCGACAAGCCGGAGCGGCGCTACCGGGCGGCGCGCGAGGCGCTGGTCGGACTCGGCTTTGAGACGACGCTCGATTATCTGAAGGCGATGGCGCGGCTGGTCTTCGAGGAGACCGGCCTGTTGCCGCACCTGAACCCCGGTCTGATGACGGCTGAGGAGCTTGCGGAGCTGCGCGGCGTCTCGGCCTCGATGGGCATCATGCTGGAGAGCGCCTCGGACCGGCTCTGCGAAAAGGGCATGCCGCATTACGGCTCGCCCGACAAGATGCCTGCACGCCGCCTGGAGACCATCCGGCTCGCGGGCGAGGCGAAGGTGCCGTTCACCTCCGGTATCCTGATCGGTATCGGCGAGACCCGGCGCGAGCGGATCGAGGCGCTGCTGGCGCTGCGCGAGATCGACGACGCCACCGGCGCGGTGCAGGAGATCATCGTCCAGAACTTCCGCGCCAAGCCTGATACGAAAATGGCCGGTGCGCCCGAGCCGGACGCCGGGGAACTGCTCTGGACGATTGCGGCCGCGCGGCTGATCTTCGGCCCGGCCGCATCGATCCAGGCGCCGCCCAATCTCTCGCCGGGCGCGCTCGGGCCTATCGTGGCGGCGGGCATCGACGACTGGGGCGGCGTTTCGCCGGTGACGCCGGATTTCGTCAACCCGGAAGCGCCCTGGCCGCATCTGGAAACGCTTGCGCGGGAGACGGCTGCGGCCGGCAAGCAACTGGTCGAGCGCCTCACGGCCTATCCGCGCTACCTCAGCGATGAATGGCTGGCGCCGCCCCTGCTGACCCGGGCATTGCAGCTTTCGGACGCCGAGGGTCTGGCGCGGCCCGACGACTGGTCGCCCGGCGAGTTGACGGCGCCTGCGCCGATTCCGCGGCTGGATGCGGCGAGCGCCGATATTGAGACGGTCCTTGCCGATGCGGAGACGGGCGCGCCGCTGGACGAAGCCGGGATCGTGCGCCTGTTCGGAGCACGCAACGACGATTTCCATGCCGTGGCGGAAGCTGCCGACCGGGCGCGGGCGCGGCTTGTCGGCGACACGGTCACCTATGTGGTGAACCGCAACATCAACTACACTAATGTCTGCTACTTCAAATGCCAGTTCTGCGCTTTCTCCAAGGGCAAGCTCTCCGAGAACCTGCGCGGACGCCCCTACGATCTGGACCTGGACGAAATCCGCCGCCGCGTTCGCGAAGCCTGGGACCGGGGAGCGACCGAGGTCTGCATGCAGGGCGGCATCCATCCGGACTATACCGGCCGGACCTATCTCGACATTCTCGACGCGGTGAAATCGGCGGCGCCCGACATCCATGTCCACGCCTTCACCCCGCTGGAGGTGTTCCAGGGCGCACACACGCTTGGCGTCTCCGTCGAGTCCTTCCTCCGCGACCTCAGGGCCGCCGGCCTCGGCACCCTGCCGGGCACGGCGGCGGAGGTTCTGGACGACGAGGTGCGGCGCATCATCTGCCCGGACAAGATCGACACGCAGCAATGGCTGGATGTCATGGAGACCGCACACGGCCTCGGCATCCGGTCCACGACGACGATCATGTACGGCCATGTCGAGCGGCCGGCGCATTGGGCGCGCCACCTGCTGCGGTTGCGCAATCTCCAGGAGCGCACCGGCGGCTTCACCGAGTTCGTGCCGCTGCCCTTCGTCCATATGGAAGCGCCGATCTACCTCAAGGGGCGGGCGCGCAAGGGGCCGACCTTCCGGGAGGCGGTGCTGATGCATGCGGTGGCGCGCCTCGCGCTCGCGCCACATTTCGTCAACATCCAGACCTCCTGGGTCAAGATGGGGCCGGACGGCGTTGCGGCGGCGCTGGCGGCCGGGGCGAACGACCTCGGCGGCACACTGATGAACGAGAGCATCACCCGCGCCGCCGGCACGGTCCACGGGCAGGAATTGGCGCCGCACCGCATGGAGGAGACAATTCTGGCGGCGGGGCGCCGGCCGGTCCAGCGCACCACGGATTACGGCCGCCCGCCCGAAATGCAGGTCCTGCGTTCCCGCCAGGCCGCACCGCTCGCCGATGTGGTGGAAACGCCGGCCCGCAAATACGAACGCACCGCCCCCCGCACCCTCTACCGCCCCGGCCTGGCGGCGGCGGATTAGGGGAGGCGATGCAATGGGTTCGTCGGGCGAGCCAGCCGGCAGTTCGATATTGTTCCTGGCCACTTGTTCGCTGACGAAACAGGGCGGAGGCGAGGCCGGCTATGACAGAAGCGGCACAATCCTCTCGAATGTGCAGCAGGCGCCGGGGAATCGCCTGCTCGAACGGCGCGATGAAGCGCGCAGATTGGTTAAGGAAAATCGCAATCTCGTATGGCAGGGCGTTTCATTAGCTCGCTTGGAATACAATCGTGACCTCGCCGGAGGGCAGGACTTCGGAGGGTGCTGCACGGCATCCTATCTGCCCGCTATGAACCGGTATCGGGGGCGCTTCTATCAGGCGCTCGGCGAAAGCGGACGGCAGGCGCTGTGCAGGCAAGGGCGCAATATGCTTATCGTTTCCGGGCTTTACGGCCTCCTGTGTCCGACGGAGGGAATTCAGCTCTATAGCTGCCCCCTGAGCGCCGAAATCGCCGAAATCTGGAACCGCGACGCCCTGCTCACCGAATTGCTGTCCGACTATATCGCGCGGCAGGGAGTCCTGAGAGTTTTCGACCTGCTTGCGGTCGAGGCTTACAGGGCGCTCATCGACTGGCAGAAAATCAAGGACTCGGGAACGGACGTATTGCATTGCTTCGACGCGATGGGGTCGGGCGAGAGCGCGTTGACATCGTTGGGAATGTTCTTGGGGTCCGATCTTCTCAACCACACGGACGACGGTCTTATCGACATAGACGATGGAGACCGGGTCGGAAACATCATGTTCCGGTCGTCAATGGCGACTCCCACGGGGTATCCTGACGAACTGGCTCCGTTGATGGCAGCCCGGAACGAGAGCCGCATATGGCCGCCGCAATATCCGGGTAAGAATTTGTCCGTGATTCTCCGGGGCGGTAATCCGGAGCTATCGGCGGCAGGGGAACGGAGCGGGGGAGATCTTTGGGATTTTACGCTTTCAAGTGAATTTCGACGAGACCTAAGACGTCAACCGCAACTATTGGAATCGGTAATCGGGGCGATCTTCGAGGTGCTCGGTGCGCCAATATCGGCTCGGGGTAATACCATCAAGCCTTTGCAGCGGGAGTTTCGGGGGATGTGGAGGCGCCGCATTGCCGATTATCGAATGGTCTATGAGCCGAACTTGGAAAAGAGGACCGTTCACTTTCTGGAACTAAAGCCAAGAGCAGAAATATATGATTAGCTTACCGTCTGTGCGGATATCCGTTGAATTCCGATGGCGGCTTCTCGGTCGTCTGAAGCGCGACGAAAACGGTCGTTTATTGTTTCCAGTTGCGCCTCGACAGCCAGGCCTCTACCGCTTTCGTCTTTTGGGCAATAACGGCATCCGTCATTATATCGGTGAAACGGATGAACTTCGGCGACGGTTCCAGCATTACCGCACGCCCGGCCCGTCGCAGAAGACCAATATCCGAATGAATGCCGAATTTTACGACCATATGGCGGCAGGCGGAGATATCGAGGTCGATATCGGATCGTGTCCCCGGGCGTGTTGTAGGAGGCGAGGCTTCCGCTGTTATCTGTGGGTAAGTGGCCCGCCGCAGCGACCGCGACGTGTCTGGCGGCGGGGGCCACATATCCATAGCGGAGACCATCGCGGCGCCGGTTAGAGCACTATCCGATCGGACACGTTCATATCCTGCAGCAGTGAAGTAGTTTTGGCACTCGGCGGATGTGAAGGTGTTTGTGGCTTCGCCGATGGCGTCCCGGAGTTCCGGGATGGTGCGGGCGGGGCGTCGCTTGAGGGAGGCCTTGAGCTTGGAGAAGGCCCTCTCGATCGGGTTGAAGTCGGGGCTGCAGGGCGGCAGGAAGCGCAACTCGGCCCCGGCCCTGTGGATGGCGTCTCGGGCGGCCACACTGCGGTGGGCGGGGAGGTTGTCCATCACCGCGATGTCGCCGGGTTTGAGGATGGGCGCCAGCCTTTTCTCGACGCAGGCGAGGAAGGCGGCGCCGTGCATGGCGCCGTCGAGCACCATGGGGGCGGTCATGCCGCTCAGTCTCAGTGCGCCGACGAAGGTTGCGGTCTTCCAGTGCCCATGAGGCGCCGGCGCCTGGCGGCGCTGCCCGCGCAGCGCCCGGCCCGAGCGTCTCGCCATCTTGGTGGAAGCCCCGGTTTCGTCCACGAAGACGAGCGTCTCGGGGTCGAACCCGGGCTGGGCTTCGAGCCGGGCGCGCCGGCGCCTCAGCACGTCAGGGCGTTGCTGCTCGCTGGCGTGCGCGGTTTTTCGAAGGTGATGCTGCGGCGGTGGAAGAAGCGCCACACGGTGCTCCGGGACACCCGCAGCCCGTGCTCGTCCTCCAGATGGGTAGCGATCGCCGCCAGCGTCATGTCCGGGGCCTCTTCGACCAGTGCCAGAACCACCTCGGCCCGCGCCTCGATCCGCTGCGAGCGCCTGTCGCCGCCTTGCGCCCTCGACCGATAGCTGCCCGTGCGACGCCAGGCGTGGACCCACTTGATCGCCGTCGAAGGCGCGATCCCGAAGCGCCGTGCCGCTCCTCGGCGCGACATGCCGCCATCAAACACCGCCCTCACCGCCCGGCGGCGCAGAGCATTCGAAAGAGGTCGTGTCATGCAGGCGGGCCTCCTTCACCAGCCTGCATCTTGAAGCACATCCGCAACCGATTGAAAATTCCAAAGATCCTATAAGCTCGAAAAATGCTCTAATCGACGAGGCGCAACATCTTGAGGACAAGGCGCTCGACGAGCTGCGCTGCATTCACGATGACACCGGCGTCCCTATCGTCTTCGCGTGCAACGAAAGCCTGCGCGCGCGGACGCGGCCAGGCGCGCCGGCGGCATTCGCGCAGTTTGTGACGCGGATTGGCCCGCGCTGCCATGTCAGGGCAACGCCGGAGAATATCGAGGCGCTGGCGCATCGCTACGGCATAGCGGGCCCGAATGCCGTTGCATGGCTGCGCAAGACTGGCGCCGGTCTGGGCGGCGGGCGCGTCGCCGCGCGGCTGCTGGATATGTGCAAGGACCGGGGCGAGATCAATCTTGCGGCGCTGGAGCGCGCCTCCCTTGCGTTGGGAGGCGGCGCATGAGCCTGACAGCGAAGCAATCCCGGCTCTTGCATGTCGCGCGGCGCCAGCTCGGCCTCGCGGATGACGATTACCGGGCGATCCTTTGGCAAGAGGCGGGCGTCGAGTCCAGCAAGGACCTGGACGCCTGGGGCCTGGAGGCCGTGCTGCGCCGCTTCGAAGCGCTGGGCTTCGAGCCGACCGCCGGCGCGCCGCGCAACGCGCCGGAACTGGGCTGGCGGCTCGGCATGGCCTCGCCCGGCCAGGTCGCGTTCATCCGCTCGCTATGGCGGCAATACGCGAAGGGCGAAGGCGATGACCGGAGCCTCGGCAAGTGGCTGGAGCGGACCTACAAGGTGTCGGCCCTGCGGTTCCTGACTTACAAGGACGCGGGCCGCGCGATCACGGCCTTGCGCGCCATGGTCCGCCGTCCGCCGCCGAAGCGCCTGAAGCAGGCGCCGCCCGCCGCATGAAAAAATCGCCGCACAGCGCCGCCGCCCGCGAGGAACGCCTGGGCGCGCTGGAGATCATGGACACGGCGACCGTCGAAGACGCGAAGACGGCCTATGAGGCGGCAAAGGCGAAGATCGAGACCATCACGCCGCTGAACGTGCCGGAGTGGCGACATGCCGAGACGACGATCGACGGCCATGAAGTGACGGTTCGCGCCGATCATCCGGCAGGGCAACAAATTGCCGGGCGCGTGACGCTGACGCGCTGGACGGCGCATGACGGCGACGGGAAGGCGCTTCAGTTCGCCCGCACGATCACGCGGCCGGGCGGCGCGTCGGCGATCCAGTGGCAGGCGAAAATCCCGGCAGGGACGGCCTATCCGGTCAAGCTGGCCTTCGGCGCACGGAACCTTTGCGGGCCGTCCAGCTTCGCGCTGGAGATTGCAGACCCCGGAGCATGAACTGGCGGTTGCAAATGGCGTAAAAAGTATGATACCGTCCTCTTTGTTCATGGGAGTCGCCCGATGCCGAAACAATTCAGACACACCGTTTCAACGAACCCGACCACGGAGGCATTCTACGCCGTCGCACGTGCTGCGGACGCGGCGCTGCGGGGCGCGGGTTCGTCCATGGAAAGTCGGTCGTGGGTTTTCCGGCGGTCGCTCTCGCTGATGGCGGCAGACGCGAAGCGGGCAATCCAGCGCGATATTCGAGACGCTGCGGCGCGAGCCGGCGCAACATCCAAAGCGGAGATCGAGCGCGCCATGAAACGACGTGCAGCCGAGATCGATAGCCAGCTCAAGGTGGCTTTCGACGCGATGGCGCAAGACTCTGCCGACTTTGCGGAGCATGTCCGCCCGCTCGCCGAAGAGTTTCTGGCGACCGAGTGATGGAACCCGCGATCAAAGCCCTGCTGAAGCGGCTTCAGGACGATTATGAGGAAGTCGCGACTGCGGACAACCCGATCCGCGCCGCGAGCCAATGGGCGGGCCGGATGCGCGAAGAGCTGTCCGGGCCTGCCTGGACAACGCTGTCGGCAGACGGCGGACGCCCGGAGATGAGCGATACGGCGCAAGAGTTGTTGAGGGTGCTCGATGAAGTGGGGCGCGCGGACTTCTGGCGCCCGCAGAGCCTGTCCGAATTCCGGGCGGCTGTCTTGCGGCTCTAATGAAGCCGTCTTGCGCGATCCTGGCGGAGCTGCCGGCCGACGGCGAGGCGCCGGAAGACATTCTGCTTCTGGCTCCGGGCGTAAATCCGCTGGCGGCGACGGATTTTCGGGAGCCGTTTGTGCTGAAGAACGCCGCTGCCGTCGTCGCAGCGTCGCCTGCCGAAGTGCTGATCGACTATGACCATCGCTCGGCAACTGGCGGATCGAGCGAAGCGGCCGGGTGGGCTTCCCTGGAAGATCGCGAAGGCGCGCTGTATGGGCGCGTGAACTGGACGGACGCCGGCAGAGAGGCTCTCGCCGCGAGGCGGTACCGGTATTTGTCGCCGGAGATCATGTATCGGAAGACGGATCGCGAAGTGCTGTCCGTCCAGGCGATTGCCCTGGTGAACCGCCCGGCGTTGCGCCTCCAGGCGGAGCGCGCGCTGGCGTCGGAAGACTCCGGAGAGCTGGTCGCTGCGCTCGCGGCCCGGCTCGGCCTCGCGCCGGACGCCGGCGCGGCGGAGATCGCGGCGGCAAAGGCGGCGCTTAAAGCCGCCGGACTGAATGATCGCAGCGTTTCGTCGGTTGACGCTGTTGATCGGGCAATGGCGGCCGGGCATGTCACGCTGGCGCAACGTAGGGCGGCGTTGGCGCTGGCGGCGCCGGACCCGGCCGCCTTTGCTTCATTCACAGGCGGCGATGGCCGGTTCGCCTATCTCTTCCACCGAAACGCCCCAGGCGGCCGTTTCGAGAAAGGGCCGCGCGACGCCGCGAAGGAAGTCGCCCGCGCGTTCGGCAGGCCCGTAGAGGCCATTCAAAAGGCAAGGAAACAAATGGAAGGCGCTCGCCAATGATTATCAATCGGGACAATATGGATACGCTTGCCTCAGGCTTCCGGGATGCGTTCGCGCGCGGCCTGACAACCGTCCAGGCGCGCTCGAATGTGGATATGTTGGCCATCGAGCTGCAATCCATGACGGCGCAGGAAGTCTATGCCTGGCTGGCGCAATTCCCGCAGATGGAGGAATGGGTCGGCGAGCGCACGATCCGCAACATGAAACAGGAAGGCCGGGTCGTGCGGAACCGCGATTGGGAGATTGCAATCGGAGTGGACCGCAATCACGTCATGGACGATCGGTATGGCGCCTATGGCGCGCTGTTCGCAGGCATGGGCTCGGCAGTGTCAGGCCATATTGCCGAGCTGGTGTTCGGGACGCTCAAGGATGGCTTCACGAAGGACTGCCATGACGGGCAGACGTTCTTCGATACGGACCATCCCGTCGGCGACGGCACTTATGCCAATACCGACGCGGACTCCATCGGTGCCGGCAGCAATGCTGCAGGAACGCCATGGTTCCTCTGCGACCTGTCGATGGAGCACACGCGCCCGATCATCCTGCAAATGCGCAAGCGCGCGGACAATATTCTCCGGAGGGACGAAGACAGTGACGATAATGCCTTCGAGCGCCGGGAATATCTCTATGGCGTGGATGGGCGTTACAACACGGCCTGCGGCTTCTGGCAGGGCGCATATGGGTCGAAGGCCGCTCTTACGAAGGAGGCTTTCAAGGCGGCGTTCTCCGCGATTGAGAGCGTGAAGGGCGAGGCCGGCCGGCCGCTCGGACTGTCGCCTGCGCATTTGCTCGTGCCGCCGGCGCTGCGTGAAAGCGCGCTGCTGCTTGTAAATGCGGAGCGCAACGAAGCGGGCCCCGCCAATGTCTGGAGCAAGACGGTAGAGCCGATCGTCTCGCCTTGGCTGGCTTGAATGCCGTCGCGGAGCAGCGTTTACCGCCTCCCGGAGGACGTGCGGGCCAAGCTGGACCGCCGCCTTCGGGCTACCGGATTCGGACGCCTTGACGAGCATACGGCCTGGCTGAAGGCGCAGGGCTACAACATATCCCGGACAGCGATTTGGAAGTACGGCGCCGCCTTGCGCCGGGCAGGAAGCCCTTGCGAGGGCCTTCGCGCGGCGGCGGACCGAGCCGCCGCCGCATGCGCCCGCCTGGAGCTGCCAGCGTCTGCCCACGAGGTCATTCACGCCGCCATTATTGGCCGGTAAAGGGGCGTTCAACGGGCGTTGAGTGACCAAGAACACCCTGCAAACACGATTCCCATTTCCAACAATTCATCCCCTTGCCAAGTCGTTATATTTATTGATCCGCGATTCCCATTTTCAACAATTCACCCTAGCGGGTTCGTAGAGCCGATTGTATCCGGCAAAGGCATCGGCCTGCAGGATGCCGGCGTAGCTTCGCAGATGCTCGACCGGGCGATCGCCCGAACGGTTCCGCGAGTAACGGAACAGGGCCGCCGGCGGGTCCGGCCCGCCGAACGGCCTGTCGTCGCGCCCATAGATCCAGGCCCGCACGGTGTCGGTCCTGCCCCTGGCCAGAACCGGCGCAGGCGTATCGTCGCCGTGCAGGCGGTCCGCCGCCGGCACATGAGACGCAATCAGGTCGTGCAACGGCTTCAACGCCACGGCGCCGGGGCCGACCCGGTCGACCGGGGTCGGCAGGCCGGGATCGACGCCCTCGCGCGCATAGCGCTCGCGCTGGCGGTTCAGCGGCTGATGCTGCCCGAACTTCTCGAACGGGATCATGGCCAGCAGGTTGGGGCCTGCCCGGCCGCGCGGCGTCGGGTGGAACGGCGCCGGCGGCTGGCCGATCTTCTCGCAGGCTCGGCAGGTGAACTTCTCGCGCACCGTCCGGATCGCCTTCCACCGGCGCGGGATGACCTCCAGCGTCCCGGTTATGTCCTCGCCGATCTTCGAGAGCTTCTGAGAGCCGCAGCACTCACAGGCACGCGGCGCGGGCGCAACCGCCCGCTCGCGCGGCAGATGCTCGGGGAACGGCTTGCGCGCCGGACGGCGCCGGGGGAACCCCTTGACCTGTGTCGCGCCGGCTGCGGCCTGTTCGGCCGTCAGCTCGTCCTCGGGCGCGCTTGCCTCAAGCTTGTCGAGCTGGAGCTCCAACTGGTCGAGAAGGCGCTGCTTGCGCTCCGAGCGCTGGCCGTAAAGCGCGCGCCCGAGCTTCCCGATCGTCAGTTTCATGGCGGCGATCTGCGCTTCGGCGTTCGCAGCCCGCGCCTCGGACGCTTTGGCCGCCGCCGCCGCAAGCGCGGCCCTCAGCGCGTCCATGTCCGATCCGTCCGGCATACCCGGCCGCGAATCGCAACGTCCGGTTCGCCGCTACGCCAATCCTGTGCGACGAGTCACTTCGCCGCCCGTCAGCCGACCCGCGAGGGCCGCCGGGTCCGGACCGGGTTGCGCCAGTCGATCCCCTCCGGCAGGTAGCCGAGCGGCGCCGCACCGATCGACACCGCCTCGCCCGACGCCAAAGGCCAGGGGAACCGGCCGCGCTCCAGACGCTTGGCATAGAGAGATATACCGAACCCGTCATGCCAGAGAGTCTTGACGAGGCCGCCTTTGCGTCCGCGGAAGATGAACAGGGCGCCCGCATGCGGATCGCGACCCGGGCCCTGAGGGACCTGCAGCGCCAGCGTGTTCATCCCGCGCCGCATGTCCGTCACGCCGGTCGCGAGCCAGACCCGCGCCCCGCTCGGAACCGGGATCGTCGCCGCTCCGGAACTCCGAGCACCCGCGACAGCGCCGCCGCATCCACATCCCGGTCGACCGTCACGCGTGAGCCGTCCGCAAGGGCAATCTCGATCCGCCCGGAGGCAGACGGTTCGATATCCGGCGCCGCCGGCAGCAGCTTCGCGGGCGCCGCCCCTTCCGGCGAAGAGACAACCACCGGGACGAAGCCGCCTACCGCGCGCGCCATCTCCCGATACTGGCGCCGCCAGCTGAAGACCGGGTGCGCGTTCACGTCGTGCCGGCGCGCCGCCACCGAAACCGAAACCCCGGGCCGATAGCTCTCCGCCACGACCCGGCGCTTCCGCGCCTCGCTCCACCGACGGCGACGCCCCCGACCGTCGGCCCCGGAACCCGACCGCTCCGCTGTGTCCGACATACGCACAAGCGCCCACTTATCCCTGGTGGACACTTGCCGCGCGCCCACCTTCGAGCCCGCATCCTCCCCGATCCCGGAGAAATCCGACAGGCGGCCTACGCCGGAGGCTTACGTTTATTCCCGGCTTGGCGGCAGTGATCGAGGATATCGTCGTGGTTTCGGAAGACGCGGTTCGAGAGCCGGTTTTCGCGCATGAACTGGCAAGCGTTTTCGACGGGGTTGAGTTCGGGCGAGCGGGGCGGGAGCGCCATGAGGGAGACATTGCGGGGGACCTTGAGGGTCGAGGGGGCCTGCCCTCCCGCCCGGTCGAGCATGACGAGGGCATGGGCGCCGGGTTCGACGGTGCGGGCGATTTCGGCGAGATGGGCGTTGAGCGCGCGTGTATCGGCCCGGGGCATGACAAGCCCGCTTTCTTCGGGCATATGGCGGCGAAGATGCAGGCGGGGGTCGTTCTCCGGTCCCTGGGCGCGGAGGGTCGCGCGCCGCGTTTCGCCCGTCGCCGGGCGATCTCGTTCTTCCGCCCGACGCGGGCCTCGTCCCGCCACCGGACTTCGATCTCGACACCGCCACCGAACCCGGCGCGGATCTCCCTCAGGCGTTCGGGGAAGTTTGTTTGAACGCCTCCACGGCCTCCCGGTCCCGGGCATAGTGGCGCGGGCGCGCAGAAAGCCCGGCATAGCCCATCCGGCGCAACTCCTGTCCGATTGTCGTTTCCGCCAACGACACGCCAAACCGGTTCCGAAGCCATGCCGCCGGGTCGCAGCGTCGCCAGCGCACCGCGCCGTGGACCGCCGGGGCCGGGCCGCTCTCCACTACCGCCGCCGGGGCCGCGCGTTGCTCCTCGTTCAGTTTGTAAGGCGGACCCGGAGCCTTGCGATCCTTCAAGCCCTCCGGCCCGGCCGCGTTGAAGCGCAGAACCCGGTCCCGAACGATCCACAGCCCCCCCCCCCGCAAATCGCGCCGCGTCCGAACGACGATCGCCGTCGCAGATCAACGCCAGCGTCGGAAGACGACGGGTCTGCGCCCCGTCGCGGTTCCGCTTCGCAAGGCGACGCAAACCGGACGCATCGAAATCTCCCCGCAACGGGATCGCCGCTCCCATCGCAAACCCCCAATCCAAAGCCCCGGACCTTGAATCGGAAAGATCGTGTCCCCGGGGGTGTTGTAGGAGGCGAGGCTTCCGCTGTTATCTGTGGGTAAGTGGCCCGCCGCAGCGACCGCGACGTGTCTGGCGGCGGGGGGCCACATATCCGTAGCGGAGGCCATCGCGGCGCCGGTCAGGGTTGGGCCTGGATAGTTCACCCGACCGGAGGAAGACCACGATGACCGCCAACGACATGATGACCTTGCGGGCGCTGTTGGCGAAGAGTTCCGAGGCGGACCTGCTTCGCGAGACGATCGCCTTCACGGTCGAGCGTCCGATGGCGCTTGAGGTCGAGGGCCTTGCCGGGGCCGCGCATGGCGAGCGTTCGCCGGCCCGGATCGCGCAGCGCAACGGCTACCGCGACCGGGTCCGGGAGACGCGGGCCGGCGCGGTCGAGTTGAAGCGCCCGAAGCGGCGCAAGGGGCGCTACCGCCCCGGCTTCCCGGAACCGCGCCGGATGGCGGAGAAGGCGCTGACTGCGGTGATCCGGGAGGCCTGCATCGAGGGCGTGTCGACCCGCTCGGTCGACGACCCGGCGCAGGCCATGGGGATGTCGGGCCTCTCCAGGAGCCAGGTCTCGCGGCTGTGCGGCGGGATCGACGACAAGAGCCGCGACTTCCTCGACGCCCGCTGGAGAGCGACTGGCCGTATCTGTGGCGGGACGCGACCTGTGCGAAGAGGCGCGGGACCGGGCGCGTCGTCCCGGTCGCGGTCACCGTCGCGGCGGCGGTCAACGACCGGGGCCGCCGCGAGGGGCGCGGCATGGCGAGCGGCGCGTCCGAGGCCGGGACCTTCCGGACCGCGTTCCTTCGCTCCCCGGCCCGCCGCAGGCGGCGCGGCGTCAAGCTGGCGATCTGCGACGACCGCAAGGGCCTCAAGGCCGCCGCGACCCGCATCCCCGGCGCCACATGGCAGCACTGCCGCGCGCACTTCATGCGCAACCCGCTCGCTCATGCCGGCAAGCAGGGCCGGCGCGTCGTCTGCGCCTTCGTCACGACCGCCTTCGCCCAGGAGGATGCCGACAGCGCGTCCGCCCCGTGGCGCCAGGGCGCCGACCGGCTCGGGGCCAGGGCGGCGAAACTCGCCGCTATCATGGACGAGGCCGAGCACGACGTCCCGGCCTGTATGACCTTCCCGGCCGCGCATCGCGCCAGGCTGCACGCGACAAACCCGCTCGAACGCCTCCATGGCGAAGTCAAGCGACGCACCGATACCGTCGCCATCTTCCCCAACGAGGACGCCATCGCCCGGCCGATCGGCGCGAGCCTCCTCAAGCAGAACGACGAAGGGGCCGTCCAGAGAGCCGGATACATGACGCTGGAAGCCATCGCTCCCGTGAGCGACAATACAACCGTCAAGATGCCCGCCGCGGCAGACTGAGCGGCCCGGCCCCACCCGCCGGATACCGCAACCGACGACAGGCTCTTACACCACCGCCTGGGACACGATCCGGGCGATCCTGCGCCCCAAGACCCTGAAGCCTTCGCATCGGACGGTCCTTTGTTCGTGCGGATGCAGGATGTTGGCCGCCACCATCGCAATCAGGCGCTTCCCGATTCAACGGATCGCCTTTGCGCCGAGCGGGTTGCGCAAAACCGTCTTCGACTATTTCCCAGAGACAGTATCCCGATACCGAAAAGCGGTGCGTCAGTGAACCTCAACCACCGTGCCAAGCTCGCCACCGATGCCTACGTCGTCAGCCATCTTGCGATCGTCATTCCAGACCGAACGAGGATAGAACCGGACTACCTCTATTGGTGGTCCGCAAACTACGACCCCCGCGCCCAAGCTCAGGTTACGAGCCTGCCATCCCTCAAGCTGTCTACCTTGAAGAGGGCCACAATCCCCCTCCCGTCGCTCGACGAGCAGAAGCGGATCGTCGGCATCCTGAACCGGGCGGCGAAGATCGAGCGGCTGCGGGCGCGGACAGGCAGAGCGGTTGCGGGAATTCGTGCCCGCGCTGTTCGTCAGGACGTTCGGCGATCCGGTCGAGAACCCGATGGGCTGGGAAACTGCAACGCTGGATAAAATTTGCAGAATTGCAGGAGGAGGAGGAACGCCTCGCCGTAGCAATTCCGCTTATTTCGGCGGTCCGGTCCCTTGGGCGACACCGACCGACGTAACGGCGCTTTCCGGCCTTACCGTAGAGAGCGCCAAAGAAACGCTTACGGAGACTGGCGTGCGCGAAAGCAGTGCTCGCCTCCTACCGACGCGCACCGTTCTCCTGACCAGCCCCGCGACAATCGGTTTCACGGCTATCGCCGCAACCCCAATGACCGCCAACCAAGGGTTTGCCAACCTGATATGCGGCGAGCGTCCGATGCCCGAATATCTCGCACTCTGGCTCCGCCTCCGGCGCGACTATCTGATCCAGTTGGCGGGAGGCGCCACCTTCAAGGAAATCTCCAAATCTACCCTGAAGAAAGTCGAAATCCCCGTTCCACCTCCTGAAAGACAGCGCGAGTTCGCCACGCTTGTCAGCCGAGCTCATCGAATGATGGACAAGGCCCAAACCGGCGCGGACACCGCAACCGACCTCTCAGCCTCGCTCATGGGTCGGCTGTTGAACCGGCAAGGCCGATGACGTGACGGAAGGACGCTTGCAGGTTCGTATCCTGTTCTTTAGTCTTGCCGAAATCGACGGTGGCAGGTCGAGGGGGTGGGTGCGTGGCACCAACGGATAGTTCATGGACGCAGCGTATTCGGGACCCGGTGTATGGGCTGGTCGCGTTCGGCGGCAGCGGCGACCGGTGTCGCGACGAGACCGAGCGGATCGCTTGGGACCTGCTCAACACGCCCGAATTCCAGCGCCTGCGCCGCATTCGGCAACTTGGCTTCTCCGACCTCGTGTTTCCTGGCGCGACGCACAGCCGCTTCGCCCACAGCATCGGCGTCTATCACATGGCGCGGCGGCTTGCCGATGTCGTCGCGCGTCGAGAAGGCAAAAGGGAACACGAACGGGAGCGAGTCGCCCTGCTCGCCGCCCTACTGCACGACATCGGCCACGGCCCGTTCAGTCATGCCTTCGAGGCGGTTGCGAAAGCTTTGGAACGCCCGAAAAGGCACGAGGCGTGGAGCGCCGAGATCGTGCTGGGCGATACGCAAGTGAACCGTGTGCTCCGCGAAGCGGGCGAAGAATTACCGGAACAGATCAGCGCGGTGCTCGACGATACGGAGCCCAAGGACATATACAACGCCATCGTCTCAAGCCAGTTCGACGCCGACCGTCTCGACTACATACAACGCGACCGGTTGATGACAGGCGTCGAATTCGGGCATATCGACCTTGATTGGCTGCTCGATTGCTTGGAGGTCGGGACGGTAACGGTCGGTAGGGAAGACTTGGTCAAAACGCCTTGCCTCTTCCTGGGGCCGAAGGGCATCCAGGTGGCGGAGGAATATCTCGAAGCGAGATTTCGACTTTACCGCATGGTCTATATGCACAAGACGACGCGTGCTGCGGAAAAAATGCTGGAAGCCGCGTTGCGAGAAGCGGCGGAGCGGATTCGTGATGACTGCCCGGCGATTCGGGATCCGGTGCTGCGTTATCTCTCTTTGGAAGAACCTGCTCTCGGCGCATATCTCAACCTCGACGACGCTGCGGTGTGGGCGGCGCTGGCGGCTTGTACGGAGTGGAAGCATGAGCGCGTCGCCGGCTTGGCGGAGCGCTTGCGGCAACGGTCGCTTTACAAGTGCGTGGATGTCGGCTCCCGCTCCAGCGGGGGAGGAAATTTGTGGCAGCGCTTTCGGCTCAGGCTCAATGAGCTCGCTCCCGCATGGATCGGCGAGGCGCTTTTCGACAATGCGGAAGTATCGTCTTACAAATGGTATCCTTTCGACGATTCGTCTGCGCTCGGCAAGGTTTTGGCGAAGACGCAATCGGACACGCCCGAACCGGAGGATATCGCCGATATATCCTCGATTGTAGGAGCTCTGCGGCATAGCCAGCGCATTCAGCGGGTTTATGCGCCGGATGCGAGCCGGACGGAGGAGCTACGAGCCGTTCTGAAGGAGGTCGAGGGATGAAGGCAGAGGATATCGTCGTCGGTCTGGTGGCTTTGAACGACAAGGAACTGATCGGCCGGACGCGGTTGCAGAAGATAACCTATCTTCTGGACCGTTGCGGAGCGGAATTCGGGTTGCCGTTCGAGTATTACCGATACGGCCCCTATTCGTTCGAGCTTGTGGGTGGTCTGAACGATGCGCTGGCCGAAGAGCGCATCGAGGTCGAAGAAAAGCCGGGACGCCACAAGGTGCCTTACGCAGTTTTCAGGACGGAGGCGGAGCAGCCGAAGACTCTAGGGAACCTCCCGGCCGAACGGGTTGTTTCCCTGCTGGAGCGCATGAAATACGTTTCGGATTTCGTTCTGGAACTTGCCGCCACCATTGTCTTCCTGCGGGACGAGTGGCATTATTACGGCAAGAACAGGGTTACTGCCGCCAACACAACAAGCGCAGCTGTAAAGGAAACGAAGCGGCGCAAATCGCTCAAGGCGACGCCGGAACGACTCGAAAAGGCGCTCGCCTTGCTGGGAGAATTCGGCCTTGCGGAAGCGCCGGCCCCAGCCGGAGGCCGATAGCCCCGCACCTCACGCTCCCGCCGACGCCGCCGGTGGAGACGGGGCGGACCGCCCGGGGCTGCCGCCGGGAGAACCGGAACCGCTTTCCGCCGAAGTCGAATGTAACAACCGGCTCTTGGCCCGGTTGAATTCCGCCGAAGTCGAATGTGGCGCCGCTGTCGTCCGGGCGCACATCTCCCGCGTGCCGGCTCCGGCCGCCGGCGCTCGCGGGAGTGGATCGCTGCGACGCAAACGCGGCTAAAGCCGCTAACGCCGCCAGTCGTTCAGGTCATGGCCTCTCTCGGCATGTTTTCCTGATATATAGGGAACAAACGGCATAAGATCAACCCCCGCCGATACGGGGGAGGAGATAGACTTCGGCGTTTTCGGGGATGGGGGCGGTCAGGTCGTCCTGGTGCATCACGCCGTCTATGGCGACGGCCATGCTTTCCTCGACCTGGCGGCCGAGACCCGGAAAGCGCGTTTCCAGGTCCCGGACCAGGGCTTGTATGCTCGCCGCGTCCGACTCCAGCTCGGTCTTGCCGCCGGTATACTGGCGGCAGGCCGAGTCGGTGAAGACGATGCGCGCCAAGGCGGGCGCTATTCCGCCGCCGCCTGTTCGTCCACCGCCTTGCGGACCTTCGGCGGCGACATGGGCAGTTCCGTCAGCCGGATGCCGATGGCGTCCTGGATGGCGTTCGCCATCGCGGCCATGGGCGGCACGATCGGCACCTCGCCGACCCCGCGCGCGCCATAGGGATGCCTCGGGTTCGGCACCTCGACGACCACCGTGTCGATCATCGGCAGGTCGGACGCGACCGGGACGCGGTAGTCGAGGAAGCCCGGATTCTCCAGCCGGCCCTTGTCGTCGTAGATATATTCCTCGTTCAGGGCCCAGCCGATGCCCTGCACGGCGCCGCCCTGGATCTGGCCCTCGACATAGGAGGGATGGATCGCGCGGCCGGCGTCCTGCGTCGCCAGATAGCGCAGCACCTTCACATGGCCGGTCTCCCGGTCCACCTCGACATCGACCAGATGCGTGCCGAAGCCGGGGCCTGCGCCCTGGGCGTTGAGCGAGGAGGTGCTGGCGATCGGCCCGCCGGTGCGGCCGGACCTGGCGGCGAGGTCGGCAAGCGACAGCGGCTCGAAATCGCCCGCATTGCTGCCGGCCGGCAGCGCTTCGCCGTCCTTCCATTCCACCGCATCGACCGGAATGTCCCAGGTCCTGGCGGCGCGCGCCTTCAGCTCGTTCACGACCGCCTTCGACGCTTCCACCACGGCCATGCCGGTGGCGAAGGTGACGCGGCTGCCGCCGGTGAGGAAGCAGTAGCCGACCGAGCTCGTGTCGGCGACGATCGGGCGGACGCGCTCCACATCGATGCCGAGCACTTCCGCCGCCATCATCGCCATGGAGGCGCGGGAGCCGCCGATATCCGGGTTGCCGGTGGCCACCACCGCCGTCCCGTCCTCGTTGATGTTGACGGTCGCGGAGGACTCGCCGCCGATATTGAACCAGAAGCCCGAGGCGACGCCGCGGCCCTGATTGGGCCCGAGCGGCGCCTTGTAGTTCGGGTGGTTCTTCACCGCTTCCAGCGTCTCGACATAGCCGATATCGCCGAAGGTCGGGCCGTAGGCGGCCTTGGTGCCCTTCCTGGCGGCATTCTTGAGCCGGAGCTCGACCGGATCCATGTCCAGTTCGCGCGCCAGTTCGTCCACCGCGCTCTCGACTCCATAGGTCGAGATCGGCGCGCCGGGCGCCCGGTAGGCCGCGACCTTGGGACGGTTGGTGACCACGTCATAGCCGGTGATGCGCACGTCCTGGAGGTCGTACATCGCGAACGCCGTCATGCAGCCGGGGCCGACCGGCGAGCCTGCAAAGGCGCCCGCCTGGTATTTCAGCACGGCGTCGCCGGCGACGATGGCGCCGTCGCGCCTGGCGCCGATCTTGACCCAGACAGTGCCGCCCGAGGTCGGTCCGGAGCCGCGGAACACCTCTTCGCGGGTCATCGTCATCTTGACGGGCCGTCCGGACTTCCGCGACAGCACGACCGCCAGCGGCTCCAGATAGACGAGCGTCTTGCCGCCGAAGCCGCCGCCGATCTCCAGCGGCGTCACGCGGATTTCGGAAATGTCGATGCCGAGCAGCTTGGCGACATAGGCGCGGACCATGAATTGGCCCTGGCTGGAGCAGTAGACCTGCACCTGCCCGTCGGCGGCATACTGCGCAACGCAGGCATGCGGCTCGATATAGCCCTGGTGAACCGGCGCGGTCTTGTATTTGCGCTCGATGACGATATCTGCCTTCTCGAACGCTGCGTCCACATCGCCCAACTGGAAGACCATCCGCTTGGCGACATTGGAGGGCGTCGTCGGCTTGGGATCGACGCCCGAGGTGAACATGTCGTCATGCAGGACGGGCGCGCCTTCGACCATCGCGTCCTCGACCTCGATGACGTGCGGTAGCACCTCGTAATCGACCTCGATGGCCGCGAGCGCGGCATCGGCTGCGGCGGCGCTGGTCGCCGCGACGGCGGCGACGGCATGGCCGTCATAGAGCGCCTTCTCGCGCGCCATGGTGTTGCAAGACATGTCGCGGAAGTCCGCCGGGCCTTCGCCGACAAAGGCTTCCTCATGCGCGATCTCCGGCATGTCGGCCGCGGTCATCACCGCCTTCACGCCGGGGACCGCCTCCGCCTTCGAGATGTCGATGGAACGGATGCGGGCATGGGCGTGCGGGCTGCGCAGCACCTTGCCGACGAGCTGGCCCGGAAGCTGGAAGTCGGCGCCGAACTGGGCGCGGCCGGTGACCTTGTCCACGCCGTCCGGGCGGATCGGCCTGGTGCCGACGACCTTGAGGGCAGGGGTTCCGTCAGGTGCCATGTCAGGATGCTCCTCGCATGTCGGCGGCCGTGTCGAGCACGGCGCGGATGATCTTGTCGTAGCCGGTGCAGCGGCAGAGATTGCCGGCGAGCCAGTAGCGCGCCTCTTCCTCGGTCGGGTCCGGATTGCGCTCCAGAAGGGCTTTCGAGGCGATGAGGAAGCCCGGCGTGCAGATGCCGCATTGCAGCGCGGCATATTCGAGAAACTTCTGCTGCAGCGGGTGCAGTTGGTCCCCGTCGGCCATGCCCTCGATGGTCTCGACAGAGTGGCCCTCGGCCTCGACGCCCAGCATCAGGCAGGAACAGACGAGGCGGTCGTCGACCGTGATCGAGCAGGCGCCGCAGTCGCCGGTGGCGCAGCCTTCCTTGGTGCCGGTCAGATGCAACTCGTCGCGCAGCACGTCGAGCATGGTCTGCTCGGTATTGCAGAGGAACTCGACCGGCTCGCCGTTGATGGTGGTGGAAATGTGATGTTTCGCCATGGTCCCGGTTCAGGCTCCCGCGCGCTGGAAGGCAATGGCGGCCGCGCGACGCGCCAGCACGCCTGCGACCTTGGTGCGGTATTCGATGGTGCCGCGCTTGTCGTCGATCGGCTTGCAGGCGGCCTGCGCGGCAGCGTCGAGCGCGGCCAGGGCCGCGTCGTCGAGCTTGCTGCCGACCAGCGCCGCCGCTGCGTCAGGAACGACCAGCACCGTCGGCGCGACGGCGCCGAGCGACACTTTCGCCGCCGTGCAGACGCCGCTTTCGTCCAGCGTCACGCAGATGCCGGCGCCGACAACGGCGATGTCCATTTCCGTGCGCGGAATGAAGCGCAGATAGGCGTCGCCCATGCGCGCCGGCTTCGGCGGCAGCTTGACCGCGACCACCATCTCGCCCCTGGCGAGCGAGGTGCGGCCGGGCGCGACCGGCACATCCTCAACCGGAACCTCGCGCTCGCCGTTCGGCCCGGCAATGACGGCTGTGGCGCCCGCCGCCACCAGCGCCGGCACGGAGTCCGCCGCCGGCGACGCATTGCAGAGATTGCCGACAAAGGAGGCGCGCCCCTGGATCTGCGTCGAGCCGATGAGCTCCACGGCCTCGACGACCCCCGGCCAGTCTTTCGACAGGCCGGGATGCTCGCCGGCTTCGGCGCCGGTCACGGCAGCGCCGATCCGGTAGCCGCCGCCCTCGGTCGTAATCGTCCCGAGTTCGGGGATCCGCTTGGTATCGACGATCAGGTCCGGCTTCAGAATGCCGGAGCGCAACTGGACCAGGAGGTCAGTGCCCCCCGCCAGCAACCTGGCGACGCCGCTCGCGTTCGCCAGCAATTGCACCGCTTCGGCCACCGTCGTGGGCGCAGCGAAACTCGGTGCGTACATCCTTCCTCCTCAATCTCGCTTGGTCGCGCAAACGGACCCGCTCAAGCGCCGTGGAACCGGCGGGCCACTCGGATACAGTCATTCTAGAGCCATTCGCCCCCCTTTGGCGAGAGCGCCGCGGCGACAAGTCGCCTCGCCCCCTTGGCGAAGTGTCATGAAATGTCATGTTCCGGCGTCTCCTTCGTTCCGTTGCCGCCCGGCTCGGGGGCGACCCCGTTTCGCGATTTCGCGCGTGTCGCGGGCGTGCGCTGGCTGGCGCGCGGGGCGGTGGACGCGCTTCTCCAGCGAGTTTCGGACGGAGTTTTCGGAAGCGAGAGACGCGGCCGCGGAAGTCGCTGCTCTCGAGACCATTATAGCACACTTTTTCCTTGGTCATGCCTCTAATGAAACAAAAAGTGAATATTCCGGCTCCCCGTCTCGCCGGATAAAGGCGACGCAGCGCGGGGCGTGTCAGAAGTCAACGATAACAGGTTTGTGTCCGCAGTCTTCGATAAAGCGCACGAGGTCGTCCGGGGCGATGGCAGTGGTGCGGTCGTTGCGCAGCGGGTGGTAGTTGAGCGGGGAGATTTCGAGCATCCGGGCCTGCAGCACCGGCTGCACGCGCTGTGCGCGGTCGTTGATGAGGGCGAAGGGCGTGACCGCGCCGGGAAGGATGCCCAGCACTTCCATCAGGCGTTCGGCCGAGCCGAAAGATGGCCGCCCGGCGCCAATCCGCTCCCCGAAGGCTTTCAGGTCGATTTTCGCGTCCTCCAGGCAGACGACCAGCCAGTAGGCGTTCTTGCGGTTCTTCAGGAACAGGTTCTTGCAGTGGCCGCCGGCGATGCCGCCGCGGAGTTCCCGGTTCTCGTCCACCGTGAACACCGGCTCATGGCAGACGGTGCTGTGGGCGATGCCGATATCGTCGAGGCGGGCAAACAGGTCTTCCGGCGCGGCTGGCATGGCGCCCTTATACCGGCGTCCGCGATTTGAGACTCGGCAAGAGGAGTCCTTGTCGGTTCCGCTCCGGGAACGCCGGCATCGGGCCGCTGCTGCGGACGCGGCGGCGAGTCCGGCGGCATTGTGGCGCGGCAGGTCCATCAGCACGGTCTTCAGGCGTTCGGCGGCGGCCGCGCCGACTGCGTCCGCCGCGAGCGCATCGTATTTGGAGAGCAGCGCCGTCTCACGGCCCGGATGGCCCGGCGCGCCGGAGGGGTTGAGAGTTTCCGAACGCTCCAGGCGCCCGTCGGGCCCCGCGATTTCGACCCAACCCGGGTAATCCGCCGGGTAAATGCTGTCGAGCTCCGTATCCGGCACGAGTTCGATCCGCCGCGCGAGTTCGACCAATTCCGGGTCGTTCATGCGCGCGTCAGTATATTGGGCGGGAAGCGCATTGCCGTCCGCGAGCGCCGCGGCAATGGTGAAGCGTGCGCTCATCTGGCCGTTGAGGGCGGTGCCGGGCTCGTAGTCGAAGCCGCACTGGACATCGACGACGCGTGGCAGGCCGGCGCGCACGGTCTCGTCCGGCCGGGGCGTCCGGCCGAGCCGGCGGCGGAGTTCGCGGGCGGCATCGACATAGGAATGCAGCGAGCCGCAGCATGAATAGGGCTTGAAATAGACCTGCTCCACAGCCCATTCGCGGCCGAGCCCTTCCAGCAACCGTTCCGGCTTTGCGGCGTCGGAGAAGGCGTCGAGAAAGCCGCCGTCATCGGTCTCCAGCACGCTCGTCGGGCCGGTGAAGCCCATCGCCGCCAGCTCCGCCGCCATGACGCCGGCATGGGCCGCGCGTCCGGGATGCAGGCGCTTGCTCATGGCGCCGTCCGCATTGAAGGCGAACAGGCCGGACCCCTGGGTCGCGCCCAGGCCGAGCGCCCAGGCCGTTGCCTCCTCGTCCAGCCCGAAAAGCACCGCGCCCGCGGCCGCCGCGCCGAGCGGGCCGCACACGCCCGTCAGGTGCCAGCCGCGCAGCCGGGCCGCATTGGGGTCGAGCGCGCGCGAGGCGCGGACCATCGCCTCATACCCGGCGGCCACTGCCGTTTCGATGGCCTCGCCCCCGGAGCCGAGGCGTTCCGAAAGCGCGAGCGCCGCCGGGATGACCGCCGCGCCCGGATGCAGCTTGGCGATGAAGTCGTCGAGCTCGAAGGCATGAGCGGCGACGCCGTTCACCAGGGCTGCGTCGGCAGGCCGCAGCGAGGGCCGCGACTCGCCCCAGACTGTCGCAAGGCCCTCGCCGTTGGCGGCCGGGCCGCAGCCCTGGCGCGCCCAGGCGAGCGCCGTTTCGGCCCAGAACTCGCAGCGCCCGTGAAGCGCGGCTCCCATTGTGTCCAGCAAGGCGAGGCGGGCCGCGCGGCGGACGCTTTCCGGCAGCGTCTCCGGGCGCAGGTCCGCGAGCCAGCAAGCGAGTTCGGCGGTCAGGGCGGGCGTTTCGCTGCGGTCGCGCGGCATGGGATCAACTCTCCGGAAGCACGGGACAGCCCGCCGGGAGGGTTCCAACGGCGGCGGTTTCCGGCAAAGAATGCAGGAATCGCGGCCCGGTCGCAAACGCGCCGGCCGCCTCGCACACACGGGAGAACACGCCCATGCCGGGTCCGTTCGACGGCCTGAGAGCGATCGACCTGACGACGGTGGTCGTGGGCCCCTATACCAGCCAGTTCCTGGGCGACCTGGGCGCCGATGTCATCAAGGTCGAGGCGCCGGAGGGCGATCTCTCGCGGCTGGTCGGCCCGCACCGCAACCCGGGCATGACTTCGCAATGGATGCATGTGAACCGGAACAAGCGCAGCATCGTTCTCGACCTCAAGACCGAAGGCGGCAAGCGGGCAATGGAGAGCCTGATTCGGACCGCCGATGTCTTTGTCCACAATATGCGCCCGGAGCCGCTGGCGCGCCTCGGCCTCGACTATCCACGGGTCGCCGAAATCCGGCCGGACATCGTGTTCTGCAATATCTGGGGGTTCGGGCGCAGCGGCCCCTATGCCGGGCAGGCGGCCTTCGACGACGTAATCCAGGCCGGCGCCGGGCTTGCCGCGCTGGAAGGCTTCGCGACGGGCAAGGCGAAATATGTGCCGATGCTGATTGCCGACAAGACGACGGCGCTGTTTGCGGCGCTGGCGATCTCCGGCGCGCTCTACCACCGCCTGGCGACGGGCGAGGGGCAGGAGGTCGAGGTGCCGATGTTCGAGAGCATGGCCGGGTTCGCCATGGTGGAGCATCTCTGGGGCGAAAGCTTCGTGCCGGCGCTGGACCGGGTCGGCTCCGACCGTCATGCCACCCCCAAACGCTGGCCGATCGCCACGAAGGACGGGTTCATCTGCGTGCTGGCGACTTCGGACAAGCACTGGCGCGGCGTGCTGGAGGTGGCGGGGCGGCCGGAGCTGATCGACGACCCGCGCTATGCGACCCGCCCGGCCCGCTTCGAGCATCGGGACGAAATCAACGCCGAGCTCGAAAAGTGGATGGCGGAGAAGACGACCGGGGAATGGGCGGGGCCGCTGTCGGAGGCGGGCGTTCCCTGCATGCCGGTGCAAAGCCTGGAGCAGGTGGTGGCCGACCCGCATCTGGCGGAAGTCGGTTTCTGGCGCGAGATCGACCATCCGAGCGAAGGCCGGGTCCGGCTGATGGCGCCGCCGCTGACGCTCAACCGCTCGCCGGCCTCGATTCGCCGCCCGCCGCCGCGCCAGGGCGAGCACACGCGGGAAGTCCTCTCGGAAGCCGGCTTCGACGATGCCGGGATCGAGGAACTGCTGGCGTCCGGCGCCGCGATGGCGGAATGATGTGGCCGCGCCACCGTCTTGAGTTGGCCGGCGCGCGGGAGCATCTTGCCGGCGTTGAACGAGGATCGGAAACGTTTCGTCATGGAAATGGCTCTTCGGGAAGCGAAAGCGCGCCTTTCCGAACTCGTCGCCGCCGCTTCCCGGGGCGAACGGGTGGTCATCACCAAATACGGCCGGCCCGCGGTCGAACTCGTGCGCTGCGAGCGGCGCGGCGGGATCGACTTCGACAAGCTGGAAGAAGACCGCCGGCGGCTCGGGCTTGTGGATGCGCCGCCGGAAGAAGTCGAGGCCATGGAAGCGGCCCTCAACGATCCTGCGTTCAGCCGCCGGGTACTCGGACTCGAAGACGAGAAAGACGAGTAGCCCATGCGGATTCTGCTCGACACGACGTATCTCTACCGGTTCATGGAGGCGACTGCGGCGCTGACGGAAAGCGACCTGCACTTCTTCGGGGCGCGGGATTTGCAGCTCTATGCGAGCGCGGTGTCGATCTGGGAGATGCGGCTGAAGCACAATGCCCGCCATGCTTCGGGGACGCGCAAGAGCCGCTTCGACCCGAACGATGTCATTCCCGTGCTGGAGAACCAGGGAGTGACATTCCTGCCGATGACGATACGCCATGGCGCGCGAACGCTCGAGACGCCGCTTGGCCACAGGGACCCGTTCGACGAGATACTGCTCGTTCAGGCCCAGGAGGAAGGCCTCAAATTGCTGACTGTCGACCGCCTTCTCATCGGCCATCCGCTCGCAGTCGCCTCGGATGGGGCCGGGCCGTGATGCAGGACGTGCCGGCGGGGCATATCGCCGCCGTCGTCACCGACCTGGAGATGACCGCGCCGCCCGCCGATCCCGGCCCGGCCGCCTCGCTGGTCAGGTGGCGCAGCCCGGACCTCGAAGCCTACCGCGCGCTGTTTCGCGAAGTCGGCGAGGACTGGCTCTGGTTCTCCCGCCTGTCGCTCGCGGACGAGGCGCTGGCCGCGATCCTGCACGACCCGCAGGTGGAGCTCCATGCCGGCCCGGACAGGGAGAGCATCGTCGAGCTCGATTTCCGTGAGGAAGGCTCGTGCGAGATCGCCTTTTTCGGGCTTGTGCCGTCCATGACCGGGCGCGGGGAAGGGCGCCGGCTGATGGCGGCAGCGCTCGCGCACGCCTGGCGGGAGGGCGTCGGCAGGGTCTGGCTGCACACCTGCACGCACGATCATCCGGCTGCGCTGGGCTTCTATCTTTCCTGCGGTTTCCGCGCCGTTCGCCGCCGAATCGAGATCGAACCCGACCCGCGGCTCGACGGGCGGATCGCACGGCAAGCAGCCGCGCACCATCCCGTCATCGGCTGAAAGCGGCTTCCGGGGGAAGCATTGCGCACAGCCGCAGGAATCCCATAGACGGGTCTTCGACAGACATTCCGAGCAGGGGAACGACGAACATGCAGATATCCATGACCGGGCGCACGGCGCTCATCACCGGCGGCAGCGACGGCATGGGCCGGGCGATGGCGCTGAAATTCGCCGGGGCCGGCGCGTCGGTCGCCATCGCCGCCCGCCGGCAGGGGCCGCTGGACGAGGCGCTGGCCGCCGTCGAGGCCGTCGCGCCCGGCCGCGCCGCCGCCTTCTCCGCCGATGTCAGCCGGTCCGGGGACTGCGAGCGGATCTACCGCGACACGGTCGCGCGGTTCGGCGCCGTGGACATCCTGGTCAACAATGCCGGAACCTCGCAGACCGGCAGGTTCGAGGAGATCGACGACGCGACCTGGCAGGCCGATCTCGACCTCAAGCTGTTCGCCGCGATCCGGCTGTCCCGCCTGGCGCTGCCGGACATGAAGGCGCGCGGCTGGGGCCGGATCGTCAATGTGTTGAATGTGGGCGCGAAGGCGCCGCAGGCGGGCAGCGCGCCAACGGCCGTGTCGCGGGCGGCGGGCATGGCGCTGACCAAGGTGCTGGCGGGCGAGGGCGCGCCCCACGGCGTGCTCGTGAACGCGCTGCTCACGGGTTATATCCGCTCCGGCCAATGGGTCCGCCGCCATGCCGACGCGGCGCCTGACGCCGACTTCGACACTTGGCTCGGGGACATGGCGGGCAAGCTCGGCGTGCCGCTCGGGCGCTTTGGCGAGGCCGAGGAGTTCGCCAACATCGCCTGCTTCCTCGCCTCCGACGCCGGGTCCTACATCACGGGCACGGCGATCAATGTGGACGGGAACCGCAGCCCGGTCGTCTAGCCGGGCCCGCAGTCGAGTATCGTCCGGCCCGGAGCGACGGCTTGCATTCCGGGGCGGGCGCGCGTAAACAGCGCGCGATTTCGCACGCGGGCCGCGGCCGACAAGGCCGGTCCGGTTCCTTCCCGAGCGAAGGCGACGGCCCGCGGCAGGACAAACCGGAACGAGGAAGGCGAGCCGATGGCCGTGCCGACATTCACCATGCGCCAGCTTCTGGAAGCCGGCGTGCATTTCGGACATCATACCCGACGCTGGAACCCCCGGATGGCGCCGTTCATCTTCGGGATCCGCAACGGCATCCACATCATGGACCTCCAGCAGACGGTTCCGATGCTCTACCGGGCGCTGGAGGCGGTCTCCAACGCTGTGGGCGAGGGCGGGCGCGTGCTGTTCGTCGGCACCAAGCGCCAGGCGCAGGAAACGGTGGCCGAGTCCGCCCGCCAGTGCGGGCAGTATTTCGTCAACCACCGCTGGCTCGGCGGGATGCTGACGAACTGGAAGACGATCTCCAATTCGATCAAGCGGCTGCGCGACCTCGAAGAGCAGTTGGCGCAGGACAATGTCGGCCTGACGAAGAAGGAGTTCCTCCAGCTCCAGCGCGAGCGCGACAAGCTGGAGCAGACGCTCGGCGGCATCAAGGAAATGGCGGGCCTGCCCGACATCCTCTTCGTGATCGACACCAACAAGGAACACATCGCCGTCGCCGAGGCGCGCAAGCTGGGCATTCCGGTCGTCGCCGTGCTCGACAGCAATTCCGATCCCGATGGCGTCGAATTCCCGGTGCCCGGCAATGACGATGCGATACGGGCGATCTCCCTCTATTGCGATCTCGTCACGAACGCCGTGCTGGACGGTATCGAACGGGAGATGACGGCTTCGGGCCAGGATATCGGCGAGCTGGATACAGCGCCCCAGGAGCAGGTTTCCGAGCCGAAAGAGGCGCCGGCCGAAGCTGAAGCTGCCGGGGCGCCGTCAGCCGCCGAGGCTCCTGCAGCACAGGAAGCTCCGGTCGCCGTCGAGACCGGCGAAAGCGCCGGGGCGGCCGACACAGACGAGAAGAACTGACCGCAAGAAGGGCGAACACCGATGGCTCAGGTGACGGCGGCGCTGGTCAAGGATCTGCGCGAGCGGACCGGCGCGGGCATGATGGACTGCAAGAAGGCGTTGAGCGAAAACGGCGCCGATATCGAGGCGGCCCTGGACTGGCTGCGCAAGAAGGGTCTGGCCGCAGCGCAGAAGAAGGCCGGGCGCACGGCCGCGGAGGGGCTGGTCGGCATGGCGCTGGACAACGGTCGCGGCGCGCTGGTCGAGCTCAACTCCGAAACCGACTTCGTCGCGCGCAACGAAGGGTTCCAGGAAGCCGTCGCCAGTCTGGCCGCGCTGGGGCTCACCGTCGAGGGCGGCCTCGATACCCTCAAGGAAAGCGAGATCGGGGGACAGACCGCCGGGGAGTATGTCACCGGCCTGATCGCCACCATCGGCGAGAACATGAACCTCCGCCGCTACGCCACGCTCGAGGTCGGGGATGGCGTCGTCGCAGGCTATATGCACGGTGCAGCGGCGCCGGGCCTTGGCAAGATCGGCGTCCTCGTCGGGCTCGAATCCTCCGGCGACAAGGAAAAGCTGGCTGCGCTCGGCAAGCAGATCGCGATGCATGTCACCTCGGCCAATCCCCGATGGGTCGCCCGGGGCGATGTGGACGAGTCGGCGGTCGAGCGCGAACGCGCCATTCTGGTGGACCAGGCCAGGGCGTCCGGCCGCCCCGACCATGTCATCGAGAAGATGGTCGAAGGGCGCATGCGGAAATATTACGAGGAGGTCGTGCTCGCGGAGCAGGCTTTCATCATGGATACCGACAAGTCGGTCGGCAAGGTGCTGGAGGAAGCGGCGGGCGATGTCGGCGCGCCGGTGTCCTGCACCGGCTTCGTGCGCTTCGCGCTCGGCGAGGGCGTCGAGCGCGAAGAGAAGGACTTCGCCGCAGAGGTGGCCCAGACGCTCGGCGACTGACAGCCGGTCCCCGACGGGAGAATTCATGGCGCAGGAACTCCGTTTCCGCCGCGTGTTGCTCAAGGTTTCCGGCGAAGCCTTGATGGGCGGCGAAGAGTTCGGCATCGCGCCCTCCACGATGCGGCGCATTGCGAGCGATATCGCCGAGGCGCGCGCGCTCGGCGTCGAGGTCGCGGTCGTCGTCGGCGGCGGAAATATCTTCCGGGGCGTGAACTCCTCGAAGATCGGGGTCGGCCGCGTCGCCGGCGACAATATGGGGATGCTCGCCACGGTCATCAACGCGCTTGCTTTGCGCAGCGCGCTGGAGGACGCCGGCGTCGAGGCCCGTGTGCAGAGCGCAATCCCGATGCATACGGTCTGCGAGCAGTTCATTCGCGAGCGTGCCGAACGCCATCTCCGCCGCAGCCGGGTTCTGATATTGGCGGGCGGCACCGGCAACCCGTTCTTCACCACGGATTCTGCTGCGATATTGCGGGCGAGCGAGCTCGGTTGCGATGCAGTTCTCAAGGCGACGAAGGTGGATGGCGTCTATTCCGCGGACCCGGAGCGGGAACCCGACGCCGAGCGCTACGATGCGCTGACTTTCAAGGAAGTTCTGGAACGCGACCTGAAGGTAATGGACGCCGCCGCCGTGGCCCTGGCGCGGGATAACCGCATTCCGATTCTTGTTTTTTCATTGCATAATGCCGGCTCGTTCGCCCGCGCGCTGACGGGCCGCGAGTCATCGACGATTATCCAGTAGGAAAGCGAGGTTATCGTGTCCGAAGACCCGGATATCGACGATCTGGAACGCCGCATGAAGGGCGCCATCGAGGCCCTGAAGCGCGAGTTTGCGGGCCTGAGAACCGGCCGGGCCAGCACATCGCTTCTGGAACCGCTGACGGTGGAAGCCTACGGCGCCGAGATGCCGATCAACCAGGTGGCGACGATCGGCGCGCCGGAGCCGCGTATGCTGACGGTGCAGGTCTGGGACAAGGGCAATGCGAAGGCGGTCGAGAAGGCCATTCGCGAGTCGGCGCTCGGACTCAATCCCGCCTCGGACGGACAATTGATCCGGGTGCCTATCCCCGAACTAAGCGAGGAACGCCGGACGGAACTCGCCAGGGTCGCGCAACGGTATGCCGAACAGGCCCGGGTCGCCGTCCGCAATGTGCGCCGCGACGGCATGGACAAGCTCAAGCGCATGGAACGGGCGGGCGAACTCTCTCAGGACGAACAGCATCTCTGGTCCGAAGAGGTGCAGGAGTTGACGGACCGGTTCGTCAAGGAGATCGACGAGGCCGTCACCACCAAAGAATCCGAAATCATGCAGGTGTGACCGCCATGGCGGTCGAAACACGGGCGTTCGCGCCGACGCTGTCCCTGCCGCGCCATGTTGCGATCACCATGGACGGCAACGGGCGCTGGGCCGCCCGGCGCCAGCTGCCGCGCGCCGCCGGCCATGCGCGCGGCGCAGAGGTGGCGCGCGCTGCGGTCCGGGCGGCGACCGAACTCGGTATCGAGATACTGACGCTGTACAGCTTCTCGTCGGAGAACTGGCGCCGCTCTGCGGAGGAGGTGAACGACCTGTTCGGCCTGCTGCGCTGTTATCTCGGCCGGGAACTGGACGACATGCACCGCAACGGGGTTCGACTGCGGATGATCGGTGAACGGGACCGCTTGCCTGCCGATCTCTGCGAACGGATCGCCGATGCCGAAGCGCTGACCGCCGGCAATGACGCAATTCTTGTGCAGGTCGCGTTGAGCTACGGCGGCCGCGGCGAGATCGCGCGCGCCGCCCGGCGCCTGGTCGAGGACGGAGTTGCAGGCAGGCTGTCGCCGGCAGATATCGACGAGGCCGTCTTTGCAGGGAAGCTGGACACCGCCGGCATTCCGGACCCTGACCTGATGATCCGCACCGGCGGCGAGATGCGGATCAGCAATTTTCTTCTCTGGCAGGCGGCCTATGCGGAATTTTTCTTCACCGACCGGCTCTGGCCGGATTTCGCAAAATCGGATCTGGAGGCGGCGCTGGTGGAATTCAGACGGCGTGAACGGCGTTATGGCGCACGGGCTGCCTGACGACGCTTTCCGGCGTTCGGTTGCGGCTCTTGTCCTGATGCCTGCGGCGATTCTGGCGGTGTGGGCCGGAACGCCGGTCTGGGAGGCGCTGGTGCTCGCCGCCGCCTTGGTCGCCGGGCGCGAATGGGCCGCGATGGCGGAACCGCAAGCAGTGATGGCTTTCACGGTGATACCGGCGGCGGCGGCGGCGGCGGCCCTGTTCTCGGCCTCGGCAGTTGTGCACGGCGCTATTGCCCTCGGCGCGGCCCTTGCCGCCGGCCTGTTCTTCAGGCGAAAGGCGCTGGCCGCCGGGGTTCTCTACATCGCGCTGCCGGTGATGTGCCTCATTGCTCTCAGGCGCCCTGAGTTCGGAGGCCTGGAATTGGTGGTCTGGCTGTTCGCGGTTGTCTGGGCGGGGGACATCGCAGCCTGGTGGACGGGGCGCCGGTTCGGCGGGCCGAAGCTGGCGCCTGTCTGGAGCCCTGCAAAGACCTGGAGCGGTTTCGCCGGGGGGCTCGCCGCGGCCGGCCTGGCAGGCGGTGCAGCGAGCGCTGCTTTCGCTGGGCCCGGGGGCGCGGGCAACGGCTTCGCTGCGGGCTTGCTGGTCGGCGCGGCGGGTGTTGCGGGCGACCTGTTCGAAAGCGCCTGCAAGCGCCGGTTCGGCGTCAAGGACAGCGGACGCCTGATCCCCGGACATGGCGGGCTGCTCGACCGCGTGGACGCGCTGTTGGCGGGAGCGGCCGCCGCCATGCTGCTCACGGCCAGCGGGTGGCGCTGGACATGACGGCAAAGCGGGTCACGGTACTGGGTTCGACCGGTTCGGTAGGCGCGAACACGCTCTCCGTCATCGGAGAGCATTCGGAGCGCTTCCGGGTGGTTGCGCTCGCCGCAGGGAGGAACGCCGACGCCCTCGTGCGGCAGGCCCACGCCTTCCGGCCCCAATTCGCCGCCATCGCCGACCCCGCCGGCTATGCGGTATTGAAGGCCGGGCTGGCCGGGACCGGAATCGAGACGGCGGCCGGGACTGAGGCTGTGGTGGAGGCCGCGAGGCGCGATGCCGAATGGGTGATGGCGGCAATCGCCGGTGCGGCGGGCCTCGAATCGATGCTCGCCGCCCTGGAGCGCGGCGCGGCCGTCGCTCTTGCCAACAAGGAGAGTCTGGTGTGCGCGGGCGAGTTGATGATGGCCGCTGCCCGAGCCTCCGGGAGCATCGTCCTGCCCGTCGATTCCGAGCACAATGCGATCTTCCAGGTTTTCGACGCCGAGCGCCGGGAGGCGGTCCGCCGCCTGATTCTCACGGCTTCGGGCGGCCCGTTCCGGTCGGCCAGCAGGGACGACATGGCCGCCGCGCAGCCCGCAGAGGCGTTAAAGCATCCCAATTGGGACATGGGCGCCAAGATCACCATCGATTCCGCGACCATGATGAACAAGGGCCTGGAACTCATCGAGGCCCATCACCTGTTCGGGATGCCTGGCGACGCGATCGACATTCTCGTCCACCCGCAGTCCATCGTGCATTCCATGGTGGAGTATTCGGACGGATCCGTGCTGGCGCAGTTCGGAACGCCGAACATGCGTACGCCGATCGCCGTTGCGCTTGCCTGGCCGGGGCGACTGCCGATCGCGGGTGAGCGTCTCGACCTCGCGGCAGTGGGCCGGCTCGAATTCGAACCGCCCGATCCCGAACGGTTTCCCGCTCTTGCGCTCGCCCGCACGGCGCTGGAACGCGGCGGCGCGGAGCCGGCGGCGCTCAGCGCGGCGAATGAAGTCGCGGTGGCAGCCTTTCTCGCGGAACGGATCGGCTTCCTGCAAATCGCCGACATTGCAGGCGATACCGTTGCTGCACTAGGGTCGCGCCGGCTTGAAAGCCTGAACGATGTGCGGTCTACCGACGCGGAAGCGCGGGAAGTGGCGGAGAGTTTCGTCGTTCGGGCCGCAGGCTCGAGGCCGCGATAGGGAGGCCGCCGGTTGAGCTTTCTTTGGGAATATCTGGCGCCGTTTCTGGTTCTGCTGGGCGTGCTCGTCTTCGTGCATGAGTTCGGGCACTACTGGGCGGCGCGGCGCTGCGGCGTGCGGGTCGAGGTCTTCTCGGTCGGCTTCGGCCGGGAGTTGTGGGGCCGGACCGACCGTGCGGGAACGCGCTGGAAGATCGCTCTCGTCCCGCTTGGCGGCTATGTGCGCATGTTCGGCGAAGCCGACGAGACGGCCGGCGCCCGGCCGCTGACGCCAGAGGAACAAGCCGTCGCCTTCGGCAGCAAATCTCTCCGGCAACGGGCTTTCATCGTCGCCGCGGGGCCGGCGGCGAATTTCCTGTTCGCCATCGTCGTGGCCGCCTTGATGTTCATGACCTACGGTCAGCGCCATACCAGCCCGGTTGTCACCGAGGTCGTCGAGGGCAGCGCCGCCGCAACGGCCGGCATCCGGGCCGGAGACCGGTTTACCGCGCTGGATGGCGAAACGATCGCACGGTTCGAGGACCTGCAACGGATTGTGCGCCTGAGCCCGGGCCGGCCGCTGGACGCAACGGTTATGCGCGATGGCGCGGAGACTGCGCTCACGGTTACGCCCGGCACCGCCCGCCAGACGGACAGCCTTGGCAATGTGCATGAGTTCGGCCTGCTCGGCGTACGCGGCAAGGCGACGGAGACCGTGCGCTACGGTCCGGGGGAGGCGCTTGTCGCGGCTGCCGATTACACTTGGACCATGACGGCGACCATCCTGGTCTTCGTCGGGGAGATGATCGAAGGACGCCGCTCGACGGACGAACTCGGCGGCGTGCTGCGCATCGGGCATCTTGCCGGCGAGGTCGCGAAGATCGATTTCTCGGCCTATCTGCACTTCATGGTCCTGCTGTCGATCAATTTGGGCCTCATCAACCTGTTCCCCATTCCGCTTCTGGACGGAGGGCATCTCGTCTTCTATGCAATCGAGGCGATCAGGGGCCGTCCGCTCGGACAGAGGGCGCAGGAAATCGGGTTCAGGATCGGCCTGGGCCTGGTCGTTGCATTGATGCTGTTCGTAACCTGGAACGACTTGGTGTACTTTCAGGTCGTGGCGTTTTTGGAGCGCATCGTCGGGTGACGCTATCTCTGGGGATTTCCATGAACAAATGGCGAGTTGCGCTTTCCGCATGGGCACTGGTTGCCGCTGTGCTGCTGCAGCCGGCAGTCGCCAGCGCCCAGGATGGCGCCGCTGTCCGGGATATCGAGGTCGTCGGCGCGCAGCGCGTGGATCCCGATACCGTCCGTTCCTATCTGCGGGTGCGGCCGGGCGACGCCCTTGGCCCGCGCAGCATCAGCGATGCGCTCAAAAGCCTGTTCGAGACCGGCTATTTCTCCGATGTCAGCATCGATATGCGGGACGATGTCCTGGTGGTAACGGTGGCGGAAAACCCGATCGTCAACCGAATTGCCTTTGAGGGCAATCGGCGAATCGACGACGAGACCCTGGGCCCGGAAGCGCAACTGAAACCGCGCCAGATATTCACGCGCTCGGCCGCTGAAAAAGACATCAAGCGCATCCTGGAAATTTATCGCCGTTCGGGCCGGTTTGCGGCAAGCGTCGAGGCGAAGATTATCGAACTCCCGCAAAACCGGGTCGATGTCGCCTTCGAAATCGACGAAGGAGACCAG
This sequence comes from Alphaproteobacteria bacterium, assembly GCA_963422665.1. GTDB lineage: Bacteria > Pseudomonadota > Alphaproteobacteria > Bin95 > Bin95 > Bin95. The sequence continues at coordinate 3,754,014 of OY730441.1, forward strand.
ACGCTCATCGAGAAAATCATCTTCATCGGCAACACGCAGTTCAGCGACGGCGACCTGATAAGCGAGATCGGCAGCAAGGAGGCAGCCTGGTACCGTTTTCTGTCGAACGACGATGTTTACGATCCGGATCGTGTCGCCTTCGATCGTGAACTGCTCCGCAGGTTTTACCTCTCGCAAGGCTATGTCGATTTTCAGGTGACTTCTGCCGTAGCCGAGCTGACTCCGGACCGGGACGGGTTTATCCTGACTTTCACCGTAGACGAGGGCCCTCAATACGCTTTCGGCGCCGTCTCGCTGGAAAACAGGCTTGCCGATGTTCCGGATTTCCGCCTGTCCCCGCTGCTCAAGCCGCGTTCGGGCGAAGTCTACGATAATGACCTGGTCCGCGAAACCGTGGACGATCTGGTCGATGAGGTCGGAACCTTCGGATTCGCATTTGCCGATGTGCAGCCGCGTTCAACGGTCCGAAGGGAGGACAGGGAAGTCGATCTCGTATTCGAGGTGAACGAAGGCAGGAGGATTTATGTCGAACGTATCGATATCGAAGGGAATCTGCGCACGCTGGACCGCGTTGTGCGGCGCGAATTCGGTATCGTCGAGGGCGATGCGTTCAATACTTCCAAAATCGCCAGGGCGACCCGGCGCGTCCGCAATCTGGGCTTTTTCAGGAAAGTCGGTGTCTCGAACGAGCAGGGAAGCCGGCCGGACCGGGCGAGAGTCAAGGTCGAGGTCGAGGAGGCGTCCACGGGCGAATTCTCTATCGGCGCCGGATACTCCACCGAGAGCGGGACGCTCCTCTCCCTTGGGTTGAGGGAGCGCAACCTGCTAGGCAAGGGCCAGCAGTTGGCGCTCGAGACGACCCTGTCGGGAACGCAGAACCAGATCGACCTGTCGTTTACCGAACCCTATTTCCGCGACCAGCCGATTTCCGTAGGCGCGGACGTGTTCAGGGTCACAACCGAATATGACGACAGGGTGGAGGATGACGAGGAAGCTATCGGAGGCCGCCTGAGGATTGGCTACAAGCTCTCCGAAGACTGGACCCAGAGGTGGCGCTACACCCTGAGCCGGCGTGTTACGAATTACAATGAAGGTTCGCCTTACAGGGATTCCAACACGTTGTTGTCGGCCGTCGGGCATGAAGTTGCATACGACACGCGGGACAACCGGTTCAACCCGACATCCGGCCGCGTCCTGAGCATCGGCAACGACCTGGCGGGTCTCGGAGGCGATGCACGCTTCCTGCGCACCGACGCCAGGGCGTCGCAATATTTCCCGATGTCGAAACGGCCGCCGGTGACGCTGGCGCTGTCGGCAAGGCTGGGGGCCATTGTCGGCCTCGGCGAGGATGTCGAAAGCACCGACCGCTATTTCCTCGGCGGCAGGAGTTTGCGGGGATTCGATAGAGGCGGCATTGGCCCGAGGCTGAAAGAGGGGACGTTTTCGGGATCTGCGCTCGGCGGGAACTATCTCGCCACGGTGACCGCCGAGGCGATTTTCCCGCTCGATTTCGCCGAGGATGCGGGAATCCAGGGCCGACTGTTCGCCGAGTTCGGCACGCTTTTCGAAGTCGATACCTCTCGTAAGAGCAGTGAGTTCCATGACGATTCCTCGATACGCGGCTCGCTCGGATTCGGCATATCGTGGACCACGCCTCTGGGCCCGCTTCGCCTCGATTTCGCCTGGCCGGTGTTGAAAGAGGATTTCGACAAGGACGAGCCCTTCCTGTTCAGCATCGGGGCGCAGTTCTGATGCGGAAGCTGGCGGCAGCGTTCCTGTTGTGCCTCTGTGCGGCGCCGGTTCTGGCTGCTGTGCCGCAGTCGGTCGTCATCGTCATCGATACCAACAGAATCATGCGCGAGGCGAAAGCCGTGATGGGGATCGCCAGGCAAGTGGAGGCCATCGGGGCCCGCTACGGAAGCGAGTTCAAGGCGGTAGAGGCGCGCTTGCGGCAGGAAGACCAGGCGCTGACAAATCAGCGCGGCCTGCTCAACAAGGAAGCCTACAAGGCGAAAGTGCAGGAGTTGCGCGAAAGGCTTGCGGAGCTTCGCAACAAGGCCCAACGCCAGCGTACTGCGCTGGACCGTGCGCGTTCCGAGGCGATACGCAAGGTTCAGGTGCAGCTCCTGCGCGTCGCTCGCGAACTGGCCGGGAAGCTCAGCGCAAATATCGTGGTCCAGAAGGCCGCTCTCGTCTGGGCGGACGAGAAGACTCTGGAATTCACCGAGGATGCCCTGGAACGCTTGAACGAGGTCTTGCCGAGTGTGACCATTGAAGTATCTCAATAGGCGGCGAATCTGCCGACGGCCTGCGGCGAGGGACCATGACGGCTGACGATGCCGACATTGCAGAGATCGGCGAGGTGATGGCGACGATTCCGCATCGCTATCCCTTCCTGATGATCGATCGCGTGACGGATATCCGGTTGGGGGAAAGCGCCGTCGGCATCAAGAACGTGTCGATCAACGAGGGGCACTTCCGGGGGCATTTCCCGTCCAAGCCGGTCATGCCGGGCGTCTTGCTCGTCGAGGCGATGGCGCAGACGGCGGCCGTGCTCGTCGTGAAGACAATGGGCGACCATGTGCGGGGAAAACTGGTCTATTTCATGACGATCGACAATGCGCGCTTCCGCCGGCCCGTGGTGCCGGGAGACCAGGTGCGCGTCGAAGTGACGGTGCGTCGCCATCGGGGAACCGTGTGGCGGTTCCGCGGCGAGGCCAGGGTCGATGGCGCGCTGGCGGCTGAAGCCGAATACAGCGCGATGATCCAGGGATTGTGATGGCGCGCTCAGTGCACCCGAGCGCCGTAGTCGAGGAAGGCGCGACGCTCGGCGAAAACGTGCAGGTCGGCCCGTTCTGCCATGTCGGCGGGGACGTCCGCCTCGGCGACGGCTGTGTGTTGCAGTCCCATGTCGCGTTGGCGGGGCGCACCCATGTCGGTCCGGACACGCGGATCTTTCCCTTCGCATCGATCGGTCATCCGCCGCAGGACCTGAAATATGCTGGCGAGCCCTCGGTGCTTGAGATCGGCGCGGGAAACGTCATCCGCGAGCACGTCACCATGAACCCGGGGACGAAAGGCGGCGGCATGCGCACCGTCGTCGGCGACCGGAACCTGTTCATGATGGGCGCGCATATCGCGCATGACTGCCGGGTCGGCAGCGATTGCGTTTTCGCCAACAACGCCACTCTGGGCGGCCATGTCACCATAGACGACGGCGCAATTATCGGCGGTCTGGCGGCGATACACCAGTTCGTGCGGGTCGGCGCCCATGCAATGATCGGCGGGCTTTCGGCCGTTGTGCAGGACGTCATCCCCTACGGCATGGTGTTCGGCGACCGCGCGATGCTGCAGGGCCTCAATTGGATCGGCCTGAAGCGCGCCGGAACCAACCGTCAGACGCTCACGCTGCTGCGCCGGGCCTTCCGGGAACTGTTCGACGCCGAAGGCGCCATCGGCGAACGAATAGACGCCGTTGCGGCCGAATACGGGGGCGACCCGATGGTCCGCCGCATTGTCGAATTCATGAGCGCCGAGTCGGACCGGGGCCTGTGCTTGCCGGAAAGTTCCGGGGATGCCGCCTAAGCTTGCGATCGTCGCCGGCGGCGGGTCGTTGCCGCTCGCACTGGCCGAGGCCTGCCGGGCGTGCGAACGGCCTTATTTCGTGCTTGCGCTGAAAGGATTTGCCGACGCGGGCGCGCTGCACGGCCATCCGTACCGTTGGGCGCGGATCGGCGCCGTCGGACGGGTCGTCGCAGCGATCCGCGAGGAGGCGGCGACCGAGGTGGTATTCGCCGGCCATGTCCAGCGGCCGTCCCTCGCATCGCTCAGGCCGGACCTCTATACGGTCCGCCTGCTGGCCCGGATCGGCGCCGGGGCCCTGGGCGATGACGGGCTGATGCGTCATGTGGCCGAAGCGTTCGAAGCGGAAGGACTCAAGGTGGTCGGGGTGTCTTCCATCCTTGACGACGCTCTGGCGCCGCCGGGACCGCTCGGATTGCTGGCTCCGGATGAAGCCGCCCTCGAGGATATTCGCCGCGGCATGGAGGTCGCCGAAGCGCTCGGGCGCGCCGATGCCGGTCAGGCTGCCGTCGTGCAGCAGGGGATCGTTCTTGCAATAGAGGCGGCCGAGGGCACCGACCGGATGATCGCGCGCGCCGGTTGCCTGCGGCGGGAGGGGCCCGGAGGCGTGCTGGTGAAGATGGCGAAACCGCAGCAGGACCGCCGCATGGACCTGCCGGTGATCGGCCCGGCCACGGTCGATGCCGCCGCCGCCGCCGGCCTTCGGGGCATCGCGGTCGAGGCGGGCGGCGTGCTGGTCATGGATCGGGAGGCGGCGGTCCGCCTTGCCGATGAGTCGGGCTTGTTCATCGCCGGCACGGAGCCGGTTTCCCGGACTCCGTGCCGGCAGGCCCGAGACCCTATGCGGGCGTGAAGCAGGGAACCTTCTGGCCGCCTTCCGCTTCGACAAAGACAACCCTGACCTTCATGCCGACGGCCAGGCTGTCGAAGTCGCAATCGACGAAGTTCGTCATCATGGTGACGCCCTCGTCCAGCCGCACATAGCCGATGGCGTATTGGGGGTCGGCCCGGCGCATGACCGAGTAAGTATAGATTTCGCCGGTCCCCGCGGCTTCGACCGTCTCAACATTGCCGGAGAGCGTGAAGGGGCTGATCTTGCGTGGGTACCAGAAGAACTGCCCGGTATCGCCGCAGCGCGGCAGCATCAGCTTGTCGTCGTTGCACGCATCCCAGAAGTCCTGGATCTCGACATTGGTCGGCGGCGCCGGAAGCTTGCGGGCGCTCATGCGTCGGCCCTCCCGAGAATCGTTGTGGAACTGCCCATCCGGGTGCCGAGGGAGCCGCCCGTGCCGTGAGCCAATGCGAGCCGGCAGTCCTTCACCTGCACCGCCGGGTGCGCCTCGCCGCGCAGTTGGCGCACGGCTTCGAGCACCTTGGTGAGCCCGCCCCGGTTCATGGGGTGGTTGTTGCAGAGGCCGCCGCCGTCCGTGTTGAAGGGCAGCTTGCCTGTTCCGGAAATCAGGTTGCCGTCCGCGACGAACGCGCCGCCCTTGCCCTTCTCGCAGAAGCCGAGGTCCTCGAGCGTCTCCAGCACGGTGATGGTGAAGCTGTCGTAGATGGACGCATAGTCGATATCGCCGGGTGCGACGCCGGCTTCCCCGAACGCCTGGGGGCCGGACCAGCGGGCGCCGGTAAAGGTCAGGTCCACCTGGCCCGACATCAGGTTCTTCGGCGCTTCCCCGCAACCGAGAATCTTGACGCAATCGCGGTCCAGCGCGTTCGCGACTTCCGGCGCGACGATCACGAACGCGCCGCCGCCGTCCGAGATCACGCAGCAGTCGAGCCGGTGGAGCGGGTCCGAGATCATTGGCGAGCCCACCACCTCGTCCACCGTCACGACCTTGCGCAGCATGGCGTGCTCATTGTGCCGGGCATGGTGCGAGGCGGCGACCTTGATCCAGGCGAGCTGCTCGCTGGTGGTGCCGAACTCGTGCATGTGCCGGCGCGCGGCCATGGCGTACATGTTCACCACCGTCGGGCCGTAGATGAACTCGAACGGCACGTCCGGCGAAGCGTCCCCGTAATTGCGCGGCGCCGTGCCGGTCGCCATGCCGTCCGCACGCGGGCGTCCGGCAAGCGTGATGAGGGCGACCTTGCACTTGCCCGCCGCAATCGCCTGTGCGGCATGGCCGACATGAACGACATAGGACGAGCCGCCCACTTCGGTCGCGTCCATGTGGCGAACGTTCTTCAGGCCCATATATTCGATCATCGACAGAGGGCCGAGGCCCGGCGCGTCGCCGGCGCAGTAATACGCATCGACGTCCTCGATCGTGAGGCCGGCATCGTCGAGCGCACCCCTTGCGCTCTCGGCGTGGAGTTGGGCGACCGACTTGTCGACCGCCTTGCGGGTGGGGTGTTCGAAGATGCCCGCAATAAAGGCTTTGCCTCTTGTGTGCATGCGAGATTCCATTGTTGACGGAGGTTCCGGGTGACAGCCTGTAGCCTAGGCGGCCCGGCGGCGGCCCTCAAGGGACGATGCGCTCCCGGCGAAACTGCCGCAGGAGGTCCACCAGCATGTCCTCGGTGTCCATGCAGTCCTGGAAGCCGAATTGCCGCGCCTTGATCGTGCTGACGACAGCGGGGTTGGGGCGCTGGCCGTAGCCGAAGATGAAGTCCGCGAACTGCCAGGACGGCACGATCTGCTCCAGCCGGTAAGGCCGCAATCCGTGCCGCGCGGCCATGGCGTCCCAGACCGGCCCCTTGTCCGCCATGACGCGCCTGAGCGAGCAGGGAAACGGCTGCTCCACCGGCATGTCGAACACCTCGGCGACACGCGGCCAGAGATGGCGCCAGACATAGCAGTCGCCGTTCGCGATGTTGAAGGCCTCGCCGCCAGCCGCCGGCGTCCGGCCGGCCCAGGCGGCGGCGCGGGCCAGCAACCGGGCGTCGGTCGCCTCCTGGATGCGCGGCTCGCCGCCGGGAAACCTGAGCGGCATACCGAGCTCCTTCGAGAGCGCCGCGTAAGCCGCCACGCAGGCGAGCGCGTTCATATTGGAGCCGATGGCGACTCCGAAGACCACTTGCGGACGCAGGACGGTCCAGCTCCAACCGGCTTCGGCGGCCCGTTGCCTCAGCCAATCTTCCTGGTCGTGGTAGAAATTGGGGCCCCAGTAGCGCGGTTCGCGTTCCTTGGCGGGCGTCTTGAACGGCCCGTGGTGGGCGCCGTAGGCCTTGGTCCCCTGCAGCAGCGTGACATGCCGGAGGCCGGATGAGGATGCCTCCACGGTTTCGACCGCGTTGCGGAGCATGGCGAGATTGGTCTCGGCATGGTCGGGATCGCGCCAGCCGTTCGCTACGTCGGCTTTTTCATGCACCGCGGCATAGACGATATGGGTGATGTCGCACAGGTCCGGGAGGGCAGCCTCGCAGGCGGCCCGGTCGCGCAGATCGACAGCGCGAAACTCCGCCGCGGTCGGAAAGTCCGGAGACCGCCGCGACAAGCCGATGACCCGCCATCCCGCCAGCGCCTCGAAATGCTCGACCATCGCCCGGCCGACCGTGCCGAGCCCGCCGCAAACGAGTACGGTTCCGGCGGCGGCTTCCCCGGTCCCGCTAGCCATCCTGCTCCAGCCCGCCCGAAACCGCTATGCGATGATATTCGCCGCGTATTCTTCGGCGGCCTGGCGCGTGACCTCGATGAACTTCTTGGTCCCGAGCACAATCGCCCTTCGCGACACGCCGCCGTTCAGGAAGATGTAATAGTCGCAGAGTAGAAGGGTGGCGTCCTTGGTGACTGTCGCGCGGGTGATGATGTAGCGGTCGTTTATCCGGTTGACGCATTCCAGCTTTTCCTGGAGCGGCGCATTCTCCTTCAATGGAAAGAGTATCGCGAGGTGGATGGCATCCTGATGGCTCGGCAACGTCGCGATGCATTTCAGCCCGCTCTCGGTAATCACCGAATCCCCGTCGCCGTCCTGTTCGCACTCCATATAGGCGGCATCGTAAAGCGTGTGCAGGAAGTCGCGATTCAGGATCTTGGGCGTCACCAGGTCGTCGTACATTGCCATCGTCCGGCGCCCTGTCCATTTCCAGGCTCCTAGAAGAGCGGACCATATGCGCGCGGTCGACCCGGCGCAAGACGGACGGGCAAGGCGGCCTTTCGCGGGCCGGAAGGAGGCCGTTGTTCGTTGTTTGGAAATAATTCTCTATTGATGCTTGACCATGAAAAATATGTGCTAGAATGAGAGCAGGAGGAAACGGCATCCGGAGGCCGCTTCGCTTCATGCCAGCGCCAAAAGACACTCAACGGAACGGACGGGTGACGTGCGTCCGCCGCCTATCGCGCGCGCGATAGGCGGCGGAACAGGCGCGCGACACGCGCGGAACAGGGATGCCCCGGCCGCAAGCCGGCGGCGGGGAGAACGGAACGAACAAGCAGCACCGATGAGCGACACGCTCCCGCTGTCGTCGTCCCGGACGCTGCGCAGCAGCGAGCCGGGACCTCGGGCGCCCGCATGCCGCCCTCGCCGCAGGAGGCTCCGGATCGCAGTCCGGAGCGACGAAAACGGGGCCGCCGCGGGGCGGAACATGACAAAACATGACATTCCATGACATCTCCGCAGGGGGGCGGAGCCTTTGGAGAGGAGCGCGGCCGCCGATCGAAGGCAGCCCTTCCGGTCTCGGGCGATTGCCCTGCGGCACGGGCCGCGATTTGCGGCTTGCGGCGGTGCTTGTGGAAGCCGTTGCAAACCGGCAAGATAAGGCGAGGAATGAAAGGGAGGGACTCCGATGTACCTGCGTACACTCGCCGCGGCGGCTTTGGCGGCCGGATTGGCGGCCTCGGCCTTCGCGGCCGACCTGCCCAAGACCGTGACGCTCACGGCCTACGGCACCACCTCGTCCGGCTACGCCCAGTCCATCGCCATCGGCGCCATGCTCAAGCGGAAACATGATGTCGAGCTGCGCGTGATCCCGGGCAAGAACGACGTCTCGCGGATGATCCCGGTGAAGAAGAAGCGCGCGCATATCTGCGCCTGCGGTATCTCTTCCTATTTCAACCAGGAAGGGGTGTTCATGTTCGGCTCCAGGGACTGGGGACCGATGCCGATCCGTAACCTCTACAACAACACCAAGGGCCCGCACGGCCTGATGCCGGCGATCGCGGGCGACGCGGGAATCAAGACGGCCGCCGACCTCAAGGGCAAGAGAATGGCCTACATCAAGGGGTCGCCGGCGCTCAACACCAACCTCAAGGCGCTGATGGCCTTTGGCGGCGTGACCGAAGACGATGTCACCATCGTCGAATTCCCCGGCTGGAAACAGGCGGTGGACGGCGTGATCGGCGGCCAGGCGGATGCCGTGATGGTCTCGACCATGTCGCCGCATGTGAATCGGCTGATGGCGTCGCCGAGAGGCAATTGGTGGGTCCAGTTGCCGCCCGACGACAGGGAAGCCTGGGCGCGGGCCAGGGCGGTGGCGCCGTTCTGGAACCCGAACAAGGTCACGCTCGGCATCGGCCTCGAGAACAACGTCACCGGCAAGCCGGAGATCGACGGCCAGATCTACCCCTATCCGATCATCGTCGGGCTTGCCGGCGACCTCGGCGACGATTTCAGCTACGCCATGACCAAGGCGGTCATGGAAGGCTATGACGGCTTCAAGACCCAGGGCGGCACGGCCGGCTACCAGCTCTCCGAGCAGAATCTCAAATGGGTCTTCCCCTATGCCGACGGTTCGATCCGCTACTACAAGGAAGCGGGCCGCTGGGGCGCGGAGGAAGAGGCGCACAACAACGCCATGCTCAAGCGTCAGGATGTGCTGATCGGCGCGTGGAAGACGTATCATGCGGCGAACATGGACATGGATGACGACGCATACCTGTCCGGATGGCTCAAGGCGCGCGGCGACGCGCTGAAGGCCGCCGGCCTGGATGCGCCGTTCTCCTGATCGTCCGACCGGCCCCGGCGGCGCAAGCTGTGCCGCCGGGAGCCTGACAGGCTCGGACCCGCCGTTGTCTGCGGCGGGTCCGTTCGTTTGAAGGAACCGGTTACTCCAGATATCGAGGCGCAGGGATATGGATCAGTCCGGCGAACGGACGGCGCTTAGCCGCCAGGCGGAAGAGGCGGTCGAACACGCGGAAGCGTCCGTCAGCCGCCACCGCGAGCTGGGACCGGTCTGGATGACGATCCTGGTGACGGCGTCCAGCCTGTCGGTGCTCGCCTCGATCTATTTCATCTTCAACATCCACCTGATGATCGACGTCGAGATTTTCGGAGAGGAGACCGAATACTACTACTTCATGCTGGCCATGCTGCTGCCCCTGGTGTTCCTGCTCTACCCGCCGTGGAAGGGCGTCGGGCCGATGGACCGGGTGCCCTGGTACGACATGCTGCTCGCGCTGGTCGTCTTCGCCGTCTCGATCACCTTTGCGGTGCATGGCGAAGAAAACCTGCTGGAAGGCTGGGAATACGACGCGCCCGAATGGGCGGTCTACGCCTCCTATTTCATGTGGGCGATGGTGCTGGAGGCGACCCGCAGGGCGGGGGGGATACCGATCTTCGTCATCTGCCTCGTCGTGTCGCTCTATCCGGCGCTGGCGGAGCATGCGCCGGGCTTCCTCGAAGGCCAGGCCGAGTCCATGGCGGTGACCGCGAGCTTCCACATGTTCGGCACGGAAAGCGTCATGGGCATTCCCATGCGCGCCTTCGCCTCGCTGGTGGTCGGGTTCCTGATTTTCGGCGTCGCCCTGCAATTCACCGGCGGCGGGGCCTTCTTCCTCAATCTCGCCTTCGCGCTGCTCGGGCGCTACCGCGGCGGGCCGGCGAAGGTCGCGATCTTCTCGTCCGGCCTGATGGGCTCGATGAGCGGCTCGGTCATCACCAATGTGCTGACCACCGGCGCGCTGTCCATTCCGGCCATGAAGCGGGTCGGCTTCCGTCCGGCCTATGCCGGCGGCGTCGAGGCCTGCGCCTCGACCGGCGGCGTGCTGATGCCGCCGGTGATGGGCGCGACGGCCTTCATCATGGCGACCTTCCTGGAGATCTCCTATGCGGTGATCCTGATGGCGGCGATCATTCCCTCGCTGCTCTACTATTTCAGCCTGTTCATGCAGATCGACGCCTATTCCGCGCGTTTCGGCCTCGCGGGCCTGCCGAAGTCCGAGATGCCGAGGGCGCGGCAGGTCATGCGCGAGGGCTGGCACTTCATCTTCGTGCTGGCGCTGCTGATCGTCATGCTGCTGGTGATGCAGCAGGAAGCGCAGGCGCCGTATTACGCCACCGCCCTGCTCATCGTCATTAACCAGGTGCGCGCGCATGACCGCTGGGACCTCGCCCGGATCGGGCAGTTCCTGGTCGGCATCGCCAAGCTGTTCACGGAGCTCGCGGGCATCCTGGCCGGCGTCGGCCTCATCATCGGCGCGCTGATGCTGACCGGCAAGGTCGGCAACCTGTCGCTGGAGCTTGTCGATCTCGCCGGCGATTCGATCTTCATCCTGCTGGTGATGGGGGCGCTGACAAGCTTCATCCTCGGCATGGGCATGACGGTGACGGCGGCGTATCTCTTCCTGGCGATCGCGCTGGCGCCGGCGCTCACAGCCAGCGGGCGGCTCGATCTGCTCGCCGTGCATCTCTACATGATGTATTGGGGCATGATCTCCTTCATCACGCCGCCGGTTGCGCTCGGCGCCTTCGCCGCCGCCACAGTGGCCCGCGCCAACCCCATCGCCACGGGGTTCGAGGCGATGCGGCTCGGCGCGATCATCTACTTCGTGCCGTTCTTCTTCGTGCTGAACCCGGCCCTGATCGGGCACGGCTCGACCGGCGAGGTCATTACCGTCTGCGGGCTCGCCTTCGCCGGCGTCGTGCTGATTTCCGGCGCGCTCCAAGGGTATCTGGTGGGTATCGGCTCACTTACCGGCAACCCGATTGCGGCGTGGCCCGTGCGCATCGCGCTGCTGCTCTCGGGCCTGTTGCTCGCCCTGCCTGGCGGCGAGCTTACCGGCTATACGCACACGCAGCTTCTGATTGCCGCTGCCGTTCTGGGAGTCCCCGCGGCGGGCGCGGCATGGCTGCTGAACCGGCGCGGGGCGGAAAGGGTGGCGTAAGCCACGCCGCGCCGCTCCTCAGCCGAACGCGGCGATGAGACCGACGACAAGGCCGATGACGCCGATGACGAGGATGACGCTGCCGCCGACCCTGGCCTGCAGCCCGTCATCCTTGCCGAAGCCGACACGCATGGCGAGGATGCCCAGGATCGCGACCAGGGCGGACATGACCAGACCGAGCGCCGTGCCCATGAAACTTCCTTTCGCGCCGCGCCGCCTCCTGGCGGACGCCGGGTCTATTGCGGCGACATGCCCCTGAGCCGCTCCGAACGGCGGCGCAGCAGCTCGACGGTGGCCAGGAGGCAGACCGAGATGACCACCAGGATGGTCGCGACGGCGAGGATCGTCGGGCTGATCTGCTCGCGCAAGCCGGTGAACATCTGCCAGGGCAGTGTCTTCTGGCCTGCCGAGCCTACGAACAGCACCACGACCACTTCGTCGAAGGAGGTGATGAAAGCGAAGAGACCCCCGGAAATCACGCCGGGCAGGATCAGCGGCGCCTGCACCTTGAAGAACGTCCGGACCGGATTGGCGCCGAGATTGGCCGCAGCCCGCGTCAGGCTCCTGTCGAACCCGACCAGCGTCGCCGTCACCGTAATGATGACGAACGGGATGCCGAGCGCCGCATGGGCCAGCACGACCCCGACATAGGTGCCCTGGAGGCCGACCCGCGAATAGAAGAAATACATGCCGGCCGCGGAGATGATGAGCGGCACGATCATCGGGGAAATCAGCACCGCCATGATCGCGCCCCGGAACGGCACATGGCTCTGCGACAGGCCGATGGCGGCGAGCGTGCCCAGGCTGACCGAAAGCAAGGTGGCGACGGGCGCGATGCGCACGGAGTTGTAGAGCGCATTCTGCCAGTCGGAATTGGTGAAGAAATCGTTGTAGTTCACCAGGCTGTAGGCGCCGGCCTCGAAGGCCAGCATTTCGGGCGTGAAGGTGAAGTAGGGCAGAGAGTTGAAGCTGAGCGGGATGATGACCAGCAGGGGGAAGATCAGGAAGAAGAAGACCAGCGCGCAGATTGCCCGGAAGCCCCAGTACCAGAGCTTCTGGCCGGTCGATGCATATGGCGGCAGTGCGGCCATGCGGTCTATCCCAGCTTCACGTTGTCGATGCCGATGATCCTGTCGTAGAGCCAGTAGAGGACCAGCACGACCAGCAGCAGGATGACGCCCAGTGCTGCGGCGAGCCCCCAGTTGAGGCTCGACGAGATATGGTAGGCGATCCGGTTGGAGATGAAGGTGCCCGAGGTGCCGCCGACCAGTTCGGGCGTGATGTAGTAGCCGATAGCGAGGATGAAGACGAGGATCGCGCCGGCGCCGATGCCGGGCACGCTTTGCGGGAAATAGACCCGCCAGAAGGCGGTCCAGTCCGTCGCGCCCAGGGATTTGGCGGCCCGCATGTAGCTCGGCGGGATCGTGCGCATCACCGAATAGAGCGGCAGGATCATGAACGGCAGCAGGATATGCGTCATGGCGATGACCGTGCCGGTCTGGTTGTTGATCATCGCGAGCCGCGCGTCGTCGGCGACCAGCCCCACGAAGACCAGCGTGTCGTTGATGACGCCCTGTTGTTGAAGCAGCACCTTCCAGGCCGAGGTCCGGACCAGCAGCGATGTCCAGAAGGGCAGGAGCACGAGGATCATCAGCATGTTCGAGGTGCGCATCGGCAATGTGGCCAGCAGGAAGGCGACCGGGTAGCCGATCAGGAGGCAGGCGACCGTGATGGCGATGCTCAACAGCAATGTGCGTTCGAACAGGAGGATGTATATCCGTTCGTTGTCCGGCCGTGCTTCGACGCCGGTGGCGCCGAGTTGCGCATCGATGGCGTTGAGGAAGTAGCCCGATGTGTAGGCGCCCGAAAACCGCTTGATGACCGCCCAGGTCTCCGGGTCGGACCAGCTCTTGTGGGCGTTCGCGAACTGGACGGCGAGCTCGCCGTCCTCGTTCATCCTCTTGACGCGCCGCCCGGTCTTGCGCAGCAGGCTGGCGATGCCCGTCTGCTCGTAATTGAGCCGCGAGCCGAGCCTGGTATGCGCCTTGGCCGCAACCGCAGCGAGCAGGTCCTGGCGAAGCGCGGCGAAAACCTCTTCTCCCGGCGGCTTGCCCGAGGTCTCGTCCCAGTCTTCCAGCGCCGCCACGGTCAGCGGCAGCGTGTCGGGCACGATCGAGTTCTCGACCGACCGGAACAGCATGTCTGCGATGGGTGCGGCGAATGTGACCAGAATGAATATCAGCAGCGGCGCTATCAGCATGAGCGCGCGCAATTTCTGCAGGCGCAGGGCGCGGGCGAGCGACTGCCTGAGCGGCCGCCCGTCGGCTGCCAGGATCGGTCCGGAAATGTTGTCGCCGTTCGCCATCGAACCCACTGCGCCTCCCGTAGAAAGCGGGAAAGGCGGAGGGGCCCGGAGGCCCCTCCCTCAAGACAGCTCTATTTTGCGAGCCAGGTCTGGAACTTCGCGTCGATGTCGTCGCGGTAGTCCGCCCAGAACTCGTAGTTGTAGAGCAGCGTGTTGCGCATGTTGTTCGGGTCTGTCGGCATGTGCGGAGCCATGTCGATGCCGAGGGTCGCGTGCTTGTCCACCAGCGGCGCCGACGACATGCGCGTCGGGCCGTAGGAGATGTATTTCGCCTGGTCTGCGAGACGCTGGGTGTCCGTGGCGAAATAGATATAGTGGAGCGCGCGCTTCTTGCGCTCGTCGCTCAGGTTCGCCGGGATGATCCAACCGTCGAGGTCGAAGACCTGGCCGTCCCACAGCATCGCGACCGACTGCTTGTCCTCCTCGATCAGCTTGAACAGCCGGCCATTGTAGGTCGATCCCATTACCACTTCGCCGTCGGCCAGGAGCTGCGGCGTGTCCGCGCCGGAGGACCACCACACGACCTGGTCCTTGATCGTGTCCAGCTTGGCGAAGGCGCGCGCCTGGCCCTCGTCGGTCGCGAGCGCGTCATAGACATCGGCCTTGGCGACACCGTCGCACATCAGCGCCCATTCCATGTTGTTGATCGGGCGTTTCTCGAGGCTGCGCTTGCCCGGATAGTTCTCCAGGTCGAACACGGCGCAGACATCCTCGGGCGGCGTGCCGCCCACCAGGTCGGTGCGGTAGCCGAAGGTGGTCGAATAGACGATCTGCGGAATGAAGCAGGGCGACACGAGGAACTCGCCGAAGTCTTTCGAGGCGGGCGTCCCGTCGGGCGCGGCAGCCAGCATGGCATCGGGGTCGATTTCCATGGCGAGGCCTTCGTCGCAAAGGCGGATGGCGTCCGACGCAACGACGTCGACCACGTCCCAGGTCGTGTTGCCGGCTTCAGCCATGGCGCGCAGCTTCGCGACCGCCTCCGCCGCGCTTTCGTCGTTGATGATGTTGACGCCCGGATTCATCTCCATGTAGGGCTTGTGGTAGGCGTTCAACTGGGATGCCGAATAGGCGCCGCCCCAGGACACGATCGTCATGTCCTCGGCTTGCGCTGCGCCGGCTATCGCCACGGAGGCGACCGCGCCGGCTGCAAGGAACGTTCTGAGTCTCATGTGGCGTTCTCCCTTGGTTACCACTCGTTCGGTCCGTGTGCGCCGCCCCGAGAAAGCGAAGACGCCGCGCCACGCTGCACATCATTACTCCGCGTCGAGGGCCCGGCAGTCGTCGGTAAGCCACCCGACCGGGGTCGTCTGCCCCACCTGAAGCACGGAATGCCTGGCGGAATTCGGGACCTTGACGATAAAGTCATCCCGTCCGGCGACCTCCATCCGGCAGCGAATGTGATCTCCCAGATAGATCAGTTCGACGACCTTGCCCTCAAGTTGGTTCGGCGCCGAGGGTTCCGCGATCAGCACGCGCTCGGGCCGGATCGACAACATCGTGCGGAAACCGACCCCTTGGCAATTGACTGCCAGCGCGCGGATCTCCTCGGCCTCGTCCAGACGAACGCGCGCCTCTCTGTCCGCAACTGCCGTCACCAAGCCGTCGAGCTTGTTGTTCTCGCCGATGAACTGCGCCACGAAAGCGTTTTCAGGTCGCTCGTAAAGGTCTTCCGGCGTCGCGAGCTGTTGGATGACGCCGTCGTTGAAGACAGCGATCCGGTCCGACATCGTCAGGGCTTCCGACTGGTCGTGCGTCACATAGACGACCGTGACCCCCAGCCGTTCGTGCAGGTGCTTGATCTCATACTGCATATGCTCGCGCAGCTGTTTGTCGAGCGCGCCCAGGGGTTCGTCCATCAGGACGAGTTCCGGCTCGAACACCAGAGCGCGCGCAAGCGCCACACGCTGTTGCTGGCCGCCGGAAAGCTGGGCGGGGCGACGCCCGGCGAACTCCGAGCCGCCCATCTGGACCATGTCGAGCGCGCGCTGGACTTTTTCCTCCACTTCCGCGCGGCCCATCCGGCGCACCTGCAGCGGGAAGGCCAGGTTCTCCGCGATCGTCATATGCGGGAAGAGGGCGTAGTTCTGGAAGACCATCCCGATGCCGCGCTTGTGCGGCGGAATGTTGTTGATCGGGCGGCCGCCGAGACTGATCCGGCCGTGCGTGGCGACCTCGAACCCGGCAAGCATCATCAGGCAGGTGGTCTTGCCCGAGCCGGAAGGCCCGAGCATCGTCAGGAATTCGCCTTGTGCAATGCCCAGATTCAGATTCTTGACGACGAGCGTTTCGCCGTCATAGCTCTTCTGGACGCCGTCGAACTCGACGAATGCGCGGTCACTGTCCGGCACGATGTCCCCAAATGCCAGCGGATTGCAATGAACGCTAACACAAACGAGGCGGCAACCGAAAGGGGGCCTGAGATTTTCGGCCGCCCGGCGGAGTTTCGCCCCGTTGCGCTTGCTGCTATTCGTCCCGGGTCCGCAACCCTCAAGCGAAGGAGTTCCCGGAATGGCCCAGCAACTCCTCCACCTCGTGTTCGGCGGGCGCCTGGTGCACCCGGACGGAACCGAATTCGCCGACCTCAAGGCTCTGGATATCGTCGGCATCTACCCCAACTACGCCGAGGCCGCCAGGGCTTGGCGCGGCAAGGCCCAAGCCTCGGTGGACGATGCGCATATGCGATATTACGTCGTGCATCTGCACCGCCTGCTGGACCCGGATAACCACGAACATGCGGGAGGACATTGCTGATGGATGGCGGGGAGGCGCTCGCAGCGACGCTTGCAGCATGGAGCGTCGAGGCGGCCTTTGCGGTTCCGGGCGAAAGTTATCTCCCGGTCCTTGCCGGGCTCCAGCGCCGGGCGAACGCCATCCGCCTCGTCACGCCCCGGCATGAATCCGGCGTCACCTTCGCCTGCGCGGCTTATGGCAGAATTGCCGGCAAGCCGGCGGTCGGTCTCGTCAGCCGCGGACCCGGTTCGACCAATGCGTCCATCGGTTTGCATGTCGCGCGGCAGGATTCCGTGCCGATGCTGCTGGTGATCGGCGATGTGCCGACGGCCTCGAAGGGGCGGGAGGCGTTTCAGGAAATCGACTATCACGGCATGTTCGGGGACATTGCCAAGGCGGTCTTCGAGCCCCGGACAGCGGCGGAAGTGCCGGACAAGGCGGCCCGCGCGCTGGAGCTTGCCTCGGCGGGGCGGCCGGGCCCGGTGGTCCTCGTCATGCCGAAGGACATTTCGGACGGAGACGCGGGCGAACCCGCCATCCCGCCGCCGACGCCGCGCATTCCGGTGCTTCCGGAAGCCGGAGCGGTCGCCGAGGCGGCGCGCCTGATCGACGCCGCCCGTCATCCCGTCGCGGTGGCGGGCGAACTGATCGCTTTCGAGGGCGCGGAGCGGCCGCTGGCCGAATTCGCCGAGGTCAGCGGCGCCGCGGTCACCGCCGCCTATCGCTGCCAGGACGCCATGTCCAACGGCAACCCGGCATATATCGGCCATCTGGAGATCAACCGGGACGACTTCCAGGAGCGGGCCTGGAAGGAGGCGGACCTTGTCCTCGCCGCCGGAGCGCGGCTGGACGGCATCACCACCCGCGACTTCCTGATGATCCGCGACGACCAGACGCTGATCCATATCCACCCGGACCCGGATGTCCTGGCGCGGTGGCCGTCCGGCGTAGCGGTCCGCGCCGATGCCGGGCCGGCGCTGGAAGCGCTCGTTGCCGCCGTTGCCGACGGCGGCCCGGCCCGCCGCGCCTGGCGGGCGGAGTTGCACGAGGCCTATCGGCGTTTCTCGCAGCCCGGCGGGGTCGCGGTCCACGGCCGCATCGACCTCGCGGAAGTGGCGGCCGAAACGCGCCGGCACCTGCCGCCGGACGCAGTCGTCATCACCGACAGCGGCACCTTCGCGCGCTGGGTGCACCGCTATTTCCAGTTCGCCGGACCGCGCACCCAAGCCGGGCCGATGGCCGGGGCCATGGGCTACGGCGTGCCCGGCGGCATCGGCGCCGCCCTTGCCCGGCCCCGGTCTCCGGTGGTCGTGTTCGTCGGCGACGGCGGCTTCCTGATGACGGGGCAGGAGGCCGTGACGCTGGCGCAGGAACGCCTGCCGGTGAAGATCGTCGTCTGCGACAACAACGCTTGGGGGTCGATCCTGACCTCGCAGCAGGCGCGCTACGGCGACGCCGGCGTCTTCGGCACGAGGCTCGACAGCCCGGACTTCGAGGCGGTCGGCCGGGCCTACGGTCTCCATGCAAGCCGCGTGCAGGAGACGGGCGAGTTCGCCGGCGCATTCGCCGCCGCGCTTGCGCATCCAGGGCCGGCGCTGATCCACCTCGAACTCGACGAGCGGGATATTTCCCCCTTCACCGGCCCGGCGCAGTCCTACCGGGTCTGAAGGCCGGGTCTCTAGAGAAACGCATTCGGCTTCTGGAAGATGCCGAGCATCAGCGCGCCGCCGGGGGAGCGCGCCTCGTGGCGGCTGCCGGCGGGGCGCCAGACAAAGTCACCCGCCTTCACCTCACCGTCGGCGTCCTCGAATGCGCCTGCGAGCACATAGGTCTGCTCGATGGCGGTGTGCTCGTGCAGCGGCAGCACGGCGCCCGGTTCCCAGCGGAACAGGGCGGTCATCAGGCCGCTCGCCTCGTCTTCGAGCAATATCTTGATCGAGACGCCCCGATAAGGTGTGTCGCGCCAGGGCAGGCCGGCCACATCGACGATGCGCGAGGTGAGCGGCGCCAGACAATCGTGAGCGTCGGCGCCGGGCGTGCGCGGAGCCATTGGAGGACCCTCCTTGAAGCGGGACTCCGGCTATTCTAGCGTGCGGCGCCGCAGGTTCGAGGCCCGAGGGGGGAAAGCCGGCATGAGCATCCGCATCGAGACTCTCGACGCGTTCTTCAATCCGAAGTCGGTGGCCATTGTCGGCGCCTCGTCGAATTTCGCCAAGATCGGCGGCCGGCCAGTCCACAACATGAAAATCTCGGGCTATGGCGGCAAGGTGTTTCCGGTCAACCCGGGCGCTGCCGAGATTCAGGGCCTGCCAGCCTTCCCCGCCGTTGGCGATATTCCCGGCGCCGTCGATATGGCCGTCATCGTCGTGCCGATGCCGCATGTGGAAAGGGCGGTGCAGGCTTGCATAGAAAAAGGCGTGAAGGCGGCGATCGTGCTGTCTTCGGGCTTCGCCGAGATTTCGGCAGACGGCGCGCGGGCGCAGCGGCGCTTGGCCGATCTCGGCGCCGAGGGCGGGCTCAGGATCATGGGGCCCAATTGCATGGGCGTGATGAACACCGGAACCGGCATGATCGCCACCTTCATTTCGGCTATCGGCGACACGGGGCCCGAGAACGGCACGATTTCCGTCGCGGCCCAGTCTGGAGCGTTTGGCGGCCACTGCTTCACGCTCGCGCGCGAACGCGGCCTCGGGCTCAATCTGTGGGCGACGATGGGCAACCAGTGCGATGTCGAGTTCTCGGACTGCCTCGCCTATATGGCTCAGGATCCGGGAACCAGCGTCGTGCTCGGCTACATGGAGGGCGTGCAGGACGCAAACAAGCTGATCGAAGCCTTGGAGATTGCACAAGCGGCCGAGAAGCCGGTCGTGCTGATGAAGGTCGGGCGCTCCGAGGTCGGCACTGCAGCGGCGGCCTCGCACACAGCCTCGTTGACCGGCTCCGACGCCGTTTTCGATGCGTTGTTGCGCCAATACAATGTCTATCGCCCCCACAGCATCGACGAAATGTTCGATGTCGGCTACGCCTTTGCCGGCGGCAGGCTGCCGAAGGACGCGAAGACCGGCATCGTCACGGTCTCGGGCGGGGTTGGCGTCATCATGGCGGACGCGGCCGAAGACGCCGGCCTCGAGCTGCCGGCGCTGCCGGATACGACGCAGGAACGGATGAAGGAGCTGGTGCCGTTCGCCGGCACCCGCAACCCGCTGGACGTGACGGCGCAGTTCATCAATGACGCGACCCTTATGGAAACGATGTACGGTGCGCTGCTCGATGACGGCGACTATGCAAGCGCCGTGTGCTTCATGGCCGGCGTCGGCCTGAACCCGTTGATGATGAAGGAATTGGAGCCGAGCCTCGATGCGGTGAGGCAGCGGTTTCCGAACCATCTGCACATGCTTGCCATCCTGACCACGCCCGAGCGCCGCGCGAGGCTCCAGGCGATGGGCTATCTCTGCTACGAGGATCCGAGCCGGGCGATCCACGCGCTCGGGGTTCTGGCGCGGTATTCCGAAGCGTTGCTGCGCGGAGCGGCCGCGCCGCCGCCCGACCTGCCGGCGGATACGCCGAAACTTGCGGCCGGAACGGACATCAACGAAGTGGAGGGCAAGCGCATACTGGCGGCTGCCGGGGTGCCGGCCGTGCCGGAGACGATCGCAGGGTCCGCCGCGGAGGCGGCAGAAGCGGCGGCGGCGGCAGGATTCCCGGCGGTCATGAAGATCGTGTCGCCGGACATCCTCCACAAGTCCGAGATCGGCGGCGTCATCCTCGGTGTCGGGACGCGGGACGCCGCTGAAGCAGCCTATCGCGACCTGGTCGCGCGGGCCGAAGAGCGTGCGCCGGGGGCCCGCATCGACGGCGTTCTGGTCGCGCCCATGGTCCCGGGCGGAGTCGAGACGATACTCGGAGTCGTCCGCGACCCGGTATTCGGCCCGGTGGTGATGTTCGGGCTCGGCGGCATTTTCGTCGAGGTGCTGAAGGATGTGACGTTCCGCATTGCGCCCTTCGGCGTTGACGAAGCGCTCAGGATGATCCGCGAAGTGCGCGGCTATCCGATGCTGAAGGGCGTGCGCGGCGCGCCGCCGGCCGACGAGGCGGCGCTGGCCGAGGCGCTGGCCCGGCTGTCGGTCTTCGCGGCCGCCAATGCCGATGTGCTGGAAACCATCGACGTCAACCCGTTCATCGTGTTGCCGAAAGGCGAGGGCGCGGTTGCCGTCGATGCGCTGATCGCGGTCCGGCAGACTGCGGACGGATGAGCCGCCGCCCGGTCATTGTCGGCGTCGCCGACGCGCCGACCCATGACCGGGGACGCGCGCTGCCGGGCGCGACGCTGCTTTCCATCCAGCGCGATGCCGCCCATGAGGCGCTGGCCCAGGCGGGGCTGACGATCCGCGATGTCGATGGCCTCGCGGTTGCCGGCATGTGGGGGATGCCGGGGCCGGGCGCCATGCAGCCCGTGTTGCTGACGGAATATCTGGGCCTCGAATGGCCGCGCTATCTGGACGGGACGAATATCGGCGGCGCGGCTTTCGTCCTGCACGCGGGCCGGGCCGCAGAGGCGATCCGGTCCGGGCAGGCGGAAACCGTCCTGATCGTCTACGGCTCCCTCCAGAAGAGCCTGGCGGCGCGGGCGCTGGGCGGACGTCCGGCGATGTTCTCGAACCAGTGGGACATTCCGGCCGGGCTGCCGCTGCCGGTCGGCGCCTATGCGATGGCGGCGCAGCGCCACGCCCATGTCTATGGCTCGACCCGCGAGACGCTGGCCGAAATCGCCGTGGCCACCCGCGCCTGGGCGGCGCTCAACCCTGCCGCCGCCTTCCGCGACCCGATGACGGTCGAGGATGTGCTGAACGCCCGCATGATCGCCTCACCGCTCGGGCGCTACGACTGCTGCCTGGTCACCGATGGCGGCGGGGCTGTGGCGATGACCACGGAAGCGCGCGCACGCGACCTGCGCATGCCGCCGGTCCATGTGCTGGGACATGGCGCGTCGGCCTCGCACACGAGCATCGCGCACATGCCGGACATGGCGAAACTCGAGGTCGCCGAGCACGCCTCGCGGGCCGCCTACGCCATGGCGGGGCGCGGTCCGGCGCAGATCGACCTCGCCATGCTCTACGACAGCTTCACCATTACCGTGCTGATGACGCTTGAGGCGCTCGGCCTTTGCGGCTACGGCGAGGGCAAGGACTTCGTGAAGGGCGGGCGGACCGGCCCCGGCGGCGCCTTTCCCGTCAACACCAATGGCGGCGGGCTGTCCTGTTGCCATCCGGGCATGTACGGGCTCTTCACCATCATCGAGGCGTCCCGCCAGCTCTGGGGTCTTGCCGGCGACCGGCAGGCCGAAGGCGTCCGCACTGCGATATGCCACGGCACGGGCGGCGTGCTGTCCTCCGGCGCAACGCTCATCCTTTCGACCGAAACGGACTAGAATCCGGACCATGACCCACGACAAGCCGGCGCCCGCCATCGACGCCGAGTCGGAGCCCTATTGGAGCGGCGCGCGCGACGGCCGCCTGATGATTCAGCGCTGCGGCAGCACCGGGCGCTGCTTCCTTTATTCGCGCCGCCTTGCACCGGGCGCCGACGAGGCCGATATCCAGTGGATCGAGGCCAAGGGAACCGGGACCGTCTATTCGTTTACGGTCTGCCACGCGCCGGCCGGGCCGGCCTTCCGGGACGAGACGCCCTATGTCGTGGCCTGCGTGACTCTGGACGAGGGCGCGCGCATCGTGAGCAATCTGGTAACCGACGATATCGGGGCCGTCCGCATCGGCCAGCGGGTCGAGGCGTTCTTCGACAGGGTCTCCGAAGAGCTGACGATCCCGAAGTTCCGCCCGGCAGGCTGAAGGCGCGGTGCGGAAACGCTTCTGGCACTATGTCGGCGTCTTCGCCGCGCTCGCCGTCTTCGCCGCCGCCGTCTGGGCGCTGACCTGGCAGTTGCGCGATCTCCGGTGGGACGAACTCGGCCGCCAGCTCGAAGCGACCCCGCTGTTGCGAATCCTGGCGGCCGTAGCCGCAACCTTCGCGGCCTATCTGGTGCTGGCGGCATACGACCATACCGCCTTCCGCTATATCGGCCGGCGCATGGCGTTCCACCGGGTCGCCTTCGTCTCGTCCATATCCTACGCCTTCAGCCACAATCTCGGCTTCGGCGCCCTGACCGGCGGCGCGGTCCGCTTCCGGTTCTATACCGACTGGGGTGTGCCACCCGGCGACATCGCCCGCGTCGTCGTCTATGCCGGCCTCGTCTATTACCTGTGCGGGCTCTCGGCCGGCGGGCTGCTGATGCTGCCGAATGCGGAGGTGCTGGCCGCCGTGCTGGAGCTGGAGCCGGCGGCGGTCCGGATCGCCGCGTCGGTCGGCATCCTGTCGGGCGCGCTCTATGTCGTCTGGTGCCTGCACGGCGGGCCGACGATCGTCGTCAGGGGCCGCCTGGTCGCGCCGCCGAAGATCCGCCACGGACTGCTCCAGTTCGCCGTCGGCGTCCTGGAATGGGCGTTCACCAGCGCCACGCTCTATCTGGTGCTGCCGGCGGATATCGGCATGTCCTACCGGCATTTCGTCGCCGTCTATGTGCTCGCTTACATGGCCGGCTATATCAGCCACGTGCCGGGCGGGCTCGGCGTGTTCGAGACCGTGCTGCTGGTGCTGATGCCGGAGACCGTGCCGACCCATGTCGTGGCGGCGGGCATCATCACCTACCGCGTCATCTATTTTCTCCTCCCCCTCGCCCTCGCCCTCGCGTTCTTCGGCGCTTACGAAGCCGCTTGCGGCCGGTTCTCCCGCAAGGAGTAGCGCCCCGACCACCCGACCGCTTGCCGCCGGCGCCGACCGCTTGCCCGCCGGGTTCTGGCAGGGGCGCATCGCCCGGCAGGGCGATGAAGGTGTTTCGGGTGTAGTGGACAGACAGTGGATAGTGGATAGCGGACGCCGGTTGCGGACGGGGCGCAATCGCACTATCCATTGTCCGCCAGCCACTGCTGGGCGACCGAAGGTCTGACGAATGGAAACCTGGATTACGCCGGCGCTGGTCATTGCGCTGGCGGCTCTCATGATCGGCATGATCCGCTCGCTGCGCAGCGATCTGGAAAAGCGCATCGACGGCGTGGACAAACGCATCGACGGCGTGGACAAGCGCATCGACGGCGTGGACAAGCGCATCGACGAGATGCGCAGCGATCTGGGCAAGCGCATCGACAGGGTCGAACAGCGTATGGACCGCTTGGAGTCCGGCTTGGTCGAGGTGAAGGAAGGACTGGCCGAAGTGCGGGGCGAGCTCCGGTTCGTTCGCGACTACATCCTTCGCCGCAACGTCCCGGAGCCGGAGCCGCCGGCCGCGCCGACGGAATAGGCGGCCCGCCGCCGGGGCGGCGGCAGTCGATAGCCGGACGGCCGCGGTTGCAGGACGGCTCCGTTCGCATTATCCACTAACCACTGTCCAACAGCCGCTGGGCCCCCGCCATGGACCTCAATTTCGCCCCCGAAGACGAAGCCTTCCGCAACGATTGCCGCGCCTTCCTGGCCGGGACGCTACCGCAGGATGTGGCGCGCAAGGTCGGGCTGGGCGTCCAGCCGACGCTCGACGAGGTGATGGCCTGGCACCGGGCGCTCCACGACAAGGGCTGGATCGCGCCCAACTGGCCCGAAGAATGGGGCGGCCCCGGCTGGACGGTGACGCAGAAATACATCTGGGACGAGGAGCAGGCGCTCGCCAATGCGCCGCGCCCGATTCCCTTCGGTATCTCCATGTGCGGGCCGGTGCTGATGGGCTTCGGCAGCGAGGAGCAGAAGCGGCGCCACCTGCCGCGCATCCTCTCGGGCGAGCATATCTTTTGCCAGGGCTATTCGGAGCCGGGCGCCGGCTCCGACCTCGCCGCGCTCAAGACCCGCTGCGAGGTGCATGACGACCGCCTCGTCATCAACGGCCAGAAGATCTGGACGACCGCGGCCCACTGGGCGAACTGGATCTTCTGCCTCGTGCGCACCTCGACGGAAGGCAAGCGGCAAGAGGGCATCTCCTTCATCCTGGTCGACATGGAGACGCCGGGCATCGAGGTGAAGCCGCTCATCACCCTCGAGGGCCTGCACGAGGTCAACGAGGTGTTCTTCACCGATGTCGTCGTGCCGCGCGAGAACCTGGTGGGCGAGATCGACCAGGGCTGGACGATCGCCAAATACCTGCTCGGCCACGAGCGCATGGGCGGTGGCGCGCTCGGCAGCCAGAAGACCGGGTTGCGCTCGCTCAAGGAGATCGCGGCGGACCGGGGGCTGGACCGCGACGGAATCTTCATGCGCAAGGTCGCGGAGGTCGAGATCGAGCTCCAGACGCTGGAGATGCAGATGCTGCGGATGTTGGCCGCCGTCTCGGCCGACAGGGAAATCGGGGCCGAATCGTCGATGATCAAGATCCGCCGGACCGAAATCCAGCAGCGCCTCTCTGAGCTCAAGATGGAGGCTGCCGGCTACGACGCCGCGCCCTACCAGATCGAGGCGATGGAGCATGGCTGGAACGAGGAGCCGGTCGGCCCGGACTACGCCAACGCGCTCGCCGCCAAGTATTTCAACGACCGCAAGCACACGATCTTCGCCGGCTCCAACGAGATCCAGCGCAATATCATCGCGAAGCGGGTGCTGGGTCTTTGAACCGGCCTCTCCCCGCCCCGAGCAGGGAAGCGCGAGGCGCTGGAGGCAATGTTCTTGACTTAATTCCCTTCATAGGCCTGGATGCGGGAACGTTCGTTCCAATATGGGGCAGGGAGGAAAAGAACCGGCTCCGCGCAGAGCCGCTTCCTCCCCCGGTTCGCGCCGGCGCGGGCGAGAATGGAGCGGAACGGAACCTGATGTCCTGTTTCCGAAGTTTGTATCAATCCGGTCTGAAGCGCCCGATTGCTCTTCCGTCATGCCCGGGCTTGTTCCCTCATGCCCGCCCCTCTTCCCGTCATGCCCGGACTTGTTCCGGGCATCTCTCTCCACCGCTTCCGCCGGGCGACCGTGATGGATACCCGGAACAAGTCCGGGTATGACGGAGGGGGCGTCCGGGTATGACGGTGGGCGCGTTCGGGCATCGTGCGGAGGAGACGTTCGGGCATGACAGACGGGCAGCCGACCAGAGATGCCGCGCACTTCCAGCCCCCCATCGGATCTCGATCGACTCCGCCCGATGGCTGAACCGGACACCAATGGACTTGTTCCGGACATCCCTCTCGGGCAGGCTCCGTCCCGAGGAGCGGCCGCATGTGGATGGCCGGAACACTTCCGGATTCGTTCAGGGGCCAGCCATGACGGGATGGGGACACCGCGATGGACATTTTACGATGTAACGCATTTCAGTTTCGGGACACTAAGGCTGCAAATATGACCCCGGCGCATACGGACCATGACGAAACATGACATTTCATGACATTTTGCGGGGGGGCGTTATGGGCGGAACGCCGGCCCGGTCGGGCCAGCGGGTGCGCCGGTCATGGGACGGTCGGACATGAGCAATCCGCGGCCCAATCTGGACCTCGAACGGCTGGCCGACCGCCATCGGCGGATGCACCGCATCCGCGCCTTCGAGGAACAGGCCGTTGCGGCGCTCGAGGAAGGGTTGGTCCTGGGCGCCATTCATCCCTCCATCGGCCAGGAGGCCTGCGCGGTAGGCGTGGTCGGCAGCCTCGCGCGCGAAGACCTGCTGCTGTCCACCCATCGCGGCCACGGCCACACGCTGGAGAAGGGCGCATCCGCCGCCGCCATGATGCGCGAACTGTTCGGACGCGAAGGCGGCAATTGCGGTGGCAAGGGCGGCTCGATGCACATCGCCGACTTCTCGGTCGGGATGCTGGGGGCGAACGGCGTCGTCGGCGCCAACATCAACATCGCCGCCGGCGCGGCCCATGCGGTGCGGCTGCGCGGCGAACGGCGCATCGTCTGCTGCATCTTCGGCGACGGGGCGGTCAATCGCGGCCCGTTCCTCGAAGGGCTGAACTGGGCGCGGGTCTTTGACCTGCCGGTGCTGCTTGTCTGCGAGGACAACGCCTTCGCCGCGACGACGCGGACCGCGGCGATGACCGGCGGCCCCGGACCGGGCGCGCGCGCCGAGGCGCTCGGCATCCCGGCGCATACCGTGGACGGCAACGATGCGGACCGGGTTGCAGACGCCGCGGCCGAGCTGCGCAACCGGATTCTCGGCGGTGGCGGCCCGCAGTTCCTGTGGGCGCGGACCTGGCGCCTGACCGGCCATACCGCCGTGGACAAGGCGGCCTATCGCGACGCGGAGGAAGTGGCGGAGCGCTGGAAGGATGACCCCATCGCCCGCGCGGCGGCGACCCTGCAGGCGCACGGCGTCGCCGGGGAAACGCTCGCCGGCCACCGCGAGGCGGCGGTCGCGGAGATGCACGCCGCCTGTGAGGAGGCGAAGGCTGCGCCCTGGCCGGAGACGGCGGCGCTCTATGCGGATGTGCAGGATGTGGGCGACCCGCGCGAGGCCGCGTTCCGATGGTGACGACCACCTATCTGGAGGCCGGCCGGCGCGCGCTGGCGGAGGAAATGCGCCGCGACCCGACCGTATGGGCAGTCGGCGAGGACCTCGGGCGCGGCGGCGTTTTCGGCCAGTATGCCGGCATGGTCGAGGAGTTCGGGCCGCTCAGGATATCGGACGCGCCGATTTCCGAAGCCGCAATCCTCGGGGCCGCCGTCGGCGCGGCGCTGGCGGGAACGCGCCCCGTGGTGGAGATGCGTTTCGCCGATTTCGCGCTCTGCGCCGTGGACGAGCTGGTGAACCAGGCCGCCAAGGCCCGCTACATGTTCGGCGGGCAGGGCGGCGTGCCGTTGGTCGTGCGCGAGCCGATGGGCATGTGGCGGTCCTCCGCTGCGCAGCATTCGCAGTCGCTGGAAGCCTGGTATGTGCATATTCCGGGCCTGACGGTCGTCGCGCCGTCGACGCCGGGGGACAATCTGCGTCTGCTGAAGGCGGCGATCCGCAGCGACGACCCCGTCGTCTATATGGAACACAAGGACCTGTGGGGGATCGAGGAGGAGCTCGGCGAGGATGAACCGCCGGGTGCGCTCGGCATCGCGCGGACCGTCTGCGAGGGCAGCGATGCAACGGTGGTCTCCTGGTCCGCCATGGTCCGCCATGCCGGCGCCGCAGCCGAAGCGCTTGCGGAGGAAGGCGTGTCGGTGGAGGTCATCGACCTGCGCACGCTCTGGCCGTGGGACCGTGGGGCGGTGCTGGCCTCGGTTCGCCGAACAGGGCGGCTGGTGGTGGCGCAGGAAGCGGTCTCGGCCGGCGGCTTCGGGGCCGAGGTCGCCGCAACGGTCTCGGAAGCCCTGTTCGGCAAGCTGAAGGCGCCGGTGAAGCGCCTCGGCGCGCCGCGCGTCCCGATCCCCTACGCAAAGCCGCTCGAAGACATGCTGCGCGTGGGGTCCGACGCGATTGCGGCAGCGGTTCGCGCGCAGTTGCGAGCCCGTCTCCCGAAGAGGACATGAAGCGATGAGCGACTGGCAGGAGGACCTTTACCGGGTCCTCAAGGAGTTCGATGTCAGCCAGGTGAGCTATGTGCCGGACGCCGGCCACCGGGTGCTGATCGACAAGTCCCTCGCGGACCCCGATATGCACTCCGTGCCGCTGACGACCGAGGAAGAGGGAATCGCCATGCTCGCCGGCGCCCATCTCGGCGGCGCGCGCGGCGTCGCGGCCATGCAATCTTCGGGCATCGGCAACTGCGTCAACATGTTCTCGCTGGTGAAGAACGGGCTGTTCCCGATGCTTGTGCTGGTGTCGATGCGCGGCGATTTCGGCGAGGGCAATCCCTGGCAGATGCCGATGGGGCAGGCGGTCGAGCCGGTGATGCAGGCGATGGGTTTCGTCACCGTGCGGATCGACCGGCCCGAGGATGTGGAAGGCGCGATGCGGGCGGCCTGCACCATGGTGTTCCGGTCGGGGCAGGCGGTCGGTGTGTTGCTGACCCAGAAATTGATTGGCGCCAAGGCGTTTTGACGGGGGAGTGGAAGCGATGAATCAGGCGTTCCGGGCCGGAACCGCAGCCGAAATGAGCCCCGTCGGCACGCTGGACCGGCGCGAGGCGGCGCCGGCGCTGGTGGGGAATGCGCAGGACTGGCTGATCGTCGCCGGATTGGCCGGCACGGCGAGGGATACGGCCGCCATGTGCGAGCCGGAGGCCAACTATTTCGCCTGTGCGGGCGTCATGGGCGGGGCCGTCGCCATGGGGCTGGGCCTTGCGCTCGCGCGGCCGGACCGCCGGGTGCTGGTGCTGACCGGCGATGGCGAGCTGCTGATGAATGTGGGCTCGCTTGCGACCGTCGCGATCCTGAACCCGCCCAACCTCTCCATCGTCTGCGTCGATAACGGCCATTACGGCGAGACGGGCTACCAGAAGAGCCACACCTCGCTCGGCGTGGACCTGGCGTCAATGGCCTCCGGCGCCGGAATCCCGACAGTGCGCTCTGTATCCGAAGCGGACGAAATCGAGGATGCGGGCCGGCTGCTCCGCGAGGCCAACGGCGCATCCTTCGTGCTGCTCAAGGTGACGCCCGACACGGGGCCGCCTGCGATCAAACGTTCCCTGGATGCGGCTCTCGCCAAGGACCGCTTCCGCGCCGCAACGCTCGCGGCCGGGTAGCTCGCGAAGCCCTACGGGTCGTTGGATGGGCCGGGCGGCGGGGAGGCGCGGCCGCCGATCCCGGGCCGGAAGGGGTAGGGCGGGCGGCCAGCCCCGATACCGGGGATGGGCCGCGCCTCTGCGCCTTCATGCGCCGCCGCCATGAAATCGCGCCAGATGCGCGCCGGCAGTCCGCCGCCCGTGACCTCGTCCATCGGCGCGCCGTCATCGTTGCCGACCCACACACCGGCAACGAGATTGCCGGTGAAGCCTACGAAGAAAGCGTCGCGGAAGGACTGGCTGGTGCCCGTCTTTCCCGCGGCGCGCCGGTCGGCAAGCCGGGCGGCCCCGCCGGTTCCCTGCGCGACCGCGGCGGCCAGCATGTCGTTCATCGACGCCACGACGCCGGGGGCCACGGCCTCGCCGGCGCCGGCGCCGGACCGCTCGAACACGCCGTCGATGCGGTTCACGCCATAGGGAATGACCCCCGCGCCGCCATTGGCGAAGGCGGCGTAGGCGCCGGTCAGTTCGATGAGCCTCACGGCGCTGGACCCGAGCGCAATGGTGAGATCGGGCGCGAGGTCCGAGGTGATGCCGAGGCGGCGCGCGGTCTCGACGACGCGCGCCCGCCCGGCGCGGTCGGCAAGACGGACAGCGGCGGCGTTCAGCGACTGCGCGAAGGCTTCCCGCATGGTGACGGAGCCGCGGAACCGGCCGTCGAAATTCTTCGGCGCCCATCCGCCTACCTCGACCCTTGCATCGGTCACGATATCGTCCGGATCCAGGCCCCGCTCCAGCGCCGCCAGATAGACGAACAGCTTGAAGGCCGAGCCCGGCTGGCGCAGCGCCTGCGTCGCGCGGTTGAATTGGCTGGCGCCGTAGTCCCTGCCGCCCACCATGGCCCGCACCGCGCCGTCGGGCGACATCGCGACAAGCGCCGCCTGGGACGGGCTCGCCCTGCCTGCCAGCGCGGCGGCGACCGTCTCGGCCGCCAGCCGCTGCAGGCCCGGATCGAAGGTCGTGGCGATCCGGAGGTCCCGGTCCACCATTCCCATGCGCCGGTTGACCTGGGCCAACACCCAGTCGGCGAAATAGCCGCGCCCGTCAGGCGTCGTGCTGGTCCGCAAGGTGGAAGCGGCAGCCTTCTCTGCCTGGTCGGCGGAAATAAAGCCGGAGTCGGCCATCGCCTTCAGCACAAGCCGCCCGCGCTCGCCGGCGCCGGCCGGATTGGCCACGGGCGAAAGCCGGCTCGGCGCCTTCAGCAGGCCGGCGAGCACGGCGGCTTCCCAGAGACCGACTTCAGCGGCCGGCTTGGAGAAGAAGCGCCTCGCTGCGGCATCTATGCCGTAGGCTCCCGAACCGAAGTAAACCCGGTTCAGATATAGCGAAATGATGTGTTCCTTGTCGTAGCGCCACTCCAGCCACAAAGCGAGCAGGGCTTCGCGAATCTTCCGTTCGATGGACCGTTCGGGTGTCAGGAAGATGTTTTTCGCAAGCTGCTGGGTGATCGTGCTGCCGCCCTGGCGCACTCTCCCTTCAACGATGTTGACCCACAGGGCCCGGGCCAGGCCGATCAGGTCGATGCCGCCATGGTCGTAAAAGCGCCGGTCCTCGATGGCGACAACGGCGCGCGGCACGTAGTCGGGCAGTTCGGCCGCATTTACCGGGTCGCCGTAAAGGTCGCCCTTTGCGAGGACGGGATTGCCATCCACATCGTTGAGGAAAATGCCGGGACGCCGGCCGCTTTCCGCGGCCTGCTCGACATCGGGCAAGGTGTAGGAAAAATAGGCGAGTACCGCGATAAGGACGACCAGGCCCCAAACGCCGGCGACCGCAATCCCGGAAAGGAGGCGTCGCCATACGGGTCGGCGCCCGCCGGACGCGCCGCCCGTCCTTCTCCTCTTGCTGCGGGTCCGGCGCGGCGATTTCCGTCCGGGCGCTGCCTTCCCCGCCACGCCCCGCTGGAGTTTTCGACCGGACGACAGCGCCGACTCCGGAACCGGGCCAGACTTGCCGCCCGACCCTTTGCGCAGACTCGGACCGCCCCGGCGCCGCTGCCCCGCGCTTCCCTTGCCTCTACTGTCGCCCTGGCGCGCCATAGCGCCATATAGGCCCAAGATTCAGGCTATTTCCAGACTTCTGCGCGGTGGGCCTGGCTTCTCGGCAGCACGAGCAGGCTGCCGAGGAGTTGCATGCCCTTGTCGTCTTCGCCGACCGCCCGTTCGCGGAGCGCGAGCAGCGCGTTGCCGGCGGCCGTCTCGCCCCAGAACCAGTCGGAGAGGTCCTGGGAGCCCGCTCCTCCGGGCTGCGCCGCAGCGGCTTCGGTGTAGAAGGCCATCAGGTCGTCGCAGGCGAGTTTCAGCGAGCGCGACAGCTTGCGCTCGGGTCCCGGAGCGTCCGGCTCCGCACCGTCGGCATAGCGACAGACGATCCGCGCCGCCTCCTCGATATCGTAGCCGCTGGCGCCGACCGTCGTGCGGCTGCGTCGTTCCTTCGCCAGATCCCACCAAGGCAGGAGCCGCGCCACTTCGTCCGCGACATGCCGTTCGTGACTGCCGTCCGCGCCGGTCTCCGGTTGCGAAAGGGACACCGGACAGGCCCATCCGTCGTAATCCGCAAGCTCAGGCGCCGGGTCAGGAAACTCCTCCAGTACGGGGCCGGCGGGCCGGTCGAGCAGGGCGAGGGCGGCGCGCAATACGCGGAGCTGGAATTCCGGGTTGTCGGGAACGCCGAGCGGCCTTCCGAGCTCGAACGGCACCGATAGCGTGCGCGGATTGGCGATCGCCTCGGCATGTTCGTGAACGAGGGCGATAACCACCGTCGCGATGCCCTTGCGCTCCAGATAGTGGGCAAGCGCGCACACGGCGCGCGTGCAGTTCGGTCAGACAGGCGCCAGCAGCGCGGTATCGACGCCTTCGGCCTGCATGGCCGCCGCGACATCCTCGGCGAAGGGCCGCATCGGCACGGGATCGCTCGCGCCCATGAAGGAATAGTGGTGAGCGGCAACGCCGCCGATCTCGCCGCGGGCGGCCATCTCCTGAAGGCGTTCCACCGGATAGACGATGTTGAGGTCCTGCTGGAAGCCGGTCCGGTCGTAGTTGACCGAGATATGGCTCATCAGGATGTCATTGGCGTCGCTGTCCGTCGGCAACACCCGGTAATCGACGGCCCCGGGACCGAACGGGCGGTCGCCGCGGCGGCCGAGGCCGGCAGAGGAAACCACCGCAATCCGGCGCTCGGAAAGCGGCGGCCCGAGAACGAATGCGCCGCCCTCGATTTCGGGCAACGCCAAGCGGGACAGATGCTTGGCCATGCCCTCGGGCATGTCGGCAAAACGGGTCATGGACGCTCCTTGCGGAATCTGTGACGATGACTGCAACAACGAGACGACGACGCTACATAGAGTGAGGCAAGATGCAGGTCAAAGCCATCCAGATCGACAGACCGGGACCGCCGTCGGCGATGGAACTTCGCACGGTAACGGTGGGCGAACCCGGACCCGGCCAGGCGCTGATCCGCCATACCGCTGTCGGACTGAACTACATCGACACCTACCACCGGTCCGGGCTCTACGACCTGCCCATGCCCAGCGGCATCGGCAGCGAGGCGGCCGGCGTCGTCGAAGCCGTCGGGGCCGGCGTCGCGCACATCCGGGCGGGCGACCGGGCGGCCTATGCGGGCGGCTCGCCCGGTTCCTACTCCGAAGCGCGCATCATGCCCGCCGACCGGCTGGTGAAGCTGCCGGACGACATCGACGACAGGCAGGCGGCAGCCATGATGCTGAAGGGCATGACCGTCGAATACCTGCTGAACCGCACTTTCAAGGTGTCCGAGGGCCAGACCGTTCTCTTCCACGCCGCCGCCGGCGGCGTCGGCCTGATCGCCGGGCAGTGGGCGAAGGCGCTCGGCGCGACGGTCATCGGCACCGCCGGCGGCCCGGAGAAATGCGCGCTCGCCGCCCGATACGGTTACGACCATGTAATCAACTACAGGGAGGGCGGCATCGCGCGGCAGGTTCGCGAACTGACCGGCGGCGCCGGCGTCCCGGTCGTCTATGACAGCGTCGGCAGATCAACCTGGGAAGAGTCGATCGACTCCCTGGCGCCGTGCGGGCTGCTGGTTTCCTTCGGCAATTCGTCCGGCCCCGTCGAACCCTTCGCTCCCGGAATTCTGGCGGCCAAGGGTTCGCTCTACCTGACCCGGCCGTCCCTGGTGCATTACACGCCGACGCAGCAGGATGTGCAGAGTTCCGCCGACGCGCTGTTCGCCATGGTGAGCGCCGGCAAGGTCAGGATAGAGGTGAACCAGACCTATGCGCTCGGCGAGGCCGTGAAGGCGCATGAGGACCTTGAGGGGCGCAGGACGACCGGTTCGACGGTCCTGTTGGTGGAGTAGCGGCGCGATGTCCGAAGATTCGATCCTCTATGAGGTCCGCGACGGCCTCGCCTATGTGACGCTCAATCGCCCCGACGCCGCCAATGCCTTCGACCTGGAGTTTGTGCGGGCGTTCCATCGCATCATGATCGACTGCGACAAGAACAAGGCGGTGCGGGCCGTGTTGATGACCGGCGCCGGCAAGATGTTCAGCGCCGGCGGCGACCTCAAATTCTTCCTGCAGGCCGGCGACAAGGTGGAGTCGGTGCTGGCCGAGATGACCACGAGCCTCCATACCGGGATTGCGGTGATGAACCGGATGGATGCCCCGGTGGTCATTGCCGTCAACGGCATAGCGGCCGGCGGCGGAATGTCGCTCGCGATGACGGGAGATGTCGTCTTCGCGGGCGAGGGCGCCCGGTTCACCATGGCCTATACTGCGGCCGCCCTCTCGCCGGATGGCAGTTCGACCTGGTTCCTGCCCCGTCTGGCAGGGTTCCGCCGCGCCAAGGAGTTGGCGCTGACGAACAGGATGCTGGGCGCCGCCGAAGCCCTGGAACTCGGTATCGTCGATCGCGTGGTTCCGGACGCCGACCTGATGGCGGAAGCGGAAAAGCAGGCGCGCGCCTTCGCCGAAGGGCCGACAGGGGCCTATGGCGCGGTCAAGCGGCTGATGATGGAGAGCTTCCAGAACGGGCTTGAAACGCAGATGGAGCTCGAGTCCCGCTCCATCGCCGCCCGCGCTTCCAGCGTCGACGGGCGCGAGGGCGTGAGCGCCTTTGCCGAGAAACGCAAACCGAATTTCACCGGGGAATAGCCGCCAATGAATACCGCCGAACAGCCGAAGTCCTTCGTGGAGGTGAAGGGCAAGCGGATGGCCTACGTCGAGATGGGAGAGGGCGACCCTGTCGTTTTCCTCCACGGCAATCCGACATCCTCCTATCTCTGGCGCAACATCATGCCGCATGTCGCGGGGCAGGCCCGGTGCCTGGCGCCGGACCTGATCGGCATGGGCGACAGCGACAAGCTCGACGATCCCGGCCCCGGCAGCTACCGCTTCGTGGAGCACCGCGAATATCTGGACGGCTTCCTCGACGCCGTGGGGCTCGGCGGCAACGCCGTGTTCGTCATCCACGATTGGGGCTCGGCGCTCGGCTTCGACTGGGGCAACCGGCATCGCGACCGGACGCGGGGCTTCTGCTACATGGAGGCGCTCGTCCGGCCGGTCACCTGGGAGGAATGGCCGGAAGCGGCCAAGGCCGTGTTCCAAGGCTTCCGCTCGCCGGCGGGCGAAGCGATGGTGCTGGAGAAGAACGTGTTCGTCGAGCGCGTGCTCCCCGGTTCGATCCTGCGGAAGATCTCCGAGGAGGAGATGGCGGTTTACCGCCGGCCCTTCGCGGCGCCCGGCGAGGACCGCCGCCCCACGCTGACATGGCCGCGCGAGATTCCGATTTCCGGGGAGCCTGAGGATGTCGTGGAGATCGTGCGCGCTTATTCGGAATGGCTGGCGGCTTCGGACGTCGCCAAGCTGTTTATCGACGCAGCGCCCGGGGCCATCCTGACCGGCGCACAAAGGGAGTTCTGCCTCGGCTGGCCCAACCAGACCGTTGCGAAGGTCAAGGGAAGCCACTTCATCCAGGAAGATTCCCCCGACGAGATCGGCAAGGCGCTCTCGGACTGGCTGCGCGGTCTGCCGTGATAATTTGCCGCGATCCTGTGGACAGGGCGGATTACGACGGGCCGGCGAAGCGTTCGACCAATTCGAGCTTGCGGACCTTGCCGGTCGCCGTGACCGGCAGGGCCGCCCGCTCGACGATCTCGATACGCCTCGGCGTCTTGTAGGCGGCGAGTTCCGCCCGGCACGCCCGCCTCAACATCTCGGCATCCGGCGATGCGCCGGGTTCCGGAACCACGACCGCCACGGGCACCTCCCCCTTCACACTGTCCGGCAGGCCGACGACATAGGCCTCCGCAACCCCGGGCCGGTCCTGCAGGAACATCTCGATCTCGCGCGGCGCGATATTGATGCCGCCCGATTTCAGCATTTCCTTGAGCCGGCCCTGGAAGAGCAACCGGCCGCCGTCGTCCCATTCCGCGAGGTCCCCGGTCTTCATCCAGCCGTCCTCTGCGAAGACTTCCGCATCGCGCTCCGGGTCGTTGTAGTAGCCTGGAGTATTCCGCCCGCGCAGCCAGATTTCGCCCCGCTCGCCGTCAAGTCCCGTCTCCGGATCGACAATCCGGAATTCCTGGCCCGGCAGCGGACGGCCGCATGTGGCGTGCCGAACCGCCTTCGGGTCATCATGGTCGCAAACCGCCGAATTTCCATAGGCTTCCGTCAAGCCGTAAACTTGAAGGATTCGCTCGACCCCGAGCCGTTCGAGCAGCGCCATCTCGCCGGGAGTGCCGATGGAAAGCCCGGTCCGCAAAGACGAGAGGTCACGGGCCGACCGGTCGGGATGCTCCCACATGGCATGCGCCATGTTGGGCAGGCCGTAGAAGATGGAGCAGCGCTCCCGCTCGATCAGCGCCATCGCCTCGCCCGGTTCGAAGGCATGTTGCAGGACAATCGTGGCGCCGTGGGTGAGCGTGGCGCCGAGGGCATTGGCGGCGGCGAAGCTCCAGAACAGGTTGATGGCGAGCCACACCCGGTCCTCCGGTCCCATCCGCATCCGCTCGCCGATGGCGCGCATGTTCTCGATAATGCCGCGATGGGTGAGCTGCGCGCCTTTCGGCATGGCGGTGGTGCCGGAGGTGAAGAGGATTTGCGCCACATCGTCGGGTTCCGGGCCGGGGAAGGCGCCCGGCTCGCGGCGGAGGACGGCGTAGGGCAGGGCGTCGGGCGGCGTCTCGCCCAGAATGACGACGGTTTCGACCTTCCGGAACGCGCCGGATTCACGGAGCAGGGCCGGATAGTCCTGGCCGAGGTAGCGATCGGCGGCGACCAGCAGCCTGATGTCCGCCTTGGCAAACACATGACGCAGTTCGCGGGTTCGGAACCAGGTGTTTA
The DNA here is from genome assembly GCA_963422665.1 of Alphaproteobacteria bacterium. Taxonomy (GTDB): domain Bacteria; phylum Pseudomonadota; class Alphaproteobacteria; order Bin95; family Bin95; genus Bin95. The sequence continues at coordinate 3,790,721 of OY730441.1, forward strand.
CGGCCACCACGCGCGCACCCAGCGAAAGCGCCGCGAACGTGACCGCGAGCCACTCCGGGCAATTGCCCATCAGCAGGCCGACATTGTCGCCCCGCCGGATACCGTGGGCCGCAAGTCCGGCGGCGAGCCGCGCGGCTTCGTCGCGGAAAGCGCGGTATGTCCAGCGTTCGCCGCGATAGACCAGGAATTCCCGGTCGGGCGCGTTGTCGGCGAGGGCATCCAACAGGCCGGGAAGCGTGCGGGCGGCCCGGACCGCGTCTGCCGTCATCGTTCGCGGGCCGCCTCGACGACCGGCACGGCGCGGCCGTTATAGACATCTGGCTTGCGCACCCGGACGCGGCACCAGGCGACCTTCGGATCCTGCAGGCACAACTCCAGAAGCTCGTCCACCAGCGTTTCCAGCAGGTCGGTGTGCGGGCGGTTCGGCCACTCGGAAGTCACATGCGCATAGACGCGGTCATAGTCGATGCAGTCATCGAGGCTCCGGGCCGTTTCCCACTCGGGCCGGGTCATCTCGACATCGACGAGCAGGCGCTGACGCCTGCCGGGGTGGCGCTCCCAGTCTGCAACGCCGACCCTGGCCTCGACCGCCATGCCTTCGAGAGCCACCCGCTGCCAGGTCCGCGTCATTCCTCAATCATCGCCGTCTCGACGTCCTCATAGTCCTGAAACCGGAATCCGGCGTCAACATAGAGCGTTTCTCCGGTTACGCTCTCCGTCTCGACCAGGTAGCGCACGGCCCGGAAGAGGTCGTCCAGCGCGATTTCGCGCTCGAGGAGGGTGGACCGCACGACCGCCCGGTATTCGTCGGCGCTCTGGCCGCCGCTCGGCAGCACCACGCCCGGAGCGACCGCATTGACGCGCACGGTCGGCGCCAGCGCCTGGGCCAGCATCGTCGTGGCGTTCTGGAGCGCGGTCTTGGCCAGCGTGTAGGAGAGAAAGGACGCGCTCGGGCGCCAGACCTTGAAGTCCAGGAAATTGACGGCGACGGCCGGCCGTCGCCGCGCGGCGACGGCCCGAATGAGATTGACCGGAGCCGCCAGGTTGACGGCGATATTGAGCGCCCAAGTCCCGGCGTCCAGCGTTTCCATGTCGTCATATTCGAAGGTGGAGGCGCAGTTGATGAGCACATCCACCGGGCCGAGCGCAGCCTCGCAATCGGCGATCAGCGTGTCGGGAGCCTCCCACTCGGAAAGGTCGGCCTGAAGCAGGGCTGCCCGTTCGATCCGCGCCGCAAGCGTCTCGGCCTCCCGCCGCGAGCCGTTGTAGTGGATGCCGACAGAGCAGCCCGACCCGCCGAAACCGAGCGCCAGATGGCGCCCGATCCGCCGCGCCGCGCCGCTGACCAGCACCACCGTCACGACGCGAGCCAGGCTTCCAGGTTCTCGACCCGGCCGGCGCTGCGGGCCGCCTGGAACGCCTCGTTGGCGCGCGCGTTCGCGCTGAATTCCGCCCGGGCGGCCGCGGCTATCCCGGGCGTGAGGTCGAGGCCGCCCGCGTCGATGGCGGCGATGATCGCGGCATAGCCCCGCGCCGCCCGGGCGGCCGTGTCCGGCGACTGCGTGATCGAGCCGTCGCGCTTCATGTAATCGTAGCCGGTCCGCGCAAGGCCCCGGAATTCCGGGCACCGGCTCAGCACTTCGAGGTTGAACACGACATCGCTGCAGAAGTCGAAGGCGCGCCAGCCCTCGCCCGCGAATTCGCGGCGCAGGAGCGCGTTCATCGGCAGGCGCGGGCCGAGAATCGCGTCCGCCGTCAGCCGGAAATCCCCTGCGTCGGGAGCGAACGCCGTCTTGGTCAGCCGGGCCCCGATCCAGAGCGCCGTATTATCCACCGCCGCGCCGTAACGCTCTGCAAAAGGCAGCATGAAGGCGAGGCGCTCCGGGCGCACGGTGTCGTCGGCGTCGAGATTGGCGACGAAGCGCCCCCGCGCCGCTGCAAGCGCGGCGTTGCGGGCGGGGCCGTCGCCGCTGCCGGTCCGCCCTGTGGAGACCTGTCTCAGCCTGGAGTCGGCGCGGCCGAGCATGGCCGCATAGTCCTCGCCGTCGTCGGAGGCAAGCACCACCTCGATGTCGTCGAATGTCTGGGCGAACGCGCTCCCGACCGCCTTGCCGATCGTTTCGGCGGCCTTGAAACACGGGACCAGAATACTGACGGTCGGTGCTAGACTGCGCGCCAGGGAGCCGTCCTCCGTCGGGGTGGCGGCACATTAGCAGTATCGGAGTCAGCCCGCATGAACGGCCTGCCGTCCTACGATGTCTTCGCAATCCGTTATGGCGAGCAGAAAGAGCGCCCGGAAGGCTCGACCTTCATGGGCGGCGACCCCGCGAAGACGATTCCGGGCCTCGACTTCTTCACCTATGTCATTACGGGCGCCGGGCGGAGCTGGATCGTGGATACCGGCTTCAACCCCGATATTTCCGGCGACGGCGGCCGCATGTTCCTGTACGACCCGGCAGCCGTGTTGGGCCGGCTCGGCACCGATGCGAAGACGGCGCCCGACATCCTGCTGACCCACGCGCATTTCGACCATGTCGGCAATCTCGCCGACTATCCGGCGGCCGGCTTCCGTATGCATGCCGAGGAAATGGCATCGATCGCAGGCCCGGACATGACGCATCCGGCCTTCCGCCACGCATACCATCTGCGCGACACCCAGGCCCTGGTGCAGCTCGTCTATGAAGACCGCCTGCGCTTCGATACCGAGCCGGTCGTGGAAATCGCGCCGGGCCTCGAATCGCATCTGATCGGCGGCCATGCGCGCGGCCAGACCGTGCTGCGCGTCCATAGCAGGCGGGGCTGGATCCTGCTCGCCTCGGACGCCGTCCACCTGTTCGAGGAAGTCACGGACGAGCGGCCGTTCGCGATCTTCTACGACCTGGCGAAAATGGTGGAAGGCTATCGCCGTTGCCTGGCGCTCGCAGGGTCCCTCGACCGGCTCGTTCCCGGTCACGACCGGCTCGTGACGGCCCGCTATCCCGCCCCGAGCGCCGACCTCGAAGGACTCGTGCTCGACCTCGGCGCCGAGCCCTCGGCCTGAGCCTGCCGGGGCGCTTGCGCGGGCGGCATCTGCGGCTATAGTCGCGCGTCCTTTCGGAGGCCTTCCCATGCTGATCTCACCGGCCTACGCACAGTCGGGCGGGGGCGGCGGCGACATGCTGACCGGCCTGTTGCCGATTATCCTCATCTTCGTCGTGTTCTACTTCCTGCTGATCCGCCCGCAGCAGAAGAAGGCCAAGGCGCATCGCGAGCTCGTGGCGGCGCTCAGGCGCGGCGACAGGGTGGTGACCGCCGGCGGAATCATGGGCACGGTCGCGCGGGTCAGCAACGAGCAAGAGGTGCTGGTGGAGATCGCGGAGGGTGTGCGGGTGCGTATGGTCCGCTCTCAGATCACCGATGTGCTGAGCAAGCCTACGCCGGGCCAGGCCGCAGCGCCCGCCAACGATGGCAGGGCCAGCGGGGGTTTCGGCGGATTGTTCGGCCGTTTCGGCAGGGGCAACTAGTGTCGCGTCCCGGAAGTTCGCACGAGAAATATTTGCCCCATGCCGTCATGCCCGGACTTGTTCCGGGCATCTCCATGGGCCGAGCGCGGCGGAAGGGTGCGGATGGCCGGGACAAGCCCGGCCATGGCCGGAAAGGGGCGCCGGTAATTTGCATGGTTATTTCCGGGACAGGACACTAGCCCGCCGATGCTTTATTTTGCCAGGTGGAAGATCGTCGTCATCCTGGCGATTTGCCTGCTCGGACTGGTCTATGCGTCGCCGAATTTCTGGCGGTCGGACAATCTCGGAACGAACCTGCCGAGCTGGATTCCGCACAAGACCGTCAATCTCGGTCTGGACCTTCAGGGCGGCGCGCACCTGCTGATCGAGGTGCAGACGAGCGCCGTGCTGCAGGAACGCTTGGAGGCGGTGGAGGACAATGTTCGGCGCAGCCTGCGCGACGCGCGAATCGGCTATCGGGGGCTGGGCGTGCGCGGCAGCGCCGTCGTATTCGCGTTGCGGGAGGCCGGGGATGCGGGCCGCGCCCGGCAGCTTGTCGCCGAGCGCGACGGGCTCGTGACGGTCGAAATCGACGATGCCGGGGCCGCGCGGCTGCAGTATCCGCCGGAAGTCGTCGTCGATGTCGAGAGTGCGGCCGTCGAGCAGACGCTGGAAATCCTGCGGATACGCCTGAACGAGCTCGGCCTCCGGGAGCCGACGATCCAGCGTCATGGCGCCGACCGCATCATCGTGCAGCTTCCGGGCGTGGATGACCCCGACGCCATCAAGGAGCTTCTCACCCAGACCGCCAAGCTCACCTTCCACCTTCTGGACCAGAGGAATGCGGATCCGGCTGCCGCTGCGCCGCCCGGTGCACGCTGGCTCAAGGGGACGGACTCGCTTGGGCAGGTGCTCGACTATCTTGTCGAAAAGCGGGTGCGGGTTTCGGGCGAGCGCCTGGTCGATGCGCAGCAGACCTTCCAGGACGGGCAACCGGTGGTGAGCTTCCGCTTCGATTCGGTGGGCGCCCGGCAATTCGGCCGCACCACGGGCGAGCATGTGGGGCGCCCCCTGGCCATTGTCCTCGACAACGAGGTCATCAGCGCGCCCAGGATCAACGAACCGATCCTCGGCGGATCGGGCATCATCTCCGGGTCGTTCACGCTCACCGAAGCGCAGAACCTGGCGCTGCTGCTGCGCGCGGGTGCGCTGCCGGCCCCCCTGGTTTATCTGGAGGAGCGCACGGTCGGCCCGGGTCTCGGGCAGGACTCCATCGACGCCGGCAAGGCGGCGAGCATTATCGGCATGGTCGCCGTGCTGGTCTTCATGGTCGTGGTCTACGGCCTCTTCGGCGTCATGGCGAACATCGCACTGGTGTTCAACATGGCGCTCATTTTCGGCGCATTGTCGCTGCTCCAGGCCACGCTTACCCTTCCGGGCATCGCCGGCATCGTGCTGACCATCGGCATGGCGGTGGACGCCAATGTGCTGATCTTCGAGCGTATCCGCGAAGAAGCGCGGGTCGGGCGGGGTGTGATCGGCGCCATCGACGCCGGCTACGACCGGGCGCTCAAGACGATCATCGACGCGAACCTCACCACCCTGATTGCCGCGGCTCTCCTGTTTTGGTTCGGCTCCGGGCCGGTCAAGGGTTTCGCCGTCACGCTGGCCATCGGCATCCTGACCTCCATGTTCACCGCGATCTGGGTCGCGCGGCTGATGGTCGTTCTCTGGGTCCGCCGCCGGCGCCCGCAAATGTTGCCGATCTGAGAGGCGGGCAGGTACGATGCGACCCTTGCGGCTGATTCCACCCGACACCGCTTTCCGCTTCATTGCGCTGCGCAAGCGCGCCTATGTCGTCTCGATTCTGCTGATCCTGGCCTCCGTGGCGTCGCTCGCGGCGCAGAGCCTGAATTTCGGAATCGACTTCGTCGGCGGCACCCTGATCGAAGTGCGCACGAAGGGGCCGGCCGATATCTCGGCGATGCGCCAGACGCTCTCCGCACTCGACAGGGGCGAGGTCGGCCTCCAGGAGTTCGGCCAGCCGACCGACGTGCTGATCCGCATACAACAGCAGCCGGGCGGAGACGCCGCCCAGCAGGCTACCGTCGCCGCCGTGAAGGAAGCGCTCGGCGACAGCGTCGAGGAATATCGCCGGGTCGAGGTCGTGGGGCCGAAGGTCGGTGGCGAGTTGATCGAGGCCGGCGCTATTTCGGTGGCGCTCGCGCTGCTCGCGATCATGGCCTATATCTGGTTCCGGTTCGAATGGCAGTTCGGCGTGGGCGCCGTGCTGGCTCTGGCCCATGACGTCATCACGACGGTGGGCGTCTTCTCCATCCTGCAACTCGAATTCAACCTCTCGACGGTGGCCGCCGTGCTGACCATCGCGGGCTATTCGATCAACGACACGGTCGTCGTTTTCGACCGGGTGCGCGAGAACCTGCGCCGCTACAAGACACTGCCGATGACCGACCTTTTGAACCGCTCGGTCAACGAAACCCTGGCGCGCACGGTCATGACTTCCGTGACCACGCTTCTGGCGCTGCTGTCCCTGTTCTTCCTCGGCGGCGAGGTGATTCGCGACTTCGCCTTCGCGATGATCTGGGGCGTCATCATCGGCACCTACTCCTCGGTCTGGATAGCGTCGGCCACGCTGTTGTGGATGGGTGTGCGCCCGAGTGCGACGGATGAGCTGCCCGACGACGCCGAAGTCGCCCGCACGCTCGGCGACCGATGACCGACATCAGTCCTGTCATCCCGCAAGGCCGGCAGGTCGTCGAAAGATACGGAGGCGGGGGGTTCCGGATTTCGGGCACGGTGTGGACCGGTTCGGTGCTGCTGCGTCCCGATGTTGCCGCGGCATGGCCCGTGGCCGATTTCCGTGACCTTACGCTCGAAAGCCTCCTGCCGCTGACGGTGGGGGAGAACGTTCCGGAGATCCTGTTGATCGGCTGCGGCAGCCGGATGACGCTCCTGCCCCGGACTCTGCGCGAAGCGATCCGGGGCGAAGGGATGGTCGCCGACGCCATGGATACGGGCGCGGCGTGCCGCACTTACAATGTGTTGATGGCGGAGGACAGGCGGGTCGCCGCTGCGCTGATTGCCGTCGAATAGTTTCGGCGTTCCTGCCTGCCGGCTCCGAAGCGACTGCCCCGCGCCCGGTCCTCCTTCTCGAACTTCACAAGCGCCTGCAACTCCCGCAGATGATGGGCGTTGCAAAGCGCATGCTCCACGTCCGCCATCGGCCAACAGCATTGCCGGTGGGGCCGTGCGCCGCTACCCCGCTCGCACCCCTGCCGGATTCACCCGGCCGTATTCGGCCGCTCCGCGCTGCGCGCCCTCATCCGACGAAACAGGGAGCCGGAATATTCACTTTTGTTTCTTTTGGGGCTTGACTGGGGAGAAAATGTGCTAAAATGACCATGAGAGCCGAGGCTTCCGGGGCCGCGTCTCTCGCTTCCGAAAACTCCGTCTGGAACGTACAGGAGAAGTGCGCCCGCCGCCTCGCGCGCGCCATACGCGCGAAAGCAGGGTCGCCCCGACCCGGGCGGCAACGGAACCAAGGAGATGACGCCGGAGCATGACAGAACATGACATTCCGTAACTGCCCAGGATGTTTGCTATTGCCTTGGGCTTGCCTGGTTTTGTTTCAGGCGTATCGGATGTCCTTGATGAAGCTTTCGGGCGAGCCCCGTCAGGGTGTTGAGGACATTGCGGCGCTGCTTTTGGGCTGTGGCGATGACGGAGCGCAGGATGGCGAAGTCGTCGGCGTCGCGCCGGGAGCGGAAGCCGCCGGAGATTTTCTGTCGCCGTTTCATCGTGCGCAGGTCGCGCTCGGCCTCATTGTTGGTGAGGGGCGCCGGCGCGTCGGTGAGGAAGCGCAGGGTCTCGTCCCGGCGCGCCTGCAGGCGCAAGGCGAGGTTGTGGCCCTTGCGCCGCCCCGGCGTCCCGCACCGGCCGCGTGACGGGAGCGGCGTCCGGTCCTCATGGCGCTTCATCGCCTCGACAAGCAGCCGGTCGCAGCCGCGCACAATCCGCGCCAGCAACCGCCCCGGAACGGCAATGCCCCGCTCCCGCGCCACACGCGCCACTCGCCGCGCCAGAAGCCGACTGCAGCGACGCCCCGCAGCCCCGGCATACCGCCGGCACATGCTCCTTCACACGGTCCGGAACCCCCGTCCGGCAAAGCGTCCGGTCCGCATGGCCCGCCTGACCGCCCGGCTGCCGGCCCGTCTTGCCCCTCAGGCTCCGCGTCCGACGCTCCGCCGCAGGCTTCTTCAACCCATCGCTCGATGGAGGCTTGCCGCTATTGCCGCCGTTCAGACCGGGACGGCGCTCCAACTCCCCCGGCCGCTCTGCAACACGCGCAACCTTCTCCTCCGCAGTCTCCATAACAGACCCCGGATAACCGCTTCCGCGCGAACCGGAACCACCCATGGCCAGGTTGACCCATTTTTCCACAAACCCGCCAACCCATAACCGGATCGCTCATTCCGGGCAGTTACGATGTGTCATGACATATCCCGGGGGGTCCTCCGGCGAGGCCGTGCCGGGCCGAAGCAGCCTCCCGCCCCGGACGGCGACACCTCGTCACCCCGGACTTGATCCATTGGCGTCTGGTTTGGCCATCGGGCGGAGTCGATTGAGACCCGATGGGGGGCGGCAATCGGCTCAGGCGGCAATCGACGACCGTTGGTATGAGCATGCTTGCGGTTGACCGCGAAACGCTGGAATTCTGCCGACCTATCCGCAGCGAAAGAGAAAGGCGCGCTTCCCGATGACGCTTCCGCTCGACGGCATTACCGTCCTCGATCTCACTTCCGGCTCGGCCGGCGCCTTCGCCGGAATGCTGCTTGGCGATTCGGGCGCGCGCGTGCTCCGCGCGGTCCATGCGGCGGCCCCGCTGTATCGCAGCGGTGGTTTCGCCGTCTGGGACCGGGGCAAGGAGGCCTTCGACTGGGACCCGCAAGCCGCCGGCGCGGAAGACGCGCTCGCGCGCCTGCTGCCCGGCGCGGATGTGCTGTTGCAGGACTTCGCGCCCTCCGCGCCGCAACAGGCGATGGTGGCGCCGGCGAAGCTTGCGGCGTCGAATCCGCGCCTGATTGCCTGCTCGATCACCGCCTATGGCATGAAGGGCCGGTGGCGGAACGACCCGCCGGTGGACGACCTGGTGATGGCGCGCACGGGCATTCTCTCAGGCATGCCGGGCTTCAGGCCGGCGCCGGTGCATGTGCCGCATCCGCTGCCGAGCACCGGGGCGGCGCTGTTCGCCTGCATTGGCGCGGCCGCCGGCCTGCTTGCGCGCGAGACCACCGGCCGCGGCCGCATCGTCGAGACCTCGCTGCTGGCGGGCGCGCTGCTGTTCCATCCGAAGGTGGTTGCCGAGAACATTCCGCCGCTCGTGTTCCAGACCCACCCGTCCGGCAGCGCGCCCTTCTACAGCCTCTATGCCTGCGCGGACGGCGAATACATCCAGCTCGGCTGCGTGCATGAACGCTTCATCGCCCGCGCCGCCGAGCTCATGGGCATCGGCGAGCTGGTCGCCGAGCCGCGCTTCCAGGCGGTGCGCAGGGGCGACGGGATGGTGGAGGAAGAGGAGCTTCGCGAGGCCATCGCGGGGGCGATGAAGACGCGCGCCGCCGCCGACTGGGCTGCCGATTTCGAAGCCGCCGACGTGCCCTTCGCGCCGGTCCGGCAGGGCGAGGCCGCCCTCGACGACCCTCAGATACATCACAACGCCATGGCGCTCGCGCTGGAGGATCCCGCGGTCGGCGCAGCGGTGCAGATGGGCGCGCCGATCCGCTTCGCCGAGACGCCGGCGGACCCGAAGCCGCGCGCCGCCGCCGCCGGTCCGCTTCCCGATCTCCCGCCGCCGGCCGCCCTGTCCGTATCGGCGGGGGAAGCAGCGGAAGACCCGCCGCCGCTCGCCGGGGTGAGAGTGCTGGAGATCACCAACCTCATCGCCGGGCCGACGGGCGGGCGGCTGCTCGGCGATCTCGGCGCCGACGTCATCAAGCTGGAGCCGCCGGGCGGCGACATCTCGCGGCCCATCGGGCGCAACTACTTCTACAACCTGAACTTCAACAAGCGTTCGCTCTGCGTCGATGCCCGCAAGCCGGGCGGCAGGGAAGCGATCCAGCGCGTGGCGGCCGGCTGCGACATGATGCTCGCCAACCTCCGTCCCGGCGCGACGCACCGCATGGGCATCGGCGCGCATGTCGATCCGGACCTCGTCGAGGCCCATGTGACCGGCTACGGCCTGACCGGCCCCTACTCGAAGCGCCCCGGCATCGACCCGCTGGCGCAGGCGCTGATGGGCCTGTCGCGCGCGCAGGGCGGCAGCGGCAATCCGCCTTCCTTCGCTGCCCAGCTTGCGCCGACCGACTTCACCGCCGGCGCCATGGCGGCGCTCGGCTCGATCCTGGCGCTCTACGCGCGCCGGCGGGGCAGACCCTCGCGGCGGGTGGACAGCAACCTGCTCAACGCCGCCGTGGTGTTGAGTTCGCCCTGGTTCGGAAAGTGGCGGGGCAAGCCGGAACGGCCGCTCGCCGATTCCGGCCAGCACGGCATCGACGCCTGCCACCGGCTCTATCGGCTGGCCGACGGCTGGATCTATGTCGCCGCGGACACGGACGAGGCGCGGACGGCGTTAACAGGCTTGCTCGGGCTCGGCGCGCTCGATCCGGCGGACGGCGGGCATCCGGCCCGGTCGCCGCTCGCGCGGGCGATGGCAGCGGCCTTTGCCGGCCGGCGGGTGGAAGAGGCCCTGGCGGCGCTGAAGGCGGCGGGCGTGCCGGCCGTGGAGGCGAGGGGCGGGGGGAGCGAACTCTTCCTCGACGACGAGTCCGCCCGCGTCAACGGCCTGGTCACCGAGGCCCGCCACTCGACGGCGGGCCGGATGCGGATCGCCTGGAACTATATCGGCTTCCGGGACACCGCCCCCTCTCCCGCCCGCCCGACGCCGCTGCTCGGCGAGCACAGCGCGGACGTGCTGGCCGAAGCGGGCCTTGATGCGGGCGAGATCGAGGCGCTGCTCGCCTCGGGCGCGGTGCTGTCGGAGCGCAGGTGATCCGGCTCAGGCGGCCCTGACGGTCTGCCGCTGGCGGAAGGGCGTCATCACCTCGTTGGCGAAGAGTTCAAGCTGCTCGATCATCACCTTGAGCGGCGTGCCCATGCTGGACTGGACATTGACGTCCTGGAGGCCCGGATACTTCGCCTGCAGCGTCTCGATATAGTCGATGAAGCCCTCCGGCGGGCCGCAATACCAGGAGCCGGCCTCGACGGCGCGCTCCAGGGTCGGGATGTTCATCTCGGCCCAGTCGCCGCGCTCGCTCACCCGCTGGAGCTGCTCCGGCTTCATCGGCACCATGCCGAGCGGGGCGAACATCTTGACATGCTCCTCGAAGAACGGCGCCGCCTCCCGGATCGCCTGTTCCTTCGTCTCGGCAATGTGGAAGTTCAGGCCGATGCAAAGGTTCTCGCCGATCTGCACATCGTGGCCGGCCCGCTCCCAGGCTTCCTTGAAGGCGGTGATGGGCCTCTCGACCATCAGCGCCGAGCCGCCGCCGACAATGCCCTTGATGCCGTGCTTCGCCATGAAGTCCAGTCCGCGCGGCTGGGCGCTCACGATCGGCTGCCAGCATTCCACCGGCTGGTTGACCGGGCGCGGCACGAGCGTGATCTCCTCCAGGTCGTAGCCCCGGTAGGGCACGCGCGGCGGCAGGGTGTAGTTCCTGCCTTCGTGGCGGAAGGATTCCTCGCGGAAGGACCGGAGCACGATCTCCACCTGCTCCTCGAACAGGTCGCGGTTGGCGTCGCCGTCCATCAGCACGCCGCCCAGCGTCTCGACCTCGCGGGTGTGGTAGCCGCGCCCGACGCCGAAGATCACCCGGCCCCCGGTCAGAATGTCGGCGGTCGCGAAGTCCTCCGCGAGGCGGAGCGGATGCCACATGGTGGTGACATTGAAGCCGCAGCCGAACCGCAGCCGCTCGGTGAGATGCGCCAGATGCACGAAGAACAGCGGCAGGTTCGGGATGCACTCATAGCCCTCATGCTGGAAATGGTGCTCGGCCAGCCAGAAGGCGTCGTAGCCGAGCTCGTCCATGCGCACGGCCATCGCCTCGGTCTTCGCGAAGACCGAGGCCAGCCGGTCATTGTCGTAGCGCCGGTCGTTCGCCGGCGTGGCGTCCTGGCCCATGTCATCCAGGTCGATATGCCCGGCAAACAGGCTTCCGAAGCGCTTTATCACAGTCTCGTTCCTCCGTTGCATCCCGCGGAATGTGTACTCCGCGGGGATGATACAGATGCGCCCGCCACCGTAGAAGCCGGACCGCCGCCTCTGTCGAGCTCACGCTGGTTCATAGCGCCGGACGGCGATCATGTTCGGAGCAGGCTCGCATTCGGGCCGCGTCGTGCCAGGCTTGCATGCGAAGCAGCATGTCCATGCTCACCTCAAAGGCCTTCTCGATACGCAGCGCCATTTCCGGGGACAGCGCAGCCTTGCCGTTCAGCAGTGCCGAAAGCGTTGCGCGGCGGACGCCCAGAATCTCCGCTGTTCTCGTTAACGTGACCCACCAATTGCCGGACGCCGACACGCTCCATTCGTTCCTGCGTTCTCCCGAGAGCCGGTGGACGCGCCATCCGGGTGGAGCGAAGGCAGCAAATTCATCGATGTTCTCCGCCAGAACCAGTGCGGTCGGGATATTGCGCAACCGACCGGTCAGGTCTCTTCGCAGGAACCGGGGATTGTCGTCTCCAAGCAGTCGGCGCAAACCCCGGTGGCGAACGGACCGAACGATCATGACGCTGCACGGTATCACCGTTCGAAGCAGACCGCAGCCCGGAAGGAGAACAAATTTCCCGCTGTTGTGGTGCGCTCGCTTGCGCACTGCCCGGCGCGTTACTCCATCACGATCCGCGGCGCCGCAGGGCCCGTCGCGCGGCGGATTTCGACCTCCTGCCAGAGGCGGGCGGCAATCTCCCGGAAGGCCCGGCCGGAGGGGGAGGCGTCGTCGGCGGCTGCGGGCGTACCGGCGTCGCAGCGCTCTCGCAGCTCCAGCGCAAGCGGCGCCTCGCCGAGGAAGGGCGCGCCGAGCCTTTCCGCTTCCGCCCTCGCCCCGCCCGAGCCGAAGATATGCGTGCTCTCGCCGCAATGCGGGCAGACGAACACCGACATGTTCTCGACCAGGCCCAGCACTGGCACCTCGACCTTGCGGAACATGGAGATGCCGCGCCTGGCGTCGAGCAGGGCGATGTCCTGCGGCGTGGAGACGATGACCGCGCCGGTCAGCGGCACGCGCTGCGAGAGCGTGAGTTGCGCGTCGCCCGTTCCCGGCGGCATGTCGATCAGCAGCAGGTCGAGTTCGCCCCAGGCGACATCGCCGATGAGTTGTTGCACCGCGCTCATCACCATCGGCCCGCGCCAGATCATCGCCGTCTCTTCCGCGATCAGGAAGCCGATCGACATGCAGGCTACGCCCCATTTGCGCATCGGCAGGAGCGTCTTCTCTCCGGCGAGTCCGGGCTTGCCGGAAATGCCCATCATGCGCGGCAGCGAGGGTCCGAAAATGTCGCTGTCCATCAGGCCGACGGCGAGGCCCTGCCGGGCGAGCGCCACGGCGAGATTGACGGCCACGGTGGATTTGCCGACGCCGCCCTTGCCGGAGGCGACGGCGACGACGGCTTTCACGCCCGGCAGGTCGATCCGCCCCGATGAGCGCGCGCCCGCAGGAGCGTTGGGCCGGGGCTCCGGGCGCGGCGCGGCGGCACGCTCGGCGGTCAGCACCACGGTGGCGCTGGTGACGCCCGGCAGGACGGCGAGCGCGGCCTCGATGGCGCGGCGCTCGTCCCCGGCCTCCTCGGCCTGGCCGGGCTCCACTTCCAGCGAGACCTGCACCGCACCGTCCTTGACCGCGATGCCGCCGACGCGCCCGATAAGCGCCAAGTCTTGCGCGGCGGCGCGAATGGCTGATTCCGTAGGTTGGACCATGAGCGCCGTGCGCCTCCATTGGCATGAGCGATGTGCGCGGCCCCATTCCAACGCCGGGCAGCCTGCTCTATAAGGCGCCATGCGGAAAATCGGCGTTCGCGCACGGAACGGCAACGAGAGGTAAGCCCATGCCCTGGCATAATCAAGGCGGAGGCGGCGGCGGCCCGTGGGGCGGCGGCGGTGGAGGCGGTCCCTGGGAGGGTGGCGGAGGCGGCAGCGGCGGCCCTTGGGGCAGCAGCGGCGGCGGCGGCAACCAGGGTGGCGGCTGGGGCGGCGGGCGCGGTCCCGGCGGCGGCCCGCAAGCTCCCAATGTCGAGGAGGCGATCCGGCGCCTGCAGGACTGGCTGCGTCGGCGCATGCCGGGCGGGACCGGCGGCCGCGGCGGGCGCATCGGCATCCTGCTGGTCGTCATCGTGCTGCTGGCGATCTGGATGCTGAGCGGCTTCTACCGCGTGCAGACGGACGAGCAGGGCGTCGTGCTGCGCTTCGGCGAGCGCGTTGGCACCACCACGCCCGGCCTCAATTACCATCTGCCCTATCCCATCGAGTCGGTGGAGACGCCGAAGGTCACCCGCGTCAACCGCGTCGAGGTCGGCTTCCGCAGTGCCGAGGAGGCGCTGATGCTGACCGGCGACGAGAACATCGTCGATATCAACTTCGTCGTCTTCTGGATCATCAAGGAAGCCGGCGACTACCTGTTCAATGTGCGCGAGCCGGAACGCTCGGTTAAGGCGGCTGCCGAGAGCGTGATGCGCGAGATCGTCGGGCAGACGCCCATCGCCGCCGCGCTCGCGGAGGGCCGCGGCCCGATCGAGGACAAGGTCAAGGCCGGTGTGCAGGACATCCTCGACGACTACGGGACCGGCATCGAGATCACCGTCGTGCAGCTGCTGAAGGTCGATCCGCCCAACCAGGTGGTGGATGCCTTCCGCGACGTGCAGCGCGCCCGGGCGGACCAGGAGCGGCTGCGCAACGAAGCGGAGTCCTATGCCAACGACATCATCCCCCGCGCGCGCGGCGAAGCGGAACGGCTGGTGCAGGAGGCGGAAGCCTACAAGCAGGAAGTCGTGGCGCGCTCCGAAGGCGACGCCCAGCGCTTCACCCAAGTCTATACGGCCTTCAAGGCCGCCAAGGACGTAACCACCAAGCGCATCTACCTGGAGACGATGGAGGAAATCCTCTCCAAAGCGGACAAATACGTCATCGACCAGAGCGGCGGCGCGTCCGGCGTCGTGCCCTATCTGCCGCTGCCCGAAGTGCAGAAGCGGATCAAGGCCGACGAGGCGGACGGGACCCAATCCAGCACGGGAGGCCTGCAATGAGACATGCCGCGCTTTTCGGCGGCGCGATCCTGCTGATCGTGCTCGCCATCCTCGCTGCCAGCGCGCTGTTCACGGTGCACCAGACGCAGCAGGCCATCGTCATGCAGTTCGGCAACCCGAAGCGGGTGGTCCAGGAGCCGGGGCTGCATGTGAAGGCGCCGTTCTGGCAGAACGCGGTCTATTTCGACGCCCGCGTGCTGGACTTCGCGCCGCAGGCCGAGGAGATCATCACATCGGACCGGAAGCGCATGGTCGTGGACAGTTTCGTGCGCTACCGCATCGACGACCCGCTGCAATTCTACCAGTCGGTCGGCACCGAGACCCGCGTCCAGAGCCGTCTTGCCGGCGTGGTCGTCTCCAGCCTCCGGCGCGTCGTCGGCAATAACAGCTTCAGTTCGATCCTCTCCGAGGAACGCGGCGACATCATGCTCAGTATCCGGCAGGCGGTGAACGCGGAGGCCAAGGAATTCGGCATCGAGATCGTCGATTTCCGCATTCGGCGCACCGACCTGCCGGACGCCAATGCGCAGTCGATCTACCAGCGCATGCGCACCGAACGCGAGCGCGAGGCCAAGGAGTTCCGCGCCCAGGGGGCCGAACTCGCCCAGCGCATCCGCGCCCGCGCCGACCGCGAGCGCACGGTGCTGATCGCGGAGTCGAAGAAGACGGCGCAGATCCGGCGCGGCGAGGGCGATGCCGACGCGATCCGCATCTATGCCGAGAGCTTCGGCCAGGACCCGGAATTCTTCGCCTTCTACCGCTCGATGGAGGCCTACCGGAACGCGCTCGGCAAGGAAAACACCACGCTGGTGCTGAGCCCGGACAGCGACTTCTTCAACTTCTTCGGCGACATTTCGGGCCGGGACGCCAGAAGCGAATAGCCCGCCGGGCCGCGCAACGCCGTGGAAGACTTCCCCTTCGGTGACTTCCTCGCCGCGCTCGGCCTGGCCCTGGTGCTGGAAGGCGCCGTCTGGCTCGCCGCGCCCGAATCCATGCGCCGCTTCATGCTCCGCCTCGCCGGCTCCTCCCCGACGGCGCTCCGCTTCTGCGGCCTGACGGCGGCGATGCTGGGGCTGGCGGTGGTGTGGGCGGCGCGACGGTGGGCGTGAGGATGCCTGCCGCCCGGCCTACCGTGAAAACATTTCGTTACCGCCGGGCCGGGACGGTGAAACAGGGAGTCATGATATTCACTTTTTGTTTCATTTGGGGCTTGGCTTGGGAGAAAATGTGCTAATATGGTCCTGAGAGTGGCGGCTCTCACTTCTGAAAACTCCGCCCGAAACTCGCGGGAGAGGTGCGCCCGCCGTCCCGCGCGCAATCAGGCGCACGATCCGCGCCGGCGCTGGACGCGCCCGTGCGCACGCACACGCCCGCGATACGCGCGAGACAGGTTCGCCCCGACGCCGGGCGGCAACGAAACCAAGGAGACGCCGCTCCATGCCCGATGCGACCGCCGAACGCGCCGCCCGCCAGACCGGCTGCGCGCCGCCGGACCATGACAGAACATGACATTCCATGACACTTCGCGAGGGGCGTCCTCCAGCAAGGCCGAGCCAGACATAGGCGATGCCGCCTGTGGAGGGCGATGCCGAGAGCCGCTTGAGGTTGAATTGCGGATTGAACCGGCTGCAGGGCGCGGACCGCACATCGCCGAGCGCCGTAACGCCATGCCGGACCAGAAGCGCCAGAGAGGACTCCGACGAATGGTTGGAGTGGCCGGAGGTCAGGACCTGCACGGGCGCATCGGCAAGCGGCGTCAAAGCCGCAGCATGGGGAAACGGTCGCCGGGCGCGATGGCGGCCACGTCTTCGGGCACATCCAGCAGCCCGTCGGCCTCGGCCATGACGCGCAGGAGCGCCGAGCCGTCGGGGCCGGCCTTTCGCGCCGCGCCGTCCTCGCCGAGGCGCACGCGCAGCCATTCCCGCCGTCCCGTCTTCTTCTTCATGGCGAAGCCGGCAGGCACGAGCGTTGCCGGCGGCGCTTCCCAGCCGGCGCCGCCAAGCAGTCCCAGCATCGGGCGCACCAGCATCAGCAGGCAGGCGGCGGCGGCCACCGGATTGCCCGGCAGGCCCACAAAGGCCGCATTGCCGATGCTTCCGAGCGCGAGCGGCCGGCCGGGCTTCACCGCGAGGCGCCAGAAATGAAGCGCCGGCACGGCTGCCGCCACATGGTCCTCGTCGCCGGTCGAGATGCCCGCCGAGGTCATCACCGCATCGTGCCCGGCCGCCGCCTCCGCCAGCGCCGCCTTCACCGAGGGCGCATCGTCCGGGAGGATGCCGAGATCGGTCACGGCAAGCCCGTCGGCCTCCAGGAAGGCGCGCAGCATCGTCCGGTTGGAATCGTAGAGTTGCCCCGGCGCCAGCGGTTCGCCGGGCAGGGCGAGTTCGTCCCCGGTGGAGAACAGCGCGATGCGCATCGTCCGGAAGACCTCAAGCGCGGTCTCGCCGAGCGAGGCGGCGACGCCCAGTTGCAGCGGACCGAGGCGCTGCCCGGCCGGGAAGACCGTCTCGCCCCGGCGGATGTTCTCCCCGGCCGTGCGGTAATTGGCGCCCGCCTTGAGGCCCGCCGGCACCGTCACGGTTTCGCCGTCGAGGCCGCAATCCTCCTGCATCGCCACCGTGTCGGCGCCTTCCGGCACCGGCGCGCCGGTGAGGATGCGGACCGCCTCGCCGGGCCTGAGCCGATGCGGGAAGGGCCGTCCCGCCGCTGCCCGGCCGGCAATGCGGTATCGCTCCCGTCCGTGGGCGAAGGCGTAGCCGTCAACGGCGGCGTTGTCGTAGCCGGGAACATCGAGTCCGCTCGTCATCGGTTCTGCCAGGATCCGGCCCCGCGCCGCCGCCAGCGGAATCCGCTCCCGCCCGACCATCGGGCCGAGCCGCGTCCGCAATCGCTCGGCCGCCTCGCCGACGGTCAGCAGCCGGTCGCCCGCCGCGAAACAGTCGTTGAGCCTCTCCATGGCCCGGAGCATAGTGGAGAACATGAGCGAGTTCATGCAGGAGTTCCTTGTCGCGCCGAACCCGGACGACCCGAGGCTGACGGAGGCCGTGTCCGGCATCGACCATGAAGGCCGGGAACGCAGTACACGCGTCGTGGTGGAACGTCCGCTCACCATCTATCTTAACAGCCAGGAGATCGTGACCGCGATGACCGTCGGCGACCATGCCGACTGGCTCGCTGTCGGGTTCCTCGTCAACCAGAACATGCTGCGCCCGGACGACGAGATCACCGGTATCGATATCGACGACGAACTGGAAGCCGTCATCGTGCGCACGGCGCGCAAGACCGATTACGAGTACCGGCTGGAACGCCGGGTCCGCACTTCGGGATGCGCCGTCGGCACGGTGTTCGCCGACGTGATGGACAATTTCGAGGCGGTGGACCTGCCCCCGGACCCGCTCTACACCTCCTGGATCTACACGCTCTCGGCCAAGATCGCGCGCCGCCCGAGCCTCTATCTGGCGGCCGGCGCCATCCACGGCTGCATCCTCTGCGAACGAGACCGGCCGCTGCTCTATCTGGAGGATGTGGGCCGGCACAACGCCGTGGACATGATCGCCGGCTATCTGCGCCTCAATGGCGTTTCGCCGGCCGGCAAGCTGTTCTTCACCACCGGGCGGCTCACCAGCGAGATGGTCATCAAGACCGTCCAGATGGGCGTGCCGATCCTGATTTCGCGCTCGGGCTTCACGGCGTCGGGCGTGTCGCTTGCCCGGCAGGCGGGGCTGACCTTGGTGGGCCGGGCGAAGGGCAAGCGCTTTATCGCGCTCTCCGGCACGGAGCGGCTGGTATTCGACGCGAGCCCCGAAGCCGCCTCCGGCGACGCCGCCTGAACCCCATGCCGATCGACCCCCGGCAAGAATGCGGCGGGCTGCTGCTGGCAGGCGGTCTCGGCCGGCGAATGGGCGGCGGCCTCAAGGGCCTCGCGAAGCTGGGAGGCCGGCCGCTGCTCGCCCATGCGGCGGCGCGCGCCGGCCCGCAGGTGGCCCGCCTCGCCGTCAACGCCAACGCGCCGGCGGAGGAATTCGCCTGGCTGGGCCTGCCCGTGCTACCCGATCCGGTGGACGGCTTCGTCGGGCCGCTCGCCGGCGTGCTCGCCGGCATGGTCTGGGCACGGGAGTCCGGCTGCGAATGGGTAGCGAGTTTCCCCTGCGATGCGCCCTTCTTTCCCGCGACGCTGGTGCGCGAGCTGGCGGCCGAGATGGACCGCGCCGATATCGTCACGGCGGCCTCCGGCGGCCGGCGCCACCCGGTCTTCGCGCTCTGGGCCGTCCGGCTTGCCGACGACCTGCACCGTGCGCTGACCGAGGAGGGCCTGCGCAAGGTAGACCGCTGGACCGCCCGCCACCGCATGGCCGATGTGGAGTTCCCGGTCGCGTCCGAAGGCGACCCCTTCTTCAACATCAATACGCCGGAAGACCTGGCGGCGGCGGAGGCGCGTCTGTCCCGCCGTTAAGTCAGGCCGCGAGCCAGCCGCCGTCCACGGGGAGCGTGGCGCCGGTGATGAAGCTGGCGCGGTCGGAAAGCAGGAAGCAGATCGCCTCGGCGGTCTCGTCGGGCCTGCCGAAGCGCCCCATGGCATGGCGGATGCGGGAGCGCTCCCTGGCGGCATCGGGGTCCGCCTGGCGCGAGAGGCTGCGGTTCAGCATCGGCGTTTCGGTGGCGCCGGGCGCGACCGCGTTGACGCGGATGCCGTCCCCGGCAAGCTCCACCGCCGCCGTGCGGACCAGCGAGACGACCGCGCCCTTGGATGCGATATAGGCCGCATTCAGCGACCCGCCGGCGAAGGCGAGCTGCGAGGCGATCGCCACGACCGAACCGCCGCCGGCCGCGCGCATGGGCCCGGCCGCCGCCGCCAGCCACATCCATGTCGCCTTGACATTGACATCGAACACCCGGTCCCAGTCGCTGGGGGCGATATCCTCGATCGCAACGCCGCTCTCGGAAATGCCGGCGGCCGTCACAAGGCCGTCGAGGCGCGGGCAGCGTTCCATCGCGGCGGCGGCGAGCGCCGGATCGGTCACATCGCCGACGAGGCCGGAGGAGGCGTCGCGGTCCACCACGAGCACGTCCGCGCCGGAGGCGCGCAGCATCCGCACCGTCTCCGCGCCGATGCCGGAAGCTCCGCCGGTCACGATCACGGTCCTGTTTGCGAAGTCCATGCCCGACTCCCGCTAGGCGCCGCCGCCGGGCGCGTGAAACAGGTCCGCGGCCTGGGGGGCGGGGCCGAGGCGGCACCAGATGGGCGTGTGGTCTGAGGCTTTCGGGCGGGCGCGGGGAGCCGCGTCGATATCGCATTCCTCCAGCCGGTCCACCGCCGCCGGCGACAGCAGCAGATGGTCGATGCGGATGCCTTCGCCGCGCTGCCAGCGGCCGCGCTGATAGTCCCAGAAGGTGAAGGCGCCGCCCCGCCGCGCATGGAGGGATCGGAAGGCATCGGTCCAGCCGAGATGCAATATCTCGCGAAAGGCGCGCCGGCTCTCCGGCCGGTAGAGCGCATCGTCCGTCCAGTCTTCCGGGTCGTAGCAGTCCACCGGTTCGGGGATGACGTTGAAGTCCCCGCCGAGCACGGTCGGCCCCTCGTCGGCCAGCAGCCGCACGGCATGGCGCTTTAGCCGCGCCATCCAGGCGAGCTTATAGGAAAACTTGCCGCTTGCGACCGGATTGCCGTTCGGCAGGTAGATCGAGGCGACGCGTACGCCGTCGAAGACCGCCTCGACATAGCGCGCCTGGCCGTCGTCTTCTTCGCCCCCGGGCAGGCCCTCGCGCAGCGCTTCCGGCGCCGTTTTCGAGATCAGTGCGACGCCGTTATAGGTCTTCTGGCCGAGTACCGCCGCCCGGTATCCCGCCGCCTCGAGTTCGAGGAACGGGAAGGCGTCGGCGGTGCATTTGATCTCCTGCAGCGCCAGCACATCCGGGGCGGCCGCATCCAGCCACTCGATCACGGCGGGCAGGCGAGCCTTGATCGAGTTGACGTTCCAGCTTGCGATTTTCATTCAGACGGCGAAGGACGAGCCGCAGCCGCAGGACGCCGTTGCGTTGGGATTGTCGATCCGGAAGGCCGCGCCGGCGAGGTCCTCGACGAAATCGATCTCCGCGCCGTCCAGAAGCTCCAGCGACATCTCGTCGATCACGACATCGACGCCGGCATGGGAGAACACGAGGTCGTCGTCATTGCGCGAATCGTCGAAGGCGAAGCCGTACTGGAAGCCGGAACAGCCGCCGCCCGAGACGGAGACGCGCAACATCGCGCCCGCGTCGTCCTGCTGGTCGAGAAGATAGGACACACGCTCGGCGGCCCTGTCGGAAATCCGGATTCCTGCGCTCATCATATCGACATGCTCCAACCACCGCCGATTATCCGGCGGTCATGCCCGTGCTGTCAATGCGCCGCTGCAAATAATGTCGAGAGGCACGGTCACGTATGGCGGACCCGCTGACCTATAGCGATCTGTAGTAGTCGCGGATCTTCGCAGCCATCAGTCGCCTGCGGCGGTCGAGAAATCCGTCGTAACCGCCGACTTGAGCGTCTTCCATGCCGTCAGGTATGCAGTGCGCCGCCAGATTGCCGCGTAGCTCGTCGGCATCGGCGATGGTGCCGTATCGAGGCTCGCCATTCTCGCATTGATGGCGCAGCGCGGCGAAATAGGCCGCAGGCGGGGAGTCGGCGATTGCGATATTGATCTCCGCCTGCATTACCACATAGTTCGCGATCTGGTTGTAGCGGCCGCGCGTCAGGCCATTCCTCTTCAGGTAGTTGCGCGGAAATACGTGGTGCACGTGAGCGGCGCCCTCGAGCAGCGTTTGCACCGTGTGGCCGTTCGACAGAAAGCCCTTATCGTTTGCTCTGACTTGGCTTGCCAGAAACACATTGAAATAAGGGCTGCTGGCCACCGAGGTGTCCATCTGTTGGGGGAGGCCCGTGTCCCAGAATGCGTCGGACAACTCCGCCCGCTCCACTGCATCGAGGTAATCTCGAGGACTTTGCCGGGCGATGTTGCGGATGTCGACGCCGAACGCGGTCTCGGGCGAGCCCGTATATCTGCCAGTCAGCACGGACATGACAAACCAGCGCCGCACCAGCGTCTCGATTTGGGCTGGATCAGCTTTCCGCGCGCGCATTGTCAGATAAAGGACATAGGAAAAATTCATGGTGTTTTGCGAACGGATCATAGACGTATTCACGAATCCCGCCGAGCGCAAGATCATCACGAAGCGTTTGAAATCGGTCTCGTTCATGAAGCGCATGATCGCTTTTTCGAGCCTGCGGAAAGACGTTTCGGCGATTGCTTCCTCGAATTGCCGCGTCTCGAAGTTCCGTCCGGAGAGCAAAGCGACCAAGTCGTCGAGGCGGCCGCGCCCAAACTCCGATGTGAAGGCCACGCGCAGCATATCGGTGTAAGACGGATCGTAGAGATCCTCCTTCTCCTGCTTTAGCCATTCCATCGCCCGGAAATATCGGGTGCCGGCAAACCCGCTGTCGGCGGCCAGGTCGTTATAGGCTTCTGGCGCGACGGCAAGATGGCAGAAGTAATCGATACATTTGCGGAGATGGTGGCCGTTGTATTTTTCATTCGCCGCCAATTTCGACATGGCAAAATCGGCCGCATTAAGCGTGACGCCCTGTGAGTTGATGCGCACGAATATCTCGGAAACATCCTTGACCTCCAGATCGGAATTGAGCTCGATGAGGCCGAGAGAGTTGTTTAATATACCGCGAAGTCTCTCGATACGATCAAATATTTCGTCCCGGTTCGCATCCTTGTTACTTTCGCAATATGCATCGACGACCCGAAGCAATTTTGTGTTTGGCGCAAACAGGGCGGCGATGTCGGCAAGCCAGGCTCGGTCGCGGCGGATGGCTGGATTGGCTACCTCAAACCGCTCCTCGCCTGGATGGAACGCGATGGTGACGCGCGTTTTCCTATAATCCTTGTTAACAATCGAACGCCCGAGCATCGCCGCCAGAAGCGCCGTCACGCGCTGCTGGCCGTCGATCAGAATGCGTTTGCCCTTGGATTCCGTTCCGTCCTTCAAGCGGACCGACGGGTTACGCCACGCGATGAGATAGCCGACCGGATAGCCGCGATAGAGCGAATCGACGAAATCGCGCACCTTGGCCGCGTTCCAGACGAACGGGCGCTGTATTTCGGGGATTGCTATCTCGTCGGACTCGATCCAGGTGAGCAGAGTCCGGACAGGGTGCTGATTGACCGAATAGCGCTGAATGCTCAAGGCTCCCTCCCATATAGGACATCCGCAGCGGTCCGTGGCGGTTAGATGCAATAGGTCGCAAGCGGCGGCAGGCCGTTGAAATTGACCGAACTGTAGGAGGCGGTATAGGCACCCGCCGACTCGATGGCCACCTTGTCGCCGACCTCCAGCGAGAGCGGCAGCCGGTAGTTGCTGTGCCGGTAGATCACATCGGCCTCGTCGCAGGTCGGCCCCGCCAGCACCACCGGGCCGCATTCCGCGCCGTCGCGCGCCGTGGTGATGCGGTACTGGATCGCCTCGTCCATGGTCTCGATCAGGCCGCCGAACTTGCCGATATCCAGATAGACCCAGCGTTCCCGGTCCCGGTAGCCCTTGCGCGAGATCAGCACGACCTCGCTCTGGATGAGGCCGGCGTCGCCCACCAGGGCGCGGCCGGGTTCGACGATCAGGTTGGGCATCCGGTTGCCGAAATGGCTCCGGGCCGCCGCGGCCAGCGCCTCCATATGCTCTTCGGGGCCGGGTCCGTTCTTGCGGTAGCGGGCCGGAAAGCCGCCGCCGACATTCACCATGCCGAGCTTCACGCCCGCCTCGTCGAGCGCGGTGAACAGCATGGCCGTCCGGCCGAAGGCCACGTCCCACTGGTGCACGTCGCGCTGCTGCGAGCCGATATGGAAGGAGAGGCCGCAGGGGTCGAGGCCGAGCCGGGCCGCTTCCAGCATGAGGTCGCGCGCCATATCGACCTCGCAGCCGAATTTGCGTCCGAGCGGCCAGTCCGCGCCTTCCCCGGTCATGGCGATGCGGCAATAGACGCGGGCTCCGGGCGCGGCCTCGGCCAGCTTGTGCAGCTCGCCCGCGCTGTCGAAGGCGAACAGGTCCACGCCCAGCCGCCATGCCGCCTCGATATCGGCGGATTTCTTGATCGTGTTGCCGAAGGACAGGCGCCGGGCGGGCGCGCCGGCGGCCAGGCAGTCCCGGATCTCGTAGATGCTGGCGCAGTCGAAGGAGGAGCCGAGCCGGACCAGCAGCGAGACGATTTCCGGGGCCGGGTTGGCCTTTACCGCATAATAGACCGCCGCCTGCGGCAACAGGCGGGCGAAGGCGAGATAGTTCTCCCGCACGACATCGAGGTCGATGACAAGGCACGGCGTCGGCGGCCGGGACTCGTCCAGGAATCGGCGAATGCGCGCCGTCATCGCACAACCCTCCCAAGGGGCTTCTAACCGCGGCTCGGGCGGCGGTTCGGGGACGGCTGCGAACCGTCCGTCTTCCCGCCTGTCGCACCGATACCTCGTTACCGGCCCCCGGCTTGTCCGCCCGGGTGATTTCTTGGCACGTGGGTCATGCGTGGTGCGGCGACGCAGCAATAGGTCCATTGCCGGTTCGGGTCAAGGCTGTGTCCTCGTTCATGCCATATGAGACCGGGGGCTTGTTCGGCTTCTCCCATGTCGAGGTCCCCGGCGGGGTCAGATCGGGGCTGTGGCGGCCTCCAGCCAGACGGGGTCCTCGCAGGCGGCGGTCTCGCGCACCTGTGCGTGATACGCGTTCAGCCAGTCGCGTTCGGCGGGGGCGAGAAGCGCGGTGTCGATCAGGCGGCGGTCTATGGGCGCAAAGGTGAGCGTCTCGAAGCCCAGCATGTCCGGGAATTCCGGGTCGTTCCGCACCAGAAGAAGGTTCTCGATACGGATGCCGAAGGCGGCCGGTTCGTAGTAGCCGGGTTCGTTGGAGACGATCATGCCCGCCAGTAGGGGCTCGTCGCCGCCCCGGGCGATGCGCTGCGGGCCTTCATGCACCGAGAGGTAGCTGCCGACGCCGTGGCCGGCGCCGTGGTCGAAATCGAGGCCGGCCTGCCAGAGCGGCGCGCGGGCGAGCGTGTCGAGCCGGGCGCCGGTAGTGCCCTCCGGAAACCGGGCCGCGGCGAGCGCGATATGGCCCTTCAGGACGCGGGTGAAGCAGGCGCGCTGGCGCTCGGTCGGGGTTCCGATGGCGACTGTGCGGGTGATGTCCGTGGTGCCGTCGAGGAATTGGGCGCCGGAATCCACCAGATAGAGCATGTCCGGCGCGATCGCCCGGTCGCTGGCTTCGGTCACGCCGTAATGGACAACCGCACCGTTAGGCCCGGCGCCGGAAATCGTCGGGAAGCTGAGGTCGCGGAACAGCGGCAGCCTTTCGCGGTAGCTGCGCAGCCGGGCCGCGGCCGAAAGCTCCGTCTGGCGGCCCGACGGGCCTTCGCGGTCGAGCCAGGAGAGGAAGTCCGCCATCGCGCCGGCATCGCGGCGGTGCGCGGCCCTCGCGCCCGCAATCTCGCCCTCGTTCTTGCAGGCCTTGGGAAGGATGCAGGGGTCGCGCTCGCGCATGATCTCCGCGCCCGCCGCTTCCAGCCGCGAGACGACCCAAGCCGGCGCGCGGGCGGCATCGACCGACACCTTCCTGCCGGCGAGCGCGTCGAGCGCCGGCCCGAAAGCCTCCGGCGGCGCGAGCGACACTTCGTTGCCGAGATGCTCTCCCAGGCCGGGCGCCGGCTTGGCCGGATCGACGAACAGCGCCACCTTTCCCTCGCAGTCCAGCAGCGCAAAGCTGAGCGGCAGGGGCGTGTGGGCGACATCGCCGCCCCGTACATTGAGCAGCCAGGCGATGGAGTCCGGCAAGGTCAGCACCGCGGCGTCGCGGCCGGCCTCGCCGAGCGCAGCAGCCAGCGTGCGGCGCTTGTCGGCCGAATTCCGGCCGGCAAAGGCGATGTCATGGGCCACCATCGGCGCGCTCGGCGGGGCGGGTCGGCCGGTCCAGACCGCATCCAGCGGATTGTCCGCGCAGGCGACCAGCCGCCCGCCCGCCTTGCCGACGGCCTCTTCGAACTTGCGGACCTCCTTCTCCAAATGCAGCCAGGGGTCGTAGCCGAGCGCGCCGCCCGGCGGCAGGTTCGCCGCGATCCACGCCGCCGGCGGATCGTCGCCGCTATGGAGGCACTCGAAGACCTCCGTATCCACCTGTTCCGGCATTTGCAGCGTGTAGCGGCCGTCGCTGAAGACCGCGCCCTTTTCGAGCAGGAGGACGGCAATGCCGGCCGAACCCGTAAATCCGGTCAGCCAGGCCAGCCGTGCCGCGCTTGGCGGCACATATTCGCCCTGGTGTTCATCCGCGCGCGGCGCCAGGAAGCCGTCGAGGCCCCGCCGGCGCAGTTCGGCCCTGAGCGCGTCCACAGCTTCCCGCCGGCCGCTCATGCCGCATGGCTCCCGGCCGCGAAGGGCCCGAGGCGGCCGGCGCCTTGCGCGGCAATCAGGCAGCCGAGCCGGACGGACCGGACATGCTCGTTGCCGAATTCGTCACGCTGGCGCCAGAGCCGCCGCGTGCGGAACCGGTCCCCCGTCATGGTCTCCCCCTCGCCGGAACCGTGCGATTATGCCGTCAGCCGAGGCTGTCCTCAATCAGCGCCATGACGGCGCCGTTATTGTCATCGCGGCCGACAAAGGCCCGTCCGCGACGGTCCCGCCGGACCGGGACGCCATTGCCTTCGATGAGGCGGACCGCATGGTCGAGATCGGCGAAGGCGACGACATGTCCGGCCATGCAGGGCGCCGCCGGCGCCGCTTCGCCCGGAAAGAGGGCCGCAAAGGATTCGGGGGACAGCGCCTCATAGCCTGCCGGGTCCGCGCCGAAGGCGGCGAGCCGGGCCGCCGGATCGTGCGGCCGGTCCGAGACGAACAGGCATTGCCGGAGCGCGCAGGCGCCGTTCGGATGCTCCAGTAGTTCCGGCCGCCAGAGCACATCCGGCGTCTGGTGCTCGATGACGATGAAGCGGCCTTCGGGCCACCGGGCATCCTCCGAGAAGATATTGCGGAACCGCATTTCCCCCGCCGGCGTCGAGCGGGCGCGCTGCACAGGCGGGTCGAAGCCGAGCGCCGCCATGCCCGGCCATGCCCGGTCCGCCGCCTCGCAGCGGAAGGCCGCGATATGAATGCCCTCATATCGGGCCATGAAGCGCGCCCAGGGATTGAACTGTTCCGGGGCGCGAATGCCGATCAACTCCAGATATCCCCGACGGAAGAGTGCGCACCGGTTGGCGGTCGCCCAGGGCTGCAGGCCGTCCTCGCCCGGCGCCGCCCCCTGCTGTGGCGTTTCCGGGGAGAGCAGGAAACCCAGGCGTTCCCACGCGGCGGCGCCCGCATCGAGGTCGGCGCGCATCTGGCCGGTATGGTCGAGAGGGTAGGTCATGGCCGGTCAGGGAAGCCGCACATCGGTCAGCGGCCGGCCCCAATCCTGCGCGCGGGCGACAACGCGCGGCAGGTCCTCTTCCAGCATGAACCCGTCTTCGACCAGCTTCCGCGCCGCCGCCTCGACGGCCCGCACATGGCCCGCCGCGTCCCCGTAGCGTTCCAGCAGGGAAGGGCGAGGGTCGCCCGTGGCCGCGCGTTCCTCCGGCGTGTCGGGGAAGGGGATATAACTGCCGGAGAACTCGTGCATCGCGCCGCCCCCGATGCCGCGCCGGCGGATGTTCCAGCCGGCGAAAGTGCCGACCGGCGCCCCGATCATGGGTGCGCGCACGCCCGCAATCTCGTTCCCGTCCGAATCGACCGCCGGCACCAGCACGGGGTAACCTTCCTCCGCCGCCAAGGAAGGTCTGAACAGGTCGGGTTTTGGCGGGCATGGGGGTTGTTGCTTCGGTTTGTGTAGATGTTGGAACCTGTCCGGCATGGGAGCCATGGTTTTGCTATCGACGAAAGGGCGCTTCGAGGCGCAGCGCTTGGCGATGAGCGGATTGGACAACCCCAACAGCACGGCGATGCGCTGCCTGTTCTTCGCCAGCCCCCGGTAGCGCACCTTCGCGTAGCCGAAGTGGCGCTTCACATACAGGAACGGATGTTCGACCTTCGCCCGCACCGACGCCTTGCGCCGCTCCGCAGCCTCCTCCGGCCCCGCCTTGTCCCACTGCCGGCGTTTGACGGGCTTCATCGCCACCTGCCAATCCACCGCCGCCTCCCGGTTCTCCGCGCGCTTGCGGTTCTTCGTCGATGACGGGGCGGCAACGATGCTCGCGTCCACGATCGTCCCCGTCTTCAACCGATGCCCCGGCGTGGCCAAGGGCGCGTCGATCTCCCCGAACAACCGATCCCCCGGATCGGGTTCCTCCAACAGATGGCGGAAGTTCGCGATCGTCGCCTCGTCCGGCAGCGAACCCGACAGCCGCAGGCCGACAAAGCGCCGCACCGACCCCACCTCGCAGAGCAGGTCCTCCATGTCCGGGTCGCTGAGGTTGCAGAACAACGGCACGCAGGGCGCCCGCAGCATCGCCCCCGCAGGATACGGACGGCGACCGCGCCCCGCCTTCGGATAGAACGGCTCGATCCGCTCCTCCAACCGGCCCCGCGGAACCAGCCCGTCCATCTTCTCGAGAAACGCCGCGCGCCGCGTCCGGCGCGTCTTCAAGTCGTGCTCCAAATCCGCAAAGCTCGCCTGTCCCATCGCTCCCGCACCATCCCGACTCCACCTCACCAGTCATAACAGAACAAACTTGTTCGGAGCTTCCCTAGAGCAGATCCGTCCCAATAGAATCGCATTTCGGGCTCTGCTGACGGGGCCGTTTCAGATCGAACGGATCGTGCTCTAAAGCGGCTCCAGGCGCCAGATTGCGGCGTCGTTCTCGTCCAGCAGCAGGTAGATCAGGCCGTCGGGGCCGGTGCGCACATCGCGTATCCTGTTGCCGAAACCGGCCAGCAGGCGCTCTTCGTGGACTACCCTTTCTCCGTCGAGTTCCAGCCTGACGAGGAGCCGGGCGCGCAAAGCGCCGACGAACAGGTTGCCGTCCCAACGGGGAAACCTGTCGCCGCGATAGACCGTCAGGCCCGAAGGCGCGATGGAGGGCGACCAATAGGTGACCGGCTGCTCCATGCCGGCGCGGGCCGTCTCGTCCGTGATCCTGGCGCCGCTGTAGTTGCGGCCATGAGTGATTACCGGCCAGCCATAGTTCAGCCCGCGCCCGATGGGGTTGACCTCATCGCCGCCGCGCGGCCCGTGCTCCTGCGACCACAGCCGGCCGGTGGCGGGATCGAAGGCGAGGCCCTGCGGGTTGCGGTGCCCGTAGGACCATATCTCCGGCAGCGCCCCGGACTTGCCGAGAAAGGGGTTGTCGGGCGGCGCCGTTCCATCGGGATTGAGCCTCAGGATCGCGCCGGCGTGGTTGCCCAGGTCCTGGGCGTTGGGCCGGTAGCCGCGGTCTCCGATGGTGACGAACAGCTTCCCGTCCCCGGAGAACCGCAGCCGCGAGCCGAAATGCCGGCCCGCAACGCCTGCCGCGTGCCCGACAAGGACGGTGTCGAACCCGCGAAGCCGGTCACCGTCCAGCCGCGCCGCGCTGACCGCCGTCGTCTTGCCTCCCGCGGCATCCAGAATGTGGCTCAGATAAATCCGGCCGTTGGCCGCAAAGTCCGGGTCGAGGACGACATCCATCAGCCCGCCCTGGCCGTAGGCCTCGATGCGCGGCAGTCCCGGCAGCGGGTCCGAGGGCTTCCCGCCGGGCTGCAAAATGCGGAGATGGCCGTCCAGTTCCGTCACCAGCATGCGCCCGTCGGGGAGGAACGCCATGCCCCACGCTTGATCGAACGGGCCGCCGACCGGAACGAGGCGGAAGGCGTGCTTCTCGGAGCGGTATTCGCGCGGCGCGGCGGCCGCCGCGAAACCGGCCGATACCGCAC
The DNA here is from genome assembly GCA_963422665.1 of Alphaproteobacteria bacterium. Classification (GTDB taxonomy): domain Bacteria; phylum Pseudomonadota; class Alphaproteobacteria; order Bin95; family Bin95; genus Bin95. The sequence continues at coordinate 3,820,410 of OY730441.1, forward strand.
CCAGCCAAAGCAGGGCGGCAACCGCGCCAGCCCATGTCCGGCGGGCCGGCCGGCATTTGTCAGTCACGCCTCCCCTCCCCCACCGTCATACCCGGACTCGTTCCGGGTATCCATCACGGCCGCTCGGCGGAAGCGGTTGAGGGAGATGCCCGGAACGAGTCCGGGCATGACGTCGTATGGGAACCGGGCATGACGGGAAGGGGGCCGGGCGTGGCGGTATGCGGAAAGGGCCGGCGGGAGAGGGCGCTTTCCGGCCGACCCCATGTGAAGGAGCTTCGCCAACGGGACGCTACAGGGCCGCCGGCTCCTTCCTTTTCGCTTTCGCCGGCGGCGGGTCGGGGAAGGCGAAACTGAGGCCCTCCTCGCCGGCATCGACTTCCACGGAGCCGCCCTTGGCCAGGCGGCCGAAAAGAAGTTCCTCGGCGAGCGGCTTCTTGATGTGTTCCTGGATCACCCGCGCGAGCAGCCTTGCGCCGTATTCCGTGCTGTAGCCCTTTTCGACGAGCCATGCGCGGGCCGCCTCGGTCAGGATGATTTCCACCTGGCGGTCGTCGAGCTGGCCTTCCAGTTCGGCGACGAATTTGTCCACCACCCGATGCACCACCTCGACGGGCAGATTGCCGAAGGAAATAATCGCGTCCAGGCGGTTGCGGAACTCCGGCGTGAAGAGCCTGTCGATGGCCTCCTTGTCGTCGCCCTCGCGGATATTGCGCCCGAAGCCGATCGCCGCCTTGGCGAGGTCCGTTGCTCCGGCATTGGTCGTCATGATCAGGATGACATTGCGGAAATCGACCTTCTTGCCGCTGTGGTCGGTCAGCTTGCCGTAGTCCATGATCTGGAGCAGCACGTTGAAGACATCGGGATGCGCCTTCTCGATCTCGTCGAGCAGCAGCACCACATGCGGGTTCTTGTCCACCGCATCGGTCAACAGCCCGCCCTGGTCGAACCCGACATAGCCGGGCGGTGCGCCGATCAGCCGCGAAACGCTGTGGCGCTCCATATATTCCGACATGTCGAACCGCACCAGCTCGACGCCGAGGCAACGCGCAAGCTGGCGGGCGGCCTCGGTCTTGCCGACGCCGGTGGGGCCCGAAAACAGGTAGCTGCCGATAGGTTTTTCGGGCTCCCGGAGCCCGGCGCGCGCCAGCTTGACCGCGCTCGCCAGCGCCTCGATGGCCGTGTCCTGGCCGAACACCACCGTCTTCAGGTCGCGCTCCAGCGTCTGCAGGGCTTCGCGGTCGTCCCGGCTCACGCTCTTCGGCGGGATGCGCGCAATCTTGGCGACGATGCCTTCGACGTCGCGGACGCCGACGGTCTTCTTGCGCCGGCTCGGCGGCAGCAGCAACTGGGCTGCGCCCACTTCGTCGATGACATCGATGGCCTTGTCCGGCAGCTTGCGGTCGTTGATGTAGCGCGCGGAAAGGCTGACCGCCGTGCGGATCGCTTCGGTCGTGTAGCGGACGCCGTGATGCTCCTCGTAATAGGGCTTCAGGCCCATCATGATCTTGATGGCGTCCGGCACCGACGGCTCATGCACGTCGATTTTCTGGAAGCGCCGCACAAGGGCGCGGTCCTTCTCGAAATAGTTGCGGTATTCCTTGTAGGTGGTCGAGCCGATGCAGCGCAGCGTGCCGCTCGCGAGCGCGGGCTTCAGGATATTGGAGGCATCCATCGAGCCGCCGCTCGTGGCGCCGGCGCCGATGACGGTGTGGATCTCGTCGATGAACAGGATCGCGCCTTCGAGCGCATCGAGTTCGGACAGCACCTGTTTCAGCCGTTCCTCGAAGTCCCCCCGGTAGCGCGTGCCCGCGAGCAGCGAGCCCATGTCGAGCGCGTAGATCGTCGCGGCCGCCAGCACCTCGGGCACCGCACCCTCGACGATCTTCCGGGCAAGACCCTCGGCAATCGCCGTCTTGCCGACGCCGGGATCGCCCACATAGAGCGGGTTGTTCTTGGTTCTCCGGCACAGGATCTGGATCGTCCGCTCGACTTCGAGCTCGCGCCCGATCAGGGGGTCGATCTTGCCGGCATCCGCCTTTTCGTTGAGGTTGACGCAATAGGCCTGCAGCGCCTCGGCAGGCTTGCCCTTGCCGGACTCGCCGCCTTCGTTCTCCTGCCGCTCGTCCGCGCCCCGCACCCGCCGGGGCTCCGCATGGCCGGCGCTCTTGGCGATGCCGTGGCTGATATAGTTGACGGCATCGAGGCGCGTCATTTCCTGGCCTTGCAGGAAGAACACGGCGTGGCTTTCCCGCTCCGAAAAGATCGCCACGAGCACATTTGCGCCCGTTACTTCCTCGCGCCCCGACGACTGCACATGGATCGCGGCCCGCTGCAGGACGCGCTGGAAGCCGGCCGTCGGCTTGGGGTCGTCCTCACGCTCCACCACGAGGTTGTCGAGCTCCTCGTCCAGGTAGCCGGAAACCGCAGTTCTCAGATTGTCGACCTCGACCGAACAGGCGCGCAGGACGGCGATGCAGTCCCGATCCTCGGTAAGGGCCAGCAGCAGGTGTTCCAGCGTCGCATATTCGTGCCTTCGTTCCTTGGCATAGGAGAGCGCGCGGTGCAGCGTCTGTTCCAGGGTGCGCGACAGCATCGACCGGCTACTCCTTCTCAAGCGTGAGCTGCAGCGGGTGTTCGTGTCGCCGCGCGAAGTCCACCACCTGCGTCACCTTGGTTTCGGCGACCTCATAGGTATAGACGCCGCAGACCCCGATTCCCCGTTGATGGACCATCAGCATGATGTTCGTGGCTTCCTCGCGGCTCTTGTGGAAGAAGGCTTGCAATATGTGGACGACGAATTCCATCGGCGTGTAGTCGTCATTGAGCATGATGACTTTGTACAACGAAGGCTTCTTGGTCTCCGGCTTGGTCTTGACCAGCAGGCCGGTCGTCGGGCTGCCGTCTCCTCCCCGCCGTTCGTCGCTCATCCACTTTCTCCCGTACCGGGACCGCATCTGGGAGCCTAGCATAGCCGGTATCGAAGTAGGAGTAAGCCGCAGCCGTTCAAGGGCGGTCGCCGCGCGTATGCCGGGGGAAAATAGCAGTGCGCCATTGTGGCGGAAGCGGTTTGACTCTATGTCGGCCGGGGAGGGGCCCATGAAGGCGATTCTCGCTGTCCTGCTTCTGGCTGCCGCCGTTTTTGCGGCCGGTCCCGCACCGGCGGCGCGCTACGCCGCGGTCGTCATCGACGCCGAGACCGGCGCCGTGCTGCACGGGGAACGGTCGACGGCGCGCCGCTATCCGGCGTCGCTTACCAAGATGATGACCGTGTATCTCCTCTTCGAGCGGCTGCGGAGCGGGAAGTACAAGCTCTCGACGCGCATGAAGGTGCCGCACCGCGCGACATTGCAGCCGCCATCCCGACTCGGCCTCAAGCGAGGGTCCACGATCACCGTCCGGGACGCCATAAGGGCGTTGGTCGTCAAGTCGGCCAACGATGTGGCGACAACGGTCGCCTATTTCGTCGCCGGCAGCGAGCGGAAGTTCGCGAGGGTGATGAACCGCAAGGCCAAGCAGCTCGGCATGCACCGCACCTCGTTCCGCAACGCTTCGGGCCTCTGGCATTCGAAGCAGTGGACCACGGCGCGCGACATGGCCCGGCTGGCGCGCGCCCTCATGAGGAATTTCCCGCAGTATTACGGCTATTTCTCGTTGAAATCATTCAAGTTCCGGGGACGCACCTACCGCTCGCACAACCGCCTGCTGCGGTGGTATTCGGGCGCCGACGGGTTGAAGACCGGCTATATTTCCAAGTCCGGTTTCAACCTGGCCTTCTCAGCGGTCCGCAATGGCCGCCGTCTGATTACCGTTGTCATGGGAGGGCGTACGGCCCACTCTCGAAACCGCCATGTCGCGAAATTGACGGACCGCATCTTCGCCCGTCTGAAGCCACGCCCGGCCGTCAACGAAGGCGGCCTTGTCTGGGCGGTCCAGGTGGGCGCGGTGCGGGACAAGGCGGCTGCCCGCAGCCTGGCGCGCGCCGCGGCGAAAAAGGTGGGCGTTCCGAAGGAAGGCGCCTGGGGCGCCTGGCCGAGGGCGCGCCGCAAGGGCGGCACGATGTATCGCGCCCGACTGGTGGGGTACAGCAAATCGGGCGCCTCAGGGGCCTGCCGCAAGCTCAAGCAGCGGCGAACGGACTGCTTTGTCGTTCGCCACGGCGCCGCTCCGGCCACGGCCCCGCCTCCGGTGCCGGCGCCTCGGGCCGCGCCGCCGCCGGCGGCTGCACCGGCGCAAGCGGCTTCGCCGGCGCAGACGGCAACAGACCTGCCGGCCATGGCGGCGGCGCCGAAACTGTCGCCGGCGTACACGGGCAACGACATTGGCGGCTACGCCGTGCAGGTGGGAGTCTATGCCAACCGAAAGATGGCGCGAAGACAGGCCCAGACTGCTGCAGAGCTCTTGCGGGCGCTGCCCAGCGGCGTCTATGCTGGCGCCTGGCCGATGAGGGCCTCCAGCGGGCGCAAACTGTACCGCGCGCGCCTGGCCGGATTCGAGGAAGACGCCGCCAGGCGCGCCTGCGCCGACCTGCGGCGCAAGAAGCGCGACTGCCTGGTCCTGCTTCACCGTTCGGGGCGCAGGGCGCGGGCGTGAGCGGCAGCAACGAGGCGGCTGGGGGCCTCCGAAGGGGCGCGCGGCCGCCGGTCCTGCCGTCGCCCGCGGTCGAGGCGGCCATTCGCGCCGTGGAAGCGGAGGCGACCGTCAGGACATCGCCATGCGGCGACGGCGAAATGGTATGGCGGGTTTTCGGCGAGCCGGGAGCGCCGCCGCTCATGCTGATGCATGGCGGTTACGGTTCCTGGTGGCACTGGTTCCGCAATGTCCGCTCGCTCGCGCAAGACCGCCGGGTCTATGTCTGCGACACGCCCGGTCTCGGCGAATCCGCGCCGCCGCCGGACCGGCGGGACATGGACTCGATAGGGCGCATCGTCGCCGAAGGCCTGCGTTCCGTTCTGGAAGAGCGGGACCGGAGGGTCGATCTGGTCGGGTTCTCATTCGGGGGGATCGTCGGCGGCCACGCGGCCCCCTGGCTGCCGGACCTGCTGCGCAGCTTCACCATGGTTGGCGTCGGCGCGATGGGGCTGCGCCGGGCGCGGGGACCGGCGCTGGAGCGTTTCCGGCGGGACATGACGCCGGCCCAGCTCAAGAGCCTTGCCCGGCGCAATCTCGAAATCCTGATGCTGGCCGATCCGCGCGCCGTCGACGATTTCGCGGTCCACATGCAGGTCACCAACACGATGCGCGCCGTGACCAAGAGCCGCTGGGTGAGCGCCACGCCGGCCCTGCGCGACCGCCTGCCACTGGTCGAGGCGCCGCTGGCGGCGATCTGGGGCGAATGGGACTGGACCGCATGGCCCTTCTTCCGCGAGCGCGTCGCCGCCATTCGCGCGCTTCGCCCGGATGCGCGCATCGCCATGGTGCCGCGCGCCGGGCACTGGGCCATGTACGAGCAGCCGGAAGCCTTCGAGCGGGCTCTCCGGGAGGTTCTGCCGAAGCGGCGCTGAGGTGATCTTCGGGGAGGGTCTGGAGCGGGAGACGAGATTCGAACTCGCGACCCTCACGATGGCAACGTGATGCTCTACCTCTGAGCTACTCCCGCGTCAGGCAGCGCAACATAGGCAAAATCGGGCGGCGCGCAAGCGCAAAGTCCACGGCGGCGCCGCGGATGCTGACTCTCCGGCGGCGGGCTGCTATAGGATGCGGGATATGGGCAAGACCGGGAGGGACGCCATGAAGTTCGGAACAATCGCGCGCGGCCTGGCGGCTGGCGCGGCGGCGCTCGCGTTCGCCGTGGCGGCGCAGGCGGCGGACAAGACTATCAAGATCGGCGTAATTTACGACTATACGGGACCGCTGGCCGGCGGCGGGTCGGATCTTCAGGCCCGGGGCGCCAGGATCATGATCGACTACATCAACGCCCAGGGCGGTGTCGAAGGCTACATGATCGAGCCGATCTACGCCGACGCCCAGTCCAAGCCCGATGTGGCGATCAACGAGGCCGTCCGGCTGATCGAGCAGGAAAATGTGGACATGCTGCTCGGCTTCTACAGTTCCGCCCAGTGCGTACCGGTTGCGGCCCGCGTGGAACAGCTCAAGAAGTTCATGTGGATCACCACCTGCATCTCGCCGGCAGTGCTCCGCGACCGGAACCTGAAATATGTGTTCCGCCCACAGGTGCATGGCGGCATGTTCGGCACGGCCTCCACCGACTTCCTGGCGGCGTATTCCAGGGACAAGCTGGGCATCGAGCCGTCGGACCTGAAGGTCGCGATCATCCATGAGGACGGCCCCTACGGGTCCGGCGTGGCCGCGGGCAACGAGGCCGGCTCGGAGGAGCAGGGCTTCGAGGTCGTGCTGAAGGAAGGCTATGCGACGACGGCGCCCGACCTGTCCTCGCTGGTGACGAAGCTGAAGCGCGCCCGTCCGGACGTGATCCTGCACACCGGCTACAACCCGGACATCACCCTCTTCCTGCGCCAGGCGCAGGAGCAGGGCCTGCGGTTTCGCGCCCTGATCGGCCATGGCGCCGGCTACGGTGTGCCGGCCAAGCTCTACGAGGCCTTCGGCGATGCGGCCGACTACATCTTCAATGTCGATCCCGTCTCCATCTGGCTGCTCGACCCGGCATCTCTTGCCGAGGGGCTGGGGGCCGTGACCGAGCTGGTCGGCAAGGAATACGCCGAGGGCGCCGGTACGCCGGATATGGATCTGAAGAAGATCTCGGCCCATGTCGGCATGGCTGCCTCCAACGCGCATGTGTTCTTCACCGATGTGCTGCCCCGGGCCATTCGGGACCATGGCGGCATCTCGGCGGACGCGCTCCGGGCTGCGGCGCTGGAAACCGACATTCCGGTCGGCGGCACGCTGCTCGGCTTCGGCGTCAAGTTCCCGGAGCCCGGCGGGGCGATGGACGGCCAGAACACCGAGGCCTTCCCGGTCGTCGTCCAGTATGTGAACGAGGAGATCAAGGTCGCCTGGCCGAAGGCGCTCCAGACTATCGACCCGGTCCTGCCTTTGCCGGACTCTTCGCCCTACGCGAAGTGACGATCCGCGCATCGCTGCGCATCGGGGGAGGGGAGTCGCGCCGTGCTGGCCGTCGAGCATCTCTTCAAGCATTTCGGCGGCTTCACGGCCGTGAACGATGTCTCCTTCCATGTGGAGCAGGGCGAAATCCTGGGGCTGATCGGGCCTAACGGCTCCGGCAAGAGCACGATCTTCAACATGCTCGCCGGAGCCTTCCCGCCCTCGGCGGGGTCGATCCGCTTCGAGGACCGGGAACTGGCGGGGCTGATGCCGCACCGGATCGTACACTTGGGCATCGGCCGCACCTTCCAGATCCCGCGCCCCTTCCGGCGCTTGTCGATCCTCGAAAATGCGGCGCTCGCAGGGTACTACGGCCAGGACGGCGTGAGCCGTGCGGACGCTTGGGCGGCGGCGGAGGAGGCGCTGGACATGGTCGGGCTGCCGACCGACCCCAGGGCCGAGACGAGCAGTCTCGGGGCGGCCGGGCTCAAGAAGCTTGAACTCGCCAAGGCGCTCGCGACCAGGCCCCGGCTGCTGCTGGCGGACGAGAGCCTGGGCGGCCTCGACGACAGCGAAATGGACCAGGCGGCGGACATGCTCGGCAAGATCCGCGCCGAGATGGGGATCACCGTGATCTGGGTCGAGCACATCATGGGAGTGCTGATGCGCGTTGTGGATCGTGTCATGGTGCTCGACCACGGCGAGAAAATCTCCGAGGGCTCGCCGTCCGAGGTGGCGAACGACCCGCGCGTGATCGAGGTTTATCTCGGCACCGATTCGGGCGCTGCCGGCGCGGCCGCGGGCGCCTAGAGCGGACGGGGCGGAACGCCGGAATCCCATGCTCACACTCTCCAATGTCGATGCCGGATACGGCACGTTCCAGGCGCTGTTCGACTGCACCCTGGAGGTCAATGCCGGCGAGGCGGTCGCCGTGATCGGCCCGAACGGGGCCGGCAAGACCACGCTGATGCGGGTCATTTCGGGCCTGATCCCGGCGCGCGGCGGCCAGATGGACATGGAAGGGCGGGATCTGGTCGCCACGGCGCCGCACCGCATTGTGGAGCTCGGGATCGCGCATGTTCCCGAGAACCGGCGCCTCTTCCCGCGCATGTCGGTGGAAGACAACCTCCGCATGGGCGCGTTCGTGCCGTCCGCCCGCGCGGCCTTCTCCCGGCGGCTCGAATTCGTCTATGACCTGTTCCCGCGCATGAAGGAGCGCCGCCACCAGTTTGCCGGCACGCTCTCGGGCGGCGAGCAGCAGATGTGCGCCATCGGCCGCGCGCTGATGAGCGAACCCAAGCTCCTGCTGCTGGACGAGCCCTCGGCCGGTCTGGCGCCGGTGATCGTGCAGCGCATTTTCGAACTGGTCCGGGTCATCCGCGAGCAGGGGCTGACGGTGTTGATCGTCGAGCAGAACGTGCAACAGGTGCTGCGCGTCGTGGACCGGGCCTATGTCCTGGAGGCGGGCTCGATCCGGATGAGCGGCGCGGCGGAAGAGCTTGCCGCAAGCGACGAGATACGACGCCTTTACATGGGTCTTTGAGGCCCGGCGCTGCGGGAACAGGGAACGGGAATGGGCAAGATCGATACCCGCGTCTGGCTGGTGATTATCGCTGCGACGCTGTTCGTGTGTCTGGCCTATGTGCCTGCCATCGTGCGAGAAGGGGATTTCGGCTTCGCGGTTTCGGATGTCTTCCTCTACGAATCGATGATCAACGGACTGCTGCTCGGCGGCGTTCTGGCGCTGCTGTCCCTCGGCCTGAACCTGATTTTCGGCGTCGTCGATGTCGTCTGGATCTGTTACGCCGAGATCGTGATGCTGGGCATGTACGGCATCTATTACCTGCACAGCGTCTATGGCGTGCCGTTGCCGATCGCCATGCCGGCGGGCATCATGATTACCGCCGCCATCGGCTACGCCGTGCACCACCTGGTCATCCGCCACCTGCTGGACTCCGCGCCGATCAACCAGTTGCTGGCGACGGGCGGCCTGCTGTTCTTCTTCCAGAGCGTCGCCACGCTTGCCTTCGGCATCGACTTCCGCAATCTCGGCGTCTCGCTCGGCTCGTTTCCGCTCACCGACGACATCTACATTTCGTGGTCACGGCTTGCGGCCTTCATCGTCGCTGCGGCTTGCGTCGCGTTCCTCTACCTGTTCCTCACCCGCACCTTCATGGGCACGGCGATCCGCGCCATCAGCCAGGACCGCGAGATCATGACGCTTATGGGCGCTGCGCAGGGGCGGCTCTACCTGATTTCGAGCGCCATAGGCGGCGGCCTCGCCGGCCTCGCGGCCTGCCTGCTGGTGCTGCAATACGACGTGCATCCCTTTGTCGGCCTCAGCTTCGGGCCGATCACCTTCATGATCTGCGTGCTCGGCGGTCTCGGGAACATGGTCGGCGGCTTCATCGCGGCCTTTATCTTCTCGGAACTGATTGCGCTCGGCGGCTATCATTTCGATCTGGAGTGGGGCTATGTCTTCGCCTTCGTCTTCTTCATCGCGATGATGTTTGTGCGGCCCGAAGGCATCATGGGGCGGCGGTCATGAGGAGCCTTGCCCTGCCGTTCGTTTTCGCCGCGCTGCTGGCCGTTGCCGCGCTGATCGGCATTCCCTCATATCCGCTGCATATCATGATCGTGATCCTGATCTGGGCGTTCACCTATACCGGCTGGTCGCTCATGGGCCGCTTCGGCCTGGTATCCCTCGGCCACGGCGCTTTCATGGGGGTCGGGGCCTATGCGACGGCGCTGCTGTGGAATTACGCCGGCATGACGCCCTGGCTCGGCATCCCGATCGCGCTGGCCCTGGCCGCCCTGCTGGCCGTGGTGGTCGGCTATCCCTGCTTCAAGTTTCGCATCACCGGCCATTATTTCGCGCTCGTTACCCTGGCGTTGACGGAAGTGGTCCGGCAGACGGTGATCGCGACTCGCGATCATACCGGCGGTTCGCTCGGCTTCACGCCCACGCCGAAAGGCAATGACGAAACGCCCGGCTATATCGCGCTGCAATTCCACGAAAAGGAGACGTGGTTCCTGATCGCCGTTCTGGTGTGGCTTGTCGGACTGCTGATCTGGCGGACGGTGGACCGCTCGATGGTCCGCAATGCGCTCGATGCGATAAGCGAGGACGAGGACAGCGCCGCCGCCGCCGGCATCAATGTGACCTGGGAGAAGCTGAAGATCACCGTGATCTCGGCTGTGATGACGGCCTTCGGCGGTGCGATGTATGTGCAGTATCAAATGTTCGTTTCGCCCGACACGGTGAGCGGCATCGGCATCTCGCTCCAGATCGTCTTCGCTGTCGTTGCGGGCGGTGTGTTCACCCAGTTCGGCCCGACCTTCGGCGCGGTCATCACGCTGCTGCTGGCGGAAATGCTGCGCATCTACATCGGCACCGATGCGGTCGGGCTCGACAATGCGATCTATGGCGTCGCGCTCGTGCTGTTCATCGTGTTCCTGCCCAAGGGCATCCTCGGCAGCATCGAAGACGCTGTCCGACGCCAGGCCGACAAGGTTGAAAGCGGCCGCGCCGCGGCGGGTTCCCAGCCGGGCAGGGCGCAAATCCATTAACATCATTGAATTTTTAAAATGTGAACAATTATCGCCATATTCAATCATGAGGAGGATCGGACATGGCGAATATCAAGGTTGCAGATGAGGTGTGGGTAGCGGCGGCGATGCTTCACCGATCATATCCGGACCGGGAAGACTTCACGGAAGCGGAGATTGTCGAGCAAGCCGAGGCGGAAAACGCAACCGGTGCGAAATCGCTGCGGCCCGGCGTTCAGGTTCACGCCTGTCTCCACTGTGTCGCCAACAGGAAGCCAAGTCCTGCCCGGTTGAAAATGCTGACGGAAACATCGAGGGGACGCCGTCGCCTCTACCGGCCGGGAGATCCTTGCCATCCGGACCGCCGCTCCGGCAAGCAGACGCCCGACCGCGGTGAGGTCCCGCCTGCTTATGGCCATTTGATCGACTGGTACGGGAATGAATATGCAGGTGGGGCCCCGCAGCCCGTTATCGATCCAATTTTGGCTTTGTACGGGCTCTGTAAGGAGATTTGGGCGGATGAGGACGCGGACTCTTATGTGCGAAGACTTCGGGAGGACTGGGAGTGAGCCGGATCTTCCGGGATACGAACCTGTTTGTATATCTTGTCGAGCGGAGCGACCGGCTGGCCGGCAGGGTCATGTCGCTGCGCAAACGAATGATCGAGCGCGGTGACGAACTACTGACATCGGCGCTCACGGTGGGCGAACTCCTTGTGAAGCCGTTGACTGTCGGGGACCGCGATCTGGCGCGCAGCTACCAACGACTGGTCGAAGCGGGAACAACGGTATTGCCTTTCGACCTGCGAACCGTTCCTCAGTTCGCCGAGATTCGCCAAGACCGTTCTATTCGGGCGCCGGATGCTATTCAACTCGCCTGCGCGGCTGCCGCGGGCACGGACCTGTTCATTACCAACGATCGCCGCCTGAGCCGAAAGCAGGTCCGCGGTATCCAGTTCATCCAGTCGCTGGACGAGGCGGCGCTTTAGGCGGACACGGCGACAGCTTCGCCTCGCAGGGCCTTGCCAAAGCAGCGGCCGCCGTCCATGTTACTTGCTCCACTCGGGGGAGCCGCCTGCGCGCGGCTGAGAGGTCCTGCACACGGGACGACCCCAGGAACCTGATCCGGTTAGTACCGGCGGAGGGAGCGTGTGGGCGAGGCTACGCCGGAGATAGAGTTTGCCGTCGATATTCGCGGGGCCTCGCTGTCCTTCGGCGGCGCTCCGCTGTTCGACGGGCTGGATGTCCGCCTCGAAGCCGGGCTCTGGACCTGCCTGCTGGGGCCGAGCGGCGTCGGCAAGTCGAGTCTTCTCCGTCTGATCGCAGGGCTGGGCGGCGGGGCCGCCGGCCGGGTGCGGGCGGCGCCGGTGGCCTATATGAGCCAGGACGACCTGCTGCTCCCCTGGGCGAGCGTTCTCGACAACGCGGTGCTGGGCGCGCGGCTGCGCGGCGAGCGGCCCGACTTCGACCGGGCGCGCCTCCTGCTGGGCCAGGTAGGTCTGGCGGATTCCACCCTGGCGAGGCCGGCGACACTCTCCGGCGGCGAACGACAGCGCGTCGCGCTGGTCCGCACGCTGATGGAGGACCGCCCGGTCGTGCTGATGGACGAGCCGTTCGGGAGCCTTGACGCCATTACCCGCCATGCGGCGCAGGGCCTTGCGGCGCGCCTGCTGGCAGGGCGCACGGTGCTGCTCGTGACCCACGACCCGTTGGAGGCGCTGCGCCTCGGGGACCGCGTATATGTCATGACCGGCCGTCCGGCCGCGTTGGAAGCGTTGCCGGTGCCCGACCTGGCCCCGCCGCGGGACGTCCGCGATCCGGCCGTTCTGGCCGCGCAGGGCGCGCTGCTCGCCCGGCTTGCGGCATGAGGGCGGCGCTGCGCATGGCGATTGTTGCGGCCGGGCTGGTCGTCGTCTGGCAGGCCGTCGTGTGGGCCACGGGCGCGCAGCCGTTCATCCTGCCGGGCCCGTCGGCCGTGGCGGCGGCGCTGGTCGGACATGCCGGCCTGCTCCTGCCCCATGCCGGCACCACCCTGGTCGAAATCCTGCTGGGCCTAGCTATCGGCGCGGTGCTCGGTGCGTTGTCGGCGCTTGTGGTGGCCCATGTCCGCCCGGCGCGGCTCTGGCTGCTGCCGGTGCTGGTGGCGAGCCAGGCGGTTCCGGTTTTCGCAATCGCGCCGCTTCTGGTGCTCTGGCTCGGCTACGGCATGGCCTCGAAAGTAGCGATGGCGGTGCTCATCATTTTCTTTCCTGTAACGGCCGCCTTCTATGACGGCCTTTCCCGCACGGATCCCGGCTGGCTCGATCTGGCCCGCAGCATGGGCGCGCCGCGCTGGCGCCAGCTTCTTCTGCTGCGCGTGCCGGCGGCCCTGCCGGCCTGTGCGTCCGGCCTGCGCGTCGCCACGGCGGTCGCGCCCATCGGCGCCATTGTCGGCGAGTGGGTGGGGGCGTCGGCGGGGCTCGGCTATTTGATGCTGCACGCCAACGCACGGATGCAGGTGGACCTCATGTTCGCCGCGCTGCTCGTCCTCGCGGCGATGGCGCTCATCCTCTACTTCACCGTCGACCGCCTGCTCCGCCTGGCAGTGCCGTGGCAGGCCGACACCCTTCACCAAGAGCTTGCAAAGGACCTCGACGAACCATGAAACTTCGCCTCCCGGCGCTCGCCGCCGCCTGTCTTCTCGCCGCCCTCCCGGCGGCGGCGGAAGAGAAGCTCACCGTATTGCTCGACTGGTTCATCAACCCCGACCACGGCCCGCTCTATGTCGCCCAGGAGCGCGGCTACTTCGCCGATGCAGGGCTGGCAGTGGAGTTCGTGCCGCCGGCGGACCCGAACGACCCGCCCAAGCTGGTCGCTGCCGGAAAGGCCGACCTCGCGGTTTCCTACCAGCCGCAATTGCACATGCAGGCGGCGACAGGTTTGCCGCTGGCGCGCATCGCCACCCTGGTCGCAACGCCGCTCAACACCATCGTGGTGCTGAAGGACAGCCCGATCCGCACGATTGCCGACCTCAAGGGCAAGCGGGTCGGCTTTTCGGTGGCGGGGCTGGAAGACGCCCTGCTCGAAGGCGTGCTTCAGCCTCACGGGCTCACGATGGATGACATCGAAAAGGTGAACGTCAACTGGTCGCTCTCGCCGTCGCTTATTGCCGGCCAGGTCGATGCCGTGATTGGCGCCTTCCGCAATTTCGAGCTGAACCAGATGGATATCGTCGGCCATCCAGGCCGCGCCTTCTATCTCGAGGAGGAAGGCGTGCCGCCCTATGACGAGCTGATCGTCGTCGCGCACAAGGACACGCTCGACCGCGCCGCCTACCGCGCCTTCGTGGACGCGGTGGAGCGCGGTGTCCAATACATGGTCAACCATCCCGGTGAAGCCTGGGCGCTGTTCATCGCTGGCGACCGGAAGGACCTCGACGACGAGCTCAACCGGCGCGCCTGGCGGGACACGCTGCCGCGTTTCGCGCTGCGTCCGGCGGCGCTCGACCGGCGGCGCTATGAGCGGTTTGCCGAGTTCGTTGTGGAGCGCGGCCTGGTGGAATCCCTCCCGCCGGTGGAGACCTACGCGGTGGAATTGCAGTAGGCGCGCTGCCGTTCAGACCGTCGTCTTGCCCTTGAAGCGGCAGAGATCGGCGACCGTGCAGGCGGGACAGTCCGGCTTCCTCGCCTTGCAGACATAGCGGCCGTGCAGGATCAGCCAGTGGTGGGCGTGCGGCTTGCGGTGCGCCGGCACGCGGCGTTCGAGCTTGTTCTCCACCTCCAGCGGCGTCTTGCCGGGCGCCAGGCCAGTGCGGTTGCCGACGCGGAAGATATGCGTGTCCACCGCAATGGTCGGCTGGCCGAACGCGGTGTTGAGGACGACATTGGCTGTCTTGCGGCCGACGCCGGGCAGGCGCTCCAGCGCCTCGCGGCTGTCGGGCACGGCGCCGCCATGCTCCGCGACGAGAATCTGCGAGAGCCCGATCACATTGCGCGCCTTGGCGTTGAACAGCCCGATGGTGCGGATATGGCGGCGCACCCCGTCCTCGCCGAGCGCGAGCATCGCTTCCGGCGTGTCGGCGGCGGCGAACAGGGTGCGTGTCGCCTTGTTGACGCCCGCATCGGTCGCCTGCGCCGACAGCACCACCGCGACCAGCAGCGTATAGGGATTGACGTAATGCAACTCCCCCCGCGGCTCCGGCAGGGCGGCCGCCAGGCGGTCGAAGAACGTCTCGATGTCAGCCTTCTTCATGCGCCGCGTCCGGGCGTGAGGAAGCCGACAATGTCCCTGACTTCGCCCATCGTCTTACCGGCAATGGCGCCGGCGCGCGACGCACCGTCCGCCAGCACGCCGTCGATATAGCCGGGATCGGCCGTCAGTCGGCGCATCTCCGCCGTCACCGGGGACAACACCTCCACGGCCAGCTCGGACATCGCGGCCTTGAAGTCGGCGAAGCCCCGTCCGCCGAACTCGCGGCAAACCGCCGCTTCGTCCCGTCCCGCAAGCGCGGCGTGGATGCCGACGAGATTCGCGGCCTCGGGCCTGCCTTCCAGCCCCGCCGGCTCGCTCGGCAGTGGCTCGGGATCGGTCTTCGCCCGGCGGATTTTCTGCGCGATGGCGTCGGCGTCGTCCGAAAGATTGATCCGGGAATTGGCGGAGGGATCGGACTTGCTCATCTTGGCGGTGCCGTCGCGCAGGCTCATCACCCGGGTCGCCGCGCCGAAAATGCGCGGCTCCGGAATCACGAACGCCTCGCGGCCGTAATGGCGGTTGAAGGCGCCTGCGATGTCGCGCGAAAGCTCGAGATGCTGCTTCTGGTCCTCGCCGACCGGCACATCGCTCGCGCGGTAGAGCAGGATGTCGGCGGCCATCAGCACGGGATAGGCGAACAGCCCGACCGCAGCGGCGTCGCGGCGCTTGCCGGCCTTCTCCTTGAACTGCGTCATCCGGTTGAGCCAGCCCATGGGCGCATGGCAATTGAGCACCCAGGCGAGCTCGGCATGGGCAGACACCATGCTCTGGTTGAAGACGATGCAGCGGTCCGGATCGATCCCGGACGCGATGTAGGCTGCGGTAACCTCGCGGGTATTGGCGGCCAGTGCGGCCGGGTCCTGCGGAACCGTGATCGCGTGCAGATCGACGATGCAGAAGATGCAGTTGAAGTCGAAGTCCTGCTGCATATCGACCCAATTGCGGATGGCGCCCAGATAGTTCCCGAGATGCAGGTTTCCGGTCGGCTGGATGCCGGAAAAAATTCGTTTCATGAGTCACCGCTCTCCGTTCGGCGGGCGGTTTATCCGCACCGGAGGGCGCAGGGTCAAGGGCTGCGGCAGGCTGTCGCCTTCATCGCGATCGAATCCGTCCACAGGACAAAATCTTCTTGTTCTGGTAAATTTTGAAATAATTCTCTATAAAAGATTGATATACATAATTATGGTATAACGAAGGCAGGAGGAAGCGGCATCCGCGGGCCGTTTCGCCCCGCGCCGGCGCGCACGCACGATACGCGCGAAACGGGGACGCCCCGCAGCCAAGCTGGCGGCGGGAAGAGTGGAACGGACAAGGAGGACCGATGAGCAATACACCCTCACCGCTGTCATTCCGGACGCTGCGCAGCAGCGAGCCGGGACCTCGACGCCGACTCGCCGCCCTCGTCGCAGGAGGCCCCGGATCGCAGTCCGGGGCGACGAGAATGGGATCGCCACGGGGCGGAGCATGACAAAACATGACATTTCATGACATCCCGCGGGGGGCTCCGACACCTTCGCAAGCCTGGTCTCGAACGCGGCGTTCGGGGTCAAGGGCGCAAAGGCCTCGACGGGGCGGGCGGCGCCGCTATATGGTGGGCACCATGGCTAGGGTAGAGATTTATTCCAGCATGTGGTGTCCCTTCTGCTCCCGCGCGAAGCGGTTGCTGGAGGGCAAGCACGCGAGTTTCACGGAATACAATGTGGACGGTGACCCGGCGTTGCGCGGCGAGATGATGCGCCGGTCCGGCGGCCGGCGCACCGTGCCGCAGATATTCATCGACGGCGCGCATGTCGGCGGGTCGGACGAGCTCGCGGCGCTGGAGCGGGCCGGGCGGCTCGACCCGATGCTGCAGGGACAGGCGTCATGAGCGTCTTTACGGTCGCCTGCCTGCAGAACACGGCGGAACGGGATACGGAACCAACGCTCGCCGCACTCGGCGACATGGTCCGCCGGGCGCGCGACATGGGCGCCGGGTTCATCGCCGCGCCCGAGGTCTGCTCCTATCTGGAGCCGCGCCGGCGGCTGGTGCTGGAGAAGGCGGAGCCGCAGGACAACCACCGGGGACTGGCTGCGTTCCGCGGGTGGGCGCGCGAAACGGGCGCCTGGCTGCTGGCGGGTTCGATGGTGACGCGCATCGAAGAGGAGCGGCTCGCCAACCGCTCCTATCTGCTGGACCCGGCCGGCGAGGTCGCCGCGACCTACGACAAGATCCATATGTTCGATGTGGATATCGGCGAGGGCGACCGTTATCGGGAAAGCCGGACCTACCGCCCCGGCGAGAGCGCGGTCATTGCCAGCACGCCGTTTGCGGTGCTGGGTCTCACGGTCTGTTACGACATGCGCTTTCCGGCGCTCTACCGGACGCTGGCGCAGGCGGGAGCCGAGGTGATTACCGTGCCGTCGGCCTTCACCGTTCCCACCGGCCGCGCGCATTGGCATGTGCTGCTGCGCGCCCGCGCCATCGAGACCGGCTGCTTCATCGTCGCACCGGCGCAGGTGGGCGAACATGCCGAGGGCCGGCGCACCTACGGTCATTCGCTGATCGTCGCGCCCTGGGGCGAGGTGCTGGCGGATGGCGGCGGCGCGCCCGGCATCGTGACTGCCGAGATCGACACCGCCCGCGTGGCGGAGGCCCGCGCCCGCGTGCCGTCCCTCTCCGGCGACCGCCCCTTCCGCCTGCCGCGGGCCTGGAGTGCGGCGGCGGAATAGCACTGTCTCGCCCGCAATTGACGGCGCGAGCGCCCGTTTCCCCGAAATCCGGAGACCTCGTACCATGAAACTCGGCCTGTCGATCGGTTATTCGGGCGCCCGGCTTGACTTCCCGACGGAACTGGTGAAGCTCGCCGACAGGATCGGTTACGACACCGTGTGGACGGCGGAGGCTTACGGCACCGACGCGATGACGCCGCTCGCCTATCTGGCGGCCGTCACCGAGCGGATCAAGCTCGGCACCGGCATCATCCAGCTTGCCGCGCGCACGCCTGCCAATGCGGCGATGCAGGCCCAGACCATCGACGCGCTCGCCGGCGGCGGGCGAATGATCGTCGGCATCGGCGTCTCGGGGCCGCAGATCGTTGAAGGCTGGTACGGCCAGCCCTGGGGGCGGCCTTACTGGCGGATCAAGGATTATGTCGCGATCATGCGGAAGATCTTCGCCCGCGAGGAGCCGGTGACGCATGAGGGCCGCGAAATCTCCCTGCCGTATGAAGGCGAAGGCGCCGCTGGCATGGCGAAGCCGCTCCGCATGATCCTGCATCCCAACCCCGACATCCCGATCTATCTCGGCACCGGGGCCGAGTCGACCGTGCGCCTCACCGGCGAGATCGCCGACGGCTGGCTGCCGCTCGGCTTCATGCCCGGCACGCTGGACGAATACCGGCCCTGGCTGGAGCATGGTTTTGCGCGCGCCGGCAACGGCAAGGGCTTCCATAATTTCGAGATCGTCGCCTCGCCGCATGTCATCCTCGGCGACGATGTGAAGGCGGGCCTCGCGCAGCTCAAGCCGCGCGAGGCGCTCTATGTCGGCGGCATGGGCCACCGGGACAAGAATTTCCACAATCAGATGATGCGACGCCGGGGCTTTGCGGACGCGGCCGATCGCATCCAGGAGCTCTACCTCGCCGGCCGCAAGGACGAGGCGGCCGATGCCGTGCCGGACGAGTGGGTGGACATGAAGGCGCTCATCGGCCCGCCGGCGCGCATCAAGCAGCGCTTCCGCGCCTGGGCCGACAGCGGCGCCACCGCCGTCACCGTGCGCACCCGCAACGAAGAAGCCGTCCGCATCGTCGGAGAGGCCGCCCGGCTGAACCGATGAGACGAATATGGCGCGGCAAGGTCGGAGGAGAGGCGGCAATAGACCCGCCACTCCCGGTCAGGGCGATCTCTTCGACCAGCCGTCTCCGCGGTTATCGAGCGCGCCGCCCGGCGGTCGCGCCGAATACGATGTCCGAAGCCTCTCCGATGACAAACTGCTTGCGCGGCTCGACCGGGCCGGTTCCTCGGAGGCGGTAGCGCTATTGAGGGAGATTTCGGAACGGGGGCTGACGGCCGGCGTGCCCGTCCTGCATCGCTTGTGGAAGCGTTTTTCCGGTTTCGGCGTCCGCGCGCCCTTGCCGGAGCAGTTGGCGGTGTTATGCGCTCTTGCGCGGCTGAATACCGATAGCGCATGTCAGTCTCTGCGGGAGGTCCTGCTGTCGCCGTCGTTGCCGAGCGGCCTGCAGGCGCCGGCTCTCGAGGCTGCCGTAGATGCGAAGCTGGTCTTGCCGGGCGCCTCCATTGCAGGCTTTCTGGAAGATCCGGACGCCCGCGTCCGCGCTTCGGCCTTTGCGCTCGCCTTTCGGGCCGGCCTGACCGGAGACAGGGTACGGACCGGACTTCTCGACCCCGATGGCGCTGTGCGCCGCGCCGCGGCGGTGACGCTCGGACGGCAAGGCGACCGGGCGGCTCGGGATTTCCTGCTGGATGCACTCCGCAACGAGCCTTCCGCTGACGTCATCGATGCGATCGCGGGCATCCCGGACGACGAGATTGTCGTCGAACTCGCCAGATGCGCCGCTGCGCAACCCATTTTCCGCGCCGAAATTCTTTCGGTGCTAACAGAGATGGACGATCCAGTATCGGCGAGGGTGGCCCAACGTCTGACGCTGAACGGCGATTGATGCGCCGGCTAGCCCCGCGCTTTCATCAGGCGCTGCTTGTCGCGCTTCCAGTCGCGTTCCTTGATCGCGTGGCGCTTGTCCACCTTGCGCTTGCCTCGGGCGAGGCCGAGTTCCAGCTTCGCGCGCCCGCGCTCGTTGAAATAGAGCTTGAGCGGCACGATGGTCGCGCCCTCGCGCCGGACGGCGCCGGCCAGCCGGTCAATCTCGCGCTTGTGGAGCAGAAGTTTGCGTGGCCGTTTGGCAACATGCCCGAAATAGCGGGCGGGCTTGTATTCCGGGATGTGGGCGTTGACGAGGAAGATCTCACCCGCCCGCTCGACCGCATAGGCCTCGACGATGGAGCCGCGCCCTTCGCGCAGCGACTTCACCTCGCTGCCGGAAAGCTGCATCCCGGCCTCGATCACGTCCTCGATGAAGTAGTCGTGCCGCGCCCGGCGGTTCTGGGCAACCAGCCGAACGGGCATCGGACGGAACTAGCCGATCAGTTCCAGGCCCGTCATCGCGCTGCGCACCTGGGCCTGCGTTGCCGGGACGGCCGGCGTCAGCGGCAGGCGCGTGTCCGGCGCGCAATGCCCCAGAAGATGCGCGCCGTATTTGGCGCCGGCCGGGCTCGGCTGGAAGAACATCGCCTTGTGCAGCGGCATGAGGCGCTCGTTGATCTGCATCGCCGTTTCCAGCGCCCCCTGCTGCCAGGCCTCATGCATCATCGAGCAGAGCTTCGGCGCGACATTGGCGCTCACCGAAATGCAGCCCACGCCGCCCTGGATCAGGAAGGGCAGGGCGGTGCCGTCCTCGCCGGAGAGCTGGCAGAAATCGGGGCCGGCGGCGATGCGCGTTTCGAGCGGGCGCTGGAGGTCCGTGGTCGCATCCTTGACGCCCACGACATTCGGCAGCTTTGCGAGCGCCGCCATGGTCTCGACGGTCATATCGACCACGGAGCGCGGCGGGATGTTGTAGATGATGATCGGGATCTCGACGGCGTCGTTGATCGCCTTGAAATGCGCGTAGAGGCCGTCCTGGTTCGGCTTGTTGTAATAGGGCGTCACCACGAGGATGCCGTCGGCGCCGGCCTGCTTGGCATGGCGGGCGAGGTCGATCGCCTCGGCTGTCGAATTCGAGCCGGCGCCGGCGACTACCGGCACGCGGCCGGCCGCAGCCTCGATGCAGAGTTCGGTCACGCGCTTGTGCTCGTCGTGGCTCAGGGTCGGCGACTCGCCCGTGGTGCCGCAGGGCACCAGCCCGTGCGTGCCTTCGGCGATCTGCCACTCGACGAAGTCCTGAAACGCTTTCTCGTCGACTCCACCCTCCCGAAACGGGGTAATCAACGCCACCAGCGATCCCTTGAACATGGCCTGGACCTCCTCTGCCTGTCGGGGCGAAACATAGTTTCACCGCAGGCTTGCCGCAAGCTAGTCTGGGGCCGTCACCGACCGTAACCGGAAGCCCGACACCGATGCCAGGCGACAACAACCTTCAGGACATCCGGGCCTGCGTCTTCGACGCTTACGGCACCCTGTTCGATTTCAACGCGCCGCTGGCCGCGAGACGGGCGCGAATCGGGCTGGCGGCCGACCGGCTTTCCGCTGTCTGGCGGCAGAAGCAGATCGACTACACTTGGCTGCGCTCGCTGATGGGCAAGTATGCCGACTTCTGGCAGGTCACGGGCGAGGCGCTCGACTACGCGATGGCTGCCTGTAATGTGGACGACCCGGTGCTCCGCGCCGAGCTGATGCAGCTCTACCTCGCGCTCGATGCGTTCCCGGACGCCCGCCCGTGTCTGGAGGCGCTGAAGGGCCGGCGTCTGCGCACCGCGGTCCTCTCCAACGGCACCGCGACCATGCTGACGGCTGCGGTCAACGCCAACGTCCTGAGGCCGCTGCTCGACCGGGTGCTCTCCGTGGACGCCTGCGGCATCTTCAAGCCGCACCCTTCGGTGTACCAGCTCGCCGTCGATGAGCTGGACGCGCAGCCGGCGCAGGTCTGTTTCGTATCTGCAAATGGATGGGATGCGGCCGGCGCGGCGGCCTTCGGCTTCCGGGCGGTGTGGATCAACCGCGCCGGCGCGCCGGTGGAGACGCTGCCGTTCCGGCCGGCGGCGGAGATAGGCGGGCTCAACGAATTGGCGGGGCTGCTGCCGTCCTGACCGAAGGAGCCGGGAGGAATAAACCGTGTGGATGGAAAGGTCGCGCCGGTAACGGGCGCGCGCCCGGCC
Organism: Alphaproteobacteria bacterium; assembly: GCA_963422665.1. GTDB lineage: Bacteria > Pseudomonadota > Alphaproteobacteria > Bin95 > Bin95 > Bin95. The sequence continues at coordinate 3,842,078 of OY730441.1, forward strand.
GCCGCGTCTTCCGGTCATCGTCGCTGAGATCAAGGTGGGGCGGAACAAGCCGAGCGCGGCGCAGGAGGAATGGCGCCGTCTGCGGAAGTCAGGGCAGAGGGATTGGCCGGAGATGGAGGCGGCGGAATACGACCGACGGGCGAAGTCATCCCGGACAGGCCGCTGGTTCGACGAGGGCTGGTGGGTCAAGAAAGAGCTGGTTAAGAAAGTCGGCGGACACCGTGTTCAGGTGGCGGTCGAGGACCGTGACAAGTTCGGTCGCTTGCTCGGTCATGTGACCTGCGACGGCGAAGACATCGGGAAATGGCTGGTCCGCGGCGGCTATGCAATCGCCGCCTACAGCGACCGCTACGAGCGAGTCGAGCAGGTCGCCCGCAAGGAGAAACGCGGGCGGTGGGGCTTCGACAAATCCCACGACCTGCGGGCGCACCGTGCTTGGGTGCGAGAACGCGAGGACGAGGAGGCGGAATGACCGCCAGCGTCATTGTCGGTGGCAGGCTTGTCGAACTCCGCAAGCTGCCGGACGCCGGCGTTCACGCTTTGCTATCGTCAATGACGAGGGAGCGTCGGTCGGCATTGCCGGGGACAGAATCGCCCTTTTTCATCGAGGTCAGGCCGCCAGACGGTCGGGCGGAGCGGCGAGGCTGGCGGCTGCGGCAAGCACATTTGCGCCCGCGCCCGGCAGATGCGCGTTCTCCGCCAGATGGCGGCGGAAGGCGCGGGCTCCGGGGCGGCTCTGGAACAGCCCGTGGAGATGGCGCGCGAGCGCGTGCAGGCGGATGCCGTCCGCCGCCAGCCGCTCGGCATAGGGCAGCAGGGCTGCCACCGCCTCGCGCCGTGCCTCCACCGGGTTATGCGCGCCGAAAAGCCGGCGGTCGACATCGGCCAGAAGCCAGGGGTCGGAATAGGCGGCGCGTCCCAGCATCACGCCGTCGACGGCCCCGTCCGCAAGCAGGGCCTCGGCCGCGTCGAGATCGGCAACGCCGCCGTTCAGCACGATGCAGAGGTCCGGGCGCTCCGCTTTCAGGCGGAACACCAGCTCGTAGCGCAGCGGCGGCACTTCGCGGTTCTGCTTCGGGCTGAGGCCCTTCAGCCAAGCCTTGCGCGCGTGGACGATGAAGACGGTGACGCCGGAGAGCGCATGGACGGTCTCGACAAAGCGGTCGAGCGCGCCATCGTCCTGGTCGTCGATACCGATACGGCACTTGACTGTCACCGGGATGGATACGGCGGCGCGCATGGCGGCGAGGCACCGGCCGACGAGCTCCGGTTCGGCCATCAGGCTCGCCCCGAAGCGGCCCTTCTTCACGCGGTCGCTCGGGCAGCCGCAATTGAGGTTGATCTCGTCATAGCCGAAGCGCTCGCCGATGCGCGCCGCCTCGGCGAGCATGTCAAGCTCGCTGCCGCCGAGCTGCAGCGCGACGGGCCGCTCGGCCGGACCGAAGCCCAGCAGCCGGTCCCGGTCGCCGTGGATGACGGCCCCGGCCGTCAGCATCTCGGTGTAGAGCCGCGCGCGGCGCGAGAGCAGCCGGTGGAAGAACCGGCAATGCCGGTCCGTCCGGTCCATCATCGGCGCGACGCAGAAGCGGTGCATCGAAATGGGCCGCGGCGGCAGCCCGGCCGGAGACGCGGAAATCAGCTCTCGCCGTCGATGGAGAACCACGGAGATTTCAAACCCAGGCGCCGGTCAAGCCGCGCGATGGTTGTCGGGAGGAGGACATCGGTCTGTTCCGTTCCAGCTTCGATCACCCGGAGTCTTCCGTCAGGGGAACCGATCTTCGTCACGCCCTGGGACCTGTGGCCGCCCGACTGGGCAACGCCCGTCTGGACGGTGCAACCCTGCCCGCGCCCAATGCAGATACCCGGCAAAGGTCGGGTGTCCTCCGAAGGGATACGCCACCATGTCTTCCGCTTTCTATGCGCAGAGCGCAAATTCGACATTCGGCGCGGCCAGGCCTTCCGGTTCGAAGCGACCCAGGCGTTTCTCTCAGAGTCTGTGGAAATATTCGGGAGCGGGGGCGATGCCGGCGAAGGGTCGGCCATTCCGGGCCATGCTTTCCTGACGTTCAGCTTCGATCGCCACGCTCAAACGTTCGTGCAATTTGTCAACAGAGGCAGCTTGCGCCCCGATGTCGTATTCCCGGCACTGCGCGACCCACATGCCGGCCTCCTGAAAGATGACGACCCTGATCCTCGTCGCCTCCGCAGCGTCCATGATCGGCGATCCTCCCCTGTTGCTGTTACTATGGGCTAGGGCGTTGCGGGGTCAAGGTCGCCGCTGCCCCGTCCTGCCAGGGGAGCAGGGCGGCGTGGATGGTCTCCAGCACCGGGGCGGGGACGCCGGTTTCGCGGGCCAGCGCCACCGCCTTGCCGGCGAGCCAGGGCAGTTCGAGGCGGCCGCCCTTGATGAGGTCGGCGGCCATCGACGCAATGCCGTCATCGCCGAAGGTCGCCGCCAGGCCGGCCGCCTGCTCGCCGGCATCGGCGTCGAGCGGCACGCCGCGCGCCCGGCCTATGGCGGCGGCCTCTGACGCGCAGATGCCAATCAGCGCCTCGGTTTCGGGGCAACGCCGGACCACGGCGTTGTTGCCGCGCACGACGGCGTTGACCGAACTCACGGCCACCAGGAAGATGAATTTCTTCCAGATATCGAGCTCGATATTCGGGCTCGCCACAGCCTCGATATCCGCCGGTTCGCATGCTGCCGCCAGCGCCTCGACGCGGGCCGAGATGCGTCCGTCCCACTCGCCGAAAACCAAGCGGTTGAACGGCGTCCGCTGCTCGATGGCGCCCGGTTCCGCGATGAAGGCGTTGATGAAGGCCGTGCCGCCGATAACCGGGTCCAGGCCGAGAACCGCGCCCAGGCGTTCGCGGGCGTCGATACCGTTCTGCAGCGGCACGACCGTGGTCCCGGACCCCACCAGCGGGCGGGCCGCCGCAGCGGCGCGCTCGAGGTCCCATTGCTTGACGGCGAACAGAACGACATCCGCCCCGCCGATTTCCTCGGGCCGGTCGGTGGAGAGCGCCGGGCGGACATGCAGGTCGCGGGGACCGCCTGTCACACGCAGGCCGCCGCTTCGGATCGCCTCCAGATGAGCGCCGCGCGCAACGATGGTGACTTCGTGGCCCGCCGCTGCAAGTCGCGCGCCGAAGACGCCGCCGACCCCGCCCGCGCCGACGACGGCAATCTTCATGCGAGCGCGGCCGCCGCCCGCTGGATGCGCCGGCAAGCTTCTTCCAGCGTCGCGTCATCGGTCGCGTAGGAGATGCGGAAATGCGGCGACAGACCGAACGCCGATCCCGGAACCGTGACCACGCCCTCGGCATCGATCAGCCAGGCGCAGAATTCGTCGTCGCTGGCGATGACTTGCCCGTCCGGCGTCCGCTTGCCCATGCAGCCGGCGCAGGAGGGATAGACATAGAAGGCGCCTTCCGGCCGGTTGCAGACGATTCCCGGTGCCTGGTTCAGCATCGAGACGACGAGGTCGCGCCGTTTCTGGAAGGCGGCCGCCCGCTCCGGGATGAAGTCCTGCTGGCCGTCCAGCGCCTCCACCGCAGCCGTCTGGCTGATCGAGGAGGGGTTGGTCGTGCTCTGGCTCTGCACCATGCCCATCGCCTTGATGAGCTCCAGCGGGCCGGCCGCATAGCCGATGCGCCAGCCGGTCATCGCATAGGCCTTCGAAACACCGTTCACCGTGAGCGTCCGGTCCATCAGCCGCGGCTCCACCTGGGCGGGGGTCACGAACTCGAAACCGTCATAGACGATGTGCTCGTACATGTCGTCCGTCAGCACCCAGACATGCTCATGCGCAAGCAGTACATCGGTCAGCGCCTTCATCTCTGCATGGCTGTAGGCGGCCCCGGAAGGATTGCTCGGGCTGTTGAGCAACACCCATTTGGTCTTCGGCGTAATGGCGGCGTCCAATTGCGCCGGGGTCATCTTGAAACCGGCGTCCGCCTTGCATTCGACCGTGACCGGGACGCCGCCGCAGAGCAGCGCCATGTCGGGATAGCTGGTCCAGTAGGGCGCGGGGATCACCACCTCGTCGCCGGGGTCGAGGCTCGCCATGAAGGCGTTGTAGAGCACATGCTTGCCGCCATTGCCGACCGTGACCTGGTTGGGCGCGTAGTCGAGGCCGTTCTCGCGCTTCAACTTGCGCGCGACCGCGGCCTTGAGCTCGGGGCGGCCATCTGGCGCGGTGTATTTGGTGTCGCCGGCCCGGATGGCGGCCACGCCTGCATCCGCCACATTCTCCGGCGTGTCGAAGTCCGGCTCGCCGGCCGCCAGCCCGATCACATCGTGGCCCGCGGCCTTCATCTCCATCGCCTTGGCGTTAAGCGCCACGGTCGGGGAGGGGCGAATGACGGCAAGGCGTTGGGCGAGAATGGCCATGGTAGCGCGCTCCTCTCGGGTCGGGGCGGGGCTGCGCGCCGCTTCTACCCCGTTTGAGCCGGTTGCGGAACCGTTCGTCCGGGCCTCTCCCGGATTTCGCCGCGGCCCCGCCGGGTGCACCCATCCGTATCTGGCTGCTCCGCGTTGCGCGCTTCGTCCGCCGCCCCGGCCTCCGGAACGGGGCGACGAAACGGGCAGCAGGATATTCACTTTTTGTTTCGCTGGGGACTTGACCGGGGAAAAAGTGTGCTAGAATGGCTCCGAGAGCCGAAGCTTCCGGTGGCCGCGTCTCTCGCTTCCGAAAAATCCGCACTTCGGGCCTGTACGGGGGTAGCCAGCCGGTCGGAGTCCGCAAGGCGGGCGCCGCCGATGGTGAGCGTCGAGCGCCCTTGGAGCAGTACTCCGCCGGTGCGCGGGGTTTGTTGCGCCTCATCTCGGGGTATTTTCACGGTAAACATGACATTTCATGACATCTCGTGGGGTGTCCCCTCCGGGGGAGGCCCTGCCGGGTGGAGCGCTCGGCGGCGCCGAGGGGCGCGCGGTGCAGCGAGTCATGGCATTTCATGACGGTCCCCGAAATGTCGGGAGCCTTGTCGCCGGCCCGATGCGGCGGCCGAAAAGGAGGAAACGGCATGGATTTACCGACAATGGGCGTGGGGTCTTATGCGGCGCCCGGCTGACTCTTTCTTTTCCGGGAAGCCATGCGCACGGGGCGGACAGGCGCCGAGGATGTCGAGGAGGCTTTCGACGACGCGACCCGCATCGCGATTGCGGACCAGATCGAAGCGGGCGTGGACATCCTTTCCGACGGCGAACTCCGCCGGAGCCGCTTCGTCTATGAGATGCACGACCGGCTGACCGGGATCGAGTGAATCCCCGCAGGCCGGCGGCTCGGCGTGCCGGGCTATGACCGGGCGCTGCATTTCGTCGCGCGCGAACAGGTAACCGCGCCGGACGGCCTCGGTATCGCGGCCGAGTACCGCCGCCTCATGGAACTGGCGCCCGGCTGGCGGCTCAAGGCGGCGTTTCCCGGACCTCTGACCTTCATGCCCAAGATCGAGCCGGAAGGCCTCTATGGCGGCGATGCGTTGACCCTGCTCGACGACATCGCCGACATCGTGCGGAACGAGCTCGACGGACTTGCGGAAGAGGGGGCCGAACTGGTCCAGATTGACGAACCGGGCTTTTCCGATCCTTCCTGCGATCTCGACAGCCGTCTTCGCGCCGAAGCGGTCAACAAGGCCGTGGCGGGTCATTCGGAACATATCTGCTTCGGCAACAATGCGTCGCGCCCCTGCGCGCCGCGCGGTTTCGCCCGCCTGCTGCCCGGCATGGCCATGCTCGACTGCTCGATGCTGGTGCTGGAGTTCGCCAACCGGGAAATGGCGGACCTCGACCGGTTGCCGGCACTGGCCGAGCGCTACCGGATCGCGGCGGGCGTGATCGATGTGAAGTCGTTCCATATCGAAACGCCGGAGGAGGTCGCCGCGCGCCTGAAGCGCGTGCTGGCCGTCGAGCCGAGGAAGCGGCTCTGGGTCACGGCCGATTGCGGCTTCTCGGCGCTGCCGCGCTGGCTTGCGCGGGAAAAGCTGCGTGCGATGGTCGCAGGCACACGCTTGGTTCGCGGTCAGGCCCAGCCGGAGAGATAGATGATCTGGAAGGTCGCCGCCTGCCGGCCCGCCTGCTGCGAGGCGAGTTCGGCAAAGAGCGCGCGGCGGGCGAAGTGCCGCGGCCGGGCGGTCAGCGCGTTGGTCTCGCCCATGGCGCGAAGATCGGCCATCAGCCTGAACGGCGAATTGTAAGTCACCCGGATGGTATCGAGGTCGGCGACCGGCAGATCGAAACCGGCGCGCTGCAGGAGTCCGGCGGCGTCGCGCAAATCGGCGAATGGGGAGACCCTGGGCGCAGCGCCTCCGGAGGCGGCGGCATCGGCGGCAAGCAGGCCGCGGCGCAGTTCGGCCAGCGTTTCGCCGCCGAACAGGCTGGCGAGAAAAAGGCCGCCCGGCTTGAGCGCGCGCTTGATCTGGGCGAGTGCGCCGGGCAGGTCCTGCGTCCAGTGCAGGGCGAGACTGCTCGCAACCAGGTCGAAGCTCTGCCGGGCGAAGGGCAGGCGGTCTTCCTCGCCGACGACGGCAATTCCGCCTCCGGCGCGGCAGAGCGCTTCGGACGCTTCCAGGCGAATGAGGGTTTCGATTCCGCCCCGCCCCTCCAGCGCGTGCGCCAGCACTCCGTCGCGCGCCCCGATATCGAGAGCGAGCGGAAAGCTGACGGTTACGTCGTCGAGTCGGTCGGCCAGCCGCTCGGCCACTTCGCGAAGCAAGAAACCGGCGCCGGGCGGCGCTGCCGCCGCGCGGTCGCGGTGGCGGCGAAGGGCGCTTCGGTCGAAGAGTTGCGGTATCATCAACGCCCTGCTGCGCCGGAAGGAAAGCCCATGAGCGAGAACTATAGCCCGATCTCGGCCAAGGAGTTGCGCGAGGCGCTGGACGGCGAGGCAGAGCTGGCGATTCTCGATATGCGGGAAGAAGGCTCCTTCGCGCCCGCGCATCTGCTGCATGCGTGCAACATCCCGCTCTCCCGGCTGGAATTGTCGATCCGCGATCTGGTGCCGCGCAAGGCGACAAGGATCATTGTCACCGACAATGGCGAGGGGCTGGCGGAACGTGGCGCGGCGCGGCTCCGCGAACTCGGCTACACCGACATCGCCTTGTTTGCGAACGGGGTCGAGGCTTGGCGGCAGGCGGGCTACGAGGTGTTCTCCGGGTTCAACGTGCCGAGCAAGGCCTTCGGCGAATATGTCGAGCATGCCTACGATACCCCCTCCGTATCGGCCGACGAGCTGAAGGCGATGCTGGACGGCCCGGATCCGGTGGTCGTGCTGGACAGCCGGCCGATGGACGAGTTCCGCAATATGAACATTCCGACCGCGACCTGTTGTCCCGGCGCCGAGCTGGTCTATCGCGTGCGCGACCTCGCGCCGTCTCCGGATACCGCGGTGATCGTCAATTGCGCCGGGCGGACGCGCAGCATCATCGGCGCGCAATCCCTGATCAATGCGGGAATCCCGAACAAGGTCGCGGCGCTGCGCAACGGCACCATGGGCTGGCATCTTGCCGGCCTCGAACTGGAGCGCGGCAACGAGCGCCCGGCGCCCGAACCGACCGCCGCCGGGCTGGACGCGGCGCGCGCCGGCGCCCGATCGGTCGCCGAGCGTTTCGAGGTGCCGGTCGTGCGTGAAATCCCGCCGGCGCCGGGCCGGACGACCTATGTGCTCGATGTGCGCCATCCGTATGAGTTCGAAGCGGGGCATCTGAAAGGCTCGCGCCCGGCGCCGGGCGGCCAGTTGGTGCAGGCGACCGACCGCTATGCGGCGGTGCAGGGCGCCCGCATCTTCTTGGTGGACGACAACGGCGTCCGCGCGGCAATGACCGCCCACTGGCTTCGGCAGATGAACTGGGACGCGGCGGTGCTGGAAGGGGCGCTGGACAGCGGCCCGCTGGAGACCGGCCCCCACGTTCCGGAGGTCCCGGGCCTTGCAGACGTGCCGACGGTCGGCCCCGAGGGGCTGGAGGATGCGGTCGTGGTCGATTTCGCCGACAGCAAGACATATGCCGAGGGGCATATACCGGGCGCCTGGTTCGCAGTGAGAGCCAGGCTTGCCTCGGCGCGGCTGCCGGAGGCGGACCGCTATGTCTTCACCTCGCCGGACGGCATGCTGGCCCGTCTGGCGGCGTCGGGCTTCGACCGCCCGGTAGCCGTGCTCGAAGGCGGAACGAACGCCTGGAGCGGACCGTTGGAGAGCGGGGCCGGGCAAATGGCGGACATGGCGGACGATGTGTGGCTGAAGCCCTACGAGCAGGGCGGAACGGTCGAGGAGGCGATGCAGGCTTACCTCAACTGGGAAACCGGGCTGGTGGAACAGTTGGACCGTGATGGCACGACCCGGTTCTGGAGCCGCCCTGCCTGATCCCTGCCGGTGTTTCCCGGAACCGGAGCTGCGGCGTTCGGACGGCGGCTGCTGGACCTGGCGCTGCCGCCGCGCTGCGCTTTCTGCCGCGGTCCCGTTGCAGACCCGGCGGCCCTTTGTGCGGCCTGCTGGTCGGACCTTGCGTTCGTCGTCGAGCCGTTGTGCGACTGTTGCGGGCGCCCCTTTGCCTTCGAGGCCGAAGCGGAGTCCCTGTGCGGGGCGTGCATGGCGAGGCGTCCGGCCTATGACCGCGCAAGAAGTGCGTTGATTTACGCGGGTAACGCGAGAGACCTGATCCGCCGGTTCAAGTTTCGCGACGAGACCGGCCTTGCGCCCTTGCTGACGAAATGGGCGCGGGAAGCGGGCGCGGCCTTGCTCGAAGATGCGGACTGGGTCGCGCCGGTGCCGCTCCACTGGATGCGGCTTTACCGCCGCCGCTACAACCAGTCCGCATTGCTCGCCCGACACCTAGCCGTGAGAGGCAGGGCGGCCTTCGCTCCCGACATGCTGCGGCGCATCCGGCGCACCCGCCCGCAAACCGGCCTCGGGCCGCGCGAACGCGGGCGCAATGTCGCCGGCGCATTCCGGCTTACGCCGTCCTGGCGGGACCGTGTGCGCGGGGCGCGCATCGTGATCGTGGACGATGTGTTGACGACCGGGGCGACGCTCGAAGCCTGCGCGCGCGTTCTGAAACGCTCAGGCGCCGCCCGCGTCGATGCCCTGTCGGTAGCCCGCGTGGATCGCCCGGACCGATTCTAGCCAACGATTTCGCAGGCACTGAAGAAGTAGGCGATCTCGCGCTCCGCGCTTCCGGGGGAATCGGAGCCGTGGACGGAATTGGCTTCGATCGACTCGCCGTAATCCTTGCGAATCGTGCCGTTGGCGGCATTGGCCGGGTTGGTGACGCCCATGATCTCGCGGTTGCGTTCGATAGCGTTCTCGCTTTCGAGGACCTGCACGACAATCGGGCCAGAGGTCATGAAGGTGCAAAGGTCGTCGAAGAACGGCCGTTCGCTGTGCTCGGCATAGAAGCCCTCTGCCTGCTCCCGCGTAAGCCGGATGCGCTTCTGCGCCACAACCTGCAGTCCCGCCTTCTCCAACCGGGCAACGATCTCTCCCGTCAATCGTCGTCGGGTCGCATCGGGCTTCACGATAGACAATGTGCGTTCGGTCGCCACTTCAGGTCTCCTCCCCAGCATGGCGGGCGCGGCGTTATAGCCATGCCGACCCGCCTGCACAACGACGCTGTTACGATTGCGGCCAGCCTTGGGGCCCGAACCGCAGATAGACAGGCCGGCTCCTCTCGTCGCGAAATGCGGCAAAGCGGTCGCGGGCGATGTCCCTCATGGCTGGGTCGCGCCTGTCGAACAGATAGGCGGTGTCGGCGAATCCGTCCCGGCCGTCCATCGACGCATCGTCCACCACGACGAGCAGGTCGGCGGCGTTGGGATTCCCGGGCGCCGTCGTCAGCCACACCGGATGTTCCGCGGGGTCGCCTTCGCATCCATGCGGCAGGAAACTGTCGTTGCGATAGGTCCACAGCCCCTGGTCGAGCGCCGCGACCCGTTCTTCCTGGCCGAGGCGAACGCACACGCGCCGACCCTCGGCCAGCGCCGCCTCAAGCAGCCGCCCCAAGCCGAGGTCGAGCGGAGCGCCGTCCAGGTCGTAGAAGCCCGGCGGGTCAGCTTTCGCAGACATCCCGGACCAGCCGGTCGAGCAGGCGCACCCCGTAGCCTGTCGCTCCCTTGGGCACGGTCGGACGCGCCTTGTCGGTCCAGGCCGTGCCGGCGATATCGAGATGCGCCCAGGGAGTCTCGCCAACGAAGCGCTTCAGGAATTGCGCCGCACTTATCGCGCCTGCCTCGCGCGGGCCGATATTCTTCATGTCCGCAATATGGGATTCGAGCATCTTGTCATAGGCGTCGTGGAGCGGGAACCGCCACAATTTCTCATCCACGGCTTCGCCTGCCGACGTCAGCGACCCGGCGAGTTCGTCGTCGTTGGAGAACATGCCGGCATATTCGTGGGCCAGCGCGATGACCATGGCCCCGGTCAACGTCGCCAGGTCGACCACGGCGCGCGGCTTGTAGACTTCGATGACATAGGCCAGCAGGTCCGCCAGAACGAGACGGCCTTCGGCATCGGTGTTGATCACTTCCACCGTCTGTCCGGAGTAGCTGGTCACGACATCGCCTGGCCGCTGCGCCGTTGCCGAAGGCATGTTCTCCACGAGGCCGACGATGCCAACGACATTTGCGGCCGCCTTGCGCCCGGCAATCGCCTTCATCGCTCCGGCCACCGCTGCGGAGCCGCCCATGTCCCACTTCATCTCTTCCATGCCGCCGCTGGGCTTTATCGAGATGCCGCCAGTGTCGAAGGTAACGCCCTTGCCGACCAGAGCCATCGGCGGTCCCTCGGCCCCTTTCCAGCGCATGACGACCACCCGGGCCTGGCGCGCGCTGCCTTGCGCCACGCCCAACAGCGTCGCCATCTTGAGTTCTTCCAGGGCAGCCTGGTCCAGCACTTCCACCGAAACGCCGGCCGTTTCCAATGCGCGCAGCTCTTCCGCATAAGTTTCGGGGTAGAGCACATTGCCCGGCTCCGAGACGAAGTCGCGCGCAAATTTGACCGCTTCGACAACCTGGGCGCCGTCCTCTTCGTAGGACTGGCGGGCATCGTCGGCATCGGGCGCCGCGATGACGAGTTCGGCGAGCGCCGGCTTGTCCTTGTCCTTGAGCTGCGTACGGTATTTATCGAAGCGGTAGGCTGCAAGAGCCGCGCCCAGTCCGGTGGCCGCACCGGACCCGGCCTGCGGCCAGGCGAGCATCGCCGACTCCGAACCCGACTTCGCGAGGGCGGAATAGACGGCGCCGCCCACATCCTCGGCAAGGCGCGCATCGAGTTCCGTTCCTGTTCCGACGAGCAGGACCCGTTCGGCATCGAGGCCGGAAGGGGCCATGACCTCCAGCGTGGCCTTCGCTTCGCCGTCGAAACGGGACGCTGCTACGGCTCTGGAAAGCGCGCCCGATGCAGCGGCGTCCGCTTCGGCCGCCAAACCTTCCAGAGCCCCTCCTTTGGCGACTGTCAGTACCAAGGCTCCCGAGCGGGGAAGGGCGGGAGCGGAGAAAGAAACCTTCATCGGAATCCTCATGCGGCTTGTCTGGTGTTCGGTAAACCAGCATACAGGCTTGCGATGCGCCAGACCGATCTTTACGTCCTGCGGCGTTTGCTTGTCGCACTGGGCGCGGCGGCCGGTGCGCTTTGCCCGCTGCTGCTGCTGGCGACGGCGCTGCGTTTTGTCGATGATATCGTGGAACGCGGAGCCGCCGTCGAACTATTCGCGGCGCTCGTGCTCCTGGCGCTGCCTTATCTGGGGGGTGTGGCCTTACCATTGGCCCTGCTCATCGCCATCCTGACTGTCTATGTGCGAATGGCCTCCGACAGTGAACTCATCGTCATGCGGGCGGCGGGGGTCAGCGACCTGCGCCTGGCCGCGCCGGCGCTCGTGTTGGGACTCGCGGTCATGGGCATCGTCACATGGAACGCGCTTGTGCTGGCGCCTTCCTCCGAAAGTGAGTTGCGCGACCTCCGGTCGAGCCTCAAGGATCGCTTTTCCATCCTGTTCGCACAGCCGGGCGCCTTCCGGCAGATCGATCGCGACATGACACTGTTCGTGCAGGACGGCGCCGGCATCAGCGAGTATTCGGGAATCCTGCTTCAGGACGACCGGGACCCCGACCGGCGCATAACCTACATGGCCGAAAGGGGCGCCGTCTCGATAACGGACGGGGTGCCCAGGCTGACTGCCGTCAACGGGAGTCGGCACGAGATCGACCGGGAAACCGGGCGCCTGACCCTTGTCTATTTCGACCGCAACACAATTGAACTCGATTTGCCCTCCCTTTCGCCGAGATCGCGCAGCCGGCGGGAACGGACTTTGGGCGAGCTGCTGAACCCTTCCGCCGTAGAGGTCGGGCACGCAAACGTCGCGAAGCACAAGGCGGAAGGGCATTTCCGGCTCGCAAGCGGCCTCATGCCGGGAGCCGTGGCCGTTGTGGCGCTCGCCTGTCTGCTGTCGGGCGGAGTGAACCGCCAGCGCCGGTCGTTTCGACCGGCGCTGGCCGGGGCGATTGCGTTCGGCCTTCTGGTGGGAGCGTATGCGGCGAAGGCGGCAGCGGCGAAACTGCCGGTTCTTGCCGGTCTTCAATACGCTATCGGGGCGGTGCCGATTCTGGCCGGGTTCGCGCTGCTGGCGCTGAGCGGCCGCCGCCCGGCTTCCGTCTGAAACCGGGGGAAGCGTCGGATGCAGCAGTTCGGGGTGCTTTTCCGCTATCTGGCCCGGCGGTTTTTCCTCTGGGTATGCATCGTCCTGCTTGTATTGGCCGCGATTATCTGGCTGGTCGGAACGATCGAACTGTTGCGCCGTTCCGGAACGCGGGAGGCGGCGACATTCGCTGTCGTGCTGGAGATGGCGGCGCTCAAGCTGCCGGCGATGCTGGAGCTCATGCTGCCTTTTGCGGTGCTTTTCGGCAGCCTGTTCGCATTCGACCGTCTCGCACGGCACAACGAACTGACCGCAGCGCACGGGGCCGGCGTCTCGGTCTGGCGGGTCTTGCTGCCGGCGCTGGCGGTCGCGTTCCTGATCGGTTTGGGAAAGGTGATGCTTTACGGCCCGCTTGCGGCTGCGGCGCAAGACCGTTTCGAACGGCTGGAAACGAAATATTTCGGCAACGCGGCTCCGGTGTCGTCGATTTCTCAATCGGGGTTGTGGCTGCGGGAGGTTGTTGACGGCGATTTGACGATCCTGTTCGCGGACCGGGTCGGACCGGGCCGCGTGTTGTACGATGTTGTGCTTTATCGTTTCGAGGGCATGCGGAGCTTTCGGGGCCGCATCGACGCGAACTCCGCGGTGCTGCGCGCCGGGCACTGGTTCCTCGAGGGCGTTTGGGATGCCGATTCGAAGGAGTCCCCGGCTCGCCGCCCAGCCGAAACGGTCCCCACGACGCTCAGTTGGGAAGGTATCGAGGACAGCCTGGCGGGCCCGGCCACGATGTCGGTCTGGAGATTGCCGGGATACATCGAATCGTTGGAGGAAGCGGGTTTTCCGGCGCGAAAGCACCGACTCCGGTTTCATGCCTTGCTGGCATCTATCGTCCTGACGGCCGCGATGCTCTTGATCGGTGCGACTGTTTCGATCCGCTCGCGGCGGCGCGGCGGCGCGGCGGCGGTGCTTGCCGCCGGGGTCGGGGCCGGCTTCCTGCTGTTCATCCTGTCCGACGTCGTTTTCGCGCTCGGCCTGTCGGGGCGGGCGCCGGTCTTGCTGGCGGCCTGGACGCCGGCAGCCGCTGCGGCGATGCTCGGATGCGCCGCGCTCTTGCATCTGGAGGACGGCTGACGGCATAACTGCGGGAGCCAAGACCAGACGGGAACGGCGAAGATGCGTTGCGCATGCCTGCGGTTTGTCATCATCTTGTGCGGCCTGGCTGCCTGCGGCGCGGCCCAGGCCCAGCAGGCCGGCCGGATCGTGGCGGTTGTCAATGATGACATTATCACTCGGTACGACCTTATCGCCCGGCTTGGCATTGCGTTGTCGTCTTCGAATGTCGAGGACACGCCGGAGGTCCGCCGCCGGCTCGGGTCGCAAGTCCTGCACACCCTCATGGATGAGCGCCTGCAAAGCCAGGAAGCGAAGCGGCTCGGAATCGGCGTGAGCGAACGCGAGATTGCAGAGCAAATCGCGGACATAGAGAAGCGCAACAATCTGCAACCGGGCGGTCTGGATCGATTTTTCCGCAGCAACAGGCTCGATATCGAAGCGCTGAAGGAACATTTGCGAGTGGAAGCCGCCTGGAGCAAGGTGCTGGCTAGGCGGGTCGCGCCGCGCGTCGAGGTCGGCGCCGGCGAGGTGGACGCGCGCCTGGCGGAACGCCGCGCCGCCGCCGGCTCGAACGAATATGTCGTCTCGGAAATCTATCTGGCGGTGGACGACCCGGCCAGAGAAGGCGAAGTGCGGGCGGCTGCGGACGGAATCGCGGCGCAATTGCGCGCCGGCGCTTCCTTTGCAGGTTTGGCCCGGCAGTTTTCGCAATCCTCTTCCGCCGCCATTGGCGGCGACCTGGGGCGCGTGCGCTCCGGGCAGCTCGATTCCCGGCTGGAAGCCGCATTGGATAGCCTGGCGCCGAACGGTTTTTCTGCCCCGATTCGCCTCGAAAACGGCTTCTATATCCTGTTGCTGCGCGAGCGGGGCGTGATCGAAGGCTCGGCGCTGCCGGATGTCGAATTTGCGCTTAAGCGCCTCCATTTTGCGGCGCCTGAAGGCGCCGGACCGGCGCAGGTGGAAACGCTCCGCGAGCGGGCGGCGGCGGTCGGCAGCACGATTGCCGGTTGCACCGACATGGAGCGTGCCGCCGCGGATGCCGGGGTCGAAGCGCCGGTGGATATCGGCCGCGTCAAATTGAGCGAATTGCCGCAGCGGTTGCAAAGCGAGGCGACAAGCCTCGATCCGGACGTCGCGAGCGGCCCGATACCGTGGGAAGGCGGTTTCCTGGTGCTGATGGTGTGCGAACGCATCGCGACTCCGGAAGACGCCAGGCAACGGGCGGAAATTGCGCGGCAGTTGCGTCTCGAGCGGATCAACCGTCGCGCCGACCGCTATTTGCAGGACCTGCGCCGGACAGCACTGATATTCCGTCGCAAGTGACCTCCCTGCGGCCGCTCGCGCTGACCATGGGCGAGCCGGGCGGCGTCGGCGGGGAGCTCGCGCTGAAAGCATGGGCCGCACCCGGCGTGCCGGCATTTTTTCTGGTCGGGGACGCTGACTGGCTGGCAGGGATCGACTCAACGGCGCCCGTCCATCGGATCGAGCGGCCTGTCGATGCCGTGCGGATATTCCCCGACGCCTTGCCGGTGTTGCCGCTGCCCTTGACGGCGCCGGTCGAGCCCGGAACGGCCGACCCTGCGCATGCTCCCGCCGTCATCGCTGCCATCGAACGAGCCGTGGCCGCCGTCGGTTCCGGGGCCGCCTCCGCGGTCGTCACGCTTCCAGTCCAGAAGGAAAGCCTGATGAGCGCCGGCTTCGCCTATCCGGGCCATACCGAATTCCTGGCGGAACTCACCGGTGCGCCGCGTTCGGTCATGATGCTGGTCGGCAAGGGCCTCCGGGTGGTTCCGCTGACGGCGCATGTGCCGCTCGCGGAGGTTCCAGGCCGGCTGACAGCAGCGCTCATAGAGGAGACGGCGCGAATCGTTGCGAATGCTCTGCAAACCGATTTTGGAATCGCCGCGCCGCGGATGGCGCTGGCCGGATTGAACCCCCATGCCGGGGAGGGCGGAACGCTGGGTGCGGAAGAGGGTGCGGTCATGGCTCCCGCAGCGGCAAGGCTGAGGCGGGAAGGCCTCGACATACGGGGTCCGTTGCCGGCGGATACGCTTTTCCACGCCGAAGCCCGGGCCCGGTACGACGCCGTGCTTTGCGCTTATCACGATCAGGCGCTGATCCCGGTGAAAATGCTCGATTTCCATAACGCGGTGAACCTTACGCTGGGCCTGCCGATCGTGCGGACTTCGCCGGATCACGGGACGGCGCTCGACATCGCCGGCACAGGGCTGGCGCGGCCCGACAGCCTGGTTGCGGCGCTGAAACTCGCCCACGAACTGGCAGAGCGCCGGCAAGGTGTCTGACGGCGCCCTGCCGCGCCCGCAGGACTTGATCCGGCGCCACGGATTGGCCGCCCGCCGCGCGCTCGGCCAGCATTTCCTCCTCGACCCCGGCATCGCGGAACGCATCGCCCGCGAGGCGGGTTCCCTGGAGGGACGGACGACGGTCGAGATCGGCCCCGGCCCCGGCGGCCTCACGCGCGCCCTGTTGCAGGCCGGCGCCGAGCGGATCGTCGCGGTCGAGCGCGATGCGCGCTGCGTGGCGGCATTGAACGAACTGGCGGCGGCGAGCGGCGGGCGGCTTCGGGTCCTGGCCGCCGATGCGCTCGATGTGGATGTGGCCGCGCTCGGCCCGGCGCCGATCGGGCTTGTCGCCAATCTGCCGTACAATATCGCGACCCCGTTGCTGGTCGGCTGGCTGCGCCGAACGGCCGGAATAGAATCCATGACGCTCATGTTCCAGAAAGAGGTGGCGGACCGCCTTCTGGCCCCGCCGGGCAGCAAGGCCCGGGGCCGGCTGTCGATTCTCGCCCAATGGCGAGCCGAGGTCCGCCGTTGCTTCGACTTGTCTCCCGGCGCTTTCACGCCGCCGCCGAAAGTCTCGTCCAGCGTGGTCGCACTGGCGCCGCGCTCCGCGCCGGCTCCGGCGGTCATGGCCGATCTGGAAAACGTCACGGCCCGCGCCTTCGGGGGACGGCGAAAGATGCTCCGCCGCACGCTGGGCGACCTTCCCGCCCGCGCCGGTATCGACGACACGCTGCGCCCTGAAGAGTTGACGGTGGAGGACTTTTGCGCGCTTGCCCGGGCGATGGGGAAGGAAAGTCCGAAATAACGCGGCCGTTCATGGCCCGGACCCGATGAGATCGATGCCGGGCTCCGGCGGAAGCGACAGGGAGGGGACCCCCCGGGGATGTCATGGAATGTCATGTTTTGTCATGGTCCGGGGTAACTGCCCGGGCTGTTTGTTTTGAAGAGGGCGCTCCACAGACGCCGGCTTGTCTGGCGAATTGGAGCCGTCCACCGCGCCCCTCCCTCATCCTGAGTAGCGCCCGCGGCAGCGGGCGCATATCGAAGGACGGACCCGTGGCGGCGCCCTCGATACACGGCTGGCGCCGCTACTCGGGATGAGGGGGAAATGGCACGGGCTATGAGGGACGAGGGAGGGGGCGCGGAGGCCCGCCGCGTTGCGCCGGGCGGGATGACGATGGACGCCCATCGTCTGCATCCTGGGCAGTTACGAAGTGTCATGAAATGTCATGTTTCGTCATGTTCCGTCCTGCGGCGGCCTCGTTTTTTCGCTGCCTCGAACCGCGGTCCGGAGCCGCGCGCGGCAAGGGCGGCGCGGGGGCATTGAGGTTTCGGCTCGCTGCTGCGCCGCGTCCGGGACGACGATATGGGGGTATTGCTCATCGGTCCTCCTTGTCCGCTCCGTTCTTCCCGCCACCGGCTTGCAGCCGGGGCGTTCCTGTTGGCGCGTATAGCGGGCGCGGGCGTGTGCGCGCCCGATTGCGCGCGCGCGGCGGCGGACGCACGTCTCCTGTCCGTTCCGTCGAGTGTCCTTTTTTGCGTCGACGCGAAGCGAAGCGGCCTCCGGATGCCGCTTCCTCCTGCTCTCATTTTAGCACAGATTTTTGATGTCAATCCATTATAGGGAATTATTTCAAATTTTTATGAACGAACAGGTTCATCGCCGCCGCCCGCCAGCTTTCAGTCCAGGTCCCGAGCCCGCTCCCGGAGTACGAACTTCTGCACCTTGCCGGTGGAGGTCTTGGGCAGGGGGCCGAAGACGATCCGGCGCGGGGCCTTGAAATGGGCCATATTGTCGCGGCAGAAGGCGATGATTTCCGCTTCCGTCGGCGCGACACCGGAAAGCGGCTCGACGAAGGCGCACGGGGTTTCGCCCCATTTCTCGTCCGGCCTGGCCACGACCGCGGCTTCGAGCACCGCCGGGTGCCGGTACAGCACCTGTTCCACCTCGACCGACGAGATGTTCTCTCCGCCGGAGATGATGATGTCCTTCGACCGGTCCTTGAGCGCGATATAGCCGTCCTTGTGCATGACGCCGAGATCGCCCGTATGGAACCAGCCGCCGGCAAACGCTTCGCCGCTGGCGTCCTCGTTTTTCAGATAGCCCTTCATCACGACATTGCCGCGCATCATCACCTCGCCGACAGTCTCTCCGTCGCGGGGCGTCTCGGCCATCGTTTCCGGGTCCATCACCGTCAGGCCTTCGAGCACCGGGTAGCGGACGCCCTGCCGCGCCTTCATCGCAGCGCGCTCGGCGCCGGGCAGCGCGTCCCAATCCCTGTTCCAGGCCGAAACCACGGCCGGACCATAGCATTCCGTCAGGCCGTAAGTGTGGGTGATGTCGAAGCCCATCGCTTCCATGCGCTCAAGCGTCGAAGGCGGCGGCGGCGCGGCCGCGGTCATCACCTGCACGCGGCCGGCAAAGCTGCGGCGTTGTTCTTCCGGCGTATGCAGCAGCATGTTGAGCACGATGGGGGCGCCGCAGAAATGCGTCACGCCTTCCTCGGCTATAGCGTCGAAAATGCGCTCTGCTTCCACGCGGCGGAGGCACACATGCGTGCCTGCCTGGGCGGTGATCGTCCAGGGGAAGCACCAGCCGTTGCAGTGGAACATCGGCAGCGTCCAGAGATAAACCGGATGGAGCGACATCTGCCATGCCATCGTGTTTCCGGTCGCGTTCAACCAGGCGCCGCGATGGTGATAGACCACCCCCTTGGGGTTGCCGGTCGTGCCGGAGGTATAGTTCAGCGATATCGCGTCCCACTCATCCGCCGGCGGCGCGCAAGCGTAATCCGGATCGCCCTCGGCCAGCAGCGCTTCGTAGTCGAGACTTCCGATGCCGTCTCCCGGTCCGTCATATTCCGGGTCGTCGATATCGACGGTCGGTATCTCGCGTCCGAGCTGTTTCAGCGCCCGGCGAACCGTAGCCGAGAACTCCCTGTCAACGATGACGGCTTTCGCCTCGCCATGCTCCAGCATGAAAGCGATCGCCGCGGCGTCGAGGCGGACATTCAGCGTGTTCAGCACCGCGCCCGTCATGGGCACGCCGAAATGGCACTCCAGCATCTCCGGCGTGTTGGCGGCCATGACGGCCACAGTGTCGCCCTTGCCGATACCGCGCCCGGCAAGCGCGTCGGCGAGCATGTAGCAGCGTCGGCGGGTTTCGCTCCAGGTGAAGCGGCGCCGGCCATGCACGACCGATGGATGGTCCGGAAAAATCCAGGCGGTGCGTTGCAGAAAGGAGAGCGGCGTCAGCGGCTCGTAGTTTGCTGCCTGCCGGTCCAGGCCCCGGTCATAGGCGCCCATGAGCGGACTAGTATCCTTCGCGCTCCAGACGCTTGCGCATCAGCTTGCGATGGCGGCGGACGGCCTCGGCCTGCTCTCGGGCGCGCCTTTCGGAGGGCTTTTCATAAGAACGGCGAAGCTTCATTTCCCGGAAGATGCCTTCGCGCTGCATTTTCTTTTTCAGCGCCCTGAGCGCTTGATCGACATTGTTGTCGCGGACGGTAACATGCACGGGTGCTCGATGCTCCTTTGGCGGTCGCTGCGAGGGGCGCATTTATAGCACGGAGGTCGGCAATGCAGAAGGGCGGATCGGCATGCGCCGGGTGTCCGCCGTAAAGGCAGGTGCATCGTGGTCGAGCAGGAGAGCAGGGAGCAGTTGCGCGAACGCGTCGTGGAGGCGGCGCTGCCTCATATCGCCTTCGACGGATGGACCATGGCGGCGTTGCGCGCCGGCGCGGCGGCCGCCGGTCTGGAGGAAGGAGAGGCGCAACTGCTTTTCCGTCGCGGCCCGATCGAGGCCATCGATGCGCATATGGCGCTTGCCGACCGGCGCATGATCGAGGAGGTATCGTCGCTCCATCCCGCCCCGGCGGGCGCGGCGGCAACCGTCCGCGCTGCAATTCGCGTGCGGCTGGAGCAAAACGCGCCGCATCGGGAGGCCATTCGCCGCGCGGCGGCCCGGCTGTCGCTTCCCCATAACGCGCCGCTGGCGCTGAGGTCGCTGTACCGCACGGTGGACGCGATCTGGCTCCTTGCAGACGACAGGAGCACGAACTTCAGCTACTACACCAGGCGCGCCACGCTGGCGGGGATCTATGCGGCCGTCCTGCAGGTCTGGCTGAACGACCGGTCGGAGGGGCTGGAGGCTACCTGGGCGTTCCTCGACCGGCGGCTGGAGGACGCGGCGCGCATCGGCAAGGCGCGGGCGCGGCTGAAGCGATGCGGCAGGCGGCTGCCGCGCTTCCGGGCGTTTTCACCGCGTTTTCGGTGAAAGACGGTTGACATGGCCCATCTTGCGGCCGGGCCGGACCTCTCGTTTCCCGTATAGATGGAGGCAGGTTCCCGGCTCGGCGAGCAGGTCGGGCCAGGCATCGACATCGGCGCCGAGCAGGTTGACCATCTCGGCGTCGCTGTGCCGGGCCGGATCGGCGAGCGGCAGGCCGGCAACGGCCCGGACGAATTGCTCGAATTGGTCGGCCCCGCAGGCATCCTGTGTCCAGTGGCCCGAATTATGCGGCCGGGGCGCGATTTCGTTCGCCAGCAGCGCGCCGCTGCGGGTCACAAAGAACTCGACTGCCAGCAGCCCGACCAGATCGAGCGCCTCCGCGGCCCTTGCCGCCCACATCTGCGCCTCCGCCGCCAGGGACGCCGGAACCGGCGCAGGCACGGTTGTCCGCCTCAGAATCCCGCCGCAGTGGTCGTTCCGCGCAACGTCGAAGACCGCGACGGAGCCGTCCAATCCCCGCGCCGCAATCGCCGAAACCTCGGCCGAGAAATCGACCAGCGCTTCGGCGACGCCGCGCTCGGCGCCGAACGCCTTCCAGACCGCTTCGGCGTCGAAGCCTTCATCGAGCCGCAATTGACCCTTGCCGTCATAGCCGAGCCGCGCCGTCTTCAGGATACCGGGCCGGGGCGCCCGTCCGAGGTCCGCAGCAGACCGGACTTCGATCCACGAAGGCGTCGCCAGCCCGATACCGTCAAGGAAACGCTTTTCCGCGGCGCGGTCCTGACTGGTCCGCAGCGCCTCCCATCCGGGCCTCACCGGCACTTTCCCGGCCACGCGGGCCACGGCCTCGCAGGGCACATTCTCGAACTCGAAGGTTGCAACGTCTATCGAGGCCGCGAACGCATCGAGCGCAGCAATGTCGCCGTAGTCGGCAACTGTGGCTGCGGCCGAGATTTCACCCGCCGGACTTTCCTCCTCGGGGCAGAAGATATGGCAGCGATAACCGAGGCGCGCTGCGGCCAGGGCGGTCATGCGGCCGAGCTGGCCGCCGCCGAAAATGCCGATAGTGCCCCCCGGAGCGATCGAATTCATCGGGGAATTTTGGCGACCGCAGCAGTCTGCCGGTCACGCCAGGCCTGGAGCCGTTCGGCAAGCGCCGGGTCGGCAAGCGCCACGACGCTCGCGGCAAGCAGTGCGGCATTCACCGCGCCGGCTTCGCCGATCGCCAGCGTGCCGACCGGCACTCCGGCCGGCATCTGCACGATGGAGAGCAGGCTGTCGAGGCCGGACAACGCCCGGCTCGGCATCGGCACGCCGAAGACCGGCAGGACCGTCATGGAGGCCACCATGCCGGGCAGATGCGCCGCGCCTCCGGCGCCCGCAATCACGGCCATCAGGCCCCGGTCGCGGGCCGAACGGGCATAGCTGTAGAGACGGTCGGGGGTTCTGTGCGCGGACACTATGCGCGCTTCATGCGGTGCTTCGAGCGCGTCCAGGGTCTCCGCGGCCCGCTGCATTACCGCCCAGTCCGACTGGCTGCCCATGACGATACCGATGCGAACGGCGGCCTCGCCCATGATCTCGATCCTCTTGCTGCTTGAGGTCCGCCGGCAGCGGGCCGGCACGAGGAAAACCGTTCAGGCGATCAGGTCCGGATGGCCCTGCGCCTCCAGCCTTGCGATCATATCCCGCAGCCACAGCTTGCGCTTCTTGAGCCGCTGAACCTGCAACTGGTCGAACGGGGCCTTCTCGGTCAGTGCGGCGATGGCGTAGTCGAGATCTGAATGTTCGGAACGCAACGCTGCGAGCCTTGCGGCCTTTGCGTCGGCTTCCGTCGGACTGGACATTCCACCTATGCTCCGTCTCTCTATCCACTATAGCAGAGGCCGGAGCGGTGAGCGAGATACGGCGCATTGGAATCCTGACCAGCGGCGGCGATTGCGCGGGGCTGAACGCCGCCGTACGGGCCGTGACGCTGCATGCGAACGGAAACCGGGGCTGGACGGTGGTCGGCCTCCAGAAGGGAACGCTCGGCCTGTTGTCCCGGCCCCTGCAATACGAGGTGCTGGACCCGAAACGCTTTACCGGCGAACTGCTCAGGCTCGGCGGAACCGTGCTGGGCACCACGAACAAGGGCAACGCCTTCGACTACCCGATGCCCGACGGCTCGAGGATCGACCGGTCCGAGGAGGCAATCGAGGGCTACCGGCAATTGCGGCTGGACGCGCTGATCGGCATCGGCGGCGACGGGAGCTTCGCGATATTGCGCCGGCTGGCGCAGCAGGGCGGCATCCGCCTGGTCGGCATCCCCAAGACGATCGACAACGACGTGGGCTCGACCGAAACGGCGGTCGGCCATGCCAGCGCCGTTGCGGCCGCTACCGAGGCGCTCGACCATCTGCAACCGACGGCGGCGAGCCACGACAGGGTGATGGTGCTGGAGGTGATGGGCCGGGACGCCGGCCACATCGCGCTCTCGGCGGGCATTGCCGGCGGCGCGGATGCGATCCTCATTCCGGAGATTCCCCACGACCTCGCGCATGTCGCCGCCAAGATACGGGCGCTGAAGGCGCATGGGCGCAATTTCGCGCTGGTTGTCGTCGCGGAAGCGGTGCGCACCGAGACGGGCGAAGCGGTGCGCCGCGCCGCCGGCGAGACGGCGAGCTACGGAGGCATCGGCCAGTGGGTGGCGGGCCGGCTGGAGGAACTGACCGGCGCCGAAACCCGCGTGACCGTCCTGGGGCATATCCAGCGCGGCGGCACCCCGATCGCGCAAGACCGGCTCATCGCTTCCGCGTTCGGCGTCCACGCGGTGGACGTCCTGGCGGAGGGGCGCGACGACCGGCTGGTCGCCTGGCGCAACCGGACGGTTATCGACGCGCCGCTGGAGGACGCGATCAGGACCTGCAGCGCCGTCGATGTGGACGGTCCGCTGGTGCATACCGCGCGGGCGCTCGGTATCTCGTTCGGCGACGGCGCCGCTATGACCTGAGCCGCGTGTTTTCCGGGTCGTGGGGCGAGTCCGGAATCACGCGGGCGGCCCGACGGCTGCCGAGGATGTCGATAGCGAGTTCGGCGCCCGGCGCGGCCGCTTCCGGGCGCACATAGGCCAGCGCCAGGCTCCGGCCGACCGTGTGCCCGTAAACGCCCGAGGTTGCCCGGCCGACCATCTCGCCGTCCAGATAGAGCGGCTCGTTGCCCCAGGGGTCGGCGTCGTCCGCATCCACCTCCAGCGTCACTAAGGCCTGCGGCACGCCTTCCTCCCGTTGCCGGACGAGCGCGTCGCGGCCGATAAAGTCGGGCTTGTTCAGGGCGACGAAACGGTCGAGCCCGGCTTCGAGGGCCGAGTATTCCGTCGTCAGGTCCAGGCCCCACATGCGGTATGATTTTTCCACCCGGAGGGACTCCATCGCCCTCATCCCCACGCCGCCGATGCCGAATTCCGAGCCGGCCGCCATGAGGGCGTCGTAGAGCCCCGTCTGGTATTCGATCGGGTGGTGGAGCTCCCATCCGAGTTCGCCCACGAAATTGACCCTGAGCGCGCGCACCGGCGCCATGCCGACGCGGATATGCCGGCCGGTCAGCCAGGGAAAGGCCTCGTTGGAAAGGTCGGTGTCGGTCAGCTTCTGCAGCACGTCGCGGGACCGGGGCCCCGCCAGCACCAGCACGCCGTGGCGTTCGGTGATGTTGTCGAGATCGACCGCACCGTCGCCGGGCAGCGCCTTGGCGAGATAGTCATGGTCGAAGCGCTCGGCGGCCCCGGACGATACAAGGTAAAACTCTTCCGGCCCGTCGCGCATGATCGAGAACTCCGAGCGGACGCCGCCGGTCGAGGTCAGCGCATGGCCAAGTCGGAGCGCGCCGGTCCTCCTTGGCATTCGGTTTGCGAGCAGGCCGTCGAGAAAGGCCTCCGCGCCGTGGCCGGAAACCCGGAACTTGGAGAAGCTGGTGATGTCGATGAGCCCGGCCCGTTCCCGCGCCAGCCGGCATTCCGCTCCA
Organism: Alphaproteobacteria bacterium; assembly: GCA_963422665.1. Lineage (GTDB taxonomy): Bacteria > Pseudomonadota > Alphaproteobacteria > Bin95 > Bin95 > Bin95. The sequence goes on from OY730441.1 coordinate 3,866,348, forward strand.
ACAGGGCCGAACCAGTTGGTGCGCCGGAAACTCCATTCGTCGCGCGCCGGCGCGCCCGCAGGCGCGAACCAGTTGGGCCGCTCCCATCCGTAACGCTGCCCGAACACGGCTCCGGCAGCCTCATGCCGGCTGTGGACCGGGCTCGTCTTCGCCGGCCGCGCCGCCGGGCGCTCCTCGTCGGGATAGTGGACGGTGAAGACGTTGCGGTAGGCCTCCTCGTTCTTCTCGACCGCGTAGCTCTTGTTGGCGTAGGCGCCGAACCGGCGCGGGTCCACCGCGAGCATGTCTATCGGCGGCTCGCCGTCTTCCATCCATTCGGCGAGGAAGCGCCCGGCGCCGCCCGCCGCGGTGACCCCGAAGCTGAAGCCCTCGGCCAGCCAGAAGTTCCTGAGCCCGTGGGCCGGGCCGATCAACGGGTTGCCGTCGGGCGTGTAGGGAATGGCGCCGTTCACCACGTCCTTGATGCCGGCCTCTCCGAAGATCGGGACCCGTGCGATGGCGGCTTCGATATGGGGCTCGATCCGGTCGAGGTCGCCGGGGAACAGCTCCTGGCCGAAATCGTCGGGCACCCCGTCCACGAAGCAGGCCGGCGCGCCCGCTTCGTAGGGACCGAGAATCAGCCCGTCGCGCTCCTCGCGCAGGTAGTAGGAGGCGTCGCTCTCGCGCAGCACCGGCATTTCCGGCAGGCCCTCGGCATGGCGGGCCGTCAGCGCGGGGTGCGCATCGGTCACGATATATTGATGCTCGACCGGAACGACGGGCACGTCGAGCCCGACCGTCGCCAGCGTCTGGCGGCACCAGGCGCCTGTCGCGGTCACGACATGCTCGGCGACGATCTCGCCCTTGTCGGTGACGACCCGCCAGGCGCCGTCCGGCTCCGGCCGGATGTCCACGACCTTCGTGTGCCGGTGGATCTCCGCGCCGCCGGCGCGCGCGCCGGCTGCAAGCGCGTTGGTCAGATCGACCGGGGCCACATGGCCGTCATCGGGGTGGAAGAGCGCGCCCGCCAGGCCCTGCGTGTTCGCCAGCGGCCAGAGCGCGCGGACCTCGTCGGGGCCGATCATCTCGAACGGCACCCCGATGGTATTCGCCGTGCCGCAATATTTCCGGTACTCGTCCATGCGGTCGCGGTTGGTCGCGAGCCTGAGATTGCCGGTGACGTGGAAGCTCACATCCTGCCCGGTCTCGGCTTCGAGCGTCTTGTAGAGATCGACCGAATACTTGTGGATCTGGCCGACGCTGTAGCTCATGTTGAAAAGTGGCAGGAGGCCGGCCGCGTGCCAGGTCGAGCCGGCCGTCAGTTCGGACTTCTCCAGCAACACGGTGTCCGACCAACCCAGCTTTGCGAGATGGTAGGCGATCGAGACGCCGACGCAGCCGCCGCCGACAACCACTGCCCGGGCATGAGTGCGCATGGACTGGGCTCCTTCCCTCATCGGTCTGCGGAACCTGCCGCAAGCTGCTGCCGGCAAGCGTTCCATTCGCGACATCGACTATGCCTGTCACGACAGGCTGTCGCATAGGGGAAACTCTTCGTCGCGCCCGGACTGCAAGCGGCCTCTGCGGCGCGGGACCTTCCTGGCCATGAAGATCGATGGCTTCTCAATCGAGACGACCCCGGGCGGCGCCCGCAAGGTCGGCTCCTTCGCGGCGCTCGCGCCCCAGGGAACGCGCGTGTTCGTCACCCATCTTCCGGACGGCGCGCTCGCCGATGTCGTCAGGACGGCGGCGCGCCTGGCGGGCGCCGGCATGGCGCCGGTCCCGCATATCGGCGCCCGCCATATAGAGAGCCGGGCCGCTCTGGACGGGCATCTGGATGCGCTGCGTTCGGTCGGCGTGCGCGAGGCGCTGTTGATCGGCGGAGACCGCAGCGAGCCGCTTGGACTCTTTTCCGAGGCCGCAGACCTGATCGGGCCGGTGGCCGAACGGTTCGGACGGCTCTATTTCGCCGGCCATCCGGAAGAAGACCGCGATGCCGCGCTGCTCGCCAAGATTGCTGCGGCGCATGCCGCCGGGGCCGAAGCGGCGGTGGTCACGCAGTTCGTGTTCGAGGCCGAGGCTGTATTGGCTTGGGAAAGGCGGATTGCGCGTCTCGGCAATACCGCTCCGATTCGGGTGGGCCTGCCCGGCGCGGCCAGCCTCGGCGCGTTGCTGAAATACGCGAAGATGTGCGGCGTCGGCCGCTCGCTCCGGGGGCTGTGGCGCGATGGCCGCCTGCTGAGGATGGCCGGACGGTGGACTCCGGCGGCGCCGATTGCGGGTCTCCGGAATGCGCCTCCATCCGTGGAGGGCCTACATTTCTTCCCGTTCGGGGGATTTGCGGAGACGGCGGCCTATCTGGCCGAGGCGAGGCAGGCGCCGTCCGAAAGACGGTGGAACCAGTCATAGGACGTATGGCGCGCGCGGCCGTCCACATTGGGCGCGCCCGGCCCGTCGGAGACATCGACAGTGCGCAGATCGATGCTGGTGCGCGTACGACCGGTCCTGTTGGGCCGGCTCGCATGGAGATGCGCGCCGGAGAAGCAGAGCAGCTCCCCGGGTTCGATCAGCACAGGCTCGCCGTCTTCCTCCGGCCTCGCCGCTTCCGGCAGCAGCGGATAACTGCCTTTGGCGGCGCGGAGCGCGTCGATGTCCCATTCGGCGCTGCTGTTGGGAACCGGCCGGTCGAAATAGCCGGGCCAGATCTCCATTGTCGCGCCCGGTTCGACGGGAAACACCGGCGCCCACCAGTTCAACTGCGTCATCATGTTGGACCCCCAGCTGTCCCGGTGCGGCGGCAGGTCGCGCAGGTGGCGCGTCCGGCAGGCGGCCCGCCCCGGCTGGAATCTCAGGATCGCGCGGTCGCGATAGGTCGTCTCCGGGTCGAAGCCGAGCGCGGCGAACAGCGCACGGAGCAAGCCCGGCACGGCCTCCGAGTGCATGAAACTTCGCCGCGCCGCCGCGGCCTTCTCCCGCCATAGCCCGCTGTCGAGCCGCCCCTCGTCGCCAACCGGGTCGGCGAAAGCGGCGAATGCGATCCCGCGCGCGTGGTCCAGCAATGCGTCGAGCGCGCCCAGCCGGCGGAACACGATCAGTTCACCCCGGAAAGCGCGCTCGGCGATTGCCGTCATGCCTGTTTCGCGTCGATCAGCTTGCGCCTGATTTCGCGCGAGGCTTCGATCAGTTGCTCGATCTCCTCGCCCTCGCCCCAGCGTATGGCCCGCTGGAGGCGGGAAATGTCCTCCAGCAACCGGCCGCACACATCCAGCAGCGCATGGCGGTTATTGAGGAAAATGTCGCGCCACATGACCGGGTCGCTGGCGGCGATGCGGGTGAAGTCCCGGAAGCCGCTCGCCGCGAACTTGATGACTTCCTGGCGAAGGTCCTGTTCCAGGTCGGCGGCGGTTCCCACGATCGAGAAGGCGACCAGGTGGGGCAAGTGGGAGGTGATCGCGAGCACATGGTCGTGGTGGGCCGGAGTCATGGTTTCCAGCGTCATTCCGGCCCGCCGCCAGAGCGCGCCCACCTTTTCGACGGCCTCGGGCGCCGTGCCGGGCGGCGGGGTGAGAATGCACCAGCGGCCCTGGAAGAGCCCGGCGAACCCGGCTTCCGGGCCGGAATGTTCGGTGCCCGCCACGGGGTGCGCCGGCACGAAATGCACGCCGTGCGGGATATGGGGCCCCAGGTCGCGGACCACTGTTTGTTTCACCGAGCCGACATCGCTGACGATCGCCCCGCTGCGGAGCCGGGGCGCGATGGCCTCGCCGATGGCGGCATAGGCGCCGATGGGCGTACAGACGACGACGAGGTCGGCCCCGTCGACGGCCTCCGCCGGATCGTGGGTTGTGTCATCGGCAATCGCCAGCCTCTGCACGGCGGCCAGCGTTTCCGCGCGCCGGGCGCAGGCGACGACGCTGCCGGCAAGCCGTTCCTGCTGCACCACCCTCGCCAGAGAGGAGCCGATCAGGCCGATGCCGATCAGCGCGACCCTCTCGAATATCGGCTCGGTCACGACGCCAGCGCCCGCAGGGCGGCGACGACGGCGCGGTTGTCCTCTTCCCGCCCCACGGTTACGCGAAGACCGTCGGGGAAGCCGTAGCCGGCCACGCGGCGCGGTATCACGCCATGACTTTGCAACGCAGCCAGGGCGGCTTCCACGTCCGGGAAGCGGATCAGGATGAAATTGCCGACGCTCGGCAGCACCTCGAACCCCAGTGCGCGGACCGCGTCGGTGAGCCAGGGAAGCCACCGGTCGTTGTGCGCGCGCGAGAAATCAACATGCCCCGAGTCGCGTATCGCCGCCACGCCGGCAGCTTGGGCCGCGGCATTGACATTGAACGGCCCGCGCACCCGCTGCAGCACGTCCACGACATTGGCCGGGCAATAGGCCCAGCCGAGCCGGAGCGCCGCCAGCCCGTAGATCTTGGAGAAGGTGCGCGTCATGACGGTATTGCCGCCGGCCTCGACCAACTCGCGCCCGTCCGCATAGTCGTTGCGGCCGACATATTCGGCATAGGCCGCGTCGACCACCAGCAGCACGTGCCGCGGCAATCCCTCGCGCAGCCGGAAAAGTTCGTCGCTGGAGATATAGGTTCCGGTCGGGTTGTTCGGGTTGGCGACGAAGACCAGCTTCGTGCGCGTCGTCACCGCTGCCAGGGTCGCATCGACATCGGTGGTGAAATCGCGCTCGGGCGCCACGACCGGGTGGGCGCCCGCCGCGCGCGTCGCTATCGGATACATGGCGAAGCCGTGCTCCGGGTAAATGACCTCGTCACCCGGACCGGCATAGGCATGGGCCAGCAGGGACAGCAGCTCGTCCGAGCCGGAGCCGCACACGATTCGTTCGGGGTCCAGGCCGTGGACCTCGCCGATGGCGGCGCGGAGTTCGCCGGAGGCCCCGTCCGGGTAGAGATGCAGCGAGGACGCCACGCGGCCGAAGGCCTCCACCGCGCGCGGCGAGGGGCCCAGCGCGTTTTCGTTCGACGACAGCTTGACGATGTTCTCGACGCCCTCGATGTCGCTTTCGCCGCCGACATAGGGCGCAATCTCCAGCACGCCGGCGCGGGGGGCAGGCAGGGTCATCCTGCGGTCTCCTTGAGAACGATCGGCGCGGCATAGCCGCCGACGGGAATCATATCGGCGCCGATATCCGCGACGGCAACCAGGAAGCGGCCGCCATGCGACGCCAGGACCTCGCCCGCAGCCTCCGGCGCGACGGCGAGCGCAAGGTCGCTGCCGCTCGGGTCCGGCGGGTTGCGCGCGATCACGAACGCATCCGCCGACTCGACCGGACAGGGTTCGGGCGCGAAAGGCAGGCGGGCGACGATATGGAGGGAGGAATCGGTCTCGGCCAGCACCGGCCACCAGGGTTCGTCGTCGTCCAGCGCCGCCACGGCCAGCGTCGCGTCGCTGGAGGCAACGGCGCGCAGGGCGGCGTCGGCGCTCCGGGTGCGGAAATGCCGGGCAGCGCGAAAATGGCTGCGCGCGCGCTCCCATGCGCCGCAGCCGGCGCTCGCGACATGCAACGGCATACCCTCGATGGCGAAACTCGCCCCGATCACCTCGCGCCAGACACCGAACAGGGAAGCGGCGGGGAAGGGCGCGCTCCCGGCGGCGGCCAGCCGGCGCATCAGGGCCGCCTCGCGTCCGGGCCGATAAACATCGCCGACTCCGCGCGCGCGCTTGTCCCCGCCCACCAGTTCGACCACCCGCGCGCGCTCGCGCAGGCTCTCCAGAATCGCCATGTCGCAGCGGTCGATTCGCTGCCGGAAACCGGCGAGGACGCGTTCGGCGGAGCCTTGGGTCATGGGGCTGCGTCTTAGCCCTGCGCGGTCGGGTTGACAATGCGGCGGCCCGTAATCGATACCAACGCGACGTTGTCGGGAAGGCCGCTTCATGCCGCACTATCGCATCGCATCCATTCCGGGAGACGGCATCGGCAAGGAAGTCGTGCCGGAAGGAATCCGGGTTCTGGAGGCAGCCGGCCGGTGCTACGGCATCGATTTCGAGTTCGAAACCTTCGACTGGTCCTGCGAGAGCTACGCCGAGACCGGGCGTCTCATGCCGGAGGACGGCCTCGACCGTCTGGCGGCCTTCGATGCAATTTTCCTCGGCGCGGTCGGCTGGCCGACCGTGCCGGACCATGTTTCGCTCTGGGGCCTGCTGATCCCGATCCGGCGCCGGTTCGACCAATATGTGAATCTCCGCCCGGTGCGGCTTCTGAAGGGCATTCGCTCGCCGCTTGCGGGACGGGGGCCGGAAGATATCGACTTCTATGTCATCCGCGAGAATTGCGAGGGCGAATATTCGGAAATCGGGGGCCGGCTCTACGCCGGCACAGATGCCGAGACGGTGGTTCAGGAAACGGTCTTCACCCGGCGCGGCGTGGACCGCATCCTTCGCTACGCCTTCGAACTGGCGGAGACCCGGCCGCGCCGGAAGGTCACCTCGGCCACGAAGTCCAACGGCATCATCCACACCATGCCCTATTGGGACGAGCGTTTCCGCGCCGTGTCCGCCGAATATCCCGATGTGGCCGCCGACCAGTACCATATCGACATCCTGACGGCGCATTTCGTCCAGCACCCGGACTGGTTCGATGTTGTGGTGGGCTCCAACCTGTTCGGCGATATCCTGTCCGACCTCGGGCCGGCCGTCGCCGGATCCATCGGCATAGCGCCCTCGTCCAACATCAACCCGTCCGGCGATATGCCGTCCATGTTCGAGCCCGTCCACGGCTCCGCGCCGGATATCGCCGGCCGGGGCATCGCCAACCCCATCGGCCAGATCTGGTCCGGCGCGATGATGCTGGAGCATCTGGGCCACAGCGACGCGGCGGCGGCGATAGAGCGGGCGATCGAAGCGGTACTGACCGGCGGAGGCCCGTTGACGCCCGATATGGGCGGTAACGGCTCCACCGCGGAACTCGGCCGCGCCGTCGCCGACACGCTTGAATAGACGTTGAACGGCCGAAACCGGGACATGGAAGCGGGCGGCGGGTGGGGGAAGCCGGAATATTCACTTTTTGTTTCTCTTCGGAGGCTTGACTGGAGAGAAAGTGTGCTAGAATGGTTTTAGGAGCCGCGGCGTCCGGGGCCGTGTCTTTCACTTCTGACAACTCCGTCCGGAATGCACGGAAGCAGTGCGTCCGGGACAGGCTCTCCCTCGCAAGCGACGAAGGGAGCATTGGAGGCCGGGGGCGCCGTGTTCTCTTTCGTCATGCTCGGACACCCCCCACCGTTATGCCCGGACTTGTTCCGGGTATTCATCACGGCCGCCCGGCGGAAGCGGTGGAGAGAGCTGCCCGGAACAAGTCCGGGTATGACGGCAAGAGGGTCGGACATGACGGGAAGAGAGACGGGCGCCACACTGGAGAGAGTGCGCGAAACAGGGTCGCCCCCGAGCCGGGCGGCAACGAAACCGGGGAGACGACGCCCCATGCCCGATGCGACTGCCGCCCGCCCCGCCCGCCAGACCGGCGGCGCGCCGCCGAAACATGACAGAACATGACATTTCATGACACTTCGCGGGGGGTCTCCTCCGGCAAGGCCATGCCCCCTCCCCCGACCGCGCGCGGTGGTCGTCCCGGTTGGGTTCCGCCTGAAGCAGGAATTGGAAACAAGGCAGGATGATATTGCATTCGAATGCCGAAGCGCCTGTTGCGGTCCCGGACGGCCCGTTCGGTATAGCGCTCAGAACGCCATGGCTCCTGACCGCCAAAGTGACGGTCCCCGAACGGGCGGGAGACTACTTCGAACGCACTTCGCCGATGCAGAATCTGGGCCCGCTGACCGACCGGTTCATCACTGTCCTGCAGGCTACTTCCGGCTTAGGCAAGACGACCCTGCTGGCGGAGTTGAGCCGTCAGGCGTCGCAACGGGGCGCCCTGTCGCGGCGCGATCTGGATATTGCGGAGGCCCGCACCGAGGGCTGGCCGATCGCGCTGATGCTCTATCGCAGGGCGGGGGCCGAAGGCGGGCGGTTCTACGGCCGCGAATACGGCGCGGAGCTCACCCTCAACTTTCTCAAGACCCGCTTGTTTCGCAATTTGTCGACAACGGAACGCGAGTATCTGATGGATGTGGCGGTGTTCGACTGGATCGAACCCGAACTCGTGGATGACGTGCCGGGATCGCCCGTTCCCCGCCTGCGGATCGAGGCGCTGCCGGCGTTGAAAGGTCTGTTGTCGCCTTTCGATTCGGCCGCGAAATTGACCCGGATGCATCCGCTGATCAGGCAGTACTGCCTTGATCTGCTCTCGGACATCGACCCCGACCGCAAGAGGGTCCTGCACGCGCTCATCGCGCGGGCGCTGGCCAAACGGGGGAATTTCGCCGAAGCGTGGAATCGGGCCGCCCATGCGGAAGACGCCGCATTGCTCAACGAACTCATCGAGAGGGTCGGAGGCTTCAGTATCTGGCTGAAAGGCAGGGTGGCGCAACTCGTCTCCATCGACCGACCGGTGACTGCCGGAACGACGGAGCGCTATCCGCGGCTCGCGCTTCTGCGCTGCGCCGCTTCGCACGAAGGCGCCCGCCTCGAAGACAGCCGCGAGCACGGACTGGAGGCGCTGGCCCGGTTCACGCCGAAGGACCGTTACGGCGAGGTCTATGTCAACGTCTATCTGGGAATGACGGCGACGGCGCGCGGCCATGTCCAGGAAGCCGTCGACCGCTACGCCCGCGCCCGGAAGCTCACGCAGCGGTCTTTCTCTACCGACGCCTGCCTCTCCGCGGTCGTCGACATGCTGATGATGGAACTGGACCTCGAGCGAAACCGCATCGAGGCGGTCGAGCAGCGAACGTTGCGCGATCTGGCGAAACTGCGCAGGGCCTGGACCGGCATCTGTCAGGCGGCGCTTGCGGTCTCGTTCGAACTGACCGCCGCACGCTCCGGCCCGGAGGCCGCCGTCGGCCTCCTCGAAGGAACATTCGAACGGGTCCAGGGTCTTCGACTCGACGCCGACTTCATGAATTTCAATCTGGCGCTGTGGGCCGACTCGCTTGTCGATCTGGGACGCGCCGACCGGGCGGACCGATTATGGCGCGAACGCGCATTGCCGCGCGGCGTCCCGCAGATACTCGATCTCGAAGCGCACTCCTGGCGGACCATGGAAGCGCTGGCCGGCGCCCGCGTGCGGCTTCTGGAAGCGCTGGGGAAATTCGAGGCGGCGGCGGAATTGGCGGACCGGTTGTGCGAGACGGCGAGCGCGCGCGGGCTGCTGCGGCCGGCGATGCGCGGCAAGGCGCTCGGCATGGCTGTGAAACACCGCGCGGGAGAGGCGGACCAGGCGGTTCGGCGGCTCCGGACGGGGCGGTGCCGGCCGACCGCGTCGGTCGGCTGTCGCAGCGCCTTGCGGGCAGCCGCAGGAACTCTTTCGACAGGCCGGTCCGACTGGTCGTCGTGCGGATCGACAGCGGCAAGGAGATCGCCCCGGTCACCAACGACCCGGACGCCCCGGCCGAAGACATTGCCGCGCTCTACAAACAACGCTGGCGGATAGAGCTGTTCTTCAAATGGATCAAGCAGAACCTCAAGATCAAATGCTTTCTCCCGGCTGGTCGCCAAAACAACCTTCCAGCGCAGGCCCCTCACCGAACTCTTCGACCCCCCGACACAAACCAACTGCAAATCCAATTCCTCAAAACCTAAACCGGACAGCAATGGACTTGTTCCGGGCATGACGGGAAGAGGATCGAGCATGACGATAGGGGCGCCGGGGCATGACGGAAGGGCACTCGGGCGTTTCAGGTCGAAATGATACAAACTTCGGAAACAGGACAGCAGAACGCGCCGATTGACGGCAGCCGAAACCGCAAGGATGGATCGATGGGCTGGTCCCGCGAGATCGAGGATATTCACGCCAAGCGCAAGGCGGCGCTGGAACAGGGCGGCGCAGAGGCGGTGGCCCGCCAGCACGCGCAGGGGCGCCTGACCGTCCGCGAACGCATCGACGGCCTGGTCGATCCGGGCAGCTTCCGCGAGCACGGGCGCGGCGCGGGCGGCGTCGAGCGCCATGCCGACGGGACGCTCAAGAGCTTCACGCCCGCCAATTTCGTAGTCGGAATGGGCCGCATCGACGACCGGCTGGTGGCCGTTGGCGGCGAGGATTTCACCGTGCGCGGCGGCTCGCCGAACGCGGCGGGCCTGCGCAAGAGCGTCTATATCGAGGACCTGGCGCTGCAATACCGCGTGCCCCTGATCCGCCTGCATGAGGGCGGCGGCGGCAGCGTCACCGGCGCCGGCGGCGCCGGCCCGGTCGGCGAGCCGGTCCATGCGCCGCGCCGGTTCGCCTCGGTGGCCGAGTGCATGGGCGCGGTGCCGGTGGCGACAGCGGCGCTCGGCCCGGTCGCCGGCCTGCCGGCCTCCCGGCTGGTCGCGGCGCATTTCGCGGTGATGACCAAGGAAACGGCCCAGGTGCTGATCGCCGGCCCGGCGGTCGTCAAGCGCGCGCTCGGCGAAGACGTGACCAAGGAAGAGCTGGGCGGCGTCCAGGTCCATGCCAGGAGCGGCGCCATCGACAATATCGCCGAGGACGAAGCGGACGCGCTCGCGCAGATCCGGCGGTTCCTGTCCTATCTGCCGCAAAATGCCTGGCAGGCGCCGGCCCGCGCGGATACCGACGACGACCCGGCCCGCGCCGACGAGGAGCTGCGCCGCATCGTGCCCGGGAACCGGCGCAAATTCTTCGACATGCGCCGGGCCATCGCGATGATCGTGGACCGGGGCTCGGTATTCGAGATGTCGCGCCGGTACGGTCCCGGCCAGATCACCATGCTGGCGCGGCTGAACGGCTACCCGGTCGGCGTGTTTTCCAACGATTCGCGCTTCTATGCGGGCGCGATGACGGCCGATGGCGCGCGCAAGGCGCGGCGGTTCATCGAGTTCTGCGAGACCTTCAACCTGCCGATCGTGAGCTTCGTGGACGAGCCCGGCTTCATGATCGGCAGCCGCGCCGAGCAGGAAGGCGCCATCCGGGCCGGCACCGCCGCGGTGCTGGCGGCGGCCACCTGCCGGTCGCCCTGGGCGTCGGTCATCGTGCGCAAATCCTATGGCGTCGCGGCCGCCGCGCATTACGGCCCCGGCGTTTACATTCTGGGCTGGCCTTCGGCCGAGATGGGCGCCTTGCCGCTCGAAGGCGGCGTAGCGGTGGCCTTCGGGCGCGAGATCGCCGCCGCGGCGGACCCGGAGGCGAAGCGCGCCGAGATCGAGGCGCGCATGGCGGCGACCCTGTCCCCGGCCAGGCGCGCAGAGAGCTTCTCCATGCACGAGCTCATCGACCCCCGCGAGACCCGCTCCATGCTGTGCGAGTGGATCGAATGGAGCCAGCCGCAGCTCGAAGCGCAGCGCGGCCCCTCCCGCTTCGCCATCCGCCCCTGAACCGCCCGACATCCTGCCCCTCGATACGCGGCTGGCGCCGCTACTCGGGATGAGGGGGAGATAATGCCCGTCCGCTCGCGTTCCCCCTCATACCGATTAGGGCGTGTTCACACTAATGTTCAATAATGCTATCGTGTCGGCCGGTCCCTCGCCAGCGAGTTATTCGGTATGGAACTCAGCCAAGCCCAGTACGAACGCATTGCCCCGCATCTGCCGGTCCAACGCGGCAACGTCGCCGTGTCCAACCTCCAGGTGCTCAATGCCTTCCTCTATGTCGTCGAGCACGGCTGCAAGTGGCGCGGACTGCCGCCTCGCTTCGGCAAGTGGCATACCGTCTACACCCGGATGAACCGGTGGTCGAAGAACGGTGTGCTCGCGCGGGTCTTCGAGCACCTGCAGCGCGAGCGGATGGTGCATATGACGCTCGATGTGGTCTCGCTGGACAGCACCAGCGTGAAGGTCCATCCCGATGGCGCCGGGGCGCTGAAAAAAACGGTCCGCAATGCATCGGCAAGTCGCGGGGCGGATGGAATACCAAAGTTCATCTGGTTGCCGCAGATGAGCGAACGGCCGTGACCTTCGCGCTGTCTGCCGGCCAAGCCCACGATGCGCCCGAAGGACGCAAGCTACTCGAACGTCTGGGGCGCCAGAAGACACCCCGGTCCCTGCTGATGGACCGTGCATACGAAGGCGACGCGACACGGCGGTTGGCGTCAGCGCTGGGGTTTACGCCAGTGGCGCCGCCGCTCAGGACTCGTACCGCGCCCTGGAAATACGATCGGCAGTTGTACAAACGCCGTAATGAGGTGGAGCGGCTGTTCCGACGGCTCAAGGGCTTCCGGCGCATCTTCACACGCTACGACAAGCTCGACGCCATCTTCCTCGGCTTCATCACCTTCGCGCTCATCGTCGAGGCACTGCGTTAGTGTGAACACTCCCTAGCCGGACGGGCATCGGCGGGACGGGCGACATCCCGAGAACCGTGTGCCAGTATGAGGTGTCCCCGGAAAATCGGACAGGTTGTTAGGGTGTATTCCGCCGTCTGACGGAGGAATGCCGATGAGCAAGCGCCGCAGGTTTTCCGGGGAGTTGAAAGCGAAGCTCGTGCTTGAGGCGCTTCGGGGTGATCGGACGCTTCAGGAGATCGCCTCTCGGCGCCGGGTCCATCCGAACCAGGTGGGTGCGTGGAAGCGCCAGGCGATCGAGGGTCTGGCCGAGCTGTTCTCGAAGGGCGCGGAACGCCGGGTCCGGGATCATGAGGGCGAGGTGCGCGATCTTCACGCCAGGATCGGGGAGCTGATCGTGGAGCGGGATTTTTTGTCTCGCGGGTCCGGTCGATGAGCCGGGCCGAGCGTCGGGCGATGGTGGAGCGCGATCATCCGGCTCTGAGCCTGAACCGGCAATGCCGGCTGCTGTCGATCGGGCGCTCGTCGCTCTACTACGAGCCGAAGGGCGAGAGCGCCGAGACGCTGGCGCTGATGCGTCGGATCGACGAGCTGTTCGTGAAGTATCCGTTCTACGGCGCCCGCCAGATGGTTCGCCATCTTCGCCGCGAGGGGGTGCGGATCGGGCGCTGCCGGGCGGCTCGGCTGATGCGCCTGCTCGGCCTTCAGGCGGTCTATCGGGCGCTGCGGACCGGCGATCAGCATCCCGAGCACCGGGTGTGGCCCTGGCTGCTCAAGGGCTTGCGGATCGAGCGGGCGAACCATGTCCGGTGCGCCGACATCACCTGCATCCCGGTGCAGCGGGGCTTCCTCTACCTGGTGGCGATCATGGACTGGGCGAGCCGCCACGTATTGGCCTGGCAGCTGTCGAACACGCTGGATGCCGGCTTCTGTACGGACGCGCTCGACGAGGCCCTGGTCCGGCATGGCGCGCCGGAGATCTTCAACACCGACCAGGGGAGCCCGTTCACCAGCTTCGCCTTCACCGGGCGCCTGCAGGCGCCCGGCATCCGCATCTCGATGGACGGCCGGGGCCGGTGCATGGACAACATCTTCATTGAGCGGCTCTGGCGCTCGCTCAAATACGAGGCGGTCTACCTGCACGAGATCGCCGACGGCTTCACCGCCCGGCGCGTGATCGGCGAGTGGATCGGCTTCTACAACACCATCAGGCCGCACTCGGCGCTGGGCGGACGGACGCCGGCCGAGGCATACCGAGGTGACACGCCTGTGGACATGATGGACAAGCCGCTTCGCGCCTTGACCACATCCCCAAAGGCGCAACAGCAGCAACAGGAAGATCGATTCAAGAGGATTCTGGCGGCCTGAACTTCAACCGGAACACACCTTGGCCCAGCCGCCAGGCTGTCCGAAAAGGCGAGGCCACCTCACTTCAAGTCGTGCTCCAACTCCGCAAAGCTCGCCTGTCCCATCGCTCCCGCACCATCCCGGCTCCACCTCACCAATCATAACAGAACAAACTTGTTCAGAGCTTCCCTGGAATAAATGCAGGAGAAGGCGGCCTGCCCCGGTTCGGGCGTGGCCGCCTTTCCCGTTCGTTGTTTGACATCGTGAACAGGAAAGAAAACGGGCGGGCGCCCGACGCACCCGGCGCGCGCTTTCACCGCCCCGGACCGGTCTGCCTCCGCTCGGGGGCAGGGACAGGCGGGGGCGGCATGGAGGGCGGCTCCGTCGTCAGCCGCGGCGGCGCGCGGCGAAATGCGGCGCGACCTCCTCCATGAAGCGCGCCATCTGGTCCTTGACCTCGCCATGCGGCTTCAGGCCGTAGTTGAAATAGAGCACGACCTCGTCGATGCCGGCCGCCTCCACCAGCTTGAGGTCTTCGACAATCCGCGCCGGCGGGCCGATCAGCACCGAGCGGTTGGTCAGCTTGTCGGGCGACATCTCCCGCAGCAGGCGGCAGATCTCGACGAAATAGCGGTAGCTGGGCGGGGCCGTCGCCGGGTCGCCGGGAAAGGCCGCGAGCAGCGCGTCCTGGAAATAGCGCACCAGCGCCTCGCGGCCGCGCCGGTCCTCCGCCGGCGTGTCGGCGATATGGACGAAATAGGAGCACACCGCCCGCCGCGGCGGCCGGGCATGGTCGTCCTCGCAGGTCCGGCGATAGATTTCGACCGCCTCGGCCAGCGAGCCGTAAACCATGGCGGCGGCGAAGGGCGCATAGACGACATGCCAGTCGCGCCGCGCCGCCAGCTCCATGCTGGGGCGGGAGAAACAGGCGACATGCGGCCTCAGCGGGCGCTGCGCCGGCTTCGGGCGCACATCGACATTCCCGAAGCGCCAGAAGCGCCCGTCATGCGAGATCGGGCCGGTCTCCGTCCAGGCGCGCCAGACGATCTCCAGCCCCTCGGCGAACGCCGCGGCCGAGTCCTCGAACGGCGCGCCGAAGGGGCCGTACTCCAGCCGGTCGTAGCCGCGCCCGGCGGCGAAATCGACCCGGCCGCCGGAGAGCAGGTCGAGCGTCGCCCAGTCCTCCGCCACCTGCAGCGGATGGTGGACCGGCAGCAGCACGACCGCCGGGGCCAGCCGGAGGCGCGAGGTGGCGCCGGCGAGCTGCGCCAGCAGCATGTGCGGCGAGGCGTTGACGCCCAGCAGGTTGAAATGGTGCTCGCCGATCCAGGCGGAATTCATGCCGACGGCTTCGGCGTGGAGCGCCTGTTCGTAGATCTCGCGGACCAGCGTCTCGGCCGAGCGCGTATTGCCGGGATAGCGGTTGTCGGAAGGGTGAAGTAGCCGAACTTCACGGGGAGGTCACGAAGCGCCGGTGCGGGCGCGGATGAAGGCCGCCGCTTCGTCGATACCCTCCTGCGCGCGGTCCAGCAGGCGGTCGAACCAGTGCCAGACATGGATCATTTCGTCCGCCACGGAAAGCCGCGCCTCGACGCCCGCGCGCCGGGCCGCCTCCGCCAGCGACACCGAATCGTCCAGCAGCACTTCCTCGCTGCCGACCTGGACCAGCAGCGGCGGCAGGCCCTCGAGATCGGCGTAGAGCGGCGAGGCCCAGGGGTGGCGGCGGTCCGTCCCGTCGCCGAGATAAACGCCCGCCCAGCGGGCGATCTGCGGCTTCTTCACCATCGGGTCGGTATCGGCCTTGGCCGCGTAGGAGTCGGCCTCCATCGTCATGTCGGTCCAGGGGGAGATGCAAAGGCCGCCGGCGGGCATGGGCTGCCCGTCGTCGCGCGCCTTGACGAGCGCGGCGACGGTGAGGCCGCCGCCCGCCGAATCGCCGCCGACCACCGCGCAAGCGGGGTCGATGCCGGCCTCCAGCAGCCCTTGCCAGGCGGCCGCGCCGTCCTCGACGGCGGCGGGGAAGGGATGCTCGGGCGCGAGCCGGTAGTCGGCCGAGAAGGCATGGACGCCGGCCCCGGCCGCCAGCGCCGCGACCATGTGCCGGTGCGAGCGCGTGGAGCCCAGCACATAGCCGCCGCCGTGGAAGTAGAGCAGCGCGCGCCCGGGGTCCGCGTCCTCGGGCCGCAGCCATTCGCCCGGAACGCCGCCGAGCGTCCCCGCTTCGCAGGCAATGCCGTCCGGCAGCGGGAAAATCTCGACCGCGCGGTCATATTCCTCCCGGAGGTCGGTAATGGCGGCGGTCGCGCCGTCCGGCCGTTCGGCAAGCTTCAACCTGAGCGCCGCGATCGAACGGTCTTTCATGGGACAGCTCCCTTCGGCTTGTCAGCCGCCTTCCAGCTTCGGGATGAAGAACACCTCGCCGCCCGGCGGCACAGGCTGGAAATAGGCGGTCTCGTGCATCATGCCGTCGATGGCGACGGTGGTTTCCTCGACCAGGCGCTCGCCGAGGCCGGGGAAGCGCTCGTTCATCGCGCG
Source organism: Alphaproteobacteria bacterium (assembly GCA_963422665.1). Lineage (GTDB taxonomy): Bacteria > Pseudomonadota > Alphaproteobacteria > Bin95 > Bin95 > Bin95. Next base: position 3,882,493 of record OY730441.1, read on the forward strand.
GATGACATCGCGCAGCAGTCTTGCCTCGACCTCGAATTCGCGCACGCCTCCGGTGAAGGCGCGCGCGAACCCTTCGGTAAACCGCACCTGGACGGTCGGGCCCACGCGGCCCGCCCCCTTCTCAGTCGTTCCCGCCCGCCCCGTTCGCGTCCATCGCGGCGAGCAACCTCGGCGGAGACATCGGCAGTTCGTGCATCCGCGCGCCCACCGCCCCGTCGATGGCGTTGGCGATCGCGGCCATGGGCGGGCAGATATTCACCTCGCCCACGCCCTTGACGCCGTAGGGATGGCTCGGATTGGGCACCTCGACCAGAACCGCGTCGATCATCGGCAGGTCGGAGGCCACCGGCACCCGGTAGTCGAGGAAGCCCGGATTCTCCAGCCGGCCCTTGTCGTCATAGATATATTCCTCGTTCAGCGCCCAGCCGATGCCCTGCACGACGCCGCCCTGGATCTGTCCTTCGACATAGGAGGGATGAATCGCGCGCCCGACATCCTGGGCCGCGATGAAGCGCAGGACCTGGACATGGCCGGTCTCGGGATCGACCTCGATATCGCAGAACTGGCTGGAGAAGCCGGGCGCCTGGGCGCCGGCATTGGTCGTGCCGGCCGCGCCGATGGGGCCGCCCGTCAGCGCGCGCTTGGCCGCGAGTTCGCCGATGGTGAGCGGCTCGAAATCGCCGACATTGGCGCCGGCGGGATGCGCGGCGCCGTCCCGCCATTCCACGGCATCGACATCGACATCCCAGATCATCGCGGCGCGCTGGCGCAGGTCGTCGATCACCTTGTTGCAGGCCTGGTGGACGGCGATGCCGGTCGCGAAGGTGACGCGGCTGCCGCCGGTGACATGCGTGTAGCCGACCGACGCGGTGTCGGCGACGACGCAGCGCACCTTGTCGTAATCGACCCCGAAGGTTTCCGCGGCCATCAGCGCCATGCTGGCGCGCGACCCGCCGACATCGACGCTGCCGCTGCCGACGATCACCGTGCCGTCGTCGTTCACATGGACGGTGGCGCTCGATTCGCCGCCGCCGTTGAACCAGAAGCCGGAGGCGACGCCGCGGCCCTGATTCGGCCCGATGGGCTTCCTGTAGTCCGGATGGGCCATGAGCGCTTCCAGCGTCTCGACATAGCCGTCATGGCTGAGCTTCGGCCCGTAGACCATCTGGGCGCCCTGGCGCGCGGCGTTCTTCAGGCGGAATTCCACCGGGTCCATGCCGACCTTCTTCGCCAGCATGTCGAGCACGCTCTCGACGCCGAAGGCCGAGATCGGCGAGCCGGGCGCGCGGTAGGCTGCCGCCTTGGGGCGGTTGCACACGACGTCGTAGCCGACCGTGCGCGCGTTCTCGATGTCGTAGGGGGCGAACGCGCACATGCAGGCATTCATCACCGGAGAGCCTGGGAACGCGCCGGCCTGGAAGTTGAAGGTGGCGTCGGCGGCGGTGATCCTGCCGTCCCCGGTGCAGCCGATCCGGACGACCATCGAGGCGCCGGAGGTGGGGCCGGTCGCCTTGAACACCTCTTCGCGCGTCATCTGCATACGCACCGGCTGGCTGCATTTCCGGGAGAGCGCAGCCGCCAGCGGTTCCAGATAGACGATGGTCTTGCCGCCGAAGCCGCCGCCGATCTCCAGCGCCGTCGCGCGGATGTCGCCGGGGCTGATGCCGAGCAGCTTCGCGGTCATGGCGCGGACCACGAAATGGCCCTGGCTCGACGACCAGATCTCGCCCTGCCCGTCGGCGTCGAAGCGCGCCATGCAGGCATGGGTCTCGATATAGCCCTGGTGGACGGCCGCGGTCTTGAAGCTCTCCTCGACGATGTGGTCGGCCTTCGCAAAGCCGGCTTCGAGGTCGCCGATGCCGAATTCGAGCCGCTTCGAGATGTTGGACGGCTTCTCGGGCGCGGGTTCGACGCCGCGCGTCACCATGTCCTCGAACAGCAGCGGGGCATCCGGCTTCATCGCCTCATCGACGTCGATCACATGCGGCAGCACCTCGTAATCGACCTCGATGAGCGAGACGGCTTCCTCGGCGGCGGCGGCGCTCGCCGCGGCAACGGCGGCGACCGCATGGCCCTCATAGAGCACCTTCTCGCGCGCCAGGATGTTGCGGGTGATATGCCAGAAGTTCTGCGCGACCCGCTCCGGGCCGATATAGGCGAAGTCATGGTCCGGCAGGTCGGCGGAGGTGACGACGGCCTTGACGCCGGGCAGGGCCTCGGCCTTCGAGATGTCGATGCCCCGGATGCGCGCATGGGCGTGCGGGCTGCGCAGCACCTTGCCGACCAGCTCGCCGGGCAGCCGGTAATCGGCGCCGTACTGGGCGCGGCCGGTGACTTTCGGCACACCGTCCGGACGGACGGGGCGGGTGCCAACCCACTTGAACTCTTTCGCTTCGGCGCTCATCCACAGGGTCTCCAGAATCGAGGCGTGACGGTCCCCTTATGCAAGCCCATCCCGCGCCCGCGCGCAAGTCCGGGCAACGGGGGCGCCGGCCTGCAACGGCTGAGGCCTGTTCTACGGACGCGCCAGTCATAATGGCCTTGCCGATACTCACGGCCCGCGCCATCCAGTCGAAAAATCGAGCCTGCGCAAAAACTCGAAAGTGTTGCAGCAGGGTATGCCGAGATCCTGGCAAACATCCGGGATATGGCGGTTTGCCCGAAGCCTTGTCGGCTTCGATGCTTCGGTTGTCACCACACAACGCCGGCCGGAGGCAGCGAGCGCATGGGCGACAAGAAAAGGGTCTCGCCCCATCTTGGGAATGTCTTCGTCGGTCAAGTCGTCTGCATATCCCTGTCTAATTCCCTTATCCACCAAGTCCGGACGAACAAATTCATCCAGCAGTATATCATGCTTGTAGCTCTTTATCCAATTCGAGAGGTTGTCTTTCCCTTCGACTAATTCCTCGTATATTTCTTGGGGAATCTTCGCCTTTCCTTGCTCCCCCATATAGGCAAGCCAAGACCAGAATTCAGGAACCCGACTAATAGGATAGTAATCCCTATTAGCGTCGATAAGTACGTTGGCATCAAGAAGATACAGCAATATCCAGTCTCTGCATTTGTCCTGCCGCTTCGACCAGTGTTTGAACTTTTTTCGGATTCACGCCCAGAATAGTTGCGGCTTTGGAAGTTGTCAGTTCTTTCGCGTCAAGTGCGCGTCTTGCGAGATCGATCAATGCATGTCCAACCCGGTGCCGTCTCACGACATACCAGGAAGGGCCTCCCCCCTGTCCATTTTCCTGCTTTCGCCGGGCAGCACGCGCATGAAGCCACTGCGAACGGAACCGTTCGGCAAGATTGTTGTAGCTGTCCCGTTCGATGAGGTCGGCCTGCAGAGCGGCGTAAGCAACCATAGTGTGGCTCAGGCGGCGCGGTTCTGCGAAGGATGCGATGACTTCGGCCATGGTCTCCAACCCTGCCGACCGGTCGATATGGAGTCGTTCCAGGTCCACTGCCGGCAGCAGAAACGCACTTGCGACATCGTTGCAGAATCTTTCGATCCGGCTTTCGGCCCGGGCGCCGCTAACGCCGGTCTGTCCCAGAAGCAGGTGCGTCAGCTCGTGCAACAATGTGAAAGACCACGCGAAAGGACTGTCCCGATCGTTGATGACGACGAACGGCGCAATATCGTCCGCAATCGCGAAGCCCCGAAATGTCTCTACTTCGATAGCAGTATGGTGGCTCCCCAGATCGCCCTTGAGCAGCACGAAGACGCCGGCGGCCTCGGCGCGCTCCCGCAGCAGCGCAAACGCGGTGGCTTTCGGTTGAGAGCGGTAGTTCCCGCGATCGACGCCGAGCAGGGCGCGCAGGGATTCGACGGCGACTGCCAGGCCGTCGGTCATTGTCCGGGACCCGACGAACCGCAGCGGCTGCGTTTCCTCCTCATCCTCCAGCAGACACCGCACCATGCTCTGGCGCACCCGCGCATCCCGAAGAAGCGCATCCAGCAGGGCTTCTCCGGCGGCGGGCCTGTCTCCGGGCAAGGATCGGAAATCGGCGCCGCGATCCGCCTTCCGCGGCGGAGAGCGAAGATAGAATGTCAGCAGCGGGCGCCGATACTGCTTCGCCATCTTGACCAGAAGAGGCCGCGTCGGCGTGTTCTCGCCGGTTTCGAGCGCCGACAACCGATCCGGCGCCGTGACGCCCCGCGCGTCGCGGATACCGAGCTTGCGTGCGGCCTCCTCGCGCGTCAGCCCGGCGGTCTCGCGCGCCCAGACAAGTATCTCGGGATTGACGTCCGTCATGGCTCCGAACGCATCCTATCGCCATTGGCGGGCAACAGCGAGGCGGGCCGGCGGACTTGCTCCTCGCCGGTAATTCGGCAAGCTGGCGCGCGGTTGCGAATTTCTTGCATGACAGGAGGCGGACGCCGTTGCAGATCGTTCCTTTCGAGGCGCCGCTCGGCGCGGAGGCGCGCGGCCTCGACGCCTCTGCTCCGGTCGGCGCGGCCGAGGCCGGGGCGCTTCGCCGGGCGCTTGACGAGCATCTCGTGCTCCTCGCCCGCGGCCAGCGGCTGGACGCCCCGGCGCTGATCGCCTTCTCTCGCCTCTTCGGCGCGCTCGACCCGCCGGGGCCGAACCCCTATGGCGCGCCCTTCCTGCCCGAGTTCCCGGAAATCAACGTCATCTCCAACGTGGTCGAGAACGGCCGCCCCATCGGCAATCTGGGCGCGGGCGAGGCGGTCTGGCACGCGGACATGACCTATGTCGAAAAGCCGCCCAGGGCCGCCCTGCTCCATGCGCTGGAGGCGCCGGAGGGGCAGGGCGACACCTGTTTCGCCAACCAGTTTGCCGCCTGGCAGGCCCTCCCGTATGAAGACAAGGCCCGGATCGAGGGGCTGCGCTGCGTCCATGACAGCGCGCATAACAGCGCCGGCATGTTGCGGCGGGGCTGCCGGGAAACGAGCGACCCGCGCGAGACGCCGGGCGCGCGCCAGCCGCTGGTGCGCACCGACCCGGCGACGGGCGCCAGGGCGCTGTTCCTCGGCCGGCGGCCCCATGCCTGGGTCGTCGGGCTGGAGGTGGAGGAAAGCGACGCGCTGCTGGACCGGCTCTGGGCCCATGCCTGCGACGCGCGCTTCGTCTGGCGCCATCGCTGGCGGGCGGGCGACCTGCTGGTCTGGAACAATCTGGGCGTGCTGCACCGCCGCGACGCCTTCGACCCCGCAGTCCGGCGGGTCATGCACCGCACCCAGATCAAGGGCGACTGCGGGATTGTGTGAGGCTGCGATGGGCCGGACGCCTTGAAACGGTTCTACGGGCAGGCGGAGGCGGCGCCGCTCGATACGGGCGGCTACGGCGTCGCGCTGGACGGGCGCCGGGTGCGCACGCCGGCGGGCCGGCCGCTCGCCTTGCCGAGCCGGGCGCTGGCGGCGGCGGTGGCCGGTGAATGGGCCGCTCAGGGCGAGACGGTGCGGCCCCGGACCATGGCGATGATGACGCTCGCGGCAACCGCGCTCGACCGGGTCGCGCCCCGCGCCGGCGAGGTCGCCGCCGGGATTGCGCGCTATGGCGAAACCGACCTGCTCTGCTACCGCGACGCGGCCGGCGGCGAACTCGCGCGGCGCCAGAATGCGGCATGGCGCCCGGTGCTCGACTGGCTGGCCGCGGCCTATGGCGTGCGTCTCAAGCCTGTCGAGGGCGTGATGCCCGCGGCGCAGGACGGACCCGCGCTCGCAGCGCTCCGGCGGGCGGTGGACGCCCGCGAGCCGTTCCGCCTGACGGCGCTGCACGCCGCCGTTGCCGCCACCGGCTCCGCGGCCCTGGGCATGGCGCTGCTCGACGGCCGGCTGAATGCCTGCCAGACATGGCGCTGTGCGCGCATCGACGACGCTTGGCAGGCGGAGCATTGGGGCGAAGACGATGAGGCGCGCAAGAGGGGCGAAGCGCTGCGGGACGAACTCGCCGCCGTCGCGCGCTTCGCCGCGCTGCTCTAGACAGGGAGGCCCAGGGCCATGAGCGATACCGTGGACATGCTGGAAGCCAGGCGCGCCCAGGCCCGTCTCGGCGGCGGGCAAGAGCGCATCGAAGCCCAGCACCGGCGCGGCAAGCTGACGGCGCGCGAGCGCCTGGACGTGCTGCTCGACGAAGGCTCCTTCGAGGAATACGACATGTTCGTGGAGCATCGCTGCGCCGATTTCGGCATGGAGGCGCAGCGCGTGCCGGGCGACGGCGTGGTCACCGGCCACGGCGCGGTGAACGGGCGGCTGGTGTTCGTGTTCAGCCAGGACTTCACCGTTTTCGGCGGCTCGCTCTCGGAAGCGCATGCGGAGAAGATCTGCAAGGTGATGGACCGGGCGATGAAGGTGGGGGCGCCGGTCGTCGGCCTCAACGATTCGGGCGGCGCGCGCATCCAGGAAGGCGTCGCCTCGCTGGGCGGCTATGCCGAGGTGTTCCAGCGCAATGTGCTGGCGTCCGGGGTCGTGCCGCAGGTTTCGGTCATCATGGGGCCCTGCGCCGGCGGCGCGGTCTATTCCCCGGCGATGACCGACTTCATCTTCATGGTGGAGGACACTTCCTTCATGTATGTCACCGGCCCGGACGTGGTGCGGACGGTGACCCACGAGACGGTGAGCCATGAGGAGCTCGGCGGGGCGCGCACCCATGCCCGGCGCTCCGGCGTCGCCGACCTGGCCCTCGACAACGACATCGAGGCGCTGCTGCAGGTGCGGCGCTTCCTCGGCTTCCTGCCGTCCTCCAACCGCGAAGCGGCGCCGCTGCGGCCGACGGAAGACCCCGTCGACCGCCCGGAGCCGTCGCTCGACAGCCTGGCGCCGGACAATCCGAACAAGCCCTATGACATCAAGGAGCTGATCCGCAAGACGGCCGATGAGGGCGTCTTCTTCGAGCTCCAGCCGGACTGGGCGGCGAATATCGTCATCGGCTTCGCGCGCTATGGCGGGCAGCCGGTCGGCATCGTCGCCAACCAGCCGATGGTGCTGGCCGGCTGCCTCGATATCGACAGCGCGTGCAAGGGCGGGCGTTTCGTGCGGTTCTGCGACGCCTTCAACCTGCCGATCGTCACCTTCGTCGATGTGCCGGGATTCCTGCCGGGCACCGTCCAGGAATATGGCGGCATCATCAAGCACGGCGCCAAGCTGCTGTTCGCCTATGCCGAGGCCACGGTTCCCAAGGTCACGCTGATTACCCGCAAGGCCTATGGCGGGGCCTATGACGTGATGAGCTCGAAGCATCTGCGCGGCGATGCGAACTATGCCTGGCCGCAGGCCGAAATCGCCGTGATGGGCGCGAAGGGCGCGGTCGAGATCATCTTCCGCCGGGACATCGGCGACGAGGAGAAGATCGCCGGGCGGACGGCGGCGTATGCGGAGAAATTCGCCAACCCCTTCGCCGCCTCGGCGCGCGGCTATATCGACGATGTGATCCATCCGCGCGACACCCGCTTCCGCATCTGCCGCTCGCTGGAGGTGCTGCGCAACAAGCGGTTGGAAAATCCCTGGAAGAAGCACGACAATATCCCGCTCTAGGGCGCCAGAGGGGAACGGCAGGGATGCACTTCGAGACCTTCGACTGGATCGCGCACAATGCCGCGCGGCGGCCGGAAAAGACCGCGCTGGTCGATCTCGCGAGCGGCCGAAGCATCGACTATGCGCTGATGGACCGGCGGGTCGGGCGGCTGGCGGGTTTCCTGCGCGACCGGCTGGGGATCGGGCCCGGCCACCGCGTGGCCCTGCTGGCGGAGAATTCGAGCGACTATCTGGAAATCCAGTTCGCCTGCTTCCGCATCGCCGCCGTGTTCGTGCCGCTCAACTGGCGGCTGACCGTGCCGGAGCTCTCCTATATCGTCGGCGATGCCGCGCCCGGGGCGATGGTCCATGACCGGGGTTTTGCGGAAACGGCCGCGGCCTTGCAGGCCGGGACCGGCTTCGCGCACCGGCTGGAGACCGCCGCCGACGGCGGCCCGTCGGACTATGAGGCGGCGATCGCGGCGGGGCCCCATGAGGCCGGGATGGTCCCGCAGCAGATGTCGGACCTCTCGACCATCATGTACACCTCCGGCACCACCGGCCTGCCCAAGGGCGCGCGCATCACCCACGGCATGACCTTCGTGAACACGGTGAATGTCGGCATCCCGCACCGGATAACGGCCGATTCGGTCACGCTCACCGTGCTGCCGCTGTTCCACACGGGCGGGCTGAACGCCTATGCCAATCCTGTGCTGCATGCGGGCGGCACGGTGCTGGTCGCGCGGCGCTTCGACCCGCAGGAATGCCTCGCCCTGCTCGCCGACCCGGCGGCCGGCGTCACCAACTTCCTCGGCGTGCCGGCCAACTTCCAGTTCATGGCGCAGCTCCCCGCCTTCGAGCAGGCGGATTTCAGCCATGTGACGGTGTTCGGCGTCGGTGCCGCGCCCACGCCGCATGCGTTGATCGAGCTGTGGGCGGCCAGGGGCGGGCCGCTCGCCCAGGCTTACGGGATGACCGAGACCGCGCCGGTGGTGATGGTGCTCGATCCCGTGGATGCGACGCGCAAGATCGGCTCGGCCGGCAAGCCGGTGCTCTACACCCGCACGCGGGTCGTCGCCGGGGACGGGCGCCCGGCCGCGCCCGGCGAAACGGGCGAACTCCAGGTGGCGGGGCCGAATGTGACGGCCGGCTACTGGAACAAGCCGAAGGAGACGGCGGACTCGTTCGACGGCGAATGGCTGAAGACCGGCGATGCGGTCTGGGTCGATGACGAGGGCTACTACTATATCGTGGACCGCTGGAAGGACATGTACATCTCCGGCGGCGAGAACGTCTATCCGGCGGAGGTGGAGAATGTGCTCTACCGGCTGGACGGCATTGCCGAAGCCGCGGTGATCGGCATTCCGGACGAGCGCTGGGGCGAGGTCGGCTGCGCGGTGGTCGCGCGCCGCGAAGGCGCGGCTCTGGAGCCGCAGGCGATTCTCGACCACTGCGCCGGCCAGCTCGCCCGCTTCAAGCAGCCCCGCCGCATCCTGTTCGCCGACGCGCTCCCCCGCAACGCCACCGGCAAGGTCCTCAAACACGAACTCCGCCGCATGGTGGCGGAGGGGGAGATCGGTGGATAAACACGATTTATCGTATTTCGTTCACTTTCTGTATTGACTGCCGCCGTCTGCGCGGGGACAACTGCCTCCCCTCGCAGGAGTCCCGACCATGACTTATACCAACCGCGAGTCATATGAACCGATACAGTGAGGCATCGAGATCAGCACGATGGGGCTACGGCCCAGCTGCGCCGGGTCGTATTGGTGATGACGTCGGGCTGGTCGGTCAGCCATTGCCACCCCGTCCGGCAGGCGTCCCTCAGGGCGGAGACATCCTTGAACACGCGGTTGGCGAAGCGGTTCGATTTCAGGAACAGAATGATCTGCTCCATCGGATTGAGTTCCGGACTGTAGGGCGGCAGATGCACGAGCGTCAGGTTGGGGGGAACGAGAAGGTCGCCCGAGCGATGCCAGCCCGCCCCGTCCAGCACAATCACGCCGTGCGCACCCGGCGCCACGGCCGCGCCGATCGCCGCCAGATGCTCGTTCATCGACGCCGTGTTCGTCCTGTCCGCCCCGTGGGCGATGCCGACGCCGCGCTCCGCGCAGGTGGCGCCGAACAGATAGACGTAGCCATAGCGATGGTCGCGCACGATGCGCGGACGCTGCTTCCCATTCGCCCAGACCCGTGTCGTCATCCCCTTCTGGGCGATGCGCGCTTCGTCCTGGAACCAGATTTCTATCGGACCCGCCAGCGCCTCAGAGCCGAGCGTCGACGTCAACTGTGCCTCGAACTCCGCCACGAACGACCTCTGCCGCTCCGCGTCGGCTTTGGGGGGGATCGGCCGCCCCGAGACAAAGCGAAACCCGGCCCTTCGGAGCATCATACGGGCACCGCTCTCCGTATAGATGACCCCGAAGGCCTCCTCGATTTTCCGTACGATGTCCTGAACGCGCCAGCGCGTCACACCGTCCCGCTCAAGCTCGGAACCCGCCTCGATCCAGGCGCCGATCTCGGCGATCTGCGCGTCCGTCAACCGGCCCTCGCTCCCGCCGCGCGGGAGATCCGCGAGGCCGTCGAAGCCCTCCGTGTTGTAGCGCAACACCCAGTCGCGCAGGATTTGAAGCTCCATGCCCTGCGCCCGAGCCGCCTCCGTGCGAGACGCGCCCTCCATGATCATGGCGAGCGCACGCGCGCGCGACGCTTGCTTCGCGTCCCCGCAGTGCCTCGAAAGCGCGTGGAGCTCGTCCGCTGTGTGTGCCGTCCAGGTTATCGGCGTTGCCGCACTCATCGTCATCCTCCGGCGCTGGTGAGTCGATCACCACAGTCTATGGAGGTCGTCCGGACCGTCACCCCAACATATGGGGATGGTGAGTCAATTTGGAGCGCGCTTGGTATTAGACAGTGTTCTTGGACAAGGACATAGCTCAGGACAGAGGGGTTCCCCGATGCAAACACAGTGTAGCGCGGCATCGTTCGGTTTCCAAGCGGTCGAGGGGCGTTCGGTGGTGGCGTCGTTCGATGGCGGGACGCTGAGTTCGGACGCGGGCGCGTTGCTGCTCGGGGAAACGGATCGGGCGGTGGCCTTGATCGACCGTTTTGCCGCCTGTTTCATCGACCATCGCGATCCGCGCCTGATCGAGCACGAGGTGCGCACGCTGGTGGGGCAGCGGGTGGTGGGGATCGCGCCTGGCTACGAGGACCTGAACGATCACGACCTGTTGCGTCACGATCCGGCGATGGCGGTGGTGGCGGGCAAGTCGACGCTGAACCTCCTGGAGTTGGGCGGGCCGGCGCCGTCGCGCCGGCACAGGATCACCCACGACGGCGCGGCGATCGAGGAGTTGCTTGTGACGCTGTTCATGGACGCGCACCGCACGCCGCCGGACCGGATCGTGCTCGATCTCGACGCCACCGACGATCCGCTGCACGGCACGCAGGAGGGCCGCTTCCACCACGGCTACTATCGCGGCTACTGCCACCTGCCGCTGTATGTGTTCTGCGGGCGTCGCCTGCTGGCCGCGAAGCTGCGCCGCTCCAACATCGACGCCGCGGCCGGAGCGGTCGGGGAAGTGGCGCGGATCGTGTCGCAATTGCGCCGCCGCTGGCCGGGTTTGCAGGTTCTGCTGCGCGCCGATTCGGGCTTCGCCCGCGACCCGCCGATGGCATGGTGCGAGGCCAACGGCGTCGATTACCTGTTAGGTCTCGCGAAGAACAGGCGACTGGAACGCGAGGTCGAGACCGAACTGGCGCAAGCCCGCGCCCACAGCGTGCGCACCGGCAAGCCGCAACGCCGCTTCAGGGACTTCATGTGGCGCACGCACGACAGTTGGAGCCGCCCGCGCCGCGTCGTCACCAAGGCCGAGGTCACCCACGGCAAGGCCAACCCGCGCTTCGTCGTCACCTCGCTCACCGCCGGCCAGACCAGGGCCCGGCGCCTCTACGAACGGCTCTACTGCCGGCGCGGCGAGATGGAGAACCGCATCAAGGAATGCCAACTCGACCTGTTCGCCGACCGCACCTCAAGCCACGCCATGCGCGCCAACCGGTTGCGCCCGTGGTTCGCCTCCATGGCCTATGTGCCGATGTGCGCGCTGCGGCGCATCGGCCTCGCCCACACCCGCCTCGCCGTCGCCACTTGCGCCACCCTGCGCCTGAAGCTGTTGAAGATCGCCGCCCGGGTCCGGGTCAGCGTGCGCCGGGTCAAGATCGCCATGGCGTCCACCCACCCGTGCCAGAACGAGTTCCGCATCGCCCACGCCCGATTATCCGCTGCCGCGGCGTAAAGCGGCTCCCTTCACCCTTCCCCTCAACAACACGGAAACAGCACCGAACAGACCAAACCGCCAAACGGTGGGCGAACGAACTCGCTCCAAAAACGCCAACCGGCCAAAGTCCGACCGCACACCGCGCCAAAACCGGAAATCCTGGGCAGTATGAGAAATCCGGGTTAGCGCCGGCAACCAGGTGCACGCCTTCGAGGAGGTGATGGCGGTTTTCGGGTAACGCGGGACCCGCCTCTTCAAAGTGCGTCGCAGTCGAGCGACATATAGCGGGCAGCGGTCGGAGCTGGCGGGTTATTCGGCTGGCGTTGCGGGCGCGGCGATGTCTGCGTTCCGGCCTAAATGCAGATGCAGCACCCCTTCAATCCGCGCGATGCGCTCGCCTTGCTCCCTCAACACGCCTTCGATGCTCGCGATACGTTCGCTCTGGTCTCGCATCCTGCCCTCCATCCGATCCATCCGGCCGCACAGGTCGGCGCGCAGCTTGTCCCTGTCTTCCTTTGCATCGCGAAGGCCAGCGGAAAGGTCGGTGCGCAGGGCGCGATGGCTTTGCCAGACCAAACCGCCCAAGGCGATGCTTGCACCAGCCAGACTGACGCCAACGGCCAGTATCGCAATCATTTCCGGCGTCATTGTTCCGCCTGCCCGCCAACGAACGCGATTCCGGACGTATATCCTCGCCGGGCGGGCGACAAGCCTGTCGCTTCCCTCAAAGCGCGTCGTAGTCGAGCACGACTTCGCGGGTCAGGGGGCGGGACTGGCAGGTGAGGACGAAGCCGGCTTCCAGCTCCCAAGGCTCCAGCGAGTAGTTCTGCGCCATATCGACCCGGCCCGAAACGAGTCTGGCCCGGCAGGTGCAGCACATGCCGCCCTTGCAGGAGAAGGGCAGGTCGAGGCCGCAGCGGTGGCCGGCGTCGATAATGCGCTCGCCGTCGAAGCCCATGGCGAAGCGGCGCCGCGCGCCGTCCAGCACCACGGTGATTTCCGCCGCGCCCGCGGCCCGCTGCTCCGCGGCGACCGCTTGCGGCGCGATGACCTGGCCGGGATTGCCGGTGAAGCGCTCGGTGCGGATGCGGGACGCCGCCATGCCGGCCGCCATCAGCGCATCCGGCACAGCCTCGGCCATATTGCCCGGCCCACAGACCAGCGCTTCGTCGAACGCTCCTGTCGGGCCGAACGCCGCCATCAGCGCATCCGTCTTCGCCGCGTCGATGCGGCCTTGGCAGAGCGGCGCCTCCTGCTCTTCGCCGGAGAGGATGTGGAGCACGGAGAACCGGCCCATATGGCGGCTTTTCAGGTCGTCGAGCGCGTCGCGGAAGATCGCGTCCGCAGCGGTCCGGTTGCCATAGAACAGCATGATCTCGCTCTCGGGCTCCGAGGCGAGCACCGTGCGCGCAACGGAGATCGCCGGCGTGATGCCGCTGCCGGCCGCGAACAGCGCGTAGCGCCCCTTGCCGCCGGGCCGCAGCGGGCGGTGGAAACGGCCGGCCGGCGTCATTACGGAGAGCGTGTCGCCGGGCTTGAGGTCATTGTTGATCCAGCCGGAAAAGCGCCCGCCCGGCACCTCCTTCACGGCGATGCGCAGCTCGTCTTCGTCCCGCCCCGAGCAGATCGAATAGGACCGCCGGAGCTCTTCGCCGCCGAAGTCGCGGCGCAGCGTCAGATACTGGCCCTGCACGAAGCGGTAGACCCCGGCGAGCGCCTCCGGCGCCTCGAACGCAACCGACACGCAGCCGGCGGTTTCCCGGCGGACTTCGCGGACCGTCAGTTCGTGGAAGCGCGGCCCTACAGGCACTTGAAGCGCTCGAACGGCTCGCGGCAGCCGAGACAGCGCCAGAGCGCCTTGCAGGGCGTGGAGCCGAACCGGCTGAGTTCCTCCACCGCGCCGCCGCCGCAATGCGGGCAGGCGACGGGCCCGCGCGTGGGCGGTGCTACGCCATAGGCGGTGAGCTTGGCCTTGCCCGCCTCGGACATCCAGTCCGTTGTCCAGGGCGGAGAAAGGCTGGTCTCGACAACGGCGTCGGCGAACCCGCCCAAGGCCAGCGCCGCCTCGACATCGCGGCGGATCGCCTCGCTCGCCGGGCAGCCGCTATAGGTAGGTGTCAGCCGCACCACCAGCCTGCCGCCGTCCTCCGCCACCTCGCGGACAAGCCCGAGATCGCCGGCTGTCAGCACCGGGATTTCGGGGTCCGGCACCGCCTCCGCCAGCCGGCGCGCTTCCTCCGCGCGGCTCACCATTCCGCTCCCGGATAGGCGCGCTGCATGAACTGGAACTCCGCCAGCAGATGACCCAGATGCTCGCTGTGCCGGCCCCGCCGCCCGCCGCTGCGGACCCCGGCGCCTTCCGGCCGCGCAAGCCCCGCCGCCTCCAGCACCGGATCGACACGCGCCAGCCAGGGTGCGCGCAGTTCGGAGGGCGCAACGGCGATGCCCTTCTTCGCCAGGGACGCCTCCACCTCGTCGGCCTCGAAAATCTGGCCGGCATAGGGCCAGAGCATGTCGAGGCCGGCCTGGGCGCGGGCATGGCTTTCCTTCGTGCCGTCGCCCATGCGGACCACCCAGGCGGCGCTCTGCTCGACATGGTAGGCGGCTTCCTTCGCCGCCTTGCCGGCAATGCCCGCCAGCCCCTCGTCGCGGGAGGCGGACAGCCGGGGCCAGAGCTCGACCGCATAGGCATCGAACAGGAATTGGCGCATCATGGTCTGCGCGAAATCGCCGTTCGGTTGTTCGACCAGCAGCAGGTTGGAGAAGTCCAGCAGGTCGCGCCCGTAGGCGAGTGCGTCCTCGTCCCGGCCCGCGCCTTCCCGGTCCCCGGCATGGGAGAGCAGCAGGCGCGCCTGCCCGAGCAGGTCGAGGGCGGTATTGGCGAGCGCGATATCCTCTTCCAGCTCCGGCCCGTGCCCGACCCATTCCGAGAGGCGGTGGCTCAATATGAGCGCGTCGTCGCCGAGGCGCATCGCATAGGCGGCGGTCAGCGCGTCCGCCATCTACATGTTCTCTACATCGTCGGGGAGGTCGTAGAAGCTCGGATGGCGGTAGATCTTCGACATCGCCGGCTCGAACAGCATGTCCTTGTCGGCCGGGTCGGAGGCGTAGATGCGATCCGAGGCGACGACCCAGATGCTCGTGCCTTCGCCGCGCCGCGTATAGACATCGCGGGCGCGGGCGAGCGCCATTTCGGGGTCGGCGGCGTGCAGCGAGCCGCAATGGCGGTGATGCAGCCCGGTGCGGGCCCGGATGAACACCTCAAACAGCGGCCAGTCCCGCTCGTTCTCCGCTCTCGTGTCGCTGTCGGACATTGCGTTCCGCCCGCCGGCGCTATTCGGCCGCTGCCGCCACGACGCGACGCCCGCGCCTCTTGCGCGCGTACGCCAGCGCAGCCTCCCGCACCCAGGCGCCTTCCGCATGGGCCCTGCGGCGCGCGGCGATCCGCTCGCGGTTGCACGGCCCGTTGCCGGACAGCACCTCGTTGAACTCGTTCCAGTCGATCTCGCCGAAGCGCCACTGGCCGCTCTCTTCGTCGCGGCGGAGCTCCGGGTCCGGCGGCTCCAGGCCGATCAGCCGCGCCTGCGGCACGGTGGCATCCACGAATTTCTGCCTGAGCTCGTCATTGGTGAAGCGCTTGATCTTCCAGCGCATCGAACGCGAGGTGTGCGAGGACTCGGCGTCGGAGGGGCCGAACATCATCAGCGACGGCCACCACCAGCGGTCGAGCGCGTCCTGCGCCATGCGTTTCTGCGCCGCCGTCCCCTGCGCAAGGCGGGAGATGGCTTCGTAACCCTGGCGCTGGTGGAAGCTTTCCTCCTTGCAAATACGGATCATGGCCCGTGCATAGGGGCCGTAGGAGCAGCGGCAGAGCGGGATCTGGTTCATGATCGCCGCGCCGTCCACCAGCCAGCCGACCGCGCCGATATCCGCCCAGGTGATCGTCGGGTAGTTGAAGATCGAGGAATAGCGCGCCCGGCCTTCCAGCAGGCGGTCCACCATCTCCGCGCGCGATATGCCGAGCGTCTCGGCCGCGGCGTAGAGGTAGAGGCCGTGCCCGCCCTCGTCTTGGACCTTGGCGAGCAGGATCGCCTTGCGGCGCAGGCTCGGCGCGCGGGTCAGCCAGTTGCCCTCCGGCAACATGCCGACGACCTCGGAATGGGCGTGCTGGGAAATCTGGCGGATCAGCGTCTGGCGGTAGGCCTCCGGCATCCAGTCGTTCGGCTCGATTTTCTCCTCGCGGTCGATCTTCGCCTGGAAGCGGGCAAGCAGTTCCGTGTCTTCGGGTCCGCCATCCTCGACGGACTGGTTGAGGCCCTGCGTGTACATAGGCTGCAATGTGGGCTTGAGCGCCGGCCTTGTCGAGAGGAAATCACCGGGATCGCCTTCAATCCAGATGCACGATCCGCCCCTCGACCGCAGGGGAGACGGTGCCGGCGGCTTCGACGAACTCCATCACCTGGGCGGCCATGAAGGAGCCGTCCTTTGCGTCGATACGCCTCTCCGCCGCCTCGAACATGGCGTAGCCGTCCCCGCCCCCGGCGAGGAAATCGTTGGTGGCGAGCGTGTAGGCCTTGCTATCCTCCAGAGGGGCGCCGCCGATGGCGACTTCGACGATGCGCTCGCCTTTTGGCCGGTTCGGGTCGAATGAAAAGGTCAGGCCCGAAACATGCGGAAATGCGCCGCTGGCGTTCTCGATCTCGCCGACACCGTGCTCCAGGGCTTCCCTGATCCGCGCGCCGGAGAGGGCGAGCTTCACGGTCCTGTTTCCGAACGGCAGCTCCGTCAGCACCAGCTTGCCCGTAATGTCCGAACCGGCCGGATACACCGTGTCCCCGCGAATCCCGCCGCCATTGGTGAGCCCGATATCGGCGCCGACGGCGATGCGCATGGCGTCAGCCACCAGATTGCCGAACGCATTTTCGCCCGAGCGCACGGAGAGGCGGCGCGTGTCCAGTTCGGTCGCGGCCGCGCCGACTGCGATGTCCAGGCTGCGGTCGAGCTTCCTGAGCCGCTTTTCGACATTGGCGGCGATGGTGCGGGCGCCCCGGACATCCGCGGTGGAACGGAGCTCGTAGTCCGGCGTCCAGACCGCCCGGGCGCCTCCTTTCCGATCTTCGACGCGGGCGAGCGCGAGCCTGAGCACGCCGACATGACTCCCCTGCGAGCCGGCTTTCAGGACCGTCTGCCGCCCATTGTACCAGGCGACGGCGAGATGATCGTGGCCGCCGAGAACGGCGTCGATATCCGCGGACGCGCGCAACAGTTCCAGGTCGTGCGGAAGGTCGTGATGCGTGAGCGCGATCACGAGGTCGGCGCCCGCTTCCCTCAATTTCGCCGCAAGCCCGGCGCCCGCTTCGACGAAGGGGGCGAAGGAGATATCCCGGCCCGGAGACGAAATCCGGGCAGTAACGGGTGTGACCAGGCCGAGAAAACCGATGCGGTAGCCGCCATGCTCCACAAGCGTGACGGCTTTCGTTCCGGGAAAGCCCGCCTCGCCCCGGTAACGGACATTGCCCGCGAGCCATACCGCACGGGACTCGGCCAGCCGCTCCTTGAGAACCTCGGGCCCGAAGTCGAATTCGTGATTGCCCACGACCGCGATATCGAATCCGATGGCATTTGCGAGTTCGATCATATGCCGGCCCTCGTCGATCCCGGACAACAGGGACGGCGAAATCATGTCCCCGCCGAAGGTCACGATGACGAGCCCGCCTTCGGCCTTGGCGCGGGCGCGCTCTTCGTTGACGACCGTCGCGATCTTTGCTGCGCCGCCCCGGCCGTCCAGGCCCTCCATGCGGTCCCAGTCGTTCACATGGACGAGCGTGAGGGAAAGCGGTTCCGCAGCGGCGGGTGCGGGCAGCGCGAGCGCCGGGAGGGCGGCCAGCAGCGCGGCGGCAAGGGCGAACGGGCGAAAGCGTCCAAGCATGACGGGCTGTGCCTTTCCTGTCCTTCCGAATTGTAGAAGCGGCGGGTTGCGGCGTCGCCCGGCGCAATGCCGCGCCGGCAGCCGGAATCGCATCATGGGCGGGGCTGGCGCCATGTTGCCTTCGGCGTTGTCTGATTGGTGCGCCCGCCCGGGAGACGCAGTTATCGGCCCGCGTCCTGCGCGGCAAAAAGTTCTTGTCCGCGGCATGGCGGATTGGCGAGTATTCAAGGCGGTCTTCATGGTGTGCGGCCGCGCCGGATCGCGTTGCGCGGCCCCGACATTCGGGCCGCCGAATTCGCCGAAGAGATATGGGAGGCCGGCAGGATAACCGAGACGACAGACCGCGAGCGGCTCGAGCAGCGCCGCGCCTCGCTCCGCAGTTCGCTCGCAGGCTATCAGCGCGAACTGCGGACCGCGCACAGCCTCGATGCCGAAGAATCGGCGGTCGAGGCTGAGGGCGACGAGGTTCTCGAAGCCCTCGAGGACCTGGCGCTCAAGGAGATCGGGCAGATTGAAGCCGCCCTGAGGCGCATCGATCTCGGTATCTAAGACAGGTGCGCGGGCTACGGCGGGCCGATCGGAAGGCAGCGCCTCGACGCGCTTCCCTACGCCACGAAGTGCATCGACTGCGCCAATGCGGCCGATTCCGGGTGATGTCCCGGATCCGAAGTTGCCGCCGGCCTTTGCTTGGTCCAGGCGGGCGATACGGCCCTCGATTGCCGGAGCGATCGTGCCGGCGGTTTCGACGCGCGCCATCGCCCGTCGCGCGCCATCGCCTGTACGGCCGTGAGAGCGCCGTCCTTCGCGCCGACGAGCCTCTCGGCGGCCTCGAAGGCGGCATTACGGTCACCCCCCTCCCCCTGGCGAGGAAATCGCTGGTCGCGAGCGTATGGAGCCCGTCGTCTTCCAGCGCGCGCCGCCCCGTCCGCCCGCGCCCTCCATCCGGTCCCATTCGTTCACATGGACGAGGGTGACGGAAAGCAGCTCGGCCGCAGTCAGCGCGGGCGCGCCGGGCAGGGACAGTGCGGCCAGCTGAGTGAGGGCGAGAGCGAATGGCGGCTTCAACGCATGGCTGCGGGTCCCCGCTCGTTCCGGCGTGGCCGGATGACACCATATACGCCGCCGGCTATGAGGGGGTTGCGGCAACCAGGGCCGAGACCGTAGCGCGCGAAAAGGGAAGAGCGGGGTGCTGCGCCTGTTCGTCGATGCCGAGCTATGCGACAGCGCGTCCGTTCCGCTCGACAGCGGGCAGGCGGCCTGGCTCGGCCGCGTCATGCGCCGGCGCGTGGGCGGGCGGCTCGCGCTCTTCAACGGCCGGGACGGAGAATGGGAGGCCGAGATAGCAGCGTTGGAACGTGGATCGGGGCAATTGGCGGCGCTGCGGCGGCTGCGCCCGCAGCGCGCGTCCCCGGATATCTGGCTCGCCTTCGCGCCGGCCAAGCGCGGCGCGGCGGATCTCGCCGTGCGCCAGGCGACGGAGCTCGGCGCATCGCGCATCCTGCCCGTTGTCTCCGAACGCAGCGTGGTGGACCGGCTTAATCCGGGGCGGCTGCGCCGTATCGCCGTCGAGGCGGCGGAGCAGTGCGGGCGGCTCGATGTACCGGAGATCGCGCCGCTCCCGCCTTTGCCGGACCTGCTTGCGGGGTGGCCCGCCGAACGGCCGCTCGCGGCCTGTCATCCGGGCGGCGGGCCGATGCAGGCCGGCCCGGCGCCCGGCGGTCTTTTGCTCGGGCCGGAAGGCGGCTTTGCGGCGGGCGAACTTGACGCTTTCGCCGAAACCGGTTTCGTTCGCCTCGTCGATCTTGGCCCGCGCATCCTGCGGGCGGAAACGGCGGTCGTGGCTGCGCTCTCCATGCGGCAGGCGATTTGGGGAGACGGGGCTTGAAGCGAGGGAGCGGCCGATGGCGGCGGAGGCGGTAGAGGCGGAAGGCCCGATCGAAGACCGCCGCGAGCTCGTGGAATGGTTCGAGCAGGGCTGCAAGCCGCCGGAAGACTGGCGCTGCGGCACCGAGCACGAGAAGTTCGTGTTCAGGCGGTCCGACCTTTCGCGTCCCGGCTATGACGATCCCGACGGCATTGGCGAGTTGCTGCACCGTCTGGAAGCCTTCGGCTGGAAGCCCGGGCGCGAGGCAGGGAAGACCATCGCGCTCGCGAGAGGCGCGGCGAGCATCACGCTGGAGCCGGGCGGCCAGTTCGAGCTCTCCGGCGCGCCGCTGGAAACAGTCCACCAGACCTGCGACGAGGTGCATGACCATCTCGACCAGTGCCGGCAGGTCGGCGACGCGATGGGCCTGGGGTTCCTCGGCCTCGGCTTCGACCCGAAATGGCGCCGGGAGGACATTCCCTGGATGCCGAAGGGCCGCTATGCAGTGATGCGCCGCTACATGCCCACGGTCGGCTCGCTCGGCCTCGACATGATGCTCCGCACCTGCACCGTGCAGGTGAACCTCGACTATGGCAGCGAGGCTGACATGGTGGACAAGTTCCGCCTGTCGCTGGCCCTGCAGCCGCTGACGACGGTGCTGTTCGCCGACTCGCCTTTCAGGGAGGGCGCGCTGACGGACTGGCTGAGCCTGCGCTCGCACGTGTGGACGGACACCGACCCCGACCGCTGCGGCATGCTCGGCTTCGTGTTCGAGGACGGCTTCGGCTTCGAGCGCTATGCGGACTACTGCCTCGATGTGCCGATGTATTTCGTCTATCGGAACGGGCGCTATATCGACGCGGCGGGCCGTTCGTTCCGCGATTTCCTCGAAGGGCGGCTGCCGGGACTTCCGGGCGAGCGCCCGCATATCGGCGACTGGTCGGACCATGTGACGACCGCCTTTCCCGAAGTGCGGATGAAGCGCTATCTGGAGCTGCGCGGCGCGGACGGGGGGCCGTGGGGTCGACTCTGCGGGCTGCCGGCGCTCTGGATCGGGCTGCTTTACGACGGTGCGGCCCGCGCCGCCGGCTGGGACCTGTGCAAGCACTGGACGGATGCCGAGCGCGAGAGGCTGCGCGTCGACGCGCCGCGCCTCGGCTTCGCGGCCGAAGTCGGCGGCCGTTCGCTGCGGGATATTGCGAAGGACATGGTCGCCATCGCCCGGCAGGGGCTGAAGGCGCGCGCGCGCCTCGACGGCGCCGGCAATGACGAGACCGGCTTCCTTTTCGATCTCGAGGAGATCGCGGAAAGCGGCGTTACCGCTGCCGAGCGCAAGCGGGCGCTGTTCGAGGGCCGCTGGGGCGGCAGGGTCGATCCCGTATTCGAGGAGTTCGCACATTGACCGATGACCCGCGCGCGAAGGCTGTCGGCCTCGACCATCTGACGGGTGAAGACCGGGCCGCTCTCGATACCGGCACGAAGCTGGCCGACGAGCTGGCCGCAGCATTGCCGCGCGACCATCACATGTATGAGGAACCGGCGCTGACATGGCGCCCGGAGCCCGGCCGGTGACGGCGCTCCACTGGCTGACGCTCGCCGAGGCGGTGCGGGCGCTTCGCCGGCGGGAACTTTCGGCGCTGGAATACACCGAAGCGCTGCTGGCGCGGGTCGAAGCGGTCAACCCGAAGCTGGATGCCGTCGTCGCGTTGCTGGCCGACCGCGCCCGCGAGCGCGCCGTCGCGCTGGACAACGGCCCCGTTTGCGGCGTGCTGCACGGCGTGCCCTTCGGCCTCAAGGACATTATCGACGTTGCGGGGGTTCCGACCACAGCGCATTCGGCGGTGCTGAAGGACAATGTCGCGGCCAGGGACGCCGGTGTGACGCGCCGTCTGGAAGCCGCGGCCGGCGTACTGCTCGGCAAGCTCTCGACGCATGAGTTCGCCATTGGCGGCCCGAGTTTCGACCTGCCCTGGCCGCCGGCGCGCAATCCCTGGAACACGGACTGCCATCCGGGCGGTTCCTCCTCGGGGTCCGGGGCCGGCGTGGCGGCGGGATTGTTCCCGCTGGCGCTCGGCACGGATACGGGCGGCTCGGTACGCAACCCCGCTTCCTGCTGCGGCATTGTCGGCATGAAGGCGACCTATGGGCGGGTGAGCCGAGCGGGTGTGGTGCCGCTTTCCTGGTCGATGGACCATATCGGCCCGATGACCCGCACGGTCGAGGACAATGCGTTGGCGCTGGAAGTGCTGGCCGGCTACGACCCCGACGACCCGGCGAGTGCGGATGAGCCGGTGTCCTCATATACCGCCGGGCTGGAGGGCGGCGTCAAGGGCATGAAGATCGGCGTTGTGCGCCGCTGGCACGAGGAGGACATGCCCGCAGCGCCGGAAATGCGCGGCGCCATCGACGGGGCCGCCCGCGTGCTGGAAGGCGAGGGCGCGGAGATCGTCGAGGTCGATCCGGGCGCGTTGCAGGGCTATTCGCGCGTCAACCGCATCATCCTCTGGGCCGAGGCCTGGTCGATCCACGAAAGCTGGCTCAAGGAGAAACCGGAGGCCTATGGCAGGTTCGGCCGCGAACGGCTGATCGCGGGCGCCTATCTCTCGGCGGGGGACTATCTCCGCGCGCTCCGGGAGCGGGGCCGCTGCACCCGGCGCATGTCGGAGGCGCTGGCCGGCGTGGACGCGCTCATCTGCGCATCGAGCATGGAGCCTGCCTGCGCGATCGAGGACGAACCGGAGGTGTTGCGCACCTATTCGCGCCAGGCCCGCCAACCCTTCAATGTCACCGGCCATCCGGCGCTTGCGGTGCCGGCCGGGTTTTCCTCCGCCGGTATGCCGCTGTCGTTCCAGATCGCCGGAAGGAATTTCGACGAGGCCACGGTCTATCGCGTCGCCCGCGCCTATGAGCGCGTGACCGGCTGGCCGGACCGCCATCCGGACCTCTGACCGGGCGGGGCGGCGCTTCACGAGGAGGAAGAGACCCATGGAGGCGCTGCTGGTGGTGGATCTGCAGAACGATTTCTGCACGGGTGGGGCGTTGGCAGTGCCGGGCGGCGAGGCGGTCGTGCCCGGCATCAATCGGCTCTGGGGCCGCTACGCCTGCAGCGTGCTGACGCAGGACTGGCACCCGCCGGGCCATGCTTCCTTCGCGAGCAACCATGAGGGCAAGCAGCCCTTCGACACGGCCATGCTGGACTATGGCGAGCAGGTGCTCTGGCCGGACCATTGCATACAGGGCACGACCGGTGCAGCCTTTCACCCGGACCTTCGCACGGACGGTGCCGACCTCGTGCTGCGCAAGGGTTTCCGGCCCGGCATCGACAGCTATTCGGCCTTCTTCGAGAACGACCGCACGACCCCGACCGGGCTCGCCGGCTATCTGCGCGAGCGCGGCGTCGAACGGGTCGTTCTGACTGGGCTTGCGACCGATTTCTGCGTCGGCTTCTCGGCGCTGGACGCGCTTGCATCCGGGTTCGAGACGGTGGTGCCGGAAGACCTGTGCCGCGGCATCGACCTGGAGGGGTCGCTCTCCCGGATGCTGGACGATATCCGCGCGAATGGCGGGCGCATCGAAAGCGGTCTTGCCTGACGCATTGCCAAAGCCGCGCCGCATCCCAATCTGAACGGGGGCGGAAGCACAGCAACCGGGAGGACATATGCGCGCGTTGATCGAGCGGGGCGCGGGCTGGGCGGCGGCCGCGCGCGACCGGCTGCAGTTGCCGGTCGGTGGCGGTCGGTGGCGCTCGCTCCGCTGGGCTGCGCTCGGCGCGGCGTTGTTCCTGCTGCTCTGGTATCCGGCCGGCATGGCCGTCTATACGCATATCGACGACGATACGGGCTTCGAACCCCGGCCCACCGCCTACGATGCCGGCGGCTCCAAGGCGGTGGCGACGGCGGCGGCGCTGGTTGAGCGCGAGATCGAGCGCTGGGCGCCGAACAAGCCCTTCTGGCATCCGGCGGCGGCGCTCGACAACATGCCGAACTACCAGTTGGGCCTGATGTATGCCATCTCGCGCTTCGCCATCGAGATGGGCGACCAGTTGGGGCGGACGCGCGGGTCGAGCGCCATCGACGCCGACCTCGACCGGGCCGCGGGCCTGCTGAAATATGACGGGCGTATCTGGTATTGGGGCTCGGGCGGCCTGCTGCCCATGGCGCCGGCGCAGCGCCAGTATCTGAGCGCCGCCAAGGCGCTCGCCCGCTACAACGACCGCCTCGCGAACGGAGAGGCGACCTATGACCGCCGCGCCGACAACCTGATCGCCCTGCTCGACCGGGTGGGTGCGGACCTCGGCGCGTCCAGCGCCGCGCTCGACAAGCGCGCGCTGGAGACCAATGCCGGCTGGTTCGACACCATTGCCGACGACCTGCTGTTCAACGTCAAGGGCCGCCTCTACGCTTATTTCCTGTTGCTGCGCGATATCGGTGTGGATTTCGACAAGGCCATCGCCGAGAAACAGGCGAGCAAGGTCTGGCAGCAGATGCTGGCGAGCCTGCGCCAGGGCGCCGAGCTCTACCCGCCGATCGTCTCCAACGGCTACGAAGACGGCCTCTTCATGCCCTCGCACCTCACCGCGCTCGGCTTCTACCTCCTCCGTGCCCGCACGCAATTGAAGGAGGTGGCGGACGCGCTGTCGAAATAGCGCCGCAAGGCCGCGCATCCCGGGCCCTGACCCGCCGGTAGTGTCCCGGCGTAACTGCCCGGGATGAGCGATCTGGTTATGGATTGACGGGTTTGTGGAAAAATGGGTCAGCTTGGCCATGGGTGGTTCCGGTTCGCGCGGAAGCGGTTATCCGGGGTCTGTTATGGAGACTGCGGAGGAGAAGGTTGCGCGTGTCGAGTTGGAGAACGCGCAGCTTCGGGATCGGGTTGCGCGTGTTGCAGAGCGGCCGGGGGAGTTGGAGCGCCGTCCCGGTCTGAACGGCGGCAATAGCGGCAAGCCTCCATCGAGCGATGGGTTGAAGAAGCCTGCGGCGGAGCGTCGAACGCGGAGCCTGAGGGGCAAGACGGGCGGGAAGCCGGGCGGTCAGGCGGGCCATGCGGGCCGGACGCTTTGCCGGACGGGGCGCCCGGACCGTGTGAAGGAGCATGTTCCGGCGGTATGCCGGGGCTGCGGGGCGTCGCTGCGGTCGGCTTCTGCGGTCGGTTGTCCGATCGCGCGTCGGGTATTCGACCTTCCTGAGCCGCGTCCTCCGGAAGTGACGGCGCACCGCGGTCATGCCTGCCGCTGCGGGCGTTGCGGTGAGGTGACGCGGGCGTCGTTTCCGAAGGGGGTATCGGGTCCGGTTCGGTATGGTCCGCGTCTTTCGGGCGTTGCGGTGTGGCTTCGTCATGGTCGGTTTCTGCCGGAGCGGCGGTTGTCGGAGGCGCCGGGTGTGTTGTTCGGTGCGCGCGTGTCGCCAGCGACCCTGGCGAGTATGAGCCGTCGGGCGGCGGAGCGTTTGCGTGTTGCGGCGGGCATATGGAGGAGTTGGCGGCCCGCAAGGCGCGTGCGAAGCATCCGGACGAGACCGGGCTTCGCCTTGGCGGCCGCACGCGGTGGCTTCATGTGATGCGCCCCCCGCTGCTGGCGGCGTATCGAATGCTACTGGCCGATGGCGGGGGTGGAGCACGCGCTTTGCAATGCGCATCGCCTGCGGGAGTTGCAGGCGCTTGTGGCGTGCGACGAGGAGGACCGGGCGCGGCGCCTGCCATGTCATCTGCTGCGGGCGCGGCGAGTGGCGTGTGTGGCGCGGGAGCGGGGCATTGCCGTTCCGGGGCGGGTGCTGGCGCGGATTGTGCGCGGCTGCGACCGGCTGCTTGTCGAGGCGATGAAGTGCCATGAGGACCGGACGCCGCCGCTCCCGGCGCGACGCCGACGACTTCGCCCTCCTGCGCTCCGTCATCGGCACAGCCCAAAAGCAGCGCCGCAATGTCCTCAACACCCTGACGGGGCCGCCCGAAAGCTTCATCAAGGACATCCGATACGCCTGAAACAAAACCAGGCAAGCCCCGGGCAATAGCAAACATCCTGGGCAGTTACGGAATGTCATGACACGTCCCGGGGGATCCTGCATCCCGAACGGCGCCCGCCATTCCCCTCATCCCGAGTAGCGGCGCCAGCCGCGTATCGAGGGGGCCGCCGCGGGGTCCGTCCTTCGATACGCGCCCGCTGCCGCAGGCGCTACTCAGGATGAGGGAGGGATGTGCGGGCGCTACCCAGGATGAGCGAAGGGCGCGGTGGACGGCTCCAATGCGCCAGACAAGCCGGCGCCTGTGGAGCGCGCCCTTCAAAAGAAACAGCCGGGGCAGTTACGACATTCCATGACACTCCGCGTGGTCCTCCCGGCTTTCCCGGAGCGAAACATGACATTTCATGACATCCTGGGGATTCTCCCTCTCCGCTCCCGGAAAGGAGATATACGCGGGCGCGGGCTTGCCCTATACCCCGCTCCCGACAATGAACGACGAATGGAGCCGGAGACGAACCCGTGACCCTCACCGTCCATAACACGCTGGCGCGCGCCAGAGAGCCTTTCGAGCCGCTCGACCCGGAGCATGTGCGCCTCTATGTGTGCGGGCCGACGGTTTACGACCTCGCGCATATCGGCAATGCGCGCCCCGTGGTCGTGTTCGATGTGCTCTACCGCCTGCTGAAGCGGCTCTATCCGCGCGTGACCTATGTGCGCAACATCACCGATGTGGACGACAAGATAAACGCCCGCGCCAGCGAGACGGGCGAGCCGATAGACCGCATCACCGCGAAGACGACCGAGGCCTTCCACGCCGACATGGCGGCGCTCGGAACATTGCCGCCGGATGTGGAGCCGCGCGCGACCGACCATGTCGGCCCGATGATCGAGATGATCTCGAAGCTGATCGCGGACGGACACGCCTATGAGGCGGACGGGCATGTGCTCTTCCATGTGCCGTCGATGGCGGATTACGGGCGGCTCTCGCGCCATTCCCGCGAGGAGTTGATCGCCGGCGCGCGCGTCGATGTCGCGCCTTACAAGCGCGACCCGGCGGACTTCGTGCTCTGGAAGCCGAGTTCCGACGATCTTCCCGGCTGGCCGAGCCCCTGGGGCCGGGGCCGGCCCGGATGGCATATCGAGTGCTCGGCCATGTCGCGCGCCTATCTGGGCGACGCCTTCGACATACATGGCGGCGGGGCGGACCTGATCTTCCCGCATCATGAGAACGAGCTGGCCCAGAGCGTCTGCGCCCACGGCCCGCCCTTCGTGCGCTACTGGATGCACAATGGCTATCTGGTGGTGCGCGGCGACAAGATGTCGAAATCGCTCGGCAATGTGCTGACTGTGCGCGAACTGCTGGCCGGCGCGCCGGGCGAAGCCGTCCGGCTGGCGCTCCTGCAGGCGCATTACCGGGCGCCGCTCGACTTCAGCCGCGACTCGCTCACGGAGGCGAAGAGCGGCCTCGACCGGCTCTACCGGGCCTTGCGGGACGCCGGCGCGCATGAGCCGGGGGAGCCCACGCCGGCCGTGCTGGAGGCGCTGCTCGACGATCTCAACACGCCGGCCGCCATCGCCGCCATGCACGAGACCGCGACGGCGCTCAACCGGGCGGACGATGCCGACGAGAAGGCGGCGCTGGCCGGTGCGCTGCTCGGCGCGGGCGCGCTGCTGGGCCTGCTGCAGGCCGATCCGGAAGAATGGCTGCACGGAGCGGGCGAGGATACGGACGAGATCGAGGCGCTGGTGGCGGAGCGCGTCGCGGCGCGCCGGTCGCGGGACTTCGCACGGGCGGATGCGATCCGGGACGGTCTCGCCGCGCGCGGCATCGCGCTCGAGGACGGGCCGGAGGGCACGGCCTGGCGGCGAACGGCCTGAGGAGGAAAGCGATGCGGTTTCGGCTTCACCATGCGGACGGTGTCGAGGACATAGAAGTCCCGGTCTCCGTCATCGTCATCGCCGGCTGGTCGGGCCGCGACAAGGCGGCGGTGCAGGAGCATATCGACGAGCTCGGGGAGATCGGCGTCGCACCCCCCTCGCAGACGCCGCTCTACTACCGCGTCGGCGCATCGCTTGCGACCCAGGCCGCGCGCATCCAGGTGCTGGGCGAGGGCAGCTCCGGCGAGGCGGAGGCGGTGCTGATCGGCTCGGCCAAGCACGGCATGCTGGCGGCCGTCGGCTCGGACCATACCGACCGGGCGTTCGAGGCGCAGTCCGTCGCGGTCTCCAAGCAGATGTGCCCGAAGCCGCTCGGCCGCGATGTCTGGCGCTGCACCGATGTCGCCGCGTGCTGGGACAGGCTCAGGCTGGAGAGCGACATGGACGGCGAGCCCTACCAGCGCGGAACCATGGCGGCGGTGCGCCCGCCGGTGGAGCTGATCGCCGATTATTTCCACGGCTACAAGACGGTGCCGCCGGAATTCGCCATGTTCCTCGGCACGATCCCGGCAATCGGCGGCGTGCGCCCCGGCAAGACGTTCAGCGCCCGCCTCGCCGACGACGAGACGGGCCGTGTGCTCACGCTCGACTACGAGACGGTGACGCTGCCGATCGTTTCGTAGCGGGCCGTTCGTTCAGGCGGCAACGCCGTCGTCACGGAAGCGGGCGATCTCCTGCGCGCCGTAGCCGAAGGCGGCCAGCACCTCGTCCGTATGCTGGCCCAGCACGGGGGCGGCCACGGGCGCGGCGGTCGGGGTGGCGGAGAGATGGACCGGCGAGGCGACCGCCTCGAAACGGCCGGCTTTCGGGTGGTCCACGGGCTGCACCATGCCGCGGGCGCGGACCTCCGGCGCGGCGAGCGCTTCCGCAATGCTCCGCACCGCGCCGGCGGGGACGCCGGATGCGCGAAACTTCGCCATCCAGCCGGCTCGGGTGTCGGAGGCGAAGATTGCGGTGAGCAGCGTGCGGTTCGCCTCGCGGTTGGCGAGGCGGGCGGCGTTGTCGTGGAAATGCGGGTGGTCCAGCAGGTCCGGCCGCGCGATGACATCGCGGCAGAAGCGCTCCCACTGGCGATCGTTGCCGATGACGAGATAGAGCGGCCCGTCGGCGGTCTCGACCACGCCGAACGGCTCGAGGAACGGATGATTGTTACCGTAGCGTCCGGTATCCCGGCCGGTGATGAGCGTCACCTGCGCCTGGTTGGCGAGCGAGGCGACCGCGCCGTCGAGTAGCGCGATGTCGATGGCCTGGCCCTCGCCGGTGCGCTCGCGGTGGAAGAGCGCGGCGAGCACGCCCTGCAGTGCGTTATAGCCGCTGAATATGTCGGCATAGGAGATGCCGGTGCGCAGCGGGCCGCCGCCGGCTTCGCCGGTAATCGCCATCATGCCGCCCTCGGCTTGCGCCACGGGGTCGTAGCCTGCGACTTCCCTGAGCGGGCTGTCATGGCCGTAGCCGGAGATCGAGCAATAGATCAGGCCGGGATTGATCTCGCGGAGGCTCTCGAAGTCGAGCCCCAGCCTCGCCATCACGCCCGGGCGGAAGTTCTCGACAAGGATATCGGCGCGGGCCGCGATCCGCCGCCCGATGTCCCGGCCTTCGGGCGCCGCGATATTGAGCGCAAGGCTCTTCTTGTTGCGGTTGGCGAAGACGAAATAGGCGCTTTCGCCCGCCAGCTCCTCGCGGATGTCGAAACGGCGCGTGTCGTCGCCGCCCTTCGGATTCTCGACCTTGATGACCTCGGCGCCGAGATCGGCGAGCGCCAGCGTGCACCAGGGGCCGGCGAGCACGCGCGTGAAGTCGAGCACCGTGACGCCGGCGAGCGGACCCGTCATGGAATACCCCCGTTTCTTGCGGAGAAGTCCGGGCTAGATGACCTTGCGTTCGCGCAGGCCTTCGAGCGCCGCCTCGTCATAGCCGAGCCGGTCGAGGATTTCGGCATTGTGCTCGCCGAGCCCGGGCGCGACGCCGATCTGCGCCGGCGTTTCCGAGAAACGCCACGGCGTGCCGTGGACCTTCAGCGTCTCGCCGGCCTCCGGATAGTGCTTTTCGGCGATATATCCGTTCGCCAGCACATCGGGATCGTTCGAGGCTTCGAGGAGGGTGTTGATCGGGGCGGAGACGATATCGGCGGCGCGCAGCAGTTCCACCCAGCGGTCCCGGCTGCCCGTCGCGAACAATTCGGCCAGCGTGGAGAGGATCAGCGTCTTCTTCTCCTCCGACACCAGCGCGAGCCCGAGATCGTCCGCACCGCGTTCTTTCAGCACCCCGTGGAAGCCGAGCGCCTCCATGGCGCGTTTCCAGTCCCGGTGGCCGAGCTGGAAGACGAGCGGGCGCCCGTCCGCATCGTTGAAACTGGCGGCGATGCCGGGCCGCTCGCGCGTGCCATTGATCCGCGTGCCGGCGATCGGGTCGCGGCCGCGCCACATCGTCGTCGTGAGCGTCCAGCCCATCAGCCGCACGACGCCGGCGACCAGGGAGGTTTCGACCTTCTGGCCGACGCCGGTCGTCCTTGCGCAGTGCAATGCCGCCAGCAGCCCGCCAAAGGCCAGAAGGGCGCAGGATTCATCCGCGACCGAGACGATGCCGGTCCGCATGGACTCGCCCGGTCCCGCATAGGCTTCCGTCACCCCGCCGAGCGCCTGCCCGACCGCGTCCGTGCCCGGCAGATGCGCATGGGGGCCTTCCTGGCCGTAACCCGATATAGACACATAGACCAGGGCGGGGTTGACCGCCTTGAGCGTTTCGTAGCCGAAGCCGTTTTTCTCGGCCACGCCGGGCCGGAAGTTCTGGCCGAACACATCCGCGTCCGCGACCAGCCTGTGCAGGATCGCGCGGCCCTCATCCGACTTGAGGTTGAGCGTCAGGCTCTTGACGCCGCGGTTGTTGGTTTCGAAGAAGGAGCTGACGCCGCCCCTGATCTCGCCGGCGACGCGAGAGCTGTCCCCGGCCCCGGGCGCCTCGATCTTGATGACCTCGGCGCCAAGGTCGGCCATCAGCATGTAGGGCACCGTGCCGGCCTGTGCGGTCGAGCAGGCGACGGCCTTGACGCCCGCAAGCGGGCCCGGGCGACCGGTCATGGAAGCAGCTCCTCGCGTCGGGTTTGCGCTATGCGGCCGGAGGATTCAGTCGCCCACGGCCATGACGGATTCGAGTGTGGGCATCCGGTGGCGGTCGGCGGGGTCGTCCCAGCCCTTGAACCTGGGTTTGCGCTTCTCGGCGAAGGCGCGGCGGGATTCCATCCGGTCCTCCAGGCAGCCATGCTCGTGCAGCGCCTCGGCCAGCCGCTCCAGCGGCGGCGAAACCCTGGCCCGCATCTGGCGCATCATGTAGAGCGTGTTGACCCGCGAGGCCGGCGGCAGGCTCAGCAGGTGCCCGGCCATTTCCATCGCCGTCGGCATCAGTTCGTCCGGTTCCACGAGCCGGTTGACGAAGCCCAGTTCGTGGAAGCGCTCGGCGGTGAAGCGGAAACCGAACGCCATTTCCATCGCGACGGGATGGGGCAGGTTGGCGATGTAGCCGTGGTTGTAGCCGCCGAGCAGCCAGCGCTTCGCTTCCGAAATCTCGAAAAGCGCGCCCTTGACGGCGACGCGCAGGTCGGTGCGCTCGACCAGCATGAACCCGCCGCCCATCGCGAAACCGTTGACGGCGGCAATGACGGGCTTTTGCAGCGTTCCGTCGGCGAACGGGTCGTAGAACTTGTCGTCGGGCGAGCCGACATCGCCGCGCTCGACGGATTCCTTCATGTCCTCTCCGGCGCAGAAGCCCCGGCCTGTCCCCGTCAGAATTGCGACCTCGAGGCCGTCATTGTCGCGAAACTCCGTAAAGGCCTCCGCCATGCCCTGGCGGATCACTGTGCTGAGCGCGTTGAGGCGCTCCGGCCGGTTGAGCCGGACGACCATGGTCTGGTCGTGGATTTCCGTTTCGACAAACGTCATGACTTGGCCTCGTAATGCTGTGAAGCGGCCGGAAGACAGCCGCCCCCTGTTTACTCCTCGAGATGGCAGGCCGCCAGATGGCCCGAACCGGACTCCGTCAACGAGGGCGCCACCTGCGAACAGATGTCCATCGCGAACGGACAGCGCGTGTGGAACCGGCAGCCGCCCGGCGGGTCGAGCGGGGAGGGCACCTCGCCGGTGAGCACAATGCCTTCTTCCTGCCGGTCCGGATGGTCCGGCAGGACAGCCGAGAAGAGGGCTTTCGTATAAGGATGGCGCACATGCTCGAACAGCGATTCTGTCGGCGCATATTCGACGATCTGGCCGAGATACATGACCGCCGTCCACTCGGACATGTGGCGCACCGTGGCGAGGTCGTGGGCGACCAGCAGGTAGGCGACATTGTCCCGTTCCTGGACATCCTTCATCAGATTCATCATCTGGGCGCGGATCGACACGTCGAGCGCCGAGACCGGCTCATCCAGCACGATCAATCTGGGGCCGATGGCCAGCGCGCTGGCAAGGGCGATGCGCTGGCGCTGGCCGCCGCTGAACTCGTGCGGATACTGGCGCGCGTGCTCCGGGCGCAGCCCGACCTCGACCAGCAACGCCGCCACGCGCTCGTCGATTTCGGCGCGCGTCCCCCATTTCGCGATCCGAAGCGACTCCGCGACGATGTCCCCGACATGCATTCGCGGGTTGAGCGACGACCACGGGTCCTGGAACACCGCCTGCACCTTGGCGTGGTAGTCTTGCTTGTCTTGGCCCGACAGGCTTTGCCAGGACTGGCCTTCGAGAAGCACATCGCCGGCCGTCGGGGTTTCGAGGCCGAGCACCAGCCTCGAGGTGGTCGTCTTGCCGCAGCCGGACTCGCCGACGAGGCCCAGGGTCTCGCCCTCGCCAATGGAGAAATCGATGCCATCGACCGCCCGGACCTGGCCGACCTCCCGCGAAAACAGGATGCCCTTGCGAACGGGGTAGTGCTTGCTGAGGCCGTGAACCTCCAGGATCGGTGCGGCGCTCATGCCGCCAGCCAGCAGCTTGCCGAATGGCTTTCGCCGACGCTGACGGCCTCGGGATATCGTTCGAGGCAACGCGCTTCGACATGGGGGCAGCGGTCTGCGAACCGGCAGCCAGCAGGCAGATCGGAAAGCGCCGGCGGCTGGCCTTCGATTGCGCGCAGCCGGCCGGTCTTGCGCCGCAATTTCGGCACCGAGGCGATCAGCGCCCGGGTGTAGGGGTGAACCGGATTGTCGAAGATCTCCCGCACCGGCCCCGTCTCCACGATGCGCCCCGCATACATCACGGCGACCCGGTCGCACATCCGGGCCACGACGCCGAAGTCGTGGGTGATGAACAGGATGCCCATGTCGAGGGAGCTCTGGAGTTCCTTGAGCAGGTCGAGATATTGAAGCTGGATGGTGACATCGAGCGCCGTCGTCGGTTCGTCGGCGATCATCACCTCGGGCGCGCAGCTGATGGCGATGGCGCCGACGACCCGCTGCTTCATGCCGCCGCTCAACTCATGCGGATACTGCCCGACACGCTGTTCGGGCGCCGCCAGCCGCACCCGGCGCAGGACATCCACCGCACGCTCGCGCAGCGAACGGCCGGTGCCGTCCGGTCTTCTGGCGAGCGCCTCGTGCAATTGGCTGCCGATGCTGAATACCGGATTGAGCGACGTTTGCGGGTCTTGCAGGATCATGGCAATGCGCCGTCCGCGCACCTCCCGCATCTCTCTCGGGGACTTGGCGAGCAGGTCCTCGCCGTCGAGAAGGACGCTGCCCTCGACGGTTCGCGCCGCCGCCTGCGGCAGCAGGCGCAGGATCGAGAGCGCAGTCAGGCTCTTGCCGCAGCCGGATTCGCCGACAAGGCCCAGCACTTCGCCGCGCCTGAGCGAGAAGGTGACGCCGTCCACCGCCTTGACCACGCCCCGCCTCAGAAAGAAGTGCGTGTGCAGGTTCCGGACTTCGAGAACCGGGGCGCTGTCCATCGGATCCACCGGCCCCTGCTAGAGTTGCCGCAGCTTCGGGTCGAGGCGGTCGCGCAGCCAGTCGCCGAAGAGGTTGAAGGAGAGCACGACGAGCGTGATTGCGATGCCGGGAATGAGGGAGAGCCACCAGGCGCTGGTGATCTTGCCGCGACCTTCGGCCACCATGAGGCCCCAGGAAGGCGTCGGCGGGGGCACGCCGGCGCCGAGGAAGCTGAGCGACGCTTCCGCCACGATGATGACGCCGACATTGAGGGTCAGCAGGACCATGAAGGTGTTGAGCACGTTGGGCAGGATGTGGACGAACATGATCCGCGCCGGCGAACTGCCGTGGACCCGCGCCAGCGCCACGAAGTCGCGCTGCTTGATCGCCAGTACCTCGCCCCGGATCACTCGTGCAAACCCCGCCCAGAGGAAGAGGCTGAGCGCGATCACCAGCGTGTCCATGCCCTGCCCCATGGTCACGGCCAGCAGAAGCGCGAACAGGATGGTCGGGAAGGCGAACGCCGCGTCCACGACCCGCATCAGGAAGGCGTCCAGCTTGCCGCCCACATAGCCGGATACGATGCCGAGCACGAGGCCGATGCCGCCGCCGGCGGTGAGCGCAAGCGCCGTCACGATGAGGCTGACCCGCGCCCCGTAGAACAGCCGGGTCAGCAGGTCGCGGCCGAAAATGTCGGTGCCGAGCAGGTATTCGGTCGTGCCGCCCTCTTCCCAGAAGGGCGGCAGCAGCTTGTCCGGCAGCGATTGGTCGATGGGCGAATGGGGCGTGAGCCACGGCGCGAACACGGCGACGAAAATCATCGTGCCGATGATCGCGAAGGAAGCGAGAGGGAGCCGCCGCATCGCCCGCCCTACTCGAGCCGGATTCTCGGATCGACATAGGCGTAGAGAATGTCGACCAGCAGGTTGATGAACAGGATGAAGATCGCGTCCATGATGATGACCGCCTGGAGCAGCGGGTAGTCCCGGAAAATGACCGCCTCGTAGGTCAGGCGGCCGATGCCGGGCCACGCGAATACCGTCTCCGTCACGATGGCGCCTGTCACCAGCCCGCCCATGAACACGCCCCAGAGGCTGAGCACCGGGATAAGGGCGTTGCGCAGGCAGTGCTTCCAGATCACTGCGGTTTCGCTCACCCCCTTGATCCGGGCGAGCTTCACGAATTCGCTGTCCAGCGTCTCCAGCATGCTGGAGCGGATCAGCCGCATGAAGCCGGCGACCAGGAAGGTGCCGAGCGTGATCGTCGGCATGACGTAATTCAGCGGTCCGCCCATCCGGCTGGACGGCAGCCAGCCCAGCGTCACGCTGAACAGGTAGATCAGCACGATGCCCAGCCAGAAATTGGGCGTGGATATGCCCAGCACCGCAATGGTTGCCGAGATCCGGTCGATCATCCCGCCCCGGCGCAGCGCCGAGATGACGCCGAGCGGCACCGCCATGACGATGGCCAGGATCATGGCCGGCGGGATCATCGCCAGCGTGTTCGGCAGGCGCGAGAAGAAGATGTCGGTGGCCGGCTGCCGGTAGCGGATCGAGGTCCCGAGATCGCCCTGGACGGCATCGACGACGAAGACCCCGAACTGGTCCAGGACCGAGCCTTCGAGCCGAAGGCGCTCGATCATGTCCTGGCGGTCTTCTTCGGTCGCGTCCTCCGGCAGCATCATGTCGACCGGATTGCCGGTCATCCGCCCCACGAAGAACACGATGGCGGTCACCGCCACGAGCAGGATCACGCCCTGGAGAAGGCGCTGCAGGATGTAACGCTGCATGGGGCTACCCCGCTCGGCGCAACCGAACCGGAACGAAAGCGCCGGTTCCCGACCGAAGCCGGGAACCGGTCATATGCCGGGCCGCTCCGTTACCAGGGCTTCTGCTCCGGCCTCGGCATGCGCTCGAACACATCGCCGAACTCGTGACGTCCGGGGATCGGCTTGAAGGCGCCCACCTTCTCGGGATTGATTGCCCAGTAGCCCATGCCCTCGATGATCGGCACGGCCATCCAGGAGTCCGCCACGACCGTGAGCATCTCGTCGGTCTTCCGGGCGCGCTCTTCCGGATCCTGTGCGGTCACCACCTCCTGGTGCAGCTTGTCGTAAGCTTGGCAGAAGTCGTTGCAGTTGTTCTCCTCGCCGAACAGGTGATGGCCGCCCTTGCTCTGGAAGGCGCCGGAATAGCGCGCCACCGCAACCGGCCGTCCCGCCGTGCGGAACATCGAGGCCGCGCCGGAAAGCGACTTCTGCTCGCCGCGGTAGAGCAGCCGGAACGCGCCCCATTCATAGTGCTTGATGTTCACCTTGACGCCGATCTTCTGCCAGAAGTCGGCCACGGCGATGCCGATCTGCGTCATGTAGGGCGTACCGGGCAGGGCGGTGTTCGCGAATTTCAACTCGAACCCGTCGGGATAGCCCGCTTCCGCGAGCAGCTCCTTCGCGCGTTCGGGATCGTAGCGCAACGCCTCGCGGCCCCAAGCCTGCCACTTCCCGATATCCGTATCGACGGCGTAGGGGAAGGTCGCAAACGGCATCGGCCAGCGCGCCTGTCCGTACATAACATGGTCGATGATCTGCTGGCGGTCGATGGCCAGCGACAGCGCCTCGCGCACCCGCATGTCGGCGAGCGGCGAATCCTTGTGCTCGTCCTTGTAGAGGCCCCAGAACTGGTAGATCGCCTGCATGGTGGCCGGAACGCTGATGAGCTTGAGGTTCGCGGCCTCGACTTCCCGGATCGACTCCGGGCTGATGCTGGCGATCGCCGCCTCTCCGGTGCGCACCATGGCGACGCGGGTGCTCTCTTCCGGCACCAGCAGGATGCGCAGGCGCTTGAAGTTCGGCGTACCGCGCCAGTGCGGACCCTCGACGGCCTCGAACTCGACATAGTCGCCCGGCACGCTCTCGACGAACCTCCAGGGACCGCTGCCGACGGGCTCGCTGCGGAATTTCTCGACGCCGACCGACTCGATATAGGCCTTGGGCATCAACTGCCCTTCCTGGAACACGGCCCGGCTGAGACCTGCCGGGAAGTGGACCTGGACGCCTTTGGTGTAAACGCGCACGGTGTGGTCGTCCACGACCTCGATGCTCTTGACATTGCGGCGCAGGGCCGCTGCGCGGGACGCGATCGACTCCTCCGACATGGTGCGTTCGAGGCTGAATTTCACGTCATGCGCGGTGAGCGGGTCGCCATTGTGCCATTTGAGGCCCTTCTGGAGATGGAAGAACCAGCTCAGGCCGTCTTCCGCCAGCTCCCAGCGTTCGGTCACGCCGGGGCCGAGGCCGCCTTCCTCGTAGTTGAACCCGATCAGCGCATCGTAGATCGGCGCCTGGTAGTGGGCGTGCGGTGCGCGGCCCTCCAGGATCGGGTCCATGGTCTGGCCGCCGAGCGTTTCGAGCGCCACGACCAGGGTGCCCTCCTGGTCCGCTGCATGTGCGGCGCTGAATGCGGCAAGTACCGAGGCAGCCAAGCCTCCGAGAACACGGCTTCGACGAAGCATCGAATTTCCTCCCCTCATGCTGTCCGGCGTTCCGGGAACGCGGACGCTCATTACAGGAGGCCCGGCGACAGACTGTCAAGCGCGCGCGTCCGGCTTGTCGCAATTGCGCGGGTCGGGGCCGCAGAATAGGCTGAAAGTCCAGAGCCGCCTATGTAATATGCGGCCCGTTCGCTCCCGGGGGGGCGTCGTTTCATGGCGCGGCACTCGATCCTTTCGCTGGCGCGCAATGCGCTGACCGGCCACCGTAACTGGCCGGAGCTCTGGCGCTCGCCGGAGCCGAAGCCGGCTTATGAAGTCGTTGTCGTGGGCGGCGGCGGCCATGGGCTGGCGACAGCCTACTATCTGGCGAAGGAACACGGTGTTACCGATGTTGCGGTGGTGGAGAAGGGCTGGCTGGCCGGCGGCAATATCGCGCGCAATACCACCATCATCCGATCCAATTATCTCTGGGACGAGAGCGCCGCGATCTACGAGCACGGGCTGAAGCTCTGGGAAGGACTCTCGCGGGAACTCAACTTCAATGTGATGCTGCGCCAGCGCGGCGTGTTGAACCTGGCCCATACGGAGCACGATGTCCGCGAGTCGATCCGGCGGGTGAACGCCAACCGGCTTAACGGCGTGGACGCCGAGTGGCTGGACGCCGGGGGTGTCAAGGCCTTCTGTCCGCCGATCTCGATCTCGCCTACGGTCCGGTACCCCGTGCTTGGCGCAACCCTGCAACGGCGGGGCGGTGTGGCCCGCCACGACGCCGTCGCCTGGGGCTATGCGCGCGGGGCGGATGCGCGGGGCGTCGATATCATCCAGCATTGCGAGGTGGCCGGCATAAGGCGGGTGCGCGGGCGCGTCACCGGCGTCGAGACGAGCCGGGGTTTCATCGGCGCCAGGAAGGTGGCGCTGGCGGCCGCCGGTCATTCCTCGGTGCTGGCGGAGATGGCGGGGCTGCGCCTGCCGGTGGAAAGCCATCCCTTGCAGGCGATGGTCTCCGAGCCGCTGAAGCCGGTGCTCGACTGCGTGGTCATGTCGAATGCCGTGCATGTCTATATCAGCCAGTCGGACAAGGGCGAGCTTGTGCTGGGGGCCGGTATCGATTCCTTCAACAGCTACGGACAGCGCGGCGGGCTGCATGTGCTGGAGGACCAGCTTGCGGCGCTGATGCAGCTTTTCCCCGCTTTCAGCCGGGTGCGCATGCTCAGAAGCTGGGGCGGCATCGTCGATGTCTGCCCGGACGCCTCGCCGATCGTCTCGAAAACGCCGGTCGACGGCCTCTACATTAATTGCGGCTGGGGCACGGGCGGCTTCAAGGCGACGCCGAGTTCCGGGTGGACCTTCGCGCACACGGTCGCGCGAGACGAGCCGCATCCGATCAATGCGCCCTTCGCCCTCGACCGCTTCGCCTCCGGCGCGCTGATCGACGAGCACGGCGCCGCTGCCGTCGCGCATTAGAGGAGGGGCCGGACATGATGCGGATCGAATGTCCCTGGTGCGGCGCGCGCGACGAGACCGAGTTCCACTATGGCGGCGAGGCGCATATCGCGCGGCCCGCGGACCCGGATGCGCTCACGGACGAGGCCTGGGCCGATTACCTGTTCATACGCGCCAACCCCAGGGGCATCCATGCCGAGCGCTGGATGCATGCCCAGGGCTGCCGGCGCTGGTTCAACGCGCTGCGCCATACGGTCAGCCACGATTTCGCGGCGGTCTATCCGATGGGGGCGCCCCGGCCCGAGCCGCCGGAGGCGGAAACGTGACCGCGCCCTTCCGCCTGCCGTCCGGCGGCCGGATCGACCGGTCGCGCGAGCTTGCCTTCCGCTTCGACGGCAGGCGCTATATCGGCCGCCCCGGCGACACGCTGGCCTCGGCTCTGCTCGCCAACGGGGTGAGGCTGTTCGCCCGCAGCTTCAAATACCACCGGCCGCGCGGCGTGATGGCGGCCGGCGCGGAAGAACCGAACGCGCTTGTTCTGCTGGAGCCGGGCCGTTTCGCGGAGCCCAATCTGCGTGCGACCGAAATCGAACTCTATGACGGGCTCACGGCCGAGAGCGTCAACCGCTGGCCGTCGCTCCGGTTCGATCTGGGCGCGGTTACCGGCCTGGCGTCGGGCCTGTTCGTCGCCGGCTTCTATTACAAGACCTTCATGTGGCCGCCTTCCTGGTGGAACCGCATTTACGCCCCGGCGATCCGGCGCATGGCGGGGCTGGCGCGCGCGCCGCGCGAACCCGACCCCGAGGTCTATGAGCACCGCCATGCCCATTGCGACATCCTGGTTGTCGGAGGCGGGCCGGCGGGCATCGCCGCGGCCCATGCGGCCGCCGCTTCCGCCGCGCGCGTCATGCTGGTGGACGAGCGCCCGAATTTCGGCGGCGCGCTGCTGGACGCGCCGCGCCGGATCGGGGACGAGGCCGGCGCAGCATGGGTGGACCGGATGCTGGGTGAAACGAAGGCGCTGGCACTGCCTCGCACGACGGCGTTCGGATATTACGACCACAATTTCGTGGCGCTGGCCGAGCGCCTGACGGAAGGCCTGGCGCCCCCGGAGCGCGCGGGTCGGCCGCGACAGCGCATCTGGCATGTCCGCGCCCGGCGCGTGGTGCTGGCGCCCGGCGCGCATGAGCGCCCGCTCGTCTTCCCCGGCAACGACCGGCCGGGCGTGATGCTGGCGAGCGCCGTTGCCGCCTATATTCACCGCTACGCCGTTCTGCCCGGCCGGCGCGCGGTCTTTCTCGCCAATGACGACTCGGTCTATGCCGCCGCCCGCGAATTCACCCGGCAGGGCGGCGAAGTCGCGGCGCTCGTGGACCTGCGGCCCGAGAGCGCGGCGGATGCGGACGGTCTGCCGGTGCTGCGGAGCGCCATGCCGGTGCGGAGCCTCGGCCGCGGCCGCGTGAGCGGAATCGAGATCGCATCCGCTCCGGACGGCGGAACCCGGCGCATTGCCTGCGACCTGATTGCGATGGGCGGCGGCTGGAACCCGGCGGTGCATCTCTTCAGCCAGTCCCGCGGGGCGCTGCGCTGGGATGACGGTTTGCAGACATTCGTTCCCGGCGGTTCGGCGCAGGCGGAGCGGTCCGTCGGCGCGGCGGCCGGCCGGTTCGACCTCGAAGGCTGCATTGCGCAGGGGGCGGAGGCGGGCGCCGCCTTCGCCCGCGAACTCGGCTTCGAGACGCCCCGACGGTCGGCCCCGCCTGAGCCGCCGCCGCCTCCGGCGCTGGTGCGGACCGCGCCGCCCGGGGGTCGGGGCAAGGCCTTCGTCGATTTCCAGAACGACGTGACCGCCTCCGATGTCGCCCTCGCCAGGCGCGAGGGGATGCGTTCGGTCGAGCATCTGAAGCGGTGGACGACGCTCGGCATGGCGACCGACCAGGGCAAGACCTCCAACATCAACGGGCTTGCGCTGATGGCGGCCGGGCTGGGCCTGCCGCCGGCGGCCGTCGGCCATACCGCATTCCGCCCGCCCTATACGCCGGTGCCTTTCGGGGCGCTGGCGGGGCGCAATATCGCGGCGCTCGCCGACCCGGTGCGCCGCACGCCGATGCAGGACTGGCACGAGGCCAATGGCGCGGTCTTCGAGCCGGTCGGCCAATGGCTCCGGGCGCGCTACTATCCGGGCGGCGGCGAGACGATGCGCGAGGCGGTCGCCCGCGAATGCCGCGCCGTGCGCGGGGCCGCCGGCGTTCTCGATGCCTCCACGCTCGGCAAGATCGACATTCGCGGCCCCGACGCGGCCGAGTTCCTGAACCGCATCTACACCAATGGCTGGAAGATGCTCGGCATCGGGCGGTGCCGCTACGGATTGATGCTGGGCGAGGACGGCATGGTGTTCGACGACGGGGTCACGACACGGACCGGCGAGCATCGCTACCTGATGACCACGACCAGCGGCAATGCGGCGGCCGTGCTGGAATGGCTGGAGGAATGGCTTCAGACCGAGTGGCCTGAGCTGCAGGTCTATTGCACCTCCGTCACCGAACAATGGGGCACGATCACCGTGTCGGGTCCCCATGCGCGGATATTGCTGGAACCGTTGGTCGAGGATATCGACCTCGACCCGGCGGCCTTCCCGTTCCTGTCGATGCGCGAGGGCCGGATCGGCGGGGCGCCGGGGCGCATCTTCCGCATCGCCTTCACCGGCGAGCTTTCCTATGAGGTGAACCTGCCCTGGCGCCGGTGTCTGCCGGTCTGGGAGACGTTGATCGGGGCCGGCGCGGCGCCCTACGGCACGGAGGCGATGCATGTATTGCGCGCCGAGAAGGGTTTCATCGTCGTCGGCCACGAGACCGACGGCACGGTGACGCCCCTCGACCTCGGCATGGAGCGTATGGTCTCCTCGCGCAAGGACTTCATCGGCCGCCGTTCCCTTGCCCGCCCGGACAGCCGGCGGCCCGACCGCAAGCAGTTGGTCGGCCTTCTGCCGGAGGATCCCTCCGAGGTGCTGCAGGAGGGCGCGCAGATCGTCGAGGCGCCGCGCGAAACCCCGCCGGTGCCGATGCTGGGCCATGTGACCTCCAGCTACTGGAGCGCAGCGATGGAACGCGGCTTCGCGCTCGCGCTGGTCAAGGGCGGGCGGTCGCGTCACGGCGACCGGGTCTGGGCCTCGGCCACGACCGGGGACAGCCGGGTGCGGATCGTCGATCCGGTCTTCTACGACCGTGAGGGGGCAAGGCTCGATGGTTGAAGTCCGCGAGATCGACGGCCTCGGCCTGACCGTATTGCGGGGCAGCGCGGCGGCCTTCCGGGCCGCCGTTGCGAGTGTGCTTGGCTTCGAGTTGCCGGAAACGCCGAACACGGCGGCAGCGGGGCAGGGCTTGTGGCTCGGCCCGGACGAATGGCTGGTCGTGTCGGATGCGGATGCGACCGGAGCGCTGGAAGAGGCTTTGGAGGGGCAGCATTGCGCGGTGGTCGATGTAAGCGAGGCGCGCGCGGTACTGGAGTTGTCCGGCGACGGCGCAGTCGATGTCCTGGCCTCCGGCTGCCGGCTGGACCTCGAGGCGCTTCGGCTCGGCGCTTGCGCGCAGACGGCGCTGGCGCGCGCCCATGTGCTGCTGGAGCCGCGCGAAGGCGGCGTCTGGCGCCTCTTCGTCGGCCGCTCCTTCGCCGCCTATGTGCAGGCGTGGATCGAGGATGCGATTGCGTTGCAGGACGGCTTGCCGGAATAGCCGGGGAACATTGCCGCCGGTCCTGGAGCGGAAACCGGCCTCGCAGCCTTTCGACCGAAGCACAATCGCCGCCCCGTCCCGGGCGCGCGCCGTCTCGCCGATCCGGCATGGGCTTGCTGGAGGAGACCCCTGGCGAAGTGTCATGAAATGTCATGTTTTGTCATGTTCGGGGGCGCGCCGCCGGTCTGGCGGGCGGGGCGTTCGGCGGTCGCATCGGGCATGGGGCGTCGTCTCCCCGGTTTCGTCGCCGCCCGGCTCGGGGGCGACCCTGTTTCGCGCGTATCGTGCGGGCGCGAGGCGGCGGACGCAGCTATCCCGCGAGTTTCGGGCGGATTTTTCAGAAGCGAGAGACGCGGCCTCCGGAAGCCTCGGCTCTCGGGACCATTCTAGCACACTTTCTCCCCGGTCAAGCCCTAAACGAAACAAAAAGTGAATATTTTGAGTCCCCGTTTCGCTGCGGCCCGGCTCGGAGGCCGGGCCGGGCCGCAGCGCCGGGGCGTTCCATCGCGACCTGCGCCTGGAAAAATCCCGCGAACTGTTGCGCCGGACCGACCTGGCCATCCTTGAAACTGCGATAGTCACGGGCTTCTCCGGCCCTGCCCATTTCGCCGCCGCTTACCGGAAGAAGTTCGGCGAAACACCGTCGCGCCATCGCCTTGAAGCGGCGCATCGGCGTTGATTGCCCAAGGCTGGACCGAACCATTTCTGACCATTTCAAATCGAATAAGAGCCAAAATTATTGAAAGGGCTTATCCCTTTGGGTCCGGTTTGACGAGATATTGAGTTTCCGGCGGTCGTGGGCATCATGTTCGTATAGTGTTCCGATATGGCGAGCCGCTGGAAATATGACCGCCCGATGTCCCGCGCCACCTTCGAGGCGCGCTTTCCCGATGCAGCCTCCTGTGCCCGGCCTCTCGCCGCCAGACGCTGGCCCGACGGCTTCGTGTGCCCCGCCTGCGGCCATGACAGGGGCCGGGAACTGAAACGGCGCCGGGCGAGCCGGGAATGTGCGGCCTGCGGGAAGGAGACCCCGGTGACCGCAGGCACGATCGTGCACCGCAGCCCCTTGCCCCTGAAGATCCGGTTCATGGCCGTTCACATCGTGACCAGCCACTCGAATGGTATCTCCGCCCTGCAACTCCAGGCCCGGCTCGGGCTCGGCAGTTACAAGAGTGCCCGGCTCGGGCTGCACAAGCGGCGCCGCGCCATGGTCGATCCGGATCGTAGCTTGCTTGAGGACCCGATCGAGATCGATGAGGCCCCCCTCCCGTTCCGCACCGCAAGAGACCCGGCCACGGGCGGGCAAGGTCGCAGCCCACAAGGCAAGATGCGCATTGCCGGCGCGGTCGAGCTATCGCCCGAGGGCGAGCCATGCCGCATCCGGCTGGCGCCGATCGGGGATTTCTCCGCGCGCCGCCTTCGTGCCTTCGTTGCCGGGACCCCGGCGCCGGGCGCGCGGGTGATGGCCGATGGCTGGAGAGGGTATTGCGGCCTGCCCGACCACGACCGCCAGCCCAGGGTCGTTGGCGCAACGCCCGCCCCTCTCGTGCTGACGTGGATCCATCGTGTGTTCTCGAACCTGAAGCGCGCCGGGCGCTCGGAACCTGCCATGGCCTGCGCCGCGCCCATCTGCGCCGCTACCTCGACGAGGGCGTGTTCCGCTGGAACCGTCGCCGCCACACCGCAACGGCTTTCGACACCCCGCTCGGCATCGGCACGCGCCTGCGACCCGCCGACTGCCGCGACAGCGCCGGACAACACGTCCGATCGCCGCAGGCCGGGCGCCAGCCGCCGCCCGCCCTCCGATCTGCCTCAATCGGGGCCGAATGCCGTCCCGCCAACCTGCATGACAGCGCTCGAAACCAACTTCCCCAAGTCCAAAACTCCCGCAAATCCCCCGGCACGGCCCGAAAACCGCGCCTGGAACGTAGAACGCCGATCAACATATGGGGTGACCGGAAGCAAAGGGATAAGCCATATATATAAAATCTTTATCAGATCTCTGTCCGCCAGGCCCGATACACCATCCTCAATTTTCAACTCCAAAATTAACGCACAGCTTGCAGCATCTGTACGAATATCCAAGTCCGACCGTGGGGAGGCTACACGGTTACGCCGTGGACCATACCAAATGCGCGCGCACGAGCTGCATCATTATACCAAGGGCGTCAAGGATCGAGGTTTTGCCGGCGCCATTGCGACCGACAATGGTGGCCACATCCGCCTCGAAGTCGATCTTCAGTTCGCAGACACAGAAAATTTTCCCATATGCAGGTTTGTGAACCGCATCGTGGACATCACCGCAAAGAACCCTTAGCCGACTGTCCGTGCAGGCTGCCTTTACCCCTGCCGCCGTCTTCCTGCAAGGGC
The DNA here is from genome assembly GCA_963422665.1 of Alphaproteobacteria bacterium. Classification (GTDB taxonomy): domain Bacteria; phylum Pseudomonadota; class Alphaproteobacteria; order Bin95; family Bin95; genus Bin95. The sequence continues at coordinate 3,926,861 of OY730441.1, forward strand.
CGGGTGGCTTTTCCAGGCATTCGGCATCGCGCCGGACGGGTCAGTAGGGCCGGCCGCCTGCGACCTGGGTGCGGTGCATCAGGCGGCGGGTCTCGGGGTCGAACGGGTCGCGGCGGTGCATGACGGCGCGGTTGTCCCAGAGCACGATATCGCCCTCGCGCCAGCGGTGCTCCCAGACATGGCTTGCGTCCGCCGCGTGCGTCCAGAGCCGGTCGAGCAGGCGCTCGCTTTCCTCGACATCGAATCCCACCAGCCAGGCGTTGCGGCGGCGTCCGAGGAAGAGCGCCTTGCGCCCGGTGTCGGGATGGGTGCGCAGCACCGGATGGCTCGCGCCCGGCGTCTCGCGCACATCGGCGACCGGGGGGACTCCCTGCCGTTGCGCGCCGGTCGAGGTCAGCGACTCGTCGTGGACGCACCGGGCGTCCCTCACCGTGTCCGCCGTTTCCTCTTCGAGCGTGTCCAGCGCGCGGTGCATGTTGGTGAAGGCGGTATTGCCGCCGGCGGGCGGTATCTCGATGGCGTAGAGGCAGGAGCCGGCGGGCGGTTCCTCGATGAACGACATGTCGGTGTGCCAGTCCGCCTCGCCTGCGCCGAGCGCGCCGATCTGCCGGCCGTCCACCTCGATATTGGAGATGATCGTCACTTCCGGCGGCACGTCGCGGAACGAGCCGAAGCCGGCCGTCACCTCGCTGTTCGGCGCCGCCTGCAGCGGCCCGAAGACGCGGGTGAAGGCGATCAGCTCCTCGTCGGTCAGGCCCGTCTGGCCGCGGAACAGCAGCACCAGATGCTGCTTCCACGCCTCGCGCAACGCTTCGCTTGCTTCGGGCGGCAGTTTCCGGCGCACGTCGATGCCGCGTATCTCGGCGCCGAGCGCAAAGCCCGTCGGGACGACTTCAATCGACATGTTATCGGCGCCGGCGGTCACTGCATCAACTCCTTCATGTAGGTCGGCAGCGCGAAGGCGCCGAGATGGATTTCGGGATTGTAATACCGCGTGTCCAGCCCGGCCGCAGCGTAGCGCCTTTCGACGGTCTCCAGCGGCCTGCGGCGGTGGTCCGGCTCGTCGCTGGCCCAGCCGAGCGCCATGAAGCCCCAGATATAGGTCGGCACCGCAACCGCGTAGGCGGCGGGGTCCGCGAACAGCGCATTGAAATCGCGCCAGGAGGAGGTGAGTTCCTCGCCCTGGACGAAAGCCACGCCGTTCTGCGTCACCAATATGCCGCCCGGCTTCAGGCACCGTTTGCAGCCGGCATAGAAGTCGCGCTGGAACAGGACTTCGCCGGGGCCGACGGGGTCGGTCGAATCGACCAGGACAACATCGTACCGCGCGTCGGTCCCGGCCACGAAACGCGCGCCGTCGGCAATGACGAGGTCGGTGCGCGGGTCATCGAACGCACCCTTGCAGATCGAGGGCAGATATTGTCGGGCGAGGTCCACCACGCCCCGGTCGATCTCCACCATGGTGGCGCGCTCCACCGGATGCTTCAGCACCTCTTCCAGGAGGCCGCCGTCGCCGCCGCCGACGATCAGCACATCGCGGGCCGCGCCATGCGCCAGGATCGGCACATGCGCCATCATCTCGTGATAGATGAACTCGTCGCCCTCGGTGACCTGCACCACATCGTCGAGCGTCATCACCCGCCCGAAGGTCGGGTTCTCGAAGATGACGATCTTCTGCAGGTCCGTATCGGAACTGTAGAGGACTTGCGTGATTTCGAGCTTCTGCGTCGCATGGGCGTGTATGGCTTCCTCGAACCAGCCGCCGCCTGTCACGGAATCATGCCCCGCTTGTGCTCCGTCAGGGTGATCTGCTCCGGCTCGAAAGCCCGTTTCAGCACCTCGATGCCCGCATAGGGGTCGCACTCCCCGCACATGAACAGGTCGAGGGCCGCGAACCCGCGCTCGGGCCAAGTATGGATCGAGATATGCGATTCCGCGAGCAGCAGCACGCCGGAAACGCCGTTCGGCTGGAAGCGGTGGAAATCTCCGCCCAGCACCGTCGCGCCGGATGCCTCGGCGCAGCCGCGCAATGCGCGTTCTATCGCGGCCGGATCGTCGAGGTCCCCGGCGCCCCACAAATCCACCAGGAGATGCGTGCCGGCGTAGCGCAGGCCGTCCCGCTCGACATAATAATCCTTGACCGCCGGCTGTTCGCGGGGAAACAGGCGGGCGGTTACCGCCTCATCCGATATGGCGGCAGACGTCTGGGCCAAAGGCGTCCTCCCGAAGCTTGCGATGGATTGCGGCGCTGGGCGCGGCAAGGCGCGACAAAATACGCCGGTCGCTCGGCCGCGCAAGGGATTTCAGGCGCGCTCCGGCGCCGGGTCTCCGCCGAACATTATCCACAGGCCTGCAGCCCCTGTCGCTGCGGCCATCAGCACGAATGCGGCGCTGTAGCCGAAGGCCGCCGCGGTGGCCCCGAACAGCGCCGGGCCGAAGGCGGAGCCGGCGAGCGTGAAGAACATCGCGCCGCCCGTCGCCGTTCCGACATCGCCGCCGGGTGCAAGCCGGGCGACCTCGGCCAGATAGACCCCGTTCCACCCGACCGCCGTTGCGCCGAAGGCCGCCGAGAGCGCGGCGACCGCGAACCAGGACCAGCCGGGGCCGAGCGCCGTTGCCGCCAGCGCGGTCGCCGCCATGGCGAGACCGAGCGCAGCCAGCGTAGCGCGGCCTGAAGTCGCGTCCGCCACCCAGCCCCAGCCGATGCGGGCCGCGATGCCGGCAAGGAAGCCGACGGAGAACAGCGAGCCCGCCTCGACGAGGTCGAAACCGGCGCGCTGCATCGCGAAGACGACGAAAAAGGCGGTGAAGCAGAACTGCCCCATGGAGAAGACGGCCGAAGCGAGCACGGTGCGGCGCAAGGCGGGCAGCGCCCAGGTCTGCCGGATCGCCGCCAGGGGATTGGCTGCGAACGCGGGCGCGGAAGGGTTGCGGTCGCAATCGAGGCGGTCGCGCCACGGCTGGACGGCCGCCATCGCCGCCAGGCAAAGCGCTGCGATCGCCGGGCCGGCGGCCTGCCAGCCCCAGGCAAGCGCGATGGCCGGCACCAGCAGCCCGGCGATCATGCTGCCCACCGGCACGCTGGTCTGCTTGACCGAGAAGACCCGCCCGCGCAGATGCGGCGGCGACAGCCGCGCGAGCAGGTGGGAGCCGGCAGGGTTCGCCGGCCCGTAGGCCATGCCGATCAGGAAACCCGCCAGCGCAAAGGCGGCAATGCTTGCCGCGCCGGCCAGCAGCGCGCCGGCCGCGGCGAGCACCAGCGTCGCCTGGCAGACGCGCAGCGCGCCGAAGCGGCGGATCAGGCCTCCCGAGAACAGGGTGGAGGCCATGCCGCCGAGCCACATCACCAGTGTGTAGTAGCCGACAAGGGCCGGATCGACGCCCAGCGCCGCTGCGCTCTGCTGCGCCGTGATCGGCACGATGAGCGACGCGATGACGACGATGGCCTGCATCGCGAGGGTTGCGAGCAGGGCGGGCAGGACGGCGGCCATGAGCGCGCCGGATAGCCGCAAGGGACCGCCGCCGCAACCGCTTGCGCCCGGCCGTGGGCCGCGACTATCAGCCCACGGGTTCGGCAGGGGAGGCGGCGATGGCGGTTTGGCGCGGGCGATTGAACGAGTTTGTGTGCTCGCCGGGGACTGAGCGGCTGGTCACGGTGCTGATCGTCGTCAACGCGATGACGCTCGGCCTCGAGACCTCGGCAACGATAAACGAGGCGCTGTCGCCCTGGCTCGGCTGGCTCGACAAGGCCATCGTCGCCGTCTTCGTCGTCGAAATCGCCGCCCGGCTGCTGGCCCAGGGCCCGGCCTTCTTCAAGCGCGGCTGGAACCTGTTCGATTTCGCGGTCATCTCGATCACGCTGCTTCCGGCGACCGGCAACCTCTCGGTGCTCCGGGCGCTGCGCATCCTGCGCGTGCTGCGGCTGGTGTCTGTCGTGCCCCAGATGCGCAAGGTGGTGGAGGCGCTGCTGCATGCGATACCGGGCCTCGGCTCGATCTCCAGCCTGCTGCTGCTGGTGTTCTATGTGGGCGCGGTGATGGCGACGCGGATGTTCGGGGCCGAGTTCCCGGAGTGGTTCGGCAGCGTCGGCGCGTCCATGTATTCGCTCTTCCAGATCATGACCCTGGAGAGCTGGTCTATGGGCATCGTGCGCCCGGTGATGGAGACCTTCGACTGGGCCTGGGCCTTCTTCGTGCCCTTCATCCTGCTGACCAGCTTTGCGGTGCTGAACCTCTTCATCGCCGTCATCGTCGATGCCATGCAGACGCTGCACACGGCCGAACGAGGGGAGACGGAGGCAGTGCTGCGGCAGGTGACGGAAGCCGAAGCCTCCTTCCTCGCAACGGAACTGGAGGGCCTCCGCAGCGAAATCCGCGCGCTGAAGGAGGAGATCGGACGGGCGGGGAGCGGCGGCGGCTCTTGACCGTCCCCTGTGCCGGCGAAGCCGTCTCGCGTTGCGTTCGGGGATCCATCCCGGAAGATAGAGCGCGAACCCCGCCTTGCAGGCGGACTCACTGCGCCTCCAGCGCGATGCGGTGGCTGTCGAGCAGGCCGGGCGCACGGGCGGGGTCGCCCCGGCCCCAGCCGCATTCGGTGGCGATGCCGAAGGCGGCCACCGTCTGTGCCGCAGCGGCGATGCGGCGGCGGTCGCCCTCGCGGTCGTCGTGGTGGATGACGCCGAGATAGAGCTCGCAGCCCTCGGGCAGATTGAGGGCGGCAAGCGGCGCGTAGTAGGCCGCGTCGTCCCGATGTTGCGGCGCGGGGAGGTGGACGAACTGGAGGGACCGCTCCAGGCCGGCGAGGATGCCGTGGGTCATCTCCACCGTGTTGGCCAGGTCTGTCGGCATCACCACATGCTCGTCGTTCGGCGTGCCGTAGCAGAGGTGGTAGCCGAGCTCCGCCGGCTCCGGCACGGCGTTGCCGAGGCGGGCCAGCATGCCGGTGATGTCCTGCCTGTAGCTCGCCGGGCGGTTCGGGAAATACCCCTCCCACGCCAGCACCTCCTGGCAGACGTCCCACTGGACCGCCAGGTCGCCCGGGAGGATCGCGGCGCAGACTCTGGCAAGGTCGGCCTTGAAAGCGCGCTCGTATGCGGCGAAGAAGTCCGGCCGGGCCGAGGGCGCAACGAACCAGTAGCCGATCGCCATCGGCGTCGGCAGGCAGACCTGGAAGCGGACCCCGGCCGGCAGGGTCCCGGCGTCGCGCATCGCGGTGAAACGGGCGTAGGAGGCGATGGCCTCGGGCGCATAACCGGGGTCGAATTCGACCGTCGCGGGATCGACGCCGGCGCGGAAGCGGAACAGCTCCCATTCGCGGATCAGCTTGCCGTCCCACTGGTGGATGCGCGCCTTGTCCTCGTCGGCGGCCACTTCCATCGCCGGATGCGCCGCGACCCTGGCCCGCTGCCAGAAGATCCAGCGCGCCCGCTCGCCGGTCTCGCCGTCCGGAATCCGCCTGAGATGGGCGCCGAGTCGGCTGCCGATTTCCGTAAAGGTCGTGTCGGCGTCCGGATAAGGCAGGCTGCCGACAAGGTGGGCGCAGGTGAGCGGCATGGCGGGCCTCCCCTGGATTTGCAAGCCGCCATGGTACAATGGCGGCGGCCAAAGCCAACATGCGTTGGGCGGGCCGGCGGGACGGACCTTCGTTTGCTGCGGCCCGCGAGAGATGGGAGGGGCAAGGTGACATTCGATTGGCATTCGGCGGACGACGCAACGCTTGAGGCGCATTTCAATCCGCGCGCCGCTGTAGGCGACGAGGCGGTTGAGACTTGCATCGGCGCGTATCTGGCGGCGGCGGCGGCGGCGCGCGAGGCGTGGCCGGGCGCATATGACATCGCCTACGGCTCCGGCCCGCGCGAGGCGCTGGACCTGCACCGGCCGGCCTCGGGCGCGAACGGGGCGCTGTTCATGTTCATCCACGGCGGCTACTGGCGGCGCTTTTCCAAGGCGGATCACAGCTTCGCCGTCGGCGGCTTCGTCGAGCGCGGCGTGACCGTCGCCAATGTCGACTACGCGCTCTGCCCCGATGTGACGCTGGACGAGATCGTGGCCGAAATGCGCGCCTGCCTCGCCTTCGTCCATGACCATGCCGGGGAGTGGGGCTGCGACCCGGCGCGACTGTTCGTCGGCGGCCACTCCGCCGGGGCGCATCTGACCGCCATGCTGCTGGCGGACCCGGCCTCGGCGGCGCTGATCGCGGGCGCGCACTGCATGAGCGGCATATACGAGACGCCGGTCGTGCGGCGCATCTCGGTGAACGAGGAGGTGCGGCTCGGCGGGGCCATGGCGGCGCGCAACAACGCCTTTGCCCGCCCGCCGGCAAGGCCCGTGCCGATGGTCGTCTCGGTCGGCGGCGACGAACCGGCGGGCTGGCGGGCGCAGAGCGCAGGCTATGCCGAGATCGCGGAGGCCGCAGGTTGCGCGGTCGAGCGTGTTATCGTGCCGGACGCCAACCACTTCTCGATGCTCTTCGACGCCGTGCGCGCCGGCGGCAAGTCCTTCGAGGCGTTTGCGGCGAAGATGTAACCGGGGGGCCGGCTCAGAAGGCGCCGCCCATCCGCCCGATGCGCGCCCGCACCTCGTCGGGGGAGACGCCGGACTCGCGCAGGCTTTGCAAGGTCAGCGCCCGGTCGCGCTTGGCGAGGCGGCGGCCCTGCCCGTCGGTCAGCACCGGGTGGTGCTCGTAGTCCGGCGCGGGCAGGTCGAGCAGCCTTTGCAGGCGGTTCTGGATCGACACCGCGAAGGCAAGGTCGTCGCCACGCGTCACCAGCGTCACGCCCTGGAGCGCATCGTCCACCACGACGGCGAGGTGGTAGCTCGTGCGGATGTCCTTGCGGGCGACCACCGTGTCGTCCCCGGTGAGGCGGAGCGCGTAAGCATCGCCCCGCGTGATGCGCGCCTCGCGTTCGGCCCCGGTCAACATCCGGCATGTCCCGGCATAAGGCGCGCCTTCCGGGCTGTGAGGCGCGGTGGCCGCCGCCTCGATCTCCCTGCGGGTGCAGAAGCAGGGATAGAGCAGCCCTTGCGCATCGAGCCGGGCGAGCGCGGCGGCATAGTCCGCCATATGATCGGACTGGCGGCGCACCGGCTGCTCCCATTCGAGGCCGAGCCAGGCGAGGTCTTCCAGGATTCCGGCCTCGAATTCCGGGCGGCAGCGGCTCCGGTCGATATCCTCGATCCGGAGCAGGAAGCGCCCGCCTGAGCGCGCCGCCCGGTCGGCGGCGAACAGGGCCGAGTAGGCGTGGCCCAGATGCAGCCGGCCGGTCGGGCTCGGGGCGAATCGGGTGACGACTGTCCGCATGGGGAGGTGACAAGACCCCGGCTTTGAGTTAGCCGTCAACGCCATGCGACTCGACGGCCCCCGACATCCGCCCGCCGCGGGCGCGGCCCCGGCCCGCATCGTCCTGCTGCTGCACGGCTACGGTGCGGACGGCAACGACCTGATCGGCCTCGCGCCCGCCTGGGCGCCCGCCATGCCCGACACGCTGTTCGTGTCGCCGCATGCGCCCTTTCCCTGCGAGGGCGCGCCGTTCGGCCGCCAGTGGTTCGGCATTGCCGGGCGCGATGCCGGGATGCGCCTCGCCGGCCTGCGCGCGGCCTCGGCGACGGTGGACGGCTTCATCGACGACCTGCTCGCGGAAACCGGTCTGCCGCCGGCCGCGCTCACGCTTGCGGGCTTCAGCCAGGGCACGATGCTGGCCCTGCATACCGGGCCCCGGCGCGCGGAGCCGCTGGCGGGCATTCTCGGTTATTCCGGGCGCCTGCTGGCGCCGGAACTGCTGGAGGGGGAAATGCGGAGCCGGCCGCCGGTGGCGCTCATCCACGGCGAGAGGGACGAACTGGTGCCGTATGCTTCCATGGCCGAGGCGGCGGCGTCGCTGGAGCAGGCCGGTTTCGCGGTCGAGACGCACGGCCGGCCGGGCATCGGCCACGGCATCGACCCCGACGGCATGCGCGCGGGGCTGGCTTTCATGGCGCGGGTCACGGGGCAATAGCGGCCTCGTTCGGAGGGCAGCCTTGCCGACAATCCAGTTTGTTCGATACTTTTTGTTAAAATTCCCAAATATTGCCTGATTTCTAAGAATCAATGATATAATGATGCAGGAGGAAGCGGCCCAACGGAACGGACGGAAGAAGTGCGCTTTGCGCCCGCCTCTCGCGCACACATGCGACACGCGCGGAAAAAGGGGCGCTGCACCGACAAGCCGGCGGCGGCGGAGCGGATGGAATTGACCGGTATCGAGAGGAAGGGCGGATGCCGAGGACAGGGAGGCGCTGGAACCGGGCGGAACAACTGGAGGCCCGACCGAAAACGACAGCTTCATGCTCGGACGGGCTGCCGGATATGCGCCATGCGCCATGCGGACCATGACAGAACATGACATTTCATGACACTTCCGGCGTGTCCCTGCGGCCGCGCCGCACCGCCTCTGGCGAAGCCGGTCGCGGGCTCATCCTTTCAGGGTCCCGACCGGGGGCGCCGGGTGCCGGAGCGGACTTACTCGAAGGCTTGGTCCCAGCTCTCCGACAGCAGCCGGTAGCCGCCGTTCTCGCAGACCAGGTGCGAGAAACCGGGGAAGTGCAGGTGCATCCCGGCGACCGGCAGCCGGTCGCTGGCGGCCATGTCGAAGAGCCGCATGCGGGAGGCCGCCGCGCGCTCCGGGTCGGTGTCGAAGGCGATGGTCACCTCGGGATGCGCCACCTGGATATCGGGAACATGCACGGTGTCGCCCCAGATCAGCAGGCTGCGGTCTCCCGACGCGATCAGGTAGGCGGTGTGGCCGGGCGTGTGCCCGTGGGCGGGCAGGGCGGTCACGCCGGGAAACACCTCGCCGGACGCGAAGAGCCGCATGGCGTTGCCGTAGGGCGCGATCTGCTCGCGGCCGGCCTGGAAATAGAGCAGCTTCTCTCGCTCCGTCGCCCGGCTCATCGCGCTGTCGTCCGCCCAGTGGCCGGGCTCGTTCTCGTGCATGGCGAGTTCGGCATTGGGGAACAGGCGCGCGCCCGTCTCCCGGTCCGAGAGCCCGGCTGAGTGGTCGGGGTGCATGTGCGTCAGCAGTACGGTGTCGATGGCGGAGGGGTCGATTCCCGCTGCCTTGAGGTTGCTGCCAAGCCATCCGGCGGTCGGGCCGAGATATGTGCCGGAGCCGGTGTCGATCAGCGCCGTGCGGCCGCCCGAGTGGACGACGAAAGTGTTGACCGAAGTGCGCCGTGCGGGCTGGAACACGGCGGCCATCTCAGCCTCCCCGACAGCGGGGTCGATCCCCTGCAGGACGGTGAGGTCGCCGTCGAGATAGCCGTCGCTGAGCGCGGTGACAGTGATGTCGCCGATGCGCCGGTGATAGACGCCGGGGATCTGGGTGGCCGGTACGGACATGGGATTGCGGCTCTTTCTCGCTGCGGGCGGTCGGATACAATCATATCGTACGCGAGCATGACGAGAGGGAATCCCCATGGCCACGCAGACACCGCCCGACCGCGACGCCGTTCGCGGCTTCGTTCCCAAGCTGATCGAGATGACCGAGACGGTCGTCTATGGCGATGTCTGGGAGCGCGACCGCAGCCTGATTACGGTGGCGGCGCTGGTGGCGCTCGGCCGGGGGCGCCAGTTGAAGGGCCATGTCGGGCGGGCGCTGGACAATGGCGTGACGCCGGAGGAGCTGTCCGAGCTCACCACCCATCTGGCGCTCTATGCCGGCTGGCCGGCGGCGATGACGGCGGCGCCGGTCGCAAGGGACGCGGTCGCCGAGCGGGGCGCCGGATGAAGCCTGCCGAGGGCCCGCATGTCTGGCGGGCGGCCGCTCTCGCTGCGGACAAGTCCTGGACCTTCGAGCTCACGCCGGCGGAATTGGCGTCTCTGGAAGCGGGCCGCTTCGATCTGCTGCGCCTGGACGAGGTGCGGGCCGGGCTGGAGCGCGGCCGCGGCCTGGCGCTGGTCCGAGGGCTGCCGGTCGCGCGCTACGGCGAGGAGACGGCGGCGGCGATCTTCTCCGGCATCGGCGATGCGCTCGGGACTGCCGTGTCGCAAAGCTACAAGGGCGACCGGATCGGCCATGTCCGCGATATTGGCGAGGCCGGGCGCTACTACACGGTGGGAGGGGCGCTGGAGATGCACATGGACCCGGTCGATGTCGTCGGGCTGCTCTGCCTGAAGAAGGCTGCCCGGGGCGGGGAAAGCCGGATCGCAAGCTCGGCCGCGGTGCATAACGCGGTGCTGACGGAACGGCCCGACCTCATGCCGTTTCTCCGCCGGGGCTTCCACTACACCAGCCGGCAGGAGGACAAGGCCGCCGGCGCGCCGCCGGTCACGCCCTGGCGCGTACCGGTATTCGGGGACATCGAGGGCCGATTCGCGGCCTTTCTCTTGCCTGTCGCCATACGCAATGCCGAGCGGGAAGGGGCGGCGCTCTCGCCGGCGGAGCGCGAGGCGCTGAATGTGCTGGGCCGGACGGGCGAGCGGGACGATCTTGCCTTCGGGATGGACCTGGAGCCGGGCGACATGCAGTTCCTGAACAACCGGCTGGTCCTTCACGGCCGCGCCGACTACCGCGATTCGCCGGACCCGGCCCGCAAACGCCACATGCTGCGCCTCTGGCTGATGATGCCGGACTGGCCGCCGCGTCCCGCCCATATGCACATGCACGCCCGGCATGACCGCGCCGGCGGCGGCATCGCGCCGAAAATGCCCGTTGCGACCGAGGACCGTCCATGACCGAACCCCGTATTGCGCCATTGCCCGTCGAGGAAGCCGTTGCGCGCGGCGGGCAGGTGCGCATCCATCCCGACCTTGCGCGGCTGGAGGTGATGCGGGCGCTGCTGCATCATCCGCCGCTGGCCAAGGCAATCCAGACCCTGCTCATCATGCTGCTCTACAAGGGCCGGATCCTGGACGAACGGCTGCGCGAGCTCGTCATCATGCGCATCGCCTGGCGGACGGCCTCCCTCTACGAATGGGCGCAGCATTGGCGCGTCGCCCGCGAACTCGGGATGGGCGAGGCCGATATCCTCGGGGTGCGGGACTGGCAGGGTTTCGCCGGCTACGGCGCGCCGGAGCGCGCCGTGCTCGCCGCTGTGGACGAGACGCTGGACACCGGCGCCGTTTCGCCCGGAACGATGGCGGCGTGCCTCCATATTCTCGGCAGCCCGGCGCAGGCGCTCGAACTCGTGGCGGCCATCGGCAATTGGCGCATGTTCTCGCAATTGCTCCGCAGCCTGCGGATTCCGCTGGAGGAGGGCGTGGAGGCGTGGCCTCCGGACGGCGCGACGCCGCCGGAGCCGCGCATCGGCATCTCGGGCGGCATGGCGGGCCGGGAAGGCGTGGACGGCGCGCCCGCTCTGGCGCTGCTGGCGCCGGACGAAGCCGCCGCCCGCGCCCGCGCACTCGGCATCGACGAGGGGCAGGCGCGGCGCGCGCCATACCGGCTGCTGCTTCACCATCCGCCGCTGGCGCGGGCGCTGAACGGCCTGCTCTCGCGCCTCCTCTACAACGGGGTGCTGGACGCGCGGGTGCGCGAACTGGTCATCATGCGCATCGCCTGGCGGACAGGATCGGCGGTGGAATGGGCGCGCCATGTGCCGTTCTGCCGCCGCGTGGGCGTCAGCGACGCGGATCTGCTCGCCGTGCGCGGCCCGCCGGCGGATGCGGACTTCAATGCGGCCGAGCGCGCGGCAGTGGCGGCGACCGACGACACGCTGGAGACCGGAGCAATCGGGGACGGTGCCTGGTCGGCCTGCGAAGCGGCGTTCGGGACCGTGCCGGAACGGCTGGAACTGTTAGCGGCGATCTCGAACTGGCGCATGTATTCGCAGGTCCTGCGCAGCAGCGGCGCCCCCCATGAGGAAGGCGACACGATCTGGGCGCCGGACGGCCGGTTCCCGACGGGCTGAGGCGGCGCATGCATCCTTCTCCCCTGTTCCGGCACACGCCGCGCGAGAGGAACCTGGCCTTCGCGAGAGAGCGGGGCTTCGGTGCTCTCGCCGTGGACGCGAGCGGCGCCGGCGGGCCGTTGTTGAGCCACATTCCCTTCCTGCTGGCGGAAGACGGCGGCGCCGTCCACGCCCATCTCGCCCGGCCGAACCCGATCCTGCGATGCCTCGCGGAAGCGGAAAGGCCGGCCGTACTGGCCGTCGGCGGTCCCGACGGCTACATCTCGCCGGACTGGTACGATGCCGACCCCGGCCTGGCGCCGACATGGAATTATGTCGCGGTGCATCTGCGCGGCGTGCTGCGGCTTCGTCCCGAAGAGGTCCTCCGGGAGCATCTGGATGAGCTGGCGGCGCTATTCGAGGAACGGCTGCTGCCCAAACGGCCCTGGCGCACCTCCAAGGTCCCGGAACGCCAATTGGAGGCGCTGATGCGGGCGATCCTGCCGGTCGAGCTTGAGGTGCGCACGGTGGACGGCACCTGGAAGCTGAACCAGAACAGGCCCGATGCGGCGCGGCTCAATGCAGCCGGCCATGTCGAAAGCAGTGGCCTGGGCGCGGAAACAGCGCGGCTTGCCGGCCTGATGCGCAACCTCCCGGAGGCGGACTGACCCCATGCTGCGTTTCGATGGTTACAGGGTTTTGGTGACCGGCGGGTCGAGCGGCATCGGCAACGCCATCGCAACCGCGTTCCGCGACGCCGGCGCCGAGGTCGCCGCGACGGGGACGAAACTCCGCGACGCCTATGACAGCGACCTCGACAGGATCGAGTTCCACACGGTCAATGTCGGCGACGAGGGTCAGCGGCGAGCGCTTGCGGACCGGTTCGACCGGCTGGACGTGCTGGTCAACAATGCCGGCATGGTCGCATACCGGCGGGCGGAATACGAACCGGAAACCTTCCGCCGGGTGCTGGAGGTCAATCTCGGCGCCGGATTGCATCTGGCGACCCTGCTGCACGGCAGGCTCGCCGCGCGCCCCGGCTCGATCATCAATCTCTCCTCGATGACGGCTTTTTTCGGCAGCCAGGGCAACCCGGCCTACGGGGCCAGCAAGGCCGCCATCGTGCAGATGACGCGCACGCTCGCCGTCGGCTGGGGCGGCGAAGGCATCCGCGTCAACGCCATTGCGCCCGGCTATGTCCACACGCAGATGACCGACCGCTTCAAGCGGAACGAAGAAACCGACCGGGCGATCGTCGCCCGCACGCCGCTCGGCCGCTGGGGCCTGCCCGACGACATGGCGAAGGCGGCGCTCTTCCTCGCCTCCGACCTCGCCGGCTTCGTCACTGGACAGACCATCTCCGTGGACGGCGGCTTCGGCTGCGCTATCGGGTGAAGGCGGCTATGGCGCGGCGGCCGGTTGGTCCCGGTTCTTCCGGGCCGCATCGATCGCCCGCCACACCCGCTCGGGCGTCAGCGGCATTTCGATATGGCGGACGCCCAGGTCTTTCAGAGCGTGGCAGACGGCGTTGACGATCAGGCCCAGCGCCGGCGTCGTGCCGCCTTCGCCGCCGGGGCGGATGCCGAAGGGATGGGAGCTTGCCGGCGCCTCGCTTATCAGCGTGTGGATCGGCGGCACGGTGTCGGCGCGCGGCATGGCGTAGTCCATGAAGGAGCCGGTGAGAAGCTGGCCGTCATCCGGTGTGTAGCGCACCGCCTCCATCAGCGCCTGGCCAAGACCCTGCGCCACCGCGCCTTGCGCCTGCCCGTGCAGGATCATCGGATTGACCGCGAGGCCGACATCGTCCACGGCGGTCCAGCAGGCGACCTGCACATGGCCCGTCTCCGGATCGACCTCGACTTCGCAGACATGCGAGCCATAGGGATAGCCGCCGGAGCGGTCGGTAATGTCCCCGATGCCTTCGAGCGGCCCGTCGGCAAGAGCCGCAACCTCGGCCAGGTCGAGGCTGGCGCCGCCCGGAGCGTGAAATGCGCCGCTACGCCAGGCGATGTCGTCCGGCGCGGCTTGCAGCGCACGGGCGGCTATGGCCTTGCCCCGCGCCAGCAACGCGGCGACCGCCTTGTCGATGGCGATGCTGGCGAGCCGCATGGAGCGGCCGGAATGGGAGCCGCCGCCGACCGCTACCCGGTCGGTGTCGTTGCAGACGTAGCGGATGCGCTCGAACGGCACGCCCAGCCAGTCGGAGGCCAGTTGCGGAAAGCTGGTCTCGTGGCCCTGGCCGCTGCTCATCGTGCCGACGACGAGTTCTATCGTGCCGTCCGCCAGCGCCCGGAGTTCCGCCCGCTCGCGGGGAATGCCGCTCGTCACCTCGATATAGTTGGCGACCGCGATGCCCCGGCGACGTCCGCGCGCTTCGGAGTCCGCGCGGCGCGGCTCGAAGCCGGCCCGGTCCGCCGCACCGAGCGCCGCATCCATCGCGGCGGCATAGTCGCCGCTGTCATAGGTGACGCCGACGCCGTTGGTGAACGGCATGGCGGCGGGTGCGATCAGATTGCGCCGGCGCAGTTCGATACGGTCGAAGCCGTGCTCTTCGGCGGCGAGGTCGATCAGCCGTTCGATGATGTAGACAGCCTCGGGCCGGCCGGCGCTGCGATAGACCGCAGTGGGCGCCGTATTGGTGAGCGCCGCATGGCCCCGGAAATGGACGGCGGGAATGCGGTAGGTCCCCTGCATCATGGAGAGGCCCTTGCGCAGCGGCCAGAAATAGACCGAATAGGCGCCGAGATTGAGCGTGTTGACGCCGCGCAAGGCCAGGAAATTGCCCTCGGCGTCCAGCGCCAGAGACGCTTCGGAGACGAGGTCGCGGGCCTGATAGTCCGAGAGGAAGCATTCGCTCCGGTCGGCGGTCCACTTTACCGGCCGGCCCGTCCGCCGCGCCGCCCAGGGCATGAGGGCGAATTCCGGCGAAAAGGCATTCCTTGTGCCGAAATTGCCGCCCATATCGCCGAATACCGCGCGGCAGTTCTCCACCGGCACGCCGAGCGTGAGCGCAAGCCGCTCGCGCGTCTGCACGGCGCCGCGCCCGGAGGCCGCGTGCAGTGTGTAGCGGTCCGCCGAGGGGTCGTATTCGCCGACCACGGCGCGGGGCTCCATCGGCACGCCGTTGACGCGGTGGATATGGCTTTCGAGCGTGGTCGTATGCGCGGCCTCCGCGAAGGCGGCGTCGACCGCCTCCCGGTCGCCGACTTCGCAGGTCAGCGCCAGATTGTTCGTGCAATCCGGCCAGAGTTGCGGGGCGCCGGCGGCCATGGCGGCCCGTGCTTCCGTCACGGCCGGGAGAGGCTCGTAGTCCACCCGGACCAGTTCGCCGGCATCGGCCGCGATGGCTGCCGTCTCCGCCACGACCAGCGCCACCGCCTCGCCGCAATAGCGCACGGTATCGACCGGGAGCGGAAGGTTCGGCGTCACCGTGACCTCGAAGTCGTCCGGCAGGCGCAGTTCGACATCCGGTGGTCCGGTCCAGTCCGGGTTATGGGGGATCGGCCCCATGCCGTCCGCCGCCGCGTCGGCCCCGGTCAGCACCGCCAGTACGCCGGGCAGGGCGGCGGCGCGCGCCGTGTCGATCTCTCGGATGCGCGCATGGGTATGCGGCGAGCGCACCATGACGGCATGGGCCAGGCCGTCCGGCGCGAAATCGCCCGCATAGCGGCCCCGGCCCGCGACCAGCCGCCGGTCCTCCACCCGACGGCGCGGCCTGCCGATTTCCCTGCCGCCGGCTCCGGCGGTCGTTCCGGCCGCCTCATTCTTTCCGCCCAATGCCCCGCCTCCCCAGCGCTTGGCGCCATTCTTGGCATTGCCGGACACTCCGGCAATGATGCGCATCGTCCCGTTTCGTGAATGGAGCACGCCGGTGATAGTGATCGATTCGCATGCGCATTACGCCCCGCAGCCGATGTTCGACGCGCTCGCGCGGGGGGCGGCCCGCTTCGGCGGCGTGGACTGCCTGCATGAGGAAGGGCGGTTCCGCCTCGCTTTTGCCGGCAGGCCGCCGACCCGCCCGGTCATGCCGAAGCTGCGCGAGGCCGAGCAGCGGCTCGCCTGGATGGACGAGCAGGGCCTCGACCGGCAGGTGGTCGCGCCCTGGACCGACAGCTTCGGCTATGAGCTCGACAGCCCGGCGGGGACGGATTGGAGCCGTTTCCTCAATGAGGCGCTCTGGCGGGCCTGCGAGGGCGAGGACCGCCTGATCCCGCTGGCCGGCGCGCCCCTGCAGAATGGCGAGGCCGCCGCCGAAGTGCTCTGCGAAGCGCTCGATCACGGCTTTCGCGGCTTCATGATCGGCACGCAGCCGCATGGCGATTCCGGCATGCTCGACGATCCGGGCCTGGAGCCCTTCTGGGCGGCGGCGCATGAGCGGGGCGCTGCGCTCTACATTCACCCCATGTATGTGGCGGGCGACGTCCGCGTCGTCGATTACGACATGATCAATGCCGTCGGCAGGCTGACGGACACGACGGTTGCGGTGGCGCGGCTGCTGTTCTCCGGCCATGTGCTGAAATATTCCGGCGCGAAGCTGATCCTGAGCCATGGCGGGGCGGCGCTGCCCTTCGCGCTCGGCCGGCTGGTGAGGAACGCGCAGGCCCATCCCGGCCAATATGCGGACCCGGCGGAGGGCCTGTCGCGGCTCTATGTGGACAGTTGCGTGTTTCGACCGGAGGCGCTGCGCTTTCTCGTTGACCTCATGGGGGCGGAGCGCGTCATGCTCGGCTCCGACTATCCCTTCCCCATCGGCGATCCCGCGCCCCGCAAGATCGTGGACGACACGCCCCTCACCGATGCCGAGCGGGCCGAAATCCTCTCCGGCTCGACGGCGCGCGTGCTGGGGGTGTGACCGGCTGTTGGCGCTCGACCGTTCCCGGCGATTGCGGGGGATCGGGTTATGGCGTTCTAATGCAGCAGCCGGAAGGACGGCGCGGCGGCCCCGGTCGTGCGCAATGCGGCGAAAACGAGCACACGAGCACAACTCGGAAGGAGTGCGGACCATGAAGAACTCATCTCGCAACCGGTTGGTCCAAAGGGTCCGGAACATCGCGCCCGCGGCGGCGCTCGGCCTTGCGCTCGCCTTCCCGGCAGCCGGCCAGACCGAGCTCAACGTGGCGATTCACGCCGACCTCAAGAACATCGACCCCATCTGGACCACGGCGCTCATCACCAGCAACCACGGCTACGCGGTCTACGACACGCTGTTCGCCACGGACGCGGATTTCAACATCCAGCCGCAGATGGCCGAGGGCTACACGCTGAGCGGCGACGGCCTCGTCTATACCATCTCGCTGCGCGAGGGCCTCAACTGGCATGACGGGACGCCGGTGACCGCCGCCGACTGCGTGGCCTCCATAAAGCGGTGGGGCCAGCGCGACGTGTTCGGCCAGCTCCTGCTCGGCCGGACGGACAGTATCGTGGCGGCGGACGACCGCACCGTCGTGCTTACCCTGAAGGAACCCTGGGCGATGACCATTGCCGCTCTCGGCAAGAAGAACGCGAATGTTCCGTTCATCATGCCGGAGCGGGTCGCGATGACCGATCCGCATGAGCAGATCAAGGAGATGGTCGGCTCGGGGCCGTTCCGGATTCTCGAGGACGAATGGGTGCCCGGCAGCAGGGTCGTTTACGAGAAGAACGCCGACTATGTGCCGCGCAACGAGCCCGCAAGCCTGACCGCAGGCGGCAAGAGCGTGCATTTCGACCGCCTCGTCTGGCAATACATTCCCGATGCCCAGACCACGGCGAACGCCCTTGTCGCGGGCGAGATCGACCTCATCGAGAATGTCCCCGCCGACCTCGTGCCGATGCTCGATGCCGCCGAAGGCGTCACCGTGGAGCCGACGGATGCGCTCGGCTGGCAGCCCTGGCTGGTCATCAACCACCTGCACCCGCCCTTCGACAATGTGAAGGCCCGCCAGGCCCTCCAGCTCATGGCGGACCAGGCCACCTACCAGCAGGCGAACAGCTCGCTGGAAGGCTCGTGGCGCACTTGTCCCGCGCTGTTCATCTGCGAGACCCCGTTCGCCAGCGACCTCGGCTCGGAACGCCTCATGCAGCAGAATATCGAGGAAGCGAAGGCGCTGCTCGCCGAGTCCGGCTATGACGGCGAGCCGGTCGTTCTCCTGCATCCGACCGACATTCCGCAGCTCCATTCCGCGAGCCTGGTAAGCGCCGCCCTCCTGCGGGAGATCGGCGTCAATGTGGACGACCAGGCGATGGACTGGTCCACCCTGACCTCGCGGCGGGCCGAGAAGAAGGCGCCGGGCGACGGCGGCTGGAACCTCTTCCACACGGCCTGGCCGGCGAACATGCTGCTCAATCCGATGATGCACAACGGCGTTTCGGGCGCGTGCGACGCGGCATGGTTCGGCTGGCCCTGCGACGAGGAGCTCCAGGCGCTCAGGGAACAGTTCTCGCGCGAGTCCGACCCGGAGATGCTGGGCGCGCTGGCGAGGCGGATGCAGGCGCGCGCGATGGAATATGTCACCTACATTCCGCTCGGACAGTATTTCTTCTACCGCGCCTACCGGAACGAGGTGAGCGGGGTCATTCCCTCGACCGACGCCTTCTTCTGGAACATCGAGAAGAAGTAGCGCACCGCCGAAGCGCAGGGCCCGGCATGCGGGGCGATTCCTGTTTTCTTTCTCTACGGGGCTTGAATATAGGAAATAATACCATATATCCCGTTGCAACGAACGCCCGGGCGGGCGGAAGGAGGCCGCGTGGTACAGGCGGATTACGGCTGCGGATAGCGGCGGTTACGGCCCCGGAGCGCGAGCGAAGAGGGGCCGCCCGGACGATTTTGGCGAGGCGCAGCGATCAGGCGGCAGGCCGGCCAACGCACGGGAGAAGCGCGGCCGGACGCCGGCTTGCGGCGCTCGACTTCGCTGGATCGGCCGTCCCGCCGCCCGTTGCTGCAGCGTTCGACCTGGCCGGGGCGGTCTTTCGATACGCGCCGGCTGTGGCGGGCGCTACTCAGGATGAGGAGGGCGGGCGTCTGCGTCCCTTCCGTCCCGAACGGCGTCCGTTGTTCCCCCCTCATCGCGAGAGCGGCGCCAGCCGCGTATCGAGGGGCGGGGGCTCCGGGTCAGTAGATGGTCTTCTCCAGCTCGGCCGCATAGGCGCGGTCCCAGGTTTCCGCCTCGAACTCGTCCTGCGTGTCCAGGGCCTGCATGATCTGGCCGAGGGTCGGCAGGGAGGCGCGGGGCGCGCGCGTTTCCGGATCCCAGAGGCGCGAGCGGATCAGCGCCTTCGGGCACTGGATATAGACCCGGTCCACGGCGACCGAGAGCACGCTGCGCGGCAGGCGGCCCTTCACCTCGAAACGCGCCAGCAGCTCCGGGTCGGCGCCGATGCGCCCCTGCCCGTTGATGCGCAGCGTCTCGCCAACGCCGGGAATGAGGAAGAGCAGCGAGACGCGCGGGTCGCGGACGATATTGCGCAGGCTGTCGAGCCGGTTGTTGCCGCGCCGGTCGGGCAGCAGCACGGTCCGGGAGTCCGGCGCCTGCACGAATCCCGCCGGGTCGCCGCGCGGGCTGCAATCGAGCCCCTCCGGCCCGACCGTCGCCAGCACGACGAAGGGCGCGCGCTCGATGAAGGCGCGATAGTGGTCGGAGATGCGGTCGATCTCCTTGATGAGCGCGCGGCGCCTGGGCGGCGTCTCGTAGAGCGCCTCCAGTTCGGCTTCGCTTTCGATCCAGCCGTTCGAGGCCATGTCGTTTCCTCCTCGTTCCGGGGCGCCGGCCCTCACGCCATCGGCATCCCGGCATGGACCGCGCGCGAATCCGAGACCTCGGAAAACTGGCCCGAAAGCGACGGCATGGCGACCTCGGCGATGCTCTCCGGCGTCCAGCCGCCATTGCGGTGGACCATGCGCACCGGGCGCGCATGGCCGTAGAGCGAGAGTTCGCCGGCGCGCTGGTGGAACACCTGGCCGTTGACATAGCCCGCGCCTTCCGAGGCGAGGAAGGTGCAGAGCGGCGCGATGGCGTCGGCCCGGCTGAGGCGCAGCCGCTCGTCGCGGACCGCCGCGGCCTTCGGGTCCTTCGGCGTCGGCA
This sequence comes from Alphaproteobacteria bacterium, assembly GCA_963422665.1. Classification (GTDB taxonomy): domain Bacteria; phylum Pseudomonadota; class Alphaproteobacteria; order Bin95; family Bin95; genus Bin95. Next base: position 3,946,788 of record OY730441.1, read on the forward strand.
CGCTGCGGGTCATGCGCGTGTCGGCCGAGGGCGCGATGACGTTTGCGGTGACGTTCTTCGGTGCGTTCTCCATCGCCACGATGCGCGCCAGCGCGACGATGCCCAGCTTCGCCGCGCCGTAATTGGCCTGGCCGATATTGCCGAGCAGGCCGGAGGTCGAGGAGACCATGACGATGCGCCCGTATTCCTGCTCCCGGAACAGGTTGATCGCCGCCCGGTTGACATTGAAATGGCCCGTCAGATGGACGTCGATGACCGCCTGCCAGTCCTCCGGCGACATCTTGTGGAACATGCGGTCGCGCAGGATGCCGGCGGGATTGAAGACGATATGCAGCCCGCCGAATTCGTCGCGCGCCTGCTGCACCATGTCGAGGCAGTTCTCGAAACTCGCGACCGAACCGAAATTCGGGGCCGCCCGGCCGCCCGCCGCCCTGATTTCGTCCGCGACCGCCTGGGCCGGCGTCCGGTCGCCGCCCTCGCCGCCGCCGCCGACGCCCGGGTCGTTGACGATGACGCTGGCGCCGTTCGCCGCCATCATCCTGGCGACTTCGGCGCCGACGCCGCGCCCCGAACCGGTGCAGATCGCAACCCGCCCGTCAAGCATTCCCATCGACCCGTCTCCCCTCTCCGTTTCCCGCGGCTTCGCGCCCCGCGGCGATTGTCCGGCCTGTCGCGGCGGTTGTCAAAGGATGCCGCCGCCGCACCAGCAATTCTCCTTATGGCGTTTCTCGTTGCATTGCGGCCTTTCGTGTTGGTTTTTTGGCGGTTCTGCGGTTGGATGGATGGGCTTGGCGCGGGGGCCGGGGATCAGGCGTTTGCGGGAGGGGGGAGGCCCGTGATGACGGTTTTCATGAGGACCGCCCATGACGCGAAGACATGGTAGGCGGTGATCGTGCGGATGTGCTCGAACAGGCGCCTTCGGGCTCCGAGTGCGTGCCGCGCCCGCCGCCAGGACGCTTCGATCAGGTCGCAGGCCGTGTGCAGGGCGAAGGCCAGCAGATTGAGCACGGCCAGGATGCTGGCCAGGGTCTGGCTGCCATGCCCGAAATTGTGTTCGAGGTTGTAGCCGTTGGTCTTCAGGACGTTGAAGGTCTCGTTCTCGATCTTCCAGCGGGCACGCCCGCCGGCGGCGATGGCGGCGGCGGTGTCTCGCGTGACGGCAAGGTCGGTGACGAAGCTGTTGCGGTAGGTCACCTTGCCGCCGGGCTTGGCGATCTCGACCTCCAGCCAGTTGACGGCGAGCGCGTCGGCGCCGTCGCGCAGCGGCACGCCATTCATCCAGCGATAGCGATGGCGGCGCCTGGCCGCGCCCCTGCCCACGGTCTGGCACACCTCGTCCAGCACGACGCCATGGGTGTATTCGCTCAACGTCTTGTGGCTGGACGGCTTGCACACGAAGAGGAAGCTCCCGCCCGCGGCGCGCACCGCCTCGCAGATCGGCTGGCGGGAATAGAGATCGTCGCCCAGATAGACCGGTCTCAGCCCGGCCACACAAGGCCCCAGGCGGGCCAGCCAGCGCGGCGCCGCGCGGCTCTCGCAGTCCTGCTTCGCCGAGCCGTCTTGCGGGCGCACGAACTCCGGCGCCAGAGGCAAGGCGCGGCGCTGCCCCGGCGCCACCAGAGCGGCGCCGACAAAGCTGTGGAAATACTCCACCTCCTCGCCCCGCCGGCGCGTCGAGCAGTGCGCGCAGTGGATCGTGCCGGAACGGAAAGGCTCCGAGCCGTCCAGCGCGATCAACACCCGATCGTCCAGGCAGCGCAGACCCGACAAGGCGCCGGCGCCATCCAGGTCATCGACAAGCGCCGAAAACACCGCGTCGAAATGATCCGTCGGCGCCCCATCCAGCATCCGCCGGATATGGCTGTCGCACGGAATCCGCTCCATGCCGAACAGCGTCCCGGCGTTCGAAGCGCCGCGCTGCGCCGTCAGCAGGCGCTGATGCGCCAGAAACGACGGGCTCTGCACGAAAAATACCGAAAACGCCGCAAGCCCGATGTCTCTCATGGCATAGCGCGTGTTGCTTCCCGAACGCTTGTCGGGCAACGCCGCGCACCGCTTCCCCACCACATCTAAGTATCGTTCAAGACGTTTCACACAACAGCTTGAATCACATCTCCAAGCCTTTGAAAACCCCTGATAACTCCAAAAGGAGAATTGCTGACGGCGCAGGGCGATACGAGGTCTGCGCCATACGGGACCTCCCCAACGACGACCTCGACGACATCGACCAATGGCTCGACGCCTGCGCCGAGGAGGGCAACACCTTCAGACCACACCACGCGCCTGGCGGACAAACCCCCGCCGAGCGCCTTGCCAATCGCACAGCCAAAGAAACCCGCCCGTCTCATATGTCCTGAACCGGGACAAAGCCTTTACGGAAGGCGTAATAGAGGTCGCAATCGATCCGCATGATACGAAGCTTCAAGGGGCGAGAGACGCAGCGCTTCTTCCAGGGGCGGCGTGTCGCGGCGTTTCAGGGTTTCGCCGACCGGGCGGCGCGCCGGCTGACCTTGCTGGACAGCGCGGAGACGCTTCGCGACCTTGCCGCCCTGCCGAGCAACCGACTGGAAGCACTGCGGGGCGGCCGTGCGGGTCGGCACAGCATTCGGATTAACGCGCAATGGCGCATTTGCTTTCGCTGGACCGACGATGGGCCGTGCGAGGTGGAGATTGTGGATTATCACTGGAAGGAACATATCATGAGCAAGAAGAACGGCATGAGGCCCGCGCATCCAGGCGAGGTCCTGCGCGAGGAGCTCGAAGAGCCTGGTTTGTCGGCCAATGCGCTGTCGAAGGCGCTGGGTGCGCCGGTGAACCGGGTGACGACGATCCTGAACGGCCAGCGGGGCGTGAGCGCGGATACGGCGCCGCGACTGGCGCGGTATTTCGGGACGACGCCGCAGCTCTGGATGAACCTGCAGAAGACGTGGGAGCTTCGCCAGGCGGAGCTCGAAACGGGCCGCGAGATTGCCCGGCGCGTGACGCCCCGGCAGTCGGCGGCGTAAGGACATGACCGCCGATGCCTGTTGTCGGGTCGAAGTTCCGGGCGGCGGAACCGGGACACCGGCTGTTTGCCGCGGTTGTGCTCCGCTATCCTGCCCGATGCCGACCCGGAACCGGAGGATACCCCAGCGATGAAAATGACCGCCGCCGTGCTGGTGCAATGTGGAGCGCCGCGCCCCTTCGCCCACAGCAGGCCCGTGGAGATCATGGAGGTCGAGCTAGAGCCGCCGGGGCCGGGCGAGGTTCTGGTGAAGATCGGCGGCGCGGGCCTCTGCCATTCGGACCTGTCGCTGCTGAATGGCGACCGGCCCCGGCCGGTGCCGATGGTGCTGGGCCATGAGGGCTCGGGCATCTGCGTCGAGACCGGGCCGGGCGTCCACGACATCAAGCCCGACGACCATATCGTGTTCCAGTTCGGCTCCGCTTGCGGGCGCTGCCGGCGCTGCCTGGAAGGGCGCCCGCAAGTGTGCGAGACCGCCGCGCAGACCAAGGGGCTCGGGCAGCTCATGTCCGGCGAGCAGCGGCTGAAGCTGAACGGCGAGCATATCGCCCATCACACCGGCATTTCCTGCATGGCGGAATATGCGGTGGTGGACCGGGGAACCTGCGTCGTCGTGGACAAGCGGATCGACATCGAGGACGCCGCACTGTTCGGCTGCGCGGTGATGACGGGTGCGGGCGCGGTCATCAACACGGCGCGGGTGCGCGCCGGCGACAGCGTGGCGATCGTCGGGCTGGGCGGCGTCGGGCTGAACGGCCTGCTGGGCGCGAAGCTCGCCGGCGCGGGCCAGATCATCGCCGTCGATCTGGAGGACTCGAAACTGGGCCTGGCGCGGCAATTGGGCGCGACCCACACGGTCAATGCCCGCGACGCCGACCATATCGAGCAGGTCCGCGACATCTCCAATGGCGGCGTCGATTTTGCGGTCGAGCTTGCGGGCACGATCAAGGCGATGGAAACGGCATGGAAGAGCGTCCGTTACGGCGGCGCGGTCGTTACGGCCGGCCTCTCGCCTGCGTCGGCCGATTTCAGCTTCAACCAGAGCGAACTCGTCGCGCAGGAGAAGTCGATCCTCGGCTCCTATATGGGAAGCTGCGTGCCGGTGCGCGACATTCCGCGCTTCATCGACCTCTACCTCCAGGGGCGGATGCCGGTGGACCGGCTGATCGACCGCAAGATCGGCTTCGACGAGATCAATGCGGGCTTCGACAAGCTGCAGGATGTCGCCACGGTGCGGCAGATTCTCGCGCCGCACGGCGCATGATCGCAGGCTGGCAGGTCGCCCGGGCTGCCTCGCAGCACGGCGACCGCGAAGCCCTAGTTTTCGAAGGGGGATTATATCCAATGATTGACAACGAGCTGCATGTATCGGTATTTTACAGCCCCGATGACATAGGGGATGGTGAGATGGCCCAAGGCCACAAAGGCGGCTACAGCATTGGATGGATTTCCCTCGTCAGCACGGGTGGCGACCGTGTGAAGATCGGCTTTACCTCAGACCTCAGAGGAGAATTTGAGCCGCAGAGTCGGTGAAGCCCGGCGGTGGGCGGCTCAGGCGGAAGAAGTGGCAAAGTGGCCCGGAATGTCATCGTGGGAACCCTTGGCACGGGACTTCGTAGAAGGGCAGCTGCGGATCGTGCGCATCGCAGATACGGAACAGTTTCCCGGCGTCCTTGATGTGCAAAAGGTGAAGCAGTGCCTGGACCGTCTCTTTTCAATCCTTCCCGACTTAGAAACGATTGACGCTGAGAAAGGCAAGAGTTTGGATGGCCGGTCTGGTGAAAAGATCGCCTTGGTGGAGGCCTCCGAATGACGAAAGCGCCGGGCAAGGCGTTCCGGTCAGGTATCTCCCTCATCGAGTTGATGGAGATGTTCCCGACCGAGGACGCCGCGCGGGAATGGTTCGAGGCCATCTACTGGCCGGACGGCGCCCGCTGCGGGCACTGTGACGGGGCGCGTGTGCGCGCCGTCGCATCCGGCAAGCCGATGCCCTGGTGGTGCTCGGACTGCCGGAAGTATTTTAGCGTGAAGACGGGCACCGCAATGGCGGGATCGAACCTGCCGCTCCAGAAATGGGCCATCGGCATCTACCTCTGCCTGACGAGCCTCAAATCGGTCTCCAGCATGAAGCTGCACCGAGACCTGAAAATCGGGCAGAAGGCGGCATGGTTCATGCTCCACCGGCTCCGGGAAGCATGGGCCGACAATAGCGGCGGCTCACTGCTCGCCGGCCCGGTGGAAGCCGACGAGACCCATGTGGGCGGCCGTAGGGCGAACAAGTCGAACGCGAAGCGGAAGGAGCTGGCGGCCGCCGGTGCCGGACGCGGCGCCGTGGACATGACGCCGGTTGTCGGTGTGAAGGATCGGGAGACCGGCCAGGTCGCTGCGCTCGCCATTGAGCGGACTGACGCGAAGACGCTACAGGGCTTCGTGCGCGAGCACGCGGAGCCTGGCGCGAGACTCTACACCGACGAGGCCGCGGCCTATGTCGGGCTCGGCGCGGACTTCGACCACGAGAGCGTCAATCATGGCGTCAGCGAATATGTCCGCCAGCAGGTGCATGTGAACGGCATGGAATCGTTCCGGTCGATGCTCAAGCGGGCGCACAAGGGCACCTTCCACAAGATCAGCCCGAAACACCTGAACCGCTATGTGCAGGAGTTCGCCGGGAAGCACAATCTGCGGGCCGCGGACACGCTGATGCAGATGGCCGTCATGGCGCAGCGCCTGTCCGGCCGGCGGCTCCGCTACAAGGACCTCATCGCCGACAACGGCCTGCCATCGGGAGCGCGAGGATGACCGACCAGAAGCCCCCCCTCCCCGCCGACCCTCGCTTTCAGGGCGCTACGCCGGAGAAGCTCGCCCTGCGCAAGCCGAAGCCGCCGAAAACGCCCGACGACGGCAAGGTCGATGCCTAATATGGGATATAATTCCCATTAGGTAACGGGCTAATTCTCATAGGCTTTTGGGTCGGATGCCAAACTCGTCCTTCAGCCTCGGCTGTCTTGAAGTATATCACATCCGTGGGGTATCTGGTTCCGCTGGAGCGGATGTGACTTGGTCGGAAGTCTCCGTATGAACCGGTTAGTTGATTTTTCCTAACGCCTTTATCATATGCTTCTCCTTCCGACATTTGTGGCACGTATGTCGGCTGCCCCCGGTAGAAGATGCAAATATCTTCGTGTTTTCGAAGGGGTTGTTTTTCGCGTTTAGAAAGTTGGTAGCTTTCGATTTCACCCAAACTATTTTGTATTTGAACCAATCTTGTTCGCTAAGGATTACCTTTGCCGTGAACGCGCCATGACTCATTAGGGCCACCGCGCCCGTTGGCGCAAGAATTCTCTTGTAGTGTTCCCACAGAACGTCCATAGGAAGCGCGGAATCCCAACGGTTTTGTGTGGTGCCGTAGGGAAGGTCGTAAAGAACGAAATCTATGGAATGGTCGGGTAGAGCGCTCATAGCGTCCAGGCAGTCACCCTCAATCATAAAAATTCCAGCGCGGCGTTTCAGCATCGTTCTTCCCCTTCGTGAGAGGGGAATTCTGACGCCGATCAATTCTCGTGTCTTTGATTCTGAGGGAAAATTCGTCGGGTTCTGGAGACGGTATTCCTCTAGCCTGAACGCGCCCCACTCGATAGGCCGTTGTCGGCAATCAGGTCGCAATAGCGGAGCCGCTTGCCTGCCATGCCGATGGCGACCGACTGCATCATATCCAGCGTGTCGCGCGGACGGATGTTGTGGCGTCCGGCGAATTCGCGGACATAGCGGTCAAGGTGCTTCTCGCTGAACTTGTGGAAGGTGCCCTGATAGCCGCGTTTCAGCATGGCCCAGAAGCTCTCCATGCCGTTCGTGTGCGCCATGTCCCGCACGAACTCTTTGGCGGAGTGATTGACCGCTTCATGGCTGTATTCGGGCATGCCGGCGTAGGCGCGGGCTTCATCGGTGTAGAGCGTTGCGCCCGGCTCGACATTCTCTCGGACGAAGCCTTGCAGCGCGGTAGCGTCGGTCTGTGAGACGCGGCGAGCGGAAACCTGATTGGTCTCACGATCCTTCACGCCCGCGACAGCCGCCTTGCCGACTGTGCCCCGGCCTTCCAGAGTCTTCCGCTTGGCGTTCGGCATGTTCTTGCGCTTCCCGCCGATATAGGTCGCGTCGGCTTCAACAGGCCCGCCGAACAGCCCGCTCTCCCGCGCCCATGTCTCCCGGATGCGGTGCGCCAAATGCCAAGCCGTCTTCTGCGTTATGCCGAGGTCACGGTGCAGCTTCATGCTGGCTTGCCCCTTCAATCCCGTCGTCATGAGATAGCCAGCCAGCGCCCATGTCTGGTAGCCCAGCTTAGAGGACTGCATGACCGTGCCGGTCTTGACAGAGAACCGCTTGCGGCAGGCGCGGCAGCGATAGGGCATGGTCTTGTGCGCGGCGCCTTCCTGCACCCTGTCGGACTCGCAATAGGGGCAGCGAACGCCTTCCGGCCAACGGGCTTTGACGAACCATGCTTCGGCGGTCGCGTCGTCGGGGAAGACCCGCATGACCTCGACCAGCGACATGCCCTTGCGAAAGTGCTTGCCCGGTGCGTTCCTCGCCATTGCCCTGCCTCCCTATTTATGGAAACAGAGTGCCGTAATCAGGCGAGGCCGTCAACCCCTAATTGGGCACTTTCGTATATAATCCCCCAAGTTTTCCACCAGCGACGACAGCGACGGCAATCCCCGCATGGTCGCCGGAACCCATGCCGGGAGAGCGAGGACTTTGGGAGGGAGCGAGGCTTCCTTTGTCGGTGCGTTCTACGGTTTGACACCGGCATATCTCCGCAGCCGATAAGTAGTGAGGGTTGCAAGCAGGCCGCTGGAGGGGGGGCCTCTTCCTCCGCACCGGCCGCGGGTGCTCTCGGCGCTGCTGTGCCTCGCGCTCGCCATCTTCGCTGCCCCCGCCAGCGGCGAAGATGGCAGCCGCCATCTTTCATCCGACCCGCGCATCGTCGCCGCCCGGGCCTTGGTCGAACAGCAGCGCTTCTCCGAGGCGCTGGCCATTCTCCGCCCGCTGGTCCCCGCCCATGCGGACCGCACGGACGCGCGGTTCCTGCTCGGCCTTGCTGCAACGGGAGCCGCCGGGGACGAGGCGGACAAGGACGCGCGCGCCGCCCTGCTTGCCGAAGCCGTCAGCGCCTTCCGCGCCATCCTGATCGACCACCCCGGCCTTGTTCGCGTCCGGCTGGAGCTCGCGCGCGCCTTCTTCCTCAAGGGCGACGACGACCTCGCGCGGGAGCATTTCGAGCGCGTACTGGCCGGGCGGCCGCCGCCGGCGATGGCCGCCAATATCCGGCGATTCCTCGCCGCGATCCGGGCGCGCCGGCGCTGGAGCGGCGCGTTCGGCTTCATGCTTGCGCCCGACAGCAATATCAACAGCGGATCGGACCGGGAGATCGTTTATATTTGGGGCCTGCCCTTCCGGCTGGACGCGCCCCGGAAAGCGCGGTCCGGCGTCGGCGTCTCGATCTGGGGCGGGGCCGAATACCGGGTTCCGCTGGCCGAACGCTGGCAGTTGCGCTCGGGCGCAAACGCATGGCGCACCGAATACGGAGGTCGCGATTTCGACCGCATGACCGTTTCCCCCTATCTCGGCCCCCGCTGGCTGGTGGACCGCGACACCGCCTTCAGCCTGCTGGCGATTGCCGGGCAGGACTGGCGGGCCGGCGCGCCGGAAAATCGAAGCTACGGCCTGCGTCTGGAAGGCGAACGCCGTTTCGGCCGCCGGTGGCGGGCCGACGCATGGGCGGGCTGGAAACGGCGCGTCTGGCGAAAGGACGAGAACAAGCGTCTGGACGGCTCCGAAACCGACCTTTCGCTACGCGCCCTCTGGCGGGCGACCTCGACCCTCGAAGCCGAATTTGCGGGCGGTCTCGCATGGAGCCGCTCGGAAGACGATCCCGAACGCGACAGCGACACCCGCTGGTGGCGGGCGGGCGCATCGGCGACGCTGCCGGCGGGCTTTACCGTCGGCATATCGAGCGAATGGCGGCGAACCGGCTATGCCGGCCTCGCCTGCTGCCCGCCCACGCTCGACGATAGGCCGCGCGCCGACCGCACGCGCATCCTGCGCCTCACACTGTTCAACCGAGGCTGGACGCTGTTCGGGTTCAGCCCGCAACTGGCGCTGGTCCGCCAGCGGCTGGAGACCAACGCCCAGGCCGTCGGCTATCAGCGCGACCGAGCCGAATTGCGTTTCGTCCGCCAGTTCTGAGTCGTTCCGGCGCAATGGCGCTCAAACGATTGTCCGGTCCCCCAGGCGGCGGACGGCGCCCGAGAAGACGGCGACGACCTCGCCGCCGTCCTCTCGCACCTCGACGGCATAGGCGCCGGTGCGCCCGGCGCCCGCCTGTTCCCGCGCCTCGGCCACCAGCAGCCGGCCGGCCCGGCCGGGGCGCAGGAAGGCGATCGAGCAGAACTGCGCCACCGAGACCCGGTTGCGGCTGTTGCTGGCGAAGGCCATGGCCGAATCGGCCAGCGAGAAGATATAGCCGCCGTGGCAGACGCGGTGGCCGTTCAGCATCCCTTCCGTCACCGGCATGGACATGCGCGCCCAGCCCGCGCCGACCGCCTCCAGCCGGATGCCGAGGCTGCGCGAAGCCGTGTCCTGCTCGTACATGGCGGCGGCGACCCGCCGGGCCAGCGCATCGGCGGCGCCGGTTCCCGGCGTTGACTCCATCAATGCGCGCCTTCGAAGGCGTGGATATAGTCCCGCGTCTCCGGCACCGCGTCCGGGTCCTTCGCAAGCTGGATCTGGAACACGGTCACGATGTTGTTCAGGAACCCGACCTCGCAGGAGGTCAGGTAGAACTCCCACATCCGGCAGAAACGCTCGTCATACATCGCGCGCGCCCGGTCCCAATTCGAAACAAAACGGTTCCGCCACGCCCGCAGCGTCTTCGCATAGTGGCGCTTCAACACCTCTATGTCCGTCACCAGAAGATGCTGCTCCTCTATCGCCGGCAGCAGCTCCGAAAGCGTCGGCACATAGCCGCCGGGAAAGATGTACCGGGCGATCCACGGGTTGACCGGACCCGGCGCGTCGTAGCGCCCGATGGTATGCACGACCGCAACGCCATCGTCCGTCAGCAACTCCCGGACCTTCCCGAAAAACTCCCGGTAATGCCCAGGTCCCACATGCTCCAGCATCCCCACGGAAACGATGCGCTCGTAGCGGCCCGTCTCCTCCCGGTAGTCCTGCAGCTTGAAGCGGACCCGCTCCGATAGCCCCGCCGCCGCCGCGCGCGCATTCGACAGCTCATGCTGCTCGTGACTCAAGGTCACGCCCGTCACATCGACACCCGCCTGCTGCGCCAGATAAAGCCCGAGGCCGCCCCAACCCGACCCGATATCCAGAACCCGGTCCCCCGGACGCAGCAGCAGCTTCGCCGCCAGATGCGTCTTCTTGCGCCGCTGCGCCGTTTCGATGTCGTCATTGTCCGAGGCGAAATAGGCGCAGGAATATTGCCGGTCGCTGTCCAGGAACAGGTCGAACAGTTCCGGTTTCAGGTCGTAATGATGCGAAATCTTGCGGCGCGCGGCGCCCACGGGATTGCGCGTCCGTATCCGGCCGAGAACCTTCCTTGCAAGGGATGGAAAGCCGGAATCGCCCCGCAACCGGGCCCGGCGCTGATTGACAAGGGCGAGGGTGAGGAAGTCGAACAGCGTGCCCTCTTCGACCGTCAGCCGCCCGTCCATATAGGCCTCGCCCACGACCAGAGCCGGGCTTCGGAACATGGCGCGCGACACCGAGGCGTCGTGCAGGCGGACGGCGACCGAAGGACCGTCTCCGCCCTGCAGCCGATGCACCCTGCCCTTCGGGTCGATGACCGTCAGCGCGCCGAATTCGACGAACCGGCGCAGAAACGACAGATAGAGCATGGCCCCCGCGCCCTCCCCCGGCTTTCAGGCCGCACTACGCCTTCCCGGCGCCGGTCAATGCGCCGCCTCGAAAGCGTGGATATAGTCCCGCGTCTCCGGCACCGCGTCCGGGTCCTTCGCAAGCTGGATCTGGAATACATTGAGTTCCTTCGACAGGAAGCCGACCTCGCAGGCGGTCAGGTAGAACTCCCACATCCGGCAGAAACGCTCGTCATATATCGCGCGCGCCCGGTCCCAGTTCGAAACGAAACGGTTCCGCCACGCCCGCAGCGTCTTCGCATAATGGCGCTTCAACACCTCTATGTCCGTCACCAGAAGATGCTGCTCCTCTATCGCCGGCAGCAGCTCCGAAAGCGTCGGCACATAGGCGCCGGGAAATATGTAGCGGGCGATCCACGGGTTGACCGGACCCGGCGTGTCGTAGCGCCCGATGGTATGCACGACCGCAACGCCATCGTCCGTCAGCAACTCCCGGACCTTCCCGAAAAACTCCCGGTAATGCCCAGGCCCCACATGCTCCAGCATCCCCACGGAAACGATGCGCTCGTAGCGGCCCGTCTCCTCCCGGTAGTCCTGCAGCTTGAAGCGGATCCGCTCCGATAACCCCGCCTCCGCCGCGCGCGCATTCGACAGCTCATGCTGCTCGTGACTCAAGGTCACGCCCGTCACATCGACATCCGCCTGCTGCGCCAGATAAAGCCCGAGGCCGCCCCAGCCCGACCCGATGTCCAGGACACGGTCCCCCGGACGCTGCAGCAGCTTCGCCGCCAGATGCGTCTTCTTGCGCCGCTGCGCCGTCTCGATGTCGTCATTGTCCGAGGCGAAATAGGCGCAGGAATATTGCCGGTCGCTGTCCAGGAACAGGTCGAACAGTTCCGGTTTCAGGTCGTAATGATGCGAAACCTTGCGGCGCGCGGCGCCCACAGGGTTGTGCGTGTGAACCCGGCCCAGGAGCTTTCTCGCAAGGGCCGCAGGGCCCCTGGCGCGCTCGAGATGCGCCTCGCGGCGGTTGACCACCAGAATAGTGAGGAAGTCGAACAGCGTGCCCTCTTCGACCGTCAGCCGCCCGTCCATATAGGCCTCGCCCACGGCCAGAGCCGGATTGCGGACCAGCGCCCGGCTTACCGAGGAATCGTGCAAGCGGACGGCCACCGACGGCCCGCCCGCGCCTTCCATGCTGCGTGAGCCGCCGCGTGGATCGACGATCGTCAGCGTACCGAATTTGACGAGCCGGCGTAGTAACGGCGCGAACAGCATCGGTCCTGCTCTCCCCTCCGCCTCCCGCTGCGGCCGGCGGGCGGCGAAACCCTAACGTTCCTCGCCAGGTTCCTTTCCAACTGCTTCGGCCTCGCCGGCCTCCGCCGGGGCGTCTGCGCCGCGCTCCGCCGCGCTGTCGTCGAAGAACTCCGACAATCCGCTCTCGAAACGATAAGCATCCTCATCGTCCATCGCCAGCACGTCCTCGCCGCGCGCCTGCGCCTCTGCTTCATCCAGAGTCCGGGCGACATTGGCGGTAATCTGCACCTGGACTTCTGGATGCAGCTGCAGGGCTATGTCGTGCAGGCCCAGCGACTTGATGGGCTGTGCGAGGCGAAGCTGCCGACGGTCGATCTCGACGCCCGCTTCGCTGGCCGCCTCGGCGACGTCGCGCACCGTGACCGAGCCGTAAAGATGGCCCGTATCGCCGGCGCGCCGGATCAGGGTGACGCTGAAGCCCTCAAGCTTGTCCGCGACGCTTTCGGCCTCGCCCTTGCGCTCCAGGTTGCGCGCTTCGAGCTCCGTGCGCCGCGCCTCGAAAACGGCCATGTTCTCGGGCGTCGCCCGCAGCGCCTTCTTCTGGGGCAGCAGGTAGTTCCGCGCGTATCCGGGCTTGACCGTGACGATATCGCCCATCAACCCCAGGCTCTCGACCCGTTCGAGAAGGACCAGCTCCATTACTCATTCTCCTTCGGACCGCCGCCGAAGCGGGCGCGCAGGCCGACATAAGGCTCCGCAAGACCCAACGCCGCAACCAGCACAAACGGCCAGGCCATCACGAGCCCCAGCAGATAGAAACCGACCAGCCAGACCGTCCGCCCCGGCAGCCGGGCCACCACGGTATGGACGACGGCGAGCCCTTGCAGCAGGAACGGAACGGCGAAGACGATGGCCAGATTTCGGCCGATATACTCCAGCGCCCCGCTCCCGGCAATCCCGGCAAGGCAGGAAAGGCCGAGCGCATATAGCGGCCAGGCCGGGAGCGTCATGTCGCGCCACGGAGGCGACGGACGCCGCGCTATCGCGAGACGGGCGGCGACGGACTGGCCAAGCACGCCGTCGAGCGCCAGCGTCAGGAACAGCAGCGCCGCAGCTATACCCGGCAGGAAATTGGCGGCCCGTTCCGCCAGGCCCTGCTCCCTGGCCCGCTCGGCGACTTCGGGCGGCATCCCGGCGTCCAGGACCGCCTCGATCGTCCGCTGCACTTCCCGTTGCGGGTCCACGCCTTCGAGAACGGCGACGGCGAACATCGCCATGAGAGCCGCGGCCGCCATGGCGGTGAGCGCCGCGACGAGGCGGCCGGGCGGATACCATTCGACACCGCCATGCCCGTCAGAGCGGTTCAGCAGGGCCTGGCGGCACAACACGGCGACAGGAAGCCCGATGATGAGCGAGAAATATCCGGCGGCGAAAAAACCGATGACCCCGGCCACCGCAACCGCGCCGATGAGGGCCGAAGCGACAACCGGCAGCCAACCCAGGGAAAGTCCGACCAGGAACAGCGGCGCCGCCGCGAGATACGCCAGCAGCGCAGCGCCCAGAGAGCCTGCGGCGATGGAACCGAAGAGCGCGCCGGCGGCCAACCCGCCGACGGTCAGGAGGACGAGATCCTTCCCCATCCAACCCGCGCGGGCAGCAGTCCTGAACCTACTTTACGATGTAAGGCAACAGCGCCATGTAGCGCGCGCGCTTGATCGCCCGCGCAAGCTCGCGCTGTTTCTTCGCCGAAACGGCGGTAATGCGGCTCGGCACGATCTTGCCGCGTTCCGACAGGAAGCGCTGCAGCAGCTTCACGTCCTTGTAGTCGATCTCGGGCGCATTGGGGCCGGAGAAGGGGCAGCTCTTGCGGCGTCGGAAGAACGGGCGGCGCGGCGCGGCATTCATTGGGCGGCCTCCGATACGGCAGTGGCCGGCCGGCCGGCGCCTGCTTCTTTCGTCTCTGCGGCATCCCGGCGCGGGCGCGCGTCGCGTCTGCCGCGGTCGTCGCGCGGCCGGGCCTGAAGCATCACGGAGGGCCGTTCATCGACAGTCTCGATCCGCACGGTCAGGTAGCGCAGCACGTCCTCCGACAGGCGCATCCGCCGCTCGAGTTCCGCAACCGCGTCGCCGTTCGTATCGAAGTTGAAGAGGACGTAATGGCCCTTGCGGTTCTTCTTGATTCGGTAGGCCAAGGTCTTGAGGCCCCAGTGTTCGCGCTTCTCGACCTTGCCGCCGAGGGACTCCACGACGGACACATACTCGTCCGCCAGGTTCTCCACCTGTGCGGGCGACATGTCCTGACGCGCTATGAAGACATTCTCGTAGAGAGCCATTGCCGATGCGTTTCGTCCCGGAAGTTGCACTGGGAGCGGGGTTATACACGAACCCGCAATGCGTGCAAGCCGTCCGCTTCCACCTTGACAGCCTCTGCCGCCGCGCCTTGATTGCAGTCCGGTGACAGGGCATCTGGAGGGGTTCGTGGCACGAGCTTTCGTCTTTCCGGGGCAGGGGTCGCAGGCGGTCGGAATGGGCCGGGCGCTGGCCGAGGCCTCGACTGCTGCGCGCGAAGTCTTCGAGGAGGTCGATGACGCCCTCGGGCAAAGCCTCTCGCGGCTGATGTTCGAGGGCCCCGGCGACGAATTGACTCTGACGGAGAACGCGCAGCCGGCGCTGATGGCGCACAGCATGGCAGTCATGCGCGTATTGCAGCGCGAGGGCGGCGTTTCGCTGCCGGCCGCCTGCCTGTATCTGGCCGGGCACTCGCTTGGCGAGTATTCGGCGCTGACCGCAGCCGGAAGCTTCCGGCTCGCAGACGCCGCGCGGCTCCTCAAGCTGCGCGGCCAGTCGATGCAGAGCGCCGTGCCCGCGGGCGCCGGCGCGATGGCGGCGCTGCTCGGCCTCGACTTCGACGAGGCGGCGAAGATCGCCCGCGACGCCGCGGAAGGCGAGGTCTGCGACCCGGCCAACGACAACGCCCCCGGCCAGGTCGTGGTGAGCGGCGACCGCGCGGCCGTCGAGCGCGCGGTGGGGCTGGCGAAGGAGCGGGGCGCGCGCCGGGCGGTCCTGCTCGATGTAAGCGCGCCCTTCCATTGCTCGCTGCTGCAACCCGCCGCCAACGCCATGGCGGAAGCGCTGGAGGCCGTCGATATGGAAGACCCCTCGGTGCCGCTGGTCGCCAACGTCACGGCGGGTCCGGTAGAGCGCGCCGCCGACCTGCCGGACCTGCTCGTCCGCCAGGTGACGGCGACCGTCCGCTGGCGGGAAAGCGTGATGTTCATGCGCGACAACGGCATCGACCGCGTGGTCGAACTCGGCGCAGGAAGGGTGTTGTCCGGGCTGGTGCGGCGAATCGATCGGGAAATGTCCGGCATTGCGGTCGAGAGCCCGGACGGTATCGAGGCGCTGTTGAAGGAGCTTTGACGGCCATGCTGACACTCACGCCCGCCGAAAACGGCTTCGCGAGGATCGTGGAAGGCGTCGCGCTGCATCAGCGGCCGGACGAGGAAACGCGCCGCGCGCTGGATGCGGCGCTTGCCGAGCACGGCGTGCTGGTGTTCCGCCGGCAGGCGCTCTCGGAGGCCGAGCTTGCGGAGGCCGCTTCCTGGTTCGGCGCGCTGGAGCTGATCGTGCGCGAGGACTGGGCGTCGAAATACCGGCCCGAGATCACCTATATCTCCAATATGCGCGGCCCCGCCGGCAATGCGATCGGCGGCATCGGCCAGGGCGAGCTCGCCTGGCACACCGACCAGTCCTACATGGCGAACCCGGCGACCGGCTCGCTGCTCTACTGCGTCGAAACGCCGGCCGGCGCGGCGCCCACGAGCTGGGCCAATCTCGAAGCCGCCTACGACGCGCTGGACGATGCGACCAGGGACCGGATCGACGGCCGGCGCGGCGTCTTCAGCTATGCGGTCCGCGTTGCCGGCTACGGCGAGATCGACAAGATGGCCGAGGACGAAATCCGCCGTCGCACGCCGGATGTCACCCACCCGCTGGTCCATACCCATCCCGTGACGGGCCGCAAGGCGCTCTACCTCGACCCCGGCACCATGGCCGGCATAGACGGCATGGAGGCCGCCGAAGGCCGCGCCCTGCTCGACCGGCTGATCGCCCACGCGACCGGGGCCCGCTTCGTCTATCGGCACGACTGGCAGGTCGGCGACACCGTGCTCTGGGACAACGGTTTCCTGCTCCACCGGCGCGACGATTTCGACCCGGCGCAGAACCGCTGGCTGAAGCGCGCCACTTTCCGCCCCTCGCCGGCCCGCCATATCGTGCCGGGCTGCGCCTGAGCCGCAGCGTGGCGCTGACGCCCCGCGTCTATGTCCAGGCCTGCATCCGGGCGGCGTCCGTGCGGGGCTGCCCGGCGCAGGTGGCGCGGCGCGGCTTCGACGGCGCAGGCGCGGTGCTGCTGAAGCTCAACCGCCTCGACGGCACGGCGCAACTGCTGCGCCCGGCCTGGACCGACGAAGACCGCCGCCGCTGGCTCGCCCGCCCGCCGGGCCCCGAAGCCGACGCCGACAAGGAAATCGCCCGCGAAGCCGCCCGAGACCCGGACCTCTGGGTGCTCGAAATCGAGGACCGCCAGGGCCGGCACCCGCTGGACGAGCCGGTGGAGCTGCTCAATTAGAGCGCGAACCGTTCTGATAGAATCGAATTTCGGTCCGAACCCGGACTCGTCGCCCCGGACCCCGATCCGGGGCCTCGCGAGGCCGGGCAATGTTACATGGAGACCCCGGATCGCCGCTGGCGCGCCGTCCGTGGTGACGATCAAAGCTCTGCAAACGGTTCCGTTTCAGATCGACCGAATCGCGCGCCGTTGTCGTGTTTCCGAAGTTCTTGTCAATTCGATCTGAAGCACCCGGTTGCTCTTCCGTCACGCCCGGACTTGTTCCGGGCATCTCCCTCGGGGCCGGCGCGGCAGGGGAAGGGGATGGCCGGGACAAGTCCGGCCATGACGACAGGGAGGCTGGACAGGAGGCAGATCGGAGATGCCAGAGCGTTTCCCAGGCGGTGGTGTAAGAGCCTGTCGTCGGTTGCGGTATCCGGCGGGTGGGGCCGGGCCGCTCAGTCTGCCGCGGCGGGCATCTTGACGGTTGTATTGTCGCTCACGGGAGCGATGGCTTCCAGCGTCATGTATCCGGCTCTCTGGACGGCCCCTTCGTCGTTCTGCTCGAGGAGGCTCGCGCCGATCGGCCGGGCGATGGCGTCCTCGTTGGGGAAGATGGCGACGGTATCGGTGCGTCGCTTGACTTCGCCATGGAGGCGTTCGAGCGGGTTTGTCGCGTGCAGCCTGGCGCGATGCGCGGCCGGGGAGGTCATACAGGCCGGGACGTCGCGCTCGGCCTCGTCCATGATAGCGGCGAGCTTCGGTGCCCTGGCCCCGAGCCGGTCGGCGCCCTGGCGCCACGGGGCGGACGCGCTGTCTGCATCCTCCTGGGCGAAGGCGGTCGTGACGAAGGCGCAGACGACGCCCCGGCCCTGCTGGCCGGCATGAGCGAGCCGGTTGCGCATGAAGTGCGCGCGGCAGCGCTGCCATGTGGCGCCGGGGATGCGGGTCGCGGCGGCCTTGAGGCCCTTGCGGTCGTCGCAGATCGCCAGCTTGACGCCGCGCCGCCTGCGGCGGGCCGGGGAGCGAAGGAACGCGGTCCGGAAGGTCTCGGCCTCGGACGCGCCGCTCGCCATGCCGCGCCCCTCGCGGCGGCCCCGGTCGTTGACCGCCACCGCGACGGTGACCGCGACCGGGACGACGCGCCCGGTCTCGCGCCTCTTCGCACAGGTCGCGTCCCGCCACAGATACGGCCGGTCGCCCTCCAGCGGGCGGTCGAGGAAGTCGCGGCTCTTGTCGTCGATCCCGCCGCACAGCCGCGAGACCTGGCTCCCGGAGAGGCCCGACATCCCCATGGCCTGCGCCGGGTCGTCGACCGAGCGGGTCGACACGCCCTCGATGCAGGCCTCCCGGATCACCGCAGTCAGCGCCTTCTCCGCCATCCGGCGCGGTTCCGGGAAGCCGGGGCAGTAGCTCCCCTTGCGCCGCTTCGGGCGCTTCAACTCGACCGTGCCGGCCCGCGTCTCCCGGACCCGGTCGCGGTAGCCGTTGCGCTGCGCGATCCGGGCCGGCGAACGCTCGCCGGGCGCGGCCCCGGCAAGGCCCTCGACCTCAAGCGCCATCGGACGCTCGACCGTGAAGGCGATCGTCTCGCGAAGCAGGTCCGCCTCGGAACTCTTCGCCAACAGCGCCCGCAAGGCCATCATGTCGTTGGCGGTCATCGTGGTCTTCCTCCGGTCGGGTGGACTATCCAGGCCCAACCCTGACCGGCGCCGCGATGGCCTCCGCTATGGATAGGCGGCCCCCGCCGCCAGACACGTCGCGGTCGCTGCGGCGGGCCACTTACCCACAGATAACAGCGGAAGCCTCGCCTCCTACAACACGCCCGGGGACACGATCCCGTCCGGCAAAGCGTCCGGCCCTCATGGGCCGCCTGACCGCCCGGCTTCAACCAGATCGCTCATCCTGGGCAGTTACGACAAAACATGACATTTCATGACGCTTCGCGGGGGGGGGGGGGGCTCTCTCATCATGCCCGGACTTGTTCCGGGCATGATGGCGGGGGCGCCGAATCGAAGAGGCCCCACGCTCCGGCCCCCGGATCGCGGTCCGGGGCAGGCTCTGCCTTGCCAGCGCAGGAGGGAGCATTGGAGGCCGGGGGCGCCGGTTGCGGACCGAAACGGGATGTGCGCATGCGGCGGCCGGGAGGGGTTGGGAAAGGGTCTTCTCTCGGGTACAGACCGGATGGAGGGTAACACTATGGACCGACCACATGGATAACAGCGCCGGCGCCCCGCTGCCGCGCCTCTCCAACCGGGCCGCGCGGAGGCTCTTCCTCGACCGGCACGGCCTCGGGCGACCGCCGGCGCAAGAAGACCTTGCAGGACTGGTCAAGCGGCTGGGCTTCGTCCAGATCGACAGCATCGCCACGGTCGAACGCGCCCACCACATGATTCTGGCTTCCCGGCGCCGAAGTTACCGTCCCGGCCATCTTGCCGGCCTGCTGGAGAAGCGGCGGACCCTGTTCGAGCACTGGACGCACGACGCCTCGGTCATTCCGATGTCGTTCTACCCCTTCTGGCAGCTTCGCTTCCGCCGTGACGCGGCATTGCTCCGCGCGCGCTGGCGGAGCTGGCGGCGCGCGGGGTTCGAGGAGCGGTTCGACGACGTGCTGGAGCGGATTCGCGAGCACGGACCCGTTATGGCCCGCGAACTTCGGGACGGCGCCTCCAGGACGGCGCCCGGCTGGTGGGACTGGCACCCCTCCAAGACGGCGCTGGAATTTCTCTGGCGCACCGGCGCGCTGGCGATAACGCGCCGCGAGCGGTTCCAGAAGGTCTTCGACCTGGTCGAGCGGGTGGTTCCCGACGCATACCGAAGCATGGCGCCGGGCGACGAGGAGACACTCGACTGGGCCTGCGCGGGCGCGCTCGACCGGCTGGGGTTCGCTTCGCCCCGGGAAATAGCGGCGTTCTGGGATACGGCCTCGCTGTCCGAGGCCGACGCATGGTGCGCCGCGCAAGGCCCCGGCGCGCTCGTCGAGGTCGAGGTGGAAGGCGCCTGGCCCGGCCAGGTTCGGCGCCTGCTGGCGCGGCCGGACATATGCGAGCAAGCGGAACGGGCCTCCGACCCGCCGGGCGGCGTGCGCGTGCTCAGTCCCTTCGACCCGTTGCTGCGGGACCGCAAGCGGACGAAATGGCTGTTCGGCTTTCGCTATCGCATCGAAATCTTCGTGCCGGAGCAAAAGCGGGAATACGGCTACTACGTTTTCCCGCTGCTGGAAGGCGACCGGTTGATCGGGCGCATCGACATGCGCCGCCGGGAGGGACAATTGCAGATCAGGGCGCTATGGCCGGAGCCGGGGGTGCGTCTTGGCAAGGGACGGCTGGAGCGAATCGGGCGCGAGCTCGACCGCATCGCCCGTTTCGCCGGCTGCGACAGCCAGACCTTCGAAACCGGGTGGATCAGGGAGAGACCCGGATAGCAGAGTCCTGCCCGGCTCCTGCGGGACCTGTCGCTCCGCCCGCCTCCGGCGCGGTATCGCCGGCGCTATCCGTCGAGATAGGCGCGGCGAACGTGAGCGTTCTCGTGCAGGTCGGTCGCCGGGCCTTCCAGCGCCACGACCCCGGTTTCGAGCACATAGGCATACCGCGCCAGCCGCAGCGCCATTTCCGCGTTCTGCTCGACCAGCACCACCGGGATGCCGCGCCCCGAGATATCGGTGACAATCCGCGCGTTCTCCTGGACCATGACCGGCGACAGGCCCATCGACGGCTCATCCAGCAGCAACATCCGGGGCGCGCTCATCAATGCGCGGCCGATCGCCAGCATCTGCTGCTCTCCGCCGGACATCGACCGCGCCCATTGCCGGCGCCGCTCGGCGAGGCGCGGAAAGCGGTCGAAGACCTCCGCCAGCGACGCCTGGACGGCAGTCTTGTCCGTGCGCAAGAAGGCGCCCGTGTGCAGGTTTTCCTCGACGGTCAGATCCGGAAACACGCGCCGGCCCTCCGGCACATGGGCGATGCCCCGACGCACGATCTCTTCCGGCGCCAGTCCGTCGATCCTTGCATCGTCGAAGCGGATTTCTCCCCGGGTCAGCGGTTCCAGCCCGGAAATGGCGCGCAGGGTGGTCGCCTTGCCAGCGCCGTTCGCGCCAATGACGGTCACGATGCCGCCCGCCGGTACCGTCATCGAAACGCCCTTGAGCGCTGCAGTCTTCTGGTGGCGGACCTCGATATCGCGGATATGGCTTATCCCTTTGCTTCCGGTCACCCCATATGTTGATCGGCCTTCTACGTTTCAGGCGCGGTTTTCGGACCGTGCCGGGGGATTTGCGGGAGTTTTGGACTTGGGGGAGTTGGTTTCGAGCGCTGTCAGGCAGGTTGGCGGGACGGCATTCGGCCCCGATTGAGGCAGATCGGAGGGCGGGCGGCGGCTGGCGCCCGGCCTGCGGCGATCGGACGTGTTGTCCGGCGCTGTCGCGGCAGTCGGCGGGTCCCAGGCGCGTGCCGATGCCGAGCGGGGTGTCGAAAGCCGTTGCGGTGTGGCGGCGACGGTTCCAGCGGAACACGCCCTCGTCGAGGTAGCGGCGCAGATGGGCGCGGCGCAGGCCATGGCAGGTTCCGAGCGCCCGGCGCGCTTCAGGTTCGAGAACACACGATGGATCCACGTCAGCACGAGAGGGGCGGGCGTTGCGCCAACGACCCTGGGCTGGCGGTCGTGGTCGGGCAGGCCGCAATACCCTCTCCAGCCATCGGCCATCACCCGCGCGCCCGGCGCCGGGGTCCCGGCAACGAAGGCACGAAGGCGGCGCGCGGAGAAATCCCCGATCGGCGCCAGCCGGATGCGGCATGGCTCGCCCTCGGGCGATAGCTCGACCGCGCCGGCAATGCGCATCTTGCCTTGTGGGCTGCGACCTTGCCCGCCCGTGGCCGGGTCTCTTGCGGTGCGGAACGGGAGGGGGGGCCTCATCGATCTCGATCGGGTCCTCAAGCAAGCTACGATCCGGATCGACCATGGCGCGGCGCCGCTTGTGCAGCCCGAGCCGGGCACTCTTGTAACTGCCGAGCCCGAGCCGGGCCTGGAGTTGCAGGGCGGAGATACCATTCGAGTGCCTGGTCGCGATGTGAACGGCCATGAACCGGATCTTCAGGGGCAAGGGGCTGCGGTGCACGATCGTGCCTGCGGTCGCCGGGGTCTCCTTCCCGCAGGCCGCACATTCCCGGCTCGCCCGGCGCCGTTTCAGTTCCCGGCCCCTGTCATGGCCGCAGGCGGGGCACACGAAGCCGTCGGGCCAGCGTCTGGCGGCGAGAGGCCGGGCACAGGAGGCTGCATCGGGAAAGCGCGCCTCGAAGGTGGCGCGGGACATCGGGCGGTCATATTTCCAGCGGCTGGCCATATCGGAACACTATAAGAACAAGATGCCGACGACCACCGGAAACTCAATATCTCGTCAAACCGGACCCAAGGGGATAAGCCCTTTGAATGTATTGACTGTTCAATAATAATAAAGTATGGTTCGATAAGCCAGTCGAATGCCGGTCGGCGTTGAGTCTGCGCCCGGAACCCGAAAGGAAACAGGAAGCATGCAACTTCCCCCCCCCCCCTCTCTCTGCGCAACGGAAGGGCCGTGTCCGCAACCTGCTGGGCGCCGCCGCCGCGGCGTCTGCGATGGCGGTCATGGCCTGCGGGGCGTCCGCCGCCGACAAAGCGGATGCGGACGCGCCCGCGATGTGCATGCTGGCGGGCATAGAGATCCCCAAAGCCGAGGACAAGGACTGCCCGACGGACGTCCTCGCCACGCTGCGCACCTACTACTACGAATACGAAGCGCCCAAGCTGGACGAAGACGGCAAGCCGGTCATCGACGCCGAATCGGGCGAAGCCGTCATGGGAGTCCGCAGGGAAACCTTCGCCCTGATGGCGGACCTTCTCGAAGCGGCGGGGTTCTCCGACGCTCTCAAGGGCGCGCCGGCGACGGTGTTCGCGCTGCCCGACTCCGTCCTCGCGCCGGTCGTGAAAGTCCTCGCCGAAGCCCTCAAGGACGAGGAGCGGAGAGAAGCGCTCGCGGCGGAACTCACGGCTGCGGCCGGGTCCCATGCGTTGAACGAACCGATCGCAAAGGGCCGCTTCCAGAATGCGAACGGCAAGGTCTGGACCTTGGCCGGCGGATGGCAGTCGGCGGCCGCGCCGCTCTCCTTCTACGCGCTCGGCGGCGACGGCAGCGTGACCGTCAACGGCGTCATGCTGGACCGGACCGACATCATGGCGCCGGACGGCAGCGTCATCCACACCATCGCCAGCCCGCTGGTCGCCTTGCCCCAGCCGGCCATGGAGATGGCCGACAAGAGCGGCTGACGGCGGCTGCCGCCGCGACGGCCGAACGGAGAGGCGGGCTGCCTCTCCGTTTCCGGTTGTCCGGGCGCCGCGCCAGCGGCGCTCGGCGCACGAGCAGCACGGAGCAGGCGGCGGATTCGAGCATTGGCAGCCATTGCGCCTGCGCTGCGGCCGGGGAATCGGCCGCCACCACCAGAATGTCGGTGCCGGCTTCCGCCGCGAGCCGGCAGATGCGGTCCGGCGCGAGGCCGGCGCCGCGAAGCAGGCGGGCCTCGATGCGCAGGGGCCGCAACGCGGCCTCGACCTCGCGACCGAGAGCGCTCGCGCGCTCATCCGCATCGATCAGCACATGGAAGCCCCTGCCGCCGGCGTCGAAGATGCGGGCGGCGGCCGCGAGCGCGCGTTTCGCGCCGGCGCTGCCGTCGTAACGGACAAGGGGGGAGGCGAAAGACCGCGTCCCCGACCGCGAGATCGGCACCGAGTGCGGGGCGCGTTCGGCGGCGGCGCGGGCGGTGCCGATGCCCGGAATGAGCGGGTCTGCGGCGCCTGCGCCCGCGACGACCTCCGCTTCCACCTGCCCGCGGGCGACGCGGAACCCGTGCGTTACGCGCGCCCTTGCCGCGGCGGCGGCGAAGGCGCGCCGCGCGGAGGCCTCCCGCGGGAAGTCTCCCTCGCCGTCCCGCTCACCGGCCGCAACGCCGGTCAGCAACTCGATGCCGCGCTCGATCGTCTCCACGGCGTAGACATGGAACTTCCCTTCCGCCGCCGCCGCTACGACATCGGCCCGCAGCATGAGATGCCTGACGTTCGACTGCGGAATCAGCACGCCCTGCCGGCCGGTCAGACCGCGAGCCTCGCAGATGTCGAAGAACCCTTCGATCTTCTCGTTGACGCCGCCGATCGCCTGCACGCGGCCGTACTGGTCCACCGAGCCGGTGACAGCCAGGGAGTGGCGAACGGGCAGCCCCGACAGGGCCGAGAGCAGGGCGTAGAGTTCCGCCGACGACGCGCTGTCGCCGTCCACCCCGCCATAGGACTGCTCGAACACCAGGCTGGCGGCGAGCGCGAGCGGACGGCGCCGGGCGTAGCGCGCGCCGAGAAACCCGGACAGGATAAGGACGCCCTTGGAATGCAGCGGTCCTCCGAGCTCGAATCTCGCGCTCTATATCGACCACCTCGCCCTTTCCGAGGCGCACCCGCGCCGTGATGCGGCTCGGCGCGCCGAAGGCGAACTCACCGAACTGCACCACGGACAGCCCGTTCACCTGGCCGACCGTCTCGCCGTCCGTTTCGATCCGCGTCGTCCGGCGCAGAATCCGCTCCCGAACGCGCTCGCGGATTCGGCCGCTCCGAGTCCTCGGCCAGCCGGGCCGCGTGCTCGATCACGCGGGCGAGCGCCTCCGGCTGCAGGCGGCGCAGGTCCTCGCGCTCCGCGAGGCTGGCGACGAGCTGCGCGTAGCGGGCGGCGTTGCCGCCGTCGCGCGGCACCCGGTCGTCGAAATCCGCCGAGACCTTGAAGAGTTCGGAGAAATCCGGGTCGGCGCGGCTGAGCAGATAGTAAGAGCAGCGGATCGCCGAGCAGGACGATCTTCATCTCCAGCGGTATCGGCTGCGGTTGCAGCGTGACCGTGCCGGCGAAACCGAGCATGTCGTTCAGGCTCTGGATCCTGATCTCGCCCGAGAACAGCGCGCGCTTGAGCTCCTCCCAGATCGCCGGCTGCATCAGCAGCTTGCGCGCGTCGATCAGCAGAGAGCCGCCATTGGCGACATGCAGCAGGACCGCCTGCAGCTCCTTCTCCAGCTCGGCAATGTCTTCCTTGATCCTTTCCTGCACATCGTCGGGCCATTGGCGGAAGACCTCCGGGTTGACCGCCTCGCCGCGCGAGGTCGGCGCCAGCGCGAGGCCGGTCGGCGTGCGGATCAGAGCGACGTTCCTCGTCTTGGCATGCTCCTGCAGCTCGTTGAAGGCCGACTCGCGCCGTTCGCCGAACTGGGCCTGCAGCGCCTGCACCCGGGCCCGGTAGTCTTCGCTGTCGAACGCTGCCGGGATCGCCGCGCGCAACTCCTCGATCAGCCGCGCCATGACGGCCCGCAGGGTGCGGCCGCGCCCGGCGGGAAGGCGCAGCGCCGTCGGTCTCCCGGCCTCCTCGAAATTGTGGACATAACACCATTCCGGCGGCGGCATGGCGGCCGCGGCCTGTTCGAGCTCGTGGCGCACAAGCTCGCGCCTGCCGGTTCCGGGAGCGCCATGGGCAAAGATGTTGTAGCCGCGCCGCTTCATGCCGACGCCGAAGCGGATGGCCTCGATCGCCCGGTCCCGGCCCAGGCCGTCCGGCGGCGCCCCGTCCTTCGTCAGCGGCCGCGCCTCTTCCGGACCGCACTCGGCGAAGAGTTGCGAAGGGGCGAGAGCAGTCGGTGGCATCGACGGTTCGGGCAGCCGCATGTCGGGTTCTCCCGCTCGACCGGTCCAGGCGCCCGCAGCGCGCCGTTCGACGGAACTGCAGACGGTTCGTTATACGGGTCCGGAAGGAGCCCCGCCACCGATGACGGCGCCTACGCAAACCGCGCGCCGCTTCCGGGGTTGTCCTGTCTCCGACCGCCGCCAACCGTCCCGGCTTCCCTTTCCGCCGCCTCCGGTATATCGGTGCGGCCGTCCCGCGCCCGGAGGGGAGAGGCATGTACGACCTGCTGGAAGGCCTGCGCATCGTCGAGGGGTCGGCCTTCGTGGCGGCGCCGCTCGGCGGCATGGCGCTCGGCCAGCTTGGCGCCGACGTGATCCGCTTCGATGCGCTCGAGGGCGGGCTCGACTACCGGCGCTGGCCTGTCACGGACAAGGGCGACAGCATCTATTGGGCCGGCCTCAACAAGGGCAAGCGGTCCTTCCGCGTGGATATACGCAGCCCGCGCGGGCGCGAACTGGTGCAGGCGCTGATTACGGCGCCGGGACCGGAGGGCGGCATCTTCCTCACCAACCTGCCGGCGCGCGGCTGGACCGGCTACGAGGCGCTCTCGGCCATGCGCGCGGACCTCATCCTGCTGAATGTGACCGGCGCGCGCAGCGGCGCCCCGCAGGTGGACTACACCGTCAACGCCTCGGTCGGCTTTCCCTATGTCACCGGCCCGGAAGGCCGGGAGGGGCCGGTCAACAACGTGCTGCCGGCCTGGGATATCGCGACGGGCATGACCGCTGCCGCCGGCCTGCTGGCGGCCGAGCGCCGCCGGGCGCGGACTGGCGAGGGAGGGCTGGTCCGCCTGCCGCTGCTCGATGTCGCGCTCTGGGCGACGGCGACGCTCGGCTATGTCGGCGAGGCCGTCGTCAACGGAGAGGACCGGGCGCGCGTCGGCAACCATATATACGGCACCTTCGGGCGCGACTTCCGCACCGCCGACGGGCGCGATGTCATGGTCTGCCTGTTCACCTCCCGCAACCTCCGGGGCATCGCAGAGGCGGCCGGTCTCGGCCTCGCCTTCGGCCGGATCGAGGCGGAGGACGGCGCCGACCTGAACGACGAGGCGGACCGCTGGCGCCTGCGCGAGGAGATCGCGGCGGCGGTCGAACCCTGGATCGCGGCGCGGCCGCTCGCCGAGGTCGCCGAAGCGTTCGATGCGTGCGGGGTGCTGTGGGGGCCGTACCGCACCTTCCGCGAGCTTGCGGCGGACCCCGTGCTCGTTGAGCGGAATCCCCTCTTCGAGCGCGTCGAGCAACCGGGCATGGGCATCTGGCCGGCGCCCGGCTCGCCGCTCGACTTCGCGGGCCTGGAACGCGGCCGCCCCCGGCCCGCGCCGCGCCTCGGCGAGCACACGGACGAGATTCTCGCCGACATACTGGGCCTGCCCGACGCAGAGATCGGCCGCCTGCACGATGCGGGCGTCGTCAAGGGGCCGGACGGGTAGCGCACGGCTTGGCCGGGGCGGAGAACGGCGCTATGATTCCCGCCTCCCGAAGGGGGACGGATGTCGAAACCGGGATGTCGAGAATGTTGGGGCGCCTGCCGATTGTCTTGTCGGTTCTTCTGGCCTTTCCTGCCGTGGCCCAGGAAGTGCAGCGAATATCCGAACACCATGACTGGAAGGCTTATGTGCACGGGTCGGGCAAGGAAAGGATCTGCTACGTCTCCTCCAGCCCCAAGAGCTGGAAACCCAAGGGCATCAACCGGGACCAGGCATTCTTCCAGGTGGCGCATTTCCTGGGCCCGAACCTCAAGGGCGAGATCCATGTCGAGGTCGGCTATCCGCTCAAGCCGGGCAGCCGGCCCCGCGCCAGGATCAAGGTGAAGAAGAAGACGCAGGATTTCCGCTTCTTCGTTAAGGACAGTTCCGCCTGGGTGGTCGACCAGAAGAACGCGCCCGTTGTGGAAGCGATGAAGGACGGCAGCACCATGACCTTCACCGCCACCTCGGCGCGCGGCACGGTGGTTTCCGACAGCTATTCGCTCAGGGGCTTTACGGCCGCCTACAAGGCGGCCACCAAGGCGTGCCGGTCCTGACGCGCAAGCCGTCGCTCGCCGGCATGCCCAAACCCGCCCTGGCGCAAGCGCTGGGCGAGGCGGGGCTTTCCGGCTACCGCGTCTCCCAGGTCTATCGCTGGCTCTATGTGCGGGGCGCGCGCGGTTTCGACGACATGACCGACCTCCCGAAGCGCGACCGCGCCGCCCTGGCCGAGCGCTTCTCGATTGCGCGGCCCGAGATATCCGGGGAGCAGGTCTCCGCGGACGGTTCGCGCAAATGGCTGCTCCGGCTGGCCGACGGCGGCGAGGTCGAAACCGTCCATATCCCCGAGGCCGACCGCGGCACGCTCTGCGTCTCCTCGCAGATCGGCTGCACGCTGACCTGCCGCTTCTGCCACACCGGCACCCAGCGCCTGGTGCGCAATCTGGATGCCGGCGAGATCGTCGGCCAGATCCTCCATGCGCGCGATGCGTTCGGCGAGTGGTCCGGCCGCGCCCGGCCGCTGACCGACCGCGGCCGCCATGTCACCAACATCGTGCTGATGGGCATGGGCGAGCCGCTCTACAATTTCGACAATGTGAAGGCGGCGATGGCGGTGGCGACCGACGGCGACGGGCTTGCGGTCTCGAAGCGCCGGATCACGCTCTCCACCGCCGGCGTCGTGCCGATGATGGACCGCTGCGGGGCGGAGATTGGCGTCAATCTCGCCGTGTCGCTGCATGCCGTGACGGACGGGTTGCGCGATGAGCTGGTGCCGCTCAACCGCAAATATCCGCTGAAGGAGCTGATAGCGGCCTGCCGGCGCTACCCGACGGCCAGCAATGTCCGGCGCATCACCTTCGAATATGTCATGCTGGCGGGCGTCAACGACAGCCCGGCGGAGGCGCGCGCTCTGGCGCGGCTGCTCGCCGGCATCCCGGCCAAGATCAACCTCATCCCGTTCAACCCCTGGCCGGGTTCGCCCTATGAGTGCTCGACGCCCGGGGCCGTTCGGCGCTTCTCCGACATCCTCGCCGCCGCCGGCTATACGAGCCCGGTGCGCACCCCGCGCGGCCGGGACATCCTCGCCGCCTGCGGACAGTTGAAATCCGGGAGCCGGCGCGCCACGGCGCGGGAACGCCGTGAGACGAATCCGGCGCGGGAACGGCGCGAAGCCGGGCAGGCGCGAGACCACGCAGTCCTGGAGGAGGCGCGATGAGCGACGAGGTCAAGCGGGTGGTGCTCGCCTATTCGGGCGGCCTCGACACCTCCGTCATCCTGCGCTGGCTGCAGGAGCGCTACCGCTGCGAGGTGGTGACCTTCACGGCCGACCTCGGCCAGGGAGAGGAGCTGGAGGCCGCCCGCGCCAAGGCCGAGACGATGGGCGTGCGCCGGATCTATATCGACGATCTGCGCGAGGAGTTCGTCCGTGACTTCGTCTTCCCGATGTTCCGCGCCAACGCGCTCTATGAGGGGCAATACCTGCTCGGCACCTCGATCGCGCGCCCGCTGGTCGCCAGGCGCCAGATCGAGATCGCGCGCGAGACCGACGCCGACGCGGTGTCGCACGGCGCGACCGGCAAGGGCAACGACCAGGTGCGCTTCGAGCTCTCCTATTACGCGCTGGAGCCGCGCATCCGCGTGATCGCGCCCTGGCGGGAATGGGACCTCGGCTCGCGCAACCGCCTCATCGCCTGGGCCGAGGCGCGCCAGATCCCCATCGCGCGCGGCAAGCGGGGCGAGCCGCCCTATTCGACCGACGCCAACCTGCTGCATATCTCCTATGAGGGCCGGGCGCTGGAGGACCCTTGGATCGAGCCCGACGAGGAGATGTTCACGCGGACCGTCTCGCCGGCGGCCGCGCCCGACGAGCCCGAATATGTCGAGATCGACTTCGAGCGCGGCGATCCGGTGGCGGTGGACGGCAAGCGCCTCTCGCCGGCGGCGCTGCTGGAGCGCCTCAACGGCGTCGCCGGCCGGCACGGCGTCGGCCGGCTCGACCTGGTGGAGAACCGTTTCGTCGGCATGAAGTCGCGCGGCGTCTATGAGACGCCCGGCGGCACGCTGCTGCTGGCGGCCCGGCGCGCGCTGGAGAGCATTGTGCTCGACCGCGGCGCGGCGCATCTCAAGGACGAGCTCATGCCGCGCTATGCGGAGCTGATCTATAACGGCTTCTGGTTCTCACCCGAGCGGCGGATGCTGCAGGCGGCCATAGACGCAAGCCAGGACCGGGTGGCGGGCCGGGTCCGGATGAAGCTCTTCAAGGGCGCCTGCTGGGCGGTCGGCCGCCAGTCGCCCAACTCCATCTACCACGAGGGCTTCGCCACCTTCGAGGAAGACACGGTCTACGACCAGCGCGACGCCGAAGGCTTCATCAAGCTGAACGCGCTAAGGCTGCGCCTCGAAGGGCTGACGGGGCGCTGAACTTCCTCGGCCGCCGGCTTCTCCGCGCAGCAGGATGTCGCCGTACCAGGCGCGGGCGCGCTGGCGGCTGTTGTCGGCGTCGGTCATCACGGCGACGCCTTCCAGCGTGTCCACCTCGCGGCCGAACAGGCGGCGGAAGTCCTCGCGGAGATTGCGCCGGTAGCGCCGCCATGCGCCGGCGCGGGCCGGGCCGGACTCGACCGCCACCATGCGCACCCTGGAGGTGAACGGGTTGGGCCAGTCAGCGCCGACGGGCGCGCTGCCCGACCAGACATAGGAAATCGCGACCGGCAATGCGAACAGCCCCTCGCCGGGCGCCACGACATAGACGCGCGCCGCGAAGTCGTCGCCGGCCTTGACGCGCTCGTCGGCGACCGCGAGCGGCGCCTCGATGCGCCAGCGCCACTCCAGCACCGGGCGCTCCGCAAGGTCGATCTCCCGTTCGAGATAAAGGCTGGACGCGGCGCCGTCGCTTTCCGCCTCCAGCACCCGGGTCCCGCCGGCCTCGACGATCCGGTAGCGGGTCTCGCCCTCGAAATGGCGGACCTCCCAGCCCTGCGCGCCGCCGGCCGAAAAGCGGCCCAGCACAAGCGGCTCCGCGCGGAGCGGCAGGGCGGCGAGGAGGGCGGCGGCCAACAGAGCGAGGCGGGCGGTCATCGCCCCTCCATATCGCAGCCGGGACCCGCCGTCACGCGGCTGCGGCAAAGCAGTCCGGCGCGCGTCGGAGTGCTTCCGCCCCAAGGTATTTCCCGTTAGCATCGGGCGGACCCTGTGACGGAGGCGCCGCTGCCCATGTTCGAGATCGAGATCGTCCCTGCGCTGTCGGACAACTATGTCTATATCGCCTACGACGCCGAGGGCGGCGCGACCGCCGTTGTGGACCCGGCCGAGGCCGCGCCGGTCGTCGCGGCGCTGGAGCGGCGGGGGCTCCGGCTCACCCATATCCTCAACACCCACCACCATTTCGACCATATCGGCGGCAATGCGGAGCTGGTCGAGCGCTACGGCGCGCCGGTGATCGGCCCGCGGGCGGATGCGGCGCGCATTCCGGGCCTCGATGTCGAGGTCGGCGAGGGCGACAGCTACACGGTCGGCACGCAGACCGCGCGGGTCTTCGACGTGCCGGGCCACACCAGCGGCCATATCGCCTTCTGGTTCGAGGGGAGCCGGGCGCTCTTCTGCGGCGACACGCTGTTTGCGCTCGGCTGCGGGCGGATGTTCGAGGGCACGGCGGCGCAGTTCTGGTCCTCGCTCGGCAAGCTGCGCGCGCTCCCGGACGACACCCGCGTCTATTGCGGGCATGAATACACCCAGGCAAACGCGCGCTTCGCCCTTTCGGTGGACCCCGACAACGAGGCGCTCAAGGCCGCCTCCCGGCGCATCGACGACCTTCGCGCGCGCGGCGAGCGGACGATCCCCTCCGAGCTTGGCGAGGAGAAGCGCGCCAACCCCTTCCTGCGCGCCGACGACCCCGCCATGCAGCGCCTGGTCGGCATGGAAGGCGGGGCGCCCGAGGCCGTCTTCGCCGAAATCCGCCGCCGCAAGGACAGTTTTTGACCGGCCCGGAACCCTTCTCCGGCGCGGCCCCCGTGCTGTTCGACGCGGTGCTGACGCCGCACCGCTCGCTACCGCCCGCGGGCTTCCGGCTGCTGATCGGCGCGCTCTCCGCCATCGGCCTGGCGGCCGTCCTCGCGTTCCTCGCGCTCGGCGCCTGGCCGGTGCTGGGCTTCTTCGGCCTCGATATCGCGCTGCTCGCCTGGTGCTTCCATGCAAACTACCGCCAGGGCCGGCAGAAGGAACGGCTCCGGCTCACCCCCGACGCGCTCACCCTGGAGCGCATGAGCCCCGCCGGCAGGGTCGAGCAGGTGCGCCTGCCGCCCTGGTGGCTCCGGGTCGAGATCGACGAGAGCGGCGCGCGGCCGGGGCCGTTGACGCTGGCCACGCACGGCAGGCGGGAAATCGTCGGCGCGTTCCTGGCGCCCTGGGAGCGCGTCGAGGTCGCGGATGCGCTCCGCCGGGCGCTCGCTCCGCTGCGGGCCGGATGACGGCCGCCAGGACTCCACCGACACCGAGACGAACCCCGATGACCGATCCCGGACCGATCCCGCCGCGCTTTATGCATCTTGAAGGCAGCGAAGGGCTTTCGCTTGCCGCCGACATGCTGGGCGGCGACGAATGCCCGACCGTGCTGCTCGCGCATGGCGGCGGGCAGACCCGCCATGCCTGGGGCGGGGCCGCGCTGGCGCTGGCGCTCAGGGGCTGGCGGGCCGTCAGCATCGACCAGCGCGGCCACGGCGACAGCGACCGCTCGCCCGAGGGGCATTACCTGATGGGCCATTTCGGGGCCGACCTGCGCGCCGTCGCCCGGCAACTCGACCGGCCGGTCGCGGTCGGCGCCTCGCTCGGCGGCATCGCCGCGCTGGTCGCGGAGGGCGAGTCGCCGGACCCGATGCTGCGCGCCGTCGTGCTGGTGGACATCACCCCGCGCGTGCGTCCCGAGGGGGCGGCGCGGGTCGTCGATTTCATGAAGGCCCATGTCGAGACCGGCTTCGGCTCGCTGGAGGAAGCCGCCGACGCGGTCGCCGCCTACCTGCCGAAGCGCAAGCGCCCGCGCGACCTCACCGGCCTGCGGAAGAACCTGCGCGCCGGCGGGGACGGCCGCTGGTACTGGCACTGGGACCCGGCGTTCATCACCGACGCCCGCGTGCGGCAGGAGGACCGGGACCCCGAGCGGCTCGAAGCCTGCGCGCGCGTGCTGGCCCGGCGGCGCATCCCCACCCTGCTTGTGCGCGGCGGCAGCAGCGACCTTGTGACCGAGACCGAGGCACGCGCCTTTCTCGACCTTGCGCCGCATGCGCGCTTCGTCGATGTCTCGGGTGCGGGCCATATGGTCGCCGGCGACCGCAACGACGCCTTCAACACGGCCATCATCCGCTTCCTGCGCGATTTGCCCGCCTGAATTTGCTCCGGCCCGCCGGACGGGGTTGAATACGCGCCACCACCCGCCGCGGCAGCCCGCTTCCGGAGACCCGCCATGCCGGACACACCCGTCGAACGCGCCAATTTCGACCTCGCCGCCGCGCTGGAGGACGCCGAGGCCCGCTTCGCCGACGCCAACCCCACCAGCGCCGGCCTCTACGAGCAGGCCTGCCGCGCCATGCCCGGCGGCAACACCCGCACGGTGCTCTACTACCCGCCCTTCCCGGTCTCGCTCGCGCGCGGCGACGGCTGTTATGTCGAAGACGCCGACGGCCACCGCTATGCGGATTTCGTCGTCGAACAGACGGCCGGCATTTACGGCCATTCCGAGCCGGCGATCCAGCGCGCGATCTCCTCCGCGCTCGCCCAGGGCATCGCCCTGGGCGGCCCGACGCCGCGCGAGGGGCGGCTTGCGGAAATCATGTGCGCGCGCTTCCCCTCGCTCGACATGGTGCGCTTCACCAACTCCGGCACCGAGGCGAACCTGATGGCGCTGAGCGCGGCGCGCGCCGTCACCGGGCGCGCCGGCATACTCGCCTTCGAGGGCAGCTACCACGGCAGCGTGCTCTCCTTCGGCGCCTATGGAAGCCGGATGAACGTGCCCTTCGACTGGGCGATGGGGCGCTACAACGACATGGAGGGCACGCGCGCGCTCATCGAGGAGAACAAGGACGATCTCGCCGCCATCATCATCGAGCCGATGACCGGCAGCGGCGGCTGCATCCCGGCCGAGCCCGAGTTCCTGCAAATGCTGCGCGATGCGGCCGACGAGCACGGCATCCTGCTGCAGTTCGACGAGGTGATGACCTCCCGCCTGGGCCCCGGCGGCCTGCAGAAGACGCACGCCGTCACGCCGGACATGACCTCCTTCGGCAAGTATCTCGGCGGCGGCCTTACCTTCGGGGCCTTCGGCGGCAAGGCGGAGGTGATGTCGCGCTTCGACCCGCGCGCGGCCGGCCATTTCGGCCATGCCGGCACCTTCAACAACAATGTGCTGACCATGCAGGCGGCGATCGCGGGGCTGACCGAGGTGTTCACCGAGACGGCGGCGGAGGAGATCAACGCCCAGGGCGACCTGCTGCGCCACCGCCTCAACAATGCGGCCGAGACCCGCAACCTGCCCGTGCAGGTGACCGGCCTCGGCTCTATGATGATGTTCCACCCGACCGACGCGGACCTCACCGGCCCGGAGGATACCGACGCCGCGCCGAAGGAAGCCCGCGCCCTCTTCCACCTCGAGATGATGGCGCGCGCCCACTATGTCTCCCGCCGCGGCATGATGGTGCTTTCGCTGCCGATGGGCCCGAAGGAATTCGACGGCCTGACAGCGGCGTTCGAGGACATCCTCGATACCTACGGGGCGCTGTTCTGAGGAACGCTCCCTGGCGGCGGGCAAACCTCAGGGACGCCCCGGCCTTTCGGAGCGCGTCGTCGATGCGGGTTTGCCGCCCGCTACCGTTGGAGCGGTGCAGCGGCCATGAAGGCCGGACGTTTCCGCCGTGAATGCGAAGGCGGCGGGCAACGGGCGGGGCGGGCGGGCCATGAAGTATGACGTCATCATCATCGGCGGCGGCCTGCATGGCGGCAGCACCGCCTATCACCTGGCCGCCCGCGAGCCGGGGCCCGGCATCGCGGTGGTCGAGCGCGACCCGACCTATGAGCACGCCGCCTCGATCCGCACGACGGCCGGCGTGCGGATCGTGTTCTCGCAGGAAGAGAATGTGCGCATGTCGCAATACGGCCACGAGTTCTACCGGGGCTATGAACAGACGATGACGGTCGATGGCGACCCGGCCACCGTGTCCTTTCGCCGCCAGGGATATCTGCACATCGCGACTTCGGCCGACATGGCCGGCATCATGCGCGCCAATCACGCGCTCCAGAGACGCTTCGGCTGCAACGTCGATCTCCTCGACGCTGCGGAGACGGCGGCCCGCTTTCCTTCGCTCCGCATGGACGACGCGGTCTGCGCGACCCATTCCCCCGACGACGGCTGGATCGATTCGCACGGCGCGCTGATGGCGCTCCGGCGCAAGGCGCGGGCGCTCGGCGTCAGCTATGTCGCGGGCGCCGCGGCCGGGCTGAATGTCTCTTCCGGCCTGGTCCGCTCGGTCGCGCTCGAAAGCGGCGCTGTGCTGGAGGCCGACTGGATCGTCAACAATGCCGGCGCCTGGGCGCATGAGGTCTGCGCGATGATCGGCCTCGACATTCCGGTCCGGCCGATGCCGCGCACGACCTGGTATTTCGAGTGCCGGGCGGAGATCGAGCCGATGCCGCTTACCACGGACGGACGCTCGATCGGGTTCCGGCCCGAAGGCGCGGGCTTCATTGCAGGCATATCCGACTACGAACGGACCGGCCATTTCGATTGGGACCCGGACCTGGACGGGTTCGAGAGCGAGGCGTGGCCGCGCCTCGTGCACCGCCTGCCGGCGTTCGAGGCGGTCCGGCTCAGGAACGCCCGGGCCTGCCACTACGCCTACAACACATTCGACGGCAACATGATCATCGGCGCCTGGCCGGGCGCGCCGGCGAATTTCCCGATGGCGACCGGATTCTCCGGCCACGGGCTCCAGCATGCGCCCGCAACCGGCCGGGCCTTGTCGGAATTGATTCTCAACGGGCGTTTCACGACCATCGACCTCGACCGCTTCCATTGCCGCCGGGTTCCGGAAAGCAGGCGCGAGCCGGAGCGCGGCATCACGGCCTGAAGCAGCGCCTGCCGACCCTTTATCAGGCCCGGTCCGTTATACCTAGCGGCGCCGGGTTGCGAGACTTATGGGGGATGCCGCACTACCGCCGCCCCGGTCCCGATCCGCGGCAGGCTGCTGACGCGCCGTCCGGGGCGACGGGAGCGGCCTGTCGGTTCTTGCTCATGGCCGCTGGTATTGCCTGTTTGCCCGATCTATACCAGAAATTAGAAATAATTCCTTATAAGAACTCGACTACATAATATCCGTGCTAGAATGGGCTGTAAGGAAGCGGCGTCCGCAGGCCGTCTTCCTTCGCCCCGGCCCGGCGCCGGAACGACCCCGATCCAGCCAACAGGCGGACTGCGCCCTCCGGCTCGCGCACACGCGATATGCGCGAAACAAGGTCGCTTCGATGCCGCGCGACAACAGAACGAAGGAGCCGCCGCCGCATGTCCTTTCCCGACCCGACCATGACAGAACATGACATTCCATGACACTTCCCCGGGGGGTCCTGCATCCCGAACGGCGCCCGCCATTCCGCTCATCTCGAGTAGCGGCGCCAGCCGCGTATCGAGGGGGCCGCCACGGGGTCCGTCCTTCGATACGCGCCCGCCGCCGCGGGCGCTACTCAGGATGAGGAGGGGCGCGGTGGACGGCTCCAATTCGCCAGACAAGCCGGCGCCTGTGGAGCGCCCCCTTCAAAACAAACAGCCGGGGCAGTTACCCCGGACCATGACAAAACATGACATTCCATGACATATCGCGGAGGGTCCTTGCCGCCCGGTCGAGCGGCCGGCCCTCCCTCATCGACGAAAGTCGGGCTCGGACAGAAATTCGATTCTGCCTGAGCGCATTCCGCGCTGACGAACCTGCGCCCTCAGGCGTTCGACAGGCGGGTTTCGTCGTAGTCCTTGCTGATGCGGTAGAAATGCGGCGTCACCGGGTCGAGGCCCGAGCGCTCGTGCTCGCGGACGACATTGCGCGCGATGCCGCGCAGATGCACTTCGTCCGGCCCGTCGATGAACTGGAGCGCCCGGCCCCAGGTCCAGAGCCAGGAAAGCGGCGTGTCCGGCGTAAGGCCCATGGAGCCGAACACCTGCATCGCCCGGTTGGCCACCGCCGTCTGCAGGCGCGCGGCCACCACCTTGATCTGCGAGACCTCGTTGCGGGCCGCCCTGTTGCCGCGATGGTCGATCAGCCAGGCGGCGCGCAGGCAGAGCAGCCGCGCCATGTCGATCTCGGTCCGCGACAGCGCCACGGCCTCGCGCACCGTGTCGTGGTCTATGGTGCGCTTGCCGAAGGTCGTACGGTTGAGCCCGCGCTCGATCATCAGCTGCAGCGCCACCTCGCATTGCCCGATGGTGCGCATGCAATGGTGGATGCGGCCGGGCCCCAGCCGCGCCTGCGCGATGGCGAAGCCGCCGCCCTCTTCGCCGATCAGGTTGTCATGGGGCACGCGGACGTTGTCGAAGACGACCTCGCAATGCCCCTCCGGCGCGACGTGGTGCATGACCGGGATGTTGCGCACGACGCGCACGCCCGGCGTGTCGGGATCGACGAGCACCTGGCTCTGGCGGCGATGCGGCGCGGCGTCGGGGTCGGTCACGCCCATGACGATCATCACGCCGAGTTCGGGATGCGCGGCGTTGGTGATGAACCATTTGCGCCCGTCGATGACCCACGCGCCGTCCTCGCGCCGGATGCGCGTCTGCACATTGGTGGCGTCCGAGGAGGCGACCTCGGGCTCGGTCATGCAGAAGGCGGAGCGGATCTTGCCGTCCAGCAGCGGCTCCAGATAGCGGCGCTTCTGCTCCGGCGTGCCGAACATATGGAAGACCTCCATATTGCCCGTGTCCGGCGCGTTGCAGTTGAACATTTCCGGCGCCCAGTAGATGCGGCCCATGATCTCGGCGAGCGGCGCATATTCCAGATTGCTGCAGCGTGTGCCCGGCGCATCCTCGGGCAGCGAGGGCAGGAACATGTTCCAGAGCCCCTCTTCCCTGGCCCGGGCCTTGATGCCGGCGCAGAAGGGGGGCGGGAAGACGCCTTGTTCCGTCAGTTCGCGCCATTCCTTGTCGCGCGGCACGATTTCGCGGGCCATGAAGCGAGTCACCTGCTCCTGGAGCTGGCGGACCTTTTCGGAATATTCGAAATCCATCGTATCTCGCTTTCGAGTGGCGGCGCCTCAGCAGGCGCCGCCGTTCAGGCGGCCCCGCGCCGGGGAGACGGGATAGACGCCGAGAACGCGGATCTCGCGCGAGAAGAAGTCGAGCTCCTCCAGCGCCAGCCGGACGGAGTGGTCCTCGGGATGGCCCTCGATGTCGGCGTGGAACAGCGTGGCGGTGAAGCTGCCGTCGGTCATGTAGCTTTCGAGCTTGGTCATGTTGACGCCGTTGGTGGCGAACCCGCCGAGCGCCTTGTAGAGCGCAGCCGGCACATTGCGGACCTTGAACAGCAATGTCGTCGTTACCGGCGCGCCGGGCGGCGGGTGCGCCGGTTCGCGGGCCAGCACGATGAAGCGGGTCGTGTTGTGCGCGGCGTCCTCGATATCGGCGCGCAGGATTTGAAGGCCGTAATGTTCGGCGGCCAGCGTGGACGCGATCGCCGCCTCTTCGGGGTCGGCTCGCCGCGCGACCTCGGCGGCCGCGCCTGCGGTGTCGGCGTGGACGAGCGCGGTGAGGCCGAGTTCGCGGATGAGCCTGCCGCACTGGCCGAGCGCATGGACATGGCTGCGCACCCGCCGGACCGTGTCGAGGCCGGCGCCGGGCGCGGCGAGAAGCTGGTGGCGCACAAGCTCGAAATGTTCGGCGACGATGTGCAGCCCGGTTTCCGGCAGCAGCCGGTGGATGTCGGCCACCCGGCCGGCGATGGAGTTTTCGATGGGAATCATCGCCAGCGCCGCCTCGCCTTCCTCCACCGCCGCGAAGGCGTCCTCGAACGCCCGGCAGGGCAGCGGCTCCAGCTCCGGGTAGGCCCGGCGGCAGGCAAGGTCGGAATAGGCGCCCGGTTCGCCCTGAAAGGCGATCCGGCGGGCGTCGGCGTCGGCGGCCATCGGATGCTTCGACTTATCGTTTTGCGGCAAGGAGTTCCCGCGCCCGGGCGAGGTCGGCGGGAGTATCGACGCCGAGCGGAACGCTGTCAACGACCGCCACCGCCACGCGCATTCCCGCTTCCAGCGCGCGCAATTGCTCCAGTTTCTCGCGCTGCTCCAGCAGGCTCGGCGGAAGCGCCGTGAAGCGCTCCAGGGCCGTCCGCCGCCAGGCATAGAGGCCGATATGGTGGAAGAGCGGGCCGGGGCCCGTCGGAGCCGTTGCGCGCGTGAAGTAGAGCGCGCGCCCGTCCGCGCCGAACACCGCCTTCACGACATTGGGGTCCGCGCGCTCCGCCTCGCGCACGATCTCGGCCGCGACCGTGCCGATATCCACCCCGGGGTCGTCAAGCAGGGCCAGCGCGGCGCGGATATCTCCGGGCGGCGCGGTCGGCAGGTCGCCCTGGAGATTGACCACCCGGTCGAACCGCCGGCCGGGGTCGAAATCGTCGAGCGCGGCGCGGATGCGGTCCGAGCCGGAGGGCAGGCCGGGGTCGGTCATCGCCGCCTCGCCGCCCGCCGCGCGCACCGCCTCGGCCACTTCCGGCTCGCAGCAGGCGACAAGCGCCGGCCCGACGCCGGCCTCCAGGGCGCGCCTGAGCACATGGACGATCAGCGGCCGTCCGGCGATGTCCGCGAGCGGCTTGCCGGGCAGGCGCGTCGAAGCCATGCGCGCGGGTATCGCGATCAACGCAGAGCCGCTCATCGGTCGGGATTTACGCGACGCAACGCCGCATATCCGCTCATTTCAGCCGTCCCTACACTCGGATTCCGACAGAGGACTTCCCGGCACACGCCATGCCGCCGTGCAAGAATGCCCTGGCGCGCGCGGCCGTCAACTGGACGACGAGGCATGGACTTTTACGAGTTCAACAAACTTGCGGGCGGCCTGCTGCTGGCCGGCGTCGTAACGATCTTTATCGGCATTTTCGGCAATACCCTGATCCCGAAACAGGATGGCGGGCACGGGGCCGAGCCGCACGGGGCCGAAACGGCCGCGGCTGCGCCGGCAGCGCCCGCCAAGCCTGCCGGGCCCGAGCCGGTCGCCGCGATGCTGGCGGCGGCCGATATCGCGCGCGGCGAGTCGATCGCCAGGAAATGCACCGCCTGCCACACCTTCGCCGAGGGCGGCGCGGCGAAGCAGGGGCCGAACCTCTACAACATCGTCGGCGCGGACATAGCGGCCCGCGAAGGGTTCGGATATTCGGATGCGATGGCCGAGCATCCGGGCGAGTGGGACTACGCCAATCTCAACGCCTTCCTCTTCAAGCCCAAGAAATTCGTCAAGGGCACCAAGATGACCTTCGTCGGGCTGAAGAAGACCCGCGACCGCGCCGACCTCATCGCCTATCTGCGCACGCTTTCCGCCTCGCCCCGGCCGTTGCCGGAAGGCGGTGCTTCGGAGCCGGTCCGGGAAGGCGGGACCGAGCCGAAAGCCGCCCTGCCGGCGGCGCCGGACCCGGCGCAGGCGGCGAAACCATGGGCGCCCGCGCTGGACGCGGTTCCGGAGGCGGACGGGCGGCAGGCCTGGAGCTTCTCGCTGATCGGTGCGGCCGCGGCGGCCGCGCCGGCCAGTAGCCTTGCGGAGCGTCTGGCGGCCGCCGATGTCGAGGCGGGCAAGAAGGTTTCGCGCAAATGCGCCCCCTGCCACACCTTCGACAAGGGCGGCAAGAAGCGCATCGGCCCCAATCTCTGGAATATCGTCGGCGCGGACGTGGCTTCGCGCGAAGGCTATAGATTTTCCAGGGGGATGGTGGCGTTCGGCGGCAGGTGGACCTATGAACGCCTGGACGCCTATCTCACCAAGCCGAGGAAGGTCGTGAAGGGCGGCAAGATGTCCTTTGTCGGGCTGAAGAAGCCGAAAGACCGCGCCAATGTCATCGCCTTCATGCGGACCATGGCGGACAAGCCGCTGCCGCTGCCCTGAGGCGCCCCGGGGCGCGCCACGCAGATGATCCGCGCCTTCCTCGACCGTCTGGGCGACACCGCCCGCCCCATCCACCGGCGCTATTTCCGCTCCGGCGTTGCCGTCGAGCGCAAGGATGACGAATCGCCCGTGACCCGCTCCGACCGGGAGGCCGAACGGGCGCTGCGCCGGGCGATTGCGGATGCGTTCCCCGAAGACGGCATACTGGGCGAGGAGTTCGGTTCCGAACGCCTCGATGCGCGGCGCGTCTGGGTGCTCGACCCGCTCGACGGCACGCGCGCCTTCGTCAACGGCAAGCCTGCGTTCGGCGTCATGGCGGCGTTGCTGGAGGAAGGCAGGCCGATCGCGGGCCTGATCGACATGCCGATCCTGTCCGAGCGCTGGATCGGCGTTGCCGGCGAGCCGACGACCTTCAACGGCGCGCCCGTCAGCGTGCGCGATTGCGCAGACCTGGCTGCCGCCTCGCTCAACGCCACCTCGCCCGACATTTTCCCGGACAGCGCCTCGCGGACGGCGTTCGACCGCCTGTCGGCGGCCTGCGGCCAGCGGCATTTCGGCGGCGACTGCCACCTGTACGGCCTGCTCGCCTGCGGCTGGATCGACCTCGTCGCGGAGGCCGGCCTCGCGCCCTACGACTATCTGGCCCATGTCGCCATCGTCGAAGGCGCCGGCGGGCGGATCGGAGACTGGCGGGGCCGCCCGCTCGGCCTCGATTCGGACGGCAGCGTGCTGGCAGTCGGCGCTCCCGAACTGTTCGACCCGGCGCTGGACCGCCTGCGCGGCCCCTGATGCGGCAGGGCGCCGGGTCCGGCTGACATGACGACGCGGGTCCTCGTTCCCTCGGGCGTTCTCGGCCTGGGCTTCGACCGGGAGGCGCTCCGGCGCGCGGCGGCGAAGAAACCGGACATTATCTGCATCGACGGCGGTTCGACCGACAGCGGTCCTTTCTATCTCGGCGCCGGGGTTTCGAAATATTCGGAGGCCTCCGTGCGGTCCGAATGGAAGGAACTGCTGGATGCGCGTGAGGCGGCCGGCTGCCCGCTCGTGCTGGGCTCCGCCGGGACCTGCGGCGCCGACGGCATGGTGGACCGAATGATTGATGCCACTCGCGAAATTGCGGAGGCCGGGGGCCGACGCCTCAAGGTGGCGGTGTTGAAGTCCGAACAGCCGGTCGCATCCATCCAGGCGGCCTTGCAGGGTGGCAGGCTGGCGTCGCTTGCCGGGGCGCCGGAATCCGGCATCTCGGCCGAAGACATTGCGCGATGCAGGCATATCGTGGCGCTGGCCGGCGCCGAGCAGATCGCGGCAGCGCTCCGCACGGGCGCGGATGTGGTGATCGCCGGGCGGGCGACCGACACGGCTGCAATTTCGGCGCTGCCGCTGATGAACGGCGAGGATGCAGGCGCGGCGTGGCACGGCGCCAAGATCGGCGAGTGCGGCGCGCTTTGCTCGACACGGCCGATGAGCGGCGTGATCGGCCTCGAATTCGACGGGTCCGGCTGCACGGTCGAACCCCATGCGGACGGCGCGCGCTGCACGCCCGAATCCGTCGCGGCGCACATGCTTTACGAGAATGCCGATCCCTTCATCCTCTACGAGCCGGGCGGCTGGCTGGACGCGCGCGGCGCCGCCTATGACGCGGTGGACGAGCGCCGCGTGCGCATCACCGGGTCCCGCTGGGTCCCGTCGGACAGCTATACCGTCAAGTTGGAGGGCGCGCGGCTCGCCGGATACCAGACGACCGCGCTCGCGATCCTGCGCGACGCGCGCTATGTAGCGAATGCGCGGCGCTGGCTCGACCGGCTGGAGGCGTTCCTCGCCAGCGAAATCCCGGCCCGCATCGGTCTCGAAGCCCATGACTACGCCATCGAGTTCAGGCTGATCGGCGTCGATGCGGCGCTGGGCCCGCTGGAAGCGAAGGCGTCCGATCCGGTCGAGGTGGGCGTGCTGGCCATCGCGACGGCAGCTTCGCAGGCGACTGCGACCGAGATCGCCCGGCTCGTCAACCCCTTCCTGCTGCACTTTCCGCTGACCGACGAAGAAGACCTGCCGACCTTCGCCTTTCCCTATTCCCCGGCCGAGACCGAGCGCGGCCCGCTCTACGAGTTCGCCCTCAACCATGTCATGCGGCTCGATGACCCGATGGAAGCCTTCCGGCTGGAGGTCGCGGAGGTCGGCTGTGGCCCGGCTCGGTGACGCGGTGCGGACGGTCCGGTCCAAGAATGCCGGTCCTTTCATGGTCACGGTGGACGTCTTTTGCGGCACGGATGCGGCCTTCCAGCGGGTCAATGCGGCACTCTCGACGGCCGCGGTCGGGCGGCTCTACCGCGTGGACCCGGGGCGGATCGACCGATACGAGCTGCCCGAAATCCGGGTCCTGAAATTCAGCTTCCCCCGACCGGCGCCGCAAGGAAGCCGCGGCGACCGCGACATGCACGGCGCGCAATGGGCGGTGTTGCTGGCGGAAGCCGAATTCGAGAAGCCCAACGGAATCGTCAGATGACTTTCGCCGCCCTCAGCGCGGCAATCCTGTCGGAGCCATAGCCGAGGTCCGCCAGCACCTCGTCCGTGTCGGCGCCCATGGCCGGTCCGGGCCGCGCAGGCGGTGCTGCGCCGGTCCGGATCGGGGGGCCGACCGAGCCGACGCGGCGGCCGGTGGGGTGATCCACCCAGAGATGGCGTTCCGTCTCGGTGGGGAAGGGTGCATCCATGGCGCTCGCAATGTCATGGACGGGCGCGACCGGAACCCGGCCCTGCAGCTCTTCCAGCCATTCCGCCGTCGCCTTCGCGGAGAGCGCCTCGTCGAGCATCTCCGTCACCGCGTCGCGGTTGGCGAGGCGGGCGGCGAAATCCCGGAAGCGCGGATCGTGCTTCCATTCCGGGCGCCCGAGCGCGTCCGCAAGCTCGCCCCAGAATTTTTCCTTGTTGCACATGATGAACAGCCAGCCGTCCCGCGTGCGGTAGAGTTGCGAGGGTGTGAGGTTCGGATGCGAGGAGCGCGGTTCGCGGCCCTGCACAATGCCTGCCGTCAGATACCAGCAGGCAAGATAGCCGACATTCGACATGGCCGTGTCGTAGAGCGAGACGTCGAGGTCCATGCCCTTGCCGCCGGCCCGCGCAGCGAGAATGCCCGAGGTCATGGCGAGCGCCGCCTGCACGCCGGTCGCAAGATCGACCATGGAGAGCCCCATGCGCGCCGGCGGCGAACCAGGCTCGCCGGTAACCGAGAGATAGCCGGCTTCCGCCTGCATCAGGTAGTCGTAGCCGGGCCAGGCGGCGCGCGGTCCCTCGCGTCCATAGGCCGACAGATGCACGCAGACCACGGCCGGGTTGACCGCCTTGAGCGCGTCGTAGGTGAGGCAGAGCTTCGCCGGCCGGTCGCCGCGCAGATTGTCGAGCATCCCGTCGGCGGAACGCACAAGGTCGCGCAGCACCTCCCGCCCGGCCTGCTGCTTGAGGTCGAGCGCGACCGAGCGCTTGTTGCGGTTGAATGCCTGGAAGAACAGGCTGTCGCCTTCCGGCAGCGGGTCGTTCGGATGGCGGACGAAACGCCCGACATCGCCGCCCTCGGCAATGTTCTCGACCTTGACGACCTCCGCGCCGAGGTCCGCAAGCTGCATCGTGCCGAACGGCCCGGCCCCGTATTGCTCCACCGCAACGATGCGCACCCCCTTCAACGGCAACATCATGCTCCTCCCCGGACGCAGCATTGCGATCAGGTAACGCCTTCGTCCCGCCCGGTCCAGCGCGACCGAATTGCGGTGGCGGCCGAAATGGTGAAACTGCGCCG
This sequence comes from Alphaproteobacteria bacterium, assembly GCA_963422665.1. Classification (GTDB taxonomy): domain Bacteria; phylum Pseudomonadota; class Alphaproteobacteria; order Bin95; family Bin95; genus Bin95. The sequence continues at coordinate 3,991,149 of OY730441.1, forward strand.
GCCCCCTTTCGGAGACACCCGTGAATGACTGCACCCAAACTCGGTTACCTGCTGCCTACCCGCGAACGCATCATGAGCGGCGCGCCCGAGACCGGACCGATGCTGGCGCTCGCCGAGCGGGCGGAGGCGCTCGGCTACGACTCGATCTGGATCGGCGACAGCCTGCTGGCGCGGCCCCGGCACGACCCCCTGACCCTGATGGCGGCGGTGGCGGCGCGCACGCAGCGCGTCGCGGTCGGAACGGCCGTGCTGCTGCCGGCGCTGCGCAACCCGGTCGTGCTCGCGCACCAGGTCGCAACGCTGGACCGCATCGCCGAGGGACGGCTGATCCTGGGCTACGGCATCGCCGCCGACATGCCCAGCATCCGCGCCGAATTCGCCGCGGCCGGCGCGCCCTTCGAGAAGCGCGTCGGGCGAATGCTGGAGGGTCTCCGCCTCTGTCGCGCGCTCTGGTCCGGAGAGCCGGTGGACTGGGAGGGGCGCTGGACTGTGAAGGACGGCGTGCTCGGCCCGACGCCGCACACGCCGGGCGGCCCGCCGGTCTGGCTCGGCGCGGGCCACCCGGCGGGCCTCGAACGCGCCGCTCGGCATTTCGACGGCTGGTTCCCGACCGGCCCCGACGCCGAAGGCTGGGGCGAAGGCTGGCGGACGGTGCAGGCCGCCGCAGCGGAGGCCGGGCGGCCGGCGGGCGCGGTGGCGGGCGCGGTCTATCTGACGCTCGCGCTCGACGAGGACGCGGACGCCGGCCTCGCCCGCATCGACGCCTATCTGGAGAGCTATTACGGCGTGCCCGGCGCTGTGATGCGCCGCCGCCAGGCGGCGTTCGCCGGCCCGCCGGAGGCGGCGGCGGACTGGATTGCGGGCTATGCCGGGCGGGGCGCCGGCCATGTCGTGCTGCGCTTCGTCGGCGAGCACGAACGCATGCTGGAGGCCGTTGCGGGGGTGAGGAAACGGATCGGCTGACGACTGTTCCCCGGTGTCTCCCCGGCTTGCGACTCCCGGCGGGGCCGCGTGTATAACGGCGGCAGCGGGCAGACACAGGGGGAAGCGGGATGCCGGTCAAGGTGGTGATGCAGAACGAGCTGTCGATGGGAGCGGCGGACCGGATCCGGGAGATGGCGGAGGTGGTCGTCGATCCGGACCTGGAGCAGGTCTCCGGGGCCGATATCGTGGTTGCGGGCCGCGGGCCGATCGACGCCGGGTTCATGTCGCGCGCCGGCAACCGCCTGAAAATGGTCGCCACGCCCGGAATCGGCGTGGACAAGATCGACGTGGCGGCGGCGGGCGAGCGCGGCATTATCGTTATCCATAACCCCGACGCGCCGAGCCAGTCCACGGCGGAGCACACGGTTGCGTTGCTCACGGCGCTCGCGGCCCGCGTCATGACGGGGGACCGTTTCCTCAGGGGCGGCCGGCCCCTGGACCGCGAGCGGATGCGGGGCACGGAACTCAGGGGGCGCAATCTGGGTGTCGTCGGCTACGGCCGCATCGGCCGGCGTGTCGCGGCGGTCTGCGCACTCGGGCTTGGCATGAATCTCCGGGTCTGCGACCCCTATGTGGACCAACAGCAAGAGACTCCCGAGGGCGTGACGCTGACAGACGACTTCGATTCGGTGCTGCGGGATGCGAAGTTCGTCACCCTGCATGTGCCCTTGTCGCCGACCACCCGCCGTCTGGTCGGCGAGCGCGAGTTGCGCTCGATCCCCAAGGGCGGCTATCTGGTGAATGCCTCGCGTGGGCCGGTCGTCGATGAGCAGGCGCTGATCCGGGCCTTGCAGGACGGGCACCTGGCGGGGGCGGCGCTGGATGTGACCGACCCCGAACCACCGCTGCCGGACAATCCGTTGCTGGCGATGGACAATGTCATCGTCACCCCGCATATCGCATCGAACACGGACCGGGGCGTCCATGCCATGATGCACGGGGTCGCCGACCAGATCGCACAGGTCATCGCCGGGGAGCCGCCCCGCAGCATGGTCGATCCGGCGGTCTGGCCGGGCCGTTTCGCCGGCTGGTCGGCTGAAGAGTCCTGACCGGGACCCATTGCACGGCCGCGCAGGCGTTTGAAAAGATTGGTCGGAGTGGCAAGATTCGAACTTGCGGCCCCTGCCTCCCGAAGACAGTGCTCTACCAGGCTGAGCTACACTCCGGCCGTGCGCCGAAGTGTATAGCGGCGGCGGAAGGCGAGTTCAACGGGGTGTGGCGGTGCGAAGCGCCGGAGACGCGGCGGAGAGAGACGGCATGAGCGCAAGCTGGCAGTTCTGGATCGACCGGGGCGGAACCTTCACAGACATCGTCGCCCGCCGGCCGGACGGCGGCTATGTCACCCGCAAGCTGCTCTCCGAAGCCCCGGAGCACTATGACGATGCGGCCCTCCAGGGGATTCGCGACATTCTGGGTGCCGAGGCGGGCGCGCCGATCCAGGCGAACCGTGTCGAGGCGGTGCGGATGGGCACCACCGTTGCGACCAACGCGTTGCTGGAGCGCAAGGGCGAGCGCACCCTGCTGGCGGTGACCAGGGGCTTCGCCGACCAGCTCCGGATCGGCTACCAGAACCGCCCGCGCCTCTTCGACCTCAATATCCGGCTGCCGGAAATACTCTACGAGGCGGTCGTCGAGGCCGATGAACGCATGGGCCCGCATGGCGAGGTCGAGCAGCCGCTGGACGAGGCGAAGCTGGAGGCGGATCTCGCACGGGCGCACGGAGAGGGCTTCCGGGCCGTCGCCATCTGCCTGATGCACGGCTACCGCCACACGGCCCATGAAGCAGCGGCGGAAGAGATCGCGCGGCGTGTCGGTTTCGAACAGGTTTCGGTGAGCCACAAGGTCTCGCCGCTGATGAAATTCGTCTCGCGCGGCGACACCACGGTGGTGGACGCCTATCTCTCGCCAATCCTGCGCCGCCATGTCGAGCGCATGGCGGCCGCGCTCGGCGGGGCGCGGCTGCTCTTCATGCAGTCTAATGGCGGGCTGGTGGATGCGCGCCGCTTCCAGGGCAAGGACGCCATCCTGTCGGGGCCGGCGGGCGGCATTGTGGGCGCGGTCGAGACGGCGCGCTCGGCGGGGTTCGAGCGCATTATCGGCTTCGACATGGGCGGCACCTCCACCGATGTCTCGCACTATGCGGGCAGCTACGAGCGCGCCTTCGAGACAGAGGTCGCCGGCGTGCGGATGCGCGCGCCCATGCTCGATATCCACACCGTTGCGGCGGGCGGCGGCTCGATCCTGCATTTCGATGGGCGGCGCTTCCGGGTCGGCCCCGACAGCGCCGGCGCGGACCCCGGCCCCGCCTGCTATCGGCGCGGCGGTCCGCTGACCGTTACCGACTGCAACCTCATGCTCGGCCGGCTGTTGCCCGAGTTCTTCCCGCGCATTTTCGGGCCAGGGCGCGACGAGGCGCTCGATGTCGGAACCGTGCGCCGCGAATTCGCCGCGCTCGCGGAGCGGATCGGTGACGGGCGCACGCTCGAAGCCGTGGCGGAGGGCTTCCTGCGCATCGCCGTGGAGAACATGGCCAACGCCATCAAGCGCATCTCCATCGAGCGCGGCCACGATGTTACCGACTACGCGCTCAACTGCTTCGGCGGAGCAGGCGGCCAGCATGCCTGTGCCGTCGCCGATGCACTCGGCATCGAAACGGTGATGATCCATCCCTTTGCCGGCGTGCTGTCCGCCTATGGCATGGGCCTTGCGGACATAAGGGTGTTGCGCGAGACGGCGGTCGAGGCGCCGCTATCGGATATCGGAGAGGCGGAAGTGGCCTTCGAGCGCCTGGAGGCGGTCGCCCGTGCGGAGATGGCCGCCCAGGACGTGCCGCCCGAGCGCATTGAGGCGTTCCGGCGGCTGCATGTGCGCTATGACGGCACCGATTCGCCGCTGACCGTGCCGTTCGGCCTGGAAGCGGCGGTGAAGGCGGCCTTCGAGGACCAGCACCGGCAGCGTTTCGGCTTCGTTTCGGAGACGAAGGGGCTCGTCATCGAGGCGGCGGCGCTGGAACTGGTCGGACGCACCGACAGGGCCGGCGAACCCGGTATGGCCGGAAGCGGCGGCAAATCGGCTCCGGCGACGGAGACCGAGCTGTTCGCCGACGGTCGGATGCAGGCGGCTGCGGTGCATGTCCGCGCAGACATGCGCCCCGGCGATCGGGTGGCGGGGCCGGCGATCGTTGTCGAGGACACGGCGACCACGGTGCTGGAGCCGGGCTGGGAAGCCCGGTTGACGGCAGACGGCAATCTCGTGCTGGAGCGCGTCCTGCCGGCCAGGCGAGAGGCCGCGACCGGCACCGAGGCGGACCCGGTGCTGCTGGAGGTCTTCAACAACCTGTTCATGTCGGCGGCGGAGCAGATGGGCGCCACGCTGGCGGCCACCGCTTCCTCGGTGAACATCAAGGAGCGGCTGGATTTCTCCTGCGCCGTGTTCGACCCCGACGGCGAGCTGGTGGCGAATGCGCCGCATATTCCGGTTCATCTGGGCTCCATGTCGGAGTCCGTCCAGTCCATCATCCGGTCCCGCGCCGGAACGATGGAGCCGGGCGACGTGTTCATGCTGAACGCGCCCTACAACGGCGGCACGCATCTGCCGGATGTCACGCTCATCACGCCGGTCTTCGCGCCCGACGGCGGCGCGGTCTGGTTCTATGTCGCGAGCCGGGGCCACCATGCCGATATCGGCGGCATCACGCCCGGCTCCATGCCGCCCGACAGCCGCCATATCGAGCAGGAGGGCGTGCTGTTCGACGATGTGCGGGCGGTGCGCGGCGGGCGCTTCCTTGAGGAGGAGGTGCTGGCGCTGCTGGAGGGCGCGCGCTACCCGGCCCGCAACCCGGCAGAGAACCTCGCCGATTTCCGCGCCCAGATCGCCGCCAACCGGAAGGGCGTCGAGGAGCTGCACAAGATGGCGGCGCATTTCGGGCTGGACACTGTGCAGGCCTATATGCGCCATGTCCGCGACAACGCCGAGGAAAGCGTGCGCCGGGTGCTGGACGCGCTCCGGCCGGGCAGCTTCGAGATCGAGACCGACCAGGGCTGGCGCATCGCGGTGGATGTCGCCATCGACCGGGATGCGCGCCGGGCGGTGCTGGACTTCTCGCGCTCGTCGGACCAGGTGGACGGCAATTTCAACGCGCCGACGGCCGTGTGCATGGCGGCGGTGCTCTATGTCTTCCGCTGCCTGTGCGGAGTCGATATCCCGCTCAATGCCGGCTGCCTGAAGCCGCTGGACGTCCGTGTGCGGGAGCCTTCGATCCTGCGCCCGCACTATCCTGCGGCCGTGGTCGCCGGCAATGTCGAGACCTCGCAATACATCACCGACACGCTGTTCGGCGCGCTGGGCGCCGCGGCCGAGTCGCAGGGGACGGTCAACAACTTCACCTTCGGCAATGCGCGCTACCAGTATTACGAGACGATTTGCGGCGGTTCCGGTGCGGGCGAGGGCTTCGACGGGGCGGACGCCGTGCATGTTCACATGACCAACACGCGCCTCACCGACCCGGAAATCCTCGAATGGCGTTACCCGGTCCGCCTGGAGAGCTTCGAGATCAGGCGCGGCAGCGGCGGGGCCGGGCGCTGGCGGGGCGGCAACGGCGTGCGCCGGCGGGTCCGTTTCCTGGAGCCGATGACGGCGGCGATCCTCTCCAGCCACCGCCGTGTGCCGCCCTACGGCTTCGCAGGCGGCGAAAGCGGCGCGCCCGGCCGCAACAGCGTCGTGCGCGCCGACGGCAGCGTCGAGGTCCTGCGCGGCGCCGACCGCACCGAAATGAACGCCGGCGACATCTTCGTCATCGAGACGCCCGCCGGCGGCGGCTGGGGCCCGCCAGAGGGATGAAGGCGACCATTGGTCTGCTTGAAAATGGATGGAATGAGCAGAATTGGCCATAAATGAATGGAAACGAGACAGAATAGTTCGCTTTAGGTGGAAATGCGCCAAAATGAGCGATTTCCGCGGCCGCGCCCTGCCGGAGCCGGCGGGTCATGCGTGGGCAATCGACCGCTACGGCCTCGACCTGCCTTTGCTGCCGCCGGACTGGATGTTGTTGCCGCCGCCCGCAACCGACGCTGGCCGACCATCCGGTCTTCGCCTTCCGGCGGGAGGGGATCGACCTTGCCGTGCTCGACGCCCTGTTCGCAAGAGTGTCCGCCGCGAAAGTAGCGGAGGTGGTTCGTGCCCAACCGACCGGGGCGTTCTCCCGGCGGCTCCGGTTCTTCTAAGAGCGGCTGACCGGGGAACGGCTCGACCTGCCGGATGCCGGTGCGGCGCCCTATGTGCCGGCCGTGGACCCCCGACTGCAGTTTGGTGCGGTCGGGTGCCCACTGCCCGGCCTTTGCAATGGCCCGGCCCCATCGGGCGGCGCGGGCGCTCGACGGCGCCAAACTGGAGCGCCGCCATCCTGCGCCGTATCGAGGACTACCGCCGGGTGCTCGAATCCCGGTCTTCGGCCCTGCGGCCCTTCATCGACTGGCGGGCGACGGACGGCGGCAATGTCGAAGTGCTGAATGAGACGGCCGCCTTCTACCGCTATTTCGACGCCACGGCCCATGCCGAGTTCCTCTATGCCTGCATCGAGCGCACGGTGGAAGAGGACCTGCCGCGCGAGCTCCGCTTCCTCGCCGCCTTTGACCGGTTTGCCGCCGGCGTGAAGGAGGTGGCGGAGATGCCGGACCGGCGGGTGGAGCTGCTGCGCGGCGTCCTGGAGCAGAACGGCGGGCGGCTCTCCGCCCGCGCCTGTAGCCGCGAATTCGCGGCGCTGACCGATGACGAGGCCGCACGAATCGAACGCCTCTATGCAAACAGCTTCCGGAAGCTGCAATAAGCCCCGCTACAGCGCCGCGTAGCGCCTGAGGTGGTAGTCGTTGTCGCCGAAGCTGCGATCGATCATGGTGAGACGCTTGAAATAGTGGCCGGCGGCGTATTCGTCGGTCATGCCGATGCCGCCGTGAAGCTGGATCGACTGCTGGCCGACGAAGCGGGCCGACTTGCCGATCTGCACCTTGGCGGCGGACATGGCCTTCTTGCGCGCGTCCGCATCCTCCTCGCCGACGCGCATCGCCGCCATCATCGCCATCGACTTCGCTTCCTCATGCGCGATGAACATATCCACCATACGGTGCTGGAGGACCTGGAAGCGCCCGATAGGCTGGCCGAACTGCTCGCGCGTCTTGAGGTATTCGAGCGTCATGTCGTTCAGTGCGCCCATCAGGCCCACGGCCTCGGCCGACACCGCCGCAATCGCCCGGTCCACGACTTCCTCGACGGCGGCGAGCCCGCCGTCCACCTCGCCGAGCACGCCCCGGGCCGGCGTGTTGTCCAGCGTCATCTCCCCGGCCCGGAGGCCGTCGGCGGTCGGATAGCCGCGCACGGAGAGGCCGGGCGCGTCCCGGTCCACCAGGAAGAGCGTGATGCCCTCTGCATCGCGGGAGCCGCCGGCGGTCCGCGCCGACACGATGAACCGGTCGGCCGTCGGGGCTCCGAACACGACGCTCTTCATGCCTGAGAGCCTGTAGCCGCCGTTCGCGCCCTCCGCGCAAACCTCGACATCCTGCAGATTGTAGCGCGCCTGCCGCTCGGCGAACGCGAAGGCGAGCTTGCACCGGCCTTCCACGACGGCAGGCAGGATCTCCGCCTTCTGATCGTCCGAACCTGCGAGCGTGACAGCGCCGCCGCCCATGACCACGGTGGGCAGGTAAGGCTCGGCGACCAGTCCGCTGCCGACCGCTTCCATGACGATCATCGTCTCGACGCCCGACATGCCGAGGCCGCCATGCTCCTCCGGGAAGGGGATGCCGAGCCAGCCGAGCTCCGCGAATTGCCGCCAGTGTGCATCGGCATAGCCCTGCTCGGTCGCCACCAACTGGCGCCGCTGCTCGAAGCTGTAGTTCTCGCGCACGAAGCGCTGCACGCTCTCCTGCAGAAGCTGCTGGTCCTCGGAAAAGTCGAAGTCCATGGGCCTGTTCCCGTTCCTTCCCGTCGTAGGATGCCGCTCAGAGGCCGAGCACGGCCTTGGCGATGATATTGCGCTGGATTTCGTTCGAGCCTCCGTAAATCGAGGCCTTGCGCCAGTCGAAATAAAAGGCCGTGGCCCCGGCCGCCTCGCTCGGGCCGACCGGGGGCTCGTTCCAGCCCCGGGCGAGCGCGCGCTCGATGAAGGGATGCGCGAAATATCCCTGCGCCTCCATCAGCAGCTCCATGACGTCCTGCTGGATTTCGGTGCCGCGAATTTTCAGCAGCGAGGCTTCGGAGCCGATCTCGTCATCGGCTTCCTTCGCCGCCACCATGCGCAGATAGGACCAGCGCAAGTCCTCCAGCGCCGCGCCGGTCTCGGCAATGCGGCGGGAGAAGTCCGGGGCGCGCCCGTCGTCGATCTCCTCCAGCCGGTCGACGCGCTGGCGGCAAAGCCCGATGCCCGCCGAGCCGGAGCGTTCGTGCCCGAGCAGGTATTTGGCGCAGGTCCAGCCCTTACCCTCGTCGTGGACGCGCTCCGAGACCGGCACGCGGACATCCTCGAAGATCACCTCGTTGAAGTCCGACATGCGGCTGAAGCGCTCGATCGGACGCACGGTGACCCCGGGGAGCGACATGTCGATCAGCAGGACGGAAATACCGTCCTGCTTCTTGCCGGAACTGTCGGTGCGGACCAGCGCAAAACACCAGTCCGCCCAGTCGGCGTTGGTCGTCCAGATCTTGCGGCCGTTGACCGTATAATGGTCGCCGTCGCGCACCGCCCGGCAGCCGAGGGAAGCGAGGTCCGAACCCGAATTCGGCTCCGAATAGCCCTGGCACCAGATGACATCGCTGGAGAGGATGCCCGGCAGGTGGCGCGCTTTCTGCTCCTCGGTGCCGAAGGCGAGCAGCACCGGCCCCACCATTTGCGGGCCGAAAGGCACCGGCCCCGGTGCGCAGGCGAGATAGCTTTCCTCCTCGAAGATGAACTTCTGCGACGGCGTCCAGCCCGGTCCGCCGGCGGCCTCCGGCCAATTGGGGCACATCCAGCCCCGGCCGGAGACCGTGCGCATCCAGCCGACGACATCCTCGCGCGTGAGCAGGCTGCCGTCCCTTACCTTGTCGCGCACGTCCCTGGGGAGTCGGTCCCCGATGAAGGCGCGCACTTCGTCGCGGAAGGCGCGGTCTTGCTCTGCAATTTCGATGTGCATGACGTCCCTCCCTCACCGGCAGGCGAAGCTACGGCCTTCACCGTCTCAAGACAAGCAGCCCCGGCGGCCCGCTTCAGAACATCCGTCCGCCGTCGGGAACCGGGCGTTCCGGCGCCAGCAGCACGACTTCGCCGTCCTTGTCGGGAAAGCCCAGCACCAGCGCTTCCGACATGAACTTGCCGATCTGTTTCGCCGGAAAGTTGACCACGCCCGCAACCTGGCGCCCGACCAGCGTCTCCGGGTCGTAATGGACGGTGAGCTGGGCGGAGGTCTTGCGCTCGCCGATCTCCGGGCCGAAATCGACCCAGAGCCTGAGCGCCGGCCGGCGCGCCTCCGGGAAAGGCTCCGCGCGCGTCACGGTGCCGACCCGGATATCGACTTTCAGAAAATCCTCGAATGAAATCGTCACTCTCGCGTCCCCCGGCTGCGAAACGGCGCGGACCATGGCGCAGGCTCGGTCCGCCCGCAAGGCGCCCGGCTTCCGGCGTGCGCGGGAAGGCGTTCAGGCGCCGTCTGTCGGCTCATCCAGCAGTTTGCCGTCGAGGTCCCGTTCACGGCGGCGGGCGTCCGGGTCCGAGCGGTCTGCGCCCTGCCGGGCGCGCCGTTCCTTCGCCTTCCCTTTTCTGGAGGCGCGAGCTGCGGCCTTGCGCGCCTTGTTCAAATTGACGATCTCCGCCACCGGCCGGTCCGCTTCGTGTAAGTTCCGGTTTTCACCGCCCCGAACCCTACCACCGTCGGATCGCCATGCGCAGAGTTTCCGCCGCCGCGATGATCGTTGCGCTGACAGCCGCCGGTCTGACGGCGGTCGCGTGGCAGGGCCCCCGCGCCCTCGACTGGTCGCATCTGGAGCCCCGCGTCCAGGAAGCGCTGGGTCGCGAGGTGTCCCTGGACGGCCCCGTCCGGTTCGAGCTCCTGCCGTGGCCGGAGCTGACGATTGCCGGCGTGTCGGCCATCGACATCAAGGTGCGGGAGGCGCGGGCCATTCTGGATGCCGGGGCGCTTCTGGCTGGCAGCCTCAAGGTCGATGCGCTGGAATTCTCGGGCGTCGAATTGATCCTCGACCGGTCCCTGATACGTCCATTGCCGCCGCTTCCCGCGCGCCGCATCCGCGTTCGGGACAGCGCCGTCGCCTTCGGCGAAGCAGTCGTCCCGGTCGAGACGGCGACATTGACCGCCAGGGGGCCGGACGGCCCTTACCGACTGGAAGCCCAGGCGCTGCTGGACGGCCGGCGACATCGGATCGCGGCCACCGTCGGGGTGTGGCGAGACCATGTTCCCGTCGCGGTTTCGCTGGGTAACGACAGCTTCGAGGCGGTGGCCGTCGGGGCGGTTGCGAAAGACCCGGCGACCGGGTTCGTCTTCTCGGGACGGCTCGCCGCACAGGGGGAGGTCGCACCGGGGTGGAAGGGCGCATTCGACGCGGAGATCCGGCTCGGCCCCGACGGGGTGGAGTTCACCGGCGTCGATGCGGTGGTGGACGACCAGCGTTTCACCGGCGCCATTCGTGCGGACTGGCGAAGGAGGACGGCAATCGACGCCCGGTTCTCCACAGGCTTGCTGCTCTTCGACGGCTGGCGGGACCGGTTGCCGCAATTGGCCGGCGCGGCGCCGGGGGCGCAATTGCGGCTCGCGGTCGACGCCGGCGCCGTCAGGTTCGGCGACCGGACGGCGCGGCGGGTCGAGGCCGCGTTTCGCCGCGATGCCGGCGGGTTCGCGCTGGAACGTTTCGCTGCCGCGCTGCCAGGCGGAACGCGGGTGAAGATAGACGGGCGCGGTCACGACCGGGCCGCCGTCTCGCTGAAGACAAGGAATTTGCGCGCCCTGCTGCTCTGGCTCGGGATCGACCCGGGCGCGGTCGATGAGGCCCGGCTACGCAACCTGGAACTGCAGGGCCGGCTGCAGCTCGCCGGAACCGGAATCGCGCCGGACGCGCTGCGGACACGGTTCGACCGAGCCGATTTTGCGTTCGAGGAGATTCGCGCCCGGATAGACGGCGCCCGGATCGAGGGCCGGCTGGGGCGGACGCAGGGTCGTTTCGAGGCAAGGCTTGCGGCCGAGGACCTGCCGCTCGATCCCTACCGCCCGGCGCTCGAGAGCCTCGGCATACCGCCGCCGGGAACGCTGCATCTCGACCTCGCCCGGACGCGCCTGTTCGGCGTTTCGGCGCAAAGACTGGAGCTGGATGCCGAAACGGGAGCGGGCGGTGAAGTCGCCGTGCCCCGGCTGGTTGTCGAAAATGCCGGCGGTCTGTCGGGAGAAGGGAGCGGCAGGTTCGGCTTCGGGGCCGCTTCGTTCCGGGTTTCGGGCCGGACGACCGATCTCGACCGGAGCGCCGGCCTCTACGGCTTCGGGCTGCCGGTTCTCGCGCGCGGCCTCGGCGCCGTCGAATTGGAGGCCCGCGGCGAGGGGCCCTCGGACAGGCTCCCGATAGACTTCCGGGCCAGCGCCGGCGGCCGGCTTATGCGCATTTCGGGCGAGATTGCCGAACGGACGCGCTTCCGGGGACGCATCGAGCTGGAAGGCCCGCTGCCGCCGGGTCTGCGGCTCTCCGGCAATGACAATTCCGCCATGCTGGCGGCGTCGGTCTCGGCGGCGCGCGGCCATGCCGACTTCGACGACATCGACTTCCGGCTCGGAACGGTCCGGGCGCGGGGAGAGGGCACGATCTCCTTGAACGGCGGCAGGCCGGCGGCCGGTTTCGCGCTGGCGGCGGCCCGTATCGATCTGCCGTCGCCGTCCCGCAATGTCCCGGTCTGGCGGCGCAGGCCGTTGGAGACCGGGCAATTCGGCGCGTTCGATCTGGATCTGGACCTTGAGGTCGAGGCGCTCGGCATCGATGGCGAGGTGCTGGACGACCTGAAGCTGGACCTTTCCCTGGCGCCGGAGGCGTGGGTGGTCAATGCCGCGAGCGCCGGCTGGCGAGGCGGCCGGCTGGCGTTCGACGGCGGCTATCTGGCCGATGCGGGGCATGCGCGGCTGAAGCTGGAACTGCGCGATGCCGTGTTGCCGGAACCGGCCGGTTTCGGCCCCGGCGGAGCCCGGACCGACGCGGTCATCGACCTGTCGGCGGAAGGCCGCAGCCCGCACGGCCTCGTCTCCACACTCTCCGGCACGGCGCGGCTCGACTTCTCGGGCGGGCGGCTGGACGGCATCGACCCCGCCGCGGTGCGAGCCGCCATGGACGAAGCCACTACCTCGGCGGAGCTGTTGCGCCGGCTGCGGACGGCCTTGGTCTCGGGGAGCGGCGCGCTCGCCTCCGGACGCCTTGAGGCCCGTATCCGCGGCGGCGTTGCCCGGCCGATTGCCGGGAGCTTCGGGCTTGAAGACGGACAGGTTGCGGTTTCCGGGTCGGCGAACCTCCAACGCCGTTTGATCGACCTCACCGGCCGGCTCGCCTTTCCCGACCGGCCGGAAGCGCCGCCTCTCGGTTTTTCCATCGCCGGTCCCTTTCGCGGTCCGGACCGCCGGCCGGAGATCGGGGCCGTGGAGGCGCTGCTGCTGTCCGAGGGCATGGCCGGGCTCGTCAGCCGGAACGGGAGCTGAGCCGGACCGCGCGCATGCCCGCAGCCTGCAGGGCCTCCAGCACCTGGCCGACATGGGCCTCGTCGCGGGTTTCGAGCGCGACCTCGATGTCGGTGAGCTTGATCGGCACATCCTCGAACCAGCGCTGATGCTGGACATCGACGATATTGCCTCCCGCGCTCGCGATCGCGGCGGCGGCGCGGGCGAGGCCGCCCGGCTGGTCCTGGATCTCGATCCGCAGCCGCACCAACCGTCCGCCGCGCACCAGGCCGCGCATCAGCACGGAGGCCAGAAGGCGAGCGTCGATATTGCCGCCGGAGATAACCAGGCCGACGCGCCGGCCGCGGAACCGCTCCGGACAGGACAGCACGGCGGCGAGCGCGGCGGCCCCCGCGCCCTCGGCCACGGTCTTCTCGATTTCGGCGAGAAGCTGCACGCCGCGCTCCATCGCCGCTTCATCGACGAGCAGGATGTCTTCGACCAGTGCGCTCACCAGCGGCAGGGTCAGCACGCCCGGCCGCTTGACGGCGATGCCCTCGGCTATGGTCGGGCCGCCCGGCGGCGCCGGAAGGCCGCGCAGCGCGTGGTGCATGGAGGGGTAGCCGGCCGCCTCGACGCCGATCACGCGGGTCGCGGGGCTGAGCGCCTGCGCCGCGACCGCAATGCCGGCGATGAGCCCGCCGCCGCCGACGGGCACGACCAGGAAATCGAGGCCGGGCGCCGCGCGCAGCATTTCCAGCCCGACCGTGCCCTGTCCCGCGACGATGCGAGCGTCGTCATAGGGATGCACGAAGGTCAGGCCCTCGGCCTCCGCGCGCTCCTGGACGAAGGCTTCGCCCTCGGAAATGCTCTCGCCCTTCAGGATCACCTTCGCGCCGAGGAACTCCGCCGCCCGGACCTTGCCGAACGGCGTCGCCTCCGGCATGACGATGGTGGCCGGCACGCCCATCCGCCCGGCGTGGTAGGCGACCCCCTGGGCATGGTTGCCGGCCGACAGCGCAATCGCCCCGGCCCGGCGCTGCGCCTCGTCCAGGTCCGCCAGGCGGACATAGGCGCCGCGGTCCTTGAACGAAGCGGTGTATTGCCGGTTCTCGAATTTCAGGAAGAGGTCGGCCCCGGAAATCGCGCTCAGTGTCTCCGACCGGAGGAAGGGCGTGCGGACGATGCGCCCTTCCAGCAACCGGTCTGCCGCTTCGATATCGGCGAAGGAAACGCTCATCGGGGCCGCAACGACAAGCGATGGGCCGGTGGCCTTGCCGGATCGAGGGTGACATAGGCTCCGTCCCGCCAGAGTTCCATGAGGTCGTCGTAATGCGGCGAGAACGGGTTGCCCGACTGCCCGACCGCCTGGATGAAGCGGGATTTGTCCAGGTCGTCGAGATCGTAGATGGCCCGGTAGCCGGCGCCGTGGCCGTGGCGGAAGGGATGGCGCTCGTCGCGGAAACGAGCGCCGCCCCGGTTCACGGTGGTCGGCCCCCCGCCGGTTGCGATCTCGCGGTCCATGAGGTCTCGCAGCAGGGGAATGCGCCCGGCGACCGGGTGGGCGAAACGCGCGCGGTGCGCCTCGCCCCAGGGCGGCGTCTCGGCGCCGTAGCGCTCCTGCAGGAAGGCGACGGCGCGGCGGTGCGCCAGCGCGAGGCGGTCCTTGCAGGTTTCCTTCGCCGTCGTGCCGGTGTCGTCGCACCAGGCGGGGCGGTCGAGCAGCGCCCGGCGGAGCACCAGCGGCCGGTATGCCCACCACGATTCGAACAGCGGCCCCAGCTCGTCGGCGAACACCGCGCGCATCGCCTCGCGCATCCAGGCCATGTAGATCAGCGGCTCCGGCCGCTGCCGGTCCATGTCGCCGTCCCATGCCCGGAGGCGCGCATCCGGGACTGCGGACAGCAGATGGGGCAGCAATTCGCGCGCCGACAGCGACACGGTATCGTTCTGGATCGCCGCATGGGCCGCCCCGGCATCGAGCAGGGCTTCGATGCGAACGGCGCGGTAGGGCGCGTCCCATTCGCGGCCGAGATAGTGCGGATAGGTCTCGTCCACCAGGCGGTTGTTGGCGTTGACGATGCGCCCGGAAGGCGGATCGGCGCGGCGCGGCAGCCGGTCGAAGGGGATGAGGCCGGACCAGGTCGTCCCGGCGGATACATCGAAGCCGCCGCGCCGGTTCGGCACCCGGCCGGGGGCGACGATGCCGATGCGGCCGGCTTTGTCCGCATAGACGATATTCTGCTGCGGCGAGTGGAAGCTGCGCAGCGCGGCGACGAAACCCGGCCAGTCCCGCGCCTCGTTCAGCCGCCCGAGCGCCGCGGCCGTCCGGTCGTCGCCGCGGAATGCCGGGCTCTCGACCGCCCAGCCCTCCGGCAGCGCGTCGGAGAAATCCGAGACGACGACGCCGTTGCGGGTGCGGCGCAGTTCCAGGTCCACGCTTTCGCCCCAGCGCACCGCCAGCGTCTCGCGCCGGATCGCGACGACCTCCGGGCGCGTAACGACATCGGCGGTGTCGGTGTGGGGGGTGGTCAGTCCCCAGGCGATGCCGCCGTTATGCCCCAGGATCATCAGGGGAACGCCCGGCGCGGTGGCGCCCGCCAGCGCGCCGTCCGGCGTCTCGATGCGCGCCAGGTACCAGAGGTTCGGGATCGTGAAGCCGAGATGCGGATCGTTGGCGAGCGCGGCCGGTTCGGCGACGGCCCAGACATTCGAGCCGCCGCTGCTTCCGAGGCCCGGCAGGGTCACGGGATCGTCCACGGCCGAGGGCGGCCAGAGGTCGTCTATCTGCTCCCGCGTCAACCGGTCCGCCATGCGCGCGCGCGACGCCTCGGCCTGCCAATTGCCGATCAGCCTGAAGGCCATGATCCGCCCCCAGATCATGGAATCGGCGACCCGCCAGGGTTCGGGTTCGTGGAACAGTACGGCCAGTTCCCAGGGCAGCGCGCCGGCGCGCGCGCCGAGCCAGGCGTTGACGCCGGCGGCATAGGCCTCGACCGTCCGGCGAAGGTCGGGCGGCAGAGCGGCCGCCTGGCTTTCGGCCTGCTGCATGAGGCCCAGGCCGCGCGCGTGGCGGTCGGAGCCCAGCGCCATGCTGCCGACGAGTTCGCTCATGCGCCCGGCGCCGCCGCGCCGCATGAGTTCCATCTGCGCGAACCGATCCTGGGCATGGGCGTAGCCGAGGCCGAAGGCGGCGTCGGCCCGGTTGCCGGCCCGGATCGTCGGCACGCCGTAGCGGTCGCGCAGCAGCTCGACCGGCCCTTCGAGACCCGGCAGCCGCAGTTCGCCGTCGAGCTGGGGCAGCGAGCTGCGCAGCCAGAGCAGCCCGCCGCCAACCGCCAGAATTGCCGCGGCCAGCAGGGCGGCGGCGAGGCGCAACGTCCAGCGCCAGAACCGCCGCCGGAAGTTCACGGCAGCCGGCTCATGCGGATGCGGCGACCGCGCGCGCGGCCAGCTCCTTGACGATCCGGTCGCGGTCCTGGTCGATGTCGGGCGCCGTGGCGCGACCCGGCGGGTCGTCGTAGCCGGAGAGCTTGATCGGATTGCCGGCGACCTTGAGCCGGCCGGCGGTCGGGTCGTCCACCTCGACCGCCATGTTGCGCGGCGCCACCTGTGGATGCGCCATCACGGTTCCGATATCGTTGATGCCGCTTGCCGGGATGCCGGCCGGGTCCAGCAGGGCAAGCCAGTCGGCCGTGCTGCGGGCGGCGAGGATGGATTCGACCTCCGCTTCCAGGCTTTCCTGGTTTTCGTTGCGCAGGTTGTTGGAGGCGTAGCGCGGGTCGTCCTTCAGGTCGGCCCGGTCGAGCAGGTCGCAGAAGCGCCGGAACATGACATCGTTGCCGGCCGCGACCACCATCCAGCCGTCCAGGGTGCGGAAGGTCTGGAACGGGGTGATCGAGGGATGCCGCCCGCCGAGCGGCCCCGGCGCCTTGCCCGTCGCGCCGTAGCGGGCAACGGCGTTCTCGCAGAGCGCGATCTGGCAGTCGAGCATGGCGATGTCGAGCTTGCGGCCGCGGCCGGTGCGGGCGCGGTCGTAAAGCGCCGTCACGATGCCGATGGTGGTGAACAGCCCGGCGCCGATATCGCCGATCGACATGCCGACACGGGTCGGCTCCTGGCCCGGCTGGCCGGTGATCGACATGATGCCGCCCATGGCCTGCACGACCATGTCATAGGCCGGACGCCCGGAATGGGGCCCGGTATGGCCGAAGCCGGAGCAGGCGGCGTAGATCAGGGCCGGGTGGCGGTCCTTGAGGTCGTCCCAGCCATAGCCGAGCTTCTCCATCGTGCCGGGGCGGAAGTTCTCGGCCACCACGTCGGCGCCCGCGAGCAACGCCTCGAAAACGGCGCGGTCGCCGCTGTCCTTGAGGTCGAGCGCAATGCTCTCCTTGCCCCGGTTGACGGAGATGAAATAGGCCGACTTGCCGTTGACGAACGGGCCGTATTCGCGGGCGTCGTCGCCGCGGCCGGGCGTTTCCACCTTGATGACGCGGGCGCCGAGTTCGGCGAGGATCATGGTGGAATACGGCCCCGCCAGCACGCGGGTGAGGTCGATGACGGTGACGCCGCTGAGCGGCCCCCGGGTCTGCTGGGTCGGCATGGGCGAAGCGGTCCCCCGTTGCGGATGTGAGCGCGCAGCATAACCCCGTCCGCATCGGGACCATAGGGGCAGAAGACACGCATGCCCGCAGCGCAACCGCCCGGAACCGGGGAGAACCGGCCTCCCGACCGGGCGGCAGGGCCCCCCTGCGATATGTCATGAAATGTCATGTTCTGTCATGTTCCAGCAGCGCGCTGCCGGTCTGGCGGGCGGGGCGTTCGGTGGTCGCATCGGGCATCGTCTCCTTCGTTTCGTTGCCGTCCGGCTCGGGGGCGGCCCTGTTTTGCGCGTATCGCGCGCGCCGAACGCAGGGCGCACTTCGCCTGTTGGCTGAATCGGGGTCGTCCCGGCGCCGGGCCGGGGCGCAGGAAGACGGCCCGCGGACGCCGCCTCCCTCCAGCCATTCTAGCACAGATATTCTGTAGTCAATCATAAATCAGGAATTATTCCTAAAATTTCTAGAGCCGCCTCATTATCCCGTCCCTCCCTCGCAAGCGAAGAAGGGACGGCTCGGACCCAATCGAGGCATAGGCCTTTCTTGCGGCGGCGGGTTCGGGAAGAATGCGCTGTCCGTTTCGTCGAGCCGCCGCCTCGGGAGCCACAAGCCGATGGGCATTCCCACCACGCATGCCGGCAGCCTGCCCCGGCCGCTGGAACTCACCGGCCTCTACGGGCGCCGCGCGCAGGGCGGCGCGGTGGACGCCGAAGCTCTGGCGGCGGCCGGCCGCGAGGCGACCGATGCGATTGTCGCCCGGCAGATCGAGGCCGGCATCGCCATCGGCAATAACGGGGAGCAGCAGCGCGAGGGCTTCTTCCTTTATGTCCAGCACCGCATGAGCGGCTTCGGCGGGACCTGGAAGCGGCCCGGACGACGGGATGTGTTCCGCTATCCGGGGCTGGTGCGCGAATACGAGACCTTCCTTCGGGCGCGCGGCGAGGCGGTTTCCAACATGGAGCCGCCCATGAACCTCGGCGCGGTGCGCTATGTGGACCGGACGCCGCTGGAAGACGAGTGCGAGACCTTCCGGCTTGCGCTCGACAAGGCCGGAGGCGGCTTCGCGCAGCCCTTCATGACCGCGCCCTCGCCCGGCATCGTGGTCTCGGCGATGCGGAGCAGCCACTATGCGGACCGCGAAGCCTATCTCGCCGATGTGGCGGAGGCGCTCCGGGTCGAATATGAGGAAGTCATGGCGCGCAGCTGGCTGTTGCAGATCGACGCGCCCGACCTCGCCATGGAGCGTCATTTCCTGTTCGCCGACGAACCGCTCGGCATCTTCCAGGACTGGGTGGAACTGGTCGTCGGGACGCTGAACGGGGCGCTGGCCAATGTGCCCCGCGAGCGCGTGCGCCTGCATGTCTGCTGGGGAAACTATGAAGGCCCGCACGACCTGGATGTCGAACTCCGCGATGTGCTGCCGATCCTGCTGAAGGCCGATGTCGGCGGGCTGGTGCTGCCCTTCGCCAATCCCCGCCACCAGCACGAGGTGGAGGAGCTGCGCCGCTCGCCGCTCGCCCCGGACCAGTATCTGGTCGCGGGCGTGATCGACACGACGACCAACTATGTCGAGCATCCCGAAACGGTCGCCGAGCGGCTGGAGCGCGCCGCCCGCGTCGTGGGCGACCCGCAACGCATCCAGGCCGGCGCCGATTGCGGCTTCGATACCTCCGCCGGCATGGGCCGGGTGCCGGAAGACGTGGTCTGGGCCAAGCTCCGCAGCATGGCCGATGGCGCCCGTATCGCGAGCGAACGGCTGGGGGTCGTGCAGGACACCGGGCCGGTCCTGCCGTCCGGTATCTGACCCGCGTCAATCCCGCCCGGGGTTGAATTTGTAGCTGAAGCCGGAGCTTCTCGAAGGTTCGGAGGGGCAGGAACAGGCGGCGCGGCACGAAGGCGAACGCTCTAAAGCCATAACGCTCGTAAAGGGGCTTATATACGACAGTCACCGGAGGCTTCCGAGCTTCCGGGTCTTCCACGACATTGACGGGGCGGAGCAGGGTGCGGGCTGCTTCCTCCGGTGTCAGCGCGAGCCGTCCAGCTTGTGCTGTTCGATTGTCTCCTCCCTCTCCGCTTTCGTCGGCTGGTGGCCGTGCGGCTTTACTCGCACCGTTAGCTGCTCGTCTGTCATCGCGGCTTCCCTCCCGGCTTGATGAGCCATTCCAAGATGAGCCGTTGCACTGCGGCGCTGGCCCGTTGAATGGGACCTATGCCCGCGACGGCATGGACGCGCCCCTTGTCGTCGAAGAGGAAATCGTTGCCGTATGAGCGGTTGCAGCAAGACGCCGCCGCTTCCGGGCGTTCATGTTCAGGAACTCTTGCGACGGCTCATAGGGATTCAGCTTGTGCCGCCCGGCGCGCGGGCCGATGTCCCGGCCATCGCGTTTCAAATGCCGGACCTGCCGGTCGGCGCCGGCACCCTCGACGTCTCGCCGGACAATCGCTGAAATCTCGTCCTTATGAACTTCCCGGTTATGCCAATGCCGGGGCGCTGCCAGCCATACCGTCTTGTTGTGATCCGTATAATGCTCGACGGCAGGAATGACGACTTCATGGACGGCGAGATACTCCGTATGAATCGCCCGTAACTCCGTCCACGCAGCCTGCAATTCATCCGGTGCCGGAAGCGACATTAGACGGCGCCTGCAATGCGCTTCCCGGCGGATCGCGCCATATCGGCGTCAATTTCTGCGCCGATAAAGCTGCGCCCCTCCATTCGGCCAGCAACGCCGGTGGAACCGGAACCGACAAACGGGTCAAAGACAATCGCGCCTGCCGGCGAGAACAGGCGAATCAAGTGTCGGAGCAAGTCAACCGGCTTGGTCGTCATATGCCCGTGCCGCTCGCGCGGCTTCTTCGCCGGTATGACCGTGCCGGGAAACCGGCCCGGTTCAATGACAGGCGCGCGCGGGTCTATCGGGCCGGTTTCCCAACGGCCCCAATTATCCACGAATGTCCCATCGCGCGGCGCTTGCGCCATGGCGATCATTTCGCACTGCGGCTTCAACTGCGGCGTCTTGCGCCCGTCCAGCTTCGCAATGAGCCGATCTTGCTCCGCCTGCGAGATATTCCGTTTGCGGGTAAAATGCTCTTGGCTGGACGCCTTCGCCCGCCCCTCATATCGCCATGCCAGAATGTCGCGTATCTCGAATCCGGCCGCCTCAATCGCCATGGCGCAATGATGGACAAGCCGATTCTGCGGAAAGCAGAAAACGAAGCCGCCGGGCCGGATGATGCGTAGCCATTCCTCCGCAACCGCGTTTCCGCCGCTCCAGTGCGCCACGATCCCAGTCGTCCCCCATGCCGTCGATGAAGCAGGGCGGGTCGGTGACGATCAGCGAAACGCGGTTCGCCAGCAGGGCGGGCACGATCTTCCGGCAGTCTTCGGCATGAACCGGGTGACGGTCATCGTTTTCGGACGAGACCGGGACGAACAGGCCGGTTTGCGCGGCGACGAGCATCGGGCGCGCGCTCCCGAAGGCAGGCCGTTGTCGGCAATCGGCTCCCGGTAGCGGAGACGGTGGCCGACGGTCTGCCCGGCGACAATCGCCATCCGGTCTGCGGTGTCCGCCTCGCGGATGTTGTGACGGCCCGCGAACTCCCCGACATGGCGGTCAAGGCGCTTCTCGGAGAACTTGTGACAAGCCCCCCGATAGCCGCGCTTGAGCATGGCCCGGAAGCTCTCCATGCCGTTCGTCGAAGCCATGCCGGGCGCGAACTCCCCGGCGCTGCGATTGACCGCCTCATGAGCGTATTCAGGCATTCCGGCACAGGCGCGGGCTTCGTCGGCGTAGAGCGTTGCGCCCGGCTGCACATGGTCACGAACAAAGGATTGCAGGGCGCTGGCGTCAGTCGCCGCCATGCGCCGCGCGGCCACCCGGTTTGCGTCCCGGTCCTTGACCGCCCGCGACGGCCGTCTTGCCGACCGTCCCGCGCCCGGTCAACTCCTTCCGCTTGGCGTTCGACATGTTCCTGCGCTTGCCGCCGACACAGGTTTCGTCAGCTTCGGCCGGCCCGGCAAACATCGGCGCTTCCCCACCCTCAATCGCCTTGCGGATGCGGTGCGCCAGATGCCACGCCGATTTCCGGGCGATCGCCAAGTCCCGATGCAGCTTCATCGACGAGACCCCTTTCAGGCCCGTCGTCACGAGATAAACAGCAATCGCCCAAGTCCGGTAGCCCGGCTTCGATCCCTCCATGAGGTTGCCGGTCTTGAGACTGAAATCGGGCCGCCCGTCACAATCGCGGCAACGGTGAGTCATCGTCCTGTGCTTGGTCGCGCACTGCACATGGAACGATCCGCATGTCGGGCAATGCGGACCTTCCGGCCAAATCTGTTTCTCGAACCAGACCCGCGCGGCGTCATCGTCGGGGAACAGCCTGAAGAGCTTGGCGAGACTTATTCCCTCCTGTGAGCCTTGCCGGGCGCCTTCCGTACCATCGACCGCCCTCCCGATTGGCGACCGCACCGTAGCCGCCTTCGCCGACCCGGTCAATAAAATGTGACTGTGGTATGTAATCCCCCTCGTAAAAGTTCCGGGCGCGTTCGTTCTTGGCATCGACGACACTTGCGTACACAGCAATCACCGCATTGGCGAGCTGGACCCGGTGCGCCGCGTCCAGCAACAACCTCTCGCCCGGCCCGCGCCCCCGGCAGGTGAGGTCGATCGCCGGCCGTCCGAGCACCGCCGCCGGTACCGGGGAATGCGGCAGGCGTTTCGCCAGGTCTGCGGGTAACTCCTCTTTCTCGAAACTGGCTGCGCTCAGGCTGTAGTAGCCCATGATCTGTCCGGGCGCGTCGCCGGCGGCCACAAAGACCTGTGTGCCGCGCCGCCGCATATCCTGAGACGCCTGTCGCCGAAGATAGTTGTCGAGAGCGGCTCCCCGCAGGAAAAGCTCGTGCGGTCATGGTCTGGATTGAGCGGCTCGATGACGAGCGGCGGTTCATTCACAAAAACGCGCGCGATAGCGGCGGGCGGCTTCTCTCAGCATCGCGTTCGGCTCCGGCGGGTCGAGTCGTGCGTCTTGGAAGCGCTCCGCTGCTGCTACGGCGTTCGCCAGCACGAATCGGCTTACCGTCGTTTCCTCATAGGCCGCCGCACGCTCCAGCTTGCGCTTGCTGGCGGCATCGAGGCGTAGATGCACGCGATCCTTCTTCAGCTTGGCTATTGCCGCCATTTCATGGTCCCCGGTTCGCGAACAGGGGATTAGGACGCCATATGGCGTACTAATCACGGGTTCAAGATGTCATCGTCGCGGCATCGTGTGCCGTCTGTCAGGCTGCGCCCGCCGCCACCCGTTCTATGGCCTTGCGGACGCCGCCCGGCGTATGGGGCACGCCGTCTATGGCGAGATTGGCCTCGATGGCGCCGAGCAGGCCGAGGACCATCGTTTCGTTCAGGTCCCCGAGATGGCCGATGCGGACGATCTTGCCGGCAAGGTCGAGCAGGCCGTGGCTGACGGCGACATTGAAGCGGTCCCGCAGGCTGTCGCGGAAGGCGTTGGGGTCGCGGCCCTCCGGCCAGCGGATGGCCGTGACCGTGTCGGAGCGTTCTTCGGGCCTGCGCGCGTTGAGCTCCAGGCCCCACGCCTCGACCGCGAGCCGCACCAGGTCGGCCATCCGGCGGTGGCGCGCGAACACATTGTCCAGCCCCTCCTCGAACAGCAGGTCGAGCGCAACCCTCATGCCCGAGAAGATCTGGGTCGGCGCCGTGCCGGGGAATTTCGGCAGGTCGCCGCCGAGGTCCAGCATGCGCTGCCAGCTCCAGTAACGGCGCGGCGAGCCGCCGTCCCTGGCGGCGGCAAGCGCCCGGTCGTTCAGGCCGACAATGCCGAGGCCGGTCGGCAGCATCAGCCCCTTCTGCGAGCCGCCGACGGTGACATCGACGCGCCACTCGTCCATGCGGTAGTCCATGGAGGCGAGCGAGGAGATGGTATCGACCATCAGCAGCGCATCGTGGCCGGCCGCATCCATCGCCCGGCGCACGGCCGCCACATCGCTCAACACGCCGGTCGAGGTCTCGCTGTGGACGACGCCGACCGCCTTGATCCGACGGCCCGTATCCTTCCGCAGCATGTCCTCGACGGCGTTCGGGTCGGCGGCGCTGCGCCAGTCGCCCGGCAGCGAAACCACCTCGACCCCGAACAGTTCCGCCATCTCGGCCCACCAGGTCGAGAAGGCGCCGGTTTCCGGGATGACGATGGTGTCGCCCGCCCGGAACAGGTTGACGATGGTGCTCTCCCAGGCGCCGTGGCCGGAGGAGGCCCAGCAGAGAATGGCGCCCCCGGTCCTGAACACCCGTTTCAGGTCGCGGTAGCAGCCGGCCGCCAGCGTCTCGAAGGCCGGGCTGTTGAAATCCTCGGTCGGGCGGTCCATCGCCCGGAGGATCGGCTCCGGGATATTGGTCGGTCCCGGCAGCGCCATGAAGGGGCGCCCGGCGGCGCGCGGCGTGTTCATGAGCGGGTGCGGGTCCAGATTTCGTCGATGGCGGCCAGCTCGTCCGCGTCCATCGCCCAGTCGCAGGCGGCTGCATTGCCCCGGATCTGCTCGGGCGACATGGCGCCGGCGATGACGCTGGAGACCTGCGGACGGGCCGCCAGCCACGACATGGCGAGGTCCAGCATGGAGCGGCCGCGCTCGCGCGCGAAGGCGGTGAGCTCCCGCACCATGGCGAGATTGGCGTCCGTCCAGTAGCGGTCGATGAAGCGGTTGCTGTCCGCCATGCGGGTGCCGGGCAGCGGCTTGTCGCCGTGCTTGCCCGTCAGCAGTCCGCTCGCCAGCGGGAAGAAGGGCAGGAGGCCCAGATCGTATTTCTCCATCATGTCCAGGCGGTCGTCTTCGAGGTCGCGCATGGCGAGGCTGTATTCGTCCTGCGCGGAGACGAAGGCAGTGAGGCCGTGCCGGCCGGCGGTGAGTTCCGCCTCGACGGTCTGCCAGGCGGCGAAATTGGAGTGGCCGATATAGCGCACCTTGCCCTGCCGGATGAGGTCGTCGAGCGCGCGCAGCGTCTCCTCGACGGGGGTCAGCGGGTCGGGCTGGTGGAGCTGGTAGAGGTCGATCCAGTCCGTGCCGAGCCGCCGGAGGCTCGCCTCGACCGCGTGCATGATGTAGTAGCGCGCCGCGCCGATGCCGTAAGGCCCCTCGGCCATCCGCATCCCGAATTTGCTGGCGAGCACGATGTCCTTGCGGCGCGGCCCCAGGGACTTGCCGAGGAACGCCTCCGATTTGCCGCGCCCGCCATAGATGTCGGCGGTGTCGAACAGCGTGATGCCCGCATCGAGCGCGGCATGCACCACGGCGTCGGTGCCGGTCTGGTCCAGCCGCTGGCCGAAATTGTTGCAGCCGAGTCCGACGAGCGAAACCTGCAGGCCGGAACGGCCCAGATTGCGAAACTGCATGATGCGGATATCCCGTGTGAAGGCGGCGGCAGTATAGGCCAGATGCCGTCATTCGCAGCCGGGCTGGTGAATCTCGATGATCGTGCCCTCGGGGTCCTGGAAGAAGATCTGGTACCAGCCGCCCATTGCCCAGGCGCCGTAGTCCGAGAAGGGGATGCCGAGATCGGTCAGGCGCTTCTTGACCGCCTCGATGTCGTCGGTGCGAAAGGCGATATGCCCGCGCTCCAGTGGGTTGACGGCATGGCCCATGCGGTGCCCGACGCCCAGGTCCTGCGCGGCGAGGTGAAACTCGGTCCGGCCGTCGGTCAGGAACGACACGCCGCCGTCGTAGCCCCCGCCCAGGTTCCGGTTGTCCTGGCGGCCCTCCATGGTTTCGAAGCCGAAGACCGAGCGGTAGAACTCGTCCAGCTCGGGCACATTCTTCGTGCAGACATTGATGTGGTGGAGTTCGATTTTCATTGCTGTCTCCGAAAGTTGACGCCGGGGCCTATGGGTCCCGGTCGAGAACGGCCATCAGTTCGCGCCATTCGCGGGGGGAGAGGCTGCTGCCGTCCTGCGAGACCTGCTCGCCCCGGAGCATGCGCCGCACGACGTCGAGAGCGCCGGCGGACAGGGAGGCCGCGCGATGCACATAGTCCTGGAAGGCGCGGTATGTCACCGGCACCCAGCGCTTCACCACCTCGTCGAGGATAAGGTCGGCATAGGCGCGGATCTCGTATTGCGCATGGCTGTCGGCGCGCAGCGAGAGGAAGTGCATCAGATTGTGCAGGTCGCACTTCCAGTAGAGCTGGGTGTAGTAGTTGACCGGCAGGATGGACCGGGCGAGCTCGCGGGCGATCCCGGACCGGTCTTCGCGCATTTTCCCGCCGTCTTCGTCTTCGTTCAGCAGGTTCCTGTAAACGCCGTAGGCGCGAGTCGAAACCCACTCGACCCGCGACCGGGAATCGTCGACCTCCGCTTTCGCCAGTTGGCCTTCACGGCCTTGCTTGTTCGAGCTCGATTGCGATGCAAGCGCCATGAGTTCGGGTGGATCGAACAGGCTGAGTTGTGCATGGGGTTTACGTTTTCCACTCCCCAACCTCTGTCTTTCGGGAAGATAGTAGTCCCGGTCCATCCTGGAATACCGGGCCGAGTATTCGTTCACATTCGCCGTGCGGTGGCGGATCCACTGGCGGGCGACGAAGATCGGCAGCTTGATGTGGAGCTTGATCTCGCACATCTCGAACGGCGTGGTGTGCCGGTGGCGCAGCAGGTAGCGGATGAGCGCCGCATCGGCCGAGCGGCGCCTGGCGCCCTTGCCGTAGGAGACGCGCGCCGCCTGCACGATGGCGTTGTCGCTGCCCATGTAGTCGACGACGCGCACGAAACCGCGGTCCAGCACGGGGAACGGCTCGTCCAGAATTTCCTCAAGCGCCGGCACAGTCTCCCGGCGCGTCGGCGCCGGCGCCTCCCGTTCCGGGCGGACCGCCGGCCCGCCGCCGGGCTCGCCGGACTCCGGAGCGTCGTTCATCCTTCCAGTGTCGCCCAAACCGTCCGGCCGGAGCAAGCCGTCAGTTCAGCAATTGGCGCGGCAGCCAGAGCGCGATGTCGGGCCAGGCGATGACGGTCACCAGGCCGATCACCTGGAGAACCACGAAAGGAATGATGCCCCTGTAGATCGATGTCAGCTTCACCTCCGGCGGCGCCACGCCTTTCATGTAGAACAGCGCGAAGCCGAAGGGCGGGGTGAGAAACGAGGTCTGGAGGTTGACCGCGATCAGGATGGCGAACCAGTAGACGACCTCATGCTGCGGGACGTGGGCGCCGAAGGCTAGCGTTTCGACGATCGGCAGGAAGACCGGCAGCACGATCAGCGTGATCTCGACCCAGTCGAGGAAGAAGCCCAGCACGAACACGATCGCCATCAGCATGATCAGCAGGCCCCAGCTTCCCAGCCCGACCGACAGGATGAGATGGTCCACCACCTCGTCGCCGCCGAGCGAGCGGAAGACATAGGAGAAGCCGGTCGCGCCGACGAAAACGAAGAAGATCATCGCCACGGTGAGCGCGGTGCGGTCGCAGCAGTCCTTCATCAGGTCGAGCGTGAACCGGCCGTTGACGATCGCCAGCAGGGTTGCGCCGAACGCGCCCACCGCGCCGCCCTCGGTCGGCGTCGCCCAGCCGCCGAAGATCGCCACCTTGATCAACAGGATCAGCGCCGCCGGCGGGATGAAGCCCTTGAGCAGCATGGCCGCATAGGCCGGGATGGTCTGCGGCGCGTCGAGGTCCGACAGCGGCGGGGCCACCTGGGGCCGGATCGCGGAGTATGACGAGATATAGATGAAGTAGAGGCCGGACAGCAGCAGGCCGGGGAAGAGCGCGGCGAGGAAGAGGTTGCCGACCGAGACCGCCATCAGGTCGCCCATGATGACCAGCAAGATCGAGGGCGGGATCAGGATGCCGAGCGTGCCGGCGGCGCAGATCGTGCCGCAGGCGAGCGCATGGTCGTATTTCGCCTTCAGCATGTGCGGCAGGGCGAGCACGCTCATCAGCGTGACCGAGGCGCCGATAATGCCGGTCATCGCCGCCATGATGGTGCCCATCACGGTCACCGACAGCGCGAGGCCGCCGGGCACGCGCTTCAGCAGCACCTGGAGGCAGTAGAGCAGGTCCTGGGCGATGCCGCTGCGCTCCATCATCACGCCCATGAAGACGAAAGTGGGCACGGCCGTCAGCACCAGGTTCTCCGCGACGCCGCCCCAGACGCGGTACACCATGTTGGTGAACTCGATATATTCGAACACGCCCATCAGGTTGCCGACGATGCCGAACAGGATCGTCAGGCCGGCAAGCCCGAAGGCCACCGGGAAGCCGGTGAACAGGAAAGCGGCGAGCGCCGCGAACATGAACAGCGGCAGGAGGTCGGCTGCGGCCACGGTCCGAACTTGCCCCGTCAGTCAGGAAGGACGACGGGCGGAGGCGGCGCCCGGTCGAGGATCATGTCGGCGGCCTTCTCTGCGATCATCAGCGTGGCGGCGTTGGTATTCGCGGACGGCATGCGCGGTATGACGGACGCATCGACGACCCTGAGGCCGTCCAGCCCCCGGACGCGCAATCGGTCGTCCACCACGGCGAGCGGGTCGGTGTCGGCGCCCATATGGCAGCTCCCGACCAGGTGGAAGGTGGTCGTGCCCCGCTGGCGGGCGACGTCGAGCCACTCGTCGTCGCTCTCGACCGCGTCGCCCGGATACGCCTCCCCGGCGTTCCAGGGGGCCAGCTCCGGCGTGCGCATCAGGCGGCGCGCGAGCCTCAGCCCGCCCAGCAGCACCTGCCGGTCCATCTCGTGCGCCAGGTAGTTCGGCTGGATTTGCGGCGCCGCAAACGGGTCCGGCGAGACGATGCGTACATGGCCGCGGCTCTCCGGGCGCTGCTGCCAGGGCGCGATCGTCATGGCGGGGTAGTCGTCGAGCGCGGCCTGCACGCCTTCCCTGTAGCTTGCCGGGGTGAAGGTCATCTGGAGGTCGCCCTTGTCCAGCGACGGATCGGACTTCCAGAACACATGCACCAGCGACGGCGCCAGGCCGAGCACGCTCGCGCCGCCGGCGAAGTAACGGGCGGCTTCAGCCAGGAACGCCGGGCCCCGGACGCGCTGGTTGATCGTCTCCGCGCCCTTGACGCGCGCGACGATCCGCACGGCGTAGTGGTCGTGCAGGTTCTCTCCGACGCCGGGCAGCGCATGATGCACGGGGATGCCGAGGCCGCCGAGAAGTTCTGGCGGCCCGACGCCGGACAGTTGCAGCAATTGCGGCGAATTGACCGTGCCGCCGCACAGGACCACCTCGCGGCGCGCGCGCACCTCGTAGGGGTTGCCGTCCGTCCGGTAGCGTACGCCGACCGCGCGCTTGCCGTCGAACAGGATGCGCGCCGCATGGGCGCGGGTGCGCACATCGAGCATCGTGTCGCGCCGACGCATGGCGGGATGCAGGAAGGCCCGCGCCGCGCTGGCTCGCCGGTTCCGGTGGATCGCGCGCTGGAAGTAGCCGACGCCGTCCTGGTCGGCGCCGTTGTAATCCGGGTTGCGAGGGATGCCGAGCCCGGCCGCGCCCTCGATGAACGCTTCGCAGAGCGGGTGGCGGTAGGGGTTGTCGGTCACGACAAGGCCGCCCTCGCGGCCCCGGAAGGTGTTGTCGCCCTCGCCGACGCGCCTCTCGGTGCGCTTGAAATAGGGCAGCACGTCGGCATAGCCCCAACCCCGGTTGCCGAGCTGGGCCCAGCCGTCATAGTCCAGCCGCTGGCCGCGGTTGTAGATATGGCCGTTGATGGAGCTGGAGCCGCCGAGCGTCTTGCCGCGCGGCGCGTGGATGCGCCGCCCGCCCGTCCATTCGCTCGGCTCGGCGGAGTAGAGCCAGTTCACGGCCGGGTTCGTCAGCGTCTTCATGAAGCCGGCCGGGATATGGATGAAGGGGTGCCGGTCGGGCGGCCCGGCTTCCAGCACGCAGACAGAATGGATGCCGCCCGCCGCGAGCCGGGCGGCCAGCACCGATCCCGCCGTGCCGGAGCCGACGATCACATAGTCGAAGCTGTCGGTCATGAGCGGGGGACCATAGAGAAGCGGCGCGGCTGCGCAATGTCATGCGTCCGCGACATTGCCGCCTACAGGGCGGCTGCCTGCAAAGGTGACAAGCGCGCCCAACCGTGGTTGCATGGCCGCCTGACCGGTCCGCGCAACACTGCCGGTCGCCGCTCCCGGGCGGCGGCCGGCCGGATGGGGACGCCAAGAGGAGGACAAGCGAACATGCCACGATTTTTGACCGCGACACGCCGCGCGGCGCTGGCGGCGCTGGCCGCCGCGCCGATGGCGCTGGGCCTGGGCATCGGGCCTGCATCGGCGGAATCGGTGCTGCGCATTGTGCCGCATGCCGACCTGAAGAATCTGGATCCGATCTGGACCACGGCCTACATCACCCGCAACCACGGCTATATGGTGTACGACACGCTCTTCGCCCAGGACGAAGAGCTGAACGTCCACCCGCAGATGGTCGGCGAGCACTCCGTCAGCGACGACGGTCTCGTCTATACCTTCACGCTGCGCGACGGTCTGAAATGGCATGACGGCGACCCGGTGAAGGCCGAGGACTGCGTGGCGTCCATCCTGCGCTGGGGCAAGCGCGACGGCATGGGCCAGAAGCTCATGGACTTCACCAGGGAGCTGAAGGCGGTCGATGACAAGACCTTCACGCTCACCCTGAACGAGCCTTACGGCCTGGTCCTGGATTCGCTCGGCAAGATCAGCTCCAACACCCCTTTCATGATGAAGAAGGAATATGCCGACACGGACGCCTTCGAGCAGGTTTCGGAAGTCGTCGGCTCCGGCCCGTTCCGCTTCGTCAAGGAAGAATGGGTGCCGGGCTCCAAGGTCGTCTATGCCAGGAACGAGGACTATGTGCCGCGCAGCGAGGCCGCGTCCGGCGCCGCCGGCGGCAAGGTCGTCCATTTCGACCGGGTCGAGTGGATCTACATTCCGGACCCGGCGACGGCGATGAACGCGCTCATCAACGGCGAAGTCGATCTCTGGGAGACGCCGGCCGTCGATATGGTGCCCCTGCTCGAGCAGAGCGAGGATGTCGAACTCGCCGTGATCGACCCGCTGGGCACGCAGGGTTGGCTCCGGCCCAACCACCTGCACCCGCCCTTCGACAACCCGAAGGCGCGCCAGGCGTTGCTCTACGCCGTCAACCAGACGGTGTATCTGCAGGCGATCGTCGGCGACCCGAAGCTCTACAAGGAATGTGCGGCCTACTTCATCTGCGGCACGCCGAACGAGTCGGATGTCGGGGTCGGGCCGCTCCAGTCGCATGACCAGGAAATGGCCAGGAAGCTGCTCGCGGAGGCTGGCTACAAGGGTGAGAAGATCATCCTGATGCAGTCCACCGACATTCCGGTGCTGAACAATGCCGCGCTGGTGACGGCGCAGGTGCTGCGCGACGTCGGCATGGATGTGGAAGTGCAGGCGATGGATTGGTCCACGCTGACCTCGCGGCGCGCGGAGAAGAAGAGCCCGGCCGACGGCGGCTGGAACATCTTCCACACCTATGCGACGGGCGCCGACGCCACCTCGCCCATCGCCAATATCGGCGTTTCCGGCGGCGGCGTCGAGAAGGCCTGGTTCGGATGGCCGACGGACGAGAAGACCGAGATGCTCCGCGACCAGTTCGCCCGCGAGGCGGACCCGATGAAAAAGAAGGCGATCATCGACGAGCTGCAGGGCCGCCTCTTCGACCATCTGGTGCCTTATGTGAACTACGGCCAGTGGTTCCAGCCGGTGGCCTGGCGAAAGGGCCTCGAAGGCGTGCTGGTTTCGCCGGTGCCGTTCTTCTGGAACATCACCAAGGACGCCGGATGACGATTTCCGGAGCCGCCGGGCGGAACGCTTCCCGCCCGGCGGTGTCTTTTTCGGGTCTAGTCTGAATGTACGCCTATATCGCGCGGCGGCTGCTCGCCACCCTGCCCGTCATGGCGGTCGTTGGCATCGCCGTCTTCATGCTGCTGCATCTGACGCCGGGCGACCCGGCCGTGGTTATTGCCGGCGACTATGCGCGGCCGGAGGATATCGACAAGATCCGCGAGCGCCTCGGCCTGAACGAGCCGCTCCATGTCCAGTTCTTCAGTTGGGTGGGGGCCGTGCTTTCGGGCGATCTCGGCACCTCGATCTTCTCCAACCTGCCGGTCGCCAAGCTGATCGGCCAGCGGCTTGAGCCCACGCTCGCGCTCGCTATCGCCACCATCATCTTCGCCATCCTGGTCGCCGTGCCGATGGGCGTGATCGCCGCCTGGAAAGCGGGCACGCTGACCGACCGGGTCATCATGGTGTTCGCCGTGCTGGGCTTCTCGGTCCCGGTCTTCGTCATCGGCTACGCGATGATGTGGCTCTTCTCGATCACGCTCGGCTGGTTCCCCGTGCAGGGCTATAAGCCCATCGGCGACGGTTTCTGGCCCTTCCTGCGTTCGATCACGCTGCCGACGGTGGCGCTCGGCATCATCTATGTGGCGCTCATCGCCCGCATCACCCGCGCCAGCATGCTCGAGGTGCTGACCGAGGACTACATGCGCACCGCCAGGGCCAAGGGCCTCGACAACAATGCGCTCCTCATCCGCCATGCGCTCCGTAATGCCTCCGTGCCCATCGTCACGATCATCGGCATCGGCATCGCGCTGCTGATCGGCGGCGTCGTGGTGACGGAGAGCGTCTTCAACATTCCCGGTCTCGGACGGCTCACCATCGACGCGGTGCTGAGGCGCGACTATCCCATCATCCAGGGCGTGATCCTGATCTTCTCCGGCGCCTACGTGATCGTGAACCTTGCGATAGACCTCTCCTACACCGTGCTCGACCCGAGGATCCGCTACTGATGGCCGATGCGCCACAGGCCGCCGCGTTTCCCGGCGAGTTCGAGGACGAGGGGCCTCGCCCCGGCGCCTGGACACGCTTTCGCGCATATTCGCGCCGCCATCCGACGGTGGTCGTCGGCGGGGGCATCCTGGTCCTCATGGCCGTTGCCGCCCTGGCCGCGCCGTGGATTGCGCCGGACCCGCTCCGGCTCAACCCGATCAACCGGCTGAAGCCGCCAGGCGAGGCCTTCTGGTTCGGCGCCGACTTCCTCGGCCGCGATGTCTATGCGCGCACCGTCTATGGCGGACAGATCTCGCTCATGGTCGGGCTTGCCGTGGCGGCGATCAGCACGGTCATCGGGCTCTCGTTCGGCCTGGTCGCGGGCTATGTCCGCTGGGTCGATGCGATCGTGATGCGCATCATGGACGGCCTTATGGCCATTCCGGGCGTGCTGCTGGCGATCGCGCTCATCAGCCTCGCCGGCGCCAGCATCGTGAATGTCATCATCGCGATTACCATTCCCGAGATTCCGCGCGTCGTGCGCCTCGTCCGGGCGGTGGTGCTGACGGTGCGCGAGCAGCCCTATGTCGAGGCCGCCGTCTCTGTCGGAACGCGGCTGCCCAAGATCCTGCTGAAGCACATCCTGCCGAACACGCTCGCCCCGCTCATCGTGCAGGCGACCTATGTCTGCGCCTCGGCGGTGGTGATCGAGGCGATCCTGTCCTTCCTCGGGGCCGGTACGCCGCCCGAAATCCCGAGCTGGGGTAACATCATGGCCGAGGGGCGGACCTATTTCCAGTTCGCGCCATGGATGATCTTCTTCCCCGGCATCTTCCTCGCCGTCACGGTGCTGGCGGTGAACATACTGGGAGACGGGCTGCGCGATTCGCTCGATCCCCGAATCGCGCGGCGGATGTAGCCCGATGGCGAACGGCGCAATCCTGGAGATCGACGGCCTCAAGACGCATTTCCATACCCGCGACGGAATCGTGCGGGCCGTGGACGGCGTGTCGATCAGGGTGGACCGCGGCGAAACGCTCTCCATCGTCGGCGAGTCCGGCTGCGGGAAGAGCGTGACGGCGATGTCCGTGCTCAGGCTGCTGCCCGTCCCGCCGGCTAAGATCGAGGCCGGGCGCATCCTGTTCGACGGCGAGGACCTGCTGCTGGCGACCGAGGAGCGGATGCGGGATATCCGCGGCAACCGGATTTCCATGATCTTCCAGGAGCCGATGACCTCGCTCAATCCCGTCATGCCGGCGGGCCGCCAGATCGCGGAATCTCTGGAACTGCACCAGGGCCTCGGCCGCCGGGCCGCAGCGGACCGGGCGGTGGAGATGCTCGACCTGGTGCAGATTCCGGAGCCCCGGCGCCGCGCGGGGGAATATCCCCACCAGCTTTCGGGCGGCATGCGCCAGCGGGTGATGATTGCGATGGCGCTCGCCTGCAATCCGTCGATCCTGATCGCGGACGAGCCGACCACCGCGCTGGATGTCACGATCCAGGCTCAGATTCTCGACCTGATGCTCCAGTTGAAGGAGCAGATCGGCGCCGCCATCGTGTTCATCACCCACGATCTGGGCGTGGTGGCGGAGACGGCGCAGCGCGTGGTGGTGATGTATGCCGGCCGCAAGGTCGAAGAGGCGGTGGTGGCGGACCTCTTTGCCCGGCCGCTGCACCCCTACACGCTCGGCCTGATGGGCTCGATCCCCAAGCTTGCAGCCCGCGCGCTTTCGGGAGGGCGGGGCCGCCTCGCCGAGATTCCGGGCGTGGTGCCCTCGCTCAAGCAGGAGATGCCGGGCTGCACCTTCGCGCCGCGCTGCCCGTTCGCCCGGGAACGGTGCCGGGTCGAGACGCCGGAACTGGAGAGCCGGGGCGAAAGCCGTCTCGTGGCGTGCTGGGAATGGGAACGGGTGGCGGAGCAGGCGCCATGAGCGGCGACGACACCGTCCTCGAGGTGCGTGGCCTCAAGAAGCACTTCCCGGTCCATGCGGGCTTCCTCCGGCGCAGGGTGGGGTCGGTCCTGGCGGTGGACGGCGTGAGCTTCGATATCCGCCGGGGCGAGACGCTGGGCCTCGTTGGCGAGAGCGGTTCCGGCAAATCGACGGTGGGCAAGACGGTGCTGCGCCTGATCGACCCCACTTCGGGCGAGATTCTGGTGCGCGGCGAGGATGTGACGCATGCCCGCGCCGCGCGGATGCGGACGCTGCGCCGCCAGATGCAGATGGTGTTCCAGGACCCGTACGCCTCGCTGAATCCCCGGCTCTCGGCGCGGCGCATCGTTGCCGAGCCGCTGGAGAACTACAGCGAAATTCCGCGCGCGGAGATCGAGGAGCGGGTGCGCGCGCTGTTCGGCCGCGTAGGCCTCAGGCCCGACCAGATGGTGAAATATCCGCACGAATTCTCGGGCGGCCAGCGCCAGCGCCTCGGCGTGGCGCGCGCATTGGCGCTCGAACCCGGGCTGATCGTCGCGGACGAGCCGGTCTCGGCACTCGATGTCTCGGTGCAGGCCCAGGTGCTGAACCTGCTGATGGACCTGCAGGACGAGTTCGACCTCGCCTATCTCTTCATCAGCCATGACCTCGCCGTGGTCGAGCATATCAGCCACCGGGTCGCAGTCATGTATCTCGGCAAGATCGTCGAGCTGACGGACCGCGAGACGTTGTTTGCCGATCCGCGCCATCCCTATACGCGCGCGCTGCTGTCGGCTGCGCCCGTTCCGGAACCTGGCGCCAGGCGCGAGCGCATCATCCTGAAAGGCGATATTCCGAGCCCGATCGAGCCGCCGGCGGGCTGCCGTTTCCATACGCGCTGCCCGCTGGCCGAGGCGCGCTGCCGCGTCGAGGAGCCACTGATGCGCCATGTCGCTTCCGGCCACCAGGTCGCCTGCCATCTGGCGCCGGACGCCGCGCCGGAGTGAAGCCTGCAAGGAGGTCGTCATGCCTCGACGAATAGGCGTCGCCGCCGCCCAGATGGGCCCCATCGCCCGCGGGGAGTCGCGTCAGTCCTGCATTGCGCGCATGTCGGAAATGATGCGCGAGGCCCATGCCAGGCGCGCGAATGTGGTCGTCTTTCCCGAACTCGCGCTCACCAGCTTCTTTCCCCGCTGGCACCTGGAGGACGAAGCCGAACTGGATGCCTTCTACGAGACCGAAATGCCGAACGCGGCGGTCCGGCCGCTGTTCGACCTGGCGGCCCGGCTCGGCGTCGGCTTCTATCTCGGCTATGCGGAGCTGGTCCGGGAGCCGGATGGCGGCAAGCGGCGCTTCAACACCTCGATCCTGGTGGACGGCAAGGGCGGAATCGTCGGCAAATACCGCAAGGTCCATCTGCCGGGCCACGCCGAACACGAACCCTGGCGGCCGTTCCAGCATCTGGAAAAGGCCTATTTCGAGCCGGGCGATCTGGGCTTTCCGGTGTTCGACGCCTTCGGCGGCAGGATGGGCATGTGCATCTGCAACGACCGCCGCTGGCCGGAGACCTACCGGGTCATGGGCCTGCAAGGCGTCGAACTGGTCATGCTCGGCTACAACACGCCGGCCCACAACCCGCCGGTGCCCGAACACGACCACCTGATGTGGTTCCACAACCACCTCTCCATGCAGGCCGGCGCCTACCAGAACGGAAACTGGGTGGTCGGCGTCGCCAAGGCGGGCCGCGAGGAGGGCTGCGACCTGATCGGCCAGAGCGTGATCGTTGCGCCGACGGGCGAGATCGTCGCCATGGCCCAGGGGGTCGGAGACGAGATTGTCGTCGTCGATTGCGACCTCGACCGCTGCAACGAAATCCGCCGGCAGATCTTCGACTTCGCGCTCCACCGCCAGCCGCAGCACTACGGTCCGATCGCCGCGCCGAAGGGGTAGCGCCGGCCGGGCGGCGGGTCAGACGCGGAAGGCGTCGCCGGCCCATGCCCGCCTGAGCGCGGCGAGCGCGTCCTCCTCCAGCGGCCCGAGGCCGGGGGCCGCGAGCGCCTGGCGGACATGCGCCATCTCGGCGACGCCGAACACCACGGTCGAGACCGCCGGATGGGAGAGGCCGAAACGGATCGCCGTCTGGGACCGGGTTTCGGCCCGTTCGCCGAGCGCCGCGCGCACCGCCTGCGCTCGCGCTTCTTCGGCTTCCATTTGGGCATTGGCCGTGATCGGGATTTCGCGCCCGTGGCGCTCGTCCGCCGCGAGCACGCCGGCCGCGAAGATGCGAATGTTCATCACGCCGACATCGTGTTCCCGGCATGTATCCAGAAGGCCGGCGAAGTCCGAACTCGACCAGTTTGCGCTCACCGCATCGCCGAGGGCGAAGCCTGCCGTCGGGTTCAGCATGTTGTAATAGACCTGCGCCATGTCGAAACGACCCGACGCGATGGCGGCGCGGACGGTCGGCCCGTCGCCGAGCGCGGTGAAGCCGACATGGTCGAACAGGCCTTCACCGCGGAGGCTGTCGAAACAGTCCATGACGCCGAGCGCTTCATCGAGCGTGAGGGTCGCGCTGTCCGGCTCCGGCACCAGCGGGTTGTGGAGGATCAGCAGGTCCACCCGGCCCACCTTGAGCCGTTCCAGACTGCCTTCTATCGATGCGCGGACCTGGTCCGGGAAGTTGTCGCGGCGCGCCGCATCCAGCCGGACCTTGGTGCTGATATGGGGCCGCGCCTCCGCCGGCAGCTCGCCGACCAGCCAGCTTATCGCCTTCTCGGACTCGCCGTCGCCGTAGTCGGCGGCGGTATCGATCCAGTTGACGCCCGCCTCGATGCACGCCTCGATGCACGCCCGCTTCACCTCGTCCGGCGCATGGAGCAGCAGCCCGCCGACGAAGCCGCCTCCGAGTGTGACTTCGGAAA
This sequence comes from Alphaproteobacteria bacterium, assembly GCA_963422665.1. Taxonomy (GTDB): domain Bacteria; phylum Pseudomonadota; class Alphaproteobacteria; order Bin95; family Bin95; genus Bin95. Next base: position 4,027,992 of record OY730441.1, read on the forward strand.
TCTCGATATTCGTGCGGCCGAAGCGTCGCCTGTTCATGGGGCAGGGCCTCCGTTGGTGTCGTGAATTGTAAAGATGCCGGCGCCGTCAGCCGGGGTCGTTGTCCGGCTCGGCGTCTTCCTGCGCGAAGGGTTCGGCCGCGGCGAAGGCGGGGTGGGCGGTCAGCCGCGCATCGATTGCGGCGATCATCGGATAGGGCGAGAGGTCGCAGTCGAAACGCCGGGCGTTGAAGACCTGCGGAATGAGACAGAGGTCCGCCATGGTCACCGCGTCGCCGAAGCAGCATGTCCCCGCCGTCCGGGCGAGCTCCGGCTCGATGCCGCCGAAGCCTTCCGCGATCCAGTGCCGGTACCAGGCGAGCACCTGTTCCCGGCTGCATCCCATCTCCCGGCGGAGATAGGTCTGCACGCGCAGATTGTTCAGCGGGTGCATGTCGCAGGCTATCAGGTTGGCGAGCGCCCGGACGCGCCCGCGCTCGACCGGATCCTTCGGCAACAGCGGCGGCTCGGGATGCGTCTCCTCCAGATATTCGAGGATTGCGAGCGACTGGCCGAAGACCGTATCGCCCACCTGCAATGCCGGCACGAGCCCCTGGGGGTTTTTCGCCCGGTAGGCCGGCTGTTTCTGCTCGCCGCCGCCGCGCGAGAAATGCACATAGGCGGACTCATGCGCCACCCCCTTGAGATGGAGCGCGATGCGCACCCGGTAAGCGGCCGTGCTGCGCCAATAGCTGTAGTGGATCATCCTCCGCAATCCTCCCGCGCAGCGCCTGAGCCGTCCCTAGCGAACGCGTCGGCGACTATAGAGGCAATGCGCCAAGGTCGGAAACGAATGCGGGGACGCCTTTGCCGCCGGCGCATGGGTCGGCTATGAGTGGCGCGGAAGCCGCTTAAGCTTGCCCCTCAGCTCTGCGCATCGAGTCCCGTACGCTGCGGGATAAACATGCCGGGTACTGACACGACTCCCGAGCCGGCTTGAAGTGGAACAAGCCATGAATCACTCCACCCTCGGAATCGAAGCGGTGAGCTATCCGGTCGAAGTATCGAGCATCCGTTTGTTCATACCGTCTCCAAACGGCCCAAGCGAGGAGGTCTGCAATCTGGATCAACCGCGATGCAGCCGAATCCACGAATAGCGGCACTTCGGCAAGATTGCGCAGATTGCCCCGTCGGGCGCCCTGCTCGCGAAAGCGTCTCGCCAGCCCCTGCGGAGTGTCCTCGTAGTGCGATTTGTCCATGACAATCAGCCCTCGGGGTTGATTGCCTTCCCGGTTATGCAGGCGCGTCAAGTAGAGGTTGAAGCGATTGCATATCTCTTCGAAGGCGCGCTCGACAGGGTCATCCGGGGAGACCGCCTGTTTATCCACGGCCACGGCAAATGCGCGAACACCCCAATGCGCGTTCTTCAAGAGGTCGAGGCCTCCTTCGATGAACTCAAGACGTTTCCGACGGACCGACCCTTTCCAGGGCGCCATGCGTCCGGCCGCCATGACGCTTGCGTGAAGCTCGACATCGCGGCCCGGCCCGACGCCCAGCGACGCAACGTATCGATCAGCCTCGGAAATCAAATGATGGATTTGCCGTTCGAAAACAGAGATCCCGGCAAGGATGAAATAGCGTTCGTTGGAATTTCGAACCGAGCCTGAACCATTCAAATTAAAGCAGATATATGGGAATTGGGCGTGCTTACGAGAAATAACGGCCCGGGGGGCAGCCCGCCGCCGCAGACCGTGAGAGCCACAGCCTTCCCAACCGTGTCTCTATATCTGCGCCGCGGCCGGGCATGTCGAGCAGCCCGTCAGGCTTACCGGAGCCTCGCGCAGGCGGCGCGCTGGTGAATAAGGGCCCGGAGCGGGAGCGCCGGCGCCTTTGCCGGGCGGCGCGGGTCGTTTATGAGTCGGGCCGGGAGGCAAGTCCGGGGGAACCGGCGCCTTGCCGGAAATCCGGGAGCCGATGATGAAGGAATTCAGGGACGGACCGCTTGCGGACGAGATGATGGGCGAGGCTTGGCCCGCGGTGCAGCCCGGCGCGGACCCGGTGCTCTGCGGCTATGCCGAGCTCCGTCCGAACGACCCGGTAGAGGTCCGCAGCCTGCAGACCTTCGAGCTCGTCTATACGGTCGGCCGCTACGGCCTCGACGACACCGGCAGCATCAGGGTCTCGTTCCGCTCGCTCGGGGACTGGGGCGGGTTGCAGATGCACGACCCCGCCGGCGACAACTATGTCACGGCGCGTTCCAGCAAGGGCGTGCCGATCCGCCTGTCCTATGTCTCGCACGGCGCCCCGCGGCCCCGCTGGAAGGCGCTGACGGCGCATGTCATGGGCGGCTTCCTGCGCGAGGGCGACACCATCCGCATCACCTTCGGCGATACCTCGGGCGGCTCGGCCGGCATGCGGATGCAGACGATGGTGGAAATGGATTTCCAGTTCCGGGTGCTCGCCGATGTCTGCGCCGTCGGCCACCATGTGCCGATCCCCGACTCGCCGGCGGTTTCGGTCGTGCCGGGGCCGCCGGTCCGCTGGCGCGCGGTGCTGCCGTCGCTTCGCCGCCCCGGCGAACGGTTCCAGTTCGGGCTGAAGGCGGAGGATGTCTGGGGCAACCCGACGGACCGGGCCAGCGGCCGTTTCACGCTGGAATGCACCCTGCCGGTATCCGGCCTGCCAAGCGAAGTCGAGTATCCGCTCGGGCGCAAGTCGGTCTGTTTCGAGGGCCTCACGGTCGGTGAGCCGGGCATCCTGCGTATCGCCGTTCGGGACGGGCAAGGGCGGCTTGCGGCGGAATCGCACCCTCTGGTGGTTCGCGACGGCCCGTTCGGCGGCTATTGGGGCGACCTGCACGGGCAGAGCGGCGAGAGCATCGGCATCACCACGGCCCGGCAGTATTTCGACTTCGCCCGTAACAAGTCGTTCCTCGACGCGACCGCCCACCAGGCCAATGATTTCCAGGTCAACAACACCTTCTGGGAGCACGTCAACGAACTGACGGCGGCGCACCACCAGGACGGCAGGTTCGTCACCTTCCCCGGCTATGAGTGGTCCGGCAACACGGCCGTCGGCGGCGACCGCAATGTCTATTTCCGCAATGAGGGCCGGCCGATCCACCGCTCCTCGCACGCCCTGCTGACGGACCGCTCCGATCTCGACACCGATGCGCCCGACGCCAACCGCCTGTTCGAGATGCTGGCCGACGAGGACTGCTTCATCTACGCCCATGTCGGGGGCCGCTATGCCGATATCGGCTATGCGCACGACCCGAAGCGGGAAGCCGCGATGGAGATCCATTCGGCCTGGGGCACCTTCGAGTGGCTGCTTACCGACGGGTTCCCGCTCGGGCACCGCTCCGGCGTCGTCTGCAACAGCGACGGCCACAAGGGTCGGCCGGGCGCGAGTTATCCCGGCGCATCCACCTTCGGGGCTTATGGCGGGCTGACCTGCTTCTACGCCGCCGAACTCAGCCGGGACGGCATCATGGACGCGGTCCGCCGCCGCCACACCTACGGCACGACCGGCACCCGAATGCATCTCGATGTCCGCGCGCGGTTCGCCGGCGCCGGCAACCTTTTCGAGCGCGACCCGCACGCCTTCGAGGGCGAGGCGTCCCGGCCGGTCGGCGAAATCATGATGGGGGACATCGCCCAGACGGACGATGCCGCCGTCACGCTGTCGCTTGAGGTCGTGACCCAGGCGCCGATCGAGCGGATCGAGGTCCGCAACGGTATGCGCGTCGTCCGGACGCTCCGCCCCCACGGCGCGGATGCGCTCGGGCCCCGCATCCGCGTGCTGTGGAGCGGCGCGGAATATCGCGGGCGCGGCCGTGAGACCAACTGGAAGGGCCGCGCGCGCTTCCAGCATGCGTCGATCCTGCGGATGGAGCCCGTCAACGCCTGGAACAAGGAACGCCTGCTGGAGCAAAGGGGGCCGGACACGATCCTGTTCGACGCCATCACCACGGGCAATTTCGGCGGCTTCGACGTGTGGCTGGACGAGGCTCCGGGAAGCCTGTTTCACCTGACGAGCAATCTGGGCGCGCTCGACCATCCGCTTTCCGAGATCGGCCTCGAGGACTGGGTCATGGAAGCGGGCGGGCTGGAGCGGCGGATCAGGGTGTTCCGGCTGCCGGAGGAGCTTTCCTGCCGGGAATTCTCGACGGAGCTGGAGGTGCCGTTGTCGGCGAAGGGCGACAATCCGGTCTGGGTGTCGGTGTTCACCGAAGACGGCTTCCAGGCGTGGAGCAGCCCGATGTTCCTCTACCGCGAAGACGATTGGCCGCGCTGACCGCGGCGGCGCTGCAAACGGAGTTTCATAAACTGAAGCCGCTGTCCCGGTTTCGAAGTTCGTATGACTTCGATAGGGGTATGGGGCCTCCTCGGCTCGGCGACCCCGCTTCGCCCTCAACTCCTCGCTTCACTCCTGCCTGATCCTTGTGCTGAGCGGGAGCGAGTGCGTGACAATGGATGTCGGCTTCTACTACATGTCGAACGCCGCCGGCACGTTTGCCCGGCGCGCGGGGGTCGAAGCGGCAGAGGAAGGTGAGGCCGATGCAAGGGGATGAGGTGCTGGAGGCCGGTTTCGCGTTTCAGACGGCGGAATTCGCCGTCGCGCGGTCCTTCCAGGAGGCGAAGCTGCGCGCGGCCGGCATTGATGCCGGGCGTTACGGAGACCGGGCCGACCCGACCTTCCTCGGGCATGGCGCACTCAAGGCCATGCACGAGTCCGGCATCTCGCTGCTCGGGCAGGTGCATATGACGCAGCGCTATCGTCTGCGTCGCCCGGTCCGCCTGGACGAGCCGCTGACGGTTGCAGGCGAAGTGACGCGGATCGACGCCGTGCCGCGCGGCCGGCAGGTCTGGTGCCGCTTCAGCTACCGGGACCGGGCGGGCAGGGAGGTCTGCGAGACCGAACGCTCCGGCCTGCGTCCCGACCCGGCGCGCAAGCGGGGGCCGGGCGACGGCGCGCCCGCTCCCGATGAGGACGGCTTCGAGCCGGTCGCCGGGCACTGGCTGACGCCCGAGGGCGTGGCGGCATACAGCGACGACACGCTCAACGCGATTCACAACGATCCCGAAGTCGCGGCGCGCTTCGGCTTCAGGGCGCCGATAGCGGCCGGCCTCATGGGCATCCACTACTATGTGGCGGCGCTCGCGGAGGACGGTATTCCCGAGCGCCTGGACCTCGCCGTCCGCTTCCTGCGCCCGATGTTCTGGGACGACCGCCTGAGCCTCCAGCGCCGCGACGGCCGCATGCGCCTCGCCAACCCGGAGGGAAAGCCGGTTTCGGAAGCGGAATTTTCGCTGCAATAGGCCGGCGGTTCGCGCTTGAAAGGCGCATGAACGATTGGCGACGCCCTATGCGGTTGGGTTTCTGGCTGCTGGCGCTGCTCTGGCTGCCGGCGGGAGTGATCGCGGCGGCGGCGGCCAGATTCGTGGGCGAGACGGGATCGGCGGTGGAGCCCGGCTTGTGGCCGACCGCCTTCCCGATGGCGGCCGGGGCGCTGGTTCCGGTGGCGTTCTGCGGCCTGCCGCTGGCTTTGGGCTGTCGGCGGCTCCGGCGTCTGGGATACCATCGCGCCGCCTGGACCGCCGGCGCGGCGCTGGGCGCCCTCACCGCGGCCGCATCGCTGTTTGCGGGTCTGCTCGGCCCGCTGGCGATTGCGGTCTGCACCGTCCTGTTCAGCCTGCCTGTATGGATCGCTGCTGGCTGGCTGGGGCGCCGGGGCTGAACTGATGGGCGGAAACGGGGACGCTGAGGAAGCCCGGCCTGCCGGGCGGCGCATCACGGGACGGCGGCGCGGCGCGAGCGGGCGCGGGTGAAGGCGATCAGCACGCCCGGCGCCGCCACGGCGACGGCGATCAGCGTCAGTTCCGTATGCCCGATGCCGATCATCCCGCCTCCCGGCGCAGCGAGAGTGGCCCCGCCGAGCGCGAGCGACAACCGCGCCGCCCAGCCCGGCAGCCCGCGGCCGACATCGCCCACACCCACCAGATAGCCCTGCAAACCGGCGCTGACCAACAGGATGCCGCAGACGGCGGTAAACAGGACGACGACCGTTTCGCCCGGCGCTCCCTGGAGCAGCAGGGCGGGGTTGAAGACGAAGAAGAACGGAATGACATAGATTACCGCGCCGATCCGCATCGCTTCGAATCCGGTCTCCAGCGGTTCGCATTTGGCGACCGACGCCGCCGCGAAGGCGGCGAGCGCCACGGGCGGCGTGATGAAGGACAGCATCCCCCAGTAGAGCACGAACATATGCACCGCCATCGGGTCCATGCCGATCTTGATGAGCGCCGGGGCGAGGATGATGGCCAGGAAGATGTAGGCCGCCGTCACCGTCATCCCCATGCCGAGGATGAAGCTGGTCACCGCCCCCATGACGAGCAGCACGAACGGCGTGTCGCCGGCGAGGTTGACGAGGTCGTTCGTGATCGATCCCGTCATGCCGGTCGCCTGCAGCGCGCCGACGACGAGGCCGACCGCGGCGAGCAGCCCGGCGAGTTCCGCCAGAAGGCCCCCCGTCGAGTAGATATAGGTCTTGAAGGTCGCCCAGCTCAGCCGGTGGTTCCTGTTGAACTGGTTGACGACCAGAAGCAGCACGGTGGCGTAGAACGGCGCCTGGGCTTCGCGCCAGAGGAAGACCAGCAGGTAGACCAGCACGCCGAACGCCGCCACATAGTACCAGCCGTCCCTGAAGACAGCCGCGAGCGTCGGGAGCTCCGAGCGGTCGAGGCCGACCAGCCGGTTCTGCGCCGCATAGGCGTCGATCTGCATGAACAGGCCGAGATAGTAGAGCAGCGACGGCACGAGCGCGGCGATGGCGACCGTGAGGTAGGAGACATCGAGAAAGTCCGCCATGACGAAGGCCGTGGCCCCCATGATCGGCGGCATCATCGTGCCCCCGGTGGACGCGCAGGCCTCGATGGCGCCGGCGGTCTTCGCCCGCACCCCGATGCGCTTCATGGCGGGAATGGTCAACGCGCCGGTGGTGAGCACATTGGTGATCGGCCCGCCCGACATCGAACCGAACAGACCCGAGGAAAAGATCGCCACCTTGGCCGGGCCGCCGCGCACATGGCCCAACAGCGCGAAGGCGAGATTGATGAAGAACTGCCCGCCGCCCGTATAGACCAGCGCATTGCCGAACAGCAGGAAGCCGAAAACCAGCGTCGTGAATGCGCGCATCGGAATGCCGAGCACGCTCTCCTCCGAATAGACGTGGTAGGATGCCGTCTCCATGACTGTGCGCTCGACGGCGGCATCCGGCACGATGACGTTCAGATAGACCGGGAGGAAGGACGCCGTCAGGCATACGGCGAATACCGGCCAGCCGCCGGCGCGCCGCCCTCCCTCCAGGATCAGCAGCCAGAGGGCCACGGCGAACCAGGGCGCATGCCAGGGCGCCAGGAACGTCTCGGCCCAGATTTCCTCGTTGATGGCCTCGCCGTGCCAGGAGAAATAGGCGGTCATAACGAGCGTCAGGACGAAAGCCGCGACGTCGTAGAGCGGGACCTTCCGGCGCGCGGCCGACTTGTAGGCCGGCATGAAGACGAACAGCATCGCCAGCATCGATCCGAGGATCAGATACATGTATTGCTGATCCACGAGAACGTGGCCGGTGACGTTCTTGAAGAAATTCAGCCGGAATATCTGGTTGACCGCCAGCGAGACGGATATGGCGGTCAGCAGGAACGCGACCGAGACCCACCAGCGCCCCGGGCTGCGGTAACGGGACAGTTCCAGGTCTTCGACTTCGCCGCCGGCTTCTGCGGCCGGCGCAGCGGCGCCCGGCTTGTCGGACATGGCTCTCGCTATCCCCCGTGCGGGTCGCAAACCGGGTCGGGGCGGCCGTCCGCCCCGACCCGGCCCGGATTACCAGGAGGTGAAAACGGGATCGAACCCGGCGTCGCTCAGCGCCTTCGCCCGCGACATCTGCCACTCCTTCACGAAGTCGGCGGGCCCGCTGGCCACATGGGCGTCCCAAGCCTCCTTCAGGACATCCTGGCGGCGCAGCTTGTCTTCCTGGTTCGCCTGGCCCTCGGCGTTCCAGGTGCCGGCTTCCTTGTAGAAGGCGATCGAACCCGGATGCATCGGCAGGTAGAAGTTGTAGAGCTGGCGGTCCAGCGCCCAGCCGTCCGCCGCCGGCGCGCCGTCCTTGTAATCGTCGAAATGCGTCACCATAGCCTTGGTCAGGCTGTAGGCCACTTCGTCGGAAACCGCCGTCGTGCCGATCAGGATGGGATAGATGCTGGCGATGGACTCCTGCCTGCCGCCCGGCACGCCGGGGCCGTGCGTGCAGATGCCCTGCACATACCAGGGAACGACGCTCTGCACGCGCGCCCAGCCGTCCGCGTCGTCATGCGGCAGCGGCGGGTGGATGACGCCGCGCGGGCTCGCTTCCATCTTCTTCATGAAGGTCGAGCTCGACGAGGTGATCGAGGCGTCGATATCGCCGTCGATGATGCCGTTGATCGAGGCCGCCCAGCCGCCGACCTCGACAAGCTGCACGTCGCTTGTGGACAGGCTGGCGAAGCCGAGAAGCGCTTCGACGGCCTTCTGTAGCGCCGGCGACCCCCGCACCCAGCCGATGCGCTTGCCCTTGAGGTCCGCCATGGTCTTCACGCCCGCATCCTTGGCGATGGCGAAGGTCGTGCAGCCCTTGCCCCGGTTGAGCATGAGCAGGCGAACCGGCGACGGCCCCCATTTCTCGCCGCCGAACGCGAAGACGGCCTCCTGTGCATAAACGCTGTCGGAACCCGTCGCCGTGAATTGGGCCTTGCCCGCCTTCACCGGCGCCAGGCGCGCCACGTCGTTCTTGCCGGGCAGCACGCGGAGATTGACGTTGTAACGTTTCTTCAGCATGCCGCCGACCGCGATCATCTGGCTGTAGCCGGTCGTGCCGGTGTTGTAGGCCGTGGTCACAAGAGTATCCGGCAGGTTGACCTCTCCGGCGTGGCCGGCCGAACCTCCTGCCATGGCGGCGGCAAGCGCGGCGAGAAACGTCGCGGTTCTTTTCATCTTCGGGTCCTTTCCCTTGTTTGCGGGCCGGGGCGCAGCGCCTCCGGACCGGCCCGCGACGGTCGCACTCCGGCAATTGCGGGTCAAGGCGCGAACGGACGCCCGCCCTCAGGACACCGTCCGCGCCACGCGGTAGCGCTTCACATGGTCCGGCATTTCGGTATCCGGGTCCTGGCGGTCGTCCGGGACCGGCTCGCCCGGCGTCTTCGGAACGAACGGGATGACGCCGGCCCAGACCGGGTGCCCGTAATCCTCCTCGTCATCGACGGGGCCGCCGGTGCGCACCTTGGCCGCCGCCTCGTCGATGGGCATGCCGAGAATGGTCGTCGCCCTGACCTCCTGCTCGTTGATCTCGCGAAGCTGCTCCCAGTGGCCGGGAAACATCTGCTCGACGAAGATTCGCATGCGTTCGATCTTGTGCTCGCGGCGCGTGACCTTCTGCGCCGTGCCGAACAGCATGGCGGAGCGATAGTTCACCGAGTGGTGCATACCGGAGCGCGCCAGCACCAGACCGTCCAGCTCCGAAACCGTCAGGCAGACCTCGCAGCCGGCCGACTTGCGCAGCATCCGGCTCGCCGAGGACCCGTGCCAGTAGATATGGTCCCCTTCCCGCCAGTAGAGCGTCGGCGTGACGACCGGGGCGCCGTCGAGCACATAGCCGACATGCGCCAGCAGGCAGGCGTCCAGAATCTCGTAGAGGCTCGCCTTGTCGTAGCGCCCGCGCTCATATTTCCGGCGCAGGCGCGAACGGTTGCTGGGAGTGGTCGTGCGCACGGCGGGTCCTTTCGTTTCTGTCGTCGCCCCCCGGTCACTCCGGCAGGCGCACGCGGCAGTCGGCCAGCGGCAGGCCGGGTGTCTCGACGCGGGTGCGGAAGACCGTGCCGCAATTCTCGTGCGGGCCGCCGCGGGAGCCGGTGACGATGTGGAGGTCGCGCAGGTCCGGGCCGCCGAAGCAGACGCTCGTGACCATCGGCAGCGGCACGCGGATCGAGTGCAACTCCTCGCCCTCCGGAGAGAAGACCGCCACGCGCCCGCCATGCGCGAGAGCCACCCAGACCGTGCCGTCGGCCGCCACCGCCATGCCGTCCGGCACATCGTCCGGTATTCGGGCGAAGACGCGCCAGGGCGAGACCCCGCCTGCATCGTCCACGTCATAGACGCGAATGAGTTCGGCGCGCGCATCCGAGTGGTAGAGCCGCGTTCCGTCCGGCGAGAAGCCCATGCCGTTGGTCAGCATCACCCCGCCCGAGAGCGTGTGCGCGCCACCGTCGAGATCGACCCGGTGCAGATGGCCGGGGCGCGGCGCCTCCCCGCCGAACACGCGGAAGGCGAGCGATCCGGCCCAGAGGCGGCCTTGCGCATCGGTCGTGAAGTCGTTGAAGCCGATGGCGTGCCCGGTCACATCGTTGTCGAGCAGCGCCTGGCTCGGGCCGCCGGCGAAGCTCTTGAAGGCGAGGTTGCGCCCCCCGACGACCAGTCCGCCGGCCTCGTGCAGCGCCATGCCGCCAATGCCCCGCCGGTGCGGAAACTGCACCGAGACGCTCCCGTCCCGGTCCAGCCGGAACACGCCGCCGTTCGGCACATCGGAGTAGTAGAGACACTGCCGGGCTGGGTCCCAGACAGGGCCCTCGATCAGCCCGTAGCCGGTTGCGAGTTCTTCCATTCCCTCCCGCGCCTCTCTATCCGGTCTGGACGCTGATCGGCACGTCGTCGTCCCAGGGGAAGACGATCCAGGTGTCCTGGCTCACCTGCGTGATCGTGGTATCGACCATCGGGCGCCCGGCCGGCTTGGCATAGACGGCCGCGAAATGCGCCCTGGGCAGCATGGCGCGCACGATTCGCGCGGTGACGCCGGTGTCCACAAGGTCGTCCACGATCAGCAGGTTCTCGCCGCCATCCTCGTCCTCCAGCGCCTTCAGCACCACCGGGTCGCGGTGCTCGCGGTCGTCATAGGAGGAGATGCAGACGGTCTCGACCAACCGCAGCTCCAGCTCCCGCGCCACGATGGCCGCCGGCACCAGCCCGCCCCGCGCGATGCCGACAATGCCCCTGAACGGCCCGGCTTCGCTCAGCCGCCATGCGAGCGCCCTGGTATCGCGATGCAGTTCGTCCCAGGTAACGGGGAACGATCTCTGGACCATCTAGAGCCCCAACTGGTGTTTGGCGACGATATTGCGCTGGATTTCGTTGGACCCGGAATAGATGGAGGCGGCGCGCAGGAACAGGTAGCTCGGCAGGAGGCCGTTGAAGGCCTCGTCGCCGACCGGCTCCTCGTTCCAGCCGTGGCGCAGCGCATTCACATCCATCGGCAGCGCGTAGTAACCCGCCGCCTCGACGCCGAGTTCCGAAATCGCCTGTTGCACCTCGCTCCGCCTGATCTTGATCATCGAGGTGAGCGCGCCGAGCTCCCGGTCCGCCGAATAGGCGGCCAGCGCGCGGAGCGTCACCTGCTCGACGGAGAGAAGCTGGATTTCGATATCCGTGCAGCGCCGCCGGAAATTCGCATCGTCGATCAGCCGGCCGCCGTCGGACGCCTCTCCGGCGGCGATGTCCCTGACACGCTTCAAGGCCGTCTTGAGCTCGCCCACGCCGCCGCCGCTCATGCGCTCGTGCTGGAGCAGGTATTTCGCAACGGTCCAGCCCCGGCCCTCCTCGCCCACCAGGCCGGAGGCCGGCACGCGCACATCGGTGAAGAAGGTCTCGTTGACATGGCGCAGGCCGTTCATGGCGACGATCGGGCGGACCTCGATGCCAGGCGCCGTCATCGGGAAGATCGGGAAGGAGATGCCGTCCTGCTTCTTCGGCTCCTCGCTCGTGCGCACGAGGCAGAAGATCCAGTCGGCATGATGCGCGAGCGAGGTCCAGGTTTTCTGCCCGTTGATGACATAGTCGTCCCCGTCGCGCACCGCGCGGGTCCTGAGCGAGGCGAGGTCGGAGCCGGAGCCGGGTTCGGAATAGCCCTGGCGCCAGACGCGCTCGCCGGAGAGGATCTTCGGCAGGTGCTCGGCCTTCTGCTCTTCGGACCCGAAGGCCATCGGCACCGGCCCCACCATGCCGAGCCCGAAGCCGGAAAGCCGCGGCGCGCCCGCCAGCCCGGCCTCCTCGTCGAAGATGTAACGCTGCGCCGGCGACCAGCCCGCGCCTCCGTGCGCTTCCGGCCAGGTCGGCGCGACCCAGCCGCGTTCGTGGAGCGCGCGGCGCCAGCGCATATAGTCGTCCTTGGCGATTTCCATGCCGGAGACCGCCTTGTGCCGCACATCCGGCGGCAGCTTGTCGCGAACGAAGGCGCGCACCTCCTCGCGGAAGTCTTCCTCGGCCCGGCCGAACTGCACAGGCGGTCCCCCCTTTCCCGTCGACGTCGGAGGCTAGGCGCGCGTCAGGGCGGCGGCAAGGGCGAGGGCGGCCTTCATCTCCCGGTGGAAGTCGCGGGCCTCGTCCATGGGGTCCTCGGCGATGCCGGGAAGGATGGGGCGGCGGGTGCGCAGTTTGACCAGCGCGGCGGCGCCGCTCAGGCAGAGTTCCGCGGAGTCGGCGTCCGCCGCCTTGCAGAGCGCGGCGGTCGCTTCCGCCAGCGCGGGCGTTGCGAGCCGCCCGGCGTCCAGCGGGTCGACGGTCCAGACTTCCAGCGCGCCCGATTCCCGCCGGCGGAGCCCGGGCATTGCCGCGCTGAGGTCGGCGAGCCATTCCATCGCCATGTCGCGACGGGCGAGGGCGAAGGCCGGGCCGGAGACAGGCGGCAGGCCCTCCACGGCGAGCACGGCGCCGCGAAATACCTCCCTCACCTTGCCCGTGGTCACGAGCGATTCGAGCTTCGCGGGCCCGCCCCTGGTGAGCGCCGCGCGGGCATAGCCGAAGGCGACGCCCTCATGCTCGCCGCGCACCAGGTCGCCGCCGGTATAGTCCGACCAGCGGGCGAACATGCGCGAACGCTTCAGCACCTCCTCGGCGATACGCCCGCCGGGCAGATAGTCGAAGTCGCCGAGCGCTGCGAGCACCAGCGGGGCGAGCGCGCTCTTCTCGTCCATCAGTTGGCGGCGCGAGGGCGCCAGCGCCCAGACCAGCATCGCCGCGAAACAGGCCGCGCCGACGACAACGAGAAGCTGGAAGCGGCTCTCTCCCATCCGCCAGCCGGCAATCCAGGCAAGCGCGAGCGCGAGCCCGAAGGACAGGCCGACCGCCAGCGCCGCAAACCCCCGTTGCCGCAGCGCGCGGTCCGCCGCCGTTCGCCGTTGCCGCACGAGCGCCGCCGTCTCGCGCAGTTCCTTCGCGGAAGGCGCCGTCATCGCGCCGGGAACTGCCGGTTGTCCTTCATGCGGCCACGATAGCGGCTAACCCGCGCCGCCTCGACCCCCGCGCGAAGGGACGGGCCGGTTTCGGGCGGCGGGTCCAATTCCCCGGCTTGCACCCTGTAACTGCTCCCCCATGTCCGGCGGAGCGGTCCTGCGCAGCTATGCACGGCAAGGGTCGGTCAGCCACGGCCGGCTGGCGCCGGAGCGCCTTGCGGCCATTCTCCGGGGCGCTGCGCCGGAAGGTCCGGAAGTCGCGCGGCTAAGGCAGACGCTGCTCGAGACGCCAGCGGCCGGCCTTGCGCCGCTCGCCGCCGATGTCGGTCTCTCCGTCGCCGCGCTCGACCGGATGCAACGGGGTATCTGAGGACGCCGCGCCCCGGGCCGGCTGGTTGGCGGGCGCCGTCGGCATTCTCGACCGCGCCGGATCTTCCTTGAGGACATTCAATTTCCGGGACTGCTCAACCCCAGGCTGAGCGACTTGCCGGTTCCCTACCGGGAAACGGCCAATGTCGTTCGCCTCGAATACGGCGCCCACGAAGTCGATTTCATCGTTTCCATGCAGGTATTGCCATACGCTGCCGAAGAGGAGCGCCTCACTATGCCCGGTGTGGCGGGTTTCGTGCGGACCATGCCGGACGATGAGATCGTTGCGCGAACATTCCACCACCACGCCGCCGGGCTTGCCGCCCGCGACATTTACGATTTCGCGGTCGTCTCGCGCGCCGCGCCGGAACGGTTCGGGACGCCGGATTTCCTGCGCATTCGCGACGCGGCGCTCCGTCATGCGCTGGGCCGCAAGGGCCTGCCGGACGAATACGCCGCCATCGACACCGACGGCTATCCGACGGCGCCGTCCTTCGAGGAGGCCGCCGGGACGTTGCGGGCGTATCTGGACCGGGCGCGGCGCCGGGAGGCCAGGCTTCTCCCGCTCCCTTGAACCGGCCCGGCCCGCCCGGTCCCGGTTCGTCAGCGATACGCACGAAACGATAGTTGCGTTCTAACGGAACGGTCTGCCAGTTTCGGTTCGACGGCGCGAGGACAAATGGCGGGAGTGCGGGCGGAATGCAGGAGACGCGGTTCGAGAACTGGCTGGGCGCTGTGCGCGGGTCGAACGAACGCACCATCGCCAGCCGACTTTCCAATTGCAGGCGGGTCGAGGCGTTCGAGGGCGATCTGGACGCGCTTTACGACGCGGATCGGCTGGACGGCCTGATAGAGCGGCTGCACCCGGCCAATCCGAAACACAAGGTCCCGATAAACGGCAACATCTACAACGGCACGGCGACGCTGAAGAGTGCGGTTGGCCTCTATTGCGAGTTCCGGCGCGCCGGCGGCGCAACCGTAGCGGCAGTGGGGACTCCTGCAAAGCGGCAGCCGGGATTTCCGGCCGCCCTCTATCGTCATATCCGGGGCGCCCGCGAAATTCGGGGGACACGCGAGTCGGTGGACGCGCCGCGGCCTCTGTCGGGGCGGCAGCCGCGGAGTCGGCCGACCTCGCGGCCGATTGCGGACTGGCCTGTTTGGCCGCAGCCCGCCGATGAAGACCTCCTTGCGCTCGCCCATGCGATGGCGCCGTCCGTGCGATTCCTGGACCCCGGAATCGTCGGCGCGGTCGCGCAGGACAACCGGCGCTGCGGGGTGCGGTGGTCTTCCCGTCTGGAAAGGCTGGGTATCGATCCCGCCATCTATCTCTGGGACGGCTCGCCCTGCGCTTTTCCCGGAGTTCGGCGTTATGCGGGAAGCACGGAGATTGCGGTATTCCGTCAACGGGCCGTGCCGGGCGAAGTTCCACCGCAATGCCTCGTGCTTGACGACAACGACTACCCGAAGCATCTGTGGTCGTTCGTCTTCACCGGCAAACCGTTTCGCAAACGGGGCCGGAAGGCTATCAGCTTGCGCACCTCTTCGACCATAAGGAGCACGGCAATCGCTGGCGGGATGAGTTGGAGCTTCCGTCCGGCGCGAACGAGCCGGCGGCGTTATACGGGCTGTTCACTAGCGCGGCGAACACGGCCTATGCGCCGGGCGCTTTCCTGAGGCCCACGGATTTCTCGCCTGCGCTGCGAAGCCTGATCCAGAGACGGGCGTTGCAGCTTTACGGCGAGGTATGCCGCATCGCGCCGCCGCCCTTGGCCGTCAAACCTTGCGACGACCCCGACTGGGCTCTCGAACGGTTCGAATGGGCCGACCCTGTAGGCAGTTCGGACCGCGTTCCCGGCTTTCTGGAATTCCGCCGTGAGCGTATGGACGAACTCATCGACAGACGGCGCGCAGACCTGCGGGGCAACGGGACCCGAACCCGGTAAGGAGGCGGCATACAGCTTCACGAACCTGTCTCCTTTTCCACAGGCGGCCCGGTTTGCCGCAAACGGGCGCGGCGGGGGTCGGAAACGAGCGCATCGCGCCGGCCCGTCCTGTCAGGCTTTCCGTTCGGCGAACAGGGGAGGACGGCCATGACCGGAGCGCTCACGAAACGCATGGCCGCCGGGGAGGCGGTCATTCACGGCAGCGGCTACCTCTTCGAGATGGAGCGGCGCGGCTACCTGGCGGCGGGCGCCTATGCGCCCGAAGTGGTGATCGACCATCCGGAGGTCGTCGAGCAGCTTCACGAGGAGCTGGTGCGCTGCGGCTCGGATGTGGTGCTCGCCTTCACCTATTACGGCCACCGCGAGAGATTGCGCCTCATCGGCCGGGAACACCTGCTGGAGCGGCTCAACCGGGACGCCATCGCCATCGCCCGCAAGGTCGTGGACCGCCATCCCGGCGCGCTGCTCGCCGGGGGGACCTGCAACACCAACATGTACGACCCGGACGATCCTTCCACCGATGCCACGGCGCGCGCCATGTTCGAGGAGCAGATCGGCTGGGCGGCGGAGGGCGGCGTCGATTACATTGTCTGCGAGACGGTGGCGCATCTGGGCGAAGCCATGATCGCCATCGAGGTCTGCAGGCAGGCGGGCCTGCCCGTCGTGCTCGGCTTCGCGATCCACCGCTCGGGCAAGCTCAGGGACTTCGACGGCTCGCTTGCCGAAGCCTGCAGCATCGCGCTGGACGAGGGCGCCTGTCTGGTCGGCTTCAACTGCCACCGGGGGCCGGCGACCATGTGGCCGCTCATCCGCGAGACCGCCGAAGAAGTGGACCCGGCGCGCCTCTGCACCTGGGCGGTCGCCTACCGCACCACCGCGTTGCAGCCGGCCTTCGGCGCGCTGGTGGACGACGCCATGCCGTGTCCCGAGGCGCTCCCCGGCGGCCTCAGCTTCCCGGTCGGGCTCGACCCCTTTCAGTGCACGCGCTACGAAATGGGCGACTTCGCGCGCAAGTGCCGCGACCTGGGCCTGCGCTATTTCGGCGGCTGCTGCGGCACCGGCCCGCACCATGTCCGGGCCATGGCGGAGGCCATCGGGCGCACACCCCCGGCGAGCCGCTACAGCCCCGACATGTCGAAGCACTACGCGCTCGGCGACGACGAGAGGCTCCTCAGGCACAACCGGGACTACGCGCCCCGGTTGAAGGGAGACGCCGGCCGGCCGTAAACCTGTCCGCGAGCGCCGGGAGGGGCCTTCATGCGGATTGCGGTTTACGGCGCGGGCGCCATCGGCGGCCATCTGGCGGTCTCGCTGGCAAGCGCGGACGCGGACGTCTCGGTGGTCGCGCGGGGCGCGCATCTCGACGCGATTCGCGAGCGCGGGTTGCGCATGGGGCGCCGCACGGTCCGGCTGCGCGCGAGCGCGGATGCGGCGGAGCTGGGCCGGCAGGACGCCGTCTTCGTCACCCTCAAGAGCCACCAGCTTCCGGCGGCTCTCGACGGCGTTTCGGCGCTGCTCGGGCCGGAGACGGCGGTGGTGACGGCCATGAACGGGCTGCCCTACTGGTATTTCCACGAGCGCGGCGGCAGGCGCATCGAGAGCGTCGACCCCGGCGGCGGCATCTGGCGGGCGATCGGGCCCGAACGCACCATCGGCTGCATCGCCTTCGTTGCGGCCGAGGTCCTGGCCCCCGGCGTCGTCCACCATACCGGCGGAGCGGAATACCGCATGGGCGAGCCCGACGGCAGCGACTCGCCCCGGCTCGCGGCGCTTGCAGGCATCCTGCACGGCGCTGGGATCGGTGTTGCGGTCAGCGCCGACATCCGCACCGACATCTGGCTCAAGCTGCTCGCCAATGTCTCCGTCGCCCCGGTCTGCGCGCTGGCCTGCGCCTCCGTCGGCGAGGCCGCGCGGGACGAGGGCGCGCGCGAGGCGATCCGCCAGGCCATGGAAGAGTGCAAGGCCGTCGCGCGCGCCTTCGGGGTGGAGATCCCGATGGCGACGGAGGAGCGCATCGAAAAGACCGCCGCCTTCGACACCCACCGCCCGTCGCTGCTGCAGGACATCGAGCGCGGCCGCCCGCCGGAGCTCGACCCGACCCTTGGCGCGGTGCGCGAGCTGGGCGGCATGGCCGGCATCGAAACCCCTGTGCTCGACGCCCTCCACGCGCTCACCCGCCTGCGCGCCGCGCCGCGCTAGCCGACCCTGCCCGCCGGGCCTGCCGGATTCACACATCCATGTCCGGCCGCTCCGCCCTGCGCGCCCTCATCCGACGAAACGGGGAGCCATAATATTCACTTTTTGTTTCGTTGGAGGCTTGACCGGGGAGAAAGTGTGCTAGAATGGTCCCGGGAGCGGAGGCTTCCGGGGCCGCGTCTCTCGCTTCCGAAAAATCCGTCCGAAACTCGCGGGGGAGGCGCGTCCGCCGCCTCGCGCGCGCGGCACGCGCGAAGCAGGCTCGCCTCGGTGCCGGGCGGCAACGAAACCGGGGAGACGCCGCCCCATGCCCGATGCGCCCGCCGAACGCCCCGCCCGCCAGACCGCCTGCGCGCTGCCGGAACATGACAGAACATGACATTTCATGACACTTCGCCAAGGGGCCTCTCTCGTCATGCCCGGACTTGTTCCGGGCATCTCCATCGGGGCCGGTGCGGTGGGGGAAATGGATGCCCGGAACAAGTCCACTGGTGTCCGGTTTATTTTTTGGACGGGCTGCGTGGCGTTGATTCTACTGTTGTCCGGGCGTTTACGGACATTCGGGACACGAAGGAGGCTCAATGCCATGCGCCACCGCGACAGCGTTTCCCACGACCTGTTGAAGCGCGTTCCGCGGGCGGCGTTCGATCGTCTGGTTGCCGCCCGCGGCGCGGACCGCGGGGTGCGGCGGCTGCGCAGCCGGGACCGGTTGATCGCGCTGCTTTACGGCCAGCTTTCCGGGGCGAACAGCCTGCGCGAGATCGTGGGCGGCCTGCACAGCCGCAAGGCGCGCCTTTACCATGTGGGCGCTCGCGCGGCGCAGCGCTCGACGCTGGCCGACGCCAATGCCAACCGTCCGGCTGCGTTGCTCGCCGCCCTGTTCGCCGAGACGGTCGGTGGCGCCCGGCGGGGCCTGCGGCGCAAGATCGGCGAGGCGACCCGCCCGATCGACGCGACCGGCGTTCGCCTGGGCGGGCGGGGCTCGCAGTGGGCGCATTTCCCGGCCGGGGCCTGCGGGGCCAAGGTCCATGCGATCTACGATGCCGACGCCGGGCAACCGCTCCATGCGTCGGTCACGGCGGCGCAGGCGATGCCGGTCGAGGCCGGCGCCACTTGCGTCTTCCGTCTTCGACCTCGGCTACTACGATTTCGCCCGGCGGGCCGCGCTGGACGCCGCCGGCTGGCGCATCGTCACCCGGTTCAAGACCAATACGCCATTGACGGCGAGCACCGGGCGCGCCCTGCCCGAAGACGCCAACATTCTCTCGAACCGCACCGGCCTGTTGGCGCAACGCCAGGCCCGGAGCCGCAAGAACCCGTTCTCCGGGCCGGCGCGCGAGGTCCGGGTCAGGACCGACACCGGCAAGGTGCTGCGCATCCTCTCCAATGACCTCGAGGCCCCGGCCCGGGACATCGCCGACCTCCACAAGCGCCGCCGGGCCCTCGAGTTGTTCTTCAAATGGATCGAGCAGAACCTCAAGATCGAACACTTCCTCGGCGCCAGCGAGAATGCGGTCCGCATCCAGGGCGCCGTCGCCCCGGTCGCTTACCTGCTGCTCCGCCTCGCCAAGGCCGACCGGGGCGCCGTCAAATCCCCGCTCGCCTTCGCCCCCCTCGTGCGCGCCAATCTCATGCGCAGAAAGCGCATCGACCAACTCATACCATCGGCAGGGGTTAGAACCCATGTGTGCATTTTGTGTTCCGATCGAGGTGATTTGGTTTGGCAGTGAGACGAGTTTATTCCCGCCTTGCCTTTCTTCGGGCATATGGCGGCGAAGATGCAGGCGGGGGTCGTTCTCCGGTCCTTGGGCGCGGAGGGTCGCGCGCCGCGTTTCGCCCCTCGCCGGGCGATCCTGTTTTTCTGTCCGACGCGGGCCTCGTCCCGCCACCGGACTTCGATCTCGACACCGCCGCCGAACCCGGCGCGGATCTCCCTCAGGCGTTCGGGGAAGTTTGTTTGAACGCCTCCATGGCCTCCCGGTCCCGGGCATAGTGGCGCGGGCGCGCAGAAAGCCCGGCGTAGCCCATCCGGCGCAACTCCTGTCCGATTGTCGTTTCCGCCAACGACACGCCAAACCGGTTCCGAAGCCATGCCGCCGGGTCGCAGCGTCGCCAGCGCACCGCGCCGTGGAGCGCCGGGGCCGGGCCGCTCTCCACTACCGCCGCCGGGGCCGCGCGTTGCTCCTCGTTCAGTTTGTAAGGCGGACCCGGAGCCTTGCGGTCCTTCAAGCCCTCCGGCCCGGCCGCGTTGAAGCGCAGAACCCGGTCCCGAACGATCCGCAGCCCCACCCCCGCAAATCGCGCCGCGTCCGAACGACGATCGCCGTCGCAGATCAACGCCAGCGTCGGAAGACGACGGGTCTGCGCCCCGTCGCGGTTCCGCTTCGCAAGGCGACGCAAACCGGACGCATCGAAATCTCCCCGCAAGGGGGGCGCCGCTCCCATCGCAAACCTCCAATCCAAAGCCCCGGACCTTGAATCGGAAAACCCGCCTTCAGCGAATCCCCCCATGAGTCAGCACACAGAACCGCTGGTATCAGTCCCGATATCGGATCGGGTCCCTCGCAAATGCGAGCGCGTGTCGCCCGGGGACGGGTTCGGGGATGCCGGTCAGCGAATTCGAGAACCGCCTTTTCCGTTCGCCCGAACACCGCCTGGCTTTTGACGACCGCCTTGCGCGGAATCGCCATGGAACGCCACCTGAGGCGGTACCATCGGCGCGCAAGCCCCATGGGCTGCATCGCCTTCTTCATCGCGTCGATGTCCGAACCGGAGTCGTCCGCCCGCTGACGCACAAGGCCCGGAAGAACCTGTACAGAGCGAAGTCTGCGCGCGATCCGGGAAACCCGGAGATCGAACAGCACGTGATCGATCGGCATCGCCACATCACGGCACATGCTCAGGATGCGGCGGGCGGCACCCCGGTTCACCATGTAGCCCGCGCTGCCCGCCGTCCATAATGCGACCTGTTTATCCGTGACGCTCCGCACGTGAGGCTGTATGTTTCAATATATTCTGCATGAGGGGGTCACGTTTATGAGGTTCAAGGTTGCCTCGCGCGTGCGTGGTTTGTAGCGACGAGGCGTTTCGCCAAGTCTTCGGTACCGAGGAGCAGTGCCGCGCGGCCGCTGGTCCGGCTGCGCTGGCCGGACGGCTTCGTCTGCCCCTGCTGCGGTCATCGCGGGCATTGCGTGCTGGCGGGGCGCGGGCTCTATCAATGCAACCGGTGCAAGAAGCAGACATCGCCCACGGCGGGCCCGATCTTCCACGCGACCAAGCTGCCGCTGACACTCTGGTTCGCCGCCATCCACCCGATCGTGACGGCGAAGAACGGCATCTCGTCGGTGGCACTCGGCCGCCGTCTCGGGGTCAAGCAGCCGACGGCCTGGGCCGTGAAGCACAAGATCATGGCGGTGATGGCGCGGCGCGAGGGGGAGACGGCGCTTACGGGGCGGGTCGAGATGGACGACGCCTGTCTCGGCGGGATGCGCTCCGGCGGCAAGCGGGGCGCAGCGCGGCGGGCAAGACGCCCTTCGTGGCGGCGGTCTCGACCAGTGCGGAAGGGCGCCCACGCAAGCTGAAGCCGGCGCCGGTCAAGGGCTTCCGCAAGCGCGAGATCGCGCGTGGCGCCAAGCACTGGCTGGCCCCCGGCGCGGCGGTTGTGACGCATGGGCTGGGCTGCTGGAGCGCACTCGACGAGATCGCCTGCAGCCATCAGGCAATCCACACCGGGGCGGGCCGGCAGGCGGCCCGCATGGCGCCATTCAAATGGGTGAACACGACGCTCGGCAACATCAAGTGTGCGATCACCGGGACCTGTCGCAAGCTCGGCCCAGACCATGCCGAGCGCTACCTCGCCAGCTTCGCCTGGCGCTACAACCGGCGCTGTCAACTCAAGACAATGATCCCGCGTTTCGTCCATAGCGCCGCACGCAACGAAACCATCCCCTATCGCCTCCTCATCGCTCGATGACTTTCAGCGATAAGCAGGTAATGCGATGGGCCGCAATTGCCGCTCCTGGTGGCGCGGGGCGCATTCGTGGTCGAAAAAAAGGGGTCTTATACGCTTGGCTAGCCAAGTCACGCCTAAGACGTTGACGCGACTGGCGGTTTCCTGGGCGGCTTGCGCAGAGACGGATCGGGCAGGTGTAGCGGCGGCGAAAATCGCCCGCGCGACTTCCTCAGGCGTGGCGTCCAGCTTCGGGATCGGATTCGGCGGACGCCCGCGATTTCGCTTCGTATTTTCGGTCATGGCAGAACTCCTATCAGGACAAGGGGAACTGCGGGGACGCCGCGCCCTTGCCGCAAGACATTGAGTAAGTCGCGCTCGTAATAGGGAACGCCACTCGACATTTCCTTCTCGAGGTGCTTCGTGGGAAGGATTTCGATTCCTACGTCGATTATGTCTGACACGTAGAAGCTCAAGTGCTTCACGAAAAGATCGTGCGCTACGAAGGCATACTTCCCGAATTGAACCTCAACGGCGACGCGCTCTTTCACGAAATCGGTCTGATTGTAGGACATGATTGGCTCATGCCCGGCGGCTTCAATCGCCGCTTTCTGTTCCTCAGCAGGCAGCCTGTAAATGCCGCGCAAGAGCCGCTCGTCCGCCGTCACCCAGAAGGTATTGCGCCGCTCTTCCCAGTCCAACGCTTCCAGCCCGACCTTGAACGCCGCATTCATATCCAGCGGCGAGTAGAGCATCCGCCCGCGCATCGTCTTCTCTTTCGAGGCTTTCGTCTTGCAGGCTTCCGCGTCCACGGCGTCGATAACGGCTAAAACCTCGTCCCAAAGTTCCCGCCGATGGACGATAAGGTATTCTTCGCCGTTCAGGTGCGAGTATTTCGCGCCGATCCGCATCAGTGACCGCCGTTAGGCAGGGCTGGGTCATATATCGGCGTGCCCATACGGCGAGTCTTCAACCCGCCCTCTTTCAACCGGTCGATACGGGATAGCGCAATCTCGATATATCGGCGCTGGGTATCGCATCCGTAAGCCGAGCGCCCGTGCATCAGGGCCGCAATCGCTGTCGAGCCGACGCCAAGATAGGGATCGAACACCGCGTCCCCCTGGTTGGTCATCGACAGGACAAGCCGTTCGACAAGTTCGACCGGGAACTGGCACGGGTGGATCGTTTTCTCTGGATGATTGTTCTTCACATTCGGGAACTGCCAGACATCCGACGGGTTCTTGCCCTTCGGGTTGCCTGACAATTCCCCGGCGCGCGGTCCCTTGAAGTGTCGCTTTCCAGGGTATTTCGCCGGAACCCGGATCGGGTCCAGGCGCCAGGTGTAAGCGTCGCCCTTGGTCCACCAGTTGATCGTCTCATAGCGGCCCGAGAGGCGCTTCGAGCAATGCAGCCCATGGCCGAAATGCCAAACGATCCGGTTGCGCAGCTTGAGTTCGGCGTCCCGGAAGATCGGGTAGAGCAGCGAATCCAGCGGCACGATCTCGCCATTCTCCACATAGTTGCCCACTTGCCAGCAAATCGAGCCGTCGTCGTCCAGCAGGCGGACGCACTCGCCTATGACGCGCTTCTGTCCGGCCAGCCATGCGTCGAGAGAGGCGCGGCGTTCATATGCCTTGCCGAGATTGTAGGGCGGCGAAGTGACGATCAGCTTGAACGCGCCGTCGTTCTGCTTCTCCATGAAGTCCAGATTGTCGGCGCACTCTATAACGGCGCGCGAAGTGTTCTGCCCCATGGCTATGCCGCCGGCCGCGAACCGGAGGGAAGGCCGTTATCCGCTATGAGCGCCGCACAGGTCAGGCGGCGGCCTTCGAAGCGCCAGGCCATGGCCGCCATTTGGTCGATCGTGTCGAGGTCGCGGATATTGTTGCGTCCGACGAACTCTTGCACATACCGGCCAAGGCGCTTCGCGGACAGCTTGTGGAAGGTTCCATGGAAGCCGCGCTTGAAGAGACTCCAGAACCCTTCCATCCCGTTGACCGTCACTTCGCCCCGGACATACTCGCTGGCGCCGTGATTGACCGTCTCATGCTCGCGGGGCAGCCCCGTGCAGGCCGTCGCCTCGTCCGTATATACCGTCGCGGTCTCCGCCGTCCGGTCCGTCACGAATTTCTGTAGCGTCGCACCGTCCGTCCGCTCGACGACCGCCGCGCTTACCTGCTTCGAGGGGCGGTCCTTGACGCCCGCAACGATGGTCTTGCCGACGCTCCCGCGTCCGGCGCCGGCTTCGCGCAACTCTTTGCGCTTCCGGTTCGACATATTCTTCCGCTTGCCGCCAACGGCGGTTTCGTCCGCCTCGGTTGGCCCGGTGAAAAGCAGCTTGTCGCGGCCTTCCATGAAGCCTTCCCGGATGCGCTGCATGAGGAGCCAGGCTGTCGCCTGCCGGATACCGACTTCCCGGTAGAGCGTCATACTGCTTGTGCCCTTGAGGCCGGTCGTCATCATGTAGAGCGCGATGGCCCACTTCTGGAGGCCGAGCTTCGTCCCCTGCATGACCGTGCCCTTGCGGACGCTGAAATGCGCCCGGCAGTCCCGGCAGCGGTAGGGCATGGGCTTCCGGCTCGCCACGACGGCGGTGTTGAAGGAACCGCAGTCCGGGCAATGCCGCTCGCCGCCCGGCCAACGCTGTTCCTCGAACCACCGCTCGGCAGCCGCATCGTCCGGGAACAGCCTCAACAGTTCCATGACCGTCATCCCCGTGCGGTGGCTGCGTCCCGGTGCTTTCTGGCCCATGTCATCGTCCTCGCTTTATTGATGATATACTGGGGCATGTTCACACTAATGTTCAATAATGCTATCGTGTCGGCCGGTCCCTCGCCAGCGAGTTATTCGGTATGGAACTCAGCCAAGCCCAGTACGAACGCATTGCCCCGCATCTGCCGGTCCAACGCGGCAACGTCGCCGTGTCCAACCTCCAGGTGCTCAATGCCTTCCTCTATGTCGTCGAGCACGGCTGCAAGTGGCGCGGACTGCCGCCTCGCTTCGGCAAGTGGCATACCGTCTACACCCGGATGAACCGGTGGTCGAAGAACGGTGTGCTCGCGCGGGTCTTCGAGCACCTGCAGCGCGAGCGGATGGTGCATATGACGCTCGATGTGGTCTCGCTGGGCAGCACCAGCGTGAAGGTCCATCCCGATGGCGCCGGGGCGCTGAAAAAAACGGTCCGCAATGCATCGGCAAGTCGCGGGGCGGATGGAATACCAAAGTTCATCTGGTTGCCGCAGATGAGCGAACGGCCGTGACCTTCGCGCTGTCTGCCGGCCAAGCCCACGATGCGCCCGAAGGACGCAAGCTACTCGAACGTCTGGGGCGCCAGAAGACACCCCGGTCCCTGCTGATGGACCGTGCATACGAAGGCGACGCGACACGGCGGTTGGCGTCAGCGCTGGGGTTTACGCCAGTGGCGCCGCCGCTCAGGACTCGTACCGCGCCCTGGAAATACGATCGGCAGTTGTACAAACGCCGTAATGAGGTGGAGCGGCTGTTCCGACGGCTCAAGGGCTTCCGGCGCATCTTCACACGCTACGACAAGCTCGACGCCATCTTCCTCGGCTTCATCACCTTCGCGCTCATCGTCGAGGCACTGCGTTAGTGTGAATACTCCCTAGCCAATATCCGGGCTGTGTCAACCCCCTTTGGCTAGTTTTCCGTATAATTCCCAAAAAAAGCTTTCTGCGTCCGAAAGCCTCGAACTTCACCAGCCCGAAAGGCTCCGGCCACCAATCCAGCGACCGGAGGAAATGAGGAAGGTCATTCGCGGGTTCCGCGTCATCCTCAAGGATCGGGGCGGCGGGGCGGGGGGTGTGCAGAAACGTTTCCAGCGCACGACAGTGACTCAGGACGTTAGCCTCCGATCCCCGCCCCATCTTGCCGACCTGAAAATCGAGGTTTGCCCGCTCGCTCAATTCCCCGTCCGTTGCCGTCGCGGCGTCCACCGCCGACACCCGCTCGGCCTTGAGTCCTAACCTGCCGAAATCACCGGCAACGATCTGGAATCGGTCCGAGCGGCGGTCGAGATTGATGATTAAGACAGGTAACATTACCCGGCCCCGGCAGCGTTCCGACTCGACTTTTGGCTCGGGAGATAACCGACCCTGGTCCGCTCGGACCTGCCTTTCACAGTGGCCCATATCCACGTCTTCTTGAGCAACAGGCGGGTCACGCAGCCGGGCTTCCAGAGCTTCCGTCCGTCGACCCGGCTCTCTCCTGTATCCGAGCCGAACATCTCATAGGGCAGATGACGGATTGCGCCCGGCGTCATCTGCAGCGGACTCAGGCCATGCGCGAGATGCGAGTTGCCGAGATTGAACAGCAAATGGTCAATCGGCATGGGCGTCGCCGGGGCGATATCGAGGACCTCCAGGGCGGCATCGTAATCGACAAGATATCCGTATGCACCAAGGTGGCTGCCCATGATGGGCCTGAGAGCGCGGCCGCTCGGCGTGGCGCCGACGGCAGGGCCCAACCATATCCGCCTGTCCGGCTTGATCGTGCTTTGCAGTTTTACCAGCCCGTGTTCGCCGGGCCACCATTCCAGCGACCCGATAAGCGCTGGAACCTCCTCGCCGACCTAAACATCGTCTTCGAGAATGAGCGCGGCGGGCGCTCCGCAATCGACGAGGGCCTGCATCGCCTTGTAGTGGCTCCGGGCGCAGGCGACATGACCCGCCCCCATCTTGAGAAGCGCCGGGTCGCCCGCCAGACTTTCCTTGTCGATTGCGGGGATGCGCGTCGCCTCTATGCCGATCCGGTCCAGTTGGCCCCGCACGGCCGTCCAGCGATCCGGCCGGCGGTCGAGATTGATAACGAAGACTGGCAGCATGTCCCGTCCCCGGGTGTCGAATGGCCCGACGCCCCGGCTGGCGCCGGGTCGTTGCCATCAACACACGAGGCTATCGTGAGAGATCCCGCCTATTCGCCAAGCGCGGGAAGCTGCCCCTCGCCGGGTATCAGGCTGTTCTGTTCAGCGGGCGACCCGACGGAGCGGGAAGCCTCGTTGTTGATGGCAAGGGCAGTCTGGAACTTTGGGGGCTACCGCGCAAGCCACCGATTTCAAACCGGAACCCCCCTCAAGACCGCGCTATGGCGGGCGAGGGCCGGCAGGGCCGGTTACCGGCTCTATTTCGGCCGGGACGGCGATACGCTGATGGTGCTTCTGGGGGGCGGAACGAAGGTCCGCCAGCAGCGCGACATGGAAGCCGCCCGTCGCCTCTGGCGAGAATACGGACGGCGCAAGCGGGAGGAGAGTTGACGGCCATGCCATTGACACGCGATTTCAAGGAGACGATTCGGACGCGGACCGTGCGTGACCCTGACTTTCGCGAAGCACTGCTCGAGGAGGATGCTGCGCGACTATATCAACGCGACGATAGGATTTCGGAAGCTCGGCGGACTGACCGACAAGTCGCCAAAGAGCCTGATGCGTATGCGCGGTCTGCACGGCAATCCCCAAGCCCGCAACCTGTTCGAGATTATCGCCCGCCTTCAAGACTGCGAGGGACTGCATCCGACGATTCGGGCCGAGCGGTAATCCGCCCGTCGCCGCGCGTGGCGCGTCCTCGCGCCGTGGCGCTATGGCGGGCGGGGACGGGATTTGCTATGGGCTGATGACTGGACGCTGGAGCCTTTCCCATGGTCGATTTTTTCGGCACGCCGCTGGCCGCCGCCGACCCCGACCTCGCCGCCGCCATTGGCGGGGAGCTGGCCCGGCAGCGCGGGCAGATCGAACTGATCGCTTCGGAGAACATCGTCTCGCGCGCCGTGCTGGAGGCGCAGGGCTCGGTGCTCACCAACAAATACGCCGAGGGCTATCCGGGGCGGCGCTATTACGGCGGCTGCGAATGGGTGGACCGGGCGGAGCGGCTCGCCATCGAGCGGGCGAGGCGGCTGTTCGGCGCGGCCCATGTCAATGTCCAGCCCCATTCCGGCGCGCAGGCCAACCAGGCGGCCTTTCTGGCGCTCTGCCGGCCGGGCGACACCGTGCTCGGCATGTCGCTCGCCGCCGGCGGGCACCTGACGCACGGCGCGGCGCCCAACCTGTCCGGCAAGTGGTTCGACGCGGCGCCATACGGCGTGCGCCGCCAGGACAGCCGGATCGACTATGACGAGGTCGCCCGGCTGGCCGGCGAGCGCCGGCCGCAGCTCATCATCGCCGGCGGCTCGGCGTATCCGCGCGAGATCGACTTCCGCCTGTTCCGGGAGATCGCGGACGCATCGGGCGCGAAGCTGCTGGTCGACATGGCCCATTTCGCCGGGCTGGTGGCGGCCGGCGTCCACCCGAGCCCGCTGCCCTGGGCCGACATCGTCACCACCACCACGCACAAGACGCTGCGCGGCCCCCGCGGCGGCATGATCCTCACCAACGATGCAGGCCTCGGGCGGCGCATCGACTCGGCGGTGTTCCCCGGCCTCCAGGGCGGCCCGCTGATGCACGCCATCGCCGCCAAGGCGGTCGCCTTCGGCGAGGCGCTGCGCCCGGAGTTCCGGGACTATGCCGAGGCCGTGGTCGCGAATGCCCGCGCCCTCGCCGGGAGCCTGCAGGAAGGCGGGCTGGAGATCGTGTCGGGCGGCACGGACACGCATTTACTGCTGGTCGATCTGCGCCCGCTGGGCCTTACGGGCGATGTCGCCGAGAAGGCGCTCGAGCGCGCGCGCATCACCTGCAACAAGAACGGCATTCCGTTCGACCCGGAAAAGCCGACCGTCACCTCCGGCCTGCGCCTCGGCTCGCCGGCGGCGACCACGCGCGGCTTCGACGAGGAGGCGTTCCGGGACGTCGGGCGGCTCATCGTCGAGGTCCTGAACGGCGGCGAGGCGGCGGAGGCGCGCGTCGCGGAGCGGGTCGAGGCGCTGCTGGCGCGGTTCCCGATCTACGGGGCGCTCTGCGGGAGATAGTGCGATGCGGTGCCCGTTCTGCGCCCATGAAGACACGCAGGTGAAAGACAGCCGACCGACCGAGGACAACGCCGTCATCCGCCGGCGCCGCTCCTGCCCGGCCTGCAATGCGCGCTTCACCACATTCGAGCGGGTGCATCTGCGCGACCTCACCATCATCAAGTCGAACGGCAGGCGGGAGACGTTCGACCGCGAAAAACTCAAGCGTTCCGTGGCGGTCGCGCTGCGCAAGCGGCCCGTGGACGACGACCGTCTGGAGCGCGTGATCTCCAGCCTGGTGCGCCAGCTTGAGGCCTCCGGGCAGACCGAGTTCTCCTCGGACCAGATCGGCGAAATGGTGATGGAAATGCTCGCCGAGCTCGACCAGGTCGCTTATGTCCGCTTTGCCTCGGTTTACCGGGACTTCCGGGAAGCGAAGGACTTCGAAGAGTTTCTCGGCCAGCTCTCCGAACAGAATGACTGACGCCCGCGGCACTGACGCCCGCGGCGTGGACGCGGCGCATATGGCCGCGGCGCTCGCGCTCGGCCGGCGCGGCCTCGGCCGGGTCTGGCCCAACCCCGCCGTCGGCTGCGTGCTGGCGCATGGAAGCCGCGTCGTGGCGCGGGGCTGGACGCAGCCCGGCGGCCGGCCCCATGCCGAAACGGAGGCGCTGGCCCGCGCGGGCGCTGCCGCCGGGGGCGCCGCCTGCTATGTGACGCTGGAGCCGTGCAGCCATAGCGGCCGGACGCCGCCATGCGCCGATGCGCTCGTCGAGGCCGGCGTCGCGCGCGTCGTCGCCGCGGCCGGCGATCCCGACCCCCGGGTCTCCGGCCGGGGTTTCGCCCGTCTTTCGGCGGCGGGCATTGCGGTCGAGCGGGGACTCGGCGAGGCGGAAGCGCGGTTCGACAATGCCGGCTTCTTTATCCGCACCACCTCGGGCCGGCCCCTGGTCGCGCTCAAGACGGCGACGACGCTGGACGGCCGGATCGCGGCCCGCGGCGGGCGGAGCCAATGGATTACCGGGCCGGCTGCGCGCGCCGCCGGGCACGGGCTGAGAGCGCGATACGATGGTATCATGGTCGGCGCCCGCACCGCCCTGCTCGACAATCCGCGCCTCGACTGTCGGCTGGACGGCCTCCGGGACCGCTCGCCGCTCCGCATCGTGGCGGATGGAAGCCTGACCCTGCCGCCAACGCACCATCTGGCCGCCGACGGCCGGCCGACCTGGATCCTCTGCCGTGAGGATGCGGACCGGAACCGGGCAGGCGCGCTGGAAGAGGCGGGAATCCGGCTCATCCGCCTGCCTGCCGGTTCCGAAGGGCGACTGGACATTGCCGCCGGCCTTCTCCGGCTCGGCGAAGCCGGCCTTACCCGCCTGCTCGTGGAAGGCGGCGGCGTGCTGGCGGCCGCATTGCTGAAGGCGGACCTGGTGGACCGTATCCACTGGTTCCGCGCACCTGCGGTCATGGGCGGAGACGGCGCGCCGGCCATTGCGGCCCTCGGCGTGGAGGACCCCGGCCTCGCGCCGCGCTTCCGGCTTCATGCGCGGCGCGAGGCCGGCGACGACATCTGGGAGGTCTGGCGGCGATGTTCACCGGAATAGTCACCGATATCGGGCGTATCGAGACCATCGACAAGCGCGGCGACACCCGTTTCGGGATTGCGACGGCCTACGACACCTCGGGACTCGCGCTCGGCGCCTCGATCGCCTGTTCCGGAGCCTGCCTCACGGTCGTGGCGGTCCGGCCGGGCGCGTTCGCGGTCGAGGCTTCGGCCGAAACGCTTGCCTGCACGACGCTCGGCGGGTGGCGAGAGGGAACCGCGGTCAATCTCGAGCGCGCGCTCTGCGCGGGCGACGAGCTCGGCGGGCATATCGTGTCCGGCCATGTGGACAGCGTGGCGAAAACGGTGTCGCGCCGCCCGGAGGGGGACAGCGTGCGGTTCGTCTTCGAGGCCCCGGAAGCGCTCGCCCGGTTCGTTGCTTCCAAGGGTTCGGTCGCGCTCGACGGCGTGTCGCTGACCGTCAACGAAGCGGACGGCGCCCGGTTCGGCGTCAACATCATTCCCCATACGCTGTCGCACACGACATTGGGCGCATTGCAGCCGGGCGATACCGTCAACATGGAAATCGACATGCTGGCGCGCTACCTTGCCCGCCAATTGGAGGGATTGGGCCGTGGCAAGTAACCTCGACGGGCTCATGCGGGCGCCCGCGCCGCGCACGACGGACGATCTTGGATATATCTCCGCAATAGAGGAGATCATCGAGGAAGCCCGCAACGGGCGCATGTTCATCCTCGTGGACGACGAGGACCGCGAGAACGAGGGCGACCTCGTCATCCCGGCGCAGATGGCAACGCCGGACGCGATCAACTTCATGGCGAAATACGGGCGCGGGCTGATCTGCCTGGCGCTGACGCCGGCGCGCGTGAAGGCACTCAAGCTGCCATTGATGCCGCGCGAGAACGAGCAGCGCCAGTCCACGGCCTTTACCGTCTCCATCGAGGCGAAGGACGGCGTGACCACCGGCATTTCCGCTCCCGACCGGGCCCGGACCATCTCGGTCGCCATCGACCCGGCCCGAAACGGCAACGACCTCTCTACGCCGGGGCACGTGTTCCCGCTGGAGGCGCGCGAGGGCGGCGTGCTGGTGCGCGCCGGCCACACCGAGGCCGCGGTCGATATCGCGCGCCTTGCCGGCCTCAACCCGGCCGGGGTGATCTGCGAGATCATGAACGATGACGGCACCATGGCGCGGCTGCCGGACCTCGTGCCCTTCGCCCAGTTCCACAATCTCAAGATCGGCGCCATCGAGGACCTGATCGCCTGGCGCCGGCGGCGGGACATCCTGGTCGAGCAGGTCGTCGAATCGGAGTTCGAAAGCCGCTATGGCGGGCATTTCAGGCTCATCATCTACCGCAACAAGATCGACGGCGTGGAACACCAGGTGCTGGTCAAGGGGGAGGTTTCGGGCGGTGAGCCGGTGCTCGTTCGCGCGCATGCCTTCAACATCCTCGAAGATGTGCTGGGCGACCAGCACCGGGCGCGCGGCGGCGAGTTGCAGCGCTCCATGATGGCCATCGGCCGGGAGGGCCGGGGCGTGGTGATGCTGCTCCGCGAGCGCCACACCGCGCTGCTCTCGGCGCGGATAAAGGCGGAGATCGACAGCCGCGAAGCGCGGGGCAGGCCGCCGCTGCGCGATTACGGCGTCGGCGCCCAGATCCTGCGCGACCTCGGCGTCGTCAACATGGTGCTGCTGTCCGACAGCGACCGGCATGTCGTCGGCCTCGACGGCTACGACCTGCACATCACCGGCCGGCGCCCGATCCCGAAGGAGGAGAGCCCGTGGCCCACATCATGATGGTGGTCGCACCCTATTACGAGGACATCTGCGACGAAATGATTGCCGGGGCCGCCGCCGTCATCGAGGAGGCCGGCTACACTTGGGACCGCTACAATGTCGCCGGCGCGTTCGAACTGCCGGTCGCGATCTCGATTGCGCTCGACTCCCCGAAGCGGTTCGACGGCTTCATCGCCATCGGCTGCGTCATTCGCGGCGAGACGACCCATTACGACCATCTTTGCACCGAGGTGAGCCGGGCGCTGCAAACCCTCGCGGTCGAGCGCAAGCTGGCGCTCGGCTTCGGCCTTCTCACCTGCGAGAACGGCGAGCAGGCGCGCGTCCGCGCCAGCGTCTCCGGCAAGAACAAGGGCGCCGAGGCGGCTCATGCCTGCCTCAAGACCATCGTGCTGAAGCGGGCGCTCGGGCGGGCGAATTGACCGCGCCGGAGGGCGGGTCCGAGGCGGGGGACGCCGAAGACGCGCCGCCAAGCCGGCGCCGGCTCGCGCGCCTTGCCGCCCTCCAGGCACTCTACCAGGCGGAAATGAACCGGGAAACGGCGGAAGCGGTGTCGGACCAGTTCCGGCGCCACCGACTCGGCAAGGACCTCGAAGGCATCAGGATGGACGCCGACCGCGGCTTCTTCGACCGCCTGCTTCACGCGGTGGCGGCCCACCGGCGCGACATCGACAGCGCGGTCTCGGCGGCGCTCAGCCGGGATCACGGCCTCGGCCGGCTGGAGCCGGTGCTCCGGGCGGCGCTGCGGCTCGGCGCGGCCGAACTGCTTTACGAGCCCGACGTGCCGCCGCGCGTCGCCATCCGCGAATATACCGACCTCGTGGGCGACTTCTTCGACGAGCCGCAGGCCCGGTTCGCGACCGCCGTGTTCGACCGCATCGCCCGCAGCGCGCGGCCCGGCGAACTCGACGGCCCCGGTCCGGCGGCATGAGCCGGTCCGGCGAATTCGAGCTGATCCGCCGCTTCCTGACGCCGCTCGCGACCGCCGCCGGCGCGGGCGGCCTCGAGGACGACGCCGCGCTGCTCGACGCGCCCGGAGGACAGCGGCTGGCCGTGACCACGGACACCATGGTCGAAGGGGTCCATTTCCCCGCGGACGGTCCGCCCGACCTGATCGCCCGGCGGCTGCTGCGCTGCAACCTCTCCGACCTCGCCGCCATGGCCGCCCGTCCGGAGGGCTACCTGCTCAACCTGGCGTTGAGCGAACGCATCGACGATTCGTGGCTGGAGCGCTTTGCGGCCGGCCTCGCCGCGGACCAGGAAGAGTTCGGCATCTCGCTGCTCGGCGGGGATACGGTGGGAACGCCGGGCGCGCTTACGCTCACGGTCACCGCCTTCGGCCCGGCGGCATCTCCGGTTCGCCGCTCCGGCGCGGCGCCCGGCGACCGCGTATTCGTCACCGGCCCCGTCGGCGACGGGTATTTCGGGCTGAAGGCCGTCCGGAGCGAACTCGACGCGCCGCGCCTCGCCGAACGCTACTGGCTGCCCTCGCCCCGTT
This sequence comes from Alphaproteobacteria bacterium, assembly GCA_963422665.1. GTDB lineage: Bacteria > Pseudomonadota > Alphaproteobacteria > Bin95 > Bin95 > Bin95. The sequence goes on from OY730441.1 coordinate 4,061,486, forward strand.
TCGGCTGGGCCGAGGGCGCAACGGCCGCGGCCGACATTTCCGACGGGCTTGTCGCCGATCTCGGCCATATCTGCCGCGCTTCCGGCGTCGGCGCCGTCATCGACCTGGAGGCGGTGCCGTTGTCGGCGGAAGTCGCGGCGCTCGGGCCCGCAGCCCGGCTGGAGGCGCTGGCCGGCGGCGACGACTATGAGCTGGTGCTCACCGCGCGCGAAAGCGCGGCTATTGCCATCGGACGGATCCTCCCTGGCGAGGGCGTGACGGTTCTCGACGGCGCCGGGCGGACGGTCGCGCTCGCGCGGCAGGGCTACACGCATGATTGACGCAGCCGCGCCGGAGGCGCTTGCCGCCGTCGCCGCCGCCTTTCTGCTCGCCGCCTTCGTCAAGGGGGCGACAGGGCTCGGCTTCTCGACCTGCGCCCTGCCGCTGCTGGCGCTCGCCATCGGCATTCGCGAGGCGCTTCCGCTGGTGCTGGCGCCGTCGATCGCGAGCAACCTTCTGGTGATGCGCGGCGCCGGGCATTTCCGCGAGACGGCGCGGCGCTTCTGGCCGCTCTGCCTGGCGGCGCTGCCCGGTATCGCGCTCGGCGTGGCGCTGCTCGTGTGGGTGGACCCGCTGGCCGCCGGGGCCGCGCTCGGCCTGGTGCTCGCGGGCTATGCCGCCTTCGCGCTGGCCCGCCCGCCGCTCGCCCTGCGGCCCGCGCTGGAACGCCCGCTGCAGTGGCCGGTCGGCCTCGTCAACGGCATTGTCAACGGCCTGACCGGCTCGCAGGTGATGCCGCTCCTGCCCTACCTGCTGGCGCTGCGACTCGACCCGAACCGCTTCGTGCAGGCGATCAATTGCGTCTTCACCTTTTCCAGCCTGGCGATGGCGGTCGGATTGTCGCAAGCGGGGCTGCTGACCGGCCCGGCGGCGGTGGTTTCGGTCGTGGGCCTGTTGCCGGTCTGGGCGGGCGTGAAGCTCGGCGAGGCGCTGCGCCGCCGCCTGCCGGCCGAGACCTTCCGCAACACCGTGCTGCTGCTGCTTGGCCTGTTGGGGGCGGTGCTCGCCGGGCGTTTCCTCCTCGGCTGACGCTCCTTTCAGAGCAGGCCTTTCGCCTTGAAGCTCAGTGTTTCGCCGCGGGTGACGATGAGATGGTCGTGGACGGCGATGCCGAACAGCTTCGCAGCCGCCTCGATGCGCCGGGTGATCTCGATATCCGCCCCGGACGGGGTCGGGTCGCCGCTCGGATGGTTGTGGACCAGGATAACGGCGGCCGCCCCGACTTCGAGCGCCCGCTTGCAGACCTCGCGCGGATAGGCGGGGGTATGGTTGATCGTGCCGGTGGTCTGGCGCTCGTCCCCAAGCAGGCGGTTCTTGGTGTCGAGGAAAAGAATGCGGAATTCCTCCACCGGCCGGCGGCCCATCCGCGCCCGGCAATAGGCGATCACGGCGTCCTGGCTGCTCATGACCTCGCCGCCGAGCGCGGCCTCGCGGGCGAGTTCGATGCCGAGCTTTTCAGCAGTTTTGACCATGGCAATGACCGAGTCGCCCACGTCGCGGACCTCCCGCAAGTCTTGCGGATCGGCAGCCAATACGCCGGCGATCGACCCGAATCTTTTCAGCAGGTCCCTGGCGACTTGCTGGACATCGCCCTGGCGAAAAACCCCGAACAGCAGCAATTCCAGCAACTCGTAGTCTTTCATGCTGCCTTCGTTGTTCAAATTTTTCAGGAAATGCCGGCGCAGCCGTTCCCTGTGCCCCTTCTGCTGTTTCCTGAGCCGCTCCCGGCGCCCGGGATCCGCGCCGTCGTCCGGGCGCGCGCGCCTTCGCGGGGCGGGCGTAGCTGTGCTGAAAAGCGGCCCGACCCGGCTTCCGGACCCGTTCGCCGGCCCGTCACGCATAAGGTGGCTTGTCCCATCCCTTCGGCGAGCAGGTCAGCACCTCCGCCCCGTCCGGCACCACCGCAACCGTGTGCTCGAACTGGGCCGAGAGCGACTTGTCCTTCGTGACGGCCGTCCAGTTGTCCGCCAGGATCTTCACATGGAAACGGCCGGCATTGATCATCGGCTCGATGGTGAAGAACATGCCTTCGCGCAGCACCGGGCCGTCGCCCGGCCGGCCGAAATGCAGCACGCTCGGCGGCTGGTGGAACTCCCGTCCGAGGCCGTGGCCGCAGAAATCCCGCACGACGGAAAAGCCCATCGGTTCGACATGGGCCTGGATGGCGTGGCCGATGTCGCCGAGATGCGCGCCCGGACGGACCGCCTCGATGCCGCGCATCATCGCCTCATGCGTCGCCCGTATGAGCCGCTGCGCCTTTACGCCAACGCTGTGCCCGACCAGGAACATGCGGCTCGTGTCGCCGTACCAGCCGTCGAGGATGACGGTGACGTCGATATTGAGAATGTCGCCGTCTCGCAGCCGCCGCGGTCCGGGAATGCCGTGGCAGACGACATGGTTGACGGATGTGCAGATCGACTTCGGGAAGCCCTTGTAGTTGAGCGGCGCCGGAACGGCCCCGTGCGCGAGGATGAAGTCGTGGCAAAGCGTGTTGAGCTGCTCCGTCGTCGCGCCCGGAACGACATGCGGCGTCACATGGTCCAGCACGTCCGCCGCAAGCCGCCCGGCCTTGCGCATGGCCGCAAGGTTGTCCTCCGTGTGGATCGCGATCTCGTCTTCCTGGCGGCGGGTCTGTTGGCGCTTGAGCTGCATCGAGGCTCCCGTTGGATGCTGGCGGAGAGGGACGGACCTCCAAAGCATAGCATTCCAGCGCCTCCGCCGCGCTGTCTTCAGGAGCGCGCAGACGCGGGCAGTGTCCCGGTTTGACATTATCGGGCAGGCGGCGGCTCCTCTTTTCGCCGCCCCCGAGCGGGGAATCCGAAGCCTCCCTCGGGCGCTCCTCCGGTTGCAGGAGGCCTCCGCCTTCGCGGGGGCGACGAAATGGGGGCGCCGTTCGGGATGAGGGAGCAGGAGCCCCCTCGGGAAATGTCATGGAATGTCATGTTCTGTCATGGTCCGGGGGGAATTCCACATCGGCGAGCCGGCCCTCCTCGGCCCGGTCGTCATCGTCGTCGTCATCGTCCCCGTCGTCATCGTCATCATCGTCGTCGTCCCCGTCGTCATCCTCGTCATCGTCCCAGTCATCGTCATCCTCGTCGTCATCCTCGTCATCATCGTCCTCGTCCTCCCGTTCGAGGCGGTCCCGCCGCCGCTCCTCGAGGGTCTCCGGGGCCCAGGGGTCGTAGATTTCGGCACAGCCCTCGCGGCGCTGGTAGAGCCAGTCGTGCTCGGCGCCGTCGGCCCTGTTGTTATCGATGCCGTCCTCGTCGCCGTCGCCGTCGCCGCGCCAGTCGTCTTCGCCGCAACCGTCTTCGTCGTAACTGTCCGGGTCGTCGGCGGGGGGCAGGTCCTCGGCCGGGGGCGGCGGTTCGAGGCGGACGGGCAGGCCCGTGCGCTCCTCGACGGCCTCGGCGAGCCTTCGGGCGGCCTCCTCATGCGCGGCCTCGTCGAAGCCCTCCTGTTTCTCCCCCGCCTCGCGGCTCTCGCGGTGGCGGGCCAGCGCGCGTTCGGCGCGGGCATGGCCCCGGCGCACGGCGTCGGCGAGCGGGCCGGGTTCGGTGTCGGCCTCCAGCGCCTCCCCGGCCTCGATCTCGCCGCACTCGTCCTCGCCGGGCATCGTCCAGAGCCGGGCCCGGTTGGCGGGTCTTGCGAGGCCGGCGATCTCGCTCTGGAGGCGGACGACCTGGAGCATGAGCCAGGCCGAGCCGCTGGCGGCGGCGGCGTCCCAGGCCTGCTCCAGCCGGGTGAGCGCGATGCGGGCCTCGTCCCGTTCGGTGCGTTTCCACGACAGCCGGATGCGGCGCAGGCGCTCGACGATCCAGGGCCGCTCCAGCAGGGCGCAGCCGGTCTGGCGGGCGGAGCGCCGGGCGTAGCCGGCCTGCCTTGCGGCGTCGGCGGCGTTGCCGGAGACGGCATAGTGGCGGCAGAAGGCCTCCTGGCGAGTGGACAGTGCGACGGCCGGGTCGACGATGGGCATGGGCGGGCGGCTCCTTCGTTCCGCTGGCGTTCGTTCGGGCATCGCGGCGACCCTGTTTCGCGCGTATCGCGAGCGCAGGCGTGTGCGGGCTTGCGCGCGCCTTTCGCACGCGAGCCGGAGGGCGCACTTCGCCTGTTGGCCGAATCGGGGTCGTTCCGGCGCCGGGCCGGTGCGAAGGGAGACGGTCCGTGGACGCCGCCTCCCTCCAGCCCATTCTAGCACAGATATTCTGTGGTCAAGTCCCGCAAGGAAATATTTCTGTAATATCGAACAGACGCGGTTATTCACCTGTGGAAAACGATGCCCCCCGTTTCGCCACCCCGGCCAGAGCGGCGAGTGACGGGCGTCCAGGGTGACGAAGAGGGAGGCGCGGCGTCCAGAGCCGCATTCCAAAGTTCGGGGAAAGAATCGGCCCGGCCCCGAAAGTCAAACTGCGACACTACCCGGACGCGCCGTCTTCAAGAGCGCGCCCCGCGGGGCTATCCTCCGCCCGCTCCGCCGCCCGAGGACGACTCCCATGGCCCATACGGTTACCGCCGCGCTGTGCGTCATCGGCAACGAGATTCTCTCGGGCCGCACCCAGGACAGGAATATCGCCTTTCTCGGCAACGGGCTGAACGAGATCGGCATCCGGCTCTGCGAAGTGCGCATCGTGCCCGACATCCGCGAAGAGATCGTCGAGGCCGTCAACGCGCTCCGGGTCCGGTTCGACTATGTGTTCACCACCGGCGGCATCGGGCCGACCCATGACGACATCACGCCGGAGTCCATCGCCGCCGCCTTCGGGGCCGAGTGGCGCTACCATCCGGACAGCTATCGAAGAATGGCCGAATGGTACGACCGGCGCGGTCAGGAATTCACGGACGCGCGCAAACGCATGACGATCACGCCGGTCGGCGCGGAACTGGTGGACAACGCCGTCTCCATCGCGCCCGGCTTCCGCATGGAGAACGTGTTCGTCTTCGCCGGGGTGCCGCAGATCATGCAGTCCATGTTCGAGGCCGCCAAACCCTCGCTCCGGCGCGGCGCCGTGATCCATTCCCGGTCGCTCTCGACCCGGCTGGTGGAGGGCGTGCTGGCCAAGGGCCTGGGCGCCGTGCAGCACCGCTTCCCGGAGCTCGACCTCGGCTCCTACCCCTTCTACAACACCGACAAGGGCACCGGGGTGGCGCTGGTCGTGCGCGGGGCCGACCGTGCGCGCATCGATGAAGCGGCGGCGGAAATTCATGCTTTCGTCGAGGAACTCGGCGGCGAGGTGATCGAGGACAGCGCAAGCTGACCCGTTCCGCTCCTTTCCTCTTCGTCCTGATCTGGAGCGGGGCGTTCGTCGCGGTCCGCGCCGGCCTGCCGGACATCACGCCGTTCTATTTCCTGGCGGTGCGCTTCACTATCGCGGCCGCGGTGCTGGCGGTCGTGGCCGCATTCGTCGTGCGGGACTGGCGGCCCGGCCTTTCGGGATTGGCCCATCTGGCGTTCTCGGGCGCGATCATCAACGCCTGCTATCTGGGCGCCGCCTATCTCGCCATGACCGAAATCCGCGGCGCCACCATGGCGCTGATCGGCGCGCTGCACCCCATCGGGACGGCGCTGGTTGCCGGCCCCCTTCTCGGAGAACGCTTCCGGGGGCGGCAATGGGCGGGTTTTGCGCTCGGCGCGGGCGGCGTCGCGCTGGTCGCGGGCGTCGGCGCGTTCGACCTCGGCAGGCCGGCCGGCATCGCCTGGGCCGTCGGCTCCATCGCGGCGCTCATCGCCGGCACGCTCTACCATGCGCGCTTCTGCCGGGACGCGCCGCTCATCGGGGCCAACGCCGTGCAACTCGCGGCCGCCGCCGTCGCCGCATGGGCGTTCACCTGGGCGTTCGAAACGCCTCATGCCGTGTGGACGCCCGGCATGGTCGCGGCGCTCGCCTATCTCACCTTCGGCGTTTCGCTCGGCGCCATGGCGCTGCTGCTCTACATGCTGCGCCACGGCGACGCGGGGCGCGTGGCGTCCAACTTCTACCTGGTGCCGGGCGTGACCGCGCTGCTCGCCTGGGCCCTTCTCGGCGAGGACCTTCCGGGCGCCATGTGGCCCGGCTTCGCGCTGACCATGATCGGCGTCTGGCTCATCCGCCGGCCCGCCTGACGGCTCACGGGCGGAAGACGGTCATCAGCAGGGCGGCGAGCGGCATGGCGGCAAGGGTCGAGAGCACCACCGCGGCCGAGGCGCGGCGCTCATAGACGCCGTAATGCTGCGCCAGCACGAAGACATTGGCGCCGACCGGCATCGCCGCCGCTAGCACGGCGACGGCCGTTTCGAACGCGCCGAGCCCGACCGCGCCGGCCGCCAGCCACACCATCGCCGGATGCGCCAGCAGCTTGAGCGCGCAGACGGTCGCGCTGTCGCGGAGGTCGCCGGCGATGCGGTAGCCGGCCAGCGCCGCGCCGAGCCCGGCGAGCGCCGCCGGCGCGGACGCCGCCGCCAGCAGGTCGATGGCGGTTGCCGCGGGGCCCGGCATGCGCCAGGGCAACAGCGCCCAGAGGGTGCCGAGCGCAATCGCGACCAGGAGCGGGTTGGCGAGCACGCGCCCGACCGCGGCCGCCGCTGCGCCGCGAGAACCCCTTGCCGTCTCGATCCGCAGCACTGGCAGTCCGATGAACAACACGGTGGTGACCGCGATGATCGCCGTCATCGGCCCCGCCGCAGCCCCGCCCATATGAGCCACGATCACCGGCATGCCGAGGAAGACATTGTTCGAGAAGCAGGCCCCCATGCCGGTGATGGCGCGCTCCTCCACCGGCGCGCGGCGGCCGAACGCCTCGACCGCCGCCAGCAGGACGAGGGTCGGGCCGAAATAGGCCGCCGCCAGGCGCCAGTCGAAGCCGTCGAGCAGCGCGCCCTCGGACGCCGCCCGGAACAGTGCGGCCGGCATGGCGAGGTAATAGACGAAGGCGTTCAGACCCTTCGCGCCGGCCTCGTCGATCCAGCCGGCGCGCGCCGCCGCCGCCCCGGCGAAGACCAGCAGGAACGCCGGCAGCGCCACATCGAGGAATGCGCCCATCGTCCAAGCCTTTCATGGCCGGCCCGCCAAAGGAACCGGAGCGTTGCCGCAGGCCGAGCCTCGGGACAGACTCCGGACGCCGGGCGCCGGACGCTGACGCCCCGCCGGAAAGGCGGTAGTCTCGCGCCGATGAGCTGGCCCGGTAACGAGGAAAGTCTCGAAGAACGCCGCGCTCGTTGGCGGCGACGCTACGCCGAAAGCGATGCGGCGGCGGGCATCGAGACGACTGCGGACTTCACGCCCTTTCGGCAGATCGACGATGTCTTCACGCGCGCGTTCCGGGACGAGCGCGTGCGCACCGAGGCAACGGACGCCTTCTTCCATTCATACCGGGCGGACTTCACCGCGCGGCGGGGCGACGGTTTCAACCAGCGGGATTTCGCGCTCCGGAACGCCTCCTGGCTGATCTCCGACCTGATAACCGACCGCCATATCGAGCAAGGTCGGCGGGAGGGCTTCCAGGCGGCGATCTCGGACGACACGCCTGTGGTGGCGGAGAAGGTCGCGGTCGAGGACCGGGCGGCCATGGCGGCCGAGATCGGGAAGGTCGCCCGGTTCTTCGGCGCCCGGCTCTGCGGCATTACCGGATATGACGAGCGCTGGACCTATGAGTCGCGGGTGGATGTGCGGGACTTCTCGGAGGCTCCGGTGGGCCTGCCCGAGGGGCTGGAGCATGTCATCGTGCTCGGCCACGAGATGGATGAGCGGCTTGTCGCGACCTACCCCTCCGCGCTCGCCGGCGCCGCAACCGGGCGGGAATACAGCCACGAAGCCGCGATCGTGATGCAGCTTGCCGCCTATATCCGGGCGCTCGGCTACCGCGCGGTCGCCTCCATGAACGACACGGCGCTCGCCATTCCCTATGCGCTGAAGGCCGGTCTCGGGGAATATGCCCGCAACCAGCTCGTCATCACCCCGGAGACGGGCCCGCGCCTGCGTTTCTCCAAGATATTCACGGACCTGCCGCTCGCCCATGACGCGCCGCGCAAATTCGGCGTCGCGAAGTTCTGCGCCGTCTGCACGCGCTGCGCGGACGCCTGCCCGGCGAAGGCCCTGCCCTACGGCCCGCCGAACGCCGACCGGCCCAACCGGTCCGCCATCCGGGGCGTGGTGAAGTGGACCTCGGATGCGGAGAAATGCTTCGGCTACTGGGCAAAGCTCGCCTCGGACTGCGCAATCTGCCTCAGGGTGTGCCCCTTCAACCGGGATTTTCGCCGCTGGACCAACCGGCTCTGGCTGCGCCTCGCGCTTTCGCCGCTGCGGCGGGCGGCGCTCTGGCTGGACGACCGGTCCGGACGGGCAAGGCGGCTGAGGCCCAGGGACTGGTGGGCCGGGGCCAGGTGAGCGCCGGAGCGCAACCCGGATGCCGCGCGGCCCGAGCGGCCGCAACTCTCCCAATTATATCTTTGTTGTGCCGGCGTTATCTGTCAGGCTCGCAGCCACGCATCATCGCCGCTCCGGGCGGGATGCGCTTGCCGCCATGCACCGAGGGAGGTCGTCGATGACTGTCAAGAACGCAAGAACCCGGCGCGACTTCATGAAGACCGCGGCGATGGGCGCCGGCGCCGCCGCGTTTTCCACGGTGTTCCCGGCCATTTCGGCAGACGCCGGCGACGAGATTCTCGTCGGCGGCCTGCACGACCTCTCCGGCTTCATCGATTTCGCCGGCATCCCGATGAACCAGATCATGCTGATGGCCATCGAGGAGATCAACGCGCAGGGCGGCCTTCTCGGCCGGCAGGTCAAGGGCATCGTTTACGATCCCCAGTCCAACATGTCGCTCTATTCGCAATATGCGACGCAACTGGCGCTGAAGGACAAGGTGGCGGTCGTCATGGGCGGCATCACCAGCGCGAGTCGGGAGACCATCCGTCCGATCTTCCACCGCTTCAGGACGCTGTATTTCTACAACACGCTCTATGAGGGCGGCGTGTGCGACCGCAACGAGATAACGCTCGGCACCACGCCGGCCCAGACGGTCGAGCAGCTCGTGCCGCATACCATGAATCTGTGGGGCAAGAAGGTCTATACGATCGCCGCCGACTACAATTACGGCCAGATCACCGCCGCCTGGGTGAAGCGCTATGTCGAGCAGAACGGCGGCGCCGTGCTGTCCACCGACTTCTTCCCGCTGGATGTGACCAATTTCGGGCCGACGATCTCGAAGATCCAGGAGGCGAAACCGGACATGGTGATGTCGGTCCTGGTCGGGACCGGACATCTCGGCTTCTACAACCAGTGGGCCGCGGGCGGCATGAAGGACGAAATCCCGATCGCCTCGACGACCTTCGGCGCGGCCGGCGCGGAGATCGAGATCATCAAGCCGGAAGTCGCCAACGGGATCGTCACCAGCTACGGCTACTATCCGCAGATCGACACGCCGGCCAACAAGGCTTGGGTGGACTCCGTCAAGAAGCGCTATCCCGACAACACGCCGTTCCTGACGGAGCTCTCGGCCTTCACCTGGGAAGGCATGATGATCTGGGCCGATGCGGTGCGGACCGCGGGCAGTCTCGACCGCATGGCGCTCATCGAGGTCATGGAGTCGGGCAAGGAGTACGAGTTCCCCTCCGGCAAGGTCACCATCGACCGCAAGACGCACCATGCGGTCCGGGACGTCTATGTGGCGGACCTCCAGGACAAGCAGTTCGTCATCAAGGAGAAGTTCTCCCAGGTGCAGCCCGTCGACACCCAGACCGTCTGCGACCTCGAGAAGGACCCGAACGCCAACAAGCACTACGAAATCTCGCTCAACTAGCAGAGCTTGCCGCTCGTCCGCCGCCCCGGTTCGCCGGCCGGGGCGGCGGCGCGGGGTTCCGTCATGGATTACGCCCTCATCGTCCTCATAGAGCTGCTGCGCGCGGTTGCGGGGCTCGTGCTCATCGCGGCCGGACTCGCGATCGTCTTCGGCATGATGCGGGTCATCAACATCGCCCATGGCGAGTTCCTGATGCTCGGCGGCTACACGGTGGTGTTGACGACCAAGCTCGGGGTGAATCTCTGGGTCGCGATCCTGGTGCTGGCGCCGCTCGTCGTCGGCGTGTTCGGGGTCGTCGTCGAGCGCTGCATCATCCAGTTCCTCTACAACCGGCTGCTGGACTCGATCCTTGCGACCTGGGGGTTGAGCCTGCTCATCATCGGTCTGGTGACCGTGGTGTTCGGCAACACGGTGGAGGGCGTGGCGACCCCGCTCGGCGGCTTCGCCATCGGCGACTACAAGATGGCCAGCTACACGCTGGTGCTGATCTTCGCGGCGGCGCTGATCCTGGCCGCCATCTATGCGGGGCTGAAATACACCCGTTTCGGGCTGATCGCGCGCTCGACCATGCAGAACCCGGGCATGGCGGAGGCGCTCGGGGTCAACTCCAGGCTGGTCTATATGGCGACCTTCGGCATCGGCGCGGCGCTGACCGGCCTCGCGGGCGGCCTGCTGGCGCCGATTGCAGGCGTCGTGCCCGGCATGGGCGTCTATTTCATCGGACAGGCCTTCATCACCGTGGTGACCGGCGGCTCGGCCATCGTCGCCGGCACGCTCAGCGCCTCGACCATGCTCGGCACGCTCAGCCAGAGCGTCACCTTCCTGTCCGGGCCGGTGTTCGGCGACGCCGCCCTGCTCCTCGTTGCGCTCATCCTGCTCCGGCTGCTGCCGCAAGGCATCACCGGGCGCATCTTCTCGCGCAGCCTCTGAGGCGGGGACCCCATGACAGCAGCCCGATACTGGCGCGGCGTCGCCCTGGCGGCAGCCGTCTTCCTCGCGGTCCTGCTGTTCGTCCCGGCCTGGTTCGACCTCTTCGAGGTCCTGCAGATGACGCAATATGTCGTTCTCGCGATCTATGCGCTCAGCCTGGCCTATATCTGGGGCTTCGGCGGCATCGTCAGCTTCGGCCAGGCCGGCTTCTTCGGCCTCGGCGGCTACGCCTTCGCCGTGCTCTCGATCAATATGGGCGACACCGCGGTCCCCTTCCTGCTGACCGTCGCGATCTGCTTCCTGTTCGCGGCCGCGCTCGGCTATTTCATGTTCTACGGGCGGTTGAGCGACGTCTATCTGGGCGTGGTGACCCTGGTCGTGACCCTCATCATGTGGAAGCTGATAAACCACACGGCCGGGCCCGAATACGCCATCGGCAAGGCGCGGCTCGGCGGCTTCAACGGCATTCCCAGCATCCCGATCATGCGGGTGCCGTTCACGGACCGGGAAATGGACCCCGGGGAGATGTTCCGGTATTTCATGGGGCTGCTTATCTTCGTGTATCTGGCTCTCCATGTCCTGATCCGTTCCAAGTTCGGCCGGATCGCCATCAGCATCCGCGAAAACGAGGTCCGGACCGGCCTGCTCGGCTACGACATTCGCCGCTACAAGCTCATGGTGTTCAGCATCGGCGGCGCGCTGGGCGGCGCATCGGGCGCGATGTGGGCAACCTACCAGACCTTCATCGACCCGAACGCCTTCAGCCTGGAGATGTCGGCCAAGTGCCTGATCTGGGTGATGGCCGGTGGCGTCGGCACACTGGTCGGACCCATCGTCGGCGTCGTCGCCCTGCAATATCTTTCGCTCAAGCTCGGCGAGACGGCCCTCATCAACAATCTGGCGATCCTCGGCATCGTGCTGGTCCTGCTGGTCCTGCTCATGCCGCGCGGCATCGTGCCGACCGCGCATGACTGGCTGCGCAAGGGCCTCGCCCTTCTTCGCCGGCCCTCGCGGGAGCGGGCGCCGTGAACCCCGCATCCGACCCGATCCTGGCCACGTCGAGGCTGACCATGCGGTTCGGCGGCGTCGTGGCGGTGGACAATGTCGATTTCAGCCTGGCGCCGGGCGAGTTGCGCTGCCTCATCGGGCCGAACGGGGCGGGCAAGAGCACCTTCTTCAAGTGCCTCACCGGACAGTTGCGGCCGAGCAGCGGCTCCATCCTGTTCGACGGCGAGGAAATCGGCGGCCGCCAGACCCACGAGATCGTCGCGCGCGGCATCGGCATCAAGACGCAGGTGCCGAACCTGTTCGAAGGCCTGTCGGCATACGAGAACATCAATCTCGCAGCAAGCCGCACGAACCCGGCGGACGGGGCGGCCCGGATCACCGGCGAGATGCTCGAACTCATGCAGATACCGGAGATCGCCGGGCACACGGTCGGCACGCTGGCTCACGGTCAACGCCAGCTCGTCGAGCTTGCGATGGTGCTCGCCGGACAGCCGCGCCTGGTGCTGCTGGACGAGCCGGCCGCCGGCATGGCGGGCGAGGAGCGCGCGCGCCTCGCGAGCGTGGTGCGGAACCTTGCAGGCGGGACGACGCTGATCGTCGTCGAGCATGACATGGACTTCATCAAGGATATCGCCAGCACGGTGACCGTGTTCCATCGCGGCCGCATCTTCATAGAGGGCCATGTCGCTGAAATCATGGCCCATTCCGAGGTCCAGGAAATCTATCTGGGAAAGGAAACGAATGCCGCTGCTTGAGATACGCGGCTTGCAGGCGGCCTACGGACCGGTTCCGGCCCTGCACGGAATCGAACTCGATGTCGAGGAAGGGGAGCTCGTCGGCGTCCTCGGCCATAACGGCATGGGCAAGACTACCCTGTTGCGCGCGATCATGGGGTTCGTCAATGTGAGCGGCGGCAGCATCCGTTTCGACGGACGGGAGATCCAGCGGCTGCCGACCTGGCGGCGCGCCAGGCTCGGCATGGCGCTCGTCCCCCAGGGACGCGAGATATTTCCAAACCTCACCACGCTCCAGAACATGCTCGTCGGAATCCCGCGCGGCGAGGAAACCGGCGCGCGCATCCAGGAAATCCTCGGCTATTTCCCGCGCCTGCGCGAACTGCTGGACCGGCGCGGCGGCGCGCTCAGCGGCGGAGAGCAGCAATTGCTCGCGCTCGCCCGCTGCCTTTGCGCCCGGCCGTCCCTGATCCTGCTGGACGAGCCGACCGAGGGCATCCAGCCGTCCATCATCCAGGAAATTGCCGCCGTCATGGGCGAGCTGCGGGCGCGGCAGAAGCTGACCATCGTGCTCGTCGAGCAGAACCTGGACTTCATCGCCGCGCTGGCTGAGCGCGTATTAATCCTGCAAAAGGGCGAGATCACCCGCCAGGTCGACAGCCGCGACCTGGGCAATGCCGAGATGATGAGCGCCTATACAGGCTTCAGCACGCCGGCAGGGTGACGTCGAGGGAGAAGAAAATGCCAGTTCAGAATCCGACTGCGGAGCAGTTGCGCGACGTTGCGGACGAGATGGGCCTGTCGCTGAGCGAGGAGGACGTGCAGTCTTTCCTCGGGCTCATTGCCGGCAGCATCGACGCATATAATGTCGTTGACGGCCTTCCCGACAACCTGCCGCGGGTCCGCTATCCGCGCGTGCCCGGCTACCGCCCGGAAGGCGAGGAAAACAAATACAACGCCTGGTATTACAAGACCCGCATCCAGGGCGCGGCGGGAGGCAAGCTGGAGGGCAAGACCGTCGCGCTGAAGGACAATGTGATGCTCGCCGGCGTGCCGATGATGAACGGCGCGGCCACCCTCGAAGGCTATGTGCCGGATATCGACGCAACGATAGTGGAACGCCTCCTCGACGCCGGCGCGACCGTCGAGGGCAAGGCGCATTGCGAGAATTTCTGCCTTTCCGGCGGCAGCCACACGAATGCGACGGGAGCGGTGCACAACCCGCACCGGATGGGCTACTCCGCGGGCGGGTCGTCCTCCGGCTCCGCGGCCCTCGTCGCGGCCGGGGAAGTGGACATGGCGGTCGGCGGCGACCAGGGCGGGTCGATCCGGATGCCCGCCGCCTATTGCGGCATCTACGGCATGAAGCCGACGCACGGGCTGGTGCCCTACACCGGGATCATGCCCATCGAGGTCTATGTCGATCACACCGGCCCCATGACGGGCAATGTCAGCGACAATGCGCTGATGCTGGAGGTCATGGCCGGCGCCGACGGCGTGGACCCGAGGCAATACGATGTCGAGACGCATCCCTATTCCGAACTGCTGGAAGGCGGCGTCCGGGGCATGAAGATCGGGGTGTTGGCGGAAGGCTTCGGGCACCCGAACTCGGAAGCCGATGTGGATGCGGCCAACCGCGCGGCAGCGGGCATCCTGGCGAAGCTGGGAGCGGAGGTCCGGGAGGTCTCGGTCCCGATGCACGCCGTCGGCGCCGCGATCTGGACCCCGATCGGCGTCGAGGGGCTGACCGGCACCATGATGTGGGGCGACGGCTACGGCCACAGCCGCCAGGACCTCTATGTGACGAGCCTGATGGACTTCCACCATCGCTGGCGCGACCGCGCGGACCAGATGTCCGAGACGACCAAGCTCTTCACCATGCTCGGCACCTATATCCGCAACCATTACGGCCTGCGCTACTACGGCAAGGGGGTGAACCTCTCGCGGCGCCTGGCGGCGGACTATGACAGGGTGCTGGACGAGTGCGACCTGCTGCTGCTGCCGACCGTGCCGCTCAAGGCCACGCCGCTTCCGGGTCCCGACGCCTCGCGCGAGGAATATGTGCAGCGCGCGCTGGAGATGATCGGCAATACCGCGCCCTTCGACATCACCCACCATCCGGCGATGTCGATCCCGTGCGGCATGGGCGGCGGGCTGCCCATCGGCATGATGCTGGTCGGCAAGCGCTACGCCGAGGCCGCCATCTACCGCGCCGCCTATGCCTTCGAGCAGGCCGAAGACTGGACCAGTCTCTGAACGGAAACGCGAACAGGGAGGACGGGCCGATGACGATTCAGGGTCCCAAAGCGTCGGAATTGCAGAGCCTCGCCCGCTCGCTCGGCTTCGGCCTGACCGATGAGGAAGCCGGGGAGTACAGCGCGCTGCTCGCGCCGCTGGCGGCCATGGCCGACGCGCAGCAGAAAATGCCGGACTACCTGCCGGCAGTGAAATATCCGCGCACCCCCGGCTACCGGCCGGAGGGCGAGGAGAACAAATACAACGCCTGGTATTACAAGAGCCGAATCGAGGGGGCGCCGGAGGGTAGGCTGAAAGGCAGGACGGTCGCCCTCAAGGACAACATCATGCTGGCCGGCGTGCCGATGATGAACGGCACTTCGATCCTCGAAGGTTATATTCCGGAGGTGGACGCCACGGTCGCGGCGCGTCTGCTGGATGCCGGCGCGACGATCCTGGGCAAGGCGCATTGCGAGAATTACTGCCTCTCGGGCAGCAGCCATACCAATGCGACCGGCCCCTGCCACAACCCCCACCGGATGGGTTACAGCGCCGGCGGGTCGTCGTCCGGCAGCGCCGCGCTGGTGGCGGCCGGCGAGGTCGATATGGCCATCGGCGGCGACCAGGGCGGCTCGATAAGAATGCCGGCCTCGTTCTGCGGCATTTACGGCATGAAGCCCACGCACGGCCTCGTGCCCTATACGGGCGTGCTCGGAATCGAAGCCGGCATCGACCATATCGGGCCGATGACGGCGACCGTCGCCGACAACGCGCTCATGCTGGAGGCCATTGCAGGCGTCGACGGCATAGACGGGCGCCAGCGCGATGTCGTGACGCACGCCTATTCGGACATGCTGGGCGGCGGGGTAGCGGACCTCAGGATCGCCGTGATCGAGGACGGCTTCGGCCATCCGGGCTCCCAGGCGGAGTCCGATGCGGTGGTCCGCACGGCCTGCGCGAAGTTCAGCGAACTCGGCGCCGAGGTCGAGACCGTCTCCTTCCCGCTGCACCGCGAGGCCGCGGTCATGTACATGCCGGCGCTGGCGGAGGGACTCGCGCGGGAGATGATGCTGCAGGGCGGCGTGTTCTACGGCCTGCCCGGCATGTATGTCGGCGGCGCGCTGGAGCGCAGCAACCGCTGGATGGAGCGCGCGCACGAATTGCCGCCGACCGTCCGCGCCTTCACGCTGCTCGGCGCCTGGTACATGGAAGCGCTGAACGGGCGCGTCTATGCCAAGGGCATGAACCTCCAGCGCAAGGCGAAGGACGGGTTTGCGCGGCTGATGGAGAGCTACGACCTCCTGCTGATGCCGACGACACCGCTGGTGGCGCAGCCCTTCCCCGGCCCCGACGCCTCGATTACGGAATACTGCTCGCACGCCTGGAACATGCTGGCCAACTGCCCGACCTACAACTACACCGGCCAGCCTTCGATGTCGGTCCCCTGCGGCATGGTGGACGGCCTGCCGGTCGGGCTGATGATTACCGGGCGCTGGTGGGACGAGCCGACCATCTACCGGGCGGCGGCGGCGTTCGAGGCGAACTGCGACTGGCGTTCCCTCTGACCCGAAGCCGCAACCCGCCGCCGGGGCGCTTGACCGGCGCGGCCCGGTTTTCTACCAAGCCGGGCAGACGGCCCCGTAGCTCAGCCGGATAGAGCGGCGGATTCCTAATCCGCAGGTCGCAGGTTCGAGTCCTGCCGGGGTCGCCACCGGCGCGCCACTGTCCCGGTTTCCAAGTTCGTATGGCTTCGACCGGGGTGTGGGGGCTCTTCGGCTCGGCGGTCCCGCCGTCATGCCCGGACTTGTTCCGGGGCATCCATGCGGCCGCTCGGCGTAAGCGGTAGAGGGAGATGCCCGGAACAAGTCCGGGCATGACGCTGGAGAGAAGGCGCGAAGCCTCGCAAACCTCTGGTCAAGCTACGGTATATGATACCAGCGGCTGAGAGTTGAGACTGATGGAGGGGATTCCCGGGGTTTGCGGTTTCTGACTCAAATGCTGAACCGGCTATCGGGGGTTTGGGATGGGGGCGGCGCTTCCTTTGAGGGCGGATTTCGATGCGGGGGCGCTACGCGGTCTGGCGCCGCGGAGCCGTGACGATGCGCGGACCCGTCGTCTTCCGGCGCTTTACGACGGTGATCGTCGTTCGGCTGCGGCGCGTTTTGCGTGTGTGGGTTTGCAGATCGTCCGGGACCAGGTTCTGCGCTTCAACGCGGCCGGGCCGGAGGGCTTGAAGGACCGCAAGGCTCCGGGTCCGCCACATACGCGCTGAACGCCCATCTCGAAGAGATCGCCCTCGCCGTCGAACCCGGCGCCCATGCCGTCATCATGCTCGACCGGGCCGGATGGCATACCTCCTCGACCCTCAAGGTCCCCCGCCATATCGCCCTGTCGGCACTCCCGCCCCGCTCGCCCGAACTCAACCCGGTCGAGAACATCCGGCGGTTCCTGCGCGACAACGGGCTCTCGAACCGTGTCCTCCAAAGCTACGACGATATCCTCGATCGCTGCTGCGAAGCCTGGAACAAACTCGTATCTCACCCGGGCCGCATCGCCTCTATCGGAACCGGAAAATGGCCCCATGGGTTCCAAACCATCGCCGCTGGTATGACTCGTTGGCTTTATTGGTAGCGGGGGAGGGATTTGAACCCCCGACCCAGGGATTATGATTCCCCTGCTCTACCGCTGAGCTACCCCGCCGAAGGACCGGCGTTTTAGGGGGCGCGGCTTGCGCCGTCAACGGGATGGTCCGATCCTGCGGCGATGAAACGAGCGGCCGTCCTCCTGCTTGCCGGTTTCCTGCTCGCCGCCCATGGCGGCGCGACCGGCATCGTCAAGCAGCGCATGGACGCCATGGTCGATATCGGGCGGGCGATGAGGACCATCCGCGGCGCTGTGGACCGCCCGAAGCCGGACGCGGTCCGCGAGGCCGCAGCGCGGATCGCCGCGCACGCCAAGCGAATCCCGGCGCTGTTTCCGGACGGCAGCTTCCACCCGCCCTCGGAAGCCCTGCCGGCCATTGCGGCCGACCGCGCGGCGTTCGATGCGCTTGCGGAGAAGCTGGCCCTGGTTGCGGAAGACCTGGCCTCCGGCGCGACCGCGCCGCGCGGGGCGGCCAGGGAACTCGCCGGCCTTTGCGGGCAATGCCACAAGCGGTTCCGGATCGAGAAGCGCCGCTGAACCGGCCGGCGCCGGTTACGGAGGGGAGGAGGCGGGGCCGAAGACCTCCGCGAAGCTTGCCCTGAGCGCCGAATCCACTTCCGGCATGGACGCAACGATGCCCTCGGCGGCAAGCGAGGTGACGCCGAAGCCCTCGATGCCGCAGGGCACGATGCCGTCGAAATGCGCGAGGTCGGGCACCACATTCAGGGCGACGCCGTGAAACGCGACCCAGCCGCGCACGCGCACGCCGAGCGCGGCGATCTTGCGCTCCCGGCCGCCGCGCCGGACCCAGACGCCAATGCGCCCCCCGCGCCGCTCGCCGACCAGGCCGAACCGCGCCACCGTCCGGATCAGCCATTCCTCCAGGCCGCGCACATAGCCGCGCACGCCGAGCCCGCGGGCCTGGAGGTCGAGCATGGCGTAGGCGATCCGCTGTCCCGGGCCGTGATAGGTGTAGCGCCCGCCGCGCCCGGTCTCGAACACGGGAAAGCGGTCCGGCGAGAGCAGTTCGGTCCGGTCGGCGGAGACGCCGGCCGTGTAGAGCGCCGGATGCTCCAGCAGCCAGACGAGGTCCGGCGACCCGTCCTGCCGGATGGCGCGGGCCCGTTCCTCCATGGCCGCGACCGCCGCCTCGTAGCCGACCGGCCGGTCGTCGATGCGCCATTCCACCGGTCTTGAAAGCGCCATCGCGATTTGCTATCCCGCCTCCGCCTTGAGGCGGGCAGTCTAGCGCGTCTCCGACATGCGGTCGTGGCGGAATTGGTAGACGCGCAGCGTTGAGGTCGCTGTGGGGGCAACCCCGTGGAAGTTCGAGTCTTCTCGACCGCACCATGAGCCCGGAACGCCCGGAGGGATACGATGGCTGAGCTCCATACGGTCCCGCGCGCCGACGACCGGGCGGAAGAGGCGGCGGCGCTGACGCCGGACCTGGTCCGGGAAATTCTGGAGGCGGGAGACGCCGAAACCGTCCGCGCCCGGCTCGCCCCCCTCCATGCCGCCGATGTTGCAGACCTTCTCGAACGCATCGCCCCGGATGAGCGCTCGACGGTGCTCGACGCGATCCGCGGTGCGTTCGATCCCGACATCCTGGCCGAACTCGACGAGACCGTGCGCGGCGAAGTCGTGGAGCAGATGGCGCCGCAGGAACTCGCGCGCGCCGTCGCCGGGCTCGATGACGACGACGCGGCCGAGGTCGTCGCGGACCTCGACGAGGAAACCCGCAGGGAGATTCTCGCCCGCCTGCCGCAGCCGGGCCGCGCGGCGGTCGAACGGGCGCTCGCTTATGACGACGACACCGTAGGCCGCCTCATGCAGCGGGCGACCGTTGTCGTGCCCGCGCACTGGACGGTCGGCGAGACCATCGACTATCTGCGCGCAGATGCGTCGCTGCCGGACGCCTTCTTCGACATCTTCGTCGTGGACCCGCGCCATCGCCCGGTCGGCAGCCTTCCGCTCTCGCGCATCCTGCGCAACCGCCGGCCGGTCGGGCTGGCCGAGATCATGGACGACGAGCCGGCCGTGCTGACTGTCGCCATGGACCAGGAGGCGGCGGCGTTCCTCTTCCGCCAGCAGGACCTGATCTCGGCCCCGGTGGTCGACGAATCGGGGCGGCTCGCCGGCGTGCTCACCATCGACGACGTGGTCGATGTCATGGACGAGGAGCATGAAGACGACATCCTGAAGCTCGGCGGCGTGTATGGAGACGACCTTTATCATGCAGCGGCGGCGACCGCGGCGAGGCGCTTTCCCTGGCTGCTCATCAACCTCGCCACGGCTGTGGTTGCGTCACTCGTCATTGCGCAGTTCCAGGCGGCGATCGAGGCCGTGGTCGCGCTCGCCGTGCTGATGCCGATCGTCGCCTCGATGGGCGGCAATGCCGGCACGCAGGCGCTCACGGTGGCAGTCCGCGCGCTTGCCACCAAGGAGCTTTCGGCCACCAACGCCATGCGTATCGTGGTCAAGGAGGCGGTGGTGGGCGGATTCAGCGGCATGTTGTTCGCCGTCATCGCGGCGGCGCTGACATTCGCCTGGTTCGGCGACTGGCTGCTGGCCGCCGCGATCGCGGCGGCCATGGTCGTCAACCTGCTGGTCGCGGGCCTTTCGGGCGTCGCCATCCCGCTGGCTCTGGACCGGATGCGGATCGACCCGGCCATCGCGTCGTCGGTGGTGCTGACGACGGTGACGGATGTTGTCGGCTTCTTCGCCTTTCTGGGCCTTGCCGCGGCGGTGCTGCTGTGACCGCGGCGATCCGCCCGGTGCGGGACGGCGACGCGGCCGGGCTGATCCGCCTGATCGATGTGTGCTGGTCCGCCTATGAGGGCTGCGTTCTCGATGTCGATGCCGAAGAGCCGCAATTGCGCGCCATGCGGAGCCATTTCGACGCTCTCGGCGGCGAATACTGGGTTGCGGAGGATGCCGCCGGCCGGATTGCGGCCGCCGGCGGCTGGGCGCCCACCGCCGATCCCGCCGGCGTCGAGCTTCACAAGCTCTATGTCCTCGCGGAGAGGCGCCGGCAGGGGATTGCCCGGCGCCTGGTCGGCATGGCGGAATCGGCCGCCCGGCGGCGCGGCAGCCGGTTCGTGGAGCTCTGGTCCGACACCCGCTTCCTGGAGGCGCACATCTTCTACGCGGCGCTCGGTTACCGCCGGACCGGCAGGACGCGCGACCTGAACGATCTGTCGAACACGACGGAGTTCCATTTCGTCAAGGAGCCGTTCACCTTATCGTGATTGGCCGATGCAGGCCGGGAGACCGATCTTCCCCGGCAGGAAACACATCCGGAGGACCATCCGATGCGAACCCTTGTCACACGTCTTGCGGCAACCTCCCTGCTCGTGCTGCTCGCCGGCTTCGCGGCCGCGAAGGAACCCGTGTTCCAGCGCAGCGGCGCCGCGATCCACGGCTACGATTCGGTCGCCTATTTCGCGGCCGGGGAGCCGGTGAAAGGCAGGTCGCGGCATGAACTGGAATGGAACGGGGCCAAGTGGCGCTTCGCGAGCGCCGCCAACCGCGACGCCTTCGGGGCCGACCCGGAGCGCTATGCGCCGCAATATGGCGGCTACTGCGCCTGGGCCGTTTCGCAGGGCTACACCGCGCCCGTCGACCCCAGGGCGTGGAAGGTCGTGGACGGCAAGCTCTACCTCAACTACTCGAAGTCCGTGCAGAAGAACTGGGAGAAGGACGTTCCCGGCCACATCGCGTCGGCCGACGGGCATTGGCCGCGCATCCTGGCGGAACTGTCCAACTGACGGCTTATCGGCTAGGGTCGCTCCGGATTTGAGAGGAGGGCGTCCCTGTGCCGAAGATCGCAACGCTCGCCGACCTTGAGAATTGGGTCGGCAGGGAACTCGGGGTCAGCGACTGGATCACCGTCGATCAGGACCGGATCGACGGCTTTGCCGAGGCGACCGAGGACCGCCAGTGGATCCATCTCGACACGGAGCGCGCGCGGACCGACATGCCGGGCGGCAAGACCATCGCCCACGGCTTCCTGACGCTCTCGCTCACCGCCGGGCTGATGGCGTTCTCCGTTCCGGGCGCCAGCCGCGCGATCAATTACGGCCTCAACCGGGTGCGCTTCACCGACACGGTGCCGGCCGGCTCCAGGGTCCGCTTGCGCCAGAGCCTGGCGTCCACGGAGCCGGTCAAGGGCGGCGGCGTGCGCTGCACGATCGACAATACCGTCGAGATCGAAGGAACCGACCGCCCGGCCCTGGTCGGCGAGGGGCTGATCGTCTTCTATCCGTGAGCCGCGGCAGGGGCTGGTGGCCGCTGAGGGACTCGAACCCTCACGGGATTGCTCCCCACGGATTTTAAGTCCGGTCTGTCTACCAATTCCAGCAAGCGGCCCCGGCCGGAACCCTACTCCCTGCGGGGCAGGCGCGCCAGATTGAGCGCCGGGACCATCGCCAGCACGAAGACGATCCCGAGCGCGAGGAAGCAGTCCCGGAAGCCGAAGGCGAGCGCCTGCGCGTGGACGACCTGGCCCAGATAGTCGAGTGCCGCGCCGAGCCGCTCGGCGTCCGGCAGGCCGGTGATGCCGAGCCGCTCGGCGACTGTTTCGAGGAAGCCCCGGCTCGCCGTGTTGCGGGCCGTCTGCGTGGCGGCCAGCGATTCGGCGTGCCAGTGCGTCCGCAATTGCAGCCAGACCACGATCAGGTTGGTGCCGGACGCGCCGCCGAGCTGGCGGATGAAGTTCATCGCGCCCGACCCCTGGGCGAGCTTTTCGTTCGGGAGCGCGCGAAGGGCGGAGGCGGAAAGCGCCGGCATGATGAATGACATGCCCACCCGGCTGATCATCGTGAAGACGGCGAAGCTCCAGAAGCCGGTATTGGCGTCGGCCGAGGCCATCAGGAAGGTGCCGAATGCGAAGAAGCCCAATCCGGCGAGGATCGGGATATGGTCGGGCAGGCGGTCGGCGGCGCGTCCGGTCAGGGGAAGCGCGAAGACCAGAAGCAGGCCGGCGGGCATCAGCAGCAGCCCCGCCTTGGTGGCGGTGAAGCTCTGGACCTGCTGGACGAAGACGGGAATGACATAGCCGGAGGCGAAATTGCCGGCGCCGAACACGAAGGCGACGATGACCGCCGCCGTAAAGGCCGGATGGCGGAAGAGCGACACGTCCAGAAGCGGCGCCCGGCTCCTGAGCTGGATGGCCACGAAGGTCGCCGCCGATACCGTTCCGAGCACGGCGTAGAGCAAGATGCGGTCGGAGAGCCAGCCCTCGCGCGGTCCGGACGCCGCGGCCGTCATCAGCAGGAAGAGCGCCGCCCCCAGGAAGACGAAGCCGAACCAGTCGAAGGGCGGCAGCCTGCCGATGCGCCCCTTGGACGGCATGAACACCATGCCGGCGAGGAGCGCGAGCCCGCAGAAGGGCAGCGGCAGCAGGAACATGGCCCGCCAGGAAAGCGTGTCGATGGCGATGCCGCCGACCGCCGGCCCGAGCGCCGGCGCCAGCACGACGCCGGCGCCGTATACGCCCATCGCCATGCCCCGGCGTTCCGGCGGGAACACGGTGAAGATCGTCACCATCGTCATCGGCATGACGATGCCGGCCGCCACGCCCTGCAGGACGCGCCCGAGGATGAGCATGTCCATCGAGGTGGCGGTGGCGCTCATCAGCGAGCCGGCGATGAAGACTGCCAGCGTCAGCGCGAAGCCGAACCTCTGCCCGAGAGCTTCCGTGATCCAGGCATTGAGCAACTGGCTGGCGGTCATCGTCGCGAGGAAGGCGGTCGCCATCCATTGCGCCCGGTCCTGCCCGACGCCGAACGCGCCCATGACCTCCGGCACGGCGACATTGACGATGGTGGCCGACAGCACCATCGAAAAGCCGCCGACCAGACCCGAAAAGGTCACATACCAGCGGTAATTCGGGCCGAAACGGCGGAAGAGGTCATCGACCGTATCGGCCTGCATTGAAGAGGGATCCGTCGGGGAATGCCCGACAGCCTAAGGCGCGCGCCGAATCCCGGTCAAGAACCGGGGCCCTGCCCCTTTGCCGGCGACCGCCCGCCGGCCCGGACCGTCAATGCGCAAGCACCGCCAACAGCAGGAGCGCCACGATGTTGGTGATCTTGATCATCGGGTTGACCGCGGGCCCGGCGGTGTCCTTGTAGGGGTCGCCGACCGTGTCGCCCGTCACCGCCGCCTTGTGGGCCTCCGAACCCTTGCCGCCGTGGTGGCCGTCCTCGATATATTTCTTGGCGTTGTCCCAGGCGCCGCCGCCGGCGGTCATCGAGATGGCGACGAAGATGCCGGTGACGATGACGCCGAGCAGCATGGCGCCGACGGAGGTCAGCGCCGCCGCCTTGCCCGCGACCAGCCAGACCAGCAGGAAGAGCGCGATCGGCGAGAGCACCGGCAGCATCGAAGGCACGATCATCTCCTTGATCGCCGCGCGCGTCAGCATGTCCACGCAGGGGCCGTATTCGGGCTTGGCGGTCCCTTCCATGATGCCCGGGATTTCGCGGAACTGGCGGCGCACTTCCTCGACGACGGCGCCGCCGGCCCGGCCCACCGCCATCATGCCCATGGAGCCGAACAGGAAGGGCAGCAGGCCGCCGACGAACAGCCCGATCACGACATAGGGGTCGGACAGCGAGAAGGTCACCTGCCCGGCGATGCCGGAGAAGAACGGATAGGCGTCCCCGGCCGCGCTGAAGAACTTGATGTCCTCGGTGTAGGCCGCGAACAGCACCAGCGCGCCGAGCCCCGCCGAGCTGATCGCGTAGCCCTTGGTGACGGCCTTGGTGGTGTTGCCGACCGCATCGAGCCGGTCGGTGGTGTCGCGGACATCCTCCTCCAACTCCGCCATTTCGGCGATGCCGCCAGCATTGTCCGTCACCGGGCCGTAGGCGTCGAGCGCCACCACCATGCCCGCAAGCGCCAGCATGGCCGTGACGGCGATGGCGATGCCGAACAGGCCGGCAAGCTGGTGGCAGGCCACGATGGCGATGCAGATGACGACCGCCGGCAGGGCGCAGGCTTCCATGGAAACCGCGAGGCCCTGGATGACATTGGTGCCGTGGCCGGTGGTCGAGGCCTGCGCTACGGACCGGACCGGGCGGTATTCGGTGCCGGTGTAGTATTCCGTCACCCAGATGATGAGGCCGGTGACGACGAGGCCGATGGCCCCGCAGATGAACAATTGCGTACCCGTGAAACCGCTTTCGCCGACGGGGCCCATGCCCACGGTCCAGGCGGTCATTGCCAGTATGCCTGCGAGCGAGATCACCGCCGACACGATGAAGCCCCTGTAGAGGGCGCCCATGATGGACTGCGAGGCGCCGAGCTTGACGAAGAAGGTGCCGACGATCGAGGCGAGGATGCACACGCCGCCGATGGCGAGCGGATAGGACATCACCTTCGCGGCGAGCGCGGGGTCGGCGGCGAAGAAGATCGACGCCAGCACCATGGTCGCGACGACGGTGACCGCATAGGTCTCGAACAGGTCGGCGGCCATGCCGGCGCAGTCGCCCACATTGTCGCCCACATTGTCGGCGATCACGGCCGGGTTGCGCGGGTCGTCCTCCGGGATGCCGGCCTCGACCTTGCCGACGAGGTCCGCGCCGACATCGGCGCCCTTGGTGAAGATGCCGCCGCCGAGGCGGGCGAAGATGGAGATCAGCGAGGCGCCGAAGCCGAGCGCCACCAGCGGGTCGATCAGCCCGCGCCCCTCGGCGCCGACATTGACCAGGATGGCGTAATAGACGGCGACGCCGAGCAGCGCCAGACCCGCGACCAGCATGCCGGTGACGGCGCCGGACCGGAACGAAATCGCCAGCCCCTGGGCCAGCCCCCGCCGCGCCGCTTCCGCGGTGCGGACATTCGCCTTCACCGAGACATTCATGCCGATATAGCCGGCCGCGCCCGACAGAACCGCGCCGATCAGGAAGCCGACGGCCTCGTGGACCCCGAGCAGCAGCAGCAGCACGACGAAGATTGCGACGCCGACAATGGCGATGGCCCGGTACTGGCGGTTGAGATAGGCGCGCGCGCCTTCCTGAATTGCCGCCGCGATCTCCTGCATGCGCGCATTGCCGGGACTCGCCGCAAGGACCGACCGCGAAGCGCCGACGCCGTAAACCAGCGCGGCGACGCCGCAGACGATGACGAAAATCAGGACCGACGACATAGGCTTGGTTCCCCTCGGGTCGATGGAAGCGCCGCCGGCGCGTTTAAGCGATGGGCCGATGTCCCTCAAGCCCCGATTTGTCGCATGACACCAGCGGTTCTGTGTGCTGACTCATGGGGGGATTCGCTGAAGGCGGGTTTTCCGATTCAAGGTCCGGGGCTTTGGATTGGAGGTTTGCGATGGGAGCGGCGATCCCGTTGCGGGGAGATTTCGATGCGTCCGGTTTGCGTCGCCTTGCGAAGCGGAACCGCGACGGGGCGCAGACCCGTCGTCTTCCGACGCTGGCGTTGATCTGCGACGGCGATCGTCGTTCGGACGCGGCGCGATTTGCGGGGGTGGGGCTGCGGATCGTTCGGGACCGGGTTCTGCGCTTCAACGCGGCCGGGCCGGAGGGCTTGAAGGACCGCAAGGCTCCGGGTCCGCCTTACAAACTGAACGAGGAGCAACGCGCGGCCCCGGCGGCGGTAGTGGAGAGCGGCCCGGCCCCGGCGCTCCACGGCGCGGTGCGCTGGCGACGCTGCGACCCGGCGGCATGGCTTCGGAACCGGTTTGGCGTGTCGTTGGCGGAAACGACAATCGGACAGGAGTTGCGCCGGATGGGCTATGCCGGGCTTTCTGCGCGCCCGCGCCACTATGCCCGGGACCGGGAGGCCATGGCGGCGTTCAAACAAACTTCCCCGAACGCCTGAGGGAGATCCGCGCCGGGTTCGGTGGCGGTGTCGAGATCGAAGTCCGGTGGCGGGACGAGGCCCGCGTCGGACAGAAAAACAGGATCGCCCGGCGAGGGGCGAAACGCGGCGCGCGACCCTCCGCGCCCAAGGACCGGAGAACGACCCCCGCCTGCATCTTCGCCGCCATATGCCCGAAGAAAGGCAAGGCGGGAATAAACTCGTCTCACAGCCAAACCAAATCACCTCGATCGGAACACAAAATGCACACATGGGTTCTAACCCCTGCCGATGGTATGAGTTGGTCGATGCGCTTTCTGCGCATGAGATTGGCGCGCACGAGGGGGGCGAAGGCGAGCGGGGATTTGACGGCGCCCCGGTCGGCCTTGGCGAGGCGGAGCAGCAGGTAAGCGACCGGGGCGACGGCGCCCTGGATGCGGACCGCATTCTCGCTGGCGCCGGGGAAGTGTTCGATCTTGAGGTTCTGCTCGATCCATTTGAAGAACAACTCGAGGGCCCGGCGCCGCTTGTGGAGGTCGGCGATGTCCCGGGCCGGGGCCTCGAGGTCGTTGGAGAGGATGCGCAGCACCTTGCCGGTGTCGGTACTGACCCGGACCTCGCGCAGGCTGTGCGCCCCGGAAAGCTGGCCGTAAAGCAGCGCGATCAACCGTCCCGGCTGCGCAGCCGCCGCACCCCGCGGTCCGCGCCGCGGGCGGCAACCAGACGATCGAACGCAGCCCGCGGAACGCGCTTCAACAGATCGTGGAAGACGCTGTTGCGGTGCGCATGGCATTGAGCCTCCTTCGTGTCCCGGATGTCCGTAAACGCCTGGACAACAGTAGAATCAACGCCACGCAGCCCGTCCAAAAAATAAACCGGACACCAGTGGACTTGTTCCGGGTATCTCTCTCAACCGCCTCCGCCGGGCGACCGCATGGATGCCCGGAACAAGTCCGGGCATGACGTCTTATCGGAACCGGGCAAGACGAACCGATCCCGAATGGTTCCGCCGTCGGATCGAATACGGACCACCGGTCAAGTCAGGTATATAAGCCCCTACGTTTTCGGGTTCTGCCATTCTCCTCTTATCCCTCTGAGTTCTGGTCGTCCCATGACGGACTCGACTCTTTCCTTTTCGCATCCCGCTTCATTTCCCGAGCCCGAAACGGCCTTCGGAGCACGTCCCCGTTTGCTACCTTGAGCGGCTCGTCCACGAACTTGGCCCCTGAGAACTTATGATGCGCCTCGATCACGACCACCGCCCCCGGAGGGTCTCCTCAGCTCCGAGGGCTTCCTTGGTGTCTGGATCGACTATCTTCCCGCCGACGATGAATGCGGACAGGACGTCTCCCTCCTTAAGAAAGACGTTCCCGTAATTCAGCACGAATGTACCGTTCGTTTGCACCTTTATGACCTTGACCGGTATCCAGGCTGTGACTACGACCTCGGAGATCTTCGCGGCCACAACCCTTTGAACGTCCGAGAAGGGGTCTGCGCTACCTTTGGACGACGACACGCCGCCTATCGAGAACGCCTGCCCGGTCGTGACCGATCCCTCGACGTGGTCGGCCACCGCGATGCTCCCGCTCTTGACGTTCGTTACCTTCAGGCCCACGCCATATCCACGGTGGCCTTCTTGGTCGAGAACATTGAACCGATCCTGCCGACGTTGCCCCCGAAGGCTGACAGCCCCTTCGTGGACATGCCTTGGCTCTTCTTTCCGAACTTGGTGATCGTCCCGTAGACTAAGCAAGGTTTCCCAGCTTGTGATACACGATACAGCGGTGTCGGAGATACCAATGGTGAGACATGGTGGTCACCACGCCCGTCCTTTATGTGTGATAACCTATGAAGGTCTGCTTAGATAGTCCACCCCGGTAAGCCTTCCGGCTTCGCCACCGGCGTTCGTCACGCCCTCCTGTCCCAACACCTGTTCCGCGAGGATCGGGTCGAGCCGGGCGCGTTCGAAGACCCGCATCTTTCTCGACTTGACGATCGCCGTCTCGAGCATGGTGCGAAAACCCTCCGCGAGCCGACCGCATCCCCGACGACAGTTAACATTCGCGGTCGATACCTCTATCCCCGCCACGCCGACGACCTTGCAGTCCGGGCGCATCGATCATGGGTTGGGGTGTCGTTACCCCGGTATGCAAGCCTGTCGTTTCTCCCGCAGACCGTTTCGGGTTAAACTGTGCTCGCAATCGATCTGCCGGAAGGAGCCCGGAGATGCCCGGAACCGCTTCCACCCATTCGCATCGACGCGGCCCGGCGACCTATCGGGACGTGCTCGATGCGCCGCCGCACAAGATCGCCGAGATTATTGACGGCGAACTGCACCTTCAGCCGCGCCCGGCCTCGCTCCACGCCTTCGCCTGTTCGCGTTTGGGAGGGCTCCTCGATGGGCCGTTCGGTTTCGGCCGCGGCGGCCCCGGCGGATGGTGGATTGTCTTCGAACCCGAACTCCATCTCGGCGAGGATATCCTTGTTCCCGATCTCGCGGGCTGGCGCAGGACGACGATGCCGGACTATCCCGATGCGCCCTTTTTCACGCTTGCGCCGGACTGGGTTTGCGAGGTGCTGTCGCCCTCGACGCGCAGCATCGACCTCGGAGGGAAGCGCGGGATTTACGCCAGGGAAGGCGTGAAGCATCTCTGGTTCATCGAACCTGCGGGCCGCAGCCTGCAAGCGTGCGAATTACGGGAAGGCGGCTGGGCCTCTCTCGGCGCGGCCCGCGAAGCCGACACGGTTTCGCTCCCGCCCTTCGACGACACAAACTTCCCGCTCGACGCTCTCTCGCCCTGAGACCGCCGCCCGCTATCGCGGCGCCAGCCTTATCGCGCCGTCGAGGCGGATGGTTTCGCCGTTCATGTAGTCGTTGCGGACGATCTCCATGACGAGAGAGGCGAATTCGCAGTCGCGGCCGGTGCGCCTCGGGAACGGCGCCTGCTTGCCGAGCAGGTCGAGCGTCGCGTCGGGCAGGCCGGCGAGCAGCGGCGTGTCCATGATGCCGGGCGCGATGGTGCACACGCGCACGCCCCAGGACGCGAGGTCCCGCGCCGCCGGCAGCGTCATGCCGATGATGCCGGCCTTGGCGGAGGCATAGGCGATCTGGCCGATCTGGCCCTCATAGCCGGCGACGGAGGCCGTGTTGACAATGACCCCGCGCAGGCCCTCGCCGTCCGCCGGCTCCAGCTTCGCCATGCCCTCGGCCGCCTGGGAGAGCGTGTTGAAGGAGCCGACGAGGCAGATATCGACGATGCGCTTGTAGGTTGCGAGCGGGAGGCGTCGGCCCTTGCGGTCCACGATGCGCCGGGAATCGCCGACGCCCGCGCAGTTGATGCAGATGCGGGCAATGCCATGCGCCTCGCGCGCGGCCGCGATGGCGGCCGCGACCTCCTCCTCGCTCGTCACATCGCAGGCCGCCGGAAGCGCGCCGATCTCGCGCGCCGCCTCCTCGACGAGTTCCGCATTGCGGTCGAGCAGCGCCACCCGCGCGCCCGCGTTCGCCAGCGCCGTCGCCGTTGCGCGCCCGAGTCCCGATGCCCCGCCGGTCACCAGCGCCGCTACATCTGTCACCTCCATGCGCATGTCCCTTCGCGTGCGGATGCGGCGCGCACTCTGCCATAATCGGCCCGCGCTTTCGACGCGCTTGATTTCCGCACGCCCTCGTCCATTATGCGCCGCTTCCGCGCGGCCCCTTCGTCTAGCGGTCCAGGACGCCGGCCTCTCACGCCGGAAACACGGGTTCGAGTCCCGTAGGGGTCACCACCCGCCCGCCCGGAAGCCGCTCATGGACCGAGCCCTCAAGACGGACCCGTTCTGGTGGGAGGCCGCGCCGCGCCCCGACCCCGAGCGGGAGGACCTGCCGGCCCGCGCCGATGCCGTTGTCGTCGGGGCCGGCTTCACGGGCCTCAGCGCCGCGCTCACTCTGGCGCGGGCCGGGCGCAATGTCGTCGTGCTGGAGAAGGACAGGCCGGGCGAGGGCGCGTCGAGCCGCAATGGCGGCATCGCCAGCGGCAATCTCAGGCGCAGTTTCGGAAGCATGATCCGCGCCTGGGGGCTGGAGCGCGCCAGGGCGGTGGAGGCCGAAGGGCAGGCCGCGCGCGCCGACCTTGCGCGCTTCATCGAGGACGAGGGCATCGACTGCGACTGGAAGCAGACGGGGCGCTTCACCGGCGCGATGCGGCCGAAGCATTACGAGTCTATGGCTGCCGAATGCGAGCTGCTGAACCGCCATCTGGACTACGGCGCCTGGATGGCGCCGAAGGCGGAGCAGCACGCGGAGATCGGCTCCGACCTCTATCACGGCGGCATGGTGCGCGAGGACATCGGCGGGCTGCATCCCGGCAAATTCCACCTGAGGCTCCTCGACCGGACGCTCGAAGCGGGCGCTGCCGTCCATGCGCGCACGGCGGTCGAGGCGGTCGAGGACGACAATAGCTTGAAGCGCGTCCGCACCGACCGGGGCAGCATCGCCGCGCCGCATGTCATCGTGGCGACCAACGGCTATACCGGCCGCGCGATGCCCTGGCTGCGCCGGCGCATCGTGCCGATCCCGAGCCAGATCGTTGCGACCGACCCGATCCCCCGGGATATGCTCGACCGGCTGATGCCGAAGCGCCGGATGCTGGGCGAGACGCGCAACCTCTACCACTATTTCCGCCCCGCGCCGGATGACAGCCGCATCGTCTTCGGCGGCAGGGCGGGGGCGCTGACCGACGACGAGACGCGCAAGGCCGCGCGGCTCGGCGCCGGGCTCGCCGGGATATTCCCGGAGCTCGCCGGCATCGGCGTCACCCATTGCTGGTTCGGCTATACCGGCTTCACCTTCGACTTCATGCCGAAGCTGGTGGTGCGCAACGGCGTACATTACGCCGCCGGCTTCTGCGGCTCGGGCGTGGTCTGGGCGCGGTGGCTCGGCATGAAGGCGGCGCAGAGCATCGTCGGAAACCGCCCGCCGGAGACGGCCTTCGCCGCCGGCGATTTCGCCACCCGCCCGCTCTATTACGGCCGGCCCTGGTTCCTGCCGTTCATGGTCGGCTGGTACGCGTTCAAGGACCGGGCGGGGCTGTAGCGGCCCGCCGCCCCGACCGACTCACACCTCCTGCGCCTTGAGGCCGCGCTGCACGGCGGGGCGGGCGGTCAGCGTGTCGAACCATCGCTTCACATTGGGGAAGCGGTCGAAGTCCAGGTCGATCCACTCATGGCGGCAGGCCCACGGATAGACGGCGATATCGGCGATCGAATAGTCGTCGCAGAGGAAGTCGCGCCCTTCCAGCCGCCGGTCCATCACGCCGTAGAGCCGGCAGGTCTCCTCGGTGTAGCGCTCGATGCCGTAGGGCACCTCGACCCTGGCCGCGCGGCGGAAATGGTGCGCCTGGCCCTGCATCGGCCCGACGCCGCCCATCTGCCACATCAGCCATTGCAGCACCCCGTAGCGCCTGCGCGGCTCCGTCGGCCAGAGCGGGCTGCCGGTCTTCTCGGCGAGGTAGATCAGGATGGCGCCGCTCTCGAACAGCGAGATCGGCCCGCCGCCGGGGCCGTCGGGGTCGACAATCGCCGGGATGCGGTTGTTGGGGCCGATCTTCAGGAAGTCGGGCGCGAACTGCTCGTCCTTGCCGATATTGACCGGATGCCACCGATACTCCAGCCCCAGCTCCTCGAGCACGATCGAGATCTTGCGCCCGTTGGAGGTATTCCAACTGTAGAGATGGATCATCGGGGCCGGTCTCCTCCGGTCTCGCGCGCATGGCGGCGCGGCCGCCGCGGGGCGGTCGCCCGGACGCCCTTGAGGCGCACGGCGGGCAGGCGCTTCAGCCTCTGGTTGAGCGGATCGACCTCGATCCCGACCGACTCGAGCGCGGTGACGCCCAGCAACGGTTCCGCATCCGGTTCGCCGTACAGCACCGTCCCTCCGACCGTCTCGCCCATGAATTCGATTTCCGCGACCGTTACATCCATCGCGATTTCGCTTCCGTCCGCCAGCTCGTAAACCCGCCTGCCTCTCGGCTGCAACCCGATGGCCTCCAGATGCGGCCGGGGCACCAGCGAGTCCGTCGCGCCGGTATCCACCAGAAAGAGAGCTTCCCAATACCGTTCCGGGTCCGCCGGATTGCGAACGGCCACTGTCACATGCGTCGCGCCCATATTTCTCCGGCCTCCGTTTCCATTCCTTGCCGCCTGCCGCAGCCTATCCGTCCTGCGGGCCGTTGGCGAGCAGCGCGTCGATGCGCGCCGGCGCGAGGCCCGTGGCGCGGACGGCGGCCAGGATGGCGGTCCAGGCGTCCTCGGCGAGCGGCAGACCGTTGGCGCGGCGCTCGGCGGCGGTGATGCGCTCCGGGTCGCCGGGCGCCAGCACCGGCTTTTCGGGATCGGCGGGACGCGCGGACAGCAGCCACGCGACATAATCCTCCACCGCGGCGGCGAAGGCCTCGCCCGGCCCGAAGGCGTCCGGCGCGGCGTAGAGCGAGAACATGCCGTTGGCGAACGGCCGCTCATCCGGGCCGCAGACGCCGTTTCCGGTGAGCGCGCCGCCCAGCAATTCGCACATCAGCGCCAGGCCGGAGCCCTTGTGGTCGCCCATGGCGCGGATAGCGCCCTCGCCGTTGCGGAACTGCGGCGGCGCGTCGGGTCCGGCCGACCCGTAGAGCGCCGCCGGGTCGTTGGTAAGCCGGCCTTCGCCGTCGATCAGCGCATGGTCCGGCACCGGCTTGCCGCCCTTGGCGGCGACCAGCACCTTGCCTTCCGCGACCACGGACGTGGCGAAATCCAGCACCAGCGGGTCGCCGCCCCTGCGCGGCACGGCGACGCAGAAGGGCGCGGTCGAGAAGCGCCGCTCGCGCGCGCCGTAGGGGGCGACGAGGATGCTGCCGCGCGCATTCACGAAATGGACGGAGACGAGCCCTTCCTCCGCCGCCATCGCGCCCCATTCGCCGATACGCCCCAAATGGCCGGTGTTGCGCAGCGCCACCACGCTGACGCCGTTCGCGCGCGCCTTGTCGATGCCGCAGCGCACGGCCTGCGGCCCGATGGTCTGGCCGAAGCCTTCCCGGCCGTCGAGCACCGCCATCGTGTCGTTGTCCGACACGGTCTCGACCTCCCGGTCCGCCGCGACCCGCCCGTCGCGGAGCATGTCCAGATAGCGGGGCACGCGCACGATGCCGTGGCTGTCATGGCCGGCGAGATTGGCCGACGCCAGCGAGGCGGCGATGCGCGCCCCTTCGGCGCCGGAACACCCTGCCGCAGCGAAGGCTTCACCGATCAGGGATTCGGCGGTTTCGACCGGTATGCGAGGCACCGGGTCCTCCTCAGAGTGTCGGGAACAGCACACCGAAGACGATACCGGAGAGGACGGCGCCCGCAAATCCGAGTCCGACATAGGCGATGAAGACAGGGCGCCGCACCAGCGCATAGACGGCCGTCATCGCCGGGATGCAGCTCACCGCGCCCGCCACCATGAAGGCCATGCCGGCGCCGTTGGTCATGCCCTGCCCGATCAGCCCGGCAACGAGCGCAGGGGCGGCATAGCCGTTGAGATAGGCGGGCGCGCCCACCAGCGCGGCGGTGACGATCGGGAGCAGCCCTTCGCCGCCGACCGCGCCTGCAATCGCCTCCGCCGGCAGCCAGGCCAGCATCAGGCTTTCCAGCAGGTAGGCGAGCGTCAGCCATTTGAGCAGGAAGAGCGCATTCTCCCGCGCCTCGCCGGCGAACAGCCGCCGTCGGCCCTCCTCGCGCCAGAAGCGCCATTCCGGCGCGCCCTGGAACGCGCCTGGCGCGCCGCAACAGCCGCCGGCCTCGCGCGGCCTTACCGGGTTCGCGAAGAAGCCGGCGCGGACGGCGGCCTGCACGGCGAACCCGCCCATGAGGCCTACGCCGACGGCGGCGACCGTCTTGCCGACAGCGAACGGCCAGCCGAGCGCGCCGGCGGTGATGAGGAAGGCGGCGGGGTCCATCAGCGGCGAGGACAGCCAGAACGCCATCACCGCCGATACCGGCGTGCCGAGCGCCAGCAGCGCCGCCACGAACGGGATCACCTCGCAGGAGCAGAAGGGCGCGAACCCGCCGACCAGCGCCGCCAACACGATCGTCCGGGTCTCCCGCCCGACGAAGGCCCGCGCCACCAGCGCATCCGCCCCCGTCGCCTTCAGCACCGCCACGGCCAGCACGGCGAAGGCGATGAAGGGCAGGGTGTGCGCGAGCGCCCCCAGCGTGAAGGCGACGGACGGGCGGAACTGCGCCGGGTCGGCGAGCGCGACCGCAGCCAGGATGGCGAGCACGGCCGGCCAGACGCGGCCGACCTTCGGCCATTCCAGGCGTCTCAGGGTAGCGGCGAGGGCGGTCATCGGGCGCGTTCCCTATTTCCATATTTCTAACTAAATAGAAATATTTCGATGCCCGCAAGGCTTGTCAATGTCGTCGGCGCAACATTCCTTCAGCAGGAAACCGAGCGTCTCCGTCATCGCCTCGGCATTGGCGCGGCAGATGAGCGTGGTGCCGCGCCGCTCCCGGCTCATCAGGCCGCAGTCCACCAGCCGGCGCAGATGATGCGAGAGCGTGGAGCGCGGCACGCCGGTGCGTTCATGGATGTCGTTGACGGCGAGCCCCCGCTCGCCCGCCCGCACCACATGGCGGAACACGGCAAGCCGCGTCTCGTTGCCGAGCACTTCCAGGCGGACGGCGATTTCGGCAAGCGTCATGGGCCGCAATATAGAGCGGAGACGGGACCGCTGCGAAGCATGGCGCATGGTCCCCTCCCCTCACCCTGAACCGCTGACCGCATCCCCTCCCTCATCCTGAGTAGCCGACCGGAGGCAGGCGTATCGAAGGACGGACCCCGCGGCGGCCCCCTCGATACGCGGCTGGCGCCGCTACTCGGGATGAGGGAGAAATGGCGCGCGCCATGAGGGACGAGGGGGGTGCGGAGGCCCGCCGCGTTGCGCCGGGCGGGATGACGACGGACGCCCATCGTCAGCATCCTGGGCAGTTGCGAAATGTCATGTTCTGTCATGCTCCGGCGTCTGCCCGGTTTCGTTGCCGCCCGGCTGCAGGGGCGACTCTGTTTCGCGCCTTTCGCGCCGGCGCGAAAGGCGCCCCTGATTGCGCGCGCGAGGCTTCGCGCACTCTATCCAGCGTCATGCCCGGACTTGTTCCGGGCATCCAGGCGCAGTTGCTCCTTGGGGCGGGGCCTGCCCGAGGGAGATGCCCGGAACAAGTCCGGGCATGACGAACGAGGACACGGTGCCCCCGGCCTCCAATGCTCCCTCCTGCGCTTGCGAGGGAGGATTGGGCGGGAGGCTGCTGTCCCGACCCGGCACGGCCTTGCTGGAGGAGCCCTCCTCCCCCTCGCAGAGTGTCATGGAATGTCATGTTCTGTCATGGTCCGGGGGGAATTCCACATCGGCGAGCCGGCCCTCCTCGGCCCGGTCGTCATCGTCGTCGTCATCGTCCCCGTCGTCATCATCGTCATCGTCGTCGTCATCGTCCCAGTCGTCATCATCGTCGTCATCGTCCCCGTCGTCATCGTCATCATCGTCGTCGTCCCCGTCGTCATCATCGTCATCGTCCCAGTCATCGTCATCCTCGTCGTCATCCTCGTCCTCGTCCTCCCGTTCGAGGCGGTCCCGCCGCCGCTCCTCGAGGGTCTCCGGGGCCCAGGGGTCGTAGATTTCGGCACAGCCCTCGCGGCGCTGGTAGAGCCAGTCGTGCTCGGCGCCGTCGGCCCTGTTGTCATCGACGCCGTCCTCGTCGCCGGCGCCGTCGCCGCGCCAGTCGTCTTCGCCGCAACCGTCTTCGTCGTAACTGTCCGGGTCGTCGGCGGGGGGCAGGTCCTCGGCCGGGGGCGGCGGTTCGAGGCGGACGGGCAGGCGCGTGCGCTCCTCGACGGCCTCGGCGAGCCTTCGGGCGGCCTCCTCATGCGCGGCCTCGTCGAAGCCCTCCTGTTTCTCCCCCGCCTCGCGGCTCTCGCGGTGGCGGGCCAGCGCGCGTTCGGCGCGGGCATGGCCCCGGCGCACGGCGTCGGCGAGCGGGCCGGGTTCGGTGTCGGCCTCCAGCGCCTCCCCGGCCTCGATCTCGCCGCACTCGTCCTCGCCGGGCATCGTCCAGAGCCGGGCCCGGTTGGCGGGTCTTGCGAGGCCGGCGATCTCGCTCTGGAGGCGGACGACCTGGAGCATGAGCCAGGCCGAGCCGCTGGCGGCGGCGGCGTCCCAGGCCTGCTCCAGCCGGGTGAGCGCGATGCGGGCCTCGTCCCGTTCGGTGCGTTTCCACGACAGCCGGATGCGGCGCAGGCGCTCGACGATCCAGGGCCGCTCCAGCAGGGCGCAGCCGGTCTGGCGGGCGGAGCGCCGGGCGTAGCCGGCCTGCCTTGCGGCGTCGGCGGCGTTGCCGGAGACGGCATAGTGGCGGCAGAAGGCCTCCTGGCGAGTGGACAGTGCGACGGCCGGGTCGACGATGGGCATGGGCGGGCGGCTCCTTCGTTCCGCTGGCGTTCAGCTCGGGCATCGCGGCGACCCTGTTTCGCGCGTATCGCGAGCGCAGGCGTGTGCGGGCTTGCGCGCGCCTTTCGCACGCGAGCCGGAGGGCGCACTTCGCCTGTTGGCCGAATCGGGGTCGTTCCGGCGCCGGGCCGGTGCGAAGGGAGACGGTCCGTGGACGCCGCCTCCCTCCAGCCCATTATAGCACATATATTCTGTGGTCAAGCTCTAATCGGGAATTATTTCCAGAATTTCGAGAGCCGCCTCATGGTCCCGCCCGGCCCCTACATCACCGCGCCGACCTGCCAGGGGATGAACTCCGCCGTGCCGAGGCCCTGGGCTTCGGACTTGGTGGCTTCGCCGGAGGCGACGGCGAGGAACTTGTCGAAAATCTCGCGCCCGACTTCCGCCACGCCGGCCGCGCCGTCGGCGATCGTGCCGCAATTGATGTCCATGTCCTCTTCGAGGCGGCGGTACATCCCGGTGTTGGTGGCGAGCTTGATCGAGGGTACCGGCTTGTTGCCATAGACCGAGCCGCGCCCGGTGGTGAAGCACACCAGGTTCGCGCCGGACGCCACCTGGCCGGTGATCGAGCAGGGGTCGTAACCGGGGCTGTCCATGAACACGAAACCCTTGCGGTCGATGGGCTCGCCATAACGGTAAACGCCGGCGAGGTTGGTCGTGCCGCCCTTGGCCGCCGCGCCGAGCGACTTCTCCAGGATCGTCGTGAGGCCGCCGGCCTTGTTGCCGGGAGACGGGTTGTTGTTCATCTCGCCGCCGTTCCGCTCCGTGTAGTCCTCCCACCAGCGGATGCGCTCGATGAGCTTGCGCCCGGTGCGCTCGTCAACGGCCCGGCGGGTGAGCAGATGCTCCGCACCGTAGATCTCCGGCGTCTCGGCCAGCACGCCGGTGCCGCCGTGACGGACCAGATTGTCCACGGCCGCGCCGAGCGCCGGGTTGGCGGTGATGCCGGAATAGCCGTCCGAGCCGCCGCATTGCAGCGCGACGGTGAGCTCGGACGCCGCAACCGGCCGGCGGCGGGCGCGGCCCGCCTCGGGCAGCATGTCGCGGATGAGGCCGCGCCCTCGTTCCACCGTGGACCGAAGCCCGCCGGTCTCCTGGATGTTCATGGTCTGCAGGAACGGTCCGCGCTGGATGCCGTAGGCTTCGAGCAGGAAGTCGATCTGGTTGACCTCGCAGCCAAGGCCGACCAGCAGCACGCCGGCGAAGTTGGGGTGGCGGACATGGCCCCAGAGCACGCGCTGCAGGTTGTCGTAGCCGTCGCCGGCCCCGGCCATGCCGCAGCCGGTGGAGTGGGTCAGCGCGACCACGCCGTCCACATGCGGATAGTCCGCCAATATCCGCTCCTCGACCGCCTCGGCGATGAAGCGTGCGGCCGTCGCCGAACAATTCACGCTGGTCAGCACGCCGATATAGTTCCGCGTGCCGACGCGGCCGTCCGCGCGAAGATAGCCCTGGAAGCTCGCCCGGTTGCCTTCGGGCACGAAATCGACCGGCTTCATGTCCTGCCCGATGGCGTAATCGCGCTCGAAATCGCCCATCGCGCAGTTGTGGACATGGACATGCGCGCCCGCCTCGACCGGCTCGCTGGCGAACCCGATGATCTGGTCGTATTTGCGGACCGGTTCGCCGGCGGCTATCGGCCGCGTCGCGATCTTGTGGCCGGCCGGCACGACATCCAGCGCGGTCACACCCTCGGCCGGAATCTCCGTTCCGGAGAGGATATCGACGCGGGCGACGACCACATTGTCTGCGGGCGCAAGGCGGATGGAGAGGGTCATGTCGGGCGCGCCTCCTGCGCGGCGAGCAGGTTGTGGAGGTCCCGGGCGCGGCCGGGCGCGTCGAAATCCCAGGCGAGGGCGTTCAATGCTTCCGCCGCGCCGCCGAGCGCGGGCCCGGAGAGCGAGCGGAATTTGGCGTCGAGGTCGGTGCGGGAAAGGGGATTGCCCGGATTGCCGCGCGCCAGCGCCGTTTCGCGCCGGTCGATATCCCCGTTCGCCCACTCGACCTCCAGCATGGCGGAGCGCGTGTCCCGGCCGGGCTCGGAGACCGGCTCGACGCGGGCGAGCACGGCCCGCAACCCGGGATCGGCCAGCGTCCCGGCCGTGAAGTCCGCTTCCACCGCCGGGCGGCCGGCAAGGCCCAGCGCCGTGCAGAAGGCGAGGCTGAATTTGCCCTCGAGCGGGGTTTGCGGGTCCGTCTTGCCGGCGAGGCGGATCGCGGCGGGATTGACGCGCACCTCGACGCGCTGCGCCTCGCGGTCCGCCGCTTCCGGCGCGAGCGACCGCGCGGCGTCGATGACCGGATGGGTCAGCAGGCAGGCGGCATAGGGCTTGACCGTGTTGCGCAGCAGTTCCCAGCCGTCCTCGAAATCGACCGGGCCGATAGCCGCCCCGCCGTCCTGGACGAGCGCGCTTCCGAGCCCGTCCCCGGTTTCCAGCAGGGTCTGCGAGGCCTCGAAGCCGGCGGCCGCCAGTTCCGCCGCGAGGACGCCGTTCATCGCCGCCTTGCCGGCATGGAAGGGCTTGGCATGCGTGCCGAAAGAGCCGGTCAGGCCGCCGGCCTGCGTGGCGGCGGCGCCGAGCGCGCGGGCCACTCCGTCCTCGTCGAGCCGCAGCAGCACCGCCGCCGCAACGGCCGCGCCGAGCGCGCCGAAGATTCCCGTGGAATGCCAACCGCGGAGATTGGCCGCCCCGCCGATGCCGTTGCCGAGGCGCGCGCCGGCCTCGAAGCCGGCGATGAACGCGGCCGTCATCTCGCGGCCTTCGGCCCCGGCCTGCTGCCCCGCGGCCAGGGCCGCCGACCAGACCGGCGCGGAAAGATGCGCCGTTGCGCCGACATGCGTGTCGTCATAGTCGAGGCAATGGGCGAAGGTGCCGTTCACGAGGGCGGCGCCGGCCGCGCAGGTCGTGCCGCCGAGCGCAATGCGCGCGTCGCCCGCCGCCTGCCAGCTCTCGACGACGCGGCGCACGGCCTTGCCGCCCGGCTCGCCGAGAGCGCCGAGCGTGACGCCCAGCGTGTCCAGCAGGCAGGCCTTCGCGGCTTCCAGAACCTCGGGCGGCCAGTTTCGTCCGGGGGCCGCCGCCGCCCAGGACGCCACGCGCCGGATCGTTTCGTTTCCACTCATGCCGTTGTCGTCCTTCCTTGCGCCCCGGCGTCTTCGCCGGTCACGGTTCTCCGCAGGCGCCCCAGACCTCGTCGTTGCTGAGCCAGCCTCTATAGCCGTCGACGGATACTTCGCACCAGCCTTCCCGGCGTTCGAGCACCGAGAGCAACACGCCCGGCTGCAGCAGGGCGAGCCCGTCGGCGTCGGGCTCGGGCGAGCGCCGCAGCCGCCGCGTCGAGCCCGTGACGATGGCGCGCGGCCAGTTCGTCAACAGATGCGCGCTCATCCAGCCGGTCTCTCCCGAAGGGTCCTCGATCTGCCGCCAGTCGAAATGCTCCTTGACGATCCGCACCGGCAGGCCGCGCTGCCGGTATTGCCAGCGCACCGCATAGGTCGTGCTCGGCCCGACCCGGAGATTGGCTTCCGTCGCGCGGATCGCCGCGTATCGCGGCAAGGGCTCGCCGGTGAGCCGGTCGCCGGGCGATGCCGCCGCGCTCCAGAGGCACAGGATCAGCGCAATGCCGCTTCGAACGAAGGTCATCGCCGCGCTTCCGGCCAGACGAGAAGCGCCAGCGCCAGCATGACCAGTCCTTCGACGGCGATGACGGTCACCGCCGTGTTGGCGCCCAGCCATTCCGCGAGCAGGCCGAGATGCAGGAAGCCGATCGGCCCGGTGCCGATGCAGATCGTGAGCACGCCCATGGCGCGATTGCGCATTTCCGGGCTCGCGCCGAGGAAGGTCAGGGTCGATTGCATGGTCGCGAAGCAGGCGCCTCCGATGCCGGCCGCAACCAGAATTGCGCCGGAAAGCAGGAACCAGGGCGAGGCCGCGAACACGATCGCGGATATCATGTATGTCGATACGCCGAGGACGTAGATGCGCCGGAACCAGGCCGCGCGCCCGAACCAGGCGATGCCGAGCGCGCCGAGCAGCGCCCCGAGCCCCTCGGCGCTCTGCAGCACGCCGACCGGGAATGCCGACAGGCCGAGCCCCTCCTTGCCGATTACCGGAACCATCGACGTCATCGGGAAGCCCCAGATGTTGTAGATGACGGTGACGGCCAGCGTGGCCACCAGCGGGCGGCTGTTGCGGATGTAGCGGAAACCGTCCCGAAGCGCGGTAAGCACGCCGGCGGGCGCAACGCCCGCTCGCGCCCCGTCCTCCAGGCGCACGCGCGCGAACAGGAGCAGCGAGAGCAGGTTGAGGACCGTGCCGGCGAAAAAGGCGCCGGAAATGCCGATGCCCTCCAGCAAGGCGCCGCCGGCAAGGGGGCCGAGCATCCGGGTGGCGTTGTTGGTGGCCGTATCGAAGCCCATTGCCTGGGCCACCCGGCCGTCTCCGGCGATATCTCCCAGCATGGTGCGCCGCAGCGGCATTTCGCCGGCCCAGACCATGCCGTTCAGGAAGCCTCCCGCCGCGACATGCCAGAGCTCCAGCTCGCCCAGGGCGGCCGTCACGCCGAGCGCGGCGGTGCTCGCAATGAGCAGATACAGCCCCGCCATAACCATGGTCCGGCGGTCGAAACGCTCCGCCAGGGAGCCCGCCAGGGCGCCGAACAGCATGAGCGGCAACATGCGCAGCACGAACATGAGCGTCACGTCGAACGCCGAACCCGTGCGGTCGAACACCCACACGCCGACCGCCAGAATCTCCAGCCAGCGGTTCACATTGGAGAGCGCGCCGGAAACCCAGACGCGGCGGAACGCAACATTGCCGACAAGCGCGAAGGGATTTACTGTCTCTGTCATAGACTATGCAAACCCCACCAGCGTCCGGGGCGCAATCCCGAAAGCCGGCCCGGCCGCCGGATTGCGGGCGCTCCCCGCCCTTATCGGGAACGGTCGATATGCTTTACGCGCTCCACGAGATGCAGCGCATTGCCTGGGCGCCCGCCCGCATGATGGCCGAGGCCGGCCGGCAGGCGGCGTCCAATCCGCTCCTGCCGATGGCCTGGCATCCGGCCGGACGCGCGGTCGGCGCGTTCTGCGAGTTGTTCGAGCGCGTCAGCCGCAAGCACGGCAAGCCGGAGTTCGGCATCCGGCAGGTCCCGAGCCGCGGCCGGACGCTGGCCGTGCGGGAAAGGGTCGCCGTTTCCATGCCGTTCTGCGACCTGCTGCATTTCGAGCGCGAAGGCCGGACCGGCGACCCGGCCGTGCTGTTGGTGGCGCCGCTGTCCGGCCATTTCGCCACCCTGCTTCGCGATACGGTGCGCGGCCTGCTCGCGGAGCACGATGTCTATATCACCGACTGGCGGGACGCCCGGCAGGTGCCGGCGAGCCATGGCCCGTTCACGCTCGACGACTATATCGACACCCTGCTGGAGTTCCTCGCGCGGCTCGGGCCGGACGCGCATCTGGTCGCCGTCTGCCAGCCTTCCGTGCCGGCGCTGGCGGCAACGGCGCTGCTCGCCGCCGCAGGCCGGGCCGGGCCGCGTTCGCTGGTGCTGATGGGCGGGCCGATCGACACCCGCGTCGGCGTCACAAGGGTCAACGAATTCGCCGGGTCGCACAGCAGGCGCTGGTTCGAGCAGATGCTGGTCCAGACCGTGCCGCCGCCCTGTCCGGGGTTCGGGCGGCGGGTCTATCCGGGCTTCATGCAGATCTCGGGCTTCATGGGGATGAACCTCGACCGCCATGTCGGCGCGCATCTGCGCATGTTCGAGCATCTCGTTGCAGGAGACGGCGAGAGCGCCGAGGCCCATCGCCGCTTCTACGACGAATATCTGGCGGTGATGGACATGCCTGCGGAATACTTCCTGGAGACGGTGGAGCGGGTTTTCCAGGAGCACCATCTGCCGCGCGGCCTGTTTGCGCATCGCGGCGCGCCGGTCGATACGGCGGCGATACGGGACACCGCGCTGATGACGGTCGAGGGCGAACGCGACGACATTTCGGGCGTCGGCCAGACCGAGGCCGCCCACCGCCTCTGTCCGAACATCCCGCCGGCGCGGCGCCGCCACCGCCTGCAGGCCGGCGTCGGCCATTACGGCATCTTCAACGGTCGGCGGTGGCGAAACGAGATCCTGCCGGACATCGCCGATTTCATTCGCGCCGCCCGGACGTAGGGAGCCGGAACACCGATGAACGATACTGTACGCGCGGGCGAACCGCGGGGCGTCGCGGTCGCAACGCTCACGCCGATGACCTCCGGGCTTGAGCCGGATTTCGACCGGTTCGCGGCGCACTGCCGCCGGATGCTGGACCGGGGCGCAAACCTGCTGGCGGTCCTCGGGACGACGGGCGAAGCGAATTCGCTCGGGGTCGATGAGAAGCTGCGCCTTCTCGATGCGCTCGGCGAATCGGACATACCCGGCGAAACCCTGCTGC
Source organism: Alphaproteobacteria bacterium (assembly GCA_963422665.1). Taxonomy (GTDB): domain Bacteria; phylum Pseudomonadota; class Alphaproteobacteria; order Bin95; family Bin95; genus Bin95. Next base: position 4,104,592 of record OY730441.1, read on the forward strand.
CCGGCACCGGCACCTGCTCCATTGCAGACACGGTGATCCTGACCCGGAAGGCGCTCGAGGTCGGCTCCGCCGGCGTCATCATGCTGCCGCCGTTCTACTACAAGGGCGTGTCCGATGCGGGGCTGCATGCGGCCTATGAGGAAGTCATCCAGCGCGTCGGGGAGTCCCGCCTCCGGATTTACTTCTACAACTTCCCCTTCAACTCCGGCGTGCCGATCTCGCACGAGCTGATCGAGGGGCTGCTTGCGGCCTATCCGGGCACGATCGCCGGGATCAAGGACAGTTCCGGCGACCTCGACAACATGCTCGCGATGTGCCGGCGGTTCCCCGGCTTCGGAGTCTTTGCGGGCTCGGAGCAGTTCCTGCTGCCGGTGCTGGAGGCGGGCGGGGCAGGCTGCATTTCCGCAACGGCGAATGTCACCATCGGCCTGTGCGCCGAGGTTCTGGCTGCAGCGACGGCGGGCCGGGACGCCGGGGCGCTGCAGGAGCGGCTGTCCGCCTGGCGTCTGGCGATCCAGTCGCAGTCGCTGATCCCGGCGCTCAAGGCGATCGTCGCCCGGAGCGCCGGCGACGACGGGTGGCTCCCGCTCCGGCCGCCGCTCACGGCCCTGGACGACGCATCGGGCGCCGCGCTGGACGAAACGCTGGACGCGGCCGGCTTCGCGCCGGCAGCCTGAGAGACTGCCTTTGGGGCCGTCTGCGGCCTTGCCGTCATGCGACAAATTGTGCTAGCAGGAACGCTGCTTCCTGCGGAGGTGCGTGTGCCCATAAAGGCCCTGCTGCTTTGTATCGCGGCTGTGGCGGCAGCGTTGCCGGGTCCGGTCCGGTCCGACGATGCGTATCCGAACCGGACGGTGGAGTGGGTCGTCCCGTTCGGCCCGGGCGGCGGGTCCGACCGCTGGGCGCGCATCATGTCTTCGGCGGCGATCGATGCTTTCGGCCAAGCCTGGCATGTGCGCAACCGGGGCGGGAAGGAAGGCCGGCTCGGCTGGCGCTACATGCTCGGCGAGCCTCCCGACGGCTATACCATCCTGCAAGGCAGCATGACGCCCGTTGTTGCGGTGTTGCGGGACCCGGCGTCCGGCTTCCGCCCGGAAGATCTGAAGATCGCGGCGTTCATCTCGTCGATCAAGACCCACCTGATCGCCATGCCGGACTCCGGTTTCGACAGTTGGGACAGGTTGGCGGGGCGCCCGCCATCCAGCGCGCCTCCGCGAATCGGGGGAACGCCGGCCGTGCTGCTTGCCGCCGCCACCGGCCTGGACAGGCTCGGCGTCTCCGCCACGCTCCATACCTATTCCGGCACAGGCGAGGCCGTCTCGGCGCTCCTGTCCGGGCAGGTCGATATGGCGGCGGTGAGTACCTCGACGGTGTTTTCCCTTGTCGGCCGGGCGTCTCCCGTCATCAATATCGGTGCGCGCGACAATACCCCGGCGATCAAGGAGAAGATCGGCGACGTTCCCTGGATCGGGGCGCTCGGAGCGGTCGGCGTCGGCGTTCCGCGCTGGGTGGGCGTCCACCCGGATACGCCGGACGAGGTGGTCGAACGCATTTCCGACGGCGTGGGCAAGGTCCTTGCCGACAAGTCGGTCGTGAAGCTGATGACCAAGCTCGGCGAGGAAATCCACTATCTGCCGCGCGACGCCGCAGCCGCTGCCTATGACGAGCTGCTGGGGCGCATGAAGGGACTTCTGGGCAGGATGCCGTAACCGGACGATTGCGTCTTCGCGGTATGGCGAGGACACCGGGTTTCCGCTAGCATTTGCGCGATGACTGCGAATGTCGAAGTGCCGCTTGCCGCCGATCTCGGCGAATTGTCTCGTCTGGCGGAGGCCGTGGAAGATTTCGGCGGGGCGAACGACCTGCCGCCCGGCGCGGTATTCAAGCTCAATCTTTGTTTCGACGAACTGATTACCAACGCCATTTCCTACGGTTTCGATGCGCTGGACCTGGCGGCCCTGTCCGTGGAACTGGCGGTCAGGGACGGTGCTGCGGTCGCGGTCATTCGCGATAACGGCCGGCCTTTCGATCCGTTTACCGAAGCGCCCGAAACCGATACCACCCTGCGCATCGAGGAGAGGCCTGTCGGCGGGCTCGGCATCTTGCTCGTGCGCGAATCGATGGACGACTTCTCCTATGAGCGGCGCGACGGTTTCAATGTGGTCACGTTGCGCCTGAAGCTGGACCGGGCGGAGACTCCGTGACGGAGGAAGCCCGCCATTCCTTCTTTGACGAGTCGGCCGGCCGCGCGCCCGGACGCGGCAGGCTTGCCGGTCGGCGAATCCTGGTTGTGGGCGCCGGCCAGCGCAAGATCGACGACCCCGACCCGCCGGTGGGCAACGGGCGCGCCGCGGCGGTCCTCTACGCGCGCGAAGGAGCCCGTGTCGCTTGCGCCGACATTTCCGGCCAGGCGGCCATGGCGACAGTGGCTGCGGTCGCGGCAGAAGGCGGCGAGGCGTTCGCGATCGATGCGGACGTGGCGGACCCGTCGGCGGTCGAGGCGATGGTGGCGCGCGCCGCGGCGTGGCTGGGCGGCCTGGACGGGCTGCTGCTGAATGTGGGCGTCAGCGGTCCGCCGCTGGGTCTGGCCGGCGAGACCGCCGATGAGTGGGACCGCGTGATGGCGATCAATCTGCGCGGCCACATGCTGACCTGCCGCGCCGCCCTGCCGATACTGGCAGACGGCTCCGGCATCGTGTTCGTCGCGTCGATCTCGGGCATGCGCCCCAACAGCCGCAAACCGTCCTACGACACATCGAAGACGGCGCTGAAGGGGCTCTGCGGGCATGTCGCACAGGAAGGCCAGGCGCGGGGGATCCGCGCCAATATCGTGGCGCCCGGCCTGATGGACACCGCGCTCGGCCGCGACGCCAGCCGCCGGCGCCCGGCCCGGAACGAAGGACCGCTGCCGTTCGGTCGCCAGGGGACGGGCTGGGAGACGGCCTACGCGACCCTGTTCCTGATGTCGCACGAAAGCGCCTATATCACCGCGCAGACCCTGGTTGTCGATGGCGGCCTGATCGACCTTTGGTGGCGGGCGGGCTGACGGCCGGAGGCGCTGGAGCGCCGGAGCGGTGTTTTCTATAAGGGGCGGACGGCGGGGCGCGGAAGACGGAAAGATGCTGGACCTCAGATGGATAAGGGAAAGCCCGGAAGCGCTCGACCGGGCGCTGGAACGCCGGGGAGAGCCCGCCGCAGCGGCGCGGGTCGGCGCGCTCGACGCCGAGCGGCGCGGCTGCCAGACCCGTTTCCAGGAATACCGCCAGCGCCGCAACGCGCTTTCCCGCGAGATCGGGAAGGCCAGGGCGGCCGGCGAGCCGGCGGCCGCGCTGATCTCCGAGGTCACCCGCCTCAAGGACGCGGAGCGGGAAGCGGAGGAGGCCGAGCGCAAGGCGGCGGCCGCGCTGGATGCGTTGATCGCCGGTCTTCCCAATCCTCCGGGCGACGATGTGCCGGACGGCGCCGGCGAGGCGGACAATGTGGAACTGCGCCGAACCGGCTCACCGATCGAATTCGATTTCGAGCCCAGGGATCACGTCGAACTCGGCGAAGCGCTGGGCCTGATGGATTTCGAGCGCGCGGCGTATCTGTCCGGCGCGCGTTTCGTCGTCCTGCGGGGCGCCCTGGCTCGCCTGGAGCGCGCGCTTGCCCAGTTCATGCTGGATACGCACACGGAGGAGTTCGGCTACGAGGAAATTTCGCCGCCGACGCTGGTGCGCAGCCCGGCGCTGTTCGGCACGGGGCAGTTGCCGAAGTTCGAGCATGACCTGTTCAGGACCGATACCGGCCATTGGCTGATACCGACGGCGGAAGTCCCGCTGACCAATATGGCGGCGGGCTGTATTCTGGGGGAGGAGGAGTTGCCGCTGCGGTTTGCCGCCTTCACGCCGTGCTATCGTTCCGAAGCCGGCTCGGCCGGGCGCGATACGCGCGGCATGATCCGCCAGCACCAGTTTCACAAGGTCGAGATCGTTTCGGTGGCCCATCCCGACAAGGCGGCCGAGGAGCATGAGCGAATGACGCTGGCGGCGGAAGCGATCCTGGAGCGCCTGGAGCTTCCCTATCGCCGCGTACTGCTCTGCGCGGGCGACATGGGCGCCGCCGCACGCAAGACCTACGACCTCGAAGTCTGGCTGCCGGGGCAGGGCGCCTACCGCGAAATCTCGAGCTGCTCCGATTGCGGCGACTACCAGGCCCGCCGGATGAATGCTCGTTTCCGGCCGGCCGGAAGCAGGGGCACGCGCTTCGTGCATACGCTGAACGGTTCCGGCCTGGCGGTCGGCCGGACCCTGATCGCCATGCTCGAAAACGGCCAGCAGCCGGACGGGTCCATTGTGCTGCCGCCGGCAATCCGTCCCTATATGCGCGGGTGCGGGCGTCTTGAATAGAAGACGCCCGGGAGGCGCGCCGCGCGGGGGTGGAGAGGCGCCGCCGACGCCCGGCGCCACGCGCGCGCGGCTGCTGATGATGCTGCGCCGGTCGGGGGTGATCGACGCGGACGTGCTGGCAGCCATCGAACGCACGCCGCGGGACGCCTTCGTTCCGGCGATATTCAGGGACCGGGCGTATGAAGACACGGCCTTGCCCATCGGCAGCGGCCAGACCATAAGCCGCCCGAGCGTCGTCGCCTTCATGACGGCCATGCTTGCGCCGGGCCCGCGCATGCGGGTGCTGGAGATCGGCACCGGGTCGGGCTACCAGGCGGCCGTGCTTACCCGGCTCTGCCGCAGGGTTTACACCATCGAGCGGCACGGCTCTCTCCTGTCGGAGGCGGAGGCGCGATTCGAGCGGCTCGGCTTGACCAATATCACCACTCGGCGCGGCGACGGCGTGCGCGGCTGGCCCCGGGCGGGCCGGTTCGACCGCATTCTGGTCACGGCGGCGGCCGACGATGTGCCCAACGCGCTTGTGGAGCAACTCGCCGAGGGCGGGCGGATGCTGGTCCCGATCCGGGAGCATGATGGCGTGCAGCGGCTGGCTTGCCTGTCCCGGACCGAGGAGGGCGTCGAGGTCGGGGCCTTGCGCGAAACGTCGTTCGTGCCGCTGGTCGGCGCCTATGACGAGACGGCGCCGCAGAAGGCCGCGCCATGATGCGGACGGGCGCCCTTCTTGCCGTGCTGCTGCTTTGCGCCTGCGGGTGGGTGGAAGTCGGCGACCCCGGGAAGACCAGCCGTCCGCCCCAGGCCTCGGAACCCCGGAGGGCCGCTTCGGGGGATACCCGGATCCGGGTGCGGAAGGGAGACAGCGTTTATCTCGTTTCGCGGCGCCACGGCATTGCGATGCGCGACATCATCGAGCGCAACGGGCTTGCAGCGCCTTACCGTCTTCGGGAGGGGCAGATGCTGATTCTGCCGGCTCCCCGCAAGCATGTCGTGGCGTCGGGCGATTCGCTGTGGTCGATCTCGCACCGCTACGGCGCGCCTGTAGCGGCGCTGGTGCGCGCCAACGGGTTGAAGAAGCCCTATACGATCCACCCCGGCACGACGCTTCGCATCCCCGGACGGGCGGAACGGCCGCCGGAAGACGCCCCCCGGGCAATGGCGGCGGCGTCCGGCCCGGCCCGGCCTCCGAAGAAACCGCCGCCGGCGTTGCTCGCCTCGGGGACGGCGCCGGTTCCCAAGCCGTCGCCGGCCGCTCTGGCCAAAGCGCCGCCGCCGAGCCGTTCCGGCGTCGCGCCCAGGCCGCAGCCGGCCCCCGTCCTGGCTTCGGCTTCGACGCCCCGTCCGGCGGCGGAGAAACCGGCCCCGCGAACGGTGGCCAAACCGCCGCCGCCGCCGGTCCGGACGGCCTTGAAGCCGCTGCCGCCCCGGGCCGGACGGTTCCTGCGCCCCGTAGCGGGGCCCGTCGTTACCGGCTTCGGGCCGCAGCCGGACGGTCTGCACAATGACGGGATCAACATAGCCGCGCCGCGCGGCGCGGCCGTGCATTCGGTGGAGGTGGGACGGGTCGCCTATGCCGGCAACGAGCTTCCCGGTTACGGCAATCTGCTGCTCATCAGGCACCGGGGAGGCTGGGTCTCCGCCTACGCCCATAACGACCGCCTGCTGGTCGGGCGGGGCGACGAGGTCCGGCGCGGCCAGAGAATCGCGCTCGTGGGCAGCAGCGGCAGGGTGACGACCCCGCAGCTCCATTTCGAACTGAGGCGGAAGGGACGGGCCGTCGATCCGTCCCCGCATCTCGACGGCGGCTGAGGCCGCGCGGGCGTCAGGCTCCGGCGAGAAAGTCGCGGATGGCGAGCGCTTCGTCGAGCCCGGACAATTCGCGGTCCGCTTCCAGCGGCAGCGCGCGCGAGGAGAGGCGGACCACGACCGTTTCGGCGCGCCGGTCCACATAAAGGTTCTGGCCGTGGATGCCGATGCCGAAGATCAGCGGGTTCGCGCCCCGCAGCACATAGCATTGCGAGCGGTAGTGCATCGCCCGTCCGGGAAAGAAGGGCGCGAAGTCGCCCGCATCCCAGGCTTCCGGGTCCCCGGCCCGTTCGATGTCGTCGATCCAGCCCTGTGGCAGCACCTGCCGCCCGTCCCGGGAGCCGCCCTCGACCATCGCTTGCCCGATACGGGCCAGGTCCCTCGCGGTGACGCACATGCCGCCCGCGGCCCTCGGCGCGCCCAGCCGGTCCACGGTGATGCAGGCCGGGCGCCCGGCCCCGGCCGGCGCCCATAACAGGCGGCTCATCAAGTCCGCATAGCGTTCGCCGGCCGCCCGCTCGATGACCCAGGCCAGAAGGTCGGTGTTGGTCGAGACATAGTGGAAGCGCCCTCCGTGCTCTCCGTCCGCCTCGGTCAACCGGGAATAGAAGGAGCGCAGGTCCGGGGGCGGCGCGGCCGGGTCAACCGGATTCCAGCCGGTCGCCTGGCGGTAGGCGACAATCGGCCCGCTTGTGGCGAGGTAGTCCTCGTCGAACAGGATGCCCACGCGCATGTCGAGCAGGTGGCGCACCGTGGCGCCGCGATAGACCGTGTCCTCGATCTCCGGCACGTACCGGGAGACCGGGGCCTCCGCATCGAGCCTGCCCGCGTCGGCGAGAATGCCCGCCAGCAGGCCCGACAGGGATTTCGACACGGACATCAGGATATGCGGCGTCTCGGCGGTCATGCCTTCGCCATAGCGCTCCGCGACGATCCTGCCGCGGTGCAGCACCAGCAGCGCGTCGCAGCCTTCCGCCATCTCTTCGAAGCCCGGCACCGACATCGGCGCTTCGGGCAGCGGACGCACGGCCGCGGGATCGTTGGGGATTTCCGCCGTGGGGATCAGTTCCCGCACATGCCGAAAGGCCCAGCGGTTGAAGGGAGCGGTCCGCCAGTTCGCGAGAGTGACCTGCGCCTCCGGCGGCGGCGGGAAACGGTCCATCATGCCTTCTGTCCCCTGTCGGCGGCCGCGATCATACCGGCAGGCGCACACGTACGCCGAGGCCGCCCTCGGGCGACTCGCCCAGATGAATGTCGCCACCGTGGCTCTGGACCACATCGCGCGCGATGGAAAGGCCGAGGCCGATGCCGCCGGTCTTCCCCCCATGCGCGCGGTCCCGGCGGTAGAAGGGTTGAAACACCTTCTCCCGGTCGGCCGCCGGCACGCCCGGCCCGTCGTCGTCGATCCCGATCTCGAACCATTCGCCCTGTTCCCGGCAGGCGATCCACACCTGGTTGCCGTAGCGCATGGCATTGTCGATCAGGTTGACGAGGCAGCGCCTGAAGGCGGTCGCCCGCACCGGAATTTTCGGCGCGCTGACGATGCGAAGGTCGATGGAGCCGCCGGCCCGGCGCGCGCCGGTCACGACATCCTCGACCAGTTCGCCCAGATCGGTCTCCACGGCCGCTTCGTCGCCTTCGCCGCGGGCGAACGCCAGATAGGCTTCCAGCATCGCTTCCATTTCGGCGATGTCGGCCTGCAGTTCACCGGCGTCGTCATTCTCCGGCAGCAGCGCCAGCGCGACCTTCATGCGCGACAGCGGGGTGCGGAGGTCGTGGGAGACGCCGGCCAGCATCTCGGTGCGCTGGGCGATCTGGCGCCGGATGCGATCCCGCATCCGGCGGAACGCAATGGTCGCGCGCCGGACTTCCGTCGCTCCCGCCAGTTTCGGGTCCTTGGCCTCCCGGCCCTTGCCATAGGCGTCGGCCGCCTCCGCAAGCCTCCGGATGGGCCGGATCTGGTTGCGCATGAACAGCCCGGCGACGGCGAACAGGATCATCGAGGTCCCGACCATCCAGAGCACCCAGAAGGTGGTGGTGGAGCTGAACAGCCGCCGCCTCGGGGCGACGACATACAGCACACTGTCCTTGAGCTGCACCTTGATGACGATTTCGTCCTCGAAGGCCGTCGTGTCGAACTGGAAGGGCCGCCGCACGCGGTGGGTCAACTCCCGCGCCAGCAGCTTGTCCAGGCCGCCCCCCGGTTCCGGCTGGGGGCGGTTCGGGAGGATGGCGTCCGGCGCGATGGTGGCGCGAAGGTCGGTGCGCTCGGCGAGCAGCACCAGCAACGCCCCCTGCGCGTCGGCGCCGGGAAACCGGTCCATCGCGTCGATGACCAGGCCGATTTCGCCCGCCACCCCCGCCGCCAGACGCTTCATGATGACATGCCAGTGCCGCTCGTAGAAAATCCATGTCGAGACGATCTGCAGCAGGATGAGCGGCATCACGATGATGAGCAGGGAGCGCGCGAACAGTGTGCGCGGCTGGAAGCGGTCCAGACGGCCTGCCATCAGTCGGGCCGCAATGCGTAGCCGCGTCCCCAGACCGTGACCAGGTAGCGGGGGTGTCTGGGGTCGGGCTCCAGCTTCCGGCGCAGCCGCGCGACCTGCACATCGACGGCCCGCCCGGAACCGACGCTCATCACCGCCAGTTCCTCGCGCGAGACCGTGCCGCCGCCCCGGAGCGAGAGCGCGTTCAACAGCAGCGCTTCCGCCGGGGCGAGCGGGCGGACGCTCCCGTCCTCATGCTCCAGGGTTTCGCGCCCGGCGCTCCAGACGAGCGGGCCGAAGCGAAGCGTCTCGCGGCGCGCGCGCCCGCGGCGGCGCAGGATCGTGCGAATGCGCAGCACCAGTTCGCGCGGCTCGAACGGCTTGACCATATAGTCTTCCGCGCCCGCTTCCAGGCCGCGTACGCGGTCCTCGGGCTCGTCCATCGCCGTCAGCAGCAAGATCGGCATCGTGGTCCCCGCCGTCGTCAGCGCCGCGCTGAGCTCCAGGCCGGACTCGCCCGGCAGCATGATGTCCAGCACCGCGAGGTCGAAGGCGACGCCGGCCATCGCGCGCCGGGCGGTTTCCGCTTCCTCCATCGCCGTCACCCGGAAGCCGGAGCCGGAGAGGTAGCGCTTCAGAAGCGCGCGCAACCGTTCGTCGTCATCCACCAGCAGGATGTGGGGAAGGTCCTGCGAACGGGTAGGCGAAATCGCTTCACGCATGTGTGGAAATCCGCCATAAGCTGCAACGCTGCGTTCCGGTATCATATCGTGCCTGGAGAACGAGGAGAAATGCGCGATGGCGGTGGATCTGCTCCCCTATGACGACCGCGACGGCTACATCTGGCTGGACGGCGCGCTGGCGCCGTGGCGCGACGCCCGGCTGCATGTCCTGACCCACGCCCTGCACTACGCCAGCGCGGTCTTCGAGGGCGAACGGGTCTATGGCGGGCACATCTTCCGTTCGCGCGCCCATACCGAACGTCTGCACAACTCCGCCCGCCTCATGGGATTCGAAATCCCCTATTCGATCGAGGCGCTGGAAGGCGCCAAGCGGGAGGTGCTGCAGGCGAACGGCCTTGAGGACGCCTATGTGCGCCCGGTGGCGTGGCGCGGCGCGGAGATGATGGGCGTGTCGGCGCAGGACGCCACGATCCATGTCGCGATTGCGGCCTGGTTCTGGGGCGCCTATTTCGGCGATGGCGCGGAGATGTCCGGAATCCGCATGAAGACCGGCCGCTATCGCCGGCCGGGGCCCGAATGCGGCCCGGTGCAGGCCAAGGCGTCCGGCCACTACCTGATCTGCACGCTCAACAAGCATGAGGTCGAGGCGCAGGGCTACCACGACGCCCTGTTCCTCGACACCCACGGCTTCGTCGCGGAAGGCTCCGGCGCCAATATCTTCCTTGTCCAGGAGGGCAAGCTGCACACGCCGACCCCGGACAGCTTCCTCAACGGCATCACCCGCCAGGCTGTCATCGGCCTGGCCGAGAAGCGCCAGATCCCGGTGGTCGAGCGTTCGATCCTGCCGGAAGAGTTCGCCCGCACCTCCGAAGTGTTCGTGACGGGCACCGCCGCCGAGGTGACGCCGGTCGCGGAGATCGACGACTACCGCTTCACGCCGGGCAACGTCACCCGCACGCTGATGGAGGATTTCCGCGCCATCGCATCGACCGGATAACGAAACGAGAAGGACCTTTCCCATGCGCGACGCCTATATCTGCGACGCCGTGCGCACCCCTGTCGGCCGCCATGCGGGCGCGCTGGCCGCCGTGCGGGCGGACGACCTGGCCGCCCTGCCGCTCAGGGCGCTGATGGAGCGCAATCCGGGCCTCGATCCGGAAGCCGTCGAGGATGTGATCTTCGGCTGCGCCAACCAGGCCGGCGAGGACAACCGCAATGTCGCGCGCATGGCGGCGCTGCTGGCCGGCCTGCCGGAATCGGTGCCCGGCAGCACGGTGAACCGCCTTTGCGGCTCGTCGCTGGACGCGGTCGGGTCGGCGGCGCGCGCGGTGCGTCTCGGCGAGGCCGACCTGATGATCGCGGGCGGCGTCGAGAGCATGTCCCGCGCGCCCTATGTGATGAGCAAGTCCGGCGCGCCCTGGGGCCGGGACATGCAGATGTTCGACACCTCCATCGGCTGGCGCTTCGTCAACCGCCGGATGGAGGAGGAGTTCGGCACGGACTCCATGCCGCAGACGGCGGAGAACCTGGCCCGCGAGCGGCAGATTTCCCGCGAGGACCAGGACGCCTTCGCGGCGCGGAGCCAGCAGCGCGCCGTTCGCGCCCAGGAGAACGGGCGACTCGCGAAGGAAATTGTCGCCGTGACGATCCCGCAGCGGCGCGGCGGGCCGGTCGTCGTGGACAAGGATGAGCATCCGCGCCCCGGAACGACGGCGCAGAGCCTTGCGAAGCTGCGCTCGCTGCACCGGGACGGCACGGTGACCGCAGGCAATGCCTCGGGCGTGAATGACGGCGCCGGCGCGCTCGTCATTGCAAGCGAGGAAGCGGCCAGGCGCCACGGGCTCACGCCGCGGGCGCGGGTGCTCGGCATGGCGACCGCGGGCGTTCCGCCGCGGATCATGGGCATCGGCCCGGCGCCCGCAACGCGCAAGCTGCTCGACCGGCTCGGCATTTCGCTCGGCGAGATCGACGTGATCGAGCTCAACGAAGCGTTCGCCGCCCAGTCCCTGTCGGTCACGCGCGACCTCGGCCTTCCCGACGACGCAGAGCATGTGAACCCCAATGGTGGCGCCATCGCGCTCGGCCACCCGCTCGGCATGAGCGGCGTGCGCCTCGCCGGCGCGGCGGCGCAGGAGCTGCAGGAGCGCGGCGCCCGCTACGCCCTTTGCACCATGTGCATCGGCGTCGGGCAGGGCATCGCGGCGGTGCTGGAGCGGGTGTAGAAAAGCGCGAACCGTATTTTCACGCCATGATGCCGGCGGCGGGTTGCGACTTGTGGAGGATGCCATGCCGCCGCCGCCCCGCTGCGCCCTTTTCGTCGCCCCGGACGCCCGGAAGGGCGATCCGCGCCGGCGTCACGCCGACCGCCCTCGCCAGCGCCGCAGCCGACAGGCCGAAGGGGGCCATGAAGTCGTGCTTCAGGACTTCGCCCGGGTGAACCGGCTCCAGTCGGGTCATGGTCGAGGTCTCCTCGAACAAGACCGGAGCCGGAGGCGCGGTCAGCCGACCTCTGCGCACAGAAGCTCCGGCCTCCGGTGTTCGGACAACGATATGCCGACCGAGCGGGCGCGGAAGCTCACCGGCGCTTCGGCAGCGCCGATACCGGCAATTTCGGCGTCCAGATAGTGCGACAGGAACAGCCGCAACGGTTCCTGCAAGGCTTGCGTCGGATCGTCGTCGGAGTCGATCGCCGCGTGGAAGCCTCGCAGATCGGGGCTGGTGGCATAGGCGAATCGAGGCCGTCCATCGCCCTCCCCTCATCCTGAGTAGCCGACCGGAGGGAGGCGTATCGAAGGACGCTCCCTTTCGACAAAACATGACGCTTCAGGACATCTCATGACATGTCGGGGCGGCGCCTACCCGCGCTGACCCTCGCGGCGCCAGAGCCATGCGAGCAGCGCCGCCGCGAGCGCCAGCACCAGCCAGCCCGGTAGCAGCGGCGTGCGCTCGACGCCCGTCACCCGGTAGGCGCGGTTGTCCCGCAGGCCGAGCCAGCCGCGGCCGGCCATGCGCCCGCCCGGCCGCACCTGGCGCAGGTCCGGTACGCCGTCCTTTCCGAGCCACAACATGCGCCCGCCCGTGGCGTCGGCGGTCGGCGCGAGACGGGCCGCCGTCGGGCGCAGGTCCTCGAATTCCAGCGGATTGTCCACCGCCGCTCCCGCGATGGCGGTCTTCCGGCCCGCCCGCACCTGCCAGACGCCGACCGTGTCCGCCTCGACCGCGCCCCGCCAGCGCCCGGCGCCGGCGGGGCTGAGTTCGACGTCGAGCGTGCGCCCGTCCGGCGCAAGCGCGGTCACCGGCTCGGGCTCCGCCTCCGCCTTGCGCCGCTCCACCTCCAGCCGCCCCCCCCCCCCCGCGATTCCGGCCGTCAGCGCGTCCTCTTCCAGGTCCGGCTCCTTCATCAGCCAGTGGGCGAGCCGGCGCAGCAATTCGGCATGGGGGCCGCCGCCCTGGTAGCCGCGCGCCCAGAGCCACACCTGGTCGCTGGCGAGCAGCCCGACCCGCCCCTCGCCCACCCGGTCCACCAGCAGCAGCGGGCGGCCGTCCGCGCCGGACAGCAGCGTCTGGCCGCGTTCGCGCTCGACATCGATCTGGCGCAGCCAGCGCCCCCAGCGCGGCTCCGCCGACCCCGCCACCAGCGGCCCGGTCACCGGATGGCGGCGCCCGAGTTCCGTCGGGACCGGACGGAACGGTTCGGTGAGGATGCGCCCCGTCGGCGCGGCCGGATAGACGCCGCTCAACGCCGACTCGTGCAGCGTCGTGACCTTCGAGGCGAAGGCCGGGCCGGCCGCGTCGAGCAGCGCGCCGCCGCCGCGCACATAGTCGGCGACATTGGCGAGGTAGAGCTGCGGGATCACGCCCCGGCGCGCATAGCGGTCGAAGACGACGAGGTCGAATTCCGCCAGCCGCTGCTCGAACAGTTCGCGCACCGGGAAGGAAATCAGCGCGAGTTCGCGGATGGGCGTGGCGTCCTGCTTGTAGGGCGGGCGCAGGATCGTGAAATGGATCAGGTCCACCGCCGGGTCGGACTTGAGCAGGTTGCGCCAGACCCGCTCGCCCAGATGGGGCCGGCCGGAAACCAGCAGCACTTTCAGGCGGTCGCGCACGCCGTTCACGGTTGCGACGGCGCGGTTGTTGGCGAGGCTGAGCTCGCGCGGCCCCTCTTCCACGCCGAACTCGAAGACCGTATTGCCGGCATGGCCGACGGGCAGGGCGATGCGCTCCGGGCGGCCGAGCACGACGCCCACGGTCTTGAGCGGGCGGCCGTCCGCCGAGACCGACACCAACGCGCCGCCCCGCACCGCCCCTTCCGGGCCGAGATCCTCCACGAGCAGCTCGACCTCGACTTCCTTGCCGACGATGCCGTAGGCCGGCGCCGCCTCGACCGACAGCCGCCGGTCGCCGTCCCGGTCCGGCGCGCCGGTCAGCAGCACATGGATCGGCCCCATCTCCTCGGGACCGGCTGGAGCGGCCGCCGCATCATGCGTCTGGCCGTCGGTTATCAGGATGGCCCCGGCCCGCTGGCGCCGGGGGACCGCCGCCCAGGCTTCGCGCAGCGCGCCGAGCAGCCGGGTGCCCTGGTTCCGCGCCCCGCCCCCCTCTCCGGCGGTCTCCACGACAAGCGCATCGACGCGCGGCAGGAGGTCGAACCGGCCCGCCAGCGCGTCCAGCGCCTCGTCCGTCGCCCGGACCCGGCCGCCGACGCGCTGGCTGGCGGAGCGGTCCACCGCGATCACGACCGCGTCCCGCTCCGGCTCCCGCAGTTCCGAGACGAGGGTGGGCCGCGCCAGCGCGGCGAGGAGCAGCGCCGAGAGCAGCAGCCGGAGCGGGCCGCCCGACGCCCGGCGCGCGAAGGCGAGCCCCGCAGCCGCCAGCGCCGCCGCGCCCGCGGCGGTGAGCAGCCACCAGGGCAGCATCGGCGCAAACGCGATATCGGTCGCATTCGCGATCATCCGTCGAGCCGCCGCAGAATCGCCGGCACATGCACCTGGTCGGCCTTGTAATTGCCGGTGAGCGCATGCATGACGAGATTGACGCCGAAGCGCCGCGCGGCTTCGCGCTGGCGCTCGCCGCCGGGGGTGACGGCGAACAGCGGGCGTCCATGCTCGTCCTCGGCCCAGGACGCCGCCCAGTCGTTCGAGCCGATCAGGTAGCCGGTCACGCTGTCATTGCGTCTGGAGGCGCTGCGCTCGACCCACACCTGGCCGCCTTCATGCCGGCCGGCAAAGCTCTGCAGCAGGTAGAACGCCCTCGTCAGCACATGGTCGGGCGGCACCGCGGTCAGGGGCGGCACGCGCATGCCTGCGAGCAGGCGGCGCAGGCGGTCGCGCTCCGGCGTCACCAGTCCGCCGCGGATGTCGAAGCCGCCGCCGGCGGCGCCGTGGTCGCGGGTGTCGAACACCAGCATGCCGCCCGTCGCCACATAGGCGGCGAGCCGTGCGCGCGCCGTGTCGGAGAGCGGCGGCTGGCTGGCGGCCACCGGCCAGAACAGCAGCGGGAAGAAGACGAGCTCGTCCCGTTCGACATCGACCGGCTGCGGTGCGCCCGGCTCGACCATGGTCCGCTCGCTCAACACGCGGATCAGGCCGGCGAGCCCGGCGCGGCTGGTTTCGTCCACCTCCGCATCGCCCGTGAGGACATAGGCGAGATGCACCTCCGCGGCGATCTTCTCGGCGGGCTCCTGCGCCTGCAATTCGGCGCCGTTCCCGAAGCCGGCGAGCAGCACAGCCGCCAGCGCCGCCTTCGCGCCGAGCGGCAGGTAGCCGCGATAGGCGAGCGAGGCCAGCCCGTCCGCCAGCAGCAATGCGATGCAGGCAAGCAGCAGCCAGGGCGTCAGCGGCTGCTCGCGGCCGGGCCCGAGGCCCCGCTCGACCACGCCCTGCGGCAGGCCGGAAAGCGGCGCGGGCGCGGCCAGGGCGCCGCCGAGATTGACCGCCCGGAATCCGCCCGCGCGCCCGTAGAGGCCCGGCGGCATGGACGGGCCCGGCGCCGCCGCGCCGGTCCCGGCGGGCGGCAGCGGCAAGACGGCCGGGCCGGGCTCCGCCCAGCGCCCGAACCCGTCCAGTAGCCGCGCCGGCTGGAGCGGCCCGTCCAGTCCGCCCGCTCCCCGGCCGAGCACGGCGAGGCGGGCCAGCATCTGCGGGTAGAGGCCGGACAGCGCGAGCGTGGACCAGTCGGCATTGGCGGAAGTGTGGACCAGCACCGTCCACCCCTCGCCGAGGCGCGCGCCGGTGACGACCGGCGTGCCATCGGCCAGGGTCGCCCAGCTTCGCCCGACAAGCTCCGGGCCCGGTTCGGCCAGCACCTGGCGGGTCACGGCGATGTCGGCGGTCGGCTCAAGACCGGCGAACGGGCCCGCCCCGGAAAACGCGCCGAGCCGCTGCGGCTTCGCCCAGGTAAGCGCGCCGCCGAGTTCGCGCCGGCCCCGGCGCAGCGGCGCCGGCAGCAGCTCCGCCCCCGACTCGGCCAGCCGCGGCCCGGAGAAGCGCAGCAACACCCCGCCGGCCTCCACCCACCCGGCCAGCATGTCCCGCTCCGCCCGCTTCGGCGCCGCCGCGTCCGTCAGCACCAGCGCGCCGACGCCCGCGTCCAGGAGCGCCTCGACCGGCGCCTCGATCACGGTCGCGAACGGGGCGAGCGCGGCGCGCAGATAATGTTGGTCGTCCAGCAGCGGATGGCCGGCCGTGCCGGGCGCCACGAGGCCGACCTTGCGCCGCCGCCAGTCGCTGCCGACCAGCGCGGCGGCGCCCGCGCCGGTTTCGCCGTCGATGCGGAAGCGCGCGATGCGGTTCAGAAGCTCGTCCGGACGCTCGATGGACGCCGAAGCCGAGGTTTCGCCCTCGTCGAACGCGAGGTCCGCGGCGGCCAGCCGCAAGCCGTCCTCGTCCAGCGCCTCGACGGCAAGCGTCCGCGCCCCGCCGCCGGCCCGGTCCACCCGGACCGTCACGCGCCCGGCCTCGCGGTCCGGCAGGCGAAGGAGCCGGGCGCGGGCCTCCGGCTCCGGTCGCAGCACATCCAGGCGGCCGAAGCGCTGCAAGGCCCCGGCGAAGCCTGCCGCGCCGGCGCTTTCGAGTCCGTCGCTTACCCATATGGCGGTCGCCGCCCCCGAGAGCTCCATCGCCCCCAACACCCCGGTCGCGTAGGCCCGGTCCGTCGGCCAGGGCTTCGGCTCCATCGCCGTTATGGCTGCGGCCGCATCGCCGGCCGCAAACGGGCCGGCCGCTTCCGGCGGCGCGCCGTCGGGGCCCGGCGCCGTCGCCAGCAGGCGAACCGGGCGGTCCCGCCGCGCGGCCTCGTCCAGAACGGCGAACGCCGCCGCCTGCATGGCCGGCCAGTGCGGGGCCGAGGCCCAGCCGTCGTCGATGGCGAGCACCACCTCGCCGCGCCCCGCCAGCAGCGTGCCGGGCGCAAGGATCGGCCGGGCCGCGGCGAGCACCAGCAGCGCCGCGATCAGCAGCCGCAGGAGCAGCATCCAGGGCGGCGTGCGCTCGCTGGCGTCGTCGTCCTGCCTCAGGCCGAAAAGGAAGCGGATCGCGGGGAAGCGCGTGGCGATGGGCTGCGGCGGGGTGATGCGGAGCAAGAACCAGACCAGCGGCAGGGCCGGCAGGCCGAGCAGGAGCCACGGCGCCGCGAAGCCGATGGCGCCCAGCGTCAGCACAGCCGGTCGGGCCGCTCGGCGAGCTGGCCGGCAAGCGCGAGCAGGGCGGAGACCGGCGGCGCATCGGTCACATGCCGCAGCACGGTCCAGCCGAGCCGGGCCGCGTTGTGCTCCAGGGCCTCGTTATGGGCTTCGAGCCGCTCGCGATACGCCGCGCGGAGGCCGCCCACGCGGCGCACGAGAAGCTCTCCCTCGCCCTCCAGGCCGACGAAGCGCCGCCGGCCCCGCATCGGCAACCCGATCTCCGCCGGGTCGAGCACCTGGACGATATGGCCGCGCACGCCGGCCTCCGCCAGCCGGCGGAACAGCGGTTCGACCGTGCCCGCGGTATCGAGGAAATCGCCCGCCAGCAGCGCCTGGGCGTATTTGCCGAAACCGAGATTGCGGGGCAGGCCGGCAATGGGCGGCGCGCGGTCCAGAGCCAGCGACAGCTCACCGAGGCGCCGTTCTTGGCGGTAGCGGCCGGGCGCGGGGCCGATGGGCGCCACCTGGTGGCCGGCGCGCATCAACAGCGCGGCTGCGGCGAGGATCAGCAGGCGGGCGCGGCCCGCCTTCGTGTCCCGTCTCCGCGCCCCGCGCCAGTCCATGGAAGCCGAACGGTCCTCCCAGAGCCAGAAGGTCTGCGCGGCATCGCGTTCGCGCTCGCTGACCAGCACCCGGCCGTCCCGCGCCGAGCGGCGCCAATCGACGGCGCGCACCGGGTCCCCCGGCCGGTAGCGGCGGAATTGCCAGAAATCGTAGCCCGGCCCTGACCGGCGCAGCCCGCGGGAGCCGGCGCTCACCGTTTCCGCCACCCGGAGCGCGGCGACCGCGGGCGCCGGCAGCCCGGCGGCGAGCCGTTCGGCTGCGGCTACGGGCATGGCGGCTGCCCCGTTCAGCCGAGCGGAGCGGTCAGACAGGCGATGACATGGTCAACGTCTATCCCCTCCGCCCTCGCGGCATAGGAGAGCACCAGCCTGTGGCGCAGCACCGGGCCGGCCAGCGTGCTCACATCCTCGACCGAGGGCGACAGCCGGCCCTGCAGCAGGGCGCGCGCCCGCGCGCAGCGCATCAGCGCCTGGCCGGCCCTCGGGCCCGGCCCCCAGGCGACCCAGTCGGCAATCCGCTTGTCCGCGGCGCTTTCCGGCCGGCTGCGGCGGACCAGGTCGAGAATCGCCGCCAGCACCGTCTCGCCGATCGGTATGAGCCGCGCCAGCTCCTGCAGTTCCAGCAGCTCCCCGGCCGTCACGGTCGGGCGCGCCTCCTGCGACTCGCCGCCGGTGGTTTTCAGCAGGATCGTCTTCTCGGTCTCGACATCGGGATAGGCCACATCGATCTGGAGCAGGAAGCGGTCGAGCTGCGCCTCGGGAAGCGGATAGGTGCCCTCCTGCTCGATCGGGTTCTGCGTCGCCAGCACATGGAACGGTCGGGGCAGGGGCCGCGGGCGCCCGGCCACCGAGACCTGGCGCTCCTGCATGGCCTGGAGCAGCGCCGACTGGGTGCGCGGGCTGGCGCGGTTGATTTCGTCCGCCATCAGCAATTGGGTGAACACCGGCCCCTCGACATAGCGGAATTGCCTGCCGTTCTCGCCCTCGTCCAGAATCTCGGAGCCCAGGATGTCGGTCGGCATGAGGTCCGGGGTGAACTGCACCCGCCGGCGGTCCAGGCCGAATACCCGCGACAGGGTCTCGACGAGCAGCGTCTTGCCGAGGCCCGGCACGCCGACCAGCAGGCCGTGGCCGTCGGCGACCAGGGTGACAATCGCCTGTTCGACCACCGGCCCCTGGCCGAAAATCACCTCCGCGATCGCGGCCGAGGCTTCGTCGAGGCGCGCCGCCGCGGCGTCGATACGCCCGGCTGCGGCGTCCCCGTAGGCGTCTTCGGAACCGGCTCGGATCGGCTGCATGAAACGGGGCCTCCCTGCGCCGCCGCGCCCGCGACGAGAGCGGTGCGGGCCTCCCGGCGCAGACATACTGCCCTATTATGGCACTGCCATGGCCCAGCATGTCGAGATCGACAAACATTTGAAGGACGAGCCGCCGCCCGCCCGCGCGCGCCAACGCGCGCCAACAAATGACGGCCTGCGCATAGACCGCAACGGCGTCTGGTTCCATAATGGCCTGCCGTTTCGCCGCCCGGCGCTGGTCAGGCTGTTCAGCACGGTGCTGAAGCGCGGTCCCGACGGCGGCTACCTGCTGGAAACGCCGGTGGAGCGGGTCGAAGTCGAAGTGGAGGACGCCCCTTTCGTCGCTATCGAAATGCAGGCGGAGGGCGAAGGCCGGCGGCGGCAGGTCCGCTTCCGCACCAATGTCGACGAATGGGTGCCGCTCGGCCCCGGCCATCCGCTTCGACTCGCCGAACGGCCCTACCTGCTCGTGCGGCCCGGCATCGAGGCGGCGGTGCTGCGCGCGCCGTGGTACGAGCTTGCGGAACTGGCCGAGGAGACCGGGAGCGGCTATGGCGTGTGGAGCGGAGGGGAAATGTTCGATCTGGGGGCGGGGGGCGATGACGCGTGACGATGTGGTTGCGCGCCTCAGGGAGGCAGGGTTCGTATCCGGGCCCGACGGGCTGACACCGCCCCGGCGCAGCGATTTCGACCTGCTGCCGGCCGGACGGCCCGCCTTCGCCAACGGCCGCGCGCTGAAGCCTGCCGGCGTGCTGGTGGCGCTGGTGGCGCGGCCGCTGGGCCCGACGGTCCTGCTGACCCAGCGCACGCACCACCTCAAGCAGCATGCCGGCCAGATCGCGTTCCCGGGAGGGGGCCGCGAGCCGGGCGACACCGACATCCTGGAAACGGCGCTCCGCGAGACGGAGGAGGAGGTCGGCCTCGACCGGCGCCTCGTCGAGGTGCTGGGCCGGTTGGATGTGTACGAGACCACCAGCGCCTATGCGGTAACGCCGGTGATCGGCTGGGTCGAGCCGCCCTTCGAACTCACCGTCGATCCCTTCGAGGTGGAGGAGGCCTTCGAGGTGCCGCTCGCCTTCGTGCTCGACCCGGCGAACCACAAGCGCGAGACCATGTTCCGCGACGGGCTCCGGCGGCATTACTATGTGCTGCCCTATGGCGACTACCGCATCTGGGGGGCGACCGCCGGGATGCTCGTGAACCTCCACGACACGCTGACGGGAACCGCATGGTGAAGGTCATCCTCCAGCTCCTGCTCGCGGCGTCGATCCCGCTGCTGCTCTACATGGCGTGGATCGTCATCCGCGACGGGCGGCCCGCGCCCGGATGGCTGCGCGGCGCGCCCTGGAACGCCATCCTGGTCTCGGGCTGCGTCCTAGTCGCCCTGCTGCTTGGCTACTGGGCGCTGACCGGCACATCGGACCCGGAGGGGACCTACAGCCCGCCCACGGTCGTGGACGGGGAGGTGGTGCCCGGCGAGGTGGCGGATTGAGCGAATTCGCTCCCGCGGCGGAATGGATGCGCGAGTCCGACATCGCGCGCATCGTGGAGGCACTGGGCGATTGCCGCTTCGTCGGCGGGGCGGTGCGCGATGCGCTCGCCGGGCGCCCGGTCGGCGATATCGACATCGCCACCCCGGAGGAGCCGCCGGAGACCGTCCGGCGGCTGGAGGCGGCGGGCCTCAAGGTCCGCACCTGGGGCATCGACCACGGCGTCGTGCTGGCCGTCGGGAAGCGGCGTTATTGCGAGGTGGCCTCGCTCCGCCGCGATGTCGGCACGGACGGCCGGCGCGCGGTCGTCGCCTGGACGCGCGACTGGCGCGAGGACGCCGCCCGGCGCGATTTCACCGTGAACGCCATGTTCGCAAGCCCGGAGGGCCGGCTGTTCGACTATTTCGGCGGGCGGGCGGACCTCGCCGCCGGCATCGTGCGCTTCGTCCGCGACCCGGAGACGCGCATAAGGGAGGACGTGCTGCGGGTGCTCCGCTTCTTCCGCTTCACCGCCCGCTTCGGCAGCCTGCCCGGCGACCCCGCCAGCTTCGAAGCCGCAGTTCGGCTCGCGCCCCTCATGGAGACCCTCTCCGGGGAGCGTCTCAGGGCGGAGATGCTGGGCCTGCTGGCGGCGCCCAACCCCGTGCCGGTCGTGTCGCTGATGGCGGCGCGCGGCGTGTTCCGCCCGATATTGCCGGCGGCGGAAAGAACCGACCGGCTCACGCGAACCGTCGAGGCGGAAGCCCGTCTCGGCCACGCGCCCGATCCCGTCCGCCGCCTCGCCGCCCTGCTCGACCGGCCGGACCCCGGCCGGCTGCGCCTCAGCGCGGCCGAGGCGGCGCGCCTTCGGGCGCTGGCGAGGCCGAAGGCGCTGAACCGCGCCGCGCTCTACCGCGAGGGCCGCGCGCGCTTTCTCGACCGGCTGCTGCTCGCCGGCGGCGACGAAGCCGGCGAGGCGCTGCTGGCCGCCCCCCCGCCCCCGTCCTTCCCGCTCACCGGCCGGGACCTGCGCAACCGGGGCGTCCCCGCCGGCGCAAAGCTCGGCCGCCTGCTCCGCGAACTGGAGGACTGGTGGATCGCCCGCTCCTTCCGCCCCGACCGCCCCGCCTGCCTGGCCGAACTGGAACGGCGCCTGGGGTGATACGTCCTCTCCCCGCTTGCGCGAGGCTGCCGGATTCACCCATCCCTACCCGTCCGCTCCGCGTGGCGCGCCCTCATCCGACGAAACAGGGATCCCGGATATTCACTTTTTGTTTCGTTGGGGGTTTGACTGGAGAGAAAGTGTAGTAAAATGGTCCTCGGAGGCCGAGCCTTCCGGGGCCGCGCCTCTCGCTTCCGAAAACTCCGCCCGAAACTCGCGGGAGAAGCGCGTCCGCCGCCTCGCGCGCGAAACAGGGTCGCCCCCCGAACCGGGCGGCTACGAAACCAGGGAGACGCCGGACCATGACAGAACATGACATTTCATGACACTTCGCCAGGGATCCCCTCCGGCAAGGCCGGGCCGGGCCGGGTGGCCGCCGCATATCGCCTCTCCCGCTTGCGGAAGAAGCCGGGAACGTCAGGCGGGCGGGAGGCGGAGCTTGTCGCCGTAGCGTTCCACCACGGCGTCGAGGTCCGGGTTTGGCGTCGTTATGTCGATGGCGCGGACGCCGAACATCGCCGGGTTGTGCGGCAGGACCGGCTCCCGGCCGTCGGCGAGGTCGCGGGCGAGCCCGAGCAGCCGGCGCCGGGCCGCGACGATCGCCGTGTCCGAGGCGCCGAGATGCTCGTTCTCGCGGTCCACGACGGGTCCCATGCTCTCGACGATGGCGCGGTCCTGGTTGTTGACGCCGGGAATGCCGGTCGCGTTGCCCGCCCGCTGCGAGGCCCGGTCGAGCCTGTAGCCGTTGCTGCGGTTGACCTCGGGCGCGAAGCCGCCCGGAAGGGTGCGCGGCGCCGCGCCGAGGCCCGTCTCCAGATAGTCGCGGTCCTCCTGCGTCATCGGCGCCTCCGGATTGTAGGAGGTGCCGAAGACGAAGGTGTTTTCGTCGTCGATCGGGATATAGGCGCGCGAGGAGATCGGGTATTCCGGGTGCGGAATGATCGAGTTGCTGGGCAGGATCCACTGCGTGATGCGCCAGTTGAACAGCCTGTCCGCCGTGCCGCGCTGCGAGCCGTAATAGAAGCCGTAATCCGTCGGCCGGATGTGAATCGACGGCATGCCGTCCTGCTGCCAGTTGCCGTGCGCGGCCGCCAGGCCGGGCGACAGGGCGGACATGTCGGCGAAGCGGTGCAGGAAGGTCGTGTGGCGGGTGTCGATCTCGCCCTCGAACCCCTGGAAGTAGTTGGCGCCCAAATGCCACTTCTTCTGCCAGCGGTGCTCCGGCGGCAGCATGGCCCATTCGAACCCGGGCAACGGCGGCTGCCTGTCCTTCGGCCCCATATAGGCCCAGATGTAGCCGCCCCACTCGGCGGCGGGATAGGCCTTCGCCCGGACCTTGCGCCTGAAGTCGGTCTCGGGCGGCTCGTTCGGCATCTCGACGCAATTGCCCTCCACGTCGAATTTCCAGCCGTGATAGACGCAGCGCAGGCCGCAGTCCTCGTTGCGGCCGAAATAGAGCGAGGCGCGCCGGTGCGGGCATTTCTCGTCGAGAAGGCCGATCCGCCCGTCCGTGTCCCGGAAGGCCACGAGGTCCTCGCCCAGCAGCCGCAGGCGCACCGGGTCGCAATCCGGGGACGGCAGCTCCTCCGGGACGAGCGCCGGAATCCAGAACCGGCGGAACAGCGCGCCCATCGGTGTGCCGGGGCCGACCCGGCACAGCATTTCGTTGTCTTCGGGTCTGAGCATCTGAAACGCCTCGCTGCGGGCCGGGCATCGGCGAAGCATGCCGCCGGCCGGCTGCCCCATCAAGCATGCGGGGGCGTCCTTTCGCGCGCGTTCGGGTGTTAGGGTAAGCTCGCCCGCATGGGGCCGGAAGCCGGGAGGGGGCAGCGCGATGGGTTGGCGGATCGGGGTCGATATCGGCGGGACGTTCACCGATGTCGCCGTGCTGGACGAGGAGAGCGGGCGCGCGGGCATCGCCAAGGTTCCGACCACGCCGCGCGACTTCGGCGCCGCGGTCATCGACGGCATAGGGACCGCGATGCGGGATTACGGCATCGACCCCGCTTCGGTCTCCCTCGTCTCCCACGCCACCACGGTGGTCACCAACGCGCTGCTGGAAGGAAAGGGCGCCAATGTCGCGCTGGTCACGACCGCAGGCTTCCGCGATGTGCTCGAGCTTCGGCGCTCGGCCCGCGCGGACCTCTACGACCTGTTCCAGAACGCGCCGGCGGTGCTGGTCCCGCGCCGACAGCGCTTCGAGGTCCGCGAGCGGATCGACGCCCAGGGCGAGGTCGTCGTCCCGCTCGACGAGGCCGGGCTGGACGCGGCGGTGGACTCGATCCGGGGCCTGGGCGTGGATGCGGTCGCGGTCTGCCTCATGTTCTCCTTCCTCAACGACGCCCATGAGCGCCGCGTCGGCGAGCGGCTCCGGGCCGCCCTGCCCGGCGTTCCGGTGTTTCTCTCCAGCGAGGTCCTGCCCGAAATCCGCGAGTTCGAGCGCACCAGCACCACGGCGGTCTGCGCCTATGTCGGGCCGGTGCTGGCCTCCTATCTGGACCGGCTGGAGGCCGCGCTTGCCGGGCTCCGCCTGCCCCCGCTCTATGTCATGGGCTCGAACGGCGGTGTCTTCGACGTGCCCGAGGCGCTCAAGATGCCGGCCGGGGCCGTGGAATCGGGGCCCGCCGCGGGCGTCATCGCCGCGCAGCGCATGGGCCGCCAGATCGGCCGGGCGAACCTGATCTCCTTCGACATGGGCGGCACCACCGCCAAGGCGAGCCTGATCGAGGACGGCCGCATCGAGACCACCTCCGAATACGAGGTCGGCGGGGAGGGCAATGTCGGGCGCTGGCTGCACGGCACCGGCCACCCCATCCGGGTGCCGGTGATCGACCTGGCGGAGGTGAGCGCGGGCGGCGGCAGCATCGCCTGGCTGGACCCCGGCGGCGCGCTCCGGGTCGGCCCGCAAAGCGCGGGCGCGGAGCCGGGGCCCGCCTGCTACGGGCAGGGCGGCACGCTGCCGACCGTGACGGACGCCAATGTCGTGCTGGGATATCTGAGCCGCACGCACCTGCTGGGCGGGCGGCTTCCCGTCGACGCGGCGGCTTCGGAAGCGGCAATCCGCCGCCATATCGCGGACCCGCTCGGGCAGGACGTGGCCGAAGCCGCCGCCGGCATCGTCCGGGTCGTCAACAACAGCATGGCGGAGGCGCTGCGCATCGTGTCGGTGGAGCGCGGGCACGATGCGCGCGAATTCTCCCTGGCGGCCTTCGGCGGCGCGGGGCCGGTCCACGCGGCGGCGCTCGCCGAAGAGCTCGGCATCGGGGAGGTGATCGTGCCGCCGATCCCGGGTGGGTTCTCGGCCCTCGGGCTGGTCGCGACCGACCTGCGCCGCGACTACTCGCACACCTTCTACGCCCGGATCGACGAAGCGGACCTGAACGCGCTCAACGGGCGGCTCGCCGAGATGGAGGACGCGGCCCGGACCATGCTGGAAAATGCCGGGCTGCCGGAGGCCGACCGCGCCATCGAGCGCTCCGCCGACTGCCGCTATACCCGGCAGGCCTATGAGTTGACCGTGCCGCTCGGCGACGGCCCCTTGACCCGCGGCCTGCTGGACGCGCTCGCCGGCGGGTTCCACGACCGGCATCTGCGCACCTACGGCCACAAGAACCCCGACGAGCCGGTGCAGATGGTGAATGTCCGCGTGACCGCGACGGGCCGGCTGCCGGGCGTCGAGTTCCATGCCGGCGCGGAGGCGCCTGCCGGCGCTGCCGGCGAACGGGAGCGCGAGGTTCTGTTCGGCCGGCGGGTTCGCTGCCCGGTCATCGCCCGCGGCGAGCTGCCCGCCGGCGCGGAGGGCCGTCCGGGCCCGTTTGTCGTGGAGGAGATGGACTGCACCACCGCCGTGCCGCCGGGTTGGCGCGCCCGGCGCGACGAGCGCGGCTTCATCCTGATGACGAGGAGTGCATGACATGGCCGCGTCCCCGAACGCCAACAACGCCGGCGGCGATGGCCGGACCGCCCGTCCGTCCGTCGTGAAAACCGACGCCGCCACCTTCGAGGTCGTCAAGAACAGTCTCTATGCGGTGGCCGAGGAAATGAAGGTGGTGCTTGCCAAGACCGCCTATTCCCCGATCCTCAAGGTGGCGGGCGACTATTCCTGCGGCGTGTTCGACGACCGCGGCGACATGGTGGCCCAGGGTCCCGACCTGCCGATCCACCTGGGCTCGATGCCGGATGCGGTGCGCGCGGTGGTGTGCGCCTGGGACGATATCGGGCCGGGCGACGTGTTCGTCCACAACGACCCCTATTTCGGCGGCTCGCACCTGCCGGATGTGAATGTCGTCTCGCCCGCTTTCGTGGACGGCGCGCTGCTCGGCTTCTGCTGCGTGCGCGCCCACTGGCCGGATATCGGCAGCGCCACGCCCGGCAGCTACGGCGCGGTCACCGACGTCTATGGGGAGGGGCTGCGCCTGCCACCGGTGCGCATCCACCGGGACGGCGCCGTCAACCGCGATGTGGAGGACCTGATCTTCGCCAATGTCCGCACGCCGGCGGAACGCCGGGGCGACCTGCGCGCCCAGATCGCCGCCAACCGCCGGGCCTGCGAGCGGCTGGCCGCGCTCGCCGGCAAATACGGGACGGAGAACCTCAAGCGCATCATGCAGGAGGTGATGGACTATTCCGAGGCGATGATGCGGGCGCTGCTCCGCGAAATGCCCGACGGGGACGGCGCGTTCGAGGATTTCTGCGACGGGGACGGAATCGTCGCGGCCGGCTCGAACCGGGACGAGACCTTCGACATCAGGCTTCGCATAACCAAGCGGGGCGACGGGGTGACGGTGGATTTCGAGGGCTCCGACCCGCAGGTGGCCGGGCCGATGAATGCGCCGCTCTCGGTCACCTCCTCGGGCGTGTTCGCGGGCCTCAAGATGGCCATCGACTCGGGCGGCGTCGTGCCGCCCAACTCCGGCGCCTGGCGTCCCGTCAAGGTGCTTGCGCCGGAGGGCTCGGTGGTGAACGCGCAATATCCGGCCCCGGTCGTCTATGCCAATCACGAGATGTCTCACCGGATTTGCGACATGGTGTTCGGCGCGCTCGCGGCGATCGTCCCGGACCGGGTGATGGCCTGCTCCCAGGGAACCTCGGCGGTGCTGACGCTCGGCGGCACGGACTATCGGACCGACGAGCACTATGTCAGCTATGAGACGGTCAAGGGCGGCTTCGGCGCGCGGCCCGACCGGGACGGCATCAACGCCGTCGCCAGCGGCATTTCCAACACCATGAACACGCCGGTGGAGGTCATCGAGATGAGCTTTCCGGTGCGGGTGGAATCATACGAGCTGCTGCCCGATTCCGGAGGGGCGGGCCGCTGGCGGGGCGGGCTCGGCGCGCGCCGGACCTGGCGAATCCTCGAACGGGACTCGCGCGCCACCGTATGCTGCGAGCGCACCAAGTCGCCGCCCTTCGGCATCGAGGGCGGGGCGGCGGGCGCGCCGGCCCGCATTTCGGTCGTCGATCCGGGCGGGGCCGGGCGGGTCCTGAACGGCAAGGGGTCCTTCGACGCCCCGGCCGGCGCGCTGGTGGTCTTCGACGTGCCGGGCTCGGGCGGCTACGGCCCGCCGGCCGAGCGCGACCCGGCCCGGCTCGGCGAAGACCTGGCCGACGGCTATGTGACGCCGGAGGGCGCGCGCCGCGACTACGGGGCGCCGGACCCCGAGGCGCTGCTCGCATCCGCCAGCGGCAAAGGCGCGCCGGGTTAGGAAACCGGAGCGAGGCGGGTGATGACGGTCGTGTGGGTCTCGACGAAATAGAGTGTCCCGTCCGCAGCGCCGCTCACCCCGTGCGGCATGACCGCCACCGGCTTGCAGCTTCCGAGCACGGTCCCGTCGGGGCCGAGCGCGGTCACGCGCGGGATCTGGTCCGAGACATAGATCCGCTCCCCGCCGTCGATATGGATGTCCATCGGCTTGTAGAACGGGCCGAGGTCGTTGAGGTGGTCGCCCTCGGGCGAGAAGACCTGGACGCGGTTGTTCTCGCGGTCGCCCACCAGCACCCGCCCGTCGCCGAGCACGCCGATGCCGTGCGGCGTCGTGAACTCGCCGGGACCGCTTCCCCGTCCGCCCCAGCTCCGCACGAGTGCGCCGTCGGGCGTGAAGCGGTGCACCATGGTGTTGCCGTAGCCGTCGGAGACATAGAGGTCGCCGCCGGGTCCGACCGCGGCATCGGTCGGGTGGTTGAAGGGCGCCTGGGTGCGGGGGCGATGCCGCTCCCCGAGCGCCAGCAGCAGCTTGCCTTCGGCATCGAAAACGAGCACCTGGTGCGCATCCCGGTCCACGACCAGGATGCGCCCGTCCGGGGCGGCGGCGATCCCGTGCGGGTCCGCAATCGCCCCATCGCCCCAGCTTCTGACGAAGTTTCCCTCCGGGTCGAACACCAGGACCGGGGTCGAGCGCCGCTGGCAGACATGGAGGTTGCCGCCGGCATCGACCGCGCATTTGCTGATGGTCCCGACCGGAATATGCTCCGGCCAGCGGCCCCAGGGCCGGTCGATCCGATAGCGCTGCTCGCCCAGCACGGCGAACAGTGCGCCGTTTCCCGTCTCCATCTCCGCCTCCTTCCCGCCCTGCCGGATTCACACATCTCCGGCGGCGTTGAACTGCCCGCCCCCGCCCTCGCGCCGTTCAGGCGCCGGGCTCCACCCAGCCTGTCCAGCTCCGGCGCATGGCCTCGCACTCCGCCGTGCGCACGCCGGTCACGATGTCCATCGAGCGCCCCGTCAGCTCCAGCAGCGTCTCGACGCTGTAGCGGCCGTAGTCCACCCGCCGCATCTCCGCATGGCGCGCGCCCAGAACGAGCCGGGCGACCCGCGCTTCCTGCAGCGCCCAGCAGCACATCGGGCAGGGCTCCATCGTGGTGTAGCAGGCAGCGCCCGAAAGGTCTCGGCTGTCGAGGTTGCGGCAGGCGTCCCGGAGTGCGTCCACCTCGGCATGGCAGGTCGGGTCGCGGTCGGAATCGACGCGGTTGCGGCCGCGCCCGATGACCTCGCCGCTGCGGATGATGACGGAGCCCACCGGGACATTGCCCTCCGCCTTTGCATGCTCCGATTCCTCGAGCGCGAGGCCCATGAAGTAGTCGTGGTCTTCCGGCATGGCGCCGCTCCCCGTCATGGTGTTGCCGGACCCGAGCCGCCGTTTCACTCGAAATGGAGGATCGGCTGGTCGGCCGCGAGATTGTCGCCGGGGGCGGCGGGGACGGACTTGACGCGTCCCGGCCGTTCGGCGCGCAACACGTTCTCCATCTTCATCGCCTCGACCACGGCGAGCGTCTGTCCGGCCTCGACCTCGTCGCCTTCCGCGACCGCCAGCGAGACCAGGAGGCCCGGCATCGGCGAAAGCAGCACTTTCGAGGTGTCCGGCACCGCCTTTTTCGGCATCAGCCGGGCGAATTCCGCGACGCGCGGCGGCACGGCCCGCACGCTTGTCCGGGTTCCCCGGAACGACAACAGCCAGCCCGCGCCGTCCCCCTCGACCCGCACCGCAAACCTTTCGCCGTCGAACCGCCCCTCGAAATGCGCTCCGCCGGGCGGGCGCGCGCCTTCCAGCCGCGCCGGCTCGCCGTCGATCTCCAGCCGGAGGCCCTCCCCGTCCGCCTCCACGGTTATAGCCGCCGCGCCGTCCTCGAACAGGGCGGCCCAGTCGCGGCGCATCGCGCCCCCCGAGGCCGCCGCCTCGCCATGCGCGAGCGCCGCAGCCACGGCCGCGAACAATCGGCGGTGCGCCCCGGCGCCGCTCGCCGGGTCGTAGCCGTCCGGGAACTCCTCGTCGATGAAAGCCGTGCTGAGCCGGCCCTCGGCAAAGCGCGCACGGTCCGCAATGGCGGCTAGAAAGTCGATATTGTGTCCGACGCCGGCGATGGCGAAGCGCGCGAGCGCCTCTCCCAGCTTCAGCCGCGCCTCTTCCCGCGTGGCGCCATGCACGGCGAGCTTGGCGATCATCGGGTCGTAGAACATGGTGATCTCGGAGCCCTCGACCACGCCCGTGTCGATGCGCACGCCGCCCTCTTCCGCCGGCGGGCGGAAGGTTTCCAGCCGCCCGATGGAGGGCGCGAAATTACGCTCCGGCCGCTCCGCATAGACGCGCGCCTCGATGGCCCAGCCGTCGAGGCGGACATCGGCCTGGCCGAAGGCGAGCGGTTCGCCCGCCGCGACGCGTAGCATCTGCTCCACGAGGTCCAGCCCGGTCACCATCTCCGTCACCGGATGCTCCACCTGGAGGCGGGTGTTCATCTCCAGGAAATAGAAATTGCGCTCGCGGTCCACGATGAACTCGACGGTGCCGGCCGAGCGGTAATCGACGGCGCGAGCGAGCGCCACGGCGCGGGCGCCCATGTCCGCGCGCAGGGCCTCGTCGACGAACGGGCTCGGGCACTCCTCGACCACCTTCTGGTGCCGGCGCTGGATCGAGCATTCGCGCTCGCCGAGATGCACGATATTGCCATGCGCATCCGCCAGCACCTGGACCTCGATATGGCGCGGCTCCTCGATGTATTTCTCGACGAAGACGCGGCCGTCCCCGAAGGCGCTCGCGGCCTCGTTCACGGTGGAGCCGAACACCTGCCGGAGCTCCTCGTCCGAACGCGCGACGCGCATGCCCTTGCCGCCGCCGCCGGCCGAGGCCTTGACCATCACCGGATAGCCGATCCGGCGCGCGCCGGCGGCGGCCGCTTCCGCGTCTGCGATCGCGCCGGCGTCGCCCGGCACCACGGGCACGCCCGCCCGCGCCGCAAGGCGCTTGCTCTCGATCTTGTCGCCCATAGCGGCGATGGCGGCCGCGCCGGGGCCGACGAACACCAGCCCCGCCGCCTCGACGGCCTCGACGAAGCCCGCATTCTCGGAGAGGAAGCCGAAGCCCGGATGGATCGCTTCCGCGCCGGTGTCGAGCGCCGCCTGGACGATGCGCGGGCCGACGAGGTAGCTTTCCGACGGCGCGGAGCCGCCGATGGCGACCGCCTCGTCGGCCATGCGCACATGCAGGGCGTCGGCGTCGGCCTCGGAATGGACGGCCACGGTGCCGATGCCGAGCCGCCGGGCGGTCCGGGCGATCCGGCAGGCGATCTCGCCCCGGTTGGCGATCAGGATCCTGCCGAACGGAGGCGTTCCGGCGGACACGGGGATCGCCGCCTCAGGCCTCGACGACGGCGACTTCCTGGCCTTCTTCCACCGCCTCGCCTTCCTCGACCAAAATCTCGGCGACCCGGCCCGCCGAGGGCGCGCCCACCGGAATCTCCATCTTCATCGACTCCAGGATAACCACCGGATCGTCCGCCGCGACCTCGTCGCCGACCCCGACCTCGATCTTGAACACCGTCCCCGGTATCTCGGACAGCACAGGCACCGCCACCATGAACCCACCCCTCGGTCTCGCCCCTCCCCTGTTAGGCTGAAGGGGCGAAAAGCGCAAGAAGGCGGGCGCAGTCTCACGGCCGGCGGCCCCGCCCCTCTCCGACGGCGGCGGGAGCGGCGTCCCGCAGCCCCGGCAGGACGACGGAACATGCTCTGTCACACGGTCCGGGCCCTGCGTCCGGCCCGGCATCTACATTGCGAAGTCGTCGCGGGTGAAGAGCGGGGCGAGGCGGATGCCTTCGCAGGCGAGGTTGGCTTCCGCGCCCTCCAGCCGGTCCACCACGGTATAGAGCGTCTCCACCCGGCAGCCGGCGGCGCGCGCGGCCTCGACCGCGATCATCGCCGAGCCGCCGGTCGTGGTCACATCCTCGAACAGCAACACCTCGCCGCTCTCCGGCAGATAGCCCTCGACGCGCCGTTCGGTGCCGTGGTCCTTGGCCTCCTTGCGCACGAAGAAGGCGCGGCGCGGGCGCGGCGTGGCCCGGCTCAGCGCGCAGACCGCTGCCACGATGGGCACCGCGCCCATGGCGATGCCGCCGATATGGCCGGCAGGCTCTTCCCGGATGCGCTCCAGGAACGCCTCGGCGATGAGCATCAGCCCTTCCGGGTCCAGCATCACCCGCTTCATGTCGAAGAAGTAGGCCGTGCCCGCCCCGGAGGCGAGGGTGAACTGCCCGGTGGAGAGCGCCCGTTCGGCGATCAGGTCACGGAGTCGTTCGCGCATGGGCCCGTTTCCCGTTCCAGTATGGCGGCGTAAAACCCGTCCGAGCCGTCGCGGGCGGGCGAAATGCGGAGGTCGTCTGCGGCGCGCGCGAAACCTGGTGCGGTGTCCAGGAAGCGCCCGACGCGCGCCTCGTTCTCCTCGCGGAGCAGCGAGCAGGTGGCATAGACCAGCCGGCCGCCGGGCTTCACCAGCCGCGCGGCGCTTTCCAGTATGCGGTCCTGCAGCGCCGCCAGCTCGGCGAGGCCGGGACCGTCGCGGGTCCAGCGCGCGTCCGGGTTGCGCCGCCAGGCGCCGGTGCCGGTGCAGGGCGCATCGACCAGCACGCGGTCGAACTTGCCGCGGTGGCGGCGGACCCAGCGGTCGCGCTCGCTCTCCAGCAGGCGGCGCTCGATATTGTGCGCGCCGGCCCGGCGCATCCGCTCGCCGAGGCGCGCGAGGCGCTTGTCATGCACGTCCGTAGCGACGACACGGCCCCTGCCTTCCATGTCAGCAGCGAGCGCGAGCGCCTTGCCGCCCGCCCCGGCGCAGAAATCGACCACCTGCATGCCCGGCCCGGCGGCGACGGCGTGCGCGACGCGCTGCGAGCCCGCGTCCTGCACCTCGACGAGTCCCTCGCGGAAGGCGCGCGTGCGGCCGAGCGCCGGGCGGCCTTCGCAGCGAAGCGCCCAGGGGCTCGCCTCCAGCGGCTCGGCGCGGATGCCCTCGCGAAACAGTGCGCGCCGGGCCTCGCGGCGCGTCGTCCTGAGCGCGTTGACGCGGAGATCGACCGGCGCGGGTTCGGCGAGCGCGCGCAGCTCCTCCGCGAAGGCCCCACCCAAGCTCTCCCTGAGCCCGCGCTCGGCCCAGGCCGGGCATTCGGCGCGCACGGCGGCCGGCATGTCCGGCGGCTCCAGCACGTCCCCGACCAGGGACATGAACAGGTCGAGCTCCGCGTCGTCGAGCGGTGCGGGCGCGTATTTGCCCCGCCCGAACACCGCCCCCGGCTCCTGCAGGCGGTCCACCAGCAAGAGGCGGGCCAGCATCCGCAAGCGCGCCGTCGGCGCCGCGCCCCGGCGGGCCAGGTGCCAGTCCAGCCGGGCGCGGCGGCGCAGCACCCCGAACACCCGCTCGGCCACCGCCTTGCGGTCGCTCGCGCCGATATGGCGCCGCGCGCGGAAGAAGCCGCCCAGCACGGCGTCTGCGGGGCGGCCGGTCTCCTCGATCGACGCCAGCGCCTCGATCGCTGCGCCGACGCGCGCCGCCGGCGTCACGGCCTCGGCTTCCGCAGATAGACATAGAGCGCGCCTTCGCCGCCGTGGCGGGGTTGCGCCGGGGCCGTGTCCAGCACCCGCGCGGCGTTGGGCGGGCGGGCGAGCCAGAGCGGCGCCTCCCGCCGGATCACCCCGGCCGCCATGCCGTCCTCCGCACGGCGGCCCTTGCCGGTGACGACCAGCACCAGCCGCCGCCCGGCCATCTGGCTCTCGGCGAGGAAACGGGCCAGGCGGCGAAAGGCCTCCTCGCGAGTGAGACCGTGCAGGTCGATTCTGGCGTCTATCGGCAGGGCGCCGCGCCGGATCCGCCGGGCGGTGCGCCTGTCGATGCCGGGGCCGGGCGCCGCCGGGGGCCGCAGGGCCGGCGCATCGGCTTCCGGCGGTTCAGACGCCTTCGCGGTCTCCTGCGCGCGCGGCGCGGGCGGCGCAAGCCGGCCCGGCAACGGCCGGACGGACTGCGCCATCCGGTTCCACAGCACCATGTCGCCGGGGCCGGCCTTACGCTTCATCGGAGCCTTCCGGCGGTCCGCCACCATCGATGTCTTCTGTCTGCTCGTCATCGACCAGCACGATATGCAGCCGGCGCGGACCGTGCGCGCCCATGTGCAGTTCCTGGCCGATATCGGCGCTGCGCGACGGCCCGGTTATCAGGTTGACCGTCCGGGGCATGTCCCCGGCCTGCCGGACCCGCGCCCACAGGTCCTCACAGGCGCCCACCAGGTCGCGCGTCCCGACCAGCGCCACATGCGCCTCGGGCAGGAAGTTGAGGGTAACCGGGCGCTCCGGACCGGAGAGCGTGGCGAGCGTGCCGGTCTCGGCCACGCCGGCGAAGCAGGGCGTCAGCGACACGCGGTCCCCGGGTGCCGCCCGGCGGCGGTCCAGCGTCAGCAGCGGGCGGCGGCTCCAGGGATAGCGGTCGAGGGCCGGGTCGGGCGAAGCGGCGAGACGCGCCGGCAGGTTCTCGGCGGCGAGCCACGCGGCGATCGCCGCCGGCACGTCCGCCGGCCGGACGGGCCCGGAAACCGTGCCGCCGGCCGCGCGCGCCTCGGCCGCGAAGCGCGCAACCGGATCGCCTTCCGCGCGCGCTGGCCGCGGCCCCCCTGGCCGGGTCAAGAGCCGATCCGGCGCCTCTCCCTCCGCGCCGCCGGTAGCCGCCCTGATCCGGGCCAGGACAGCGTCGCGCCCGCTCATCGCTCCGGGCGCCCCAGATAGCGGGCGGCGAAGCGCGCCCAGTCGCCGTCGGGGGACTCGACCAGCGTCTCCTCCCGCTGCGGCAGGCGCAGCGTCAGCCCGCCGATGTCCCAGAGCCGCTGCCAGCGGTCGGGATCGGCGAGCGCGTAGGCGAGCGCCCGCCGCCGCAGCCGGATCATGAGCAGGTATTGGAGGCCGGTCGCCATGAGGATGAGCGCGCTTGCGCCCACCGCCAATGCCCAGACCCAGCCGCCGAACCAGAGCGCGGCGAACACAGCCGCCATGGCCACGAAGAAGGGGCCCGTGTTCTCGGCCCGGTTGAAGACCGGGGAGTCGGGCTCGTTCAACCGGCGCAGGTCGATGCCGACCTCGACGGCCCGCGCGCTTTCCGCCGCCGCGATGCGCTCGTGCAGGGCCGCACGCGACGCCACGGCTTCAGCGCCTCCGCCCCGCCTGCCAGAGGCTCATGAAGCTCCGCCCCTCGGAAGCCGGGAAGTCCCGCGTGTCGGTCCAGCCGCCGGCGAAGGGCAGCCGCCGCCAGGGCCTCCGGCGGCCCAGCAGCCTTGCGCCCATGCCCGCAACGAGCCGGTACAGCGCCGGGCGGACCGCGACGAAGGCCCACAGGCCCAGCCCGTAGCGGAACTTGGCCGGGCTGAGGCGGCGGGAGAACTCGCGCTCGCGCCAGTGGCGCATCAGGCGCGGCAGGGGGATGCGGACCGGGCACACCTCCTCGCACTTGCCGCAGAAGGTCGAGGCGTTGGGCAGGTGCCCCGCTTCCGCCACGCCGCGCAGGCCCGGCGTCAGCACCGCGCCCATCGGCCCCGGATAGACCCAGCCATAGGCATGGCCGCCGATCTGCTTGTAAACCGGGCAGGCGTTCATGCAGGCCGCGCAGCGTATGCAGCGCAGCATGTCCTGGAATTGTCCGCCCAGCATGTCCGCACGCCCATTGTCGAGCAGCACCACATGATATTCCTCCGGCCCGTCGAGATCGCCCGCCCGGCGCGGCCCGGTCGAGAGCGTTGTATAGACGGTCAGCTCCTGCCCGGTCGCCGAGCGCGGCAGCACGCGCATGAACACCGAGAGGTCTTCCAGCGTCGGGATCACCTTCTCGATGCCGGCGATGACGATATGGGCGCGCGGCAGGGTCTGCGAGAGGTCGCCATTGCCCTCATTGGTGAAGATGACCGAGGAGCCGGTCTCCGCGACCAGGAAATTCGCCCCGGTCAGGCCGACATCGGCGCCCAGGAACTGCTCGCGCAGCACGGCGCGGGCCTCCGCCATGATCTCGCTGCCGTCGGAGAGCGAGCGGTCCGCCGGCCTGTCGGCGTGCGCCGTGCGGAAGGCTTCGGTCCATTGCTCCGTCGCGACATGGATTGCCGGCGCCACGATATGGCTCGGCGGCTCGCCGCGAAGCTGGAGGATATATTCCCCGAGATCGGTCTCGACCGCGTGCACGCCCTCTTCGGCGAGGAATTCGTTGAGGCCGATCTCCTCCGAGACCATCGACTTGCCCTTGGCCATGGTCCTCGCGCCGAGGCGGCGGCAGATGTCGAGGATCGCCTGTCGGGCGTCCTCGGCGGTGACGCACCAGTGCACCTCGCCGCCGGCGGCGCGGCAGTTCTCCTCGAAGCGCTCCAGGTAGAAGTCGAGATGGGCGAGGCAGTGGTCCTTGATGTCGCGCGCCCGGTCGCGCAACGCCTCGAATTCCGGCAGCCGGGAGGCGGCCTCGACCCGCTTCACCTGGAAGCCGCGGCTGAATTTGGCGAGCTCCCGCTGCAGCGGCTCGTCGGCGAGCGCGCGTGCGGCGCTCGCGCGGAAATTGGCGGGGCCCGCGAAACTCATAGCGGCGGCGTCTCGTCCGCCATGCCGGCCAGCACCTCCGCGACATGGCGCACCTCGACCTTGTTGCCTTCGCGCGAGAGGCGTCCGGCCATGTTCATCAGGCAGCCGAGGTCGCCGGCCAGCAGGGCGCCGGCCCCGGTGCTTTTCACAGCGGCGGTCTTGTCCCGGACCATGGCGGTCGAGATGTCGGGATATTTGACGCAGAAGGCGCCGCCGAAGCCGCAGCAAACGTCCGCATCGGGCAATTCCGTCAGTTCGAGCCCCTCGACCCTCGCCAGCAGGGCGCGCGGCTGGTCCCTCACGCCGAGCTCGCGCAGGCCCGCGCAGCTATCGTGATAGGCGGCGGTCATCGGCCAGCGCGTCTCAATGCCCTCGAACCCGCAGACATCGACCAGGAAGGAGGTCAGCTCCCAGACCCGCTCGCCGAAGCCCCCGTCGTCCTCCAGCAGGTCGGCATAGTGGCCGCGCATCATCCCGGCGCAGGAACCGGACGGAACGACGATCCACTCATAGCCGCGAAACGCGCGCACCGTCCGCCGCGCGATCCGGGCCGCATGCTTGCGGTCGCCGCTGTTGTAGGCCGGCTGCCCGCAGCAGGTCTGGGCCGCCGGCGCCTCCACCCGGCAGCCGGCGGCCTCCAGCAGACGCACGGAGGCGAACGCGACCGACGGCCGGACGAGGTCGGCCAGGCAGGTCGCGAACAGGGCAACGGTCCGGGGCGTCTTGCCGGTCTCGGACGCCATGCGGTCAACTCTCCGAGCGGGCGGATAGCGGCGTTTTAGAACGGTTCCCCGAGAGGGGAAAGCGCCTGCCCCCGGCGCGGCCATTGAAACCGGGCGCGGGGACTGGCAATACTCCGCCCCGAATTGAAGTTCAGGGAGAACATCGCATGCGTGAAGCCGTCGTCGTCTCGACCGCCAGGACCGGGCTCACCAAGTCGTTCCGGGGCGAATTGAACAACACCCACGGCGCGGCGATGGCCGGCCACGCGATCAAGCACGCCATCGAGCGCGCCGGCGTCGAGCCGGGCGAGGTCGAGGATGTGTTCGTCGGCTGCGCCAATCCGGAAGGAGCGACCGGTACCAATGTGGGCCGCAACGCCGCCCTCTGGGCCGGCTGCCCGGTGACGACCGCCGGCGCGACGGTCAACCGTTTCTGCTCCTCCGGCCTGCAGACGGTCGCCATGGCGGCGCAGGCCTGCATGGTGAGCGGCGTGCCGGTCGCGGTCGGCGGCGGCGTCGAACAGATTTCGCTGGTGCAGCCCAACATGAACCGCACCCACATCACCGAGGAAAGCCTGCTGGAGCGCCATCCTCACCTCTGGATGGCGATGATCGACACGGCCGACACCGTGGCCGGACGCTATGGCGTCACCCGCGAGAGCCAGGACGAGTATTCGCTGCAGAGCCAGCTTCGCTGCGCCGCCGGCCAGCAGTCGGGCGCCTTCGACGACGAGATCGCGCCCTTCGAGACCGTCATGCTGGTCACGGACCGCGAGACCGGCGAGGTCTCCGAAAAGGAGGTCGTCATCGACCGCGACACCTGCAACCGGCCGACCACCACGCTGGAAGGGCTGGCCGGTCTGGAGCCGGTGCGCGGCGAGGGCAAGTGGATCACCGCCGGCAACGCCAGCCAGCTTTCCGACGGCGCCTCGGCCTGCCTGGTGATGGACTCCGCGGAGGCGGAGCGGCGCAATGTCGAGCCGCTCGGCATCTTCAAGGGCTTCGCCACCGCCGGCTGCGAACCGGACGAGATGGGCATCGGCCCGGTCTATGCGATTCCGCGCCTCCTGGAGCGCAAGGGCCTGAAGATGGACGATATCGACCTCTGGGAGCTGAACGAGGCCTTCGCCTCGCAGGTGCTCTATTGCCGCGACCGGCTCGGCATCCCGAACGACAGGCTGAATGTCAATGGCGGCTCGATCGCCATCGGCCACCCGTTCGGCATGACCGGCTCGCGTCTGGTCGGCCACGCGCTGATCGAGGGCAAGCGCCGGGGCGCGAAGAATGTCGTCGTGACCATGTGCATCGGCGGCGGCCAGGGCGCGGCGGGCCTGTTCGAGGTCTGCTGATCCGGCGGCCGCCGGGGACGCCGGCAGGGCATGGACGCTAGCCGCATCTTCGCCCGCCATGTTGCGGGCGCGGCGTTCGACGACCTGCCGGCGGCGGCCGTGGAGGCGGTCAAGACCTTCGCGCTCGATTCCTTGGGCGTGGCGGCGGCGGGCGCGCGCGGGCCGTATGCGGCCGAGTGGCGCCGCCTGCTGGCCGGCCCGCCGGCCGAGGCGCGGGTCTGGGCGGCGCGCGATGTGCTGCCAGCCCCGGCCGCGGCGGCGCTCAACGCCTACCAGCTCCACAACTCGGAATACGATTGCGTCCATGAGGGGGCGGTGGTGCATACCATGGCGGTGCTGTTCCCGGCCGCCATGGCGTTCGCAGAGCGCGAGGGCGGCGTCTCCGGCCGGCGGCTGATCGAAGCGGTCGCCGTCGGCGCGGACGTCGCCGCCGGGCTCGGCCTCGCCTCCCGCGCGGGGCTGCGCTTCTTCCGCCCGGCGACGGCAGGCACATTCGGGGCGGCCGCGGCCTGCGCGAAGCTTGCCGGGCTCGGCGAGGAGGAGGCCTCGCACGCTTTCGGCATCGCGCTCGGGCAGGTCTCCGGCACGATGCAGGCGCATGGCGAGGGCTCGCCGCTGCTGGGGATGCAGGTGGGGTTCGCGGCCCGCAACGCCATCACCGCCGTCGATATGGCCCGCGCCGGCCTGCCGGGGCCGGACGGCAGCATCGAAGGCGAGCACGGCTATCTCCAGCTCTTCGAGCGCGAGCACGACATCCGCCCGGTGCTGGCCGATCTCGGCCGGGTCTGGCGGATTGCGGAGACGGCGCACAAGCCCTGGCCAAGCGGCCGGGCGACCCACGGCGTGGTCGACGCGCTGCTGGCGCTTCGGGCGGAGCACTGTTTCGGGGCGCCGGAAGTGTCGGAAGCTACGCTCGTCGTGACGCCGCTGGTGAACCACCTTGTCGGCCGCGAGGCCCGTGCGAACATGGCTGTCAACGAAGCGCGGCTCTCGGCGCGCTGGGCGGCGGCGCGCGTCCTGCTCGGCGGCGGCCTCGGCCATGAGGACTTCACGCCGGAGGCGCTGGCGGATGCGGGAAGCGCCGAATTCGCCCGTCGCGTGCGGGTCGAGGTGGACGACAACCCCGATCCGAATGCGCTGACGCCCGTTTCCGTCGAGATCGCGCTCCGGGACGGGCGGCGCCTGTCGAAGCGCGTCGAGGCCGTGCCCGGCGGCCCGGCCCGGCCGCTCACCCGGGAACAGCATCTCGCCAAGTTCCGGGGCAACTGGGCCTGGGCAGGGCTCGACGAGGAGGCCGGCGAGGCGCTGGCAGAACAGATCGACCGGCTTGAGTCGGTCGCCGATGTGGGCCAGCTTGCGGCCATCACGCAACCCGGAGGCCATGCGCGATGAAATGGGCCGTCTTCAGCCTGAGCCAGATGCCGGACCAGACCCGGCGGGTGGAGGCGTTCGACGAGGACCTCGACTATTTCGTCAAGGCCGAGGCGCTCGGCTACGACACCGTGTGGCTCGCTGAGCACCTGTTCTCGACCTACGGGGTCGTCACCTCGACCCAGGTCTATGCCGCAGCGGTGGCCCAGCGCACGAAGCGCATAAAGATCGGCACGGCGGTGGTAGCGATCCCCTTCAACCATCCGCTCCGGACCGCCTCCGACTTCGCGCTGATCGACATATTGAGCCACGGACGGCTGCTGTTCGGCGTCGGGCGGGCCTACCAGCCGCACGAGTTCGTCGGTCTCGGCGTGCCGATGGCGGAGGCGCGCGAGATGATGAACGAGGGCGTCGACATCGTGCTCGACGCCTGGACCAACGAGACGGTCAGCCGCCCGGACGGCCGCCATTGGCCCATTCCCGACCCGGTGGAATGCCTTCCGAAGCCAGTCCAGCAGCCGCATCCGCCGGTCTATCAGGCGTCGATTTCGCCGGAGAGCTTCACCCAGGCGGCGGCGCGCGGCTTCCACCTGCAGCTTGCCTCGCCCTTCACCTACCGCACCTACCGCGAAATATGGGTCGAGAAGCTGGAGGAGAACCTGGCGGCCTACGAGGCGGCCTGCGAAGCCGGCGGCCGCGACCCCAAGGCAGCCGAGCGGATGATGCTCATGCCCTATTTCTGCCACGAGGACGGGGCGGCGGCGCGCGAGATCTTCGGCGAGCGCGTGCAGTGGTTCTACAACAAGGTGGCCAGCAACCAGCTCTCGCAGACGGGCTCGTTCAAGCCGGTGAAAGGCTATGAGCTGACCATGACCGAGGGGCTGAAGACGCGCGAGCTCGGCTATCTCAACTTCGAGAAGCTGCACGAGTTCGGCGCCTGCATCGCCGGCGACCCGGAGGAATGCATCGCCCGGCTGCGCGAGCTGCGCGACCGCCTCGGCATCACCGAATTTGCGCTCTGGAGCACGCTCGGCGGCCTGCCGATCGAACATGTCGAGGCGTCCATGCGGATCACCATGGAAAAGGTGATTCCTTACGTCTGACCGGACGCAAGCTGTTGCGAAAGATTGGAATAGTTCTCCGGGGATATCAGCCGCGGACATTGGCGAATCCTCAAGCGCCCGATATGAAATTGGCGAAGTTCGACTATAGCTTTGTCTCGGTATTCGCGACGCTGTCTTCTCCCGCATAGACGGAGGCCTCGAAGCCTGTCCATGCGGCGGTTCGGATGTCGGCGGCTTGTCGGCGCAAATCCTCCGCCTTTCGCTGACCGTCGAACAGGGTGTCGACAAGCACACGCTGTTGTTCCACCGGCGGCAACGGAAGCGGAAACTGGGAAACCTCTTTGCTGTTGATCGACGCCAGATTGGTCGTGTGTTTGGCTTTGGACCGGAAATAGGCTTGTCCGTGCGTTGAGTTGATCGCGGCAAGCGTGAATTCGGGAAGGGCCCGGCTGGCGTCCATACGCACTCGCAAGATATGATTCTGGTGAACGCAATTTGCGATCTCGCATTGCCAGATCGCACCGCGTCCTACAAGTTCGGGACTATTCCCTTCGCAGAGCAGAATGTCACCGTCCTCCAAACGATAGGCGGGCATATCCCGGTCGAGTACATCGATCAGTCTAATCTCATCGAGATTGAGCCGCCATCGCTGAACGTTGGCAACCCGTAGGTATGGGCGCGGACTCGTGTCGGGGCGGTTCGCCGGAGACTTCTGAAGTCCGTAGCTGACGCGGCCTATTGCGGCTAATTCGACAAGGGGGAATTTCGGCTCTGTGTTTTTCTCTTGTGTCGTTGCTCGCAAAACCGCTTCGTGGCTCCAGCGGTCGAGGTCCTTAAAGGATGCGATGAAGACGGGGCGGTCGGGCTGCGGGGCAGGCGGCTCGAAACCCAGCGCCGCCTCGAACGCGGCCATCGCCTGCCTTTCAAGCTCGTCGGCCTCGCCCTCCAGCTCCGCCGCGCGCTCCAGTGCTGCGCGATGCGCGGCCGCGATGACCCGCTGGCGCTCCAGAGGCGGCAACGGAACATGACGGCTCTCGAAGAATATCGGACGGATGCGGCGCTTTGTCGTGTTGCCGGTGGCCGAGCCGGTGAGTTGCGCCAGAAACTCCGGGGTTCGCAGCACAAGAACCAGATAATCCGGATCGACTCGATCTGGATCGGGCGTATAGACGGGATATTCAGGGCTGACCGCCACATGATCGAGCCCACCGCCGATGACACAAAACGAACCCTGCCCGACCCTGATTTTCGAGATAATCAGGTCGCCCGGTAACGCCTTGAAAAGCTGCCCCTTGTAGCCTCGTTTTTCAACTTCGCCGCGAAGGAATAATTCGCCGCCGAATGTCACCTTGGCTATGATGTTGAGGTGCTGGAGGGGGCTAACTTCCTTGTCGATGGGAGAAACCCGACGCACGAGGACATCGCCGAGCGGGGCGGTATCGAAAGCGTATCGGCGCGTTTGGAATTCCGGGCCTTCAATCCATGTTCGGAGCGCCCTCCACCGCCGGATTAGGCAGCGGAGGGCAGGAGAAAATCCGGCAGGTCCTCCTGGTTTGCACCGGCGTCCGTCCAAGACTGGAAGGCGCGCCAGGCATCCAGCACCGCCGGCAGGTCGTTCGGCACGCTGTCGCCCGTCTCGCCGGTAGAAGTGATGCCGACCGAGCGCGGCGCGGCAACGAAGACCGGGTAGTCGAACGCCTCGCGCACCGTTTCCCAAAGGGCGGCGTTGTGCGCCTCGTCGAGCCGTTTCAACCCTGCCCGCAATTCGGCGAGCGCGGCTTTGGACGCCGCCGCGGCGGCCCCGGCGAAAGCGGCGTTGAAATCCCGCTTCAACCGGGCGGCCCGGTTTGCGGCCTCCCGGTCTTCCGGCTTGTCGGTCCAGTGCGGCCGGCGCAACCCGGTCGGGCCGATGCCGCGCGGATAGGCCGGAGGAGCGCCGGCGGCCCAGCCGGGCCCGGTCCGCTCGACGCCGAGGCCGGCCAGCTCGTCGAGAAGCGCTTGCGCCGCCGGGTCTTCGCCGGCGATGGCCTGCGGGCCCGCTTGCCTGCACAGCTCGTCCCGTTGCGCGTCGAAATCGCCATCGTGGCGGGCGCGGGCCGCTTGCCATGCGGCCTCCCATTCCGCCTTGTCGGATTCCGGGAAACGGCGCAGGAAGACCAGCGACGCTTTCACCGTCGCGTCGGCCGAACGGAATGTTTCTTCGGGCAGGCTGACGATGGCGAGTATCCGCGCCTTGCCCTCGCACCAGCGGCGCAGCCAGTCGAGGGAGGGGTTGTTGAGATTGCCGTCGGGCAGCACGATGCCCATGCGCCCGCCGGGCCTGAGCAAGGAAAGGCAGCGTTCCACAAAGACGATCTCGGTGGCGCGGTTCGCCTTGCCGCGGCCGACCTCGAACAGATCGAGGATGTTCGTTCCCGTGGCGGCGCGCATACGCCGATGGCTATGCTCCCACGCTTCGCCGTAGCGTTCGCGGCATTGCTCGAGATAGGCGTCGTTGCCGGGGACCCGTGTTTGATCGGTTTCGCCGATCTTCTGGTCTCGCCCCACCTTCGCGCCGAAGGGCGGATTGGTGACCACGACATCGAAGCGGTCCGGGAAGATGCCGTTGATATCCACGAGGCCGTCATGGTGGTGGATGCCGCCATGGCCGTCCCCGTGCATGATCATGTTCATCTTGGCGGTGCGCGCGGGGCGGGGTTCGGCGTCGCAACCGAAAATGCAGCGCCACGCGAGCCTGCCGACGCGGGTGCCGACAGGCCGGCCGTCGTCGTTCGACGGCAGAAGTTCGCGGTTGAGCGCGGCGAACGCCTCGTCGATCCTGGCTTCCTCCTGCGCGGAATCGAGGCCTTCCGCTTCGATTTCGGTCCTCACCCGGTCCTTTTCGGCCTGAATGTCCGCTGCGATGCGGCCGCGGACATGCTCGAAGGCGCGGATCAGGAAGCCGCCGGACCTGGCCGCCGGGTCGCAGATTGTCTCTCCCTCTTGCGGATCGAGCAGGTTAACCATGAAATCCACGACCGGGCGCGGGGTGAAGAACTGGCCGAGCTCGCCCCGGAATGTTGTGCCAAGGAAACGCTCAAATGCAAGCCCCTTGATGTCGTCGCCGATCTTGGAAAGATCGAAACGCTCGAATTCCTTTACAACCCTCCGAAATGTTTCCTCCGAGATTTCGAGGCGGTCAGTCTCGGTAAATAGATCGTTGGCCCTGAATTCATCCTTCGTTTCCTCATACAATACATCGTGAATTTTCTCGTCTCGCCGAAGACTTTCAGAAGTCCGAAGATCGAGATAGTCAATTGTAAAGGTCCCGTATCTGCCTTTCCGTTCCAAAGCCATCTTCATAAAGAGAATTTTCGAGATCGTATCGAAGGCGCCCGGGGTCCATTTTGTGGACATCGCGCAGGATCGAGTGGCATTTGAAAAGAAGGTCCTGAAATTCCCTGCGATTAAAGGCGCGAAGCGAATTCCTGATCTTTTCGATCCGTCCGGCGTCGCCCCAGTCCGCCGCTTTGGGAATCTCGTTGATCTGCACGAATTCGCCCGGCGCGCCGGGCGCCAGCTTGAAGGCGGCGGTGAAGCGGTCATTATGCGCGACGAAAAATTCGCAACCGCAAGCGCGGGTATAGCTCTCGCCCTGGTAATAATCCCGAACGTCGATATCGACATTCCCGGCCTTGCACTCGACTACGAGAACCGGGGTCC
Source organism: Alphaproteobacteria bacterium (assembly GCA_963422665.1). Classification (GTDB taxonomy): domain Bacteria; phylum Pseudomonadota; class Alphaproteobacteria; order Bin95; family Bin95; genus Bin95. The sequence continues at coordinate 4,148,689 of OY730441.1, forward strand.
TGTTCGCGGCCCTGGCCTGCTCCGTCTCCCAGACCACGATGTCGGCGCGAGGGCTTCGGCGCCCGTGCATTGTCCGCCGTTCCTGGTCCATCTGGCCGAGCGCGTAAGCGTAGTGGTCGTGAAGGTGGCGGATGAAGCGCTGACGAACGACTTCCTCCGGCTTGCCGGACACATCGCGCCATTCGCCGCGCAGCGGAATCCAGAGCCGGCCGCCGCGTTCGTGAAGCTGTCCCGGCTCGGGAGGGAACGGTGTGTCCGGTGCGCGTTTCGGCTTCCTTCCGGAAGTTGCCGCCATGGTCATTCCCCGTTCAGGACTTGAGGTTCAACGGCGCACATGCCGCCGGTGTCGCCCGGCGCGGCTCGATGGCGCGTCGGCATAGCGGCCGACGGTTGCCCGGCCCGGCGGCCGCGCCCGTCACGATCCTCGGATTCCCGCAAGCGACATGCCCGCACTCGGCGCAAACCGGCCGCCCCCGGCCGCCGCCCTCGGGTGCTGTCCGGATGAGAAGACACGCCGCTCATGGGCTGCGAGCATGACGCGGCGGGCCTCCCCTGTCGAGGCTACCGTATGTACGCATCTCGTTTCGGCTCGGTCCGGCGCGCTTGCCGGTCCGGCTGCGCCGTCCTGCGCGCGCCGTTCGCCGCCCCCCACCCGGCCTCCCCCGCAAGCGGGGGAGGAGCTTTCCGGCGGCAATTGGCGGAGCGGTGAAAGGCGGGCCGCCTGCCTCGGCCTTGAGCCGGGGGCCTCGACGCAACGGGGAGCCGGAACGGTCGCTTTTCGTTTCGTTCGGAGCTTGACAGGGGAGAAAGTGTAGCAATATGTTCCTGATAGCGAAGGCTTGCGGGGCCGCGTCTCACTTCCAACAACCCCGTCCGGAACTCGCGGGAGAGGCGCATCCACCGTCTCGCGCGCGCAATTGAAGGCACGAAACAGGGCGCCCCGGAGCCGGGCGGCAACGGAACCGGGCAGACGCCGCCCCATGCCCGATGCGCCCGCCATAACCGAATGCGCCGCCCGCCGGAGCGGCGGCGCGCCGCCGGAACATGACATTTCATGACATTTTCATGACATTTCGCGCGGGAGGGAGGGGTGTCCTCCGGCGGGGCCATGCCGGCCGGGGCGGCGATTTCGGACCCGGACCGGAACAAGGTTCTGTCGGAACGGGTCAATCCGGCCTGTCGGCGCGCATGTCGCCGGTTTCTCCGGGCGGGTTGCCGAGGGGCGCGAAATCGTCTTCGCCGCGCGTTCGCCGCCAAGCGTCGAGCGACCAGCGCACGGACGGGAAGGCGATCCCGTCCCAGGGAATCTCGTCCCAGCGCACCAGGCGGACATCGGCGCTTTCAGGGCCCGGCGCGATCTCCGGCGAGGCGAGGCGCGCGCGGAACATGAGCTGCACCTGCGAGAGGCGCGGGATGGAGAAGACGGCGAGCAGCCGGTCGATCTCGATGGCGGCGCAGGCTTCCTCGACCGCCTCGCGGATGGCGCCGTCTTCCGGCGTCTCGTGCAGCTCCAGATAGCCCGCCGGCAGCGTCCAGAAGCCCTTGCGCGGCTCGATGGCGCGGCGGCAGATCAACAGGCGGTCGCCGAACGCCGCGACCGAGCCGACGACGATCTTCGGGTTCTCATAGGCGATATGCCCGCAATCGGCGCAGACCAGCCGCTCCCGGTCGTCGCCCTCGGGTACGGTGCGGATGAAGGACGCGCCGCTCATGGGGCGCGAGCATGGCTTGGCGGACGGCTCCTGTCGAGGCCGGCGCGATGCCGGGCGGGCCCCGGCTGGAACGAGCGGCGGCTATGCGGTCTCGCGGATGCTGCGCCGCGCCGCCACCTCCGCCTGCCAGCGCGCGAGCCGGGGGCGGCCGTCGGCCGCGTCGATCTCGATGAATCTGGCGAAATCGACGGTGCAGCAAGCCGTGATGTCGGCAACGGTGAAGCGCTCGCCGGCGAGGAACCGCGCTTCGCCAAAACGGGCATCGAGCCGGTCGAAATAGAGCATGGCCCGCTGCCGGCCGCGCTCGATCAGCTCGGGGACCTGCGCGACCTCGCCGGGTATCCCGGGGAGTGCGCGGCCGGCAAAACTGCGCTTGGCGTTGCGGAAGGATTCGGCAACTGCGAACAGCCCCTCGAACTCCGACATCCGCTCCCACATCTCGACGCGCGCCATCTCCAGCGCATCGGCGCCCATCAGCGGCGGGTCGGGATGCAGCGCCTCGAAATAGCGGCAGATCGCCATGGCTTCGGAGATCAGCGTGCCGTCGTCGAGCTCCAGCAGCGGGACCCGACGATACGGCGCCTTGTCGAGGAAGGCGGGGTCAAGGGCCGGTTTGCCGGGAATACCCGCCTCCTCCATCGGCACCTCGATCCCCTTCTCGGCCAGATAGATGCGCACCCGACGCGGGTTCGGCGCGATATTCCAGACGTAGAGCTTCATCGGCGCATGCCTTCCTCTTGCAGACTACCCGGGTTCGGGGCCCGCCGTTCGCGTCCGCCGCCCTCGGGCGGGGTGTGGATGAAGGACGCGCCGCTCATAGGTCGCGAGCATGGCGCGGTGGGCTGGTCCTGTCGAGGCCGGGATGACGCCGACGGGGGACGAGAGAGATGCGCCCGGCGCGCGAGGCGGCCGCAGCAAGAGAAGGTCCGCGGAGACCGGCGGCGCACGGGGCCTCATGACATTTCATGACACTCGCGGCGCCTCTTCCCGAAGGCGGCGGCGTCAATCCTTCTTGCCGCCGAGGAGGCCCTTCAGGCCACGGCCGATGTTCTTCACGGCGCCCTTGAGATTGTCCTTGAGTTGCTGGACCGCCTTTTCGGGCGATGCGGGGCCCGGCTGCGCCGCCGCGCCCGCTTTCGGCCGGGCGGCTGCGATCTTCAGGCACTCATTGTCATCGCTGCCGGGCCCGCCCGGGCCGGCGGCCGCAGCCGGCGGGACCAGCGCGATGGCGGCGAGGCCGCCGAGCCTTTTCAACGCCGCGCCGGCTTCGGGCCGGAATTTCGGATCGGCGAAGGTGCCCCCGACATGGAGCGGCGCCGCGATATCGAGGGTCGCGGACTTCACCCGGGGCTCGACGACGAGGTCGAGCGTTTCCGAGGCCAGGTTTGCCGTCCCCTTCGCGGTGACGGTCGAATACCCGGTATCGACCAATGCCGCCCGGCTGGCCGCGCGCCCCTTCTCGATGCCGATAGAGGCAACGGCGCAGTTGACGACGGTCCACTGCCTCCGGCCGGAGAACAGTGCGCCGAGAAGGGCTCTGGCGCCGCCGACCGCCGCATCGAGCACCCCGGTCTTCACACGGCCGCCGCCCACCAGTTCTACGTTCCCGTCGAGGCCGGCCATGAACGCAGCGATGGACGCGCCCGAGCCTGCAAGATCGGCGCTGACTCTCGCCTTTCCCTCGAACAGGTCGGTCACGCCGGCCTCCTCCAGCAACCGGCCAACGTCGAGGTCCGGAGCCCTGGCTGTCAAGCGGAGACGCGGCGCGGCGCGGCGTGCGTCGAGGCCAAGCGCGCCTTCCACCGGGCTCCCCGCGACGGTCGCCGAGAACGGCCTCACCGCGAGCGCGCCGTCTTCGAGGCTTATCCGGGCCTGCAAAGCGCCGACCGGAACCGGAGATCCGGCCAGTTCCTCGACGCCCAGGGTCAAATCGAGATCGACGGCCTTGAGCCCGTCCAAGGGAAGCGGGTCGTCGGGGAAGACCCGGTCCGGCCGCCCTTTCCGCCCCTTCGCGCCGCCGCCGGCGGCGGTCGTTCGAGCGCTCCCGGCGGACTCCGGGCGCAACCCGGCCAGGTCGATCCTTCTGGACGCCAGCGTCCCGCCCACATGCGGGCGCGGCCCCGACAGCGCAAGGTCGATCCGGCCGGAAAGGTCGCTGGCGGCGAACGCAGCCTTGAGGTCGCCTATCCGCAGCTTGTCGGAGCCGCCCCTCACGCGGGCGTCTAAGGCAACCGGTCCAAGCTTCGGGAGCGGGGAGCCTGCCAACCGCGCGAGCGTGGACAAATCCTCGCCGCGAACCGCCACCCGGAGGTCCAGGCCCGCAGGTTTGCCGGGTTCGGCGACCGCGCCGGCGAGCCGCGCATCGAACCCGAACGCCTCCGCCTCGATCGCGAATTCCACCGGCCGTCCCGATGCGATGCGCGCCAGGGAGTCGACCGTGCCCGAGATCGAGAACGCGGACCCGTTCCAGGCGCCGTCGGCGTCGATCTCCAGCGGGGCGTCGAAGGACTCTGCCCGCGCCGATACCCGTTCGAGGTCGAAGCGCATCTCCGCGCCGGTCCGCGCGTCCCTGTAGGTCAGGCGGCCCCGGCGGATTTCGACATGATTGAAGAGCGGGACGGATGGCGGGCCGCCGCCGGCGTCTTTCCGCCGGGCTTCCTCTTCGGACCGGTCGGCCCAAGGCGCCCCGGCCCGCCAGTTGGACAGGCCGTCCGCATTCGTTTCGAGCAGGATATCCGGTTCGACGAGGATAAGCCGGGTTACGCGGATATCGCCCGCGAACAGCGGCAGCAGCTCGAGCTCTGCTTCGGCGCGTTCGAGCGAGGCCATGTGCGGGCGCGAGCCCCAGCCGGCGTTGGCGATGGCGGCCCGCTCGACGACAATGGTGGGAGTGAGCGAGATCGACAGGTCGATTTCGCCGTCGATGGCGAGGCTGCGGCCGGTCGCCTTGCGAAATTCCGCAGCAATTTTCTCGCGGTAGCTGCCGACATCGATGGAATGGAGGGTCGCGATTGCAGCCGCAACGAGGACGGCGACCGCCAGCCCGGCCCATTTCAGCCCCGAGGCGAGGCGCATGGCGAGCTTCGCGAGACGTTACGTCCCGCCGTTCTCCGGCGCGTCGGGCGCAAAGGCGAGCGCGCCCCGCCAGCTATCGACATAGCCGCTCCATTCGACGTCCTCCGGCAACTCCGCCACGTCCAGCGCGTCGCGCGCATCCAGCATCACGGCGTATTCGTCGAGGAACGTCTTGCCGCCGCCGAGCATCCGGCCAAGCGCCTTGGGATGAGGGCCGTGGGCGAAGCCGCAGGGATGCAGGGTCATCATGCCGGAGTCGATGCCGTCGCGGCTGAAGAAGTCGCCGGAGTGGTAGAACATCACCTCGTCATAGTCGTCATTGTTGTGGAAGAATGGCACCTTGAGCGCTTCCGGATCGGATTCCGCCGGGCGCGGCGCGAAGGTGCAGACGACGAAGCGGTCGGCGACGAAGGTGGTGTGCGCCGAGGGCGGCAGATGGTAGCGGTGGCTCATCAGCGGCCGGATGTCGCGCACATTGAGCTTAGCGACCGAGAGGTCCCCGTGCCAGCCGACGGCGTCGAGCGGGTTGAAGGGGAAGGTGGCGCAGCTGATCCGGCTCCGCCGCTTGATCCGCACCTGCCAGGTTCCCGGCCCCTGCTGGGCGCGGAAGGCGTCATCGATGCGCGGCGCCGCGAGCGCGGCCGGGTCGAACACCGCATGGCGGCCCACCATGCCCTTCTCCGGCAGGCGGTAGAAGCCGCCGGTCGCCTCGATCAGCAGCGATTCGACCGGCCCGTCGGCATCGAGCCGCCACATGGTGCCGCGCGGGATGACGACGTAGTCCCCCTGCTCGACCGGGAGCCGGCCGTAGTCGCAGAAGAAGTCGCCGCCGCCACGGTGCAGGAAGAGCAGGTCGTCGCCGTCGCCGTTGCGGACGAGGTGGTCCATCCGCCCCTCCGCGCGCCAGAAGCGGTAATCGACATGGGCGTTGTGCAGCACCCGCCGGGCCTCCCAGGGGGAAGCGGCGGCGGGCAGCTTGTTGAGATCGAAGGCGCGGGGGCGGAGCGGGCCTTCCCAGCCGGTCCAGGCGGTCGGCGGGTTGCGGTGGTACATGTGCGCCGCCGGGCCGAAGAAGCCCTCGCGGCCGAGCTCGCGCTCGAAGCGGCCATCGGGTAGTTGGACATGCGCCCGCCGGTTGGTCTCGCCCTCGCTGTGGGGAAACGAAATCCAGGTGCCGCCCGCCATAGCCCGGCCCTCCGCCGCCATCCTCGCCGGCGGCCAGCATAGCGCACCCCTCCCCGCGCGGGGAGGGCGCGCAGCCCGGTCGTCTCAGGGCCAGAGTGCGTCGAGGGGGAAGGCGATGGCGTCGAAGGGCGGAAGAGAAACCGGCTGGTCCTCCTGCGCCCTGCCGGCCGGGACCCCATACGCCGTTCTCGAGCGCGAACGCCTCCAGCACCCGCGCCGCCGGATCGACGAACCACAGATGGCCAACGCCCTCCCGCGCATAGACCGGGCGCCTCTCCTCGAGGTCGAATTTCCGCGTAGAGGGGGAAAGCACCTCGCATATCCAGTCAGGCGCGAGGGCAAACCAGGCGGTATCCGGGCATCCGCTCCCGCCGCCAGCCGGCAAGGTCGGGCACAAGGGTGTCCCCGCCGAGGTAAGGCTCGGGCTCGTCGATGATCGACCAGCCGGCCGGCCCGCCGCGGCCTTTCTGAAACGGGCCGACAAGTTCATCGCCGAGCGACGAATAGGCCAGCGCGGGGCGGGGGCCGGCCTCGGCTGGAGATGCAGCGCGCCATCGACGATCTCGGCGACCATATGCTGCGGCGCGTCGAGCACATCCCGGTAGGTCGCCCGGCCCGTTTTCCCGCCGCGCCGCGCCTGCTCTCATCCCGTCCTCCGCGCCGTCCGACCTCCCGCCATGCTACCCCCCGCTTGGCTCCATTGTCATGGCCGCTCAAGACAGGTAACGGCCCATGCCTCGGCCTCCGGCCGCCCCCTGCATTTCCGTTCCCACCGGAAACGCCCTAGACTGGCGGCCGGTCGAGGAGGTGTGCGCCCATGTCGCTCACGATGCCGGCGCCCGAGGCGGCGATCTTGGAGAACCGCGGCCGGCTCGTCCGCCGGCTGCGTGCGATCCTGCCCGAGGAGAGCGTGATCGCGGAAGAGACGGCCATGCGCGCCTATGAGTGCGACGCGCTGACCATGTACCGCCAGCTTCCGCTGGTCGTCGCCCTGCCGGAAACGGCGCCGCAGGTGCAGGAGGTCATGGCGCTCGCCGCCGAGATGAATGTGAAGGTGGTGCCGCGCGGGGCCGGCACCTCGCTTTCCGGCGGCTCGCTGCCGCTCGGCGACGGCATCCTGCTCGCGATGGGCAAGTTCAACCGCATCCTGGAGATCGACTACGGGAACCGCTGCGCCCGCGTGCAGCCGGGCGTGGCCAATCTCGCGATCAGCGATGCCGTCGCCGGACGCGGCTTCTACTACGCGCCCGACCCCTCCTCGCAGATCGCCTGCTCCATCGGCGGCAATGTCGGCGAGAACTCCGGCGGCGTACACTGCCTGAAATACGGCCTCACCACCAACAACATTCTCGGCCTCGAAATCGTGCTGATGGGCGGCGAGATTGTGCGGCTGGGCGGCAAGCACCTGGATTCCGGAGGCTACGACCTGATGGGGCTGATGACCGGCTCGGAGGGCCTGCTAGGCGTCATTACCGAGGTGACGGTGCGTCTGCTGCGCAAGCCGGAGGCCGCGCGCGGCCTGCTGCTCGCCTTCCCGACGGTCGAGGCGGGCGCCGCCTGCGTGGCGGACATCATCGCGGCGGGCATTGTCCCCGGCGGGCTGGAGATGATGGACGGGCCGGCGATCCGCGCGGCGGAGGACTTCCAGCCCTGCGGCTACCCGACGGACGCGGCCTCGCTGCTGATCTGCGAGCTCGACGGCGAGCCCTCCGAGGTGGACCACATGGCCGCGCGCGTGTCGGACATCGCGCGGGCCGCAGGCGCAACGACGGTCCGCGCATCGCAGAGCGAGGACGAACGGCTCGGCTTCTGGGCCGGGCGCAAGAACGCCTTCCCGGCCGTCGGCGCCATCGGGCCGGACTATCTCTGCATGGACGGCACGATCCCGCGCGGCAGGCTGGCCGAGGTGCTGGCCGGCATGTCGGAGCTTGCCGAACAGCACGGACTGCGCGTCGCCAACGTGTTCCATGCCGGCGACGGCAATCTCCACCCGCTGATCCTCTACGACGCCAACCGGCCGGGCGACATCGAGAAGGCGGAGACGTTCGGCGCCGACATCCTGAAGCTCTGCGTCGCCGTCGGCGGCGTGCTGACCGGCGAGCACGGCGTCGGCGTCGAGAAGCGCGACCTGATGGGCGAAATGTTCACGGAAGCCGACCTCGACCAGCAGCAGCGGGTCAAATGCGCCTTCGACCCCGAACACCGGCTCAATCCGGGCAAGGTCTTCCCCACCTTGCGGCGTTGCGCCGAGCTCGGGCGGATGCATGTCCGGGGCGGCGCGCTGCCCTTCCCGGACCTGCCGCGCTTCTAAGGCGGGCGGGCCCGACGGCAATGGAAGTGCTGGCGCCACGGGACGAGGCCGACCTTGAGGAGGCGATAGCGGCGGCGGTCGCCGAGGGCTCCACGCTCGCGGTCGAGGGCGAGGGCAGCAAGCGCGGCCTCGGCCACGCCGTTGCGGCCCGCCGCCGGCTCTCCATGGCGGCGATGCGCGGCGTCTCGCTCTACGAGCCGGCGGAACTGGTGCTGACCGCGGGCGCCGGCACGCCGCTCCGCGAAATCCAGGGCCTGCTCGACCAGCAGGGCCAGCAACTCGCCTTCGAGCCCGCAGACTACGGGCGTATTCTCGGTGGCCTGGCCGGCCGGGGAACCATCGGCGGCGCCATTGCCGTCAACGCCTCCGGCCCGCGCCGCATCAAGGCGGGGGCGGCGCGCGACCACCTGCTTGGCTTCCGCGCCGTCAGCGGGCGCGGCGAGCCGTTCAAGTCCGGCGGGCGGGTGATGAAGAACGTGACCGGCTACGACCTCTCGAAGCTGATGGCCGGCTCGCACGGCACGCTCGGCGTCATGAGCGAGATGACCGTCAAGGTGCTGCCAAAGCCGGAAACCGAGGAGACGGTCGTGTTCGCCGGGCTTGGGGATGCGGCGGCGGTCGCGCTGATGACTGCGGCTTCGGGCCTGCCGGCCGAGGTCTCCGGTTTCGCCCACCTGCCCGACGGGGGCGGGCGCACAGGGCTCAGGCTGGAAGGGCCGGCGGTCTCCGTCGCCTCCCGGCGCGCGGCGCTGCTCAGGCATTTCGGCGGCGAGGCCGGGGTGCTGGCGGAAGCCGCCTCGCGGGCCTTCTGGGAGGCAGTGCGCGATGTGCAGCCGCTGGCGGGACGGGGAGAGCAGCTCTGGCGGCTTTCCGTGGCCCCGGCGGACGGAGCGGCGACAGTGGCGCGGCTTACCGAGCGCGGTCTGCCGATTGCGGGCCGGCTCTATGACTGGGCCGGCGGCCTCGTCTGGCTGGCGATCGAAACGGGGCGGCATGGACATGCAATCCGCGAGGGCCTTGCCGGTCATGCGACCTGCATCCGGGCGCCCGAGGAGGTGCGCGCAGCCGAGCCGGTCTTTCATCCGCAGCCGCCGGCGCTGGCGGCGCTTTCGCGGCGGGTGAAGCAGAGTTTCGACCCGAAGCGCGTGCTCAATCCGGGCCGCATGGGCGAGGGCCTCTGATGCAGACAAATTTCAGCCTGGCGCAGCTTGCCGACCCGGATGTCGCGGCCTCGGAACAGATTCTGCGGCGCTGTGTGCATTGCGGCTTCTGCACCGCCACCTGCCCGACCTTCAAGCTGCTGGGCGACGAGCTCGACAGCCCGCGCGGGCGCATCTACCTCATCAAGGACATGCTGGAGAACGACCGCCCGGCCGACGCGCGCACCGTGCGCCATATCGACCGCTGCCTCTCCTGCCTCTCCTGCATGACCACCTGCCCGTCCGGCGTCCACTACATGCACCTGGTGGACCATGCGCGCGCGCATATCGAGGAGACGTTTGCGCGCCCGCTGCCGGAACGCTGGCTGCGCGGCCTGCTGGCCCTTGTGCTGCCCCGCCCGGCGCTGTTCCGTGCCGCACTCTTGGGCGCGATGGCGGTCCGGCCCGTTGCGCGGCTGCTGCCGGGCAGGCTCACCGCAATGGCCGCGATGGCGCCCGCGCGCCTGCCTTCGCCCTCGCCCGTGGACCGGCCGCAGACCTTCCCGGCGGAGGGAGAACGGAAAATGCGGGTGGCGCTGCTGACCGGCTGCGCCCAGACCGTGCTCGCCCCCGCCATCAACGAGGCGACGGTGCGCCTGCTGACCCGGCTCGGCGCGGAGGTAGTCGTGGCGGAAGGCGCCGGCTGCTGCGGGGCGCTCGTCCACCATATGGGCCGCGCGGATGCCGGCAAGCGGGCGGCGGCGGCCAATGTCGGCGCGTGGATGCGGGCCGCGCCGGACCGCATCGTCGTCAACGCCTCCGGCTGCGGCACGCAGGTGAAGGACTATGGCTACATGCTGCGCGGCGACCCGGCGCTGGCGGAGAATGCGGCCTGGGTCTCGGCCCGCGCGCGCGACCTCGTTGAAGTGGTGGACGAACTCGGCTTCGAGGCGGCGCCGGCCGACGGCGCGGTCCCGAAGCTGCGCATCGCCTACCACTCGGCTTGCTCCATGCAGCACGGCCAGAAGATCGCGGCGCTGCCCATGCGCCTGCTGGAGGCCGCCGGCTTCGAGCCGCTTGCCGTGCCCGAGGGCCATATCTGCTGCGGCTCGGCCGGCGCCTACAACCTGCTGCAACCGGAACTCGCCGGCCGCCTCGGCGCGCGCAAGGCCGGCCACATCGAGAGCACGCGCCCCGATGCCGTGGCGGCCGGCAATATCGGCTGCATGGTCCAGATCGCCGGCGCCACAAGCCTCCCCGTCCTGCACACCGTTCAGCTCCTCGACTGGGCCACCGGAGGGCCGCGGCCGGCGGGGGTGTGACGGCCGAAACCTGCGCCGCCTCGAGGACTTCCCGCATGTCCCGGGCGCACCAGACGCGGTTGCGCCTTGAGCGGCGGCCGCTCCTGTCGGCCGCCGGCGCTCATCCGGAATACCAGACGGCGTAGGAATTCGGCGCCAGCATGAAGGGAATGCGGTAACGCCCTTGCGGGTCCGGCATCTCCAGGCGCATGACGATCTCGCGAAGGAATCGCGCGCCGTGCGGCGGCGGCGTCATGGCCGAGAAATACGCCCCGACATGCAGGACCATCTCATAGAGTCCGGCCCGAAAAGACTGATTGTTTTTGAATGCCTTGCTAATCTTCTGGTGAGGAGTTGGACGCTGGCGAGGAAGAGCCATGCGGTGGCTGTGGCGAGGGCGGTCTCGCAGTCCTTGGCCAGACGCCGGTTGCGGTTGAGCCGCGCTAAGGTGCGTTCGACCGCCCACCGCCTCGGCAAGACCTCGCAGCCCTGCGCGGTGTCGGGCCGCTTGACGATCTCCAGGGTCCATCGGCCGAGCCGCTTCAGCGCCGCCTGGAGTTTGGGGCCGGCACAGGCCCCATCGGCGAAGACATGGCGCAACTGCGGGACGCTGTCGCAGATGCCGGCAAGCACGGTCGGGGCGCCGTCGCGGTCCCGGATATCGCCGCCATGGACCCGGGCGGCGACCGGCAGGCCGCCGGTGTCGGTGAGGATGTGGCGCTTGCGGCCCTTGACCTTCTTGCCTGCGTCAAAGCCCCGTGGACCGCCGCTTTCGGTGGTCTTGACCGACTGGCTGTCGATGATGCCGGCTGAGGGGCCGGCCTCCCGGCCGCCGACCACGCGCGCCACCGCCAGCAGGGTTCGATCGATCCGTTCCCGGAACCCGTCACGGCGCCACGCGTAGAAATAGCGCTGCACTGTCGAGCGCGGCGGAAAGTGCTTCGGCATCGTGCGCCACGGACAACCGCTGCGCAGCACATACAGGATCGCGCCGATGACCTCGCGCAGGTCCGTCGTCCGCGGTCGCCTCGGCGCCTCGGCCGGGGGCGCAAAGGGGGCGAGAACGGCCCACTCCGCATCCGTCGGGTCGCTTGTATGGCGCAGCCCGTCGCGCTCATACTTCGTAAGCGTTGCGAGCGCCCCATTTTGATTTCAGCAGGATGCGGGTTTGAAGGCCCAAGGCAGACATCACCCCGATCCACCTGAGGCAACCACTATGCCACCCGTTCGCTGTGCCGTTCGGCCTTCCACACGGGAAGGTCCTTGCCCATCGTGACCATGAGGCCGAGCAGGTTGAAGAACACGTACGCCAGATAGACCCAGGACTCTCGCGCCTGCAACGACTCGCCCCGCGATTCTGCGGCTCGACTGTCGTCAGCCCGCCCGCCGATGTGCGTTTGTGAGAGCAGTCGCAACCGGTCGATCTCCGACTTCACCGCGGTGATATCCGCCCGGGTTTGATGGAGCAGCACGGTGCTCGTTGCCGTCGCGGCGATTACGATGGCTGCACCGGCAACCGCGACTGCCCAAGATGGAACCCTCGATAGCATTGAGCCCTCCGTCGCCAGCGATTTCTTGTAAGGCCGTATATCCTTACTTCGTCCCACCCGCCTATCAAGCATAAGCACTGCGAACGCCCCGCCTGGATTTCAGCTTGCCGCCGGGTCGAAGTACCAGGGCAGGAGTTGGTCGATCTTCGATTGCGGATGCCCGGCGGCGATCTTCTCCAGCGTGCTCGTGAGCCAGGCGCAGGGTTCGACACCGTTCATTCTGCAGGTCTCGATGAGCGAGGCGATGCGGCCCCAGGAGCGAGCGCCCTCGTCGTGACCCGCGAACAACGCGTTCCTGGCGGTGAGTTTCACCGGGCGGATGCGGTTCTCGACGAAGTTCGAGTCCATCTCGGCGCGCCCGTCGTACAGGAACACCAGCAGCCTGTCCCACTGGTTGGCGATACAGGTCAGCTTCTCGCCCAGGCGCGAGCGCGGCGAGACGCGCGAGCGCCGCTCATCGAGCCAGACCCCGAAGGCGTTCACCAGCGGGGCCGACCCGGTCCACCGGACGAACTGGCGCATCGCCGGCAGCTCGCCCCGGATCCTGTCCTCGATCCTGTAGAGCTGCGCGATGCGCTCCAGTCCGGCCTTCGCGATCGGCGAGCCGTTGCTGTCGAACATCTCCTCGAGGCCGCGCCTGGCATGGACCCAGCATCCAGCCAGCGTCAGCGCCCCGCCCGGGCGGGCCTCCCGGCGCAGCCGGTTGTGCCCGGAATAGCCATCGACCTGCACTGTTCCCTTGAAGCCCTCGAGCAGCTTCTCGCCATGCTTGCCGCTGCGGCCGGGCGCATACTCATACAACACGCCCGGCGGGTCCGGCCCGGACCATCCCCGCTCGTCGCGCGCCATCGTCCACAGGTAGCCGGTCCCGGTCTTGCCCCGGCCCGGGTCGAGCACCAGGACCGGGGTCTCGTCCAGCCCGAGGTGGTTCGACATCTTCAGCGCCGCCTTCAGGCGCTCGAACACGGGCCCAAGGTGGAACGACGCCTTGCCGACCCACTCGGCCAGTGTCGAGCGGTGCAGGTCGATGCCCGAGCGGGCGAGGATCTGCGATTGGCGATACAGCGGCAGATGATCCGCGAACTTCGACACCAGCACGTGGGCGAGCAGGCCTTCGGTGGGCAGACCGCCCTCGATGAGGTGCGCCGGCGCCGACGCCTGGGTGACGCCTTCCTCGCACATGCGGCAGGCGTATTTCGGGCGCACCGTAACGATGACCTGAAGCTGCGCCGGGACGATGTGCAGCCGCTCGGTGCGGTCCTCGCCGATCTTCACCATCTCGCCGCACCCGCACGGGCGCTGCGTACTCTCGGGTTCGATCAGCTCACAGGTGCGCGGCAGATGGGCCGGCAGATGACCGAGGTTGCGTTCCGCGGCGAGGCGCTTCGCGCGCGGCGTGGGTGTCGTGCCCGCCGGGGCCGCTTGCTCGGCCTCGGCGAGCGCGCCTTCGAGCGCCTCGAAGGCGAGCAGGAGCTGGTCGGGGTGGCGCTTCTCGGACTTCTTCCCGAACATCGCCCGCCGCAGCTCGTCGAGCAGATGTTCGAGGCGCCGGTTCTGGTCGGCGAGCGAGGCGACCTTCTCACGCAGGTCCTCGACAATCCCCTCGGAGCCTCGCCGTTCGAGACGGCGGTTGCGCTCGCTGAGCGAGGCGACCTCGGCGCGAAACGCCTCAACCGTCGCTTGCTGACCCGCGAACAGCGCCTGCAAGGGCGGCGCAAGCGATGCGAGATCGACCGTGCCGAGGTTCGAATCCATGAAGGAACACTATCGTGGAATCAGAACCTTGTCATGCGACAATCCGAATCCGCACCTCTCTCCGGTCATGCCGCCGCAAGCGGACGGCGCACCCGCGGCCGCCACACCCGGCGCCAGTCGAGACCCTCGAACAACGCCTCGAACTGCGCCCGAGAAAGGCGCACCACCCCATCGCATACCGAGGGCCAGGCGAAGCGGCCCCGTTCGAGGCGTTTCGACGCCAGCACCAGGCCCGTCCCGTCCCGCCACAGCACCTTGACCCGGTCCGCGCGCTTGGGGCGAAACACCACCACGACGCCGGAAAACGGGTCCAGCCCGAGCTCGTGCTCGACCAACGCCACCAGCGCGTCATGCCCCTTGCGAAAGTCCACCGGACGCGTGGCCAGCACGATCCGCGGCGCAGCCCCCGGAACAATCATCGAAGGGCTCGCAGCGCCGAGGCGATCTCCGCGATACGCGACGTGTCGATATCCCCGTCAAGGCGGACCGTCACGCCACGCGCCTCGATCGACACCGAACCGACCGAACCCGGCTGCGACGCCTCCACCTCGATCGAGGCGAACGCCGGCGACGGTCTCGATGCGGCAGGGGCCGGCTCGATCCTCGGCCTTGCGCGCGGCAAGCGTCCGCTCCGCCTGCGCTGCCGGCTCGGCCTCCGTCTCCGGCGAAAACGGGGAGGGAAGCTTGCCCCGCCGCGCCTGGCTGCGCCACGCGTTCACCTGATTGGCCGACAGGCCGTAGCGCCGGGCGACCTCGCCCGGGCGCGTCCCCGGCCAGCAGCACTCGCGCACCACCAGCGCCTTCTCCTCGTCGGTCCATGCCCGGTCACCAGCGGCCCCCGGCGTCTCGTCACCAATCCCGTTGTCGGTGGCGTCAGCAGCATCCTCAGCCTCGGCGTCGTCCTCGGCCCGCTCATCCCGCCCCAGGAGATGCCGATCATGCGCATCCATCGTGCAGCCCTCCCTCGTTCGCGAAAGGGCCATCGAACGCCATCACCCCATACATAGAAAGGTGGGCCGCCCGCACCGCTTACGGTGAATCCGAGTACATCTTAGCATTGAAATAAGGTGGCGAGGTAATTGCTATATGGACGCTGTCGCTGTCTATATGTGTCGACATGTCGCGTGAATCGCCATAGACAACAAGTTGTCTCGTTTCGCCCTTTTGGATTTCGATGGCGTCCGTACGCGAGCGGTGCGCAGTCGTGGAGTAAGTTCCGCGACGCAGGGCCTCGATGTGAACCAAGTCAAACCGGTACTGCCCACTGGCCGACTTGAATGCCCTCAATTGACCCGACTTGACTCGCCGGTGAATCTCGCGAGCGGGCAATCCCGTATAGTGCGCGACGTCAACCACGGAGAGATAGCTACGACTTTCGTAATACCAACCGCGAGTCATATGAACCGATACAGTGAGGCATCGGGATCAGCACGATGGGGCTACGGCCCAGCTGCGCCGGGTCGTATTGGTGATGACGTCGGGCTGGTCGGTCAGCCATTGCCACCCCGTCCGGCAGGCGTCCCTCAGGGCGGAGACATCCTTGAACACGCGGTTGGCGAAGCGGTTCGATTTCAGGAACAGAATGATCTGCTCCATCGGATTGAGTTCCGGGCTGTAGGGCGGCAGATGCACGAGCGTCAGGTTGGGGGGAACGAGAAGGTCGCCCGAGCGATGCCAGCCCGCCCCGTCCAGCACAATCACGCCGTGCGCACCCGGCGCCACGGCCGCGCCGATCGCCGCCAGATGCTCGTTCATCGACGCCGTGTTCGCCCTGTCCGCCCCGTGGGCGATGCCGACGCCGCGCTCCGCGCAGGTGGCGCCGAACAGATAGATGTAGCCATAGCGATGGTCGCGCACGATGCGCGGACGCTGCTTCCCATTCGCCCAGACCCGTGTCGTCATCCCCTTCTGGGCGATGCGCGCTTCGTCCTGGAACCAGATTTCTATCGGACCCGCCAGCGCCTCAGAGCCGAGCGTCGACGTCAACTGTGCCTCGAACTCCGCCACGAACGACCTCTGCCGCTCCGCGTCGGCTTTGGGGGGGACCGGTCGCCCCGAGACAAAGCGAAACCCGGCCCTTCGGAGCATCATACGGGCACCGCTCTCCGTATAGATGACCCCGAAGGCCTCCTCGATTTTCCGTACGATGTCCTGAACGCGCCAGCGCGTCACACCGTCCCGCTCAAGCTCGGGACCCGCCTCGATCCAGGCGCCGATCTCGGCGATCTGCGCGTCCGTCAACCGGCCCTCGCTCCCGCCGCGCGGGAGATCTCCGCGAGGCCGTCGAAGCCCTCCGTGTTGTAGCGCAACACCCAGTCGCGCAGGATTTGAAGCTCCATGCCCTGCGCCCGAGCCGCCTCCGTGCGAGACGCGCCCTCCATGATCATGGCGAGCGCACACGCGCGCGACGCTTGCTTCGCGTCCCCGCAGTGCCTCGAAAGCGCGTGGAGCTCGTCCGCTGTGTGTGCCGTCCAGGTTATCGGCGTTGCCGCACTCATCGTCATCCTCCGGCGCTGGTGAGTCGATCACCACAGTCTATGGAGGTCGTCCGGACCGTCACCCCAACATATGGGGATGGTGAGTCAATTTGGAGCGCGCTTGGTATGAGCCATTGCGAGGCGGTCGGCGGTTCGGGATCGACCGCCGGACGGTGAAGCAGATGCCGAGCTACTCGGCGCCGCCGGGGTATCGGCGGTCAAAGCCGGTCAGGCGACCGAAGCTGGAAGGCTTGACCGGCATCGTCGACGCGATTCCGGAGGCGGACAGGGGCCCGGATGCGCCGCGCAAGCAGCGGCACACGGCGCATCGTATCTTGGAGCGGCTGCGGGACGCAGCACGGGTTCACGGGCGGGTATACGATCGTCAAGGACTACGTCCGCTCGCAGCGGCAGTCGACGCGCGAGGCGTTCATTCCGCTGCACCATCCGCCGGGCCATGCCCGGGTCGACTTCGGCGAGGCGGCAGTCGAGATCGGCGGGCAACGAGAGAAGGTCGCCTTCTTCCGCCTGATCCTGCCGCATTCCGATCTGTGGTTCGTGAAGGCGTATCCGAGGGAGACGACGGAGGCGTTCCTCGACGGCCATGTCAGCGCCTTCGCCTTCCTCGGCGGGGTTCCGCGATCGATCCTCTACGACAACACGACCCTGGCGGTGGCGCGGATCCTGGGCGACGGCGCCCGTCAGCGCACCCGGGCGTTCACGCATCTGCAGTCGCATCACCTGTTCCGCGACCGCTTCGGCCGGCCGGGCAAGGGCAACGACAAGGGCAAGGTCGAGGCCCCGGTGAAGACGGCCCGGCGCAAGTTCATGGCGCCGATCCCGAAGGCGCCCGCTCCGGATGCCCTGAACAATCGGCTGCCGGCGCACGGCCTGGAGCGGCTCGGCGCGCTGGAGCAGGGCGACAAGGCGTCGGCGCTGCTCGCCGACCTCGACGCCCTGCGCGATCTGCCCGCCGCCCCCTTCGAGGCCTGCGAGCACATGCCGGGCCAGGTCTCGTCGACCGCCCTGGTGCGCTATCGCCTTGTGGACTACTCGGCGCCGGTGGTTCACGCCCACAAGAAGGTGACGATCAAGGGCTGTGTCGACCGGGTCGAGATCGCGCGCGGCGCCGAGATCATCGCCCGCCGCCGGCGTTCCTGTGTCCGCGGCGACGCGGTCTGCGACCCGCTGCCCTACCTGTCGCTCCTGGAGAGGAAGCCGGGCGCGCTGGATCAGGCGGCCCCGCTGCGGGGATGGAAGCTCGACGACGCCTTCGACACGCTGCGCCGCCTCCTCGAAGCCCGCTTCGGGCCGCGCGGCAAGCGCGACTGCATCCAGACCCTGCGCCTGCTGCTGGCGCGCATCGAGAAGCGCCCGGTTCGTCTCGACCTGACGCGCTATCCGCACCTGCCCCAGCCCTTCGTCGCCGCCACCCGGGCCGGCGACTATGCCTCCCTGCTCGCTGCAGAGGCCGGCCATGGCTGAGCCGCCCCGCATCCTGCTCGAACGTCATCCGAAGAAGCTGAAGCTGCCCACCTTCCTGCGGGAATACGAGACACTGGCCCGCCAGTGCGCGACAGACGGCCTGGATCATGTGCAGTTCCCGGCCCGGCTGGCGGAGATGGAGAGGATCGAGCGCGAGCGCCGCCTGGTCGAACGCCGCATCCGGCAGGCCCGCTTCCCCGTCGTCAAACAACCCGAGAGCTTCGACTTCAAGGCCATCCCGAGCCTCAACAAGATGCTCGTCCTGGATCTGGCGCGCGGCGATTGCATCGACCGCCGCGAGAACGCGATCCTGTTGGGCCCATCAGGCGTCGGCAAGACGCACATTGCTCCGGCCCTCGGGCTGGCCGCCTGCCGGAAGGGCCTCTCCGTCCGCTTCACCACCGCCTCCCACCTGGTCCACGAGATGATCGAGGCGCGCGACGAGAAGAGACTGCTCCGCCGCCAGGACCAGCTTGCCGGGGTGAACCTGCCGATCGTCGACGAGATCGGATACGGCCCCCTGTCGCAGAGCGGAAGCGAGCGCCTGTTCGACGTCTTCAGCCGGCGCTACGAGAACGGCGCCACCATCGTCACCTCCAACCCGCCCTTCCAGGAATGGACTTCCGTCTTCGCCAGCGAATGCCTTGCCGGCGCACTCCTCGACCGTATCGCCCACCACGTCCATATCCTCGAGATGAACGCAGACAGCTACCGGCTCAAGCAGAGCCGATCGCGGCGCCGGCCTCCTTCCGAATAACCCCGCTTGCCCCCGTGGGCCCACAGGCCCCTCCCACGCGCGGGCCGCCGCCAGCCGCGCGGAGGGCGCGTCGCCCCGCGCGCGGGGCCCACCCGTGGACTACGGGGACAAGCTACCGCCGAGACCCCGGTGCATTCTTACTCCGCCGCTCTGGCGCATAATCCCGCCGCCGTTGACAGGCTGCGCCGGGAGGCCCACCCGGGCGGGGCGCTGACGCTGGCTGGATGCTGGGTCCATGCCAGGCGCGGCCTCGAGGAGATGTTCGACAGCAACGGCTCGCCGATCGCGAAGGCCGGACTGGAGCGCATCGCGCAGCTCTACAGGATCGAGGACAGGATCCGGGGCGAGCTGCCGGCGACGCGCCAGTTCGTCCGGTGGACCGGGTCGGCCCCGCTGGTGAACGCCTTCGGGGTCTGGCTCGATGAGCGGCGCTCGCGCGTCTCGCCGCGCTCGCGCCTGGGCGAGAAGCTGACCTGTATCGCCAACCAGTGGGACAGGCTGCTGGTGTTCCTGTACGACGGGCGCGTCGAGATGGACTCGAACTTCGTCGAGAACCGCATCCGCCCGGTGAAACTCACCGCCAGGAACGCGTTGTTCGCGGGTCACGACGAGGGCGCTCGCTCCTGGGGCCGCATCGCCTCGCTCATCGAGACCTGCAGAATGAACGGCGTCGAGCCCTGCGCCTGGCTCACGAGCACGCTGGAGAAGATCGCCGCCGGGCATCCGCAATCGAAGATCGACCAACTCCTGCTCTGGCACTTCGACCCGGCGGCAAGCTGAAATCCAGGCGGGGCGTTCGCAGCGCTTATACTTGGTAGGCGGGCGGGACGAATGTAAGGATATACGGCCTACAAGGATCGTGTCTCCGGGCGTGTTGTAGGAGGCGAGGCTTCCGCTGTTATACCAAGCGCGCTCCAAATTGACTCACCATCCCCATATGTTGGGGTGACGGTCCGGACGACCTCCATAGACTGTGGTGATCGACTCACCAGCGCCGGAGGATGACGATGAGTGCGGCAACGCCGATAACCTGGACGGCACACACAGCGGACGAGCTCCACGCGCTTTCGAGGCACTGCGGGGACGCGAAGCAAGCGTCGCGCGCGTGTGCGCTCGCCATGATCATGGAGGGCGCGTCTCGCACGGAGGCGGCTCGGGCGCAGGGCATGGAGCTTCAAATCCTGCGCGACTGGGTGTTGCGCTACAACACGGAGGGCTTCGACGGCCTCGCGGAGATCTCCCGCGCGGCGGGAGCGAGGGCCGGTTGACGGACGCGCAGATCGCCGAGATCGGCGCCTGGATCGAGGCGGGTCCCGAGCTTGAGCGGGACGGTGTGACGCGCTGGCGCGTTCAGGACATCGTACGGAAAATCGAGGAGGCCTTCGGGGTCATCTATACGGAGAGCGGTGCCCGTATGATGCTCCGAAGGGCCGGGTTTCGCTTTGTCTCGGGGCGACCGGTCCCCCCCAAAGCCGACGCGGAGCGGCAGAGGTCGTTCGTGGCGGAGTTCGAGGCACAGTTGACGTCGACGCTCGGCTCTGAGGCGCTGGCGGGTCCGATAGAAATCTGGTTCCAGGACGAAGCGCGCATCGCCCAGAAGGGGATGACGACACGGGTCTGGGCGAATGGGAAGCAGCGTCCGCGCATCGTGCGCGACCATCGCTATGGCTACATCTATCTGTTCGGCGCCACCTGCGCGGAGCGCGGCGTCGGCATCGCCCACGGGGCGGACAGGGCGAACACGGCGTCGATGAACGAGCATCTGGCGGCGATCGGCGCGGCCGTGGCGCCGGGTGCGCACGGCGTGATTGTGCTGGACGGGGCGGGCTGGCATCGCTCGGGCGACCTTCTCGTTCCCCCCAACCTGACGCTCGTGCATCTGCCGCCCTACAGCCCGGAACTCAATCCGATGGAGCAGATCATTCTGTTCCTGAAATCGAACCGCTTCGCCAACCGCGTGTTCAAGGATGTCTCCGCCCTGAGGGACGCCTGCCGGACGGGGTGGCAATGGCTGACCGACCAGCCCGACGTCATCACCAATACGACCCGGCGCAGCTGGGCCGTAGCCCCATCGTGCTGATCCCGATGCCTCACTGTATCGGTTCATATGACTCGCGGTTGGTATTATCTGTGGGTAAGTGGCCCGCCGCAGCGACCGCGACGTGTCTGGCGGCGGGGGGCCACCTATCCATAGCGGAGGCCATCGCGGCGCCGGTCAGGGTTGGGCCTGGATAGTCCACCCGACCGGAGGAAGACCACGATGACCGCCAACGACATGATGACCTTGCGGGCGCTGTTGGCGAAGAGTTCCGAGGCGGACCTGCTTCGCGAGACGATCGCCTTCACGGTCGAGCGTCCGATGGCGCTTGAGGTCGAGGGCCTTGCCGGGGCGGCGCCCGGCGAGCGTTCGCCGGCCCGGATCGCGCAGCGCAACGGCTACCGCGACCGGGTCCGGGAGACGCGGGCCGGCACGGTCGAGTTGAAGCGCCCGCAGCGGCGCAAGGGGAGCTACTGCCCCGGCTTCCTGGAGCCGCGCCGGATGGCGGAGAAGGCGCTGACTGCGGTGATCCGGGAGGCCTGCATCGAGGGCGTGTCGCCCCGCTCGGTCGACGACCCGGCGCAGGCCATGGGGATGTCGGGCCTCTCCAGGAGCCAGGTCTCGCGGCTGTGCGGCGGGATCGACGACAAGAGCCGCGACTTCCTCGACCGCCCGCTGGAGGGCGACTGGCCGTATCTGTGGCGGGACGCGACCTGTGTGAAGAGGAGCGAGACCGGGCGCGGCGTCCCGGTCGCGGTCACCATCGCGGTGGCGGTCAACGACCGGGGCCGCCGCGAGGGGCGCGGCATGGCGAGCGGCGCGTCCGAGGCCGGGACCTTCCGGACCGCGTTCCTTCGCTCCCCGGCCCGCCGCAGGCGGCGCGGCGTCAAGCTGGCGATCTGCGACGACCGCAAGGGCCTCAAGGCCGCCGCGACCCGCATCCCCGGCGCCACATGGCAGCGCTGCCGCGCGCACTTCATGCGCAACCGGCTCGCTCATGCCGGCAAGCAGGGCCGGCGCGTCGTCTGCGCCTTCGTCACGACCGCCTTCGCCCAGGAGGATGCCGACAGCGCGTCCGCCCCGTGGCGCCAGGGCGCCGACCGGCTCGGGGCCAGGGCGGCGAAGCTCGCCGCCATCATGGACGAGGCCGAGCACGACGTCCCGGCCTGTATGACCTCCCCGGCCGCGCATCGCGCCAGGCTGCACGCGACAAACCCGCTCGAACGCCTCCATGGCGAAGTCAAGCGACGCACCGATACCGTCGCCATCTTCCCCAACGAGGACGCCATCGCCCGGCCGATCGGCGCGAGCCTCCTCGAGCAGAACGACGAAGGGGCCGTCCAGAGAGCCGGATACATGACGCTGGAAGCCATCGCTCCCGTGAGCGACAATACAACCGTCAAGATGCCCGCCGCGGCAGACTGAGCGGCCCGGCCCCACCCGCCGGATACCGCAACCGACGACAGGCTCTTACACCACCGCCTCGGACATGATCGGACTCAGGATGGATTTGCCCGGACCACCCTGTTTCGCAGCACGCCGATGCTCTCGACTTCGAGCTCGACGAGGTCGCCGTCTTCCAGATAGCGGTCCTGCTCGAGGCCGCAGCCATTGCCGATGGTGCCCGAGCCGAATATCTCGCCGGTGTGGATGGTTTCGTCCCGAGAGACGAACGCGATCATGTCCTCGAAGCTGTGGAGCATGTCGGCGGTGCTGCCTTGCGACCAGAGCGCGCCATTCACCCGCGCGAGCATGACGAGATTGTTCGGATCGGCGATCTCGTCCGGCGTGACGATCCACGGGCCGATGACGTTGCCGCCGTCGAAGCTCTTGCCTTTCGCCGGGCCGAGGAAGCCTTGCATTTCGATCAGCTGGGCGTCCCTGGCGGAGAAGTCGTTGTAGATCGTGTAGCCGAATATGTGGCCGGCGGCCTCGGCCGCGCCGACGTTCTTGCCGGTCCGCCCGATGACCGCCGCCAGCTCGAGCTCGAAATCCATGAAGCGGCTGTAGCCCGGCCACGTCACCGTCTCGTCCGGCCCGACGACGCTGAAGCGGTTCGACAGGTAATAGATCGGCTGTGACCGATAGATCTCCGGTACCGTATCTGCGACCTGCAGATCGGGGATCGGCTGCCCCGCCATGCGGGCCTGCAGCTTGCGCATGCCGACCGGCGCCTGCCGGATATGACCGGGGAAGACGGAAAAATCGCGGATCTGGCGCGGCAGCGGCAGCGGCGCCTGGAGCGCGATGTCATCGACCGGCACGGTGAGGGCAGCGTCTTCGGCGTACCGCGCCACCAGGCTTGCCGCGGCATCCAGTCCTGCAGGCCCGGCATCGACGAAATCGAGCATCGTGCGGAACGTGTCGGAATTGCCGCCATCGGCTCCGGCAGCGCGCGCGAGATCGAGAATGCGGGTCTCCTCGTCGATCACGGCGCCGACGCGCAACTCATCGTGCGAACGGTATGTGGCGAGCTTCACGGGCAGGAGCCTCCTTTGTTGGTCACGCGTTCGGGCCCTGGCGCAGCGGTCCGGCCGCCGGGACTTCAGCTGTCTCGCGAACAGCCATGTCGCACTGGTCCGCGTCGGGATAGGTCCCCGCGACGAGGAGCTGAAGGTGGTCGCGATAGGCCACGGCTGCAGCGTCGGCGTCGCGGTCGAGGACAATCTCGGCCAGCTTGCGATGCTCCCCGGCGATTGCCGGCGGATCGAAGGACGTCACCATCATGTGGCGATATCGATACCCCTGATCATGCAGGACGCTGTGGAGATCGAGCATGCGGGTCGAACCACACGCGGCGATCAAGGAGGTGTGGAAGGCCTTGTGAACCTTATCCAGTTCGCCGACGACCGCGCGCGCATCCCGCGGCACCCGTTCGAGAAAGCGAACCAGGCGGTGAAGGGACGCGACGATTTCGGCTTCCCAGCGATCGTCGCCGTTTGCCATCGACAATCTGAGCGCTTCGGTCTCCAGCGCCGCGCGCGTCATGAGGATGTCTTCCAGATCGGCGCGGCTCATTTCCGCGACACGAAATCCGCGCTGCTCGACGGCGACAACCAGGCCGCGGGCGAGGAGCCGAGACAAACCTTCCCGCAGGGGCGTCGGCCCGATGCCTGTCTGCTCGGCTAGCTGGCGTATGTGAAGGCGTGAGCCGGCGGCGAGGCGGCCGGAGAGTATTTCCTCGCCGACCACCTGTGCGGCCCTGTCGGCCAGCGTCATTGCGGTGTGTCCGTCCATTCGATCCTGTCCCCACAGAGTCTTAGGTCATCTCGTAAAATCGTTGTTCCTTGCATATACCATGTTTTTCATACTTTACATATTTTATCTCCAGCCCTACGATGCGTGCAAGCGTCGATCGGACGAAGCACTGACAACCCGTTGAGTTGTCGTCGCCGTACGAAGCGGCGTGCATCGGGAACGTGCAGGCGGAGCGACCATCGGAAGACCGCTTTCGGCTGGCGAGCGGCCGTTTCCGCATCATCGCAAACCGGCATTGGGGAAGACAGATCCATGAAACGCATTTCGAGACGAGAATTGCTGGCTGCGGCAGCCGCCGCCGGCGCCGTTAGCGTCACGGCAACACCTTCCTGGGGGGCCGCGTTCAACATTACCGTCGCGGCCGGCCACCCGCAGCATTTCCTCTGGGTCAAGCTGCTGCAGGACTATTTCATCCCGGAGGTGGACCAGCGCCTGAAGGCCGGCGGCACCCACAGCATCGCCTGGACCCAGGGCTATGGCGGCACCATCGCCAAGATCGGCGGCGTCCTGGAAGCGATCGAGGAAGGCCTGGTCGAGATGGGCTTTGTCGGCACCATCTTCGAAGCCGCCAAGATGCCCTTGCAGAACGTCAGCTATGTCTGCCCGTTCGGCTCGGACGATATCGGCACCGTGACCGGCGCGATCGGGGCCCTGCAGCGAGAGATCCCGGCGATGGGCGAGGCCTGGAAGGCGCGCAATCAGCGCTATCTGGCCGGGGCGGCGCTGGACACCTACCACTTGTGGGCCAAGTTCCCGATCAACAGCCTGGACGACCTGAACGGCAAGAAGATCCTGGCGCCGGGACCGGTGGCGAACTGGATCAAGGGAACCGGCGCGGTTGCGGTCGCCGGCAACCTGCAGACCTACTACAACGATATCAGTACCGGCGTTGCGGACGGCGTCGTGGTGTTCACCACCGGCGCCTGGGGCTCCAAGGTGTTCGAGGTCGCGCCCTACATCAACAAGTGCAACTTCGGCGCCCAGTTTGCCGGGGGCCTG
The DNA here is from genome assembly GCA_963422665.1 of Alphaproteobacteria bacterium. GTDB lineage: Bacteria > Pseudomonadota > Alphaproteobacteria > Bin95 > Bin95 > Bin95. The sequence continues at coordinate 4,173,731 of OY730441.1, forward strand.
TCGGTCAACCTGGACGCCTGGAACGGCATGCCGGCGGACGTGCAGGCCGTCCTTACGGAGGTCAGCGCCGAATACGGCAAGCGTTTCGCCGCGGCCCAGAGCGGCGCTGCGGCTGCACTGGAAGAGAGCATGGTCGAGGCCGGGGCCGAGCGGGTCGCCATCGATCCGGCGCTGCGCAAGCAATGGGCCGAGGCCATTCCCAACGTCGCCCAACTGTGGGCGGCCGAGCTGGAGGAGAAGGGCGTACCCGGCAACGCGGTGCTGATGGGCTTTATCGACAAGCTCAAGGCGGCCGGCGCCGATATCCCACGCGACTGGTCGGCCGCGTAGATAGGGGCGAACGACGGGACGATGCCCCCGGAGGGCCAGCCGCCGCCGGAAGGCACGGGAAGCGAAGCTGCGGGCCGGGTCGCGCGTGGCCTGTTGCGGGCCATCGTCGTACTGAACGCGCTGGGCGGCGTATGGATCGCCGCCCTGATGCTGCTGATCAACGCCGACGTAATCTCGCGAGAGGCATTGACGGCCCCCATTCGCGGCGTGCCCGAGCTGGTCGCGCTCTCCATCGTCGGGATCGTCTTTCTCCAGCTCGCGCACACGCTGTGGTCCGGGCGAATCACCCGCTCCGATTCGCTGTTGGGGCGGCTGATGCGGACGCAGCCGGCGATCGGCCACGGCCTGGACGCCCTGTTCCATCTTGCCGGAGCCGCCGTCATGGCGGTCTTGTTCTGGGCGAGCCTCCCCTACTTCCAGCGCGCGTTCGACGAAGGGGACTATGTCGGCGCCCTGGGCGATTTCACCGCGCCGACCTGGCCGGTCCGGCTGATCATCCTGATCGGCAGCGGCGCGACCGCCCTCACCTTTCTTGCGCTCACAGGCCGCGCCGCCAGCCGCGCCTTCCGGCGGAGTCCGCCGTGACAGCTCTGGATATCGGCGGGATCATGCTGGCCGCCATGCTGCTGCTGATCTGGCTGGGCATGCATGTCGGCGTGGCGCTCTCCCTGCTGTCGGTCGTCGGCGTCTGGCTGATGCGGGACAATTTCGTGCTCGCGACCAAGTTCCTCGCGCTCTCGGCCTACGACGCCATCGCCAACCATATTTTCGGCGTCGTGCCCCTGTTCGTCCTGATGGGCTTGCTCATCAGCATGTCGGATATCGGGCGCGACATGTTCCAGGTGGCGAACCGCCCGCTCCGCCGGATGCCCGGCGGCCTCGGGGTGGCGACGGTGGCGGCGAATGCAGTCTTCGCGGCGATCACCGGCATTTCCATCGCGTCCGCCGCGGTGTTCACCAAGGTCGCCATCCCCGAGATGCTGAAGCTCGGCTACACGGCCCGGTTCGCGACGGGTGTCGTCGCGGGCTCGAGCGTACTGGGCATGCTGATTCCGCCCAGCCTTCTCCTCATCGTTTACGGTTTCCTGGCAGAAACCTCGATTGGGGCCTTGTTTATCGCGGGCATCATTCCGGGATTGCTGCTCAGCCTGGCCTTTGCGGCGCTGATATTCGTGCTGGCCACGCGCTTTCCCGCCTTCGTCGGCGCGCCGGGGGCCGTGGCCCGCAAGGTCACCGATACCGGACCCCAAGTCGGCTACCTGTCGATGGTGCCGGTGGTCGGCCTGATCGTTCTGGTGCTCGGCGGAATTTACGGCGGCTTCTTCACGCCGACGGAAGCCGGTGCGGTCGGCGCGCTGGGCGCCCTGCTGCTTGCCCTCGCCCGCGGGCGGAGAAAGGCGGCGCGGGCCGGCGTGAAGGACTATTGGCAGGTCCTGATCGAGACCGGACACGTCACCGTGTCGATCTGCTTCCTGCTGATCGCGGCAAGCATCTACACGCGCATGCTCGGCCTGGCCGGTATTCCGCAGCATCTGGTCGGCCTGGTGGAGTCGGCGGAGCTCGGCTTCGCCGCGTTCATTGCACTCTATGTGGTGCTGATCCTGGTCATGGGGACCGTGCTGGATTCCACCTCGATCATGCTGGTGGTGCTGCCGCTGGTCCTGCCGATCGCCCAATCATTCGGCGTGGATCTGGTCTGGTTCGGCATCGTCACGGTGCTCGCGGTGGAAATCGGCCTGCTGACCCCGCCGCTCGGCATCGCGGTCTACGTGATCAAGTCCACCCTGAACGATCCGTCGGTCCGGCTCGGCGATATCTTTGCCGGCGCCGCGCCTTTCGCCGCGATCATGCTGATCGTTCTACTGCTGATCATTCTCTTTCCCTGGCTCAGCCTGGCGCTGCTCTGAACTCGCCCGCTTCTCCGGAGGATCCGAACAATGACACGCAGGATTGTCGATATCTCGATGCCACTGGAGAACGACGTGATCTCCGACCCGCAGCCGTACAGCCCGAAGATCACCTATTTCGACCACCATCAATCTTTCGAGCAGATGGCGCCCTTCTTCCCCGGACTGAAGAAGGGGGATCTACCCGACGGCGAGGCCTGGGCGGTGGAGATGGTGCAACTCATCACCCATAACGGCACCCATCTCGATGCGCCCTATCACTTCGCCTCGACCATGAACCGGGGCGAGCGCGCCATCACAATCGACGAAGTGCCGCTCGACTGGTGCATGCAGCCGGGCGTGAAGCTGGACTTCCGCCATTTCGACGACGGCTATGTCGTGACCGCCGACGATCTGACTGCGGAACTGGCACGGATCGGCCACGAGATCCAGCCGCTGGATATCGTCGTGGTCAACACCCGTGCAGGCTCGGCCTATGGCGATGACGACTACGTCGATGCCGGCTGTGGCATGGGTTGCGACGCCACCATGTATCTGTTGGAACGCGGTGTGCGCCTGACGGGCACCGATGCCTGGAGCTGGGATGCGCCCTTCACCCACACGGCCAAGCGCTATGCCGAAAGCCGCGACGCCTCGATCATCTGGGAGGGGCACAAGGCCGGGCGCGACATCGGCTATTGCCATCTCGAGAAGCTGCACAATCTGGAGGCGCTGCCGGGCGACGGCTTCACGGTGTGCTGCTTCCCGGTGAAGATCCGCGGCGCCTCTGCGGGCTGGACCCGCGCGGTGGCCATATTCGATGGATGACGCGCTGCACCGCCCACCGGATGTGTGTGGACGCCCCGTTTCCGGCCTTCGCGGATGAGGACTTTCTATTTCATGGACAGGGAGAGCGAAGAACGCCTCGAGGAGATCGAACCGCACCTGGCGGACTGCATTGTGGCCGTGAAGAAGGACGGGGCAAGCCCGGAGGAAGAGCCATACTCCTCACTGATGCAGAAGCTGGTTCGCGACGGATTGAGGGTCGAGTGCGGATGCCGGCCGGACAAACCCAGGGGTCCCCGCCTCGGACCCCACCGGATGGGGCCGAAGCGGATATTCCTCGTCAACCTGGCCAGGCGAGATGTGGCTCATGCTGAGGTCTGCGTGTTTTAGGTGGAGGAGCTGCCGAAGCCGCCCATCGTTCACAGTGACGTCTTCAAGCTCAGCTCCCGCGCGCATGCCGACCGCGGCGACATCGATCCGTAGCGACCGCGACGTGTCTGGCGGCGGGGGCCGCCTATCCATAGCGGAGGCCATCGCGGCGCCGGTCAGGGTTGGGCCTGGATAGTCCACCCGACCGGAGGAAGATCACGATGACCGCCAACGACATGATGACCTTGCGGGCGCTGTTGGCGAAGAGTTCCGAGGCGGACCTGCTTCGCGAGACGATCGCCTTCACGGTCGAGCGTCCGATGGCGCTTGAGGTCGAGGGCCTTGCCGGGGCCGCGCATGGCGAGCGTTCGCCGGCCCGGATCGCGCAGCGCAACGGCTACCGCGACCGGGTCCGGGAGACGCGGGCCGGCACGGTCGAGTTGAAGCGCCCGCAGCGGCGCAAGGGGAGTTACTGCCCCGGCTTCCCGGAACCGCGCCGGATGGCGGAGAAGGCGCTGACTGCGGTGATCCGGGAGGCCTGCATCGAGGACGTGTCGCCCCGCTCGGTCGACGACCCGGCGCAGGCCATGGGGATGTCGGGCCTCTCCGGGAGCCAGGTCTCGCGGCTGTGCGGCGGGATCGACGACAAGAGCCGCGACTTCCTCGACCGCCCGCTGGAGGGCGACTGGCCGTATCTGTGGCGGGACGCGACCTGTGCGAAGAGGCGCGAGACCGGGCGCGTCGTCCCGGTCGCGGTCACCCTCGCGGCGGTCAACGACCGGGGCCGCCGCGAGGGGCGCGGCATGGCGAGCGGCGCGTCCGAGGCCGGGACCTTCCGGACCGCGTTCCTTCGCTCCCCGGCCCGCCGCAGGCGGCGCGGCGTCAAGCTGGCGATCTGCGACGACCGCAAGGGCCTCAAGGCCGCCGCGACCCGCATCCCCGGCGCCACATGGCAGCGCTGCCGCGCGCACTTCATGCGCAACCGGCTCGCTCATGCCGGCAAGCAGGGCCGGCGCGTCGTCTGCGCCTTCGTCACGACCGCCTTCGCCCAGGAGGATGCCGACAGCGCGTCCGCCCCGTGGCGCCAGGGCGCCGACCGGCTCGGGGCCAGGGCGGCGAAGCTCGCCGCTATCATGGACGAGGCCGAGCACGACGTCCCGGCCTGTATGACCTCCCCGGCCGCGCATCGCGCCAGGCTGCACGCGACAAACCCGCTCGAACGCCTCCATGGCGAAGTCAAGCGACGCACCGATACCGTCGCCATCTTCCCCAACGAGGACGCCATCGCCCGGCCGATCGGCGCGAGCCTCCTCGAGCAGAACGACGAAGGGGCCGTCCAGAGAGCCGGATACATGACGCTGGAAGCCATCGCTCCCGTGAGCGACAATACAACCGTCAAGATGCCCGCCGCGGCAGACTGAGCGGCCCGGCCCCACCCGCCGGATACCGCAACCGACGACAGGCTCTTACACCACCGCCTGGGACACGATCAATCGGAAAACCCGCCTTCAGCGAATCCCCCCATGAGTCAGCACACAGAACCGTTGGTATGAGCCGGCGTGGAGCTGCCGGATTCACACATACGCATCCGCCCGCTCCGCGTTGCGCGCCCTCGTCCGACGAAACAGGAAGCCAGAATATTCACTTTTGTTTCGTTCAAGGGCTTGACATGAGAGAAAATGTGCTAAGATGATCCTTGGGGTCGAAGGCTTCCGGGGCCGTGTCTCTCGATTCTGAAAACCCGTCCGGAACGCAAGGGCGAAGGGCGTCTGCCGTCTCGCGCGCGGGCGGGCGCAGGCGCGCATGCACGGCGCGAAACAGGGACGCTCTGCCAGCGAGCCGGCGGCGGGGAGAACGGAACGGACAAGAAGCACCGATCAGCAACATGCCCCACACTCGTCGTCCCGGACGGCGCGTCAGCAGCCTGTCCCGGATCCCGATCCGGGGGCGAGCCGGGACTTCGACGCCCGCCCGCCGTCCTCGCCACAGGAGGCCCCGGATCGCAGTCCGGGGCGACGAAAGAACGGGGTCGCCGCAGGGCGGAGCATGACAGAACATGACATTCCGTAACTGCCCAGCATGTTTGCTATTGCCCGGGGCTTGCCTGGTTTTGTTTCAGGCGTATCGGATGTCCTTGATGAAGCTTGCGGGCGGCCCCATCGGGGTCTTGAGGACGTCCCGGCGCTGCTTTTGGGCTGTGGCGATGACGGAGCGCAGGATGGCGAAGTCGGCGGCGGCGCGCCGGGAGCGGAAGCCGCCGGAGATTTTCTGTCGCCGTTTCATCGTGCGCAGGCCGCGCTCGGCCTCATTGTTGGCGAAGGGCGCCTGCGCGTCGGTGAGGAAGCGCAGGGTCTCGTCCCGGCGCGCATGCAGGCGCAAGGCGAGGTTGGGGCCCTTGCGCCGCCTCGGCGTCCCGCCCCGGCCGCGTGACGGGAGCGGCGTCCGGTCCTCATGGCGCTTCATCGCCTCGACAAGCAGCCGGTCGCAGCCGCGCACAATCCGCGCCAGCACCCGCCCCGGAACGGCAATGCCCCGCTTCCGCGCCACACGCGCCACTCGCCGCGCCCGCAGCAGATGACGCGGCAGGCGCCGCGCCCGGTCCTCCTCGTCGCACGCCACAAGCGCCTGCAACCCCCGCAGGAGATGCGCATTGCTCCCCCCCGCCATCGGCCAACAGCATTGCCAGTGGTCGGGCGCCGCTATCCCGCTCACACCCTCGGGCACGGCCCCGCGCCGCTCGCTCACCCGATACGCCGCCAGCAGCGGGGCGCGCATCGCATGAAGCCACCGCGTGCGACCGCCAGGGCGAAGCCCGGTCTCGTCCGGATGCTTCGCACGCGCCTTGCGGGCCGCCAGCTCCTCCATATGCCCGCCCGCAGCACGCAAACGCTCCGCCGCCCGACGGCTCATACTCGCCAGGGTCGCCGGCGACACGCGCGCCCCGAACAACACACCCGGCGCCTCCGACAACCGCCGCTCCGGCAGGAACCGACCGTGACGAAGCCACACCGCAACGCCCGAAAGACGCGGACCATACCGAACCGGACCCGATACCCCCTTCGGAAACGCCGCCCGCGTCACAACCCCGCAACGCCCGCAGCGGCAGGCATGACCGCGGTGCGCCGTCACTTCCGGAGGACGCGGCTCAGGAAGGTCGAATACCCGACGCGCGACCGGACGACCGACCGCAGAAGCCGACCGCAGCCCCGGCATACCGCCGGAACATGCTCCTTCACACGGTCCGGGCGCCCCGTCCGGCAAAGCGTCCGGCCCGCATGGCCCGCCTGACCGCCCGGCTTCCGGCCCGTCTTGCCCCTCAGGCTCCGCGTCCGACGCGCCGCCGCAGGCTTCTTCAACCCATCGCTCGATGAAGGCTTGCCGCTATTGCCGCCGTTCAGACCGGGACGGCGCTCCAACTCCCCCGGCCGCTCTGCAACACCCGCAACCCGATCCCGAAGCTGCGCGTTCTCCAACTCGACACGCGCAACCTTCTCCTCCGCAGTCTCCATAACAGACCCCGGATAACCGCTTCCGCGCGAACCGGAACCAACCATGGCCAGGCTGACCCATTTTTCCACAAACCCGTCAACCCATAACCGGATCGCTCATCCCGGGCAGTTACGACATTTCATGACATCTTCGGGGTCCCTGCGACTTCGGAGAGGAACGGAGCGCATTGCCGGTCCGGTCCGGCGCCGCTATTGGGACCGGCATCATGCTGCGCCGCCTCTACGACGGAACCATGCGCCTCGCCGGGCATCGCGCCGCGGTGTGGATACTGGCGGGGGTCGCCTTTGCCGAGAGCGTCGCCTTTCCGGCGCCGGTGGATGTGCTGCTCATCCCGATGGTGCTGGCGGCGCCCGGGCGCGCCTGGCGCTACGCGGCGATCTGCACCGGCGCATCCGTCGCCGGCGGCGTGGCGGGCTACGGCGCCGGGGCGTTCCTCTTCGACGCCGTGGGCGCGCCGCTGCTCGGATTCTATGGCTACGAAGCGGCGTTCGCCGAAGCGCAGGCGCTCTACAATGCGCATGGCGGCCTTATTGTGTTCTCCGCGGCCTTTTCGCCGATTCCCTACAAGGTCTTCACCCTCGCAAGCGGTTTTGCCGGCACCGACATCGGCGTCTTCGTCCTGGCATCGGCAGCCGGCAGGGGGCTGCGCTTCTTCATCGTTGCCGCACTCCTCTGGCGTTTCGGCGCGCCGCTCCGCGCGTTTATCGAACGCCGGCTCGGGCTGTTGACGCTCGCCTTCGTCGTTCTGCTCGTGGCGGGCTTCGCGGCATTGAAGGTGCTGTGATGCGGTTCCTGCTCCATCCGGCGGCGTTGGCCGGCGGCAGCCTAGCGGCGCTGGCCGCAGCCTTCGGCTTCCAGCATCTAGGGGGGCTGGAGCCGTGCCCGCTGTGCATCTGGCAGCGCTGGCCGCATGTTGCGACCGCCTTGCTTGCCGCCGTCTCCCTGGGCTTCCGGGGCTTGGCCGCGGCGGTTGCGGTCGGACTTGCGGGCCTCGCCGCGCTTGCGGGTGCGGGCCTCGCCGGGTTCCATGCCGGGGTCGAGCAGCAATGGTGGCCGGGCCTAGAAGCCTGCGCGGGCGGACCCCCGGCCGAGACGGTGGCGGAGTTGCGCGAACGCCTGCTGAATGCGGCGCCCGCGCGCTGCGATGAGGCGGCGTGGTCGTTCCTGGGTCTCTCCATGGCGGCCTGGAACGGCCTGCTTTCGCTGGCGTTGGCGGGCATGGCGGCCGGCGCGTTCCGGCGCATGGTTCCGGCGGCAAGGAACAGAGCAGCATGAAACGCCTGCCGGGAGACCCGACGCAGAAGGCCCGGGTCGAGGCGATGGTCCGCGTCAACCATGCGGGCGAATACGGCGCGCAGCGCATCTACGAAGGGCAGCTTGCCGTGCTCGGGCGCGGGCCGGCCGGGCCGGCGCTCCGGCACATGGCGCGGCAGGAGGCGCGGCACCTGGCCTTCTTCGAGGCGGAACTCGCTGCCCGGCGGGCGCGCCCGACCGCGTTGCAGCCGCTCTGGCACCTGGCCGGTTTCGCGCTCGGCACGGCCACGGCGATGCTTGGCAAGCGCGCGGCGATGGCCTGCACCGTGGCGGTCGAGGAGGCCATAGACGAGCATTATGCGGGCCAGCTCGAAGCCCTGGAGGGCGAGGAACCGGAACTGGCGGCAGCCATCGAGGAGTTTCGGGCCGAGGAGCTGGAACACCGCGACACGGCGCTCGACGCCGGAGCTGAACAAGCGCCCGCCTACGGCCTGCTCTACCGCGCGGTCAACACCGCCTCGAAGCTGGCAATTGCGCTCTCGACCCGCATCTGAGCCGCCATTTACAGCGCCGGGGCGCGCTGTTAGGTTCCGCGCCCTCCGGGGGGAGAGGGGCGGCGGGACGGATGAAGGTTATTGCAGGCACCAGCAATCGACCGCTCGCCCGGGCGATCAGCGACTATCTCGAAGTGCCGTTGACCGCCGCCAGCATAAGGAATTTCTCCGACAAGGAAGTCTTCGTCGAGATCGAAGAGAATGTGCGCGGCGAGGACGTGTTCCTGGTCCAGTCCACCTCCTTTCCCGCCAACGACACGCTGATGGAACTGCTGGTGGCCATCGACGCCCTGAAACGGGGATCGGCGCGCAGAATCACGGCCGTCATCCCCTATTTCGGCTATGCCCGGCAGGACCGGAAGACGGGACCGCGCACCCCGATTTCGGCGAAGCTGGTCGCCAACCTGATTACCATAGCGGGCGCCCACCGGGTGCTGACCATGGACCTCCATGCGGGCCAGATCCAAGGCTTCTTCGATATCCCGACCGACAACCTGTTCGCAGCGCCCGTGTTCGCAGCCGACTTGAAGCAGGTGTTCAACGACGAGGCGCCGGTGATCGTTTCGCCCGATGTCGGCGGCGTCGTGCGCGCCCGCTCACTCGCGCGCCGCCTTGACAGCGAGCTCGCAATCATCGACAAGCGCCGCCCGCGCGCTGGCGTTTCCGAGGTGATGAACATTATCGGCGAGGTCGGCGGGCGGCGCTGCGTCATATTCGATGACATCGTGGACAGCGCCGGCACCTTGTGCAACGCCGCGGTGGCGTTGATGGAAGAAGGGGCGAGCGCCGTCTCGGCCTATATCTCGCACGGCGTCCTGTCGGGCGGGGCGGTGGACCGGGTCACGGCCTCGCCGATAGATATGCTGGTGACGACGGACAGCATCGAGGCGACGCAAGCGATGCAGGAAGCGGACAACATCCGGCAGATCACCGTGGCGCCCTTGCTGGGCGAAGCGGTGTTGCGGATCACCCAGAGCCGGTCGGTCTCGAGCCTGTTCAACTAGGCCGGTCCGGAGAAGACAGGGAACGGAAGATCATGAGCGAAAACGCTATTCTTGCCGCATTGCCGCGGCAGGGCGCCGGCACGGGGCCGGCGCGGGCGGTGCGCCGCGAAGGCCGGGTGCCGGCAATCGTCTATGGCGGCAGCAAGGGGCCGGAAATGGTGTCCGTCGAGGACCGGCGGCTGCGCTGGCTGATGGGCCGCGGCGGCTTCACGGCAACGCTGCTCGACCTGGAGATAAAAGGCGTCGGCCGGGAGCGCGTCATTCCGAAGGAGGTCCAGCGCCATCCGGTTACGGACCGTCCCCTGCATGTCGATTTCATGCGCGTGTCGGCGGCGTCCGAGCTTCAGGTTCGGGTGGCGGTCTCGCTGCTCAACCAGGACGATTGCGTCGGCCTGCGGGCCGGAGGCGCGCTCGCCGTCGCGCAATACGATGTCGAGGTCGTCTGCCGGGCGGATAGCATTCCGGAGGCGCTGGAAGTGGATATTTCGGAGCTCGAGATCGGCGGCGCCATCCGGCTTGCCGATATCGGGCTGCCGGACGGTGTGCGGCCGGCCGGCGATGACGACCTGTTGATCGTGTCGGTCTCGGCGCCAGCGGGCGGCCTGGGCGACGAGGACGCGGACGGTGAGGCCGGGGAAGCGGGGCCGGAGGGTGAAGGGGAAGGCGGCGAGGCGCCCGCCTCCGACTGATCTCCGGGCAGAGGAGGCCGCCTGCCGTGCAACTCTTTGTCGGGCTCGGCAATCCCGGCCCGAAATACGCTCGCCACCGCCACAATATCGGTTTCATGGCGCTGGACGCTATCGCGGCCCGGCACGACTTTCCGCCCTTCCGCAAGCGTTTCCGCGGACTGGTCAGCGAGGGCCGGCTGGGCGGCGAGCGGGTGGCGTTGCTGAAACCGCAGACATTCATGAACGAATCGGGACGCTCGGTGTCCGCTGCGATGCAGTTCTACAAGGCCGGACTTGCGGAAGTGGTCGTGTTCCACGATGAGCTCGACCTTGCGCAGGGCAAGCTCCGGGTGAAGACGGGAGGCGGCTCGGCCGGCCATAACGGGCTGCGCAGCATCGACCGCCTCGTCGGACCGGGCTACCGCCGCGTGCGCCTCGGCATCGGCCATCCGGGCGATTCCGCGCGCGTCACCGGCCATGTGTTGCATGCCTTCGATTCGGCGGACGCCGGCTGGCTGATGCGGATACTGGATGCGGTCGCGCGCTCGGCTGCCCAGCTGGCGGAGAACGACGACGCGAACTTCATGAACCGGGTTGCGATCCTGACCCGCCCGCCCCCGGCTGCGCCGGCCATGGGAGCCTGACCGCCCGATGGGTTTCAGATGCGGCATTGTGGGGCTGCCGAATGTCGGCAAGTCCACGCTCTTCAACGCGCTGACGGCGACCGCGCAGGCCCAGGCGGCGAACTATCCCTTCTGCACGGTCGAGCCGAATGTCGGGCGCGTGGCTGTGCCGGACCTCCGGTTGGAGAGGGTCGCCGGACTTGCCGGCACGGCAAGCATATTGCCGGCGTTCCTGGAATTCGTCGATATCGCCGGACTGGTGCGCGGCGCTTCGCGCGGCGAAGGGCTCGGGAACCGTTTCCTCGCCAATATCCGCGAGGTGGACGCCGTCGCCCACGTGCTGCGCTGCTTCGAGGACGGCGGGATCGCCCATGTGGACAGCGGAATCGACCCGGTTCGGGACGCGGAAACGGTCGAAACCGAACTCATGCTGGCCGACCTCGAAAGCCTGGAGCGGCGCTTCGACCAGGCGAAGAAGCGCGCCGCTGCCGGCGACGCGGAACAGAAGGTGCTGGCCCGCGCGATGGCGCCGGTGCTGGCGGCGCTGGAAGCGGGCCGCCCGGCGCGGAGCGTGGCCTTCGACCGGGAGGACGACCGAGCGGCCTTCGAGGGCCTGCAATTGCTGACCGCCAAGCCGGTGCTCTATGTGTGCAATGTCGGCGAGGCGGATGCCGCCTCGGGCAACAGGTTCTCTCGGCAGGCGGCGGAGCGGGCCGCCCGCAGGGGCGCCGAATGCGTCACCGTCTCGGCTGCCGTCGAGGCGGAGATCGCCATGCTGGCCGACGCCGGGGAGCGCGCGGAATTCCTGGAGACGCTGGGTCTGGAGGAATCGGGCCTCGACCGGGTGATTCGCGCCGGCTACCGGCTGCTCGGCCTCATCACCTTCCTTACTGCCGGGCCGAAGGAAGCGCGCGCCTGGACCGTCGCCGCCGGCGCCACCGCGTCCGAGGCGGCCGGCCGCGTGCATACCGATTTCGAGCGCGGCTTCATCCGCGCCGAAACCATCGCCTTCGAGGACTATGCGGCCTTCGGCGGCGAGCGCGGCGCGAAGGAAGCCGGGCGGATGCGCGCCGAAGGCCGCGACTATGTCGTGCAGGACGGCGACGTGATGCTCTTCCGATTCAATCTGTAGCGACCGGCCTTGCCATTCGCGTCCGATCCCGGGAATGGACATTTGATGTTCGATGCATTAGCATCATGCATCATTTTACGTTCCGGTGGAGTGGGCCATGCGCACCACGCTCAATATCGACGACGACCTGCTGCTGGCCGTCAAGGAAATCGCAAGGCGCGAATCCAAATCCGTCGGCGGCGCGACTTCGGACCTGCTTCGCCGGGCGCTGGCGGGCGATGAGCCGTCCGGACTGGCGGAATCGCGGCCGTCATGCCGGACGGTCGAGTTCGGCTTCCAGCCGTTCCCGCCGCGCGGCGGCATCGTCACCAACGAGTTGATCGACCGGCTCCGGGAGGAAAGCGACGGCTGATGCGCGCCCTGTTGGGCGTCAATGTGCTGATCGCCTTGCTCGACAGCCAGCATCTGCACCATGAACTCGCCTGGCGCTGGCTCCGCGACAATATCCACCACGGCTGGGCCACCTGCTCGCTGACCCGCAACGGGTGCGTCCGGGTCATGTCCCAGCCGAAATATCCGGGCAGCCTGCCGCCGCGCGCCGTTGCCGGCCGCCTGCGCGATGCGCTGGCGACGGATCATCACCGCTACTGGCCCGACGAGGTGAACCTGCTCGATCCCGGAATCGTGGACTGGCGGCGCATCGTCGGGCCGAACCAGATCGCAGACATCCACCTGCTGGCGCTCGCCGTCGCTCATGAAGGGCGGTTCGTCACCTTCGACACCCGCATCGCGCCCGCTGCCGTCATCGGCGCGCGCGATGGCAATTTCTGCCTGATCTGACGCGGTCGGCCGCTACGCAGCGGCCCGCTGCTCCCTCATCGCCTCCGCGGCCGGGATCACCTCCTCCACGATGCGGCGCGTCTGGGCCATGATTTCCTCGTCGTCCCGGCCCATCGGGCGCAGGATGAACTTCGAAATGCCGGCATCCACGAAGGCGGAGATACGGGCGAGGATGTCGTCCCTGCCGCCGACCGCCCATTGCCGGCGCGGGTCGCGCCCGGTGCGCTTCATCTGGGCCGCGGCGGCCTTCGCCACCGGCGGGTCGTCCCAGGAGCCGAAGCGCGCATTCAGCCCGGCGCCGAAATGCTCGGGATCGAACGGCCGGCCCGCCGCTTCGGCGGCGTCGCGGATCGCGGCGACCACCGGCCCTACTTCCTCCGGCGCCTCGCCGCCCGCCTGCCAGCCCGTGCCCCATTTCGCGGTCCGGCGGATGGCGGCCCGGCTCGACCCGCCGATCCAGAGCGGCAGCGGGTCCTGCACCGGGCGCGGCGAGATCGAGGCGTCCTTCATGGCGTAGAACTCGCCCTCGAAGCTCACCTTTTCCTCCGACCAGAGCCGCGAGATGATCTCCAGCCCTTCATTGGTGCGGCGCGCGCCCTTGTCGAAGGCTTCGCCGCGCACCTGCCATTCCGGCCCGCGCGGGCTGCCGACGCCGAAGGCCGGCAGCAGCCGTCCCTCGCTCAGCACGTCGATGGTGGCGCACTGCTTGGCGAGCAGCAGCGGGTCGCGCAGGCCGACCGACGCGACATTCATGCCGAACTTGATCCGCCTGGTCCGCCCGGCGATGGCCGCCATGGCGCTCATGCACTCCAGGATCGGCTGGCGGGAGACGAGCCGGTCCGTCTGCCAGAGCGAATCCACGCCGCCCTCCTCGCAGAGGTCGACCCAGCGCCAGAAGGCGCCCGCGTCCGAGAACGGAAAATCCGCCAACCCCAGTCCGACACCGATGCCCATTGCCCGCCGCTCCTGCTATATCCGGGGGCGACTATACCCGAGAGAACCGACAGCCGGGAGCGGCGCCCCATGGAATTCGGCCTGAGCATCCCCAATCGCGGCCCGATGGCAACTCCGGAAGCCATAGAGGCGCTGGCCGTAAAGGCGGAGGAAAGCGGCTTCGTCCGCCTCGCTATCCCCGATCATATCGTCATCCCGAAGAGCTATGCCTCGCGCTACCCCTACGATGCCTCCGGCAAGCTTGCCGGGGACTGGGGCGACTGCATGGAGCAGCTCATCCTGATGACCCATGTGGCGGCGGTCACGAAGGGGGCGCGCATCCTCTCCGCCGTCATGGTGGCGCCGCACCGCCCGGCCGTGTTCACGGCCAAGGCCGTTGCGACCATGGACGTGCTCTCCGGCGGGCGCATCGACCTCGGCGTCGGCGCGGGCTGGCTGCGCGAGGAGTTCGAGGCGGTCGGCGCCCCGGATTTCGACGCGCGCGGGCGCGTCACCGGCGAGTTCCTGGAAGCGTTCAAGACGCTCTGGACTGCCGAGGCCCCGTCGATGGCGGGCGAATTCGCGGCCTTCGACGGCATCGTCTTCGCCCCCAAACCGGTGCAGCGCCCGCATCCGCCGATCTGGACCGGCGGGGAGAGCGGGCCGGCGCTGCGCCGCGCGGCGCGCCATGCCGATGTCTGGTTCCCCATCGGCGCCAATCCGCGCCATCCGCTCGACACGCCCGCGCGTTTCGCCGGCGGCGTTGCACGCATGCGCGCCGAGGCGGAGAAGGCCGGCCGCGACCCGGCGGAGATCGGGCTCGCCTTCTCGGCCAATTGGTACCGCGAAGACCTCGATCGGCGGAACGACGAGGGCGAGCGCTTCATCCTGACGGGGTCCGACGAGCAGGTCGCCGGGGATGCGGCGGCGCTCCGCGAGATCGGCGTCACGCGGCTCATGTTCAACTTCCTCCGGCCGAGCCTGGAGGAGACCTTCGCCGCCATCGACCGTTTCCGCGAGACCGTCATGGCGCGGCTCGCGTCATGAGCGTTGCGCTGGAACCCGCCGCCCTGGAGGACGTGCGCTTCAACGAGGCGGGCCTTGTGCCGGCGGTCTCCCAGGCGCACGACACCGGCGAAGTGCTGATGATGGCGTGGATGAACCGCGAATCGCTCACCGAGACGCTGCGCACCGGCCGCGCCTGCTACTGGTCGCGCTCGCGCCGGGCGTTCTGGCGCAAGGGCGATACCTCCGGCCATGTCCAGCGCGTGCGCGAATGCCGCCTCGACTGCGACGGCGACACGATCCTGCTGCTGGTCGAGCAGACCGGCCCCGCCTGCCACACCGGCGCCCGAAGCTGCTTCTTCCGGCAGTTCGGGGCCCGGGAGGGCGCGCCCTCATGATCCGGACTTTGCGTTGGCTCGCCGCCTGTCTTGCCCTGTTCGCCTCCAGTTGCACGACCGCGCCGCCCGACAATCAGGGCAACCTCTGCTCCGTGTTCGAGCAATATCCGGACTGGTACGACTATGCCCGCGCCAGCGAGAGCCAGTGGGGCACGCCCGTGCCGGTCCAGATGGCCTTCGTCCGCCATGAATCGAGCTACCGCAGCCATGTGCGGCCGCCGAGAAAGTGGCTCTGGTTCATCCCGTGGGGGCGCCAGACATCGGCCAGGGGCTATGCGCAGGCGCTGGACGGCACCTGGGACGAATACCAGGACGAGCGCGGCGGCCTGTTCCGCAGCCGCACGGACATGGAGGACGCCCTTGACTTCATCGGCTGGTACAACCGCAAGACCCACCGCCAGCTCGGCATTTCCTACACCGACGCCTACAGCCTCTACCTGGCCTATCACGAGGGCCGCGGCGGTTACCGGAGCGGCAAGTGGAAGAACAAGCAGGGCGTGAAGGCCACAGCCCGCAAGGTCGCGCGCACCGCCAAGCGCTATACCTCCCAACTCGCCAAGTGCCAGTCCCGCTTCCGCTGCGACTCCTGGTACCAGATCTGGCCCTTCTGCAGCTGACCGCGTTCGGGCCATGACGCCGACCCCCCGCGAAGTGTCATGAAATGTCATGTTCTGTCATGTTCCGCCCCGCGGCGGCCCCGTATTTGCGTCGCCCCGGCCTTGCCGGCGCCGGCGAAAGCAGGGGAGCCGGGGCCTTTTGCGGCAGGGGCGGTGTGCGGGCGCCCGAGGGCCCGGCTCGCTGCTGTGCAGCGTCCAGGACGACGAAGGCGGGGCGCGTGTTGCTCATCGGTCCTCCTTAGTCGGTTCGGTTCTCTCCGCTGCCGGCTCGCCCATGCGGCGGGTCACTGTTGCGCGCACGAGGCGCAGGACGCACTTGTCCCGTCCGTTCCGTCGAGTGCCTTTTGCGCCGGCGCGGCGCCGGAGATGAAGCAGCGCCGCGGATGCCGCCTCCTCCCGTGCTATTATAGAACAAATATGAAATATTCAATAAATTAGAGGGGAAAAATCATAAAATAGCGAACTATAAGAAAATATGTCCTTGCTCCGGCCACCGACTCTGCTGCAATAATGTCGACAACGAGAGTCTGCCTGTAATCCGGGCGTCCAGTCCCCGATGCGGGGATAACCGGCGAGAATATGGACGGCGTTGCCGTCGGGCGCTGTTGACAGGCGCAGGGGATATCGCCGACGAAGCGGAGCGCAACTCCTTCGAGAAGAAAGGCCTTCCGGCATGAGCGAAACAGAGAGAGACGAGCCGTTTCCCGGCTATCGCTACGACCCGGCGGCGAGCGCCCGCGCGGACCGCGCCCAGGCCGTCCTTCGGAGCGCGGTCCTCGACCATGGCGACGGTTCGCTCTTCGACACGGAACCGCAGCATATCGAGACGGCCCTGGCGCGCCTTGCGCCGGAGGACGGCGTATGAGCCTGACCGGACTCACCCTCGCCCAGGCGGCGGCGGGCGTCGCTGCGGGCGAATTCACGGCGACGGAACTCACCGAGGCGGCGCTTGCGCGGATCGAGGCAGTGAACCCGAAGCTGAACGCCTTCCTGCGCGTGGAGGAGGAAACCGCCCGGAAAGGGGCTGCCGCCGTGGACGCGAAGCGCGCCGCGGGCGAGACGCTCGGGCCGCTCGCCGGCGTGCCGCTGGCGCACAAGGACATGTATTACCGCGCCGGCGGGCTCACGACCTGCGGCAGCAGGATCCGCCGGGAGTTTCGCCCCGAAACGACCTCGACTGCGCTGGCGCGGCTGGCGGAGGCCGGCGCCACCTATCTCGGCGGCCTCAACATGGCCGAGTTCGCGATGGGGCCGACCGGCCATAACGAGCATTTTGGCTCCTGCCGCAACCCCTGGGACACGACGCGGATCACCGGCGGGTCCTCATCCGGCTCCGGGTCGGCGACGGCCGCGCGGCTTTGCTACGGCGCGCTCGGCTCCGACACCGGCGGCTCGATCCGCCTGCCGGCCGGTTTCTGCAACCTCGCCGGCATGAAGCCGACCCAGACGCGCGTCAGCCGTTTCGGCGCGATGGGCCTCTCCTTCTCGCTGGACAATGTGGGGCCGCTTACGCGCACCGTGCTCGACAATGCGCTGATGCTGGCGGCGATTGCCGGGCGCGACCCGCTGGACCCGACCTCGGCGCGGATCCCCGTTCCCGACTATGCCGCCGCCGCCCGCGTACCCGGGGCCTCGGGCGTGCGCGTCGGCGTCGCGCGCGGCTTTTTCGAGGAGGACGCCGACGAGCCCGCGCTTGCGGCCCGCGACAGCGCGCTTGCCGCGCTGGTTGCCGCCGGCGCCCGCCCGGTCGAGGTCGATGTCGGCGACATGGCGCGCATCAACGCCCTGTCCGCGCCTCTCACCGCCTCGGAAGCGGCAACGCTGCACGCCCACTGGCTTCGGGAACGGCCGCAGGATTACGGTGCTCAGATGCGCGCGCGCTGCGAGACGGGCTTTCGCTTCAGCGCCGTCGATTACCTCTCGGCTCAGCAATTCCGACCCCGGATCGTCACCGAGTTCGCAGAGCGCGTGTTCTCGGTCTGCGATGTGCTGCTCGCGCCGACCTTCAATGTCGCCACGCCCACTATCGAGGAAACCGATGTCGGGTCGTCCCAGGGGTTCGAGGCGGTCATCTCCCGCCTCTCGCGCTGCACGCGCCCCTTCAACTACCTCACCCTTCCAGGCCTCGCGTTGCCGACGCCGGAGGCGGTGCTCGGGATGCCGGGCTCGATCCAGCTTGTCGGCCGCCCCTTCGGCGAGGCGGCGCTCTACCGCCTGGGCGCGGCCTACGAGGCGGAAACCGGCTTTCCCGACCGGGCCCCCGACCTCTGAGCCGCCGCGGCGCCGGCAGGTGCTACTATCGGCGGACCTTCGGGTGCCGCCCAAGCCGAGAGGAGACGGATCATGCAGGATGCAGCACCCCGGGGAAATAGCGCGGCGGCGGGCGGGGAGACCGCCGAGGCGAGCGTCGTCAGGGTATTTCGCGAGGGCGTCTATCCTTATGCGGACCGCCTGCAGACGTCGGAATACGAGCGGCTCAAGGCGGCGCTGCAGGTCGAACTGCTGAAGGCGCAGCACTGGGTCAAGGAAGCGGACGCGCGAGTGGTGGTGCTGTTCGAGGGGCGCGATGCGGCCGGCAAGGGCGGCACGATCAAGCGCTTCATGGAGCATCTGAACCCGCGCGGCGCGCGGGTCGTGGCGCTGGAGAAGCCGAGCGAGCGCGAGCGCAGCCAGTGGTTCTTCCAGCGCTATATCCAGCACCTGCCGGCCGCTGGCGAGATCGTGATGTTCGACCGGTCCTGGTACAACCGCGCCGGCGTCGAGCGGGTGATGGGGTTCTGCTCCGGCGCCGAATATCTGGAGTTCATGCGCCAGTGCCCGGAGCTGGAGCGGATGATGGTACGCAGCGGCATCTTCCTGTTCAAATACTGGTTCTCGGTCTCGCAGGAAGAGCAGGCAGTCCGGTTCGACAGCCGGCTTACCGATCCCCTCAAGCAATGGAAGGTCTCACCTGTCGACCTGGCCTCGCTGGACAAGTGGGACGCCTATACCCAGGCCAAGGAAGCGATGTTCTTCTATACCGACACGGCAGATGCGCCCTGGACGGTCGTCAAGTCCGACGACAAGAAACGCGCCCGCATCGCCGCCATGCAACACTTCCTGTCCAACCTTCCCTATCCGGACCGCGACCCGGACGTGGTCACAGGTCCCGACCCGATGATCGTCGGCCCGGCCGAGCATGTGGTGGACCGCAGCGAGCCGATGGGGTCGGGCGCCTGATATCGGGGCCGCGGTGTTCGGCGCGCCCGTGATCTGCAGGACACCCGGGGTCTGGGACCGCGCGCGGCTCAGGCGGGCGGCGCTTGCGTATCTGGCGCGCTATGCCGCGCCCTCGGCGCATGTCCGGCGCCTGTTGCAGCGCCGGCTGGAGCGGGCCGCCGCGTGCGGGGCCGAGATCCGCGCGGGCGCAGAAGATATCGACGCGGTGCTCGCCGACCTCGTGCGCATGGGGCTGCTGGACGACCGCGCCTGGGCCGAGGCGCAGGCGCGGACGCTTCGCCGGCGCGGCGCATCGGCGCGGGCGGTCGCGGCGCGGCTTTCGTCGAAAGGGGTGCAGCGCGCGGAGATCGAGCGGATGCTTGCCGGGGAAGACGATGCGGCTGACCTGACGGCTGCATGGGCGCTCGCGCGCCGTCGTCGGCTCGGCCCCTGGCGCGACCCGGCAGAGCGCGCGGCGCGGCGGGACAAGGACCTGGCCGCCATGGCCCGGGCCGGGTTCGGTCTCGACCGCGCCCGGCAGGTTATCGACGCGGACGGGCCGCCCGGCGACGGCGACGGGTTTCAGTAGGGAACCGCGCCCTTCACCACCGTGCGGTGCAGCACGCGACGCTGGCTCTCCATGTCGAAATTGGCGACCGCGCGGTGCAGCAGGCTGCGATTGTCCCAAAGCACGAGGTCGCCCTTGCGCCATTTGTGCGTGTAGATGAAGTCCGCCCCGGTCGCGCGGCGCAGCAGCCGGTTCAGGAAGGCGCGGCCCTCCTCCTTCGGCCGCCCTTCGACATGGCTCGTGTGGATGCCGATATAGAGCGCCTTGCGCCCGGTGACGGGGTGGCTGCGCACCACCGGATGGCTCACCGGCGGCCGCTCGCGCTTCTGGATTTCGGTCGCCGGCGGCTGGTTCGTATTGCGCCGGTTGGCCTCCCAGCTATGCACGGCGCGCAGGTCCGAGATTTCCTCCCGCGTCTCCGCGTCGAGCGAGTCCCAGGCCATGTGCATGTTGGCGAACTGGGTGTCTCCGCCCTCCGACGGCGTCTCGACCGCGTGCAGCATGGTCAGCAGCGAGGGCACGGCGTGGTAGGACTTGTCGGTGTGCCAGAAATAGTTGCCGCCCGAGATGCGGACCGGCTTGCCGTCCTCGTCCAGATTGTGGATGACATGCAGCAGCGGATATTTCCGGCCATCCGGCAGCCGTCCGACATGCTCCTCGATCTCGCCGAAACGGCGGGTGAAGGCGAGTTGCGCCTCTTTCGACAGGTTCTGGTCGCGGAACGCGAGGATGTGGTGTTCCAGAAAGGCGTCCATGATGGCGTCGAACACCTCGTCGTCGAATGGCGCCGCCAGGTCGATGCCCCGGATTTCGACGCCGCCGACCGGCGACAGCGGCGCAAGCGTGAACGGCGGCGGGGAAGCGATCTCGCGGGTGGGCGCGGCCATGGCGTCGGGTTCCTGCGTCTGTTCGTTTGCAGACCAGCCTATCCCGGAAATCTCGCCATTGTCACGGCCGAGGCGCTATGCTCGCCGCCGCAAGCCCGCCCGGAAGGACCGCCCGCATGAAATTCGGACTGCTTTACGAACACCAGTTGCCGCGAAGCTGGAAAGAGAAGTCGGACTACGACCTGCTGCACGAGGCCCTTGAGCAGGTGGAACTCGCCGACCGTCTGGGCTTCGACTATGTGTGGGAGAACGAGCACCACTTCCTGGAGGAGTATTCGCACTCCTCGGCGCCGGAGGTGTTCCTTGCCGCCTGCGCGCGCAACACGAAGCAGATCCGGCTCGGCCACGCGGTGGTGCTCTCCCCGCCGCCCTACAACCATCCGGCGCGCGTCGCCGAGCGGATTGCGACGCTCGACCTCATCAGCCACGGCCGCGTCGATTGGGGCACCGGTGAAAGCGCGTCGCGCATGGAGATGGACGGCTTCGGCGTGCCGATGGGCGACAAGAAGGCGATGTGGGCCGAGGCGACCGAGCAGTCGGCCAACATGATGACCATGGCGCCCTATCCGGGGTTCGAGGGCCAGTTCTTCTCCATGCCCTGCCGCAATGTGCTGCCCAAGCCCTACCAGCAGCCGCATCCGCCGCTCTGGGTCGCCTGCTCGCGCATGGAGACGATCCACGCCGCCGCGAGGGCCGGCATCGGCGCGCTCACCTTCGCCTTCGTCAACCCGGATGTGGCGCGGCAGTGGGTCGAGGAGTATTACGCCATCATCAAGTCCGAGGAGTGCGTGCCCATCGGCCATTCGGTGAACGCCAATATCGCCATGTGCACCGGCTTTTCGGTCCACCCGGACGCCGAGGAAGCCAAGCGGCGCGGCGCGGACGGTTTCCGCTATTTCGGCTATTCGCTCGGCCACTACTATGTCTTCGGCGAGCATAAGCCCGGCGCGACGGGTGTCTGGGAGCGCTTCGAGGAAGCGCGCGGGCATATGGACGATGTCGGCAAGGGCAGCGGCATCGGCACGCCGGACGAGGTGCGCGGGCATCTGCAGGAATTCGCCGATGCGGGCGTGGACCAGGTGATCTTCATCCAGCAGGGCGGCAAGAACGAGCATCGCCATATCTGCGAGGCGATGGAGTTGTTTTCTGCCGAGGTCATGCCGCATTTCAAGGCGGGCGAGGAAGAGCGCGAGGCGAAGAAGGCGGCCGAACTCGCGCCCTGGATCGAGGCGGCGTTGGCGCGCAAGCCGCGCATGGAGCCGCTGGCGGCGGCGGACATTCCGGTGGTCGGAGCGTTCGGGCGCAATATCGTGCAGACCGACCAGGACCCGGACGCGCGCTCCACCCACCACGCCGCCGCCGACATCACCGTGCCCGCCAGCGACCCGATGGTGGGAGAGGAAGCCGCGGCCGGGGGAGACGACTGATGCCGTCCGCCGATCCGCCTCGCCCGCCGGCCCGGTCTCCGCATCCGTCTTCCAACGGGGGCCGCTTGCTGCAGGGTAATGATTCGGCGTCGGCTGGCGGCAATGCAAAGATCGTCTATATCCTCTATCTCGGCACCATCGTCACCGGGCTGTCCGCGCTGATCGGCGTCATCGTCGCCTATGTGAGCCGAGAGGACAGCGGCGGCTGGGTCAACGACCACTACCGGTTCCAGATCCGGACCTTCTGGATCGGCCTCCTGTATTCGGCGGTAGGAACCCTATCTACGGTTTTTCTGGTCGGCTGGCTGATGCTGCTGGCGACGCTGGTGTGGTGGATCGTCCGCTGCGTCAAGGGCCTGCAATGCGTGTCCCGGTTCGAGCCATACCCGAATGTCAAGACCTGGCTGTGGTGAAGCCGCTTGCCGGCTGCTAGGGTCGGGCGAACATGCGGCAGGAAGGGGTTTCCCGTGAGCTACGATCTCGTCATCAGGAACGGCGCCGTCGTGGACGGCTCGGGACTCGCGCGCTACCGCGCCGATATCGGCGTCAAGGACGGACGGATCGCGCGCATCGGGCGCATCGCCGCCCCGGCGGAGGAAGTCGTCGATGCCGAGGGCCATGTCGTCGCGCCCGGCTTCGTGGACGGCCATACCCACATGGACGCGCAACTCTTCTGGGACGAACTCGGCTCCTGCTCCTGCTATCACGGCGTCACCACGGCGGTGATGGGCAATTGCGGCTTCACGCTCGCCCCCTGCCGCGAGGCCGAGGCCGACCTCGTGTTCCGCAACCTGGAGCGCGCGGAAGACATCGACCGCAATGCGATGCTGACCGGCATAGACTGGAGCTGGGAAACCTTCCCTGAGTTCATGGCGGCCGTGGACGCCGCGCCCAAGGGCATCAACTATGCGGGTTATATCGGCCATGCGGCGCTGCGCACCTATGTGATGGGCGAGCGCGCCTTCGAGGAGGAGGCCGGCGAGGACGACCTGAAGGCGATGGAAGCGCAGGTGCGCGAGGCGGTGCGCGCGGGCGCGCTCGGCTTCTCGACCTCCCGCAGCCCGAGCCATCTCACCTCCGACGACCGCCCGGTCGCGAGTCGCGTGGCGGATTTCTCCGAAGTGCAGCACCTCGTCCGGGCCATGGGCGAGGAGGGCGCCGGCATCTTCCAGCTCGCCATGGAGCGCGGCGGCGACAACGAGATGACGGCTTTCTACCAGAGCCTCATCGACCTCTCCGCCGAGACCGGCCGCCCGGTCACCTTCGGCTCCCTCAGCCGCAAGGAGAGGCCCGGCCAGTGGCGCGCCTTCTACGACCTGATCTCCGAAGGCAACCGCAACGGCGCCAATGTCTTCACCCAGGTCCATGCCCGCGAGATCAACACGGTGCTCTCCTTCGAGACGAGTACGCCGTTCGACAAGCGCGAGGTCTGGCGGGACATCCGCGCGCTGCCGCTGGACGCGCAGAAGCAGGCGTTTGCCGATCCGCAGACACGGGCAAGGCTGATCGAGGCGGCCAGCCGCGAGCATGACGGCAAGGCCGCGGTCGGCGCCGAGGCGCGCCCGCCGGAATGGGACATCTTCTACTACATGGACCGCATCCGGCTGCCGCACCGCTCGCTCGCCGAGATCGCGGCCGAGCGCGGAGTCCATCCGGCGGAAGCGATGATCGACATCGCGCTGGAGCACGACCTCAAGGCGTTCTTCCGCCAGCCGATCGCCAATGAGAACCTCGACGACGCGCTGGAACTGATGCGCCATCCCTATGCCTGCACGACGTTCTCGGACTCCGGCGCGCATGTCTCGCAGATCGTCGATTGCTCGCTCCAGACACACCTGCTGAGCCACTGGGTGCGCGAGCGCGAGGCGTTCACGCTGGAGGAGGCGGTGCGCAAGATCACCTACGACACCGCGACCCGATGGGGCTTCCACGACCGCGGCCTGCTGCGCGAGGGCCTCAAGGCGGATATCGTGGTGTTCGATCCCGACCGCATCGCGCCGGCCATGCCGGAAGTCGTGCATGACCTGCCGGCCGGCGCCAAGCGCCTGAAGCAATATGCCGAGGGCATGAAGGCCACGGTGGTGAACGGCGCGCTCACCCTGCTGGACAACCGGCCGACCGGCCGCCTTGCGGGGCGGCTGTTGCGCGGCCCGCTCGCGGCCTGATGAGGATCGAGCCGTTCCGCGCAGCGGTCGATGAGGCGGCGCTCAACGACCTGAAGCGCCGCCTCGCCGCGACCCGCCAGCCCGTCTGGCCGGAGGGCGGCGGCTGGGAGTTCGGCATTGAGCGGGAGACGCTGGCCGAGACCCTTGCCTACTGGCAGGACGGCTTCGACTGGCGCGCCGTGGAGGCGCGGCTGAACGCCTGGCCGCAGTTCCGGACCGAAATCGACGGCATCCCGGTCCATTTCATCCATGTCCGCAATGCCGACCCGGACGCGCCGGCGCTGGTCCTGACCCATGGCTGGCCGGGCTCCGTGCTGGAGTTCCTGGACGCGCTGCCGGCGCTTTCGGCGCGAGCGCATGTGGTAGTGCCGCACCTGCCGGGCTACGGCTTTTCCTCGCCGACGAGCCGGCCGGTCTATTCGCGCGAGGTGGCGGGGCTCTGGCGCCGTCTGATGGAGGCGCTCGGCTACAAGCGCTTCGTGGCGCAGGGCGGCGATTGGGGCTCGCTGGTGACCTGCTGGCTCGGCTACGACCACCCGGATGCGGTGCGCGCCATCCACCTCAACATGCTCATCATGCGCCCGGACACCGCCCGCCTCGAAAGGCCGCTCGATGAGGCGGAGCGGGCCTGGATCGCGGCCATGCGGCGCACGGTCGATCTCGAAGGCGGCTATCTGCGTATCCAGGCGACCAAGCCGCAGAGTCTCGCCGTTGGCCTTTCGGACTCGCCGGCCGGGCTGGCGGCGTGGATCCTGGAGAAGTTCTACGGCTGGCCCGATGCGGGATCGACTCTCGACCGGGACCTCGTGCTCGGCAATATCGCGCTCTACTGGTTCACCAACACGCTCGCCAGCTCGGCGTGGATGTATGCGACGGTGCTCGACCGCAAGCATTTCATGCTGCCGGCGGGCGAACGGATTACTGTGCCGACGGGCATGGCGCATTTCCCGAACGATACCTATCCGATGGCGCCCCGGCGCTGGCTGGAGCGGATTGCGCCCGTCATGCGCTGGACCGA
This sequence comes from Alphaproteobacteria bacterium, assembly GCA_963422665.1. Classification (GTDB taxonomy): domain Bacteria; phylum Pseudomonadota; class Alphaproteobacteria; order Bin95; family Bin95; genus Bin95. The sequence continues at coordinate 4,198,843 of OY730441.1, forward strand.
CATGCCGCGCGGCGGCCATTTCGCCGCCATGGAAGAGCCCGCGCTGTTCGCCGAGGACGTGCTGGCGTTTCTGGACGACCTGGAGGGCTGAGACGGGGCAGGACCTGCGGCGGCCAGGCAAGCGAAATCCCCACTCGTCATGGAGGTCAACGCCATGCTCATCGGGGTACCCAGGGAGATCAAGGATCACGAATACCGTGTGGGACTCACGCCCGACAGCGTGAACGAGGCGGTCCTGCACGGTCACCGCGTGATCGTGGAGCAAGGCGCCGGAGCGGGCGTCGGGGCCGACGATGCCGACTATGCCGGGGCGGGCGGCGAAATCGTCGGCAGCCCGCAGGAGGTCTTCGAGCGGGCGGAGATGGTCGTGAAGGTCAAGGAGCCGCAGGCCGCAGAGCGCGCCATGCTGCGCGAGGGGCAGGTGCTCTTCACCTACCTGCACCTCGCCCCGGACCCCGGGCAGGCCGGGGACCTCGTCAAGAGCAAGGCGGTCTGCATCGCCTACGAGACGGTCACCTCTCCGGGCGGCGGCCTGCCGCTGCTTGCGCCGATGTCGGAGGTGGCGGGCCGGCTTGCCGTCCAGGCCGCGGCCCACGCGCTTGAAAAGGTCAATGGCGGGAAAGGAATGTTGCTCGGCGGCGTGCCCGGAACGCCGCGGGCCAGGGTGGTCATCATCGGCGGCGGGGTAGTGGGCACGCACGCCGCGCATGTCGCAATGGGGATGGGCGCCCATACATGGGCCATAGACCGCTCGGCCGAGGCGCTAAAGGCCCTCTGGCGCCGGTTTGGAAGCCGGCTCGACACCGTTTACTCCACCCGGACCGCGATCGACCGCCATGTCGCCGACGCGGACGTGGTGATCGGCGGCGTGCTCATCCCGGGCGCGGCCGCCCCGAAGCTCGTCACCGAGAGCATGATCCGCCGCATGAAGCCGGGCTCGGTGGTGGTCGATGTCGCCATCGACCAGGGAGGCTGTTTCGAGACGTCGCGCCCCACCACGCACAGCAACCCGACCTACATCGTCCACGACGTGGTCCATTACTGCGTGGCCAACATGCCGGGCGCGGTCCCGCGAACATCGACCCAGGCGCTCAACAATGCAACGCTCCCGCACGTGCTGGCGTTGGCCGACAAGGGCTACCGCCGCGCGCTCGCCGACGATCCCCACCTTCGCAACGGTCTCAACGTTCATGGCGGCGAGGTGACCTGCAGGGGGGTCGCCGACGCGCTCGGTTATCCGTACCGTGAGCCCTTGGAGGCAATGGCGGCGTAAACGGGAAGCCGGCCCGCCTGCATCCGCCTCGCTCCATCCGGGGCGGCAACCGCTGCCGCCTTTCGCGAACGGGCAAAGGCGCTATCATCCGGCCCCGAACCCGGAAACCCGAACGATCCCGAAACCCGAGGGGGGCTTTTCTTGTCCGACTACCAGAAATGGATACCCGTTCCGACGCCGGAGACCCGGCACTTCTGGGACGGCTGCCGCGAAGGCAGGCTTTTGCTGCAACGCTGCGGCGACACCGGCAGGGCCTATTTCCCGCCGCGCCCGTTCAGCCCGTACACGGGCAGCCGCAATGTCTCGGTGTTCGAGGCGTCGGGGCAGGGCGCGCTTTACAGCTATGTCATCAACCACCGGCCGGCCAGGGGCTTCGATGCGCCTTACGCCATCGCCATCGTCCAGCTTCCCGAGGGCGTGCGGATGATGACCAACATCGTGGAGTGCGAGCAGACGCCGGAGGCGCTCGAACTCGACATGCCGCTCGAAGTCTGTTTCGAGAAGATCGACGACGACATCTCGCTGCCGCTCTGGCGGCCGGCGCACGGCTGAGGGGAGGGCGGGACCATGACCTACAAGCCCGGCTCCATCGCCATTGTGGGCGCCGCCGAATCCACCGATCTCGGCAAGCTGCCCGACATCTCGCAACTGCAGCTCCATGCCGACGCGGCGTTGAACGCGATGGCGGATTGCGGCCTGCGCCCTGCGGACATCGACGGCATCGCGACGGCGCGCGAGGCACCGACCGAGCTCGCCCACTATCTCGGCATTGTGCCCAAATGGGTGGACGGCACCTCCGTCGGCGGCTGCTCCTTCATGATCCATGTGCGCCATGCCTGCGCCGCCATCGAGGCGGGGCTCTGCAACACGGTGCTCATCACCCACGGCGAGAGCGGCCGTTCGCAGATCGGCCGGCCCGTGCAGGGCGTCGGCCCCTCGACGCAGGAAGGCCAGTTCCAGATGCCCTACGGGCCGCTCGGGCCGCCGACCATGTTCACCATCCCGGTGCTGCGCTACCTCAAGACCTACGGCGTCGGCATCGAGAAGGTCGCCAATGTGGGCGTGGTGCAGCGCAAATGGGCGGGCTTTCACCCGCGCGCGAGCTTCCGCGACCCGATCACGATCGACGATGTGCTGAACTCGCGCATGATCGCCTGGCCGTTCCGGCTGCTGATGTGCTGCCTCGTGACCGACGGCGGCGGGGCGCTCATTCTGACCAGGGCGGACAGGGCGTCGAGCTTCCCGACGAAGCCCGTCTATATCCAGGGCATCGGCGAGAGCGTCGAGACGAGCCTCATCAGCCAGATGGAGGACTTCACCTCCTCGCGCGCCTTCCGCGTCGCCGGGCGGACCGCGTTCGAGAATGCCGGCATCACCCACAGGGATGTGGACCACCTGATGATCTACGACGCCTTCGCGCATCTGCCGATCTACGGCCTGGAGGATCTGGGCTTCTGCGGGCGCGGCGAGGCCGGCGACTTCATCTGGGACGGCAACACCGCCCCCGGCGCGACCGGCTCGAACGCCCTGCCGCTCAACACCAATGGCGGCGGCCTCTCCTACATGCATTCCGGCATGTACGGCATGTATGCGCTGCAGGAGAGCGTGCGCCAGATGCGCGGCGCCTCGCCCGCCCAGGTGGAGGGCGCGGAGCTTTCCGTCTGCCACGGCGTCGGCGGCATGTTCGCGGCCTCGGGCACCGTGGTGATGTCCAACCGGCCGGCCTGAGGGCCGACGGGGCGCGGCCGTCATGGACCTTGCCGGCCGCGTCCTCTACCGCGACGGCCTGGTCCTGGTCATCGACAAGCCCGCCGGGGTCCCGGTCCATGCCGGCCCCGGCGGGGGCCCCGATCTGGAGCAGGGCTTCGACAGCCTCCGCTTCGGCTGGAGGCGCCCGCCGGCGCTCGCTCACCGGCTCGACCGGGAGACGAGCGGCTGCCTTGTGCTGGGCCGGCGCCCGAAGGCGCTGAGGCGCCTGGGCAGGCTGTTCGCCGCCGGCCGGGTGAAAAAGACCTACTGGGCCTGGGTAACGGACGCTCCGCCGGAAGACACCGGCCTCATCGACGCGCCGCTGCTCAAGCGCAGTACGCGCGCCGGCGGCTGGGCCATGCATGTGGACGAACGGGGCAAGCCCGCCGCCACCCGCTACCGCGTGCTCGAACGCCGGGAGGACGGCGCCGTCCGGATCGAGTGTCGGCCCTTGACGGGCCGCACCCACCAGATTCGCGCCCATCTGGCGTATCTCGGCTGCCCGGTCGTGGGCGACGCGCGCTATGGCGGCCCGGCGGCGCCGCGCACGCTGCTCCATGCCTGCGCCATATCGCTGCCGCTCTACGAAGGCCGGGAGCCGGTCACCGCAGAAGCGCCGCTGCCGGCGGATATCGAGGCGTTTCTCGCGGGCGCGGTCCGTCAGGTATAGACGAACTCCAGCGAGCGGTCGGGCTCGGCGAGGATCAGGTCGGCGATGGTCTCGACGGTGCTGCCGACCGGCTCCATGCCGGCTGCCCTCGCGGCCCCGGTCATCGCCTCCATGGCGCGCACGAAGTTGCGGCAGACGCGGTCGTCCGGGTCGGTGTAGTCGTTGTCGTTATGCGTGATGCTGTTGATGACCGGGATCGTCGCGCCGCGCTGCCGGACCTGGTCGACGATATTGGATGCGATCCGTTCGTAGTCGGCCTCGGGCCAGTCGGGCCGCATGTCCCGATGGCCGGTGAGGATGTTGGCGTCCGCAGACGCCGCATCCGGATCGACAGCCTGCCATTTGACGCCTGCGGTCACGAGGGTCCCGGAAAAATCGACCGAGACCGGCATGTTGGCGAAGGGCAGGCTGCCGACAAGCTGGCGGAAGGCCGGATGCGCCCGGTGGGGATCGGCGGCCGCACCCGTCCAGATGGCGTTCATGCGCGGCCAGATCCGCCCCGGCATGGAGCACGAGCCGCCGCGAAAGCCGAGATCGACGAGGACCCGGTACATGTTGTCGTTCGCCGAGAAGGTGCCGGGACGGAAATAGAGCGGGCGGCGCCCCATGCCCGACTGCCACATCGAGATGGCCTCGGAGAGGGCGGCGCGCATGTCCGGCTCCGAAAGCCCGCCGAAATGGGCCTTGTATTTGCCGTCGCGGAACTTCCAGGGATGAAGGTGCAGGCCCTCGACGCAGCAGCCCTGCGCCTTCAGCTCCTCGAACAGGCCGGCCTGCTCGACGGCAACCTCGGGGTGGATGAAGAAAGTGACCGGGAAGCCGAACCCGGCGGCCCGTTCCGCATAGCCGCGGATGAACTTCTCGCTGTCCGCCCAGCTTTCGGGCCCGGTCGCCGTCGGATGGGTATCCGACGTCGGAGGCTCCACATCCATGGTGATGACGACATGCAGCTTGTCCACGGGGCGCATCAAACCCGTTTCGGCAGCATGAAGGCGCCGCACAGGATCGCCGCCGCCGCGACCGCCAGCACGACGAACAGCGCCTCGAAGCCCCAGGCTTTGTGCAGCCATGCGATCAGGTGCAGCGCCGTCGCCGCGACGGCGAAGGTGACGATGTAGCGGGCGGCGAAGGCGCGCGCGCGCCATTCGCTCTTCGCCATGCGCCCGATCAGCACATCGTTGATCGGTATCTGGCCGAACACCGCCAGCATGAACCCGACGGCGATGAAAAAGGCGAGGAGGCCGTCGGCGTGAATCATGGCGGCGAACAGCACGGCCTGGCATGCCGCGACGCCGACGAACACCCAGCGGACCGAATGGTTGTCCACCAGCCAGCCGACGAGGAGCTGCGCAAAGGCGGCGGCGGTGAACGCGACGAAGGCGTAGCCGCCGACCGCCGATGCCGACACGGCGAAATCGGAGAGCCGTTCGTCGAACACCTTGGGGAGCGCGAAGGTCGTGCTCTGGAACACTAGGCCGCCAAGCGCCGTCGTGAAGAAAACGATCGCGAAGACATGGATCAGCGCAGCGCGCGTCGGTTCGGTTTCCGCCCGGACTGCCGGTCTGGCCGTTGCGACGGACGCCGGCGCGACGACCGGGCCGCGTCGCAGGAACAGCATCCAGGCGAGTCCGATGGCGATGGAGACGGCGCCGGGCACGAAAAAGGCGGCCCGCCAGCCGACGATGTCGATCAGGATGCCGGTCACCAGTGCTGCGAAAGCCACGCCCAGATTGCCGAATATGCCGTTGACTGCGATCGGTATCCCGGTGCGTCCGCGCCCTTCGACCACCATGGCGAGGCCGACCGGATGGTATATCGCGGCGAAGACGCCGATGGCCAACAGGCCGGCGCCGATCTCGAGCGGCGTGTCGGCAAACCCGGTCGCGATGGCGCTCGCCCCGATGCCGAGAAAGAAGACGGTCATCATCCGCTCCCGGCTCCACTTGTCGCCGAGCCACCCGGCCAGCAGCGCGAAGGCCCCGAATGCGACAAGGCCGGCCGTCCCGTAGGGAATCAGGTCTTCATATTTCAGGTTCCAGGCCTCGGCCAGAAAGAGCGCCGCCACGGTGGCGAAGATCAGCATGACGAGATGGTCGAGCAGGTGTCCGACATTCAGGAACAGGAACTGCGTCGAGAAGCGGGTCATGGATGCGAGGTTACTCCGGTATCGCCATGTGGACGAAATTGGAGACGACATCGAGGCGTTCGCTGTGCCAGGGCTCGGGGCAGAGGCAGTTGGTGAGATAGGCGAAGGAGACGCCGGAGGCCGGATCCGCCCAGCAGTAGGAGGAGCCGACGCCGCCATGGCCGAACACGCTTTCGTGGCCGAACGAGCCGAGGCCGCGGATCGTCTGCGTGCGGCCCCGGACATGCGGGCCGATGCCGCGGTGCATCGGCATCTCGAAGCGCTCGTCCACCCTCTCGCCGGTCCAGTTGCGGGTGCAATAGGCGATCAGGCGCGGGGAGAAGAGCTGCACATCCTCCAGCCGACCGCCCTGCACGAGCATCTGGTAGAAGGCCGCCATGCCCTTCGCGGTTGCGTAACCGCCGCCGCCGGGTATGCCGGCGCGGCGGATTTCGGGCGTGTTGCGCTCCGCCAGCGGCTCGAACCCGCCGCTCTCGGCCGGCGCGTGCATATCGACCGCGCGCCCGTGTTCGGAATCCGGCAGGCCGACGAACACCTCGTTTTCCAGGCCGAGCGGCGCCGTGATCTCGTCGCGGATGAAGGCGCGGAAGTCCCGGCCGGAAACGGCCTCGATGAGCGCCGCGGCCGCCCAGTGCGCAGCCCCGGCATGGTAGTGGACGCGGCTTCCGGGCGCCCATTCGGCCTCGAAACCGATGACGGCGCGCCGCCGGGCCTCGCGGTCCTCCCAGGCCTCCGGCGGCATGTCCGAATTGGGGAAGCCGCCCTGATGCGTCAGCAGTTCGAGTACGGTCTGCTGTCCCTTGCCATGCGCATCGAAGCCCGGCAGATGCATGGCGACCGGGTCGGTGAAGCGCAGCCGGCCCTCGGCGGCGAGCTTCCAGACCGCCGCCGCGGTAATCACCTTGGTGTTGGAGAACAGCAGCCAGAGCGCGCCGTCCTCCGCATCTTTCGGCGGGTCGAGCCGCGCCCGGCCGAAGCGCCGGTTGAGCGCCAGCCGCTCGCGCCGGGCGATCGCGATCTCGGCGCCCGGATAGCGCCCTTCCGCGATATGGCCCTCGACGGTCTCGACCAGGCGCTCCAGCGGCCGCGGGTCGAGGCCGAGCGCCTCGGCGTCCTCCATGCCTGTCATCGACGCGCGTCTAGAATTGCGGAAAGGTCGAGCCGAACGCCTCCATCGCCTCGCAGCGCCCGGCGAAAGCGGCCAGCGCCGGACAGGCCTCGGCAACCTGCATCGGCGGGTGCGCCAGACGTGCAAAGGTGAAGGCGCAGACGGCCGAGATGTCGGCCTGGCCCAGCGAATCGCCGGCCAGCCAGCCGTCGCCGGCTTCGGCGGCCAGGCGGTCGAGATATTGCATGCCGCCCAGCGCGCGCTCGCGATTGTGGGCGATCCAGCTTTCCTCGACCTTCTCCTTCGGGCGGAAGCGTGGCTCATAGACGGCCCAGATCGTCCGGTCCATGGCGCCCACGGCCATGGCGGTGACGCGCATGACCTCGCGTCTGGCCTTGCCCGAAGCGGGGGTGAGACGCTTGTCGCCGGCCATTTCGTCGAGCGCGTCCAGGATGGCATAGCTCTCGACCAGCGCCTCGCCGTCGTCGAGCAGCAGGGTCGGGATGCGCAGCAGCGGATTGTAGCGGCGGATGGACTCGGGATCGTCGAACACGGCGACCGTGTCGAGTTCCCAGTCGAGGCCCATCAGGTTCAGGGAGACGGCAACGCGGCGCACATAGGGCGAACGGGTAGTGCCGAGAAGTTTCATGGGGCAGCGGTTCCCAAGTATCGGATAGCAGGCCCGCACCATAGCACCCTGCGCCCGGCATCTCCAGACCTGCCGCGCGCCGCAACTCCATCCCGCCCCGAAGGCGCGAGGCCTCCGGGAGCGACCGCATTCGGAGACAGGCATGGCCGGCGCCAAAGGCCCGTGCAGGATGTCATGTTTTGTCATGTTTTGTCATGTTTCACTCCGCGGCGGCCTCTTTTTCGTCGCCCCGAACTTGCGATCCGGGGCCTCGCGAGGCTAGGGTGGTGTTTGGGCGTCGAGGTCCCGGCTCGCTGCTGCGCAGCGTCCGGGACGACGAAAGGAGGGCTGTTGCTCATCGGTGGTCCTTGTCCGTTCCGTTGAGTGTCTTTTTCGCGCCGGCGTGAAACGAGAGAGGAAGCAGCCCCGCGGATGCCGCTCCCGTCCTCCTGCCTCATCCTACCACAGGTTTTTCAGCATCGGGCCCTGTTCGGGAATTGTTTCATATTTTCTGGGGTCTCCAGGCAATGGCGCCCCGACCGCGGGGTGACGCCCGGCGGCCGGGCTGCTAAGGAAACGCCCTTCTTTCCGACACCCGGAGGCCGGAGACATGGCCGCGACGACCGGCATGCCGCTTTCGCGCTTCAGCGTGCTCGACCTTACCCGCGTGCGCGCCGGGCCGACCTGCGTGCGTCAGCTTGCCGACTGGGGCGCCGATGTCGTCAAGATCGAGGCGCCGCCGGACCCCGCCGCCGGCGAGGGGCTGGGCGGCCCGCGCGACGGGTTCGACTTCCAGAACCTGCACCGCAACAAGCGCTGCATGACGCTCGACCTCAAGGCCGACAAGGGCCGGGAGGCGTTCTTCCGCCTGGTCGAGCGTTCCGATGTTGTGGTCGAGAACTACCGCCCGGATGTGAAGCACCGGCTCGGCATCGATTACGAGGCGCTCTCGAAGGTCAATCCGCGCATTGTGCTGGGTTCGATCTCGGGCTTCGGGCAGGACGGGCCGACGGCCGCGCGGCCGGGCTTCGACCAGATCGCGCAGGGCATGGGCGGGGTCATGTGGATCACCGGCCATCCCGGCGGCGGGCCGGTGCGCGCCGGCATCCCGGTGGCCGACCTCTGCGCCGGCGTCTTCTGCGCCCAGGGCATCCTCACGGCGCTGCTGGAGCGCGAGGTGTCCGGGCGCGGGCAATGGGTCAAGACCTCGCTGCTGGAGGCGATGATCCAGATGCTCGACTTCCAGGCCGCGCGCTACCTCAAGGACGGCGAGGTGCCGAAGCAGGCCGGCAACGACCACCCGACCTCCATCCCGACCGGCGTGTTCGAGACCTCTGACGGCTATGTCAACATCGCCGCGGCCGGCGACCGGATCTGGCGGCGTTTCGCGGCGGCGCTGGGCGCGGAACACTGGCTGCGGAACCCGGACTACGCCACCGGCAAGGCGCGCTCCGACAACCGCGCCGCCCTGCATGAGGAAATCGCCGTCGTCACCCGGCGGAAGACCTCCGCCGAGTGGATGGAGACGCTCAACGCCGCCGGCGTGCCCTGCGGGCCGATCTACCGCATGGACGAGATGTTCGCCGACCCCCAGGTGCGCCATGTCGGGATGGCGGTGCCCGTGGACCATCCGCGCCTCGGCCGGTTCGAGATCGTGGGCCAGGCGGCGAAGCTCTCGCGCACCCCGTCCGCAATCCGCACGGCGACGGCCGATCTCGGCGAGCACAATGACGAAATTCTGACGGAACTCGGCTATTCCAGCGCCGAGATCGCCGGGATGCGCGCCGCCGGCGCGATCTGAGCGCGCGGCCGCGTCGGGGGCGTTCTCTCGACCCGGCAAGGCCGCGCCCGTCGGCCCCGGCCGGCGCTCAGACGGGGATGCCGCCCTTGACGGTGGTGCGCCAGAGCAGCCGGCGCTGCGGCAGGTCGTAATCCTGGATGGCGCGGTGCTGCACCGTGCAATTGTCCCAGACCACCACATCCCCAACCTGCCAGCGGTGCTGGTAGATGAACTCCGTGCGCACGATATGGTCGGCAAGCGCCTCGATCAGCGCCCTCGAGGCTTCCTCGCCCTTGCCGACGATCCCGGTGCAGTCGTCGCGCGCAATATAGAGGCTCTTGCGCCCGGTGCGCGGATGGGTGCGCACGATCGGATGCTCCACCGGCGGATATTGCGCGACGTCCTCGGCGCTCACGGGCGAGGAGCGCTTGCGCCCCCGGAAGTCGAAGACGCCGCGCAGGCCGTCGATTTCCGCTTGCATCGCGCAAGGCAGGGCGTCCCAGGCGGCGGCCGCATTGGCGAAGCAGGTGTCGCCGAGCGCAAGCCCGTGCAGGACCGGCACCTCGACCGCATGGAGCATGGTCGCGCCCGCGGGGCGTTCGGCATAGCTCATGTCGGTGTGCCAGGTCTCGCCTGCGCGCCGCGTGCCGATGGGGGCGCCGTGTTCGACGATGTTGGAGATGAGGTAGATCTCGGGGCTGCCGTCGATCCCGAAACGGGCGGCGTTGAAGTTGAACTCCGGCTCGCCGAACCGGCGGGTGAAGGCCACCTGCTTTCCGGGCGTCAGCGTCTGGTTGCGCAGCACGATCACGCCGTGCGTGTCGAGAGCTGCCCGGATGACCGCGAACTCATTGCCGTCCAGCCCCGCGCCGATATCCGCCCCCAGGATCTCCGCGCCGGTGGCCGGCGAAGCGGGTCTCACCTCAATGTCCATGACTGCTGCCTCCCGGTTTGTTTCAGTCGCCGGCGACGCGGGCGCCGGTATCCGCTTCCTTGATCGAGGTGCGCCAATGGATGCGGTCTTCCTCCGGCGGATAGTCGCCGGCAGCCTTGTGGACCATGCAGCGATTGTCCCAGATGACGATATCGCCGACCCGCCAGCGGCGGTCATAGCGCGCATCCGCCACCACCATGCGTTCTTCGATCTCGTCGATCACGGCGTCGCTCTCGGCCGGCGCCAGCCCCTCGATATAGTGGATCTTGCCGGGGTCGAAATAGAGCGACTTGCGCTCCGTCTCCGAGTGGGTGCGGACCAGCGGGTGGAAGGCCGGCGCGTGACCCCGGTCCTCGGGATTCAGCAGCGCGTCCGAGCTCCGGGTGCGGCCTCCATAGGTGAAAGCGCCCCGCCGCCCTTCCAGCAGCGTCCTGAGCCGGTCGGGCAGGGCGCCCCAGGCGCGGTACATGGAGGAGAAGTGGGTATCGCCGCCCCGGCTGGGCACGGCGAGCGCATAGAGCTGCGTTGCCTTGAACGGTTCCTTGTCATAAGCGCCGTCCGTGCGCCAGCCGGCGGCGCCGCGCTTGTAGATGGCTTCGTTCAATTTGCCGTCGGCGTCGAACTTGCCGACGCCGAGCACCGTCAGCTCCGGATGGTCGGGGTGCCGGGTCGACCGGGACGGATGCGGCGCGACATGGCCGAAACGGCGGCTGTAGGCGATGAAGTCCCCGATCCCGGGCGTCTGGCCGCGCACGACGGCGACGCCGTAATCGAGCCATGCGTCGTAGATCGGCCGGAAGCCGTCTTCGTCCAGCAGCCTGACACCGACGCCGGCGATCTCCACGCCGGTATGCTCGGAGAGGGGCCGGATTTCGGTCATGGGCAGGGATCTCCCGTTCGGACCGGCTGTTTCAGGGCAGGGTGTCCAGATAGAGCCCGAGATCGACCTCGTTCACCAGCGCCTCGCCCGCGGCATAGCGGGAAAGGTTGGCGATGAAGAGGTCTTCGGCGCGCGCAACCGTGCCGTTGCCGGCATAGGAGCAGTGGCCGGTGAGCCGGACCGAGGGGTGCGCCCAGTAGGGGCTGCTCCGGGGCAGGGGCTCCGGGTCGAACACATCCAGCACCGCAGCCCCGACCCTGCCGCTGTCGAGCGCCGCCAGCAGCGCGGGATCGTCCACCACGCCGCCGCGCGCGACATTCACCAGCACGGCCCCCTGCTTCATGGCCGCGAGGAACCCGGCATCGACGAGCCGATCGGTTTCCGACGAATGCGGGCAGCACAGCACGACCACATCGGCGTCCCCAAGGCGGTCCCGGAGTGCGCTCATCGCGCAGACCTCGTCGGCATGGGGAGCCGGCGCCCCGCTGCGGCGCACGCCCACCACGCGCGCGCCGAACGCGCCGGCGCGCTTGCCGATCTCGCGTCCGATATTGCCGTATCCGACGACGAGCCAGACAGTGCCGGCGACCTCGCGGAACGGAAGCCGCTTCCACTCGCCCACCGCTTGCGCCGCCCGCCGGTCCGCCAGCCCCTGGTAGAGGTCGAGCACATGAGCGAAGACATATTCCGAGATTGCCACCGCCTGGGCGCTGGAAGCGCCGATGCGGATGCCGCGCACCGCGATATCGCGGTAGCCCGGATGGTCGAGGCCGGCATTGAATGTCTGCACCCATTTGACGGTGCGCGAGGCGGCGATCGACTTGAGGACGTTCCCGAAGGATCGGCCCGCCAGGTCGGAGGTAAGCCAGACCGCCTCCGCCGGCGTCTCGGCCAGCGGCGCCGCTTCGCCGTCCGCGATGCAACTTCCGTCCTCCAGCAGCGGGAGCACCTGCAAGGGCAGGCCGAGCGCCGCAAGCCGGTCCGCGACCCGGTCGCGGGCGGCCGGGTGCATGGCGACATTCAGCACCGTCGCGCCGGCCTAGCCGGAATAGTCGCCATCGCTCACCTTCTCGAACCAGTCGGTCCCGCCGCCGTCTTCTCCGGTCTCCGACAGGGCGAGATGGGTGAAGATGCTGTCCGGCGCCGCGCCGTGCCAGTGGCGCGCATCGGGCGGAATGACGGCGGTATCGCCGGGGCGAAGCTCCTCGACCGGGCCGCCTTCGACCTGCACACGCCCGACCCCCGAGACGGCCCAAAGCGTCTGGCCCACCGGATGCCGGCGCCAGGCCGTCCGCGCGCCCGGATTGAAGGTGACATTCGTCGCCCGCATCCGCGAGGGCGAGGCGCCGACCGGCACCTCGTCCTGATACACATCGCCCGTGAACCGGTCGCCCGGCGCCTTCTTCGTCGCCCGGTCCCCGACCCGGTAAATCGTCGACATTCACCTTCCCCCTTCCGGCAAGCCGCATCGCAGGACCGGAGAGTAACAGCGCGCCCGAGCGGCTGTCGAGGCGGCCGGCGGCGCCCTGCAAGGCGGTTATTGCCGGTCCGCCTTGCGCGGAACAGAAACCGTGCGAGCGACGGGCGGGCCGGTTTGCAAGATGACGGAAACAAGGCGCAAGGCCCGTTTCGGCGGCCACACTATAACCGAACTGCCGAGCGATCCTTCGGTTGCCGGGAGATGCCGGCCCCTGGCGCCGGTGTCCTATCCCGCCATGACGGCAGGGTCGCCGGGCCGAAGAAGCCTGCGCCCCAATCGAAGTCATGCGAATTTCGAAACCGGAACAATAGAGCACGATCTATTCAATCTGAAACGGAACCGTCCGCAGAGTCCCGATCGTCACCCCGGCCCCCGAGCCGGGGTGACGATTTCGGTTTCGGACCGAAATGCGGTTCTATCGGAACGGATCGTGCTCCAGCCGGGCTTTCAACCTCCGACGATGTTCCGGAACGTCATTGCCCGGTTCGTCCATCCGTTCTCCATCGGAGACGAATTACAAGCCATCCGGTTTTTGGGCGGTATCCTTGCGCGGCAGGCCGGGCGCCGCAGAACCGGCCTGGCAAAGGCATCGCCAAAGACCTCGGGAATTGCATCAACACAGCGACGACCGCAGAATTACCCGAATGGGCGCCAGTGCAAGTAGCAGCCGGCAGCCGGGCGGCGGTCAGTCGTCGCGGGCTTCGACGATCACGCGCTTGCGCCCGCGCCGGACCAGATAGCCGCCCCGCCGAATCGCGAGCTTGCCTTCCCGAATCAATGCCCACAACGCATCGGCGATGACATTCGCATTTTCATCCGTATCCGGCGCATCCGCAGCCTGTGTGAGCCATTTGGCAAACGCTTCGTCCGCTATGGAGTTGCCCACGGACTTGCGCAGCGCATTGAGCTTGCGAATCTGGCCCTTTGTCAGGGCGCGCTCGTCGATCATATCGAAGTCTCCGTTCATCATCGCAGCGTCGCAGCGCTCAATATACCATCGTATCGAACATTGTCCAAGAATGTAATATCCTTGGAATTCGCGTCTCCGGCAAAATTGTCGCGCCGGTCTCACCCGTCCTCGAGAAGCGGGACTTCCGGCGCGCCGGGCGCTTCAAAACCGAGGACCCGGGCGAAGAAAGACAATTCGGCTTCCAAAGCCGCCACGATGTTCTCCGCCCTCCGGAAACCGTGTCCTTCGCCGTCGAACAGCAACAGCGCGACAGGAATTCTCCTCGCCCGGAGCGCGGCCGCCATGGTTTCGGTCTGATCGGGCGGCACCACCTTGTCATCGGTGCCTTGCAGGAAGATCACCGGACAGGAGATACCGTCGGCATGAAGGAGCGGCGAGCGCGCGTCGTAAACCGCCTCCGCCTCCGGTAACGGGCCGATCAGGCGATCAAGATAGCAGCTCTCGAATTTATGCGTATCCCTTGCAAGAGCCTTGAGGTCCCCGATTCCATAAAGGCTGGCGCCCGCTTTGAAAACATCCCGGAATGCGAGCGCGGCGAGCGTCGTATATCCGCCGGCGCTGCCGCCGCGGACGACGAGCCGGTCGGCATCCACCTGCCCGTTATCGGCCAGCCACGCCGCCGCCGCGCAACAGTCGTCCACATCGACGACGCCCCATTGGCCGTCCAACTGCCGCCGGAAGGCGCGCCCATAGCCGCTGCTGCCGCCATAGTTGACATCCACGACCGCAAAACCGCGCGTCGTCCAATACTGGATCGAGGGCGAGTAACCGTTGTCGGAGGCGCCCGTCGGGCCGCCGTGGGACCGCACGACGAGCGGCGGGCGCTCGCCCCCGGGCGCGGCGAAACCGGGATTCCTCGGCGCATAGAACCAGGCATGGGCGGTCCTGCCGCCGGCGGTCGGGAAGGAAATCGGCTCGCCGCGCGATACGAAGGCCGGATCGGGGTCGTCCGGGACGGAGCGGGCGAGCGTTTCGCGCCTTCCGTCTGCATGCAGCAGGTCGAGCCGCGCCGGGCGGTCGGTGTCGGCGCCGAGCACCGCCCAGCCCCCGCCGAACGGAACGGGACAGGCCGGCCGCGAGAATCCGGTCTCGAACGGCCCGGCCCGGAGCCTCTCGACGAAGACGCTGCCGTTCTTCTCGTACCGGGCGATGACGTCGCCGTCGGCGAGACAGCGGTAGCTCCGGGCGCCGAGGCCCCAGAGCGGCCCGGCGAACTCAGCCGCCATCGGCTTGAGCGGCCGCCCGCCCGCGCCGTCATGCGCATAAAGGTTCCACCAGCCGGACCGGTCCGAGATGTAGAGTAGCCCGCCGTCCGCCGCCCAGGCGGGCTGCAGCACCGATTCGCCGGGCCCGCCGGCGACCGCCTCGCCGTCCAGTAGCAGTTCCGTCGCATCCCAGGGCATGTTCGGGTGGTCCCAGGCGATGCAGGCAAGCCGGTCGCCGCCGGGGCCCGGTCCGGGCGCGGCGTAGAAGTCCCGGCCGGCGGCGACGATCTCGCCTTCCCCGGGCCGGGCGGGATCCAGCAGCACCACGGTATTGACCGGCTCGCCCGATCCGCGATGGTCCTCGCGCACGGCGTAGATGCCGCCGTCCGGGGAGAATGCGAAATCGGCGTAGCGCAAGGCCGCGCCGGGCGCGATTCGCCTCGGCTCGCCATCCGCCTCGACCAGCCAGACGGAGCCTTCCGGAAAGTGGGAGAAGACGACCCGGCCGTCATGGGCGGCATAGGCGCCGCCGCCATATTCGTGGACCCGCGAGCGCACATCGAAATGCGCCGGCAGCGCTTCGCGGACGCCGTCCTTCCCGTAGCGCATGAGCACGCTGCGGCCCCGTTCGCGCGGCCGGCCTTCCAGCCAGTAGAGGTTTCCGCCGTCCGCGCGGACAAACGAGAGGCCGACCCCCGCTTCCGCGATCCGGCGCGCCGAGAGCGGCGAGACCCAGCTTCCGTAGGGCTTTACGACTGGCGTGTCGGTCATGGCGCGTCTTTCCTCGTTGCCGGGCCGGCGGTGGCGGCCATTGTCAACTGCCGCCGGGCCCGCTTCAATCGGCGGCGATGGAGAGGGACGCCCCCGATACGGACGCCGCCGCACTCTGGGATTTCGCCGTCCGGCTCTATGGGGAGCCCGGCGTCGGCGAAGCCTGCCTCACCCTGCAGGACCGGTTCGGCGTCGATGTGCCGCTCATGCTCTGGGCCGCGTGGCTCGGCGGCGGCGCCGACCCGGCGGCGCTGCGGGCCGGCGACCGCGCCGTGGGGCCGTGGCGGGCGCGGGCGGTGCGGCCGCTGCGGGCGCTCCGCCGCCATCTCCGCCATTCCGTCGTCGGGCTGGACGACGAGGCGCGGGAAGGCTGGCGCGGTTCGGTGAAGCACCTGGAGATCGAGGCCGAACGTCTGGCGTTCGGCATCCTGGCCGGGATCGGCCGGCGCGGCGGCCGTCCGGACCTCGCCCCTTTCGCCGCGGCCTGCGGCCTCGAACCGGGTTGCCCCGAGCTGAAGCTGGTGGAAGAGGCCGCGCGCCGCCTCGCGTAAGCGTCCGGCGGCCCGCTTCCGGTCAGGCCTCCCAGCCGGGCGGGCGCTTTTCCAGGAACGAGGCCGCGCCCTCCCGGCCTTCCTCGCTGGCCCAGCTTTCGGCGAAGGCGTAGAGCCCGTCGATGCCGAGCGCGTCGGGGCCGCTGCGGTCGTAAAGGTCGAGCGCGCGCTTGACGGCCCCGGCCGCGCCGGGCGCGGCGCCGAGGCAGCCCGCGACGGCCGCCTCCACCGCTTCGTCGAGGCGTTCGTCGGGCACGGCGCGGTCGATCAGGCCGATGCGATACGCCTCCGCCGCGTCGAAGGTCTCGCCGGTGAAGAGGTATCGCTTGTAGGCGGCCGTGCCGATGCGCGTCAGCAGCGCCTTGAGCGCGCCCGTCGGGACGACGCCCCGGCGGAGCTCCGTGAACGCGAAGCGCGCGCCCGCGCCGGCGATGGCGACATCGCTCGCCGCGATCAGGGTCGCGCCGCCGCCGAACGCGCCGCCCTGCACCCGCGCCACCACCGGACAGGGCAGGCTGGCGATGCGATGGCTCAGCATCGAGCCGCGCAGCGCGGCCTGCAGCCGCTCTTCGGTGGGCGCGGCTCCCATGCGGCGGAACATGGCAATGTCTCCGCCCGCCGTGAAATGCCGTCCTTTCGCCGCCAGCAGCAGCAGGCGCAGGTCCGTTCGCCCGTGCAGCGCATCGAGCGCCAGGTGCACCTCTCGCATCGTCTCTACCGTCAGGGCGTTCAACCTGTCGGGCCGCGCGAATGTCAGCGTAACGACCCGCCGCGTATCTTCCTCGATGCGTATGCTGTTCCACTTCATACCTGCCGCCTCCTGTCCGCCCTTGCCGTTCGCCGCGCCGATTCCCCGGCTCCCGGCCGAAGTATGACAATTGCAGAAGCCTGCCTGTGCGGGAAACATGGCGACAGGGCGGGAAATTGGCTATGGTCCGGGCCTCGGGGAATTCCGGACCGGCAGGCAGGGGCGATTCATGGATATCGGAGAGAGCAAGGAAGACGCCGTATTCGTGCTGCAGCCCAGAGGCCGGCTCGACAGCGCGAATGCGCGCAGCTTCGAGGAGCGGATGCTGGCCGCCCTGGAGCAGGGCGAGTCGGCCTTGCTCATCGACTTCGCCGATCTGGATTACATCAGTTCGGCCGGCCTGCGCGTGCTGCTGGTGGGCGCGAAAAGGCTTCAGCAGTCCGGCGGCAAGATCGCGCTTTGCGCCCTGAACCCGAACATCCGCGAGGTTTTCCAGGTCAGCGGCTTTCTCTCCATTTTCGCCGTCCACGGCGACAGGGCGGCGGCTCTGGCGGCGATGGGTTGACGGCCATGCTCAGCTTTGCCGAAGAGATCATGCTGCTGCTGCTCGACGACGAGGACGGCAGCTTCCTGCCCATCCCGGAATGGTCGACGCAGTGCGTGCTGGCGGGCGCGGTGCTGATGGACCTGGCGCTGGCGGACCGGATCGACACCGACCTCGATTCGCTCATGCTCGTGGACAGGAAACCCACCGGCGACCCGCTGCTCGATCCTACGCTGGAGCGCATCGCGGCGTCCGCCGAGGTCCACGGCGCGCGCTACTGGGTGGAGCACGCCGCGTCCTATGCCGAGGACATCCGCGAAGGCGCGCTGGCCCGGCTGGTGGAGGCCGGCATCCTCAACCGCGAGGAGGACCGGTTCCTCTGGGTCTTCCGGTCGCGGCGCTATCCGACCGTCGACGGCAGGGCCGAGCGGGAAGTCAAGCTCAGGATCATGGGCGTGCTGCTGTCGGACGAGATCCCGGACCCGCGGGACATCGTCATCATATGCCTGTGCGATTCCTGCGGCATCTTCAACGAGCTGCTGTCGTCCCGGGAGCTCGAGCGCGCCCGGGCCCGTATCGACCAGGTGCGCAAACTGGACCTGATCGGACAGGCGGTGGCGAAATCCGTCTGGGAAATCCAGGCCTCGCTCGCCATAGCCGCACACCCGATTTACTAGGCGCGGCGGGTTGCGCGCCGACACAAGGCCGGTCTTCGGCGCATCGATCTACGATCTGGACCGCCGCCGCCTCAGGGACTATTTCGTCCGCATGCGCCGACAGGAGGCCCCGGAGGACGGAGACGACGCGGGCTGGCGGATCTTGCTCACCAACACCGAAATCGCGGTCGAGGACGGCGTGATCCTTGCGGGGATGCTGCTGTTCGGAGCGGCGCCCAAGCGTTTCCTGCCGCAGGCGGGAATCGAAGCGGCAGCCTGTTCCGGCGGGAAAAGGACTATGCCGCGCGGGAACGCGCGACATTGCAGGAGCCGATGACGCCGCTCATGGACGGGAGGGGCGGCGTGCTGGAGGTCGGCCTGGTAGAGCGCGCCCTGGAATTAGTCAGGCGCAACATACCGGTGACGGCCGTTCTGGAGGGAGACGCCCGCCGCGTGGAGCGCTTCGCTTGTCCGATGCAGGCCGTGCGCGAGGCGTTGGTCAATGCGCTGGTCCACAGGGACTACCTTCTGGCGCATATGGGCATGGGCGTGCCCCGGATCATCGTTCGCGGCATGAAGGAGCATAACGGGACCGAGCCGGACCCGGTCGCGGAGCATGAACGGTTCACGGTTCGCGTTCACGCGCGCGCCAACGCATTCCGGGGACGGCGCGCCCTGAAAATCACCGTCGTCAATCTCGAACATGCGATGGAGCGGCGCGAGCGGGTGTCGGTGGCGCTGGGCGGGCTCAGCCTCGACTTCGAGCTGTTCCGGGCGGTGGACGGCCGACGCCTCACGCCCGAACAGGAGGCGCTTGTCGATTACGCCGCGTTCGGCCGCGACGGCTGGCCGATCAAGGCCGGCGCGCTGGGCTGCTGGCTCAGCCACCGCGCGATCCCCGCCGACATGATCGACAACGGGCCGGAGGTCATGGCGGTCCTGGAGGACGATATCGAACCCGCGCCGGAACTGCCCGCGGTGCTCGAGGCGCTGGAGCGGCGGCCGGACTCGTTCGGCATCGTGTTTCTGCACCGCGGTCGCGCGCCGGGCGGCGCGACCGCCCGGCGCGCGACCGTGACCCGGACCCGGGCGTGAAGGTCGTCGTCATCAATCTCGCCCATGCCGCGGAGCGGCGCGAGCGGATGTCGGCCGCGTTGGGCGGGCTCGGCCTCGACTTCGAGCTGTTCCAGGCGGTGGACGGCCGACGCCTCTCGCCCGACCAGGAGGCGCTGATCGACTACGCCGCGCTCGATCGGCAGGGCTGGCCGATGAAAGCGGGCGCACTCGGCAACTGGATCAGCCACCGCGCGATCCTCGCCGACATGATCGACAACGGGCCGGAGGTCATGACGGTCCTGGAAGACGATATCGAGCCTGCGCCCGAGCTGCCGGCCGTTCTCGACGCGCTGGAACGGTCCACCGGGTCATTCGATATCGTATTCCTGAATCGGGGCCGCGCCGTCCGCCGCTTCATTCCCCATCGGCGGCTGAATACCGGCCATCGCCTCGGTTGGCTGCGCTGGTCGCATTACGGCACTCAAGGTTATGTGATTACCCGTCCGGCGGCCCGCCGCTTTCTGGAGACGTTCCCGCGCGTGCGTATGAACATCGATCGGTCGCTTGCCGCCTATTGGCGCACGGGCCTTGCGACCTATTGCATACGGCCGCCCGTCGTCCGCCACCTGCTGGTCGAGGACGGCAACGAGTCCATGATTCAGGCGACGCGCGCCGTCGGCCCGACGGACCCGCTGCTTCCGCTGCGGCGGCGCTGGTTCTTCCTGCGGGAGGGCCTGGCGAAGCGCGCCGTGCTCACCCGTCTGGCGGTGGCGGCGCACGGCCGGGCGCGCGGCCTGCGCGCGCTGCTGGGGCCCGGGGAGAACGGGTCCTGACCGCCACGGGGCGGGGTGCGCCCGGCGCCGCCGAACGGTGCTACGATAGCGCCGACCGCCTTCCGGAGAGTCCGGCAATGACGCGCAATCTGGACCCGATCACCGTGTCCGTGGTGAGCCACCGGCTGACCGCCATCGTCGAGGAGATGGGCGAGGCGATGCTGCGCACCGCCTATTCGCAGATCCTCAACTCCTCGCGCGACTTTTCGGCCGCCATCTGCGACCGCGATTGCCGGCTGGTCGCGCAGGCCGAGCACATTCCCGTCCATGTCGGCGCGATGCCCTGGGCGGCGAAGGCGGTTTCGGCCCGGTTCGGCGGCGATGTGCATGAGGGCGACCTGTTCGTCGTCAACGACCCCTATGCCGGCGGCGGCAGCCACCTGCCGGACGTGACCGTGTTCGCGCCGGTGTTCATCGGCGGGCGGCTGGCGT
Organism: Alphaproteobacteria bacterium; assembly: GCA_963422665.1. Classification (GTDB taxonomy): domain Bacteria; phylum Pseudomonadota; class Alphaproteobacteria; order Bin95; family Bin95; genus Bin95. Next base: position 4,219,257 of record OY730441.1, read on the forward strand.
TCTGGACCATCAACCGCGCCCATCACAGCGATATCGGCGGCGCCACCCACGGCGCCTACAATCCGTCCGCCACCGAGATATTCCACGAGGGCTTGCGCATCCCGCCGCTCAGGCTCTGGGAGCGCGGCCGTCCGCGCGACGACCTGCTGGAAATGCTGGCGTTGAATGTCCGCCACCCGCGCGACTTCAAGGGCGACCTGGCCGCGCAGATCGGTTCTGTGCGCCTGGGCGAAGCCCGCCTCCAGGCGCTGGTCGATACCTTCGACGCGCAAACGGTAATGGCCGCCTGCGAGGCAGTGCTGGACGGCGCCGAACGCCGCGCGCGCGCCGAGGTCGCAAGCTGGAAGGAGGGCGTGTTCCACGGCGAGGCTTTCCTCGACGACGACGGCCACGGCCGCTCCGATATCGCCATCCGCGCCACGGCGACGGTCCGCGCGGGCAAGGTGACGGTGGACCTCGGCGCCTCGGACCCGCAGAGCACCGCCTTCGTGAACTCCAGCCACGCCAATACGGTCTCGGCCGTCACGCAGTCCTTCGCATATCTGATCGACCCCGCGATCCCGAAGAACGAGGGCGCGTTCCGCCCGCTGACAGTCAAGCTCAGGGAGGGAACGATCGTGTGGGCCGAGGACGGCCTGCCGGTCACCATGTGCACCTCGCATTGCGGCAACGAGATCATCGAGGCCGTGATAACGGCGCTGGCGCAGTCCTGCCCGGCGCGCACCATGGCGGGTTGGGGCCGCCGGCTGCGCATCGCCATCAAGGGCCGGGACCCGCGCAACGGGCGCGGCTTCATCTGGCACATGTTCTACGCCCGGCCGGGCGGCGGCGGTTCGCCGGGCGGGGACGGCTGGCACTCGGTCGGCGAGTGGCACTCCGCCGGCGGCCTCAAATTCGGCAGCGTCGAGGTGGCGGAGGTGCGCTTTCCGCTGCATATCGGGCGGCACGAATTCCGGCCGGCCTCGGGCGGGGCCGGGGAATACCGGGGCGGCTGCGGGGCGGAGCTGGAGCTGCGCGTCGAGACGGAGGAGCCGGCCGTGGCCAACATGGCGGGCGACGGCGTACGCTACGGCGCGCGCGGCATACTGGGCGGCAGCGACGGGCTGCCGCACCGCTATATCCACCACGGCTCCGGCGGCGGGCGCGTGCTTCCCAGTAAGCAGGTCGGCATCGCCGTGGCGCCGGGCGACGTGTTCGAGGTGCTGTCGGGCGGCGGCGGCGGCTGGGGCGACCCCGCGCGCCGCTCCGCCGCCGCCGCCGAGGCCGACCGTCTGGACGGGGTCGCGTAAGCCGGCCGGCGGCGCTTTCCCGCGCCATCGCCCCCGAGCCGGAAGAACGCTGCTCCGGCTGCGGGAAGCGCCCCGCCACAGCCCGATGCGCAGGCCGGCCAGAATGATGGCTTCGGCGTTTCGGCCCGCATCGTGGCCCGGGTCGCGGCTCAGCACGGCCCCGATCCGCCAGGCCGGGCCGGGGGCGAACGACTCCGTCCAGTCGATGTCGAAATCGATTTGCCGGCCGGACGGTTCGAGGCCGACCGCGATCCGTTCGCGCCGCACCGCCCCTTCCGGCGTCCGCCCGACGGGGAGGGAGAGGTCGAGGCGTCCGTTCTCGACCCGCAGCGGCTGCTGCAGGGAGAATCCGAGCGTCCTCCTCCTGCCGAGCGGGCGCGCGGCCGCCATCGAAAAGGCCGTGCTGAAGGCGTCCCCGCTCCCGTCCGTCAGCAGCAACCCGCCTTCCGCCTCCGGCAGGGCGCGGCCCAGTTCGGCAGCCATGTCGAAACGCCAGCCGCCGGCCTCGAAGTCCGCCTCCGCGCGGACGAAATCGAGGCTGGAGGAGAGGTCGCCGAACGCGCCCTCCGCGCGGGCGCCGAGGAACGTCTCCGTCCCCTCGAGCCGGCCTGCGCCGAGGCCTACCGACTCGCCCGCCGGCCGCCAGGCAAACGCGAGGCCGTGCGCGTCCGCATCCACCGTATGCGCCCCGGCCCCGCGGCCGGTCGAGGCGAAGGCGGACAGGACCGTGTCGCCGAGCCGCGCTTCTGCAGAGGCCGGGCGGGCGGCGAGGTCCGCATGAGCCCCTTCCGGCGCGCCCATATGGAACCGCAGCCCGCCGTCCCGGCCGGCCGTCTCCGGCGCGCCGCCCGCCATATCGGCGAACCAGTGCGACAGCCTGAGGGCCGGACCGGCCGGGGCCGCTTCCTGCACGAAACCGCCGGCGCCGGTCCAGAAGGGCGCGCCCAGCGTGTCGAACAGCGCGATCCGCCGACCCGCCAGGCTGCGGCCGAGCGCGTCGCCGAGCGCAGTTCCGGCGAGCATCCGGCTCGACGCCGCCGGCGCGCCGCCCTCCGCCACCCGGCCGCCGAGCGCGACGGAGGTGAAGCCGACCGGCGCGGTCGCCGCGCCCAGGTCCATCAGGCCGCGCCCCAGATCGGAGGAAAGCTCGCAAGCTCTGCGGTCGCCGTCGAGGTCGAGATAGTTGGGGTATGCGCCGCCGGGGGCGGCGATGCACCATTGCGCAGCGATCCCGCAGCGGCTCGAGAACCGGGCGATTCCCCCGTCGAAATCCGTCGCCACAACGGCGACGACATGGCTGCGCAGGGTCTCCTCCAGCACCGGCAGGCCCGCATAGAGGTTCGGCGAAGTCGCCCGGACCCGGAGGCTGTCGGCTGCGCAATTCGGCCCGCCGTCGGCGCGCTTCTGGCCGTTGGAGTTGCCCGCCGAAATAATGAGCACGGTCTTGCCGGTCCGCCTGCCCGGCTGCAAGAGCTCCGCGACGGCGTCCCTGTAAGGCTGCCCGAAACCGGCGCGGGCGGCGATATAGTTTTCGACCAGATCGGAGACGCCGAAACTCATACTGATGAAATCGGCGCGCGGCGTCAGTCCGGAGACGTCCTCGGCAAGCCGCTGGACGGCGCTCCCCACCCTGTCAGAGGATTTCCCGATAAGGTCCGCCGCCGGAGACGAGGGGAATCGCCTTCACTTCGAGAGAGTCGATACCCCAGGCGATGCCGTGGAGGTCGCGGTTCGAGAGCGCGGCGATCGGCGCCGGCCCGCCGCGCTGCGCGGCGATAACGCTCGACACCGAGGTGTCGTGACTCGGACCCGAAAATTCCCGTAGCGGATGGAGCCGGCGCGCCTCATCGAGGAGGGTGTTGTCAACCCTGACCTGGAGCGAATCGAACTCCCAGTGCGCGGGCAGGATGCCGCTGTCGATTACCGCCACGCAGGCGCTGGCGCAGGCGGCGGAGATGAAGACCTCGCCCTTCATCGTCAGGGAGGTTCTGGGCGAGGATTGCCGGCTGGCGCTGACGGCCTACGAGCAGCGCGGCCTGCACGACCGGACGGTTCGCCTGGCATCGCTGTCGGAGGGCCTGCTGCGCGCCCCGCTGCCCGGCAGCGATGTCACGCTGGGCGAGGCGCGTCTTGACGAGATGGCGCGGGCGGAACGCCTGGACGAGGTTCGATCGCTGCTGAACACGGTCGTCGGCCCCGACCGTGCCGCCGCCGTCGTTCGACGGGTCGCGGAACGGGTCCGGCGCAGCGGGTGACGGGCAGCGAAGACGGAACCGCGACGTTGCGCCATACGAATACGCTAATTGTATGATGGCGCTGAGGTGTCCCCGGAAAATCGGACAGGTTGTTAGGGTGTATTCCGCCGTCTGACGGAGGAATGCCGATGAGCAAGCGCCGCAGGTTTTCCGGGGAGTTGAAAGCGAAGCTCGTGCTTGAGGCGCTTCGGGGTGATCGGACGCTTCAGGAGATCGCCTCTCGGCGCCGGGTCCATCCGAACCAGGTGGGTGCGTGGAAGCGCCAGGCGATCGAGGGTCTGGCCGAGCTGTTCTCGAAGGGCGCGGAACGCCGGGTCCGGGATCATGAGGGCGAGGTGCGCGATCTTCACGCCAGGATCGGGGAGCTGATCGTGGAGCGGGATTTTTTGTCTCGCGGGTCCGGTCGATGAGCCGGGCCGAGCGTCGGGCGATGGTGGAGCGCGATCATCCGGCGCTGAGCCTGAACCGGCAATGCCGGCTGCTGTCGATCGGGCGCTCGTCGCTCTACTACGAGCCGAAGGGCGAGAGCGCGGAGACGCTGGCGCTGATGCGTCGGATCGACGAGCTGTTCGTGAAGTATCCGTTCTACGGCGCCCGCCAGATGGTTCGCCATCTTCGCCGCGAGGGGGGGCGGATCGGGCGCTGCCGGGCGGCTCGGCTGATGCGCCTGCTCGGCCTTCAGGCGGTCTATCGGGCGCTGCGGACCGGCGATCAGCATCCCGAGCACCGGGTGTGGCCCTGGCTGCTCAAGGGCTTGCGGATCGAGCGGGCGAACCATGTCCGGTGCGCCGACATCACCTGCATCCCGGTGCAGCGGGGCTTCCTCTACCTGGTGGCGATCATGGACTGGGCGAGCCGCCACGTATTGGCCTGGCAGCTGTCGAACACGCTGGATGCCGGCTTCTGTACGGACGCGCTCGACGAGGCCCTGGCCCGGCATGGCGCGCCGGAGATCTTCAACACCGACCAGGGGAGCCCGTTCACCAGCTTCGCCTTCACCGGCCGCCTGCAGGCGCCCGGCATCCGCATCTCGATGGACGGCCGGGGCCGGTGCATGGACAACATCTTCATCGAGCGGCTGTGGCGCTCGCTCAAATACGAGGCGGTCTCCCTGCACGAGATCGCCGACGGCTTCACCGCCCGGCGCGTGATCGGCGAGTGGATCGGCTTCTACAACACCATCAGGCCGCACTCGGCGCTGGGCGGACGGACGCCGGCCGAGGCATACCGAGGTGACACGCCTGTGGATATGATGGACAAGCCGCTTCGCGCCTTGACCACACCCCCAAAGGCGCAACAGCAGCAACAGGAAGATCCATTCAAGGGGATTCTGGCGGCCTGAACTTCAACCGGAACACACCTTGGCCCAGCCGCCAGGCTGTCCGAAAAGGCGAGGCCACCTCAATGATCCGAGCCGTCCGGCGGCCCAATCGGCGTCGCCCCGGCCTCCGAGCCGTGTGTGGACGCCTCCCTGGATGCAAGCAGTTTTAGGGCTTGGTCGGGCTTATGCGGTCAGGCGCAGTTGCGTGTCCGGCCTCTGTGTGCGGCCTTGTGAGCACCGCAGGCCTGTATGGAGATACGCGGACCGGGTCCATATCGGGGCCGCGTGCCTGGAAGCCCTCCGGCTCGGCCTGGTTTTCCCGATCCCGTCTCATTGACCGTTTGCCCTTCCCCTTGCCGGCCTGCATCCTCCGCCGCTCGCCGCGCCAGCGCCGCTCAGGCGGCCGCCGGTGCGGGAGCCCGGCGGGTCTCTTTCCTGGTCGCCAGCGCCCGGAGGATGTGCGCCGTGCGGTTGGCGAGCGCCACGGCCACCAGCTTCCTCGGCTTGCGCGCCAGCATGCCCGCCAGCCAGGGATCGTGGATCCGGCCGCGGCGCACCGCATTGCGGATCACCGCCATGGCGCCCACCACCAGCAGGCGGCGGAGGTCGCGGTGTCCCATCTTCGATATCTTGCCCAGCCGGGGCTTGCCTCCGGTGCTGTGCTGGCGCGGCACAAGGCCCAGCCAGGCCGAGAAGTCCCGCCCCCGCCGGAAGCCCGCCAGCGGCGGCGCCATCGCCGTGATCGGCCCTACCCCCGGCACGGTCATCGCGCGCGCCGCCTCCTCATCCTGCCGGGCCGCCGCGCGCAGCTCCTTCTCCTGCTCCGCAATCTTCCGGTCGAACGCGGCAATCTGCTCCAGCAACAACCCGCCCAGCTCGCACACCTTCGCCGGAAGCCCGGTCTGCGGGTCCGCGAGCGCCGCCGCCAGACGGCGCACATGCACCGGCCCCTCGGGCGCAATCGCCCCGAACTCCGCCATATGGCTCCGGAGCGCGTTGATCGTCTGCGTGCGCTGGCGCACCAGAAGGTCGCGAACCCCGAACGGCATCGTGCCCGCCTGCTGCGCCTCGCTCTTCACCGCCACGACGTGCATCGTCGGACGCGACGGCGCCTCGCAAATGGCCTCCGCATCCGCCGCATCGTTCTTCCGCCGCTTCACAAAGGCCTTCACATAGACCGGCGGGATCAGACGCGCCTCGTGGCCCAGCCTGCCGATCTCACGGCCCCGGTAAGGCGCGCTCCCGCACGCCTCCAGCGCCACAAGGCAACGCGGCTGCGACGACAGAAACGACAGAACCCGGCCCCGAGACAGCTTGCGACGGAACGCCACCGAACCGTCCGCATACGCCCCGTGCGCCTGAAAACTCGTCTTCGGCAGGTCGATCCCGATGATGTTAGCCTGTTCCATGGATGCCTCCTTCCCATAGGGTTGTTCAGACAACGCTACCTTGGCGCAGCGCGATGCCGGCGGAAGGAGGCGTCCGCCCTATCGGGGCCTCGCGAGGCCGGGCACTATTGCATGGAGACCCCGGATCGCCGCTGGCGCTCCGTCCGGGGTGACGAAGGACGATACCGCGCCGGAACTGGAACGCGATATCCCGCAACTCGGGCCGCGCGTGCCGGCGGAAACATTGCGCTGCTTCTGGACCATGCTGGCCCATATGCAGGGGGCCGCGCTCAACGCAGCCCAGCTCGCGCGCGGCCTTGCCGTCGATGGCAAGACAGTCGCCCGCTATCTCGACCTGCTTGTCGATCTCCTGCTGGTCCGGCGCCTGCCGCCCTTCCACGCCAATATCGGCAAGCGCCTGGTGAAATCCCCGAAAGTCTATGTGCGCGACAGCGGCCTCGTCCACACGCTGCTCGGCCTCGATGACCGGGAGGCGGTGCTGGGTCATCCGGTCGCCGGCGGAAGCTGGGAGGGGTTCGTGCTGGAAAACCTGCTCGACACGGCTTCGGAGCGGGCGAAAGCGTGATTTTATCGAACGGCCGCCGGCGCTGAAATCGACCTGGTGCCGGAGGCGCCGGGCGGAAAGCTGTGGGCGGTGGAAATCAAGCGCGGCCTCGCGCCGAAGCTCGCCAGGGGCTTCCACCACGCGCGGGAAGACCTCGAACCGAAGCGCGCCTTCGCCGTGTATTCGGGCGACGAGCGTTACCCCGTGAGCGAAGGGGTCGAGGCGATCGGCCTCCGCGAACTGGCGCAGCTTCTCGCGGCGGCATGAAGCGCGCTTGCCCCCGACGCGTCAAAACAGGCTACGATGAGGCCGCCATGGCAGTGCTCGAAGTCGAAATCTGGCGCGGAGCGGGCGGGGACGGCGCCTGGCGCCGCTATACGGTCCCGCACCGGGCGAACCAGACGGTGCTCGATGTCGTCACCCATGTGCAGCGCCATATCGACCCCTCGCTCGCCTACCGCTTCGCCTGCCGGGTGGGCATGTGCGGCTCCTGCGCCATGACCGTCAACGGCCGCCCGCGCTGGACCTGCCGCACCCATGTCTCGCAGGCCGCCCGCAAGGGCCGGCTGCGGATCGGGCCACTGCGCAACCTGCCGGTCATCCGGGACCTCGCGGTCGATACGGCGCCCTTCTTCGAGAAATGGCGCGACGCCGGGGCGCGGTTCGTCCCTTCCGCAACGCCGCCGGATGCGCCGGTCCGGCCCGACGAGCCCGAACGCGCCGCGGCCGACGCCGGCATCGAGTGCATCAATTGCGCCGTCTGCTACGCCGCCTGCGACAGCGTGGCCTGGAACCCGGACTATCCGGGGCCGGCCGCGCTCAACCGGCTCTGGACGCTGGTGAACGATCGGCGCGACGGCGACCGGGACGGCCATCTGGAGGCCGCCGGGGCCGGCTGCCACCTCTGCCGCAGCCACCAGGAATGCGCCGACGCCTGCCCGACCGGCCTCAACCCGACCGCCGCCATCGCCGGCCTCAAGCGCGAGGTCTTCCGCCGCACGCTCGGCGGCGGCGCGCGGGGGCGGCGCCGATGAAGGAGGCGTGGCTGTTCGCGGCCCAGCGCATCTCGGCGCTGGTGCTGGCGCCGCTGGTGCTGCTGCATCTGGGCGTCATCCTCCATGCCGTCCGGGGTGGGCTGTCCGCCGAGGAAATCCTGTCGCGCACCGGGGGCAGCCCGTTCTGGGGCGTGGTCTACGGGCTGTTCGTGCTGGCCGCGGCGGTCCATGCGCCCATCGGCCTGCGCGCCGTGCTGCGGGAATGGGGCCGCTGGCGGGGCGCGGGGCTCGACATCGCCATGGCGCTGTTCGGGCTGCTGCTGCTCGTGCTCGGCCTGCGCGCCGTAATGGCGGTGCTGTGAGGCGCGGACCCTGGTGGGCCTTCCTGCTGCATCGGCTGTCCGGCGTGGCGCTGGCCGTGTTCCTGCCGTTCCACTTCCTGGTGCTCGGCCTCGCGGTGGAGCGCGCCGCGCTCGACGGCGTGCTCGACTGGACGAAGAGCCCCTGGGTCAAGCTCGCCGAGGCGGGGCTGGTCGTGCTGCTGGCGCTCCACCTGACGGGCGGCCTGCGCTTGCTGCTGCTGGAGTTCGGCCGCTGGTCCGGCCGGCAGCAGTCCCGCATCGCGCTGGCGGGCGGCCTCGCGCTGCTCGCCGGCTTCGGCTTCCTGGCGGCCGCGTTCGCATGATCGAGCGCATGGACAAGGACATCCTGATCCTGGGTTCCGGCGGCGCGGGGCTGTTCGCCGCGCTGCACGCCTACCGCGCCGCTCCCGCGCTCGACATCGCCATTGCCGCCAAGGGCCTGCTCGGCAAGAGCGGCTGCACCCGCATGGTGCAGGGCGGCTACAATGTCGCGCTCGCGCCCGGCGACAGCGTCGAGCGCCATTTCATGGACACCATCGAGGGCGGGGCCTGGATCAACCATCAGCAGCTCGCCTGGACGCTGGTCGAGGGCGCGGTCGCGCGCATCCGCGAGCTGGAGGACGAGATCGGCTGCTATTTCGACCGCAACCCCGACGGCAGCATCCACCAGAAGGCGTTTGCCGGACAGACCTTCGACCGGACGGTCCACAAGGGGGACCTGACCGGCATCGAGATCGTCAACCGGCTGATGGAGCAGGTCTGGGCGCGGGCGGTGACCCGGCTGGAAGAGCACCGGGCGGCGGCGCTGATCCCGGCGCGCGGCGGCGAGCGGCTCGCCGGCGTCCTTCTGATCGACATTCGCACGGGCGTCCTGCGCTTCGTGCGGGCGAAGGCCGTGCTGCTGGCCACCGGCGGCGGCCCGACCATGTACCGCTACCACACGCCTTCCGGCGACAAGACCTGCGACGGCATGGCGATGGCGCTGGAGGCGGGCCTCGCGCTGCGCGATATGGAGATGGTGCAGTTCCACCCGACGGGCCTCTATGCCGGCCCCGGCACCCGCATGACCGGCACGGTGCTGGAGGAGGGCCTGCGCGGCGCCGGCGGCTACCTGCTCGGCGGCGACGGCGAACGGTTCATGGCGCGCTACGACCCGCGCCTGGAGCGCGCCACCCGCGACATCGTGAGCCGCGCCATGGCGAGCGAGATGCGCGCCGGCAATGTCACCGAAAACGGCGGGCTCCATATCTCCATGGCCCATCTCGGCCCCGCCTCGGTCGCGGAACGGTTCAGGGGCATGGTCGAGCGCTGCCGGGACTGCGGCTTCGACCTCGCCGGCGGGCTGGTCGAGGTGGTGCCGACGGCGCATTACATGATGGGCGGCGTCGCCTTCGCGCCCGATACGGCCACGGCCCTGCCCGGCCTCTACGCGGCGGGGGAGGACACGGGCGGCGTCCACGGCGCGAACCGCCTCGGCGGCAACGGCGTCGCCAACTCCACCGTCTATGGCGGCATTGCGGGCGACCGGATGGCGGAGGAGGCGGCCCGGGAACGCGCCTTTCCGGACCCGGACGAGGCGGCGCTGGAGGCCGCCGCCGCACGCTGCCTGACCGTGTTCGACAGGCCGCCCGGCGACCTCGCCGGCATCCGCGACCGGCTGGCGGACCTGATGTGGGACGAGGTGGGCATATTGCGCTCCGCCGGGAGCCTGGAACGCGCCGAGGCCGGGCTCGCCGGCCTGGCGGCGGAGGTGGCGGCGGCCGGCGCGGCCGGCGGCGGCCGGGCCTTCAACCTCGCCTGGCACGACCGGCTGAACCTGGAGAGCCTGGTGACGGTCTCGCGCGCGATTGCGGCGGCGGCCCGCGCCCGCGAAGACTCCCGCGGCGCCCATTTCCGCGAGGACTTCCCCGAAACCGGCGACCTCGCCGCGACGCGCTACACCACTGTGCGCCTCGCGGACGGCGCGCTCGCCGCCGCCTCCGACCCCGTCGCCTTCACCCGCGTCGCGCCCGGCGAAACGCTTCTGCCCGCCGGCTCTCCTCCGGATCGGGGGCCGGGGGTGACAAAGGGAGCGGCCGTCCCGGCCCAATGATCGTCGCCCTGGCTGTTGCGTGTTTGCAACAGCTTCCGGTTTTTCGCCGAAATCACAAGAATCGATTTATCTCCCCCTGTCTATGGTCGCCTCCTGGCCGGACCGGATGAACCGGACCGGCGGCACACAACGGAAGGACAAGGGGGACATGAGAAAACCCTGCTTGCGACCACCGCGCTGGCCTGCGCGGGCGCGCTCGCCGCCGCTCCTGCGAGCGCGGCCGACATGCTGAGCGTCGGCGTCGGCGGCTACATGCAGCAACGGTTCGGCCATGCCGACCGCGAAGACGGCTCCGACGGCGGGATCGATACCCAAGCGGCCAAGCGGACACCGAAATCTACTTCCAAGGCTCGCTCGAATCCGACACGGGCCTGAAATACACCGTCCATGTCGAGCTCGAGGGCAACCGGAGCGAGGGCGGCAGCTCGACCCTGGACGAGTCCTTCGTCCGGGTCACCGGCGAGTTCGGGGACCTGGAGTTCGGCTCGCGCGACCACAGCATGGCACGAATGCATTCCGCGGTCTCGGATGTCGGCATCGGGCTGAGCGCGGGCGACACGCAGAAGTGGATCCCGGGCGCCTATCTCGACACCGCCGGCCACGGCGGCGTTGCGGGCGGCGGCGATGCGCTGAAGCTCAGCTACATCTCGCCGCGCGTCTCCGGCCTGCAGCTCGGCGTCTCCTACGCGCCGGACTCGGACAACAAGGACGGCCCGACCACCCCGCCGAACGGCAATGACGAAGCCTCCTGGGGCGCGGGCCTTAACTTCCAGCAGGCCGTCGGCGACGCCAGCGTCACCTTCTCGCTCGGACACCGCAGCCGGAGCACCGCCGAAACGGAGTTGCTGTATCCGACGGGAACCGCGTCTCAGAGTCCGGCCCGAAAAGACTGATTGTTTTTGAATGCCTTGCTAATCTTCTGGTGAGGAGTTGGACGCTGGCGAGGAAGAGCCATGCGGTGGCTGTGGCGATGGCGGTCTCGCAGTCCTTGGCCAAACGCCGGTTGCGATTGAGCCACGCTAACCCGGATTTCTCATACTGCCCAGGATTTCCGGTAGTGGGTCAGTTTGAATCTTGTTGACTCCCGACGGTAGCGCTTCGTAGCCTTCTGTCATCGCCAAACACGCCATAGCGACGGCCCATGTCGGGCCGCCCGCGCAATACAAGACCGCATTGCGGGAACACGCGGGAATCCCACGCTATGGCGATTGTTTGGCGACCGGCCCGACGCCCGTCGGGACGGCCTGAAACTGTGGGGACAGACATGAGAGCCTTTTCGGAGCCTTGGTCTTTCTTGCCCTTGTGGCAACCGCCGCCCCATCCTATGCGTGCATGTTCAGCACCGACTGCAAGCCCGGATCGAAATGCGTCAAACCTTCGGGTTCGCTTTACGGCTATTGCGTCGGTGGCCTGTTCCCCGGCAACAGCTAACGACCGCAGGCCAGCGCGGAACCCGCCCGACATTACCGGCAAGCAGGGGAACACCTGCATGTTCGATACGCAATGCGGTCCCGGGGGCGTGTGCGTCACCGGTTCCGGTATCTATGGCGCCTGCATGTAAACAGGGCACACCACCGGCGCTCATCGTCTTTGAGCGCCGGTGGCCTGAAGCCAGACCTGGACATTCAGCGGAGCGTCTGTCATATTGAAAGCATGGATCGGCCCAGGAGACCCCGCGACACGAACCAACGCGCCAAGCGCATCGTGGACTTGGCGACCGGCGAGGTTGAGGATGCCATACCCAGCAAAGCTCCGGGGCAGCGCAGGGGCGGTTTGAAGGGCGGTCCTGCGCGAGCGGCTTCCCTGACATCGGAGCGACGACGCGCCATTGCCAGGAAAGCGGCAGCCGCAAGATGGGGAGAGTCTTAGTCAGATTCTTTTCGACAAAGACGCGCCCAAGTCTTGTGAATGAAATCAGGACGCGATATATACCTCGCAAGTCATAATCTGACGGGCGACGCCATGACGACGCTTCGGGAATTCATCACTGAGCGACAGGCTGAGATCAAGGCGGAACAGGCAGCTCTTCGGCTCGAATCGCAGGAGCTAAAGGCGGCTCTGGAGGCGATCGATGCGCCTGCTGAGCAGAACTCGGGAAACGGAAGCAGGCGCCCATCGGGTCGAGCCACAATCAAGGATCGCGTCGTCGAGGCTTTGCGGGAGCACCCTGGCGGTGGCTCGGCGGAAGAGATTACGGCATGGATTGCGACCGCACATGGGCTGACGATCCCGCGCAGTTCCTTGTCGCCTCAAATCTCTCGCCTGAAGGCGGAAGGCGTCGTTATTCTCAATGCGAACAAGGATTGGCAGCTTGCTGAGCATCCGCAGGCTGACCAGGAAACGGCCGGTGGCGAAAAGCGTTCCAAAACACCGCCACCGACCCTTCTGGAGCGCCGGTCCATTGGACCGACGGAACTCCGTGCGCAAGGCCGTGAAGCCGTGCCGGGAGGTGGGACATGAGAACATGACCCAATAGATGTTCCGGCCGTTCGACTGCGGCTACAGTTAAGCGGCCGGAACATCTGCACGGGTTATATATGGCGCCACTTATTACCCGCAATCCCTAAAATAACCTGACTTTTGTGCTTGACTAATGGCCGGCAGGCCCTACAGTCGCGCCATGAACAGGCTGGATACCAAGAAGCGCACGCTGATTCTCCGGCTCTTGGTCGAGGGCAACAGCATCCGCTCAACCACGCGGATCGCGGATGTGTCGAAGAACACTGTCGCCAAGCTGCTGATCGACGCTGGCAAGGCTTGCGAGGCGTATCAGGACAAGGTGCTCCGCGACCTCCCCTGCAGGCGCATCCAAGTCGATGAAATCTGGTCGTTCATCTACGCGAAGGAGAAGAATGTCCCTCGCGCCAAGGCTGCGCCGCCCGAAGCCGGCGATGTGTGGACCTGGACCGCAATCTGCGCCGATACGAAGCTCGTTCCGTCATGGCGCGTCGGGGACCGCTCCAGCGAGACGGCTATCGAGCTTATGGACGATCTCCGGGCACGGCTGGCCTGCCGGGTCCAGCTCACCACGGACGGCCTCAAAGCCTACCTGGAGGCTGTAGAAGGCGCGTTCGGGGGCGATGTGGACTATGCCATGCCGGTAAAGCTCTACGGCCAGCCGGACGCGGGCAAGAGCGCCTCGCGGCGCTACTCGCCGGCGGAATGCACCGGCATCATCAAGCGGAAGATCGAGGGCAACCCGGACCCGGCCGCCGTCAGCACTTCCTATGTCGAGCGGAACAACCCGACGATACGGATGGCGATCCGCCGCTTCACCAGGCTGACCAATGCGTTCTCGAAGAAGATCGAGAACCACACCTACAGCGTCGCGCTGCACTTCATGCACTACAACTTCTGCCGCATCCATGGCAGCCTTCGCGTCACGCCCGCGATGGCCGCTGGAGTGACGGACCGGCTTTGGGATGTAGAGGACATTGTGCGGCTGGTGAAAGAAGCGACCCCGAAGCCCCGCCCGCGCGGCCCCTACAAGAAAGCGATTTCAAACTGACCCACTACCGCCATTTCTGCAGGCTTGTTCGGATCTCACGGCCGACCGCCGCTTCATGCAAACACGGCCATGATCTGCTCAAAGGCGCGCATCTGGTTGCCGGCGGCGGAGGAGGGGACGAGGACCGGGGTGCGGACGCCGGCGGCGCGGAGCGCCTCGACGCCCTCGCGGATGCTTGCGGGCGGACCGAACAGCGTCGTGTCGGCCAGCCATTTGTCGGAGAGGCAGGCCGCGACCGCCGCGTCGCCTTCGGGCATGGCGCGTTCGACGGCCTCCATCTCCTCCCGGTAGCCCGCGTCCTTCCAGTAGTTCCGGTAGTAGGGAAGCTGCGCATAGCGCGTCAGCGTGCGGCGGTTGACCGCCTTGGCCGCCTCCAGGTCGTCGGAGACGCAGGTGGGCGTCATGCAGGCGATCTCGAAGCCTGCATCGCCGCGCTTCTGCGCCGGCAGCGCCTCCAGAGACGCCGGGATGTGGCTGCGCGCGGCGTTGGCGAAGACGATGCCGTCTGCAATCTCGCCGGCCAGCGCGATCATTCGCGGCCGCATCGCCGCCAGCACCACCGGCGGCAACCCGCCCGTGCGCGGCGCATTGCGGATCTCCTCCACGAAAGCGCGGATGTCGCCGAGCGGCTTGCCGGGCCTGATCCCCATGCGCTCATGCACCGGCTGGTGCGACACGCCGATGCCGAAGCGGAACCGCCCGCCGGAGACCTCATGGATGAACGCCGCCGCCTGGGCGAATTCCTCCGCCTGCTGGAAATAGATCGGCGCGATGGAAGTGGCGAAGGTCACGCGCCCGGTGACATGGGCGAGCGCATGGCAGAGCCCGAGGCCGCTGAACGGGCTCGGCGCCCAGATGCCGGCGAAGCCGCGCCGCTCGATCTCGCGGGCGAGCTCCAACGTCGCGAGGCGGCGGCCGGGGACGGCGGTGAGGCTGAGGGCAGGCAAGTCCATGGCGCGGGACCCTTCCATTGCGAAAGGCGCCAGATTGGCACGGTTCCGCTTCCGACGGGAAGCGTTCGCGCCTAGAGTCGGCCTGTCATGCCCAACCTTCCCTCCCATGCGTCCATCGTCATCGTCGGCGGCGGCATTGTCGGCCTCAGCCTCGCCTACCATCTCGCGCGGGCCGGGCGCGACGGCGTGCTGCTGCTCGAACGCAGGCAGTTCACCTGCGGCGCCACATGGCACGCTGCCGGCCTGGTGCGTTCGGCCGCCCCGCATCCGACGCTCGCCGCCATCCTCGCCGATTCGTCGCGGCTCTACGCAGGGTTGGAGGCCGAGACGGGCCAGACCACGGGATACCGGCAAACGGGCTCGATCTACACCGCCGGCAATGCCGAGCGCTGGGAGGAGCTGAAGCGCGCGGCCGCCAGTGCGCGCGCGTTCGGCGCGGAGATCGAATTCTGCACGCCGGGGGACCTGAAGCGCCTCTGGCCGCTCATGCATGTCGATGACCTGATCGGCGGCAGCTTCTATGCCGGCGACGGCCAGACCAATCCGGCCGACACCGCCGCCGCGCTCGCAAGGGGCGCCCGGCAGGCCGGCGCCGTGCTGCTGGAGAATGTGAAGGTGACCGGCATCCGCACGGCCGGGGGGCGCGTCGCCGGCGTCGAGACCGGGGCCGGGCCGGTCGCCACGGACTGCGTTGCGAATTGCGCCGGCATGTGGGCGCGCGAAGTCGGCCTCATGGCGGATACCGCCGTGCCGCTCCATGCGGCGGAGCACTTCTATATCGTCACGGAGCCGATGGAAGGCGTGAAAGCCGGCCTTCCGGTCATGCGCGACCAGGACGGTTCGGCCTACTACAAGGAGGATGCCGGCAAGCTGCTCGTCGGCGCCTTCGAGCCGGTCGCCAAACCCTGGGGCATGGACGGCATCCCGGAGGATTTCTGCTTCGACCAGCTTCCCGACGACTGGGAGCATTTCGAGCCGGTACTGGAGGGCGCGCTGCATCGCGTGCCGGCATTGCGCGAGACGGGCATCCGGCTGTTCTTCAACGGGCCGGAGAGCTTCACCCCGGACCAGGCGTTCCATTTGGGCCCCGCCGGCAATGTCGAGGGTTTCTGGATTGCGGCCGGTTTCAACTCCATCGGCATCCAGGCGGCCGGCGGCGTCGGCCAGCGGCTGGCGTCCTGGATCGAGGAAGGGGCGCCGCCCTGCGACCTCTCGGCCTTCGACCCGCGCCGGATGCAGCCCTTCCAGAACGGCAAGACTTATCTGGAGGCGCGCGTGAGCGAGGCGCTCGGCCTGCTCTATGCCATGCACTGGCCCTACCGCCAGTTCGAGACCGCGCGCGGCGAGCGCCGATCCCCGGTGCATGACGCGCTGGCGGAAGCCGGAGCGTGTTTCGGCGAAGTGGCCGGCTGGGAACGCGCCAACTGGTTCGCGCCGCCCGGCGACAAGCCCGCCTATGAATACAGCTACGGACGGCAGAACTGGTTCGGGGCGAGCGCGGCGGAGCATCGGCGTGTCCGGGAAGCCATCGGCGTCTTCGACCTCACCTCCTTCGGCAAGGTCCTGGTCGAAGGGCCGGACGCCGAGGCGCTGCTGCAATGGGTCTCGGCCAACGATATGGGCCGCGCGCCCGGAAGCGTCATCTACACGCAATGGCTCAATGCGGCGGCCGGCATCGAGGCGGACCTGACCGTAACCCGCCTCGACGAGACCCGGTACATGGTGGTGACGGCCGCGACCGCCGCGGCGCGCGACCTGGCCCGGCTCCGCATGGAGGCGCGCGACCGGCGCGTAGAGATTGCCGACATCACCGACGACCTGGCGGTATTCGCCGTGATGGGGCCGGAGTCGCGCAACCTGCTTCAGCCTTTGACATCGGCGGACCTTGCGGACGCGGCGTTCCCGTTCGGAACTTCGCAGGAGATAGAGATGGCCGGCTCTCCGGTCCGGGCGTCGCGAATCAGCTATGTCGGCGAACTCGGCTGGGAGCTCTATGCGCCCCGGGCCGAGGCGGGCCGGGTCTTTGCAGCGTTGCGGGAGGCGGGCGCTGCGCCCGTCGGGATGCACGCGCTCGACAGCCTGCGTATCGAGAAGGCCTACCGCCACTGGGGCCACGATATCGCCCCTTCCGACAATCCGGTCGAAGCCGGCCTCGCCTTTGCGGTGAAGCCCGACGCCAAGCACTTCCTCGGCCGCGACGCCTTTCTCCGCGCGCGAGACGCCGGCCCCTCCCGCCGCCTGATGCAGTTCCGCCTGCTGGACCCCGAGCCGCTCCTCTACGGCCACGAGCCGGTCCTGGCCGGCGGCCGCACGGTCGGCACGCTGACCTCCGCCAATTACGGGCACGCGCTGGGCGGCGCCGTGGGCCTCGGCTATGTGCCTGCGCACGCTCTCGAAGCCGATGCGTTCGCCGTCAACGTCGCCGGCGCCATCGTCCCGGCGGAGGCGTCGCTCAGGCCCCTCTACGACCCGGCGAACCGCAGGATGCGGGGCATCTGATACCAGGGCGCTCAATGCAGGGCTCATGCTTGGGAGCGTTTCGTCCTGCTCCTCTACCGTCCGGCGGGGGGCTGGCTCGGCCGCGCCCGCTTCCACGCTCCTTTCACTGCTCCCGCGCTCTCTTTCATCACCTGCGCGAAAGCGGGGGGTATCCCTGGTGGGTTCCGCTTGGCGCGAAGGCCGGGAGATGGCCCCCGGCTCAAAGGCCGGAGTGACGATTGTGCTCCGGTTCCCGCTCCGTACGCTTCCATGGGGACGCTGCCTTCGAGCGACAGGTCTCCTGCACCATGTCATAACCCCGATGTCCGACCAAGATTTTTGCGGTCCCCTGTTGGCGTTGGATCTGTTTGGATTCAAGATTCTGGTTGAGCAAACGCAGCGTCACCGACGGGGTGCGGAAGCCTGTCACAGGGTTTGTTGGATTTCCGGTATGCGTCGGCGGACCGGGGTAGCGAAGTGAGGTGGCCTCGCCTTTTCGGACAGCCTGGCGGCTGGGCTAAGGTGTGTTCCGGTTGAAGTTCAGGCCGCCAGAATCCCCTTGAATCGATCTTCCTGTTGCTGCTGTTGCGCCTTTGGGGATGTGGTCAAGGCGCGAAGCGGCTTGTCCATCATATCCACAGGCGTGTCACCTCGGTATGCCTCGGTCGGCGTCCGTCCGCCCAGCGCCGAGTGCGGCCTGATGGTGTTGTAGAAGCCGATCCACTCGCCGATCACGCGCCGGGCGGTGAAGCCGTCGGCGATCTCGTGCAGGTAGACCGCCTCGTATTTGAGCGAGCGCCAGAGCCGCTCAATGAAGATGTTGTCCATGCACCGGCCCCGGCCGTCCATCGAGATGCGGATGCCGGGCGCCTGCAGGCGGCCGGTGAAGGCGAAGCTGGTGAACGGGCTCCCCTGGTCGGTGTTGAAGATCTCCGGCGCGCCATGCCGGGCCAGGGCCTCGTCGAGCGCGTCCGTACAGAAGCCGGCATCCAGCGTGTTCGACAGCTGCCAGGCCAATACGTGGCGGCTCGCCCAGTCCATGATCGCCACCAGGTAGAGGAAGCCCCGCTGCACCGGGATGCAGGTGATGTCGGCGCACCGGACATGGTTCGCCCGCTCGATCCGCAAGCCCTTGAGCAGCCAGGGCCACACCCGGTGCTCGGGATGCTGATCGCTGGTCCGCAGCGCCCGATAGACCGCCTGAAGGCCGAGCAGGCGCATCAGCCGAGCCGCCCGGCAGCGCCCGATCCGCACCCCCTCGCGGCGAAGATGGCGAACCATCTGGCGGGCGCCGTAGAACGGATACTTCACGAACAGCTCGTCGATCCGACGCATCAGCGCCAGCGTCTCCGCGCTCTCGCCCTTCGGCTCGTAGTAGAGCGACGAGCGCCCGATCGACAGCAGCCGGCATTGCCGGTTCAGGCTCAGCGCCGGATGATCGCGCTCCACCATCGCCCGACGCTCGGCCCGGCTCATCGACCGGACCCGCGAGACAAAAAATCCCGCTCCACGATCAGCTCCCCGATCCTGGCGTGAAGATCGCGCACCTCGCCCTCATGATCCCGGACCCGGCGTTCCGCGCCCTTCGAGAACAGCTCGGCCAGACCCTCGATCGCCTGGCGCTTCCACGCACCCACCTGGTTCGGATGGACCCGGCGCCGAGAGGCGATCTTCTGAAGCGTCCGATCACCCCGAAGCGCCTCAAGCACGAGCTTCGCTTTCAACTCCCCGGAAAACCTGCGGCGCTTGCTCATCGGCATTCCTCCGTCAGACGGCGGAATACACCCTAACAACCTGTCCGATTTTCCGGGGACACCTCACCTCCATATGCCCGGCCGCAACACGCAGACGCTCCGCCGCCCGACGGCTCATACTCGCCGGGGTCGCCGGCGACACGCGCGCCCCGAACAACACACCCGGCGCCTCCGACAACCGCCGCTCCGGCAGAAACCGACCGTGACGAAGCCACACCGCAACGCCCGAAAGACGCGGACCATACCGAACCGGACCCGATACCCCCTTCGGAAACGACGCCCGCGTCACCTCACCGCAACGCCCGCAGCGGCAGGCATGACCGCGGTGCGCCGTCACTTCCAACCGACGCGGCTCAGGAAGGTCGAATACCTGACGCGCGACCGGACAACCGACCGCAGAAGCCGACCGCAGCGACGCCCCGCAGCCCCGGCATACCGCCGGAACATGCTCCTTCACACGGTCCGGGCGCCCCGTCCGGCAAAGCGTCCGGCCCGCATGGCCCGCCTGACCGCCCGGCTGCCGGCCCGTCTTGCCCCTCAGGCTCCGCGTCCGACGCTCCGCCGCAGGCTTCTTCAACCCATCGCTCGATGGAGGCCTGCCGCTATTGCCGCCGTTCAGACCGGGACGGCGCTCCAACTCCCCCGGCCGCTCTGCAACACGCGCAACCCGATCCCGAAGCTGCGCGTTCTCCAACTCAACACGCGCAACCTTCTCCTCCGCAGTCTCCATAACAGACCCCGGATAACCGCTTCCGCGCGAACCGGAACCACTCATGGCCAAGTTGACCCATTTTTCCACAAACCCGTCAACCCATAACCGGATCGCTCATCCCGGGCAGTTACGACATTTCATGACATGTCGCGGGGGTCCCGTTCCGCCACCCCGGTCCGTGCCCGCGAAGGCGGGTCAGGCGAGCGCCTGCTCCAGGTCGGCGATGATGTCGGCGGCGGTTTCGAGGCCGACGGAGAGGCGCACCACCTCGTCGCCGGCGCCGGCCGCGGCGGCCTGCTCTTCGGAGAGCTGGCGGTGGGTGGTGGAGCGGGGATGGATGACGAGCGAGCGGGTGTCGCCGATATTGGCGAGATGGCTCAGCAGTTCGACGCCCTCCACCAGCTTCACGCCCGCCTCGTAGCCGCCCTTGAGGCCGAAGGTGAACACCGAGCCGCCCGAGCCGGCCAGATACTTGTCGGCAAGCGGCTTGTAGGGGTTGCCTTCGAGCCCCGCATAGGAAACCCAGGCGACGGCCGGGTGGCCGGAGAGATAACGCGCCACTTCCAGCCCGTTTTCGCTGTGCCGGGCCATGCGCAGCGGCAGGGTCTCGACGCCGGTGATCGCCAGGAAGGCGTTGAGCGGCGCCATCGTCGCGCCGAGGTCGCGCAGGCCGACCGCGTGGCAATGCACGGTGTAGCCGAGGTCGCCGAAGGTCTCCCAGAAGCGCAGGCCGTGATAGGCGCCTTCCGGCTCCGTCATCGACGGGAACTTGCCGTTCTGCCCCCAGTCGAAGCCGCCGCTGTCCACTACCATGCCGCCCATCGCGTTGCCGTGCCCGGAGAGGAACTTGGTCATGGAATGCACGACGAGGTCCGCGCCCCACTCGAACGGTCGGCAGAGGAAGGGCGTCGCCATGGTGTTGTCCACCATCAGCGGGATGCCGGCCTCATGCGCGACCCCGGCGAGCGCCTCAAGGTCGCTGACGATGCCGCCCGGATTGGCGAGCGACTCGCAGAACAGTACGCGCGTTTCCGGCCGTATCGCCGCCCGCACCGTGTCGAGGTCGTCGAAGTCGATCAGCGAGGCCTGCCAGCCGAACTTGGTGAAGGTGCGCGTGAACTGGGTGACGGAGCCGCCATAGAGCTTGTTCGACGCCAGCAGGTGCGCGCCCGGCTGCATGAGCGGGAAGAGCGCCAGCATCTGCGCCGCATGGCCCGACGCCGTGGCCGTGCCGCCCTTGCCGCCTTCCAGCGCCGCCACCCGTTCCTCGAGCACCGAGACGGTGGGGTTGGTGAGGCGCGAATAGATGAAGCCGTAAGTCTGGAGGTTGAACAGCGATGCGGCGTGATCGACGTCGTCGAAGACATAGGAGGTCGTCTGGTAGATGGGCGTGGACCGGGCGCCCGTTGCGGGATCGGGCCCCGCGCCGGCATGGATGGCCAGGGTCTCGAAGCCGAAAGGCGGTTCGTTGTCGGTCATGTCAGGCGATCCGGCGGCGCCGGGACGAGATGCGCCGCGAGTTGAAGCCGTTCCAGGAAAGCTCGCCGAACAGCCGGGCATATTCGATCTTCGGGCAGCGGTTCATCACCACGGTGAGCCCCGCCGCCTCGGCGCGCTCGGCGGCCGCGTCGTTGCGGACCGTAAGCTGCATCCAGACGGTCTTCGCCCCGATCTCCACGGCCCGGTCGGCAAGCGGGCCGGCGGCCTCGGAGTTGCGGAAGATATCGACCATATCGACCGGCTCCGGCAGGTCGGCGAGGTCGCCGAAGCAGGTTTCGCCCAGGATCGTCTGCCCGGCGGCGGCCGGATTGACGGGGCGCACACGGAATCCCTTCGCCTGGAGGTATTTCATCACGAAATAGCTGGGCCGGTTCCAGTGGGGGCTGGCGCCTGCCATCGCGACGGTGCGCACACTCTCCAGCACGCCCTTGAGATAGGCGTCGGTATAGCTGTCATGGTTCATGGCCACGGTTGGCTACACCACCGGGAGCCGGCCGGCAATCGCCTTCTTACTCGCCCGATTGCAGGATGAGGCCGCGCCGGCGCGCGATCTCGAAGGCGTAGAGGAAGAGCGCCGCGCCGCCGGCGAGATAGGCGACGTTCAGTCCCGCCGCCCACAGGAACAGGTCGGTGCGGAACGCGCCCTCGATCATCGCCGCGCGCATCCCCTCGAAGACATGGGCGGAAGGCAGCACGGCCGCAATCGCCTGCGCCGCCTTGGGCAGCACATCGACGGGGTAATAGACGGCGCTCAAGGGCGCCAGGATGAAGATCGACGCCCAGGCGAAGCTCTCGGCGGACAGGCCGTAGCGGATGAGCAGCGCGCAGACGGCGAGCCCGATGGCCCAGCCAAACACCATCAGGTTGGCGAAGAACGCGATCAGCGGCAGGCCCAGCGAATAGATCGAGTATTCGTGCAGCAGCCAGGCGACGAGCGTCGCCGGCAGCAGGCCGAGCGACGTGCGCAGCAGGCTCGCCAGCATCATCGCCGCCATGAGCTCGCCGGGCCTGAGCGGGCTCGCGAACAACTGGCCGAGATTGCGCGCCCACATCTCCTCCAGGAAGGAAATGCTGAGCCCGAGCTGGCCGCGAAACAGCACATCCCACAGCAGCACGCCCGCCAGCAGCGCCCCGGCCGCATTCGCCAGCCAGCTGCTGTGCTCCAGGAAGAACTTGGTGATGAAGCCCCACAGCGCGACCTGGACGATGGGCCAGTAGGCCAGCTCGACCATCCGCGGCACCGAGCCCCGGAACAGGTAGTAGTACCGGCCGAGCATGGCCCAGATGCGTCCCGGGCTCATGCCCGTCCGCAAGTCCCCGCCGCCGGGCGCTGTCCCGGCGGCATCATTTGCCGTTTGCCTTCTTCCAGGCGGCGATTTCCGCCTTCAGCTCGTCATATTCCTCGCAGCCGAGCAGGCATATCCGGTCGAGCGCGGCCAGGTGCCGTTCCGCGCCTTCGAGGTCTCCTGTCAACAAGCGGAGCTCGCCTGCATATTCATGTGCGCCCTTGTGGTCCGGGTCGAGGAAGAGGGCGCGGGCGTAGGCATTCCGGGCTTTCTCGAAGCGGCCGAGCTTGCGGTTGGCGTAGCCGAGCCAGTTGAACGCATCGGCGCTGGTCCGGTTTTTCTCGATATGGACCTCGAGGTCGGCGACAGCCTGTTCGTATTCGCCGGCCTCGATCTTCTTCTCGATGGCCGCGAGCGGTCCGGACTTGCCGCCGCCGCTGCCGCTGCCGAGAGCGAACGCCGTTCCCGCCATGCACATGATCGCGGCCGCCAGTGCCCATCTGCCCATCATGCGCTGCTTCCCCGGATGTGCCATTCTCTTTCAGAATAGAGTTAGGCGGCCGGCGGGCTTGCATCAAGCGGCGATCGGTCACGAAACGGGGAAGGGATGCCGCATGCCGCTCACGGGAGTGCGCGTCGTCGAACTCGCGCAGATCATCGCCGGCCCGGTCGTCGGGCAGGTGCTGGGCGAGCTCGGGGCCGATGTCATCAAGGTCGAGCGCCCGGAAGGCGACGAGTCGCGCCGCTGGACGCCGCCGGTCTGGTTCGGCGCGGCCCCGACCTTCCACGGCGTCAACCGCTCCAAGCGGTCGGTATCGCTGGACCTCACGCAGGAGGACGGCCGTGCGCGCCTGATGAAGCTGGTGCGCGGCGCGGATGTGTTCGTCCAGAACCTCCGCCCCGGCGTCACGGCGAAGCTCGGCCTCAACCCGGAAACGCTGCTCCGCGAGAACCCGCGCCTCGTCTATTGCGACATGGGCGCATTCGGCCACAAGGGGCCGAAACGGCTCGACCCCGGCTTCGAGGTCCTGTTCCAGGCATTCTCCGGCCTGATGGACAATACCGGCGACCCCGACGGCGACCCGATGCGTATGGGGGCGGCGGTCTGCGACCTCGGCACGGGCCTCTGGACGGCGCTCGGGGCGCTTGCCGGGCTGCGCCAGCGGGAGCGGACGAGCAGGGGAGTCGTGGTCAACACCTCGCTGCTCGAAACGGCCATGTTCCTGCTGACGACGCAATTCGTCTCGCACAAGGCGACCGGACGCAGGCCCGTGCGCCATCCAACCGGCAGCCCCCGCGTAGTCGTGTTCGAGGCGTTCGATGCCGCCGATGGGCGCCTTCTGATTACCGCGGCGACGGACCGGCTGTTCAAGCGCCTCGGGCGCGCGCTCGGCCGGGCCGACTGGGCCGAGAGCCCGGCGTTCGAGGGCAATGCCGCCCGCATGGAGCGGCATGGGGAGATCGTGCGGGATCTCCAGGCGGCCCTGGCGGAAGGCCGCGTGCGGGAGTGGATGGAAGTCTTCGAGGCCGCGGGAGTGCCGGCGTCGCCGATCAACAATCTGGTCGAGGCGTTGCAGGAGCCGCAGGTGCAGGCGCTCGACATGGTTGTGGATGTGCCGGAGCGGGACGGCATGCAGGCGCTGGCCCTGCCCGTTTCCTTCGACGGCCGCCGCCCGGCGGTGCGCACGCCCGCCCCCGGTCTCGGCGCCGACAATGCGCTGTTCGACCTCGACGATCCCTGGGCCGGCGCTTGACAGGCGGGCGCGCTCTGCCTAGACGGTCCGACCTCCGGGCGCGTAGCTCAGCGGGAGAGCACTGTCTTCACACGGCAGGGGTCGCTGGTTCAATCC
Source organism: Alphaproteobacteria bacterium (assembly GCA_963422665.1). GTDB lineage: Bacteria > Pseudomonadota > Alphaproteobacteria > Bin95 > Bin95 > Bin95. Next base: position 4,243,565 of record OY730441.1, read on the forward strand.
CAGCCGCGCCCACCATCCATTGCGTTCTATTGCGTTGCGAGACCGGGACAATGCGCAAACGGAAGCCGCCGCCGAAACGGCGCAACCCGGTGGCCCGCTCCTTGCTCACGCTGCGCCCGCAGCGGGTCCGAAACCGCAAGGCCTATACTCGCAAGGGGCGCCGCAAGGCGCCCGATTTCGTTCCGGAGCCCTCCGAAACAAAGTAACCCCGCCTCGGGCATCCGCGTAATTGCAGGTGTAGCGCCGGGCCGCGCTTTGGGCCAATCTGGCGCCCCATGGACCTGCACCTCTTCATCAGCGCCGAGCATCGCCCGGACGTCCATATGGGCGAGAAGATGGCCGAGCATGTCGAGCAGCTCCGCCTCGCCCGCGAGGGCGGCTTCGACGGTGTGGCGATCGGCAATCACCTCTCCTACGGCGATACCGCGTGGTTTCCGCCGCTGGAGACGCTGCTGCACCTCGCGCCCGACGCCGGCGGCATGCAGATCGCCACCTGCATGCTGATCCTGCCGCTCTACCATCCTTTCCAGGTGGCCGAGCAGGCGGCGCTGCTCGACGCGGTTTCCGGCGGCAGGTTCACGCTCGGCGTCGCGCCCGGCTGGCAGCGGGACGAATTCGAGCTGATGGGGCTCGAATTCGCACACCGGATCGGCCGCTATCTGGAGGGGGTCGATCTCGTCCGGCGGCTGTTCACGGAGGAAGCGGTCGACTTCTCCGGCAGGCATTTCGCGGCGAAGGATCTCACGCTCGCGCTGAAGCCGGTGCGTCGCCCCCGGCCGCCGATGTGGTTCGGCGGCAGCGTCGAGGCGGCGGTCGAGCGGGCGGCCCGCCTGGCCGACACGAGGCTGGGCGATAGCTGGGTCGCCTCCTCGCATCTGGTGGGCAATGTCGTCAGGCGCCAGGCTGAATGCTTCCGCGAAGCGCTTGAGGCGCTCGGCAAGCCCGTGCCCGCCCGTTTCCCGATGCTGCGCAATATCGTGGTCGCGCCGGACCGGGAAACGGCGGTCCGCGAGGCGGGGCCGTTCCTGGAAGCCAGCTACCGGGTCTTCGGGCAGTGGGGCCTGTTCAGGACCATAGGCGGGGTCGGCAAGGAGGAGCCCGACCTCGACGAACTGCTTGCCGGGCGGGTCGTGATGGGCTCGCCGGAAGAGGTCGCGGACGAACTGCTGTCGCTCTCGGAGGCGACCGGCTGCAACCGCATCGTCACCCGCATCCAGTGGCTCGGCATGGACCAGCGGCTCGTGCTGCGCAGCATCGACTTGCTGGCCGACCGGGTTCTGCCGATGCTCCGCAAGGAAACGCGCTGACGCTTGGGGAAGGGGCGCCATGACGGAAATTCACAGGGGCGGATGCCATTGCGGCAATATCCGCGTGGCCTACCGCACGGCGAAGCCCGTGTCGCAATGGCCGATCCGGGCCTGCCAGTGCAGCTTCTGCCGCAAGCATGGTGTGCGCGCCACCGGCGACCCGGACGGGCTGCTGGAGATCGCGGTTGCGAACGAGGCGAATGTGGACCGCTACCGCTTCGGCCTCGGCATCACCGACTTCCTCATCTGCCGGGCCTGCGGCGTCTATGTCTCGGCGCTGGTGGAGGAGCCGGACGGCCTGCTGGCGACGCTCATCGTCAATGTGCTCGACCTGCCGCAGGACGGGTTCCCCGAGCCGGCCCCGGCGCATTATGACGACGAGACCGCCGAACAACGCCTGGCTCGCCGCCGCCTGCGCTGGACGCCGGCTGCCATGACGGCGCCGACGGCGCTCGCCTGACGATACAATCATCCGATTTCCGGGAGGGTTCCCCCCATGCCGCTCGACAACCCCGTCATCGTGGACGGCCTGATCGTCTCCGACTGGAGCCGCGAGGTCTTCGAGGAGATGCGCGACGGCGGCCTGACCGCCGCCAACTGCACCTGCGCCGTCTGGCACAATTTCCGCGAGACGATGGACAATATCGCGGCCTGGCGGAGCTATTTCCGCGACCATGCCGACATTCTGGTCCAGGCCCGCTCCGTCGCCGACATTCGCGCGGCGAAAGAGGCGGGCAAGGTCGCGGTCTTCCTCGGCTGGCAGAACAGCTATCCGATCGAGGACCGGGTGGACTACCTGCCGCTCTTCCACGATCTCGGCGTGCGCGTGATCCAGCTCACCTACAACACGCAGAATCTGGTCGGCTCGGGCTGCTGGGAGAGTCGGGACAGCGGGCTTTCGGATTTCGGGCGCGATGTCATCGACGAGATGAACCGGCTCGGCATCCTGGTCGATCTCAGCCATGTCGGCGACGGGACGAGCCGGGACGCCATCCTGCATTCGAAGCAGCCGGTGGCCTACACCCATTGCGCCCCCAACGCGCTCTACGACCACCCGCGCAACAAGCCGGACGAGATGCTGAAGCTGATCTCCGGGCGCGGCGGCTTCATCGGCGTCGTGGCCTACACGCCGTTCATGGCGCAGCAGGGCGCGGCCACGGTGGACGATGTGGTGGCGCTACTCGACCACACCATCGCTGTGGCGGGCGAGGGCAGCGTCGGCATCGGCACCGATTTCACCCAGGGCCACGGCGTCGGTTTCTTCGAATATCTGCGCGCCGACAAGGGCCGCGGCCGCGCGCTCTCGGCGCCCATGGCCGAGCGCCCGCCCAACCCGAAGGGCCTCGACGGGATGCGCGACTATCCGAACCTGCTCGCCGCCATGGACCGCGCCGGCTGGACGGATGCGCGCATCGAGAAGGTCGCCGGCGAAAACTGGCTCCGCTTCCTCGGAGAGGTGTGGGGCGAGTAGGGAAGGCCGCGATCCGAGCTGCCCGGACGCGCGTTCTCCGCGTTTCGTACGAGACATCGAAAGAATTAAATCCCGCGAATGGCTTGATCCTCAGGAAGCTGTGCTGCAATGGGTGCGAGAAAGGCGGCTTCCGGGGCGGTTGCTGGCGCGGATTGTGCGCGGCTGCGACCGGCTGCTTGTCGAGGCGATGAAGTGCCATGAGGACCGGACGCCGCCGCTCCCGGCGCGACGCCGACGACTTCGCCATCCTGCGCTCCGTCATCGCCACAGCCCAAAAGCAGCGCCGCAATGTCCTCAAGACCCCGATGGGCTCGCCCGAAAGCTTCATCAAGGACATCCAATACGCCTGAAACAAAACCAGGCAAGCCCCGGGCAATAGCCAACATCCTGGGCGGTTACGTTCTGTCATGCTCCGGCGTCATCTCCCTGCTTCCATTGCCGCCCGGCTCGGAGGCGACCCTGTTTCGCGCGTATCGCGGGCGCGGGCATGTGCGGGCTTCGCGCACTCTCTCCAGAGTCATGCCCGGACTTGTTCCGGGCATCTCCCTCGGGCAGGCCCCGCCCTAGGGAGCGGCGGCGTGTGGATGCCCGGAACAAGTTCGGGCATGACGAAAGAGGACGCGGCGCCCCCGACCTCCAATGCTCCCTCCTGCGCTTGTGAGGGAAGGCCTGCCCCGGACCGCGGGGTTGGGGTGGGAGGCTGTCCCGGTCCGGCATGGCCTCACTAGAGGAGACCTCTGGCGAAGTGTCATGAAATGTCATGTTCTGTCATGCTCCGGCGGCGTCTCCCTGCTTCCGTTGCCGCCCGGCCCGGGGCAACCCTGTTTCGCCCGCGCTCGCGAGACGTGACCCCGGAAGCTGCTGCTCTCAGGATTATTCTAGCACACTTTCTACTTTGTAAACCCCTATACTGGAATTATTTCATATTTCGCGAACCGGCGCCGCTCCGGGTCCAGGCCGCCCGGCCGCCTTCAGAACCGGTCGAACAGGGCTTGCAGTGCTTCGGGGTCGCGTGTGCGGGCGAGGCCGAGCATCAGGAGGATGCGGGCCTTCTGGACGGTCAGGTTGTCGGCCAGCACCGTGCCCTTCGGCCGGCGATGCTCCAGCGGCGCGAGGCGCCCGGCACCGGCGCGGGTGCCCATGACGAAGGTGACGCCGCGCGCCATCACCTCTTCCATGACCTCATGTTCCTCGGGCGTGGGCATGCCGGGGGCGAGCGCGGCCATGACGATGCCCTCCGCGCCGATATCCGCCATCGCGCGCAGCACCGCGCCGTCCGAGCCGCCGTAGGAATAGGCGATCTCGACGCGCGGGAAGCGGTCCGGCAGGCCGAGTTCGCGCGCCGCTGCCGGCGCATGGACCCGGACCGGCCGGCGGTAGATCGCGATCCGGTCCTCGTCGGCATGGCCGAGCACGCCGAAATCCGGCGCCTTGAAGGTCTGCGCACGGGCGCTGTGCGTCTTGGTGACCTCGCGCGCGGCGTGGATTTCGTCGTTCAGGAGCGTCAGCACGCCCATGCCGCGCGCTTCCGGCGCGCCCGCTACGCGCACGGCGTTCACCAGGTTGAGGAAAGCGTCGGTGGAGAGCGCCGAGGCCGGACGCTGCGCGCCCACCAGCACCACGGTCTTCCCGGTCTCGACCGTGAGGTTGAGGAAATAGGCGGTCTCCTCCAGCGTCGCCGTCCCGTGCGTAATGGCGATGCCGTCGATCTCCGGCCGCGCGGCGGTCTCGTGGACGCAGGCGAGCAGGTCCGGCCACACCGCCGGCCCCATCTCCGTCGAGGGAATGGCGCGGAACGGGACCGGCGCGATGTCCGCCACGCGGTCGAGCTCCGGCACCTTCGCGATCACTTCCTCGACGCTGAGGACGGTGGAGTTGTCCACATAGGTGGCGATCTCCAGGCTGTGGCGGCCCATGGATGAGAGCGTGCCGCCGGTGCCGATCACCGCGACGGTCGGGCGCGTCATGGCTTCAAATCCTTCCGGGGTTCAGGCCGCCTCGTCCAGCATGTTGCGCAGCACATAGGGCAGGATGCCGCCATGCCGGAAATAGTCGAGCTCGTTCTCGGTATCGATCCGGCAGCGGACCTCGAAGCGCTGCTCCGTCCCGTCCTCGCGCCGCACCCGGCATTCGAGCGCGCCGCGCGGCGCAAGGCCGTCCGCCACCCCCAGGATATCGACCCGCTCGCCGCCGTCGAGGCCGAGGGCCTTGCGCGTCATGCCGCCGGTGAACTCCAGCGGCAGCACGCCCATGCCGATCAGGTTGGAGCGGTGGATACGCTCGAAGCTCTCCACGATCACCGCCCTGATGCCGAGTAGCGCGGAGCCCTTGGCGGCCCAGTCGCGCGAGGAGCCAGTGCCGTATTCCTTGCCGCCGAACACCACCAGCGGCACGCCTTCCTCGCGGTAGCGCATGGCGGCGTCATAGACGGACATGACATCGCCGGAGGGCCGGTGGGTGGTGACGCCGCCTTCCGTGCCGGGCGCGAGCTCGTTGCGGATGCGGATATTGGCGAAGGTGCCGCGCATCATCACTTCGTGGTTGCCGCGCCGGGCGCCGTAGGAGTTGAACTCCACCGGGCGCACCTGGTGGCCGATCAGGTAGTCGCCCGCCGGCCCGTCGCGCTTGATCGCGCCCGCGGGCGAGATGTGGTCGGTGGTGATGCTGTCCGCCAGCGAGAGCAGCACCCGCGCCCCGTTGACGTCCGCAACGGGGCGCGGCTCGCGCTCCATGTCCTGGAAATAGGGCGCATGGCGGACATAGGTGGAGCCGTCGTTCCAGCGGTAGGTCTCGTCCGCCGGCACGCGGATCTCGCGCCATTCCGCCGGCCCCTCGGAGACATTGCCGTAGCGCGCGCGGAACATGTCCGGCGTGAGCGCGGCGCCGATGGTCCGGCGGATCTGCTCGTCGCTCGGCCAGATGTCGCGCAGGAAGACGGGCTGCCCGTCCCCGTCCTGCCCCAGAGGGTCGCGGGCCAGATCGACATTGAGCGAGCCCGCGAGCGCATAAGCCACCACCAGCGGCGGCGAGGCGAGGTAGTTCGCCTTCACCTGGGCGTGGACCCGGCCCTCGAAATTGCGGTTGCCGGAGAGCACCGCGCCGACGGTGATGTCGCCCGCCTCGACCGCCTCCGCGACCGGCGCCGCCAGCGGGCCGGAATTGCCGATGCAGGTGGTGCAGCCATAGCCGACCAGGTTGAAGCCGAGCGCGTCCAGCGGGTCCTGCAGGCCGGCGGCTTCCAGATAGTCGGTCACCACCTGGCTGCCGGGGGCGAACGAGGTCTTGACCCAGGGCTTGACCTTCAGGCCCCGCTCCAGCGCGTTGCGGGCGAGCAGCCCGGCGGCGACCAGCACGCTCGGGTTGGAGGTGTTGGTGCAGCTCGTGATCGCGGCGATCACCACATGGCCGGGCTCGATGGCATAGTCCGCGCCTTCCACCGGCTGCGCCTTGCCGCCGCCGATCTCGGCCACGGCCTGCTCGAAGCTCGCCGGCACGCCGGAGAGCGTCACGCGGTCCTGCGGGCGCTTGGGGCCGGCGAGCGCCGGCTCGATCGACGAAAGGTCGAGCGAGAGCGTGTCGGAAAAGAGCGGCGCCGCCATGCCGGCCTCGCGCCAGAGGCCCTGCGCCCTGGCGTAGGCCTCGACCAGGGCTACCTGCTCTTCCTCGCGCCCGGTGAAGCGCAGATAGTTGAGCGTCTCGCCATCGACCGGGAAGAATCCGCAGGTGGCGCCGTATTCGGGCGCCATGTTGGCGATGGTGGCGCGGTCGGCGAGCGCCAGCGAGTCGAGGCCGGGCCCGTGAAATTCCACGAACTTGCCGACCACGCCCTTCGCGCGCAGCATTTCGACCGCGCGCAGCACCAGGTCCGTCGCGGTCGCGCCTTCCGGCATCCGGCCGGTGAGCTCGAAGCCCACCACTTCGGGGATCAGCATGGAGATCGGCTGACCCAGCATCGCCGCCTCGGCCTCGATGCCGCCGACGCCCCAGCCGAGCACGCCCAGGCCGTTCACCATGGTGGTGTGGCTGTCGGTGCCGACCACCGTGTCGGGCATGGCGACCGTGCGCCCGCCCTCCTCCTCGGTCCACACGGTGCGGGAGAGATATTCGAGATTGACCTGGTGGCAGATGCCGGTGCCGGGCGGCACGACGCGGAAATTGCGGAAGGCGGACTGGCCCCAGCGCAGGAACTCGTAGCGCTCCCGGTTGCGCTCGAACTCGCGCCCGACATTGGCGCGGAAGGCGTCCGCGCTGCCGTAGGAATCCACCATGACGGAATGGTCGATGACGAGGTCCACGGCATTCAGCGGGTTGATCTTCTGCGGGTCGCCGCCGAGCGCGGCCATGGCGTGGCGCATGGCGGCGAGATCGACCACGGCCGGCACGCCGGTGAAGTCCTGCATCAGCACGCGCGCCGGGCGGAAGGCGATCTCGGCCCCGGCGCGGCGGTCCTTCAACCAGGCGCCGAAGCCGGCGATGTCATCGACTGTGACCGTGCGCCCGTCCTCGTGCCGCAACAGGTTCTCGGCCAGGATGCGCAGCGAGACCGGCAGCCGCGAGAGGTCGCCGGCGGCCGCTTCCGCCGCCTCCAGCGAATAATAGTCATACTCCCTGCCGCCGACCCGAAGGGTCCGGCGCGCACCCAAGGTGTCCCGTCCCATGATGCGAAAGCCTCCAGCTTGCCGAAATCCATGCAGGCCGGAGTTTGCGCCCGAACCCGCACCCTTGGGTGCTAACTATCTAAGTTAGCGCCGTTTTCTCTCCCAGAATTTTGCAACTGGGGAACCGGATTGTAACCGTTTGTTCCCCGGCTGCAACCGGAGCCGGGAGAAACCGTATGCCCCGAACCACCCTCGCTGAGGCCCGCGTCAGGGCGCTCAAGCCTCGCAGGGTAGTCCGCGATATCCGCGGCGACAAGCTCAGGGGGGCGGCGTCCGCATGTCGCCCTCGGGCCGCAGGCAGTTCTTCATCCGGTGCCGGCATCGGGGCGAACGCATCTGGAAGACCGTCGGCGATGCCGGGGACAAGCGTGTCATGGAAGCGCGGGCTTCGGCAACAGCGGCGCAATCCGCGCCTGCTCCTCATCTATGAGATCGGTCGGATAACGCTTCGTCTTCCGCTCGATCGCGACCATGCGGCCTCGCGTCGCTTGTGTCCATATGCACAGCGTGAATCACAAACCCCTTGGCCTCGCAAGGCCATTCTCAAACGGACTCTCAGGCAGGGGACGAACCCTACCGCTGGAAACTCGGGTCCGGTAGACTGCCGGACCCTGCAGCCCGGCGCCGCCGCGGCGAACGATATCTTTGGAGGTCCCGATGAAATCCAAGTTCCTGCTGACCGCGGTTGGCGCAGCGATGGCCGTTGTCTATGCCGGCTCGGCCCTGGCCGCGACCGAAATCCAGTGGTGGCACGCCATGGGCGGCAAGCTCGGCGAAAAGGTCGTCGAAATCGCCGAGGGATTCAACACATCCCAGTCCGACTACAAGGTGACGCCCGTTTACAAGGGCAACTACACCGAGACCATGACGGCCGCCATTGCAGCATTCCGGGCCAGGCAGCAGCCTCATATCGTGCAAGTGTTCGAAGTGGGCACGGCCAGCATGATGGCGGCCAAAGGGGCGATCTATCCAGTCTACCAGATGATGGCGGATGCAGGCGAGGCCTTCGATCCGGGCGCCTATCTCGCCTCGGTCGCCGGCTACTACACCGATACCGACGGCAACATGCTGTCCATGCCGTTCAACAGCTCGACGCCGGTGCTCTACTACAACAAGACAGCGTTCGAGAAGGCCGGGATTTCCGAGGCGCCGAAGACCTGGCCGGAAGTCGAGGCTGCCGCCAGGAAGGCGCAGGCCGCCGGTTATCCCTGCGGTTTCACGACGGGTTGGCAATCCTGGGTGCAGATCGAGAATTTCTCGGCCTGGCACAACCTGTCCATCGGCACCAGGGCCAACGGCTTCGCCGGCACCGATACCGAGTTCGTCTTCAACGGCCCGGATCACGCCAAACATATCGGACAGCTCGCCGAGTGGCAGAAATCGAAGGTCTTCGACTATGGCGGCCGGCGTTCGGAGAGCGCGCCGAAGTTCTACGGGCAGGAATGCGTGATGTACATGAACTCGTCCGCGTCCTATGCCGGAGTGAAGGCCAACGCCAAGGACTTCGAGTTCGGCGTCTCCGCGCTGCCCCACTGGGCGGATGTCGGAAGCGCTCCGCAGAACACCATAATCGGCGGCGCAACCCTTTGGGTGCTGCAGGGGCACGAGGCGGAAGACTACAAGGCCGCGGCGAAGTTTTTCTCCTACCTGTCCTCGGCGGAGGTGCAGGCGGACTGGCACCAGTTCACCGGCTATCTGCCGATCACGACGGCCGCTTATGAACTCACCGCCTCGCAGGGCTTCTACGACAGGAACCCCGGCACGGACGTTGCGATCCAGCAGATGACGGGCAAGGCCCCGACCGAGAATTCCAAGGGCCTGAGATTCGGCAACTTCGTCCAGATCCGCGACATCATCAATGAGGAGCTGGAAGCGATCTGGGGCGGCGCCAAGTCGGCGCAGGAAGGGCTGGACGACGCCGTTTCGCGCGGCAATGCGCTCCTGCGCAAGTTCGAGGCGGCGACCGGAGGCTGACCGGCACTTCGCGCTCGTCCGGCGGCTTCGCCTGTAAACGGGGTGCGAAGCCGCCGGGCGTCCCGTCCTGCACCGCCGCGCCATGGAAAAACGGGTCGTATTCTCCAAGCTGGGCCTGCCGATACTTCTGGTGGCCCCGCAGATCGTCATCACGCTGGTCTTCTTCATCTGGCCGGCGAGTCAGGCGCTTTACCAGTCGCTCCTGCTCGAAGACGCCTTCGGCCTCAAGAGCCAATTCGTCTGGCTCGACAATTTCATCGCCCTTTTCTCCGACCCCCACTATCTGGACAGCTTCGCCCGCACGGTCGTCTTCTCGGCGGCGACGGCCGGCCTGTCGCTCGGCGTCGCGCTCTTTCTTGCGGCAATGGCCGACCGGGTGCTGAAGGGCGCCACAGCCTACCGGACCCTGATCGTCTGGCCCTACGCTGTCGCCCCTGCGGTGGCGGGCGTGCTCTGGTTCTTCATGTTCAATCCTTCCATCGGGGTTCTCGCCTACCTGCTCAAGGGACTCGGTTACGACTGGAACCACTATCTGGACGGCACTGACGCCATGATCCTTGTCATCTTCGCGGCCTCATGGAAGCAGGTCAGCTATAATTTCCTTTTCTTCCTTGCGGGGCTGCAGGCGATCCCGCGCTCCCTCGTCGAGGCGGCCGCCATCGACGGCGCCCGCCCTTTCAAGCGGTTCTGGACGATCATCTTTCCCCTGCTCTCGCCGACCGCCTTCTTCCTGCTGGTGGTCAACATCGTCTATGCGTTCTTCGACACGTTCGGGATCGTGCACGCGACCACGAGCGGCGGCCCGGCGCAATCCACCACCATCCTCGTCTACAAGGTGTTCAACGACGGCTTTATCGGGCTCGACCTCGGCGGCTCGGCGGCGCAGTCGGTCGTGCTCATGGCCGTCGTCATAACGCTCACCGTGTTCCAGTTCCGCTATATCGAGCGGAAAGTGGCCTACTGAGGGGCGGGGACGATGGTCGAAAACCGCCCCTGGCTCACAGTTCTCTCGCATGTCGTGCTCTGTCTCGGCGTGCTGGTCACCGCGCTCCCGATCTGGATTGCCTTCGTCGCCTCGACGCATCCGGCCGACTCCATGCTGTCGGGGCGGACGCCGATGCTGCCGGGCGGCAACATGCTCGAGAACTACGCGACCGTGCTCGGTTCCGGCGTGAAGGCCGCGGGCAGCATCCCGGTCGGTGCGATGCTCTGGAACTCGCTCGTCATGGCGCTGATGATCGCCGTGGGCAAGATCGCGATCTCGATCATCGCCGCCTACGCCATCGTCTATTTCCGCTTTCCGCTGCGCAAGACGTGCTTCTGGGTCATCTTCATCACCCTCATGCTGCCGGTCGAGGTGCGCATCCTGCCGACCTTCGCCGTGGTGGCCAGCCTGGACATGCTGAACAGCTACTGGGGCCTGTCCGTGCCGCTGATCGCGAGCGCGACGGCGACATTCCTGTTCCGGCAGTTCTTCCTGACCGTGCCCGAGGAGCTCGCCGAGGCGGCGCGCATAGACGGGGCGGGGCCGTTCAAATTTTTCCGCGACATTCTGCTGCCCCTCTCCCGGACCAATATCGCGGCGCTCTTCGTCATTCTCTTCATCTTCGGCTGGAACCAGTATCTGTGGCCGCTTCTGGTCACCACCGACGAGAGCTTCCATACGATCGTCATGGGCATTCAGCGCATGCTCCAGGCGGAGGATGCCGAGCCCGCATGGCACGAGATCATGGCGACCGCGATGCTGGCGATGTTGCCGCCCGTCCTGGTCGTGGTCTGCATGCAGCGCCTGTTCGTGAAGGGGCTGATCGAGCAAGAGAAATGACCGCCGGCGCCGGGAGGGCGGTTCGAGGGAGTTGACAGCATGGCCGGGCTGGAATTCGTCGATGTACGAAAGACCTACCCCAATGGGGTGAAGGCGATCCACGGGATCGACATGGCGGTCAGCGACGGCGAATTCGTCGTCATCGTCGGCCCGTCCGGCTGCGGGAAGTCCACCCTGCTGCGCATGGTTGCCGGGCTCGAAACGGTGACGGAAGGGGAGGTCCGGATCGGAGAAAGGCGGGTCAACGAGCTGGAGCCTGCGGACCGGAACATAGCGATGGTGTTCCAGAACTACGCGCTCTATCCCCATATGAGCGTGTTCGACAACATGGCCTACGGTCTGCGCAACCGGCGCACGCCTCGCAACGAGATCGCGCGCCGGGTCGCCGAGGCCGCCGGGACGCTTCAGCTGGAAGGGCTGCTCGACCGCAGGCCCGGACAGCTATCGGGCGGCCAGCGCCAGCGCGTGGCGATGGGCCGGGCCATCGTCCGCGAGCCGGAGGCCTTTCTCTTCGACGAGCCGCTGTCGAATCTCGACGCCAAGTTGCGCGTGCAGATGCGGCTGGAAATCAAGCGGCTGCAGCGCGCGCTCGGAACCACCAGCCTTTATGTGACCCACGACCAGGTGGAGGCGATGACGCTCGCCGACCGACTGATTGTCATGAATGCCGGAGTGGCGGAGCAAATCGGCACGCCGCTCGAGATTTACGAGGCGCCCGCCACCCTGTTCGTCGCCGGCTTCATCGGATCGCCCGCGATGAACTTCCTGCCGGGGACGGTGGCCGAAGACGGGCGTGGCGCGATTCTGGACGGTTCGGGCGGGGCGATGCCCGTTGCGCCGCCTGCTTTCCCGGAAGGAGGCCGGATCGTCGTCGGTATCCGCCCGGAGCATCTGGAGTCCGTTGCCCGCGAGGCGGCGGCGCTTGAGGTCGTCGCCGAACTCGTCGAGGCGCTCGGTGCGGACAACCTTGTCCACGGACAGCTGGCCGGCGACGGAGAGCGCGCGGCGGTGACGGTGCGCGTGGACGGCGCCCGGCAGGTCGCAGCCGGCGAGATACTCTCCCTGGCGGTGGCGCCGAAGCATGTCCACTTCTTCGATCCCGATAGCGGCAACCGCCTGGTCTGAGCGCACGGATGCTGGAAATAGACGGGCATCGTGGCGCGCGCGGGCTGTTGCCGGAAAACACGCTTCCGGCATTCGAGCGTGCGATCGCTCTTGGAGTCGACGGATTGGAGTTCGACATCGGGCTGACCCGGGACGGCGTTCCCGTTGTCCATCACGACCCGGCGCTCGACCCGGACCATACGCGCGACGCCGGCGGAGCATGGCTGGCATCGCCCGGGCCGCTCCTCCGGGACCTGGATCTAGCAGCGCTGTCGGGCTTCGATGTCGGCAGGGCCAGAACGGGCGGCCCGACCGCCAACAGGTTCCCGCACCAGGAGCCGCGCGACGGCGCGCGCATCCCTGCTCTGGCGGAAGTTCTGGCGTTGGGCCGGCGGCCCGGGGCCGGTGCCGTCCGCTTCAGCATCGAAATCAAGCGGTCGCCGCTGGCGCCGGACGAGACGGCGGAGCCGGAGGCGTTCGCGAGGGCGGTCGTGGCGGCGGTGCGGAAGGAGGGTATGATTCCCCGGGCGAGTGTCCGGGCCTTCGACTGGCGCGTGCTCCGCGAAATTCGAAAGCTCGCGCCGGACCTTCCCATCGCCTGCCTTACGGTCGAGCAAAGCTGGCTCGACACCATATTGCGCGACCGGCCCGAACCCTCTCCCTGGGCCTCGGGCCTGAATATCCACGAACATGGCGGTTCGGTGCCGAGGATGGTGCACCGGTTCGGCGGACCGGTGTGGTCGCCCTTTTATACCGACCTGACCGCAGAATCGTTTACCGAAGCCCGTAGTCTCGGCCTCAAGGTCGTGGTCTGGACGGTGAACGAGGTCAGCGACATGCGGGCGCTGGCCCGGCTCGGCGTCGATGGCATCGTCACCGATTATCCCGACCGCGCCATTGAAGCGTTGGCGCCATGGCGTCAGGAAACGCCGCAGACCGTTTGAAGATAAGCTCCGAGGCGCTCCGCTCCGTCGGCCGGGACGCCAAGGCCCTTCCGGGTGCGCCGCCACAGAACGTCCTCGGCAGTCAGGGCCCATTCGCGACGGACCAGATGATCCACCTCCACCGCGTACAGCCCGGCTCCGAAGTGCTCGCCCAGATCCGCGACGCTCCCGCAGCCGGAAAGCAGGGCGTCCGTCTCGGTTCCGTAGTGGCGCGCGTAATGCCCGAGAAGCTCCTCGGGCAGCCATGAATGGCGCGCCGCGCACTGCGCTGCGAATGAAGCGATGTCCGCATCGGGAATGTCCCCGCCGGGAAGCGGCGCATCGCGGGTCCACCCCGGCCTGTCGACGCCGAGAGGCCGGGACAGCAAGTCCACCGCCTGCTCGGCAAGCCTGCGGTAGGTCGTGATCTTGCCGCCATACACCGAGAGCATCGGCGCCGGGTCGCGCTCGAGCTCCAGCACATAGTCGCGCGTGACCTCGCTCGCCTTTTTCGCCCGGTCGTCGAACAGCGGACGGACGCCGGAATAGCTCCACACCACATCGTCGGGAGTGACCGAAGACTTGAAATAGAGATTGGCAGCCGCGCAGATATAGTCGGTTTCACCGGGCGAAATCCCGACCCGTCCCGGTTCGCCCCCAAACTCCACATCGGTCGTCCCCAGGAGCGTAAAATCCTCCTCGAAGGGGATTGCGAACAGCACGCGCCCGTCTCCGCTCTGGAAGATGTAGGGATGGGCGTGGTCGAAGAGCTTGCGCACCACGATATGGCTGCCCTTGACGAGCCTCACCTCCTGCTCCGCGCCGCCGCCGGCGAGCGAACGGGTGCGGCTGACCCAAGGGCCGGTCGCATTGGCGACGCTCCGCGCCATGACGGTGAATCGCTCGCCCGACAGCCGGTCTTCCAGAACGGCTTCCCAGCCTGAATCGCCCGGAGAGAGCGACACGCATTCCGTGCGGGTCCGGATTTCCGCGCCCCGCGCACAGGCGTCGCGCGCGTTCAGCACCACCAGGCGCGAGTCCTGCGCCCAGCAGTCGGAATATTCGAAAGCCCGGCGGTATCGGCGCTGCAAGGCCCGCCCGCTCTCATGCCGGCGGAGATCGATACTCGCGCAGCGCGGCAGCGAGGCGCGGCCGCCCAGATGGTCATAGAGAAAGAGGCCCAGCCGGATCATCCACCAGGGGCGCAGCCCGGCATGATGCGGAAGCACGAAACGCATCGGCCAGACGATGTGCGGCGCGTTGCGCAACAGCACTTCGCGCTCGCGCAGGGAATGGCGCACGAGTCGGAAGTCGTACTGCTCCAGATAGCGAAGCCCGCCATGGATCAGCTTGGTGCTGGCGGACGAGGTATGCGCAGCGAGATCGTCGCGTTCGCACAGCAGGACCTCAAGGCCGCGCCCCGCCGCATCCCGTGCGATACCGGCGCCGTTGACGCCGCCGCCGACGACAAGCAGGTCCGCTTTGCGCGGAGCAGGGCTCTCCGAAGCCATTCGAACGCAGCCCTCCTGCGGGCGACCGAAGCGTCGGCCCGGCCGACGGGCCGATGAAGAGCCGGTCGCCTCACCCCCTGTCAAGGCCGGGGCATGTCCTGGCGTGAAGGCGCAACGGCCTTCCGGAGACAGGGCAGTCGTCGGCATTCGTGTCGTCTCCGCTCGCATCGGCCGAATCGACTCCCACGCGACCGGGGAAGATACTGCCTTGTCCGGTCGATCTGCCGACCGGGGAAAGGACCCTCCAATGGAACGCAAGACGCTGACGGCAGCCGCCGTTCTGGGACTCTTGGTAGTGGGCCTTGCCATGCCGGTCGAGGCCAAGACCAGAATCAACCTCTGGTACGGCCTCAAGGGCTATCTGGGCAAGCAGGTCGTGAGGGTCTGCGAGCGGTTCAACGCCGCGCAGAACGAATACGAGATCGTCTGCACCGGCAAGGGCAATTACGACCAGGCGCTCCAGGCCGGCATCGCCGCCTACCGGGCCAAGAAACATCCCCACATATTGCAGGGGGTCGAGACCGCTACCGCCACGCTGATGCTCTCGGGCGCGATCTATCCGGCCTACCGGCTGATGGCCGACGCCGGCTACGATGTCGACTGGAGCGACTATATCGGCTCGATCATGAGCTACTACGCCTCGTCGGACGGCAAGCTGTATTCGTTCCCGTTCAACTCGTCTACGCCGGTGATGTACTACAACATCGACATGTACGAGAAAGCCGGCATCGAGGGGCCGGCCGAAACCTGGGAACAGTTCGAGGAGAATCTGCGGTCGCTGAAAGCCTCGGGCACCGCCTGCCCGATCGCCTTCTCCACCTATCTCTGGGTTCATCTGGAGCAGTTCAGCTACATGCACGGCGAGCCGATTTCGACACGCAATAACGGCTTCGACGGTCTCGACGCGGAACTTGTCTTCAACCGGACCTCGTATGTGAAGCATGTCGAGCGGCTGAAACGCTGGTACGACGAAAAGCTCGGAAGCTACGCCAAGGAGCTGTTCGGGGTCGGCACCCGCGAGTCTTTCGCCACCGGCAAGTGCGGGCATTATTTCGGCTCCATCGCCTCGCACGGCACGGTGCTGAAGAGCGCCAAGATGAAGTGGAACGTGGCCCCCCTGCCGCACAATGAGGGCGTTACGCCCAACAATACTGTCGTCGGCGGCGCCAGCTTCTGGATCCTGCAGGGCTTCGACGAGGCCGAGTACAAGGGCGTCGCCGCCTTCTTCGACTTCATCCGGTCGGTCGAGTCGCAGGAGTTCTGGAGCACCGTCACCGGCTATGTGCCGACGACCAGGAGCGGTTACGACGCGCTTGTCGCCAAGGGCTTCTACAAGCAGGAGCAGTATGCCGGGCGGGAGGTCGCGATCGAAAGCCTGGCCCGGACGCCGCCCACGCCGCTCTCGCGTGGGCTGCGCCTCGGCTACTTCCGACAGATCAAGAAGATCATCGGCGACGAGCTGGAGCAGATGCTGGCCGGCAAGAAGACAGCGCAGGAGGCGCTCGACAACGCGGTGAAACGCGGCAACGAGCAGCTCCGGCGCTTCGAAAAGCAGTACAAGGGCCAGTCCCTGCCCTGAGCGCGGGAACCGGCGAAGGAACGGCGGCGCCCGCACGGCTTCATGCCGGGCGCCGCGATGCCATGCGTGAACAGCGACAGCGCCTAGCCAGATGATCAAGCGCGTTCTCTTCCGGAACCGGCTTCTGCCTTATCTCCTGATATTGCCGGAAGTCCTGATCGTCTTCGTCTTCTTCTACTGGCCGTCGGCGAAGGCGCTGTTCTGGTCCTTCACCCTGGAGCCCCCTTTCGGGGGAGTCGCCCAGTGGGTCGGCCTGGACAATTTCCGGGAACTCTTCAGCTCGCCCGAATATTACGAGTCCGCCGGCATCACCCTCATCTTCGCCTTCTGGACCACGCTGATCTCCATGGGGCTCGCGCTGCTGCTGGCGATCTTCGTGGACCGGGTGCTTCGAGGGCTGGTGGTTTACCGGACAGTGCTGATGTGGCCCTATGCGGTGGCGGCGCCCGCGGCGGCCGTCGCCTTCCAGTTCATCTTCCAGCCGGGCGTCGGGTTCTTCGCCTTCCTCAACGACATCTGGCCGGGCATATGGGACCCGAACATCGTCGGCGCGGACGCGATGGCAATGGTCATCGTCGCCGCGTCCTGGAAGAGCATCACCTACAATTTCATCTTCTTTCTGGCGGGCCTGCAGGCGATTCCCCGCACCTTCGTCGAGGCTGCGGCGCTTGACGGCGCAGGCCCGACCCGGCGCTTCGTCACCATCGTCTTCCCGCTTCTGAGCCCGACCTTCTTCTTCCTGCTCGTCATCAACGTCACCGATTCCTTCACCGAAGGCTTCGGCATTATCAACGTCATGACCCAGGGAGGGCCCGGCGGCGCCACCAACATCCTGGTCTACAAGATCTACCAGGACGGTTTCGTCGGCCTCGACCTCAGCGGCTCGTCGGCCCAGTCCGTCGTGCTGATGGCCCTCGTCGTCGCATTGACGTTCGTCCAGTTCAAGTGGATCGAGCGTCGGATTCACTATGCGGAGTGAGCCCGGATGATCGAGCGCACGCCCATACTGAACGCCGTGACCCACACGGTCCTCGGGGTCGGCCTGCTCGTGATGTGCTTTCCGCTCGCGATTGCCTTCGTCGCCGCGACACTGCCCTACGAGGCGGTAATCGACGTGCCGATGACGCTCATCCCGGGAAGCGAGCTCCTCGAAAACGCAGCCAGGGCATGGGAGCGGGGCGAGTTCGCGACCCAGGGCGTCAACAGCGTGGTCATGACGCTCGGGATCCTGTTCGGCAAGGTCGCCTGCGCCTCGCTCACGGCCTTCGCCGTCTGCTACTTCAACTTCCGCTTCCGCATGCTGGCCTTCTGGCTGATCTTCATCACGCTGATGCTGCCGCTGGAAGTGCGCATCGTGCCGACCTACGAGGTGGCGGGGAACGCGCTGCTGCCGTTGCAACAGCTTCTGGAAGTGTTGTGGCTCACCGACCTGGTCGCCTGGCTCGCCGGGGTTGAGGTTGCGCTGGAGTGGAACCTGCTCGACACTTATTGGGGGCTGACCCTGCCGCTCTTCGCCAGCGCCACGGCGACCTTCCTCTTCCGTCAGTTCTTCCTGACGATTCCGGAAGAGCTGGCGGAGGCGGCGAAGATGGACGGGGCCGGACCGCTGCGCTTCTTCTTCCAGATCCTGCTGCCGCTTTCGAAGACCAACATCGCTGCGCTCTCGGTCATCATGTTCGTCTTCGGCTGGAACCAGTATCTCTGGCCGCTGCTGATCACGACGGAGCCGGACATGCGCACCCTGGTGATGGGCCTTGAGAACCTGATCCCCTCGGAGGACGAGCTGCCGGAATGGAACGTGGCCATGGCAGGCACCCTGATGGTGATGCTGCCGCCGATCGTCGTCGTGCTGGTGTTGCAGCGCTGGTTCGTCAGGGGCCTGCTCGGCGGGGAGAAATAGGGGCGAGGAGGGCAGATGGCGAACGTCAGCTTGCAGCGGGTCCGAAAGTCCTTCGGCACGACGGAGGTCATTCACGGCATCGACATCGAAATCGGCGATGGCGAATTCGCCGTCATCGTCGGTCCCAGCGGCTGCGGCAAGTCCACCCTGCTCCGGATGATCGCCGGTCTCGAGGCCGTAACCGCGGGCGAGGTCGCCATCGGAGACCGGGTGGTGAACGACCTCGAGCCCAAGGAACGCGATGTCGCCATGGTGTTCCAGAATTACGGACTCTATCCGCATATGACGGCCTTTCAGAACATCAGCTATGCGCTGCGGATCGCGCGCCGGCCGAAGGCGGAGATCCGCGAGCGGGTCGAGCGGGTCTCGCGCATTCTGGGCATCGAGGACCTGCTGGCGCGCAAGCCGAGCCAGTTGAGCGGCGGCCAGCGCCAGCGGGTCGCCATGGGCCGCGCCATCATCCGCGAACCCGATGTCTTCCTGTTCGACGAACCCCTGTCCAACCTGGATGCCAAGCTCCGCAGCCAGATGAGGGTTGAGATCAAGCGTCTCCACGACGACCTGAAGGCCACCAGCATCTTCGTCACGCACGACCAGGTCGAGGCGATGACCATGGCCGACCGGCTGGTGGTGATGAACCAGGGAGTGGTCGAGCAGACCGGTACGCCGCGACAGGTCTATCGCCGGCCGGGTTCGACCTATGTGGCGGGCTTCATCGGCGCGCCGGCGATGAACCTGCTGCCCGCGACCCTTTGCGACGATGGCGCCGCCGTCGAAGGCAGGGGGATAGCGCGCACCGCCCTGCCGAACGGTGCGGGACCGGACCGGTCGGGACGCCGGGTGATGCTGGGCGTCCGGCCGGAGCATCTGGCGGTGGTTGCCGACGGCAGCGAGGGACTGCTGTCGGCCCGTCTGCTGTACGCCGAGGACCTGGGCGCGTCGCGGCTGCTGCACTGCGCCGTCGGTGACGACGAGTTGATTGTCCACACGCAGGACGAGACCGGGGACCGCCCGGGCGACACGTTGCGCCTGGCGGCGGACCCGGCGAATCTGCATCTCTTCGATGCCGATAGCGGGCGGCGCCTTGAGGTGGCGGGCGGTGGCTAGACTGTTGGGGGTATTTTTCTTCTGGGTGGGCGCGATGACCGCTTCCGCGACCGGGCCGACGGCGGTTCTCGGAACCGCGCCCAAGGTAGAACCGGGCGAACTCAGCCGGGTTCCGAACGCGGAGGCAATCGTCAATCGCATCTGGATGCCGGCGCTCGACGCGGGCTTCGTGCCCCAGGGCCTGACCGTGGCGGGAAATCTTGTCCTCGTCGCGGCCTACAAGAGCACTTCCTACCGGCGTTCCCGCGGCGAGAGCCGGGTATTCGCTGTGGACATGAAGAGTGGCGATCCGGTCGGCGAAATCCGCCTCCCCGACGATGTCGGCCATCCGGGCGGACTGGCCAACGACCGCCGGGGCACGCTCTTCGTCGCCGACCGGGGCAAGCTCTACCGCATCGACCTGGCGCGGGCGCTTGCCGACGGCGATGCCGGAGCGGCGATTCTCGGACGGGCGGATACTGACCGCGAGATCGGCCCTTCCTTCCTCGCCTGGCATGCCGACCATCTCTGGTTCGGGCCCTACGAGAAATACGGCGAACCGCGTCTCTACCGCTATTCTGTCGCCGAGGTGTTCCCGGAGGACGGCGCCGTTTATCTCACCGCCGCCGACGATGTGCACAGCATCCCCATCGACGTCCGCACCCAGGGCGCCGCGTTTGACGCCGAGGGCCGCCTGTGGCTTTCGCAAAGCGGGGGCGACGGCGGCGTGGTGCAACGCCTCGATGCCGAGACCGGCGACCTGCTCGATCTCTTCACGGTGGCGGCGGGAACCGAGGACCTGTCGTTCGACGAGGCGGGAATGCTCTGGAGCGTCTCCGAGGCCGGCAGCCTCAGATGGCGCCACTGGGGAACTTACTTCCCGTTGATCTTCTCTCTCGATGTCGGGCAGTTGAAATAATACCAGCGGCGATGGTTTGGAACCCATGGGCCCATTTTCCGGTTCCGATAGAGGCGATGCGGCTTGGGTGAGATACGAGTTTGTTCCGGGCTTCGCAGCAGCGATCGAGGATATCGTCGTAGCTTTGGAAGACACGGTTCGAGAGCCCGTTGTCGCGCAGGAACCGCCGGATGTTCTCGGCCGGGTTGAGTTCGGGCGAGCGGGGCGGGAGTGCCGACAGGGCGATATTGCGGGGGACCTTGAGGATCGAGGGGGTCTGCCCTCCCGCCCGGTCGAGCATGACGACGGCATGGGCGCCGGGTTCGACGGTGCGGGCGATCTCTTCGAGATGGGCGTTCGGCGCGTCTGTGTCGGCGTGGGGCATGACGATCCCGCCCGCCTTGCCTTTCTTCGGGCATATGGCGGCGAAGATGCAGGCCGGGGTCGTTCTCCGGTCCCTGGGCGCGGAGGGGCGCGCGCCGCGTTTCGCCCCTCGCCGGGCGATCTCGTTCTTCCGCCCGACGCGGGCCTCGTCCCGCCACCGGACTTCGATCTCGACACCGTCATCGACCCCGGCGCGTATCTGCCTCAGGCGTTCGGGGAAGTTTTCTTGAACGTCGCCGGCGCGGCTTCGTCCCGGGCGTAGTGGCGCGGGCGAGCGGAGAGGTTGGCAGAGCCCGTCCGGCGCAGCTCCCGCCCGCCCGTCGTCTCCGCCAGCGACACAACGAACCGCTCCCGGAGCCATGCCGCAAGGTCGCAGCGCCGCCACCGAACCACGCCGGGGAGCGCCGGGTCCGGACCGCGCTCCACGATCATCGCCGGGGCTGCGCGCCGCTCCTCGCTCAGCTTGCGCGGCGGACCGGCCGCCTTGCGGTCCTTCAAGCCCTCCGGCCCGGCCGCGTTGAAGCGCAGAACCCGCTCCCGGACGATCTGCAAACCCACACCCGCAAAACGCGCCGCAGCCGAACGACGATGACCGTCGTAAATCGCCGCAAGCGCCGGAAGACGACGGGTCCGCGCACCGTCACGGCTCCGCGGCGCCAGACCGCGTAGCGCCCCCGCATCGAAATCCGCCCTCAAAGGAAGCGCCGCCCCCATCCCAAACCCCTAGGGAAGGGCTGAACAGGTCCGGTTTGGCGAGCATGGGGGTTATTGCGTCGGTTTGTGTAGATGTCAGAACCTGTCCGGCATGGGAACCATGGTTTTGCTATTCACATACAGGAAGGATGTTCGACCTTCGCCCGCACCGACGCCTTGCGCCGCTCCGCAGCCTCCTCCGGCCCCGCCTTGTCCCACTGCCGGCGTTTGACGGGCTTCATCGCCACCTGCCAATCCACCGCCGCCTCCCGGTTCTCCGCGCGCTTGCGGTTCTTCGTCGATGACGGGGCGGCAACGATGCTCGCGTCCACGATCGTCCCCGTCTTCAACCGATGCCCCGGCGTGGCCAAGGGCGCGTCGATCTCCCCGAACAACCGATCCCCCGGATCGGGCTCCTCCAACAGATGGCGGAAGTTCGCGATCGTCGTCTCGTCCGGCAGCGAACCCGACAGCCGCAGGCCGACAAAGCGCCGCACCGACCCCACCTCGCAGAGCAGGTCCTCCATGCCCGGGTCGCTGAGGTTGAGGTGTCCCCGGAAAATCGGACAGGTTGTTAGGGTGTATTCCGCCGTCTGACGGAGGAATGCCGATGAGCAAGCGCCGCAGGTTTTCCGGGGAGTTGAAAGCGAAGCTCGTGCTTGAGGCGCTTCGGGGTGATCGGACGCTTCAGAAGATCGCCTCTCGGCGCCGGGTCCATCCGAACCAGGTGGGTGCGTGGAAGCGCCAGGCGATCGAGGGTCTGGCCGAGCTGTTCTCGAAGGGCGCGGAACGCCGGGTCCGGGATCATGAGGGCGAGGTGCGCGATCTTCACGCCAGGATCGGGGAGCTGATCGTGGAGCGGGATTTTTGTCTCGCGGGTCCGGTCGATGAGCCGGGCCGAGCGTCGGGCGATGGTGGAGCGCGATCATCCGGCGCTGAGCCTGAACCGGCAATGCCGGCTGCTGTCGATCGGGCGCTCGTCGCTCTACTACGAGCCGAAGGGCGAGAGCGCCGAGACGCTGGCGCTGATGCGTCGGATCGACGAGCTGTTCGTGAAGTATCCGTTCTACGGCGCCCGCCAGATGGTTCGCCATCTTCGCCGCGAGGGGGTGCGGATCGGGCGCCGCCGGGCGGCTCGGCTGATGCGCTTGCTCGGCCTTCAGGCGGTCTATCGGGCGCTGCGGACCGGCGATCAGCATCCCGAGCACCGGGTGTGGCCCTGGCTGCTCAAGGGCTTGCGGATCGAGCGGGCGAACCATGTCCGGTGCGCCGACATCACCTGCATCCCGGTGCAGCGGGGCTTCCTCTACCTGGTGGCGATCATGGACTGGGCGAGCCGCCACGTATTGGCCTGGCAGCTGTCGAACACGCTGGATGCCGGCTTCTGTACGGACGCGCTCGACGAGGCCCTGGCCCGGCATGGCGCGCCGGAGATCTTCAACACCGACCAGGGGAGCCCGTTCACCAGCTTCGCCTTCACCGGGCGCCTGCAGGCGCCCGGCATCCGCATCTCGATGGACGGCCGGGGCCGGTGCATGGACAACATCTTCATTGAGCGGCTCTGGCGCTCGCTCAAATACGAGGCGGTCTACCTGCACGAGATCGCCGACGGCTTCACCGCCCGGCGCGTGATCGGCGAGTGGATCGGCTTCTACAACACCATCAGGCCGCACTCGGCGCTGGGCGGACGGACGCCGGCCGAGGCATACCGAGGTGACACGCCTGTGGACATGATGGACAAGCCGCTTCGCGCCTTGACCACACCCCCAAAGGCGCAACAGCAGCAACAGGAAGATCCATTCAAGGGGATTCTGGCGGCCTGAACTTCAACCGGAATACACCTTAGCCCAGCCGCCAGGCTGTCCGAAAAGGCGAGGCCACCTCACATGACCGGCTGCACTTTGCATGGGCGAGCCTCAGTTCGTTTGGTGTGGCGCGTCAACGACCCCCACCACTACACTGGTCGGAATCCGGAACGGCCTTCAGTGTGCCGTGTGGGGATAGCGGGGAACCGATATGCCGCGGGTGCGGAAGGAGCGTGGTGAACGACTGAGATTCGCAAGGCTGCTGATGGTCTTGAGCAGCCTGGCGCCGCTCTTTGTGCTGATGGCCATTCGGGGTAACTGCCTGTTTCCGGAAGTATATTTTGTCGCCGCGTGCCTGGCGCTGGCGATCTTGACGTCCGTGTTTCTGTGGTGGCGAGTGCGCAACGCTCGAACGCAAAATGACACTCGAACACTGGTGACGGGGCCCACCGAGGATCACCGTGGCCACGTCTTGGTGTATCTCTTTGCGACGCTGCTGCCGTTTTACCGAGAAGAAATAGGAAATTACCGTGACTTGCTGGCAATGTGCGCTGCGCTAGGACTGATTGTCTTCCCTCAGTCCGTGAGATGTAGTGCGGGCAGCCGTCACACTCCACGGCTCGGAAGCGCGCGGGGTGTTCGGGTGTGTTGCGTGAGATTTCGCCACTTCGCCGCCCGGGTCGTCGTGTTGCGATAGTGTTGACAGGTCATATGGGAGAACCAGATTCTCTGAAATAGTCCAACAATTACAATATTTCACGGTCTAGGTACTCTCCTTTTGGCGAGTTGGAGAAGCACGCCCGGAAGGGCCGGCTGGTCTACATCGACGGGAAGCTCCAGACGCGGCGCTGGTCGAAGCCCGGCGAGGACGGCGACCGGTTCTCCACCGAGATTCTCCTCGTCCCCGGCGGCCGGGTGCAGTTCCTGGACAAGCCGAACGGCAACGGCGCCTCGCAGCCCGCGGCGGCGCCCGCGAGCGGGGCGGCGATGCCGGCCGGCGGCGCCCCGGCGTCGGCGGACGACTTCGACGACGACATTCCGTTCTGAGGGGCAGTCGCTCTCTCCTCCCTCCCACCTCGGGGCCGGCGCATCCGCGTCGGCCCCTTTTTCGTGCAGGCGGCTTCGAGTCCTCCCGCGCCGGAGTCCGAGCGGAGCTTCGCAAGCGGGCGCATCGTTCGGACAGCAGAGAGAGCATGGCGCGCGACACGTCCATCTTCGCCCTCGGGGCGGTCATCGTCCCGGACTTCGTCACCCCCGCGGAGGAGGCGCGCATCCTCCTTCGCATCAACGAGGCGCTCTGGCTCACCGAGCTTCGCCGCCGCGTGCAGCACTACGGCTACCGCTACGCGTACCGGGGCGGCGGCTCGCGCGAGCCGCCGCGGGCCTTCCCCCGCTGGGCCACCGCGATGGCCCAAAGGCTCCGGCCGCACTTCGGGGGCGCGCTCCCGGTGCAGTGCATCGTCAACGAGTACCGCCCCGGCCAGGGCATCGGCATGCACGCCGACCACCGCGATTTCGGTGGCGTGGTGGCGTCGCTCTCGCTCGGCGCCGACTGGCCGATGCGGTTCCGCCTGCGTGAGACCGCGACGCGCGTCTCCGCGACGTTCCGAACGCTGACAGCGTAGCCCCGGTGCAGGAGGCGCGCTGCGAGAGGGTGAACGGGACTCGCATCGAGGGAGTCCCGCCCCCGCCGTGCAAGGAGACCGAGACATGAGCGAATTCCCGAATCGCCCCGTCTGCGCGCGCGCCAATGCCGAGCGCGCGCCTGGCGAGCACCCGGCGCCTGACGGGCCGTTTCGCCTCAACGAGTACCTCACGAACCGCGCCTACGGCGGGCTGGAGGAAGGCGGGTGGTGGTACGACACCGCCCGCTTCGTCGCCTGCCACGGCGGCGCGCGCCGCGAAAGCGAACTGGCTCGCCGACCGCCGGCAGGGCCTTCACCCGACCGACTCGGTGCTCTGCACCGGATGGCCGGTGCTTCGCATCGAGCCGCACGCCGGCGCGGACTTCCCCGCGACGCGGCCGCACTACGAGTGAAGGCAGACCCGACGGGGGCGACGCATGCGCGTCGCCCCCTTTGTCGTGCTGCCGTCCCCGAGTCCGTCCCCGTTCGGGCCTCGCGCCCGCGCGTCGCGCGTCGCGCTCGCCCTCCGGCGCCGGCAGGAGGCGGAGGCCCGGCCGGTATCGGGGCGTCCCGTCCACCGCCGGAGGAGTCCCACCATGTCCCATTCGTGCTTCACACCCGCCGGAGCCGCGCCGTGAACGCGGCCGCCATCGCCACCGCACTCGCCGAGCGCGCCGAGGCCGTATGCCGCCAGTACCTGCCGCACGGCCGGCGCCAGGGCCGCTACTGGGTCGCGGGCGACCTCGACGGCGCCCGCGGGCGCTCGCTCTATGTCCGCCTCCGCGGCCCCGGCACGCCGGGGAAATGGACCGATGCGGCCGAAGGCACCCATGGCGACCTCCTCGACATCATCCGCCACCGCGTCAACGCGCCGACGCTTCGCGCGGCGCTCGACGAGGCCCGCGCCGTCCTCGCCCTGCCGGCTGCGCCGGCCACGGGCGAGGCCCCGGGCGATTCCTACGACGCGACGCAAGCCGCGCGCCGTCTCTGGGCGCGTTGCCGCGCCATCGACGGCACCCACGCGGAATCGTATCTCCACGCGCGGGGTCTCGCGCGCTGCCGCTTCGCGGCGCTGCGCTTCCACCCCGAGCTTCGCTACCGCGAAGGCTCGTCCGTGCGCCGCCTGCCGGCGCTGGTCGCCGCCGGGACCGGCGACGACGGCGCCGTCACCGGCGTACAGCGCACCTGGCTCGACCCCCGCTTGCCCGCCAAGGCGGGCGTCGCGTCGCCTCGCAAGGCGCTCGGGCGCGTCTACGGACGCGCCGTGCGCTTCGGCCGCCTCGCCGACGGCGCTTCGCTTCTCGTCGGCGAGGGCATCGAGACCGTGCTCTCGCTGGTGACCGCGGTGCCGGAGATCACCGCCGCCGCCGCGCTCTCCGCCGGAAGCCTCGGCGCGTTCGCGCCTCCGCCTGGGCTGACGCGGCTCCTCATCGCGCGCGACAACGACGAGGAAGGGGAGCGGGCGGCGATGCGCCTCGCCCGGCGCTGCGCGCGGGCGGGCGTCGCCGCCCTGTGTCTCATACCCGAAGGCGACGACTTCAACGACGACCTCGTTGCACTCGGCCGCGACGCGCTCGCCGCGCGTCTCTCGCCGTTGCTCCGCGTTCCGCTCCGCACCGGCTCGTGCGAGTGGGAGTGGGAGTGGGAGTGTTCGGCTGGCTGAGGTCGAGAGCAGTGAAGGGAGAGGAATTAAATCCCATATTAGGCATCGACCTTGCCGTCGTCGGGCGTTTTCGGCGGCTTCGGCTTGCGCAGGGCGAGCTTCTCCGGCGTAGCGCCCTGAAAGCGAGGGTCGGCGGGGAGGGGGGGCTTCTGGTCGGTCATCCTCGCGCTCCCGATGGCAGGCCGTTGTCGGCGATGAGGTCCTTGTAGCGGAGCCGCCGGCCGGACAGGCGCTGCGCCATGACGGCCATCTGCATCAGCGTGTCCGCGGCCCGCAGATTGTGCTTCCCGGCGAACTCCTGCACATAGCGGTTCAGGTGTTTCGGGCTGATCTTGTGGAAGGTGCCCTTGTGCGCCCGCTTGAGCATCGACCGGAACGATTCCATGCCGTTCACATGCACCTGCTGGCGGACATATTCGCTGACGCCATGATTGACGCTCTCGTGGTCGAAGTCCGCGCCGAGCCCGACATAGGCCGCGGCCTCGTCGGTGTAGAGTCTCGCGCCAGGCTCCGCGTGCTCGCGCACGAAGCCCTGTAGCGTCTTCGCGTCAGTCCGCTCAATGGCGAGCGCAGCGACCTGGCCGGTCTCCCGATCCTTCACACCGACAACCGGCGTCATGTCCACGGCGCCGCGTCCGGCACCGGCGGCCGCCAGCTCCTTCCGCTTCGCGTTCGACTTGTTCGCCCTACGGCCGCCCACATGGGTCTCGTCGGCTTCCACCGGGCCGGCGAGCAGTGAGCCGCCGCTATTGTCGGCCCATGCTTCCCGGAGCCGGTGGAGCATGAACCATGCCGCCTTCTGCCCGATTTTCAGGTCTCGGTGCAGCTTCATGCTGGAGACCGATTTGAGGCTCGTCAGGCAGAGGTAGATGCCGATGGCCCATTTCTGGAGCGGCAGGTTCGATCCCGCCATTGCGGTGCCCGTCTTCACGCTAAAATACTTCCGGCAGTCCGAGCACCACCAGGGCATCGGCTTGCCGGATGCGACGGCGCGCACACGCGCCCCGTCACAGTGCCCGCAGCGGGCGCCGTCCGGCCAGTAGATGGCCTCGAACCATTCCCGCGCGGCGTCCTCGGTCGGGAACATCTCCATCAACTCGATGAGGGAGATACCTGACCGGAACGCCTTGCCCGGCGCTTTCGTCATTCGGAGGCCTCCACCAAGGCGATCTTTTCACCAGACCGGCCATCCAAACTCTTGCCTTTCTCAGCGTCAATCGTTTCTAAGTCGGGAAGGATTGAAAAGAGACGGTCCAGGCACTGCTTCACCTTTTGCACATCAAGGACGCCGGGAAACTGTTCCGTATCTGCGATGCGCACGATCCGCAGCTGCCCTTCTACGAAGTCCCGTGCCAAGGGTTCCCACGATGACATTCCGGGCCACTTTGCCACTTCTTCCGCCTGAGCCGCCCACCGCCGGGCTTCACCGACTCTGCGGCTCAAATTCTCCTCTGAGGTCTGAGGTAAAGCCGATCTTCACACGGTCGCCACCCGTGCTGACGAGGGAAATCCATCCAATGCTGTAGCCGCCTTTGTGGCCTTGGGCCATCTCACCATCCCCTATGTCATCGGGGCTGTAAAATACCGATACATGCAGCTCGTTGTCAATCATTGGATATAATCCCCGAGGGGAGAGGGAGCATGGCCCGCATCGTCAATCTGAAGCACGAGCCCGATGCCGTCGCGCGCGGCGCGGTGCGCATCGACCGCCGCACCCGCTGGGGCAATCCCTATCGGATAGGTCCCGACGGAACGCGCGACGAGGTGATTGCGCGCTACCGCGCATATCTCTGGCGCCAGATCCGCTCGGGCGAAATCGCCCTCGCGGATCTCGCCGCCATCGACGGGTGCGTCTATGCGTGCTGGCGCCATCCGAAGCCGTGTCACGGCACGGTGCTCGCCCGCGCGGCGGCCTGGGCCGCCGCCGAGCTTCGCGCCCGTGCCGCTTGCGACCAGCCCATTCTGTTCCGGTCGCGCTGCCCGCAGTGGGGGTGGCTCTCGAACTTCGCCGCCGCCGGCTTCGCCGGACCCGGCGGCGCGCTCTGGCCGAGCGTCGAGCACTGGTACCAGGCCGGCAAGGCCGCCGACCCGGCGGCGGCCGAGCGCATCCGCTGCGCGGCGACTGGGACGACGCGAAGCTTGCGCGCATGGCCGCAGGGCTGCTGCTCCGCTTCGCTCCGCAGCGCCCCGACACCGCGCGGCTGCTCGCCACCGGTGAGCGCGCGCTCCGCCACACCACGCCCTGGGGCGCGCACGGCGACCCCTTCTGGGGCATCGGCCGCGACGGCGGCGGCGCCAACCGGCTCGGCCGGATGCTGGAGGGCATCCGCGCCGCGCGTCGCGACGGCACGGCGCTCGATGTCGCCGCGCTCGCCGGGCGCGTGCGCTGACCGCGTCCCGCTTGCGCTTCGCGGGAGGAAGAGGAGAGCACGAGGGCGGGCAGGCCCGCAGGGAGAAGGGAGAGAGACCATGGACGCCCGCACGAACCCGAGCACGATTCGGATAGCGCCTCGCTACGTCATCCGCACCATCGACGAGGACCGGATTGACCTCTTCGACCCGCCGTCGCGCATCGACGACAAGCGCGCCGCCTGGGACGAGGCCCGGCGCAGGGTCCGCGAACACCCCAAGCTCAAGACCGTCGTCCTCGACCGCCACACCGGCGCCACGCTCTGGCAGAGCGACCCCGACGTCCCGGCGCGTTACGAGGTCCTCGCGGTCGACGCCACCGTGTTCTACGCGCTCGCGACGGACCTGTCGGTTTCCGGTGACGTGCTCTCCGCGCACAAGGACAAGGACGACGCCTGGACCGCGTTCTACGAGGCCGTCAAGGAACCGGTGGGCGACGACATCATCGTGCTGCGCGACACCGTCCCCGCGCAGAGCGTCATCGCGTCCTCCGACGAGGACCGCTACAGCACCGATGCGGCGTGAGGGCGGTGGCTTCCCTTCTTCATCCGATGCTCGGCGGGCGGTGCAGCCATGCAAGGGAAAGGATTGGGCGCATCGCTTCGCGACCGGGCTACCCTGCCGAGCCCGCTGGCGCGGTCTCGACCCTGCGGGCGGGTATCCCTCGCGCCTTGTATGACCCGCCTTAGCCCCTTTGAACAAAAGGTTATCCACAGTTGTTGTGGCCGCGAATTTTGTGGAAAACCGCCGCTCTTCGGCGCCACGCCCGAGCGCGACGAGTTCGACCCCAGGGAGGTCTGGGACGAAGACGACGCGCTCGACGCCGTGAGCGAAGCGTTCCGCATCATCGCCGAGGGCGTCGGACCCGACGGCTTCCAGCTCGCAGACGAGCGCGAGAGCCTGCTCTGGGGCTTCGTGAACACCTTCGACGCCCAGGTGCGGCGCCTCGACCGCAGCGTCGACAGGCTCAGCCCCGAGCTCCGCGACCTCCAGCGCGAGCAGGACGGAACGGAAATCAAGTCCCGCGAGCTGGAACTCGTCACCGACCGCGCGCAGAACTTCGGCGACCGGCGCGATGCGTTCGAGAAGATGCGCACGCAGCCGCCGACGCCTACCGCGCCGAGACCGGCGACACCTGGCGCCCGCGACGCGGCTCCAACGTCTCGCAGACCGGCAAGCTCACCTCGGCCGCCATCGACGCGCGCGACTTCATGCGGGCGAGAAAGGACCGCGAGACCCGGGCGCACCTGCCCGAGGGAACGCTGGTCGCCATCGCGGGCGGCAAGCACGTCTCGGACGCCGGCGCCGTCATCGCGCGCCTCGACAAGGCGAAGGCGAAGTACGCGGACATGGTGCTGGTCCACGGCGGCGGCCCCGGCGTCGAGCAGCTCGCCGCCCAGTGGGCCGAACAGAACGGCGTGCACCAGGTGGTGTGCAAGCCCGACTGGCAGCGCCACGGACGGGCCGCCCCGTTCCGCCGCAACGACGAGCTGCTCGGCCTCATGCCGAAGGGCGTCGTCGCCTTCCCGGGCTCGGGCATCACCGACAACCTCGTCGAGAAGGCCACGCAGCTCGGTATCCCCGTACAGAAAATCGCGGCTTGAGTCCCGCGCGGTGACGGGCCATGCCGGCGAACGCCGGTGCGGCCCGTCCATTCCCGCCGTCACCGTCCGGTGCGGCGGCGCGGGCAGCGCCGCATCGGATTCCGCGCACCGCCCGCCGCACTTCGCCCGCCGCTCGCGTCGGCGCTCCGCGCCGTGCTCGCCGTCGTGGTCTCCGCCTCGCTCGCCCCCGCACTTCGTCCATCGCCGGTGACGGCTTCGCCAATCACCGGCATCCGCACTGCCGTCCGCGGTCGTGCCGACAGCAGTGTCGGCATCCGTGCGCGCGCTGCCGTCGCCGCGTCCGGCAGCGTGCTGCGCACGACTGCCCGCGGCTCCGCCCGCATCGCCGATGTCCGCGGCCGCATCGGTCCGCAGCACCGCGCGGCTGACGCCGCGGTAACGGGTTACCCAACCACGCCCGCGCTCGCGGTAACGAGTGAAAGGAGAACCATCGCCATGAATTGCATCGCATTCACCGTCCGCCCGTGCGCGGCGGGAACATGTGCGCGGCGCCCCTCTGCCCGGCGGAACATGTGCGGCCGCACGTATGCGCTGAGGGAACGCTCCCGGCCGCGGTGCGCCATGTGTGATGAACGCCGCCGCCGACTTGCGCCAGGACACGCGTTTTGTTACCTCTGTCCCCCGGACGACAACGCGGAACGCGCTCAGGTGTCGCGGCCCGGTCGTCTCGCTCAATCGCCGCGGCGGCTCCAAACCCTTGCGGCGCCGGCGATTCAAGCCGGTTACGGTGTGCAGGTCGGCTTCGACCATCCGGACCCCCGTCGGGGTCTTGGTTCTCACACCACACGCAGCAGGCTGCCGGTGTGGCCCAAGCGCGCGCTTGGCATGTTTACCTTGCGTTTTCAACGACATGAGGCGACAGGCGCTTGCCGGGAAAAGTTGTCAGCGATCGGTAGCGCGGAGCACTCAGTTTGAGTGCTGGAATTTACCCGTCGAATCAATGCCTTGCGAGCCGTCCGCCCGATCGGGCGGACGGCGTGTCACGGAGCATGCGCGTCGGTCGAGGAGACTCCCTATGGAGCACCCAATCTGACTGCGCGCCCGGTTGCGCTCGCTGTTGACGGCGCTCAATCTGACTACGACACCGAAGGCGTCTTGGGTCGCCCCAATCGCACCGAGCCAAGTCTGTCGATGCACCGATCGCTACGAATTCCGGCGAAGCTGTCGTACCGTACCGTGATCGAATCTTGCCGAGGACGATGGATCAGCCGATGGCGGATACGTTGACGAGGACCATCCGGGTCACGCTGGAGCAATGGGAGCGGATCGAAAAGGTGTTCTTCGACGACGGGCGCGTCGAAATGGACTCCAACAGCATGGAGAATCTCATCTGCCCCGTGCCCCTGAACCGCAAGAACGCGTTGTTCGCGGGCCACGACGAAAGGGCGGCGGCCTGGGACCGTATCGCTTCGCTGGTGGAAACCGCGAAGATGAATGGCGTTGAGCCCTATGCCTACCTCAAGGCCACCCTTGAGGCCATCGCGGCCGGACATCCTGCCTCAAGGATCGACGAACTCCTACCATCGAATTTTGATCCCGCGGCCAAGAGGCTGTTGCTGTTTGGGTAACTGCCCAGGTTGTCTGATTTGTCATTTTGGGCCAGAGAGTTGAGGTGCGGTTCGCATGGAACTGACGCGAGGGCTTGACGGGAATTTCGGGAAATGACTCAACAACGACATGAGCAATCCCGAATCGCCACACGGCCCTTCGTCGGGGACATCGCCCGAAACGCCCGCGCAGAAAAACGCCCATCTGGAGGAGGAGAACGCCTAGCTTCGGCAGCAGAACACGCGCCTGGAAGAGCAGGTCGCGCGTCTTGTCGAGCGCATCGAGGTGAACCGCCCCGACTTTCCCGGAGGCTCCATCTTGTGAGAAGGAGGAGCCGTTATGGGAAGACATTCGACACGTTATCCGGCGGAGGTTCGCGAACGGGCTGTCCGGCTGGTTTTCGAGCACCAGGGCGATCATAGCTCGCAATGGGCGGCGATGTGTTCGATCGCGGCAAAGTTCGGCTGCACGACCGAGACGCTGCGGCGGTGGGTCCGTCAGGCTGAACAAGACAGCGGCGCCGGGTCGGGCATGACCAGCGACGATCGTGCGCGGGTCAAGGCGCTGGAACGCGAGGTTCGCGAGCTGCGCCCGGCGCACGAGCTTCTGCGCAAAGCCAGTGCCTGTTTTGCCCAGGCGGAGCTCGACCGCACACTCAAGCGATGATCGCCTTCATCGACGCGCATCGCGATACCTATGGGGACGGGGCGATCTGCAAGGTTCTGCCGATCGCCCCGTCCCCGTACCGGCTTCATGCCGGCAGACAGCGCGATCCGTCGCTGCTGCCGGATCGTGCCCGGCGTGATCTGGTACTGATGGCGGAGATCGAGCGCGTCTTCGAGATGAACCACTCGGTCTATGGCGACCGCAAGATCTGGCGCCCGCGCCGGCGCGACGGCCGGGACGTTGCCCGCTGCCCCGTCGAGCGGCTGATGCGCGATCTCGGCCTTGCCGGGGCGATCAGGGGCAAGCCGGTGAAGACCACGGTCAGCGACAAGGGAGCGGCGTGCCCGCTCGACACGGTGAACCGGCAGGTCCAGGCGCCCGGGCCCAATCGTCTGTGGGGGGCGGACGTCACCTCTGTCGCGACCTGGGCCGGGTTCGTCTATGTGGCCTTCGTGATCGATGCCTTCGCATGCCGGATCGTCGGAGGGCGGGTGAGCTGCACGGCTCATGCAAGCTTCGGTCTGGATGCCCGGGAACAGGCGATACAGGCCCGGAAGCCCGCCAGGGGATCGGGCCTCGTGCCTCACAGCGACCGCGGCGTCCCATACCTGTCGATCAAATACTCCGAGCGCCTGGCCGACGCCGGGATCGATCCTTCGGTCGGCCGTGTCAGCGACAGCTACGACAACGCGTTGGCCGAAACGATCAACGGCCTCTACAAGGCCGAGGTGATCCACCGGCGCGGCCCGTGGAGATCGTTCGAGGCCGTCGAATACGCCACCTTCGAATGGGTGGACTGGTTCAATAATCAACGTCTGCTCGGCCCCATCGGTAACATCCCGCCCGCTGAGGCCGAAGCAAACCACTATGCCGCCAGCGAGAACCTCAATATGGCTGCATGAATCAAATGTAACTGCCTCCGGGAAAGTCGGGGCGGTTCAGTCCAAACTTGGCTCGCGAAAAGACCACGCTACCATCTTCACTTCACGCCCACTTCAGCCTCGTGGCTCAATCAGGTGGAACGCTGGTTCGGCCTCATCAGCCAACGGGCCATCAAGCGCGGTTCGTTCGACAGCGTCGCTCAGCTCGTCAAGACGATTGAGAGCTTCATCGCACAATACAATGCCTTCTGTTCGCCCTTCATCTGGGTCGCGACGGCGGAGTCGATCTTCGCCAAGCTCGAACGTCTATCTGGGTTGTGTCCCCAAGCGTGGTGTAGGAGTTCTCGCTGCCCCGGTAGCTGTGGGTAACCGGCTTGCCGCAGCGACCGCCACGAGTCTGGCGGCGGCAAGCCGGTTATCCACAGCGGGGGCCATCGCGGTTCCGGTTAGGGTTTGGGTCAACACGAACCGACCTGACCCTGACGAGGAGAACCACGATGACCGATGACATGATGACCCTGCGGAGCCTGTTGGAAAAGAGCTCGGATGCCGATCTCCTGCGGGAGATGATCGGCTTCTCGGCGCAGCGCCTGATGGAGTTGGAGGCCCAGGGCCTGACCGGGGCGGAGCACGGCGAGCGCTCGCCGGATCGCATCAACCACCGCAATGGCTACCGCGACCGGGTCTGGGAGACCCGGGCCGGCACGGTCGAGCTGAAAATCCCGAAGCTGAGGAAGGGGAGCTACTTCCCCGGCTTCCTGGAGCCGCGGCGGATGGCCGAGAAGGCGCTGACGGCGGTGATCCAGGAGGCCTGCATCCAGGGTGTGTCGACCCGCTCGGTCGACGACCTGGTGCAGGCCATGGGTATGACCGGCATCTCCAAGAGCCAGGTCTCGAGGCTGTGCATGGAGATCGATGACAAGATCCAGAGCTTCCTCGAGCGCCCGCTTGAGGGCGAGTGGCCCTATCTCTGGCTTGACGCCACATATGTGAAGGTGCGCCAGAGCGGGCGCATCGTCTCGGTCGCGGTGACCGTTGCGGTCGCCGTCAACGACCAGGGCCGGCGCGAGGTGCTGGGCATGGCGATCGGCCCCTCCGAGGCCGAGACCTTCCGGACCGGGTTCCTGCGTAGCCTCGCCCGGCGCGGCCTGCGCGGTGTGCAACTGGTGATCTCCGACGACCACAAGGGGCTCAAGGCCGCGGTGACCCGGGTCCTGGATGCTACCTGGCAACGATGCCGCGTGCACTTCATGCGCAACCTGCTGGCTCATGCCGGCCGCCAGGGCCGGCGCGTCGTCTCGGCCTTCGTCGCCACCGCCTTCGCCCAGGACGACGCCGAGGCCGCACGTGCGCAGTGGCGCCAGGTCGCCGATCAGCTCAGGCCCAAGGCGCCCAAGCTCGCAGCCCTCATGGACGAGGCCGAGCATGACGTCCTGGCCCACATGAGCTTCCCCAGGGAACACCGCACCAAGCTCCACTCGATCAACCCGCTCGAACGCCTCAACGGTGAGATCAAGCGCCGCACCAATACCGTCGGCATCTTCCCCAACGAGGACGCCATTACCCGCCTGATCGGCGCCATCCTGGTGGAACAGAACGACGAATGGGCGGTCCAGAGAGCCCGCTACATGACCCTGGAATCGATCGCTCCGGCGACTGATAATGTCCCCATCAAGCTGCCCGCCGTGGCAGCCTGAGCAAACTGGCCCTACCCGCCGGATGCCGCCTAGAACGCGAGGCTCTTACACCACCGCCCGGGACACGACCCGATCAGCTCCGCGAAGCCGGTATCCCTGTCGACCGGGCCACGGCCCGGATCCGGACGCTGTATTCGGTCAATTCCACCGTACAGCGACCTTGGCGACCTAGCAGAGTCGTGCAGTAACGCAACTGGCTCTACACGTAATGATCAGAACGGCTACATGCGCAGTCCGGTCAGAACCGTGCATGAGACCGGCGAATGGCTCCATTGTCGTATCACGCAAGAGTCTGCCGTGAGATATGATCTGTTCGCCAAACTCCTCGATGACGGCATGACAGATTATGTCTGCATCCCGATGGCCTTATGATACAAACGCTACCTCGCAAGAACTAATTTGAACTTCGACACCAAGTCGTTCTCGTTGGAGAACACGGTGGCAGCCTCTGCTCGAAAGTTCTTTCACATCTTTCAACCCTGTGTCCGGCTACTAGCACCGAACTTGTCGAGTAATGGATTGCACGGTATTGGCGCTCAAGTGTGCAATCCTGCCCAAACCTTTGGCACTCCTCGGCATTTGTCGCGTCGACTACGGCAATATGGGTGCCGTCTCCGAGGTCGACCCAGCAATTTGCCCAGTACGCTCCTTGTGCAGCCCGGAATGAAGCGACGGAGAACATAGCGACGGTAGCAAGACAGATAGTAGAAACCCAAGTCGTAAATCGTCCAACAGAGTCTGCCGCACCCCGTTTCCTCTTCTCAGTCATTCGCACCATCCGCCCCGCTTTCCGCCATTGTAGGCCCGCCCGTGGCCGAACGCAATCAACGCGGCCGCAAGCCAGCAATTCTCCTTTTGGAGTTATCAGGGGTTTTCAAAGGCTTGGAGATGTGATTCAAGCTGTTGTGTGAAACGTCTTGAACGATACTTAGATGTGGTGGGGAAGCGGTGCGCGGCGTTGCCCGACAAGCGTTCGGGAAGCAACACGCGCTATGCCATGAGAGACATCGGGCTTGCGGCGTTTTCGGTATTTTTCGTGCAGAGCCCGTCGTTTCTGGCGCATCAGCGCCTGCTGACGGCGCAGCGCGGCGCTTCGAACGCCGGGACGCTGTTCGGCATGGAGCGGATTCCGTGCGACAGCCATATCCGGCGGATGCTGGATGGGGCGCCGACGGATCATTTCGACGCGGTGTTTTCGGCGCTTGTCGATGACCTGGATGGCGCCGGCGCCTTGTCGGGTCTGCGCTGCCTGGACGATCGGGTGTTGATCGCGCTGGACGGCTCGGAGCCTTTCCGTTCCGGCACGATCCACTGCGCGCACTGCTCGACGCGCCGGCGGGGCGAGGAGGTGGAGTATTTCCACAGCTTTGTCGGCGCCGCTCTGGTGGCGCCGGGGCAGCGCCGCGCCTTGCCTCTGGCGCCGGAGTTCGTGCGCCCGCAAGACGGCTCGGCGAAGCAGGACTGCGAGAGCCGCGCGGCGCCGCGCTGGCTGGCCCGCCTGGGGCCTTGTGTGGCCGGGCTGAGACCGGTCTATCTGGGCGACGATCTCTATTCCCGCCAGCCGATCTGCGAGGCGGTGCGCGCCGCGGGCGGGAGCTTCCTCTTCGTGTGCAAGCCGTCCAGCCACAAGACGTTGAGCGAATACACCCATGGCGTCGTGCTGGACGAGGTGTGCCAGACCGTGGGCAGGGGCGCGGCCAGGCGCCGCCATCGCTATCGCTGGATGAATGGCGTGCCGCTGCGCGACGGCGCCGACGCGCTCGCCGTCAACTGGCTGGAGGTCGAGATCGCCAAGCCCGGCGGCAAGGTGACCTACCGCAACAGCTTCGTCACCGACCTTGCCGTCACGCGAGACACCGCCGCCGCCATCGCCGCCGGCGGGCGTGCCCGCTGGAAGATCGAGAACGAGACCTTCAACGTCCTGAAGACCAACGGCTACAACCTCGAACACAATTTCGGGCATGGCGGCCAGACCCTGGCCAGCATCCTGGTCGTGCTCAATCTGCTGGCCTTCGCCCTGCACACGGCCTGCGACCTGATCGAAGCGTCCTGGCGGCGGGCGCGGCACGCACTCGGAGCCCGAAGGCGCCTGTTCGAGCACATCCGCACGATCACCGCCTACCATGTCTTCGCGTCATGGGCGGTCCTCATGAAAACCGTCATCACGGGCCTCCCCCCTCCCGCAAACGCCTGATCCCCGGCCCCCGCGCCAAGCCCATCCATCCAACCGCAGAACCGCCAAAAAACCAACACGAAAGGCCGCAATGCAACGAAAAACGCCATAAGGAGAATTGCTGGCCGCAAGCGAGCGACTGTTCACAATGAGATCGGCGATCACCGGGCCGCCCCACTTGCCCCACGCCGGATCGCGGATGACGACCTCACTCGCCCCGGCAAGCGCCGCCTCCATGAACGCCGTCGCCGCCTGGCCTGCCTCGCGCTCCGCATCGCATTTGGCGCGCCAGCCCTTCTCCGGCGTGTCCACGCCGCGCAACCGTACCGTGAGATCGGCCAGCCCCGGCGGCAGATCCCCCGACGCATCAACCGCCACAGTGTCGCCGTCAATCACGCGCACCACAGGCCATGCATAGTCCGCGGCATGGGTCCGGGGCGGCAAGCAGTAAGGGGTTGTGTCCCCAGGCTTGGTGTAGGAGTTCTCGCTGCACCGGTAGCTGTGGGCAGGCGGCTTGTCGCAGCGACCGACCTCGAGTCTGGCGGCGACCAGCCGGCTATCCACAGCGGGGGGCCATCGCGGTTCCGTTGTAGGGTTTGGGCGCAGACGAAACGACCTGACCCTGAGAGGCGAACCACGATGACCGATGACATGATGACCCTGCGTAGCCTGCTGGAAAAGAGCTCGGATGCCGATCTCCTGCGGGAGATGATCGGCTTCTCGGCCCAGCGCCTGATGGAGTTGGATGTCCAGGGCCTGACCGGGGCGGAGCACGGCGAGCGCTCGCCGGATCGCATCAACCACCGCAATGGCTACCGCGACCGGGTCTGGGAGACCCGGGCCGGCACGGTCGAGCTGAAAATCCCGAAGCTGAGGAAGGGGAGCTACTTCCCCGGCTTCCTGGAGCCGCGGCGGATGGCCGAGAAGGCGCTGACGGCGGTGATCCAGGAGGCCTGCATCCAGGGTGTGTCGACCCGCTCGGTCGACGACCTGGTGCAGGCCATGGGTATGACCGGCATCTCCAAGAGCCAGGTCTCGAGGCTGTGCATGGAGATCGATGACAAGATCCAGAGCTTCCTCGAGCGCCCGCTTGAGGGCGAGTGGCCCTATCTCTGGCTTGACGCCACATATGTGAAGGTGCGCCAGAGCGGGCGCATCGTCTCGGTCGCGGTGACCGTTGCGGTCGCCGTCAACGACCAGGGCCGGCGCGAGGTGCTGGGCATGGCGATCGGCCCCTCCGAGGCCGAGACCTTCCGGACCGGGTTCCTGCGTAGCCTCGCCCGGCGCGGCCTGCGCGGTGTGCAACTGGTGATCTCCGACGACCACAAGGGGCTCAAGGCCGCGGTGACCCGGGTCCTGGATGCTACCTGGCAACGATGCCGCGTGCACTTCATGCGCAACCTGCTGGCTCATGCCGGCCGCCAGGGCCGGCGCGTCGTCTCGGCCTTCGTCGCCACCGCCTTCGCCCAGGACGACGCCGAGGCCGCACGTGCGCAGTGGCGCCAGGTCGCCGATCAGCTCAGGCCCAAGGCGCCCAAGCTCGCAGCCCTCATGGACGAGGCCGAGCATGACGTCCTGGCCCACATGAGCTTCCCCAGGGAACACCGCACCAAGCTCCACTCGATCAACCCGCTCGAACGCCTCAACGGTGAGATCAAGCGCCGCACCAATACCGTCGGTATCTTCCCCAACGAGGACGCCATTACCCGCCTGATCGGCGCCATCCTGGTGGAACAGAACGACGAATGGGCGGTCCAGAGAACCCGCTACATGACCCTGGAATCGATCGCTCAGGCGACTGATAATGTCCCCATCAAGCTGCCCGCCGTGGCAGCCTGAGCAAACTGGCCCTACCCGCCGGATGCCGCCTAGAACGCGAGGCTCTTACACCACCGCCCGGGACACGATCTCTATCTGCACGTATTTGCGGGACACGACACTAGCAATAGAGAGAGGTACCGAGCCCGTCATGCCAGAGAATCTTGACGAGATCGCCTTTGCGTCCGCGGAAGATGAACAGGGCGCCCGCATGCGGATCGCGACCCAGGCCCTGAGGGACCCGCAGCGCCAGCGTGTTCATCCCGCGCCGCATGTCCGTCACGCCGGTCGCGAGCCAGACCCGCGCCCCGCTCGGAACCGGGATCGTCGCCGCTCCGGAACCCCGAGCACCCGCGACAGCGCCGCCGCATCCACATCCCGGTCGACCGTCACGCGTGAGCCGTCCGCAAGGGCAATCTCGATCCGCCCGGAGGCAGACGGTTCGATATCCGGCGCCGCCGGCAGCAGCCTCGCGGGCGCCGCCCCTTCCGGCGAAGAGACAACCACCGGGACGAAGCCACCCACAACGCGCGCCAGCTCCCGATACTGGCGGCGCCAGCTGAAGACCGGGTGCGCGTTCACGTCATACCGGCGCGCCACCACCGAAACCGAAATCCCGGGCCGATAGCTCTGCGCAACGATCAGCCGCTGCCGCGCCTCGCTCCACCGACGCCGTCGACCCCGACCGTCGACCCCGGAACCCGACTGCTCCGCTGTGTCCGACATCCGCACAAGGGCCCACTTATCCTTGGTGGACACTTACCGCGCGCCCACCTTCGAGCCCGCACCCTCCCCGATCCCGGAGAAATCCGACAGGCGGCCTACGCCGGAGGCTTACCGACTCTGTAACGCTCGGTCGGAAACTCCGGAGTCGATGGACCCGATGCCTCCTTGCCGGTCAAAGCAAGGGACAAGGGATCGTGCGTTTTCCGGCGCTCGGCCGGCCAAGCCGGCCTTCGCGCGACGGCTCGTTGTTCCGGCATAAGGCTCCGGCGTATCGCCACGCTCGACAGCACTGCCCGCACTCGACCCGATGTTGCACCGATCACAATGCTTCGACGAGGCTTGGGCGAGCGCCCCGAATGACTCGAACGAAGCGTTCTCGATCTCTCCCCATGCAAGCTCAAGAGCCTGCAGGAATATCCGCGTTGTATCCTTCGGATTGCAGCTTGCCCAGGATCTCGATCACCCTGGATGATTGCTTGTCCGTGGGTGTCCTGTTTGGCACGCGGGCGGCGCCTCCCAATATCCTGGTTTCCGTTTCCGTGAGAAGGCGGCGTTCCTGCCCCCATGCAAGAGCGTCGGACCAGAACCGGCCACCCGCATTCACGACGGCGATCTGTGCCTCGATCCCGTTCAGCTCCCGCTGTTCACGTCGAGCGGTTCGAGCCGTGTCACGCTGTTCCTGAGCGGACAGCAACTCTTCGACGAATCCCTCGGGCCACTCGACCGCAAGGTTTCGGACACGTTCCCAGCATGCCTGCTTCTTCGCCCACTCGGTCACGTTGCTGATGCCGGGGGGCGGTTGGATCAGGACCTCGTACACCCGTTCGGCCACGGATGCGACGGCCTTGTCCAGGGCAGCACCCTGTGACTGACGGCGCCAGATGAGCTCGAAATCCACCGCTCGCCTCTGATCTGCCACGTCATGGGCGACCTTGGCGATGGTGTAGGCGACGATATTGGCGCGATACCCTCCTTGGTACCAGGCCAGTGCGGACACGATGCGTTCGGTGGACTTGAAGATGATCGCCTTCGCGACGGCCACGCGATACCAGGTCTCGTTGAAGTCGTCGGGAGACTTTCTCCATGCCTGACCGACACGCCGCGCGAAGGCTGCGAAGTTCTTCTGTGCACCCAGGCTCACCTCGTGCGGCCGTCCCTTCCAGACATTCAGGAACTTGGCGAGGTCCGTCTTGGTGAACAGCTGGTTCCTCGGATTCTCCAAGTCGAACTTCCTGCGCTGAGCTGGGGTGATGTTGGCGCGGGCATCGGCATATTGACCGCGTGCCCGCTCGTAGAACCACTTGCTCTGTCGAAAGGTGCCGTCCGGAGAAGGTGCATGAATGCGGCGGGAAAATCCTTCTATACGGACATGGAACGGGTGATTGGCGAAGAAGTCGGCCGCACTGACCCGATTCTGGCTGTTGGCATACTCGGAGATTCGCGGCACCAGCTCCGTCGCCCTTTCGGGCGTCACGACGGAGAGCTTCATCTGGACGAATGTCCGGGCGAGATCGAGCTTGCGGAGCTTCGCGACATGAATGGAGTCCGTCGTCTGCCCGCCGTTCACGATCTGGAAGTTACGGAGGCCACGGAGCAGCAGCTGTCCTCCCTCGTTGGCGGTCTCGATCTGCTCGGCTGTTGCGGTAATGCCGTTGTTGTAGGCGAAGAACATCGACGGTTCGTTCTCGAGCGTGGCCCTGATGCCGCGGTTGACCTTTCCGCGCGCCTGGAGGAATACCCGCACGTTCTGCTCGAGAAGGCGCGCTCCCCATCGGTCGTAGATTTCGGCGAGAACCTGTCCGGGAACGACTGCGAGGTATGACTCGTGGTCGGCCTCGGACTGCTGCGCCGGCAGAATGGGGAGCGCTCCTCCGAAGTCCTCGACCAGATCGATCTCGATGTCCTCGCGGCCGTAACCGACGGTTGCCTGGCCGTGGAGGCGGCGAATGTCCCAGACACTGTAGGTGACCTGCCTGCCTTCGATATCGGCTGCGGGTCGGCCGTCGACCCGCTCGCTGAGCTCCCGGTTGCTGACCAGCAGGAAGCGTACCCTGGCAATGCTTCGCCACCGCTGCGCGATGAGATCAGCCAGTCCGAACGCCGGGCTGGTCTCTTCCAG
Organism: Alphaproteobacteria bacterium; assembly: GCA_963422665.1. Classification (GTDB taxonomy): domain Bacteria; phylum Pseudomonadota; class Alphaproteobacteria; order Bin95; family Bin95; genus Bin95. The sequence continues at coordinate 4,285,633 of OY730441.1, forward strand.
TGCATCGCGCCAGCGCTCGTCCAGCGCCTGCCGCAGATAGTTGGACAGGCGGCGGAAGGCCGCGTCCATCTCCGTTCCGGTGAGACGCCCGATCTCCAGCGCGGGATGGAAATCGAGAATGATCAGATTCAGCGTTCCTGCCGCCTCCGCAGGATCGCCCCCGTAGCCATCCACCCGAATCCCTCTGGCGGGGGACCGGAACAGAACCCGGTCGGCGGCGTCGAGCTCACCGGCTTCCATGAGCTGTTCGCAGGACTTCTGGAAGAAGACATCCTCCACGAACTGTTCGTCCGCATCGGACTCCGCGAGCACGTCCTGAAGAAACTCGTGAGCGAACTCCTCAACATTCATCGGCTTCTCCGGATATGGCCCGAGCCAGGACCGTCATGTCGACACGAAAGCTCTCGCACCGGGACAGTGCGATCGCATATCGCACGTCCTCCACTCCCGGAAGGAACATGGACGGCGCGATGCGCGGGAATTTTTCGAGGACTTCGAACAGGGAGGCGCTTCCGATCAGCAAGGGGTTGTCGGAATAGTCATCGTTCCAGTCGAAGCCGGTCGCATTCAGGCGTTCTTCGAACTGGATGGCTGCGGACATGTCCAGGGCGGCGATGGTTTCGCGAACACGGGAGGCGACATCCGTGATCGTCACCGATGCCGAACCGCCGGGCGCTCCGGATACCTCGATGACGTGAAGGAACAGACGGGTGGTCCCCGCAGTGTCCAGCTGCTCCGCCGAGGAAATCCGCACGGTGGTCATGTGGGGAGACCGGGTCTTCGCTTCGATGCCGATCCAGCCCACCTGAAAGTCCTTCGGCGCACCGACCGGACCTGTCCATACCCGCACGGCATCGACGGGGCCGATGACGGGAAGCAGATGACGTTCCAGTACGCAGAGTTCGCCGACGAGGCCCTTCTGTTCCTCCAGGCTCAGTCGACCGTCACCACCGCCTCTCAACAGGCGGTGCCAGCGCCACGTCCGGACCAGAAAGCGCTCGACCGCTTCCGCCTCGGAGCGGGAAGGACGCGTGGCGTCGACGACATCCATGCAGAAACGATGGAACACTGCCCTCTGCTCGCCATCCGTCAGACGGATAATCAGGCGTTCTCCCGATTGGTCCTCCGTAGGCTGGGTCTCGACGCGAAGGCCACGCAGTTTCGGCAGACGATAGGAATGGCGATGCTCGGAGCCATGCTGAAGAATGAGGAGGCAGTGGCGCTGGCTGTCCATCGCCCAGTAGAGCCCCCAAGCGTGAGATCCTGCGTCCGGTATGCGTCGCGCACTGATCCGAGCGTCTTCGATTGGCGGATCGATGCCTTTCCACGGATCGTCAGTCAGCATCGTTGCCGTTCTCGTCGTCGTCCGTGTCGTCGTCACCATAGTGTTCCTGGTACCAGGTCGTGTTGACGACGTATTCGACCGTTCTCTCGTCAAGCCCTGTTTCGGGGAAGCTGATGCTCCATGCAGCTACCGGGGTAGCCTTGCTCAGGTCGTCTCCTTCCTCGCCGATTGTGAGAAGATGGATGACGAGCAGGGGTCTGGTGCGGATCCTCGTGTAAATCCGGTCCGGATAGTTCGTGGTACCGCCGGGAGATGACGACCTGTTCGTGTCGTAATCGTTCTCGGCTGCCCGTGCCTGTGCGTCCGTCAGGCCGACCTTCGTGATCCCCCTCGAGCTGACCCTTTGCTTGTTCGTGATCATCAGCATCGATCCGTCACTCCGCTTGCCAGCGGCACGGCGCTGACACACGAGCGGAAAACCGAGACTGTGATCGACGAGGGATATTTCGGTCTGGCGCTGCACGCCGGCGAACAGCACGTCCCATTTGCTCAGTTCGTCTGCTGCTCGAGACGCGATGTAGCGGCGGACCGGATCGCTCTCCGTGGCAAGAGATCCCGGATGATTCCTGAAGGCCCCGAGAAATGCGTCGACCACCTCCACCGGAACGTCACGCACGAGGCGTCCACCATCGATGAGTTCTCCGTTCTCCGGTGCCTGGCCCCTGGCGCGCAGGTCGCCGACGAATCGGACGGCGGCCCGAAGGTTCGCTTCCAGAATTTCATCGTCCCGATGCAGGATGGCGGTTTCCACGAAACGGTTCGCGAGACCGATCAGGACCGTGTGGCGCTGGCCGGAACCCATCTTGTTGCGGGCCGTGACAACGAGGGCGTCGGGATGGCTGCGAACCTTGAGACCGAAATCCCTCGGCGTTGCATTGGCGCTCTGCATGCGCGCCAGCTCGTCGCGAAGCTCGTCGATCGATTCGGCAATATGGTCGTACCAGCCTTGGGCCTCTTCCGGCATCCAGACGCGGCAGAGATCTTCGTAACCGTCGCGATACCCGAACCAGCGCCCCATCTGGAACAGCGTGTCGTACATCATCGACCGTCGGAGAAAGTAGCTGACGGTCAACCCTTCGAGCGTGAGACCGCGGGAAAGCGAGAGCCCGCCGACTGCGATCACGTTGAGCCCCGAGGTTTCGTGTTCGGAATAGTCGAGCGATCCTGCGGCGCGGCTGTTTATCTCGACGACGCTGACGGCGCTGACGCTCTCGTGCAGGAGCACCTGAATCTGCGACCATGACTTGACCCAAACGTCGTCGTAATGCTCCCGGAAGACGCGGTGCAGCTCGTCAAGTTCAGGATCTTCGAGGGCCTCCCGAACAGATCTGGCGCCATTGATCCGGGCACTGGACGCCATCCGGTCGACGAACGCCTGTATCTCGTTTCGGACCTGCTGCTGCACTGCCACGAAGCGGGAGACATTCACGAGCATCGAGTTGTGCGAGCGATTCTGCCCCCGCGCCAGCCTGATCGCCCGCGCCAGCACGAAGACCCGGATCGCTTCCTCGAGGCTCTCTGGCAATCCCGTGACCATGTGATCGATGGCATGCGATGTCGGCAGCAGGTCTTCGTGGTCGTCGGCATCGCGAAGGACTGTGTCCGCGGAGTCCCTGAACACCCGTGCAGCGCCGAAGTAGTTGGTGGGCGGATCGAGACTGACGATGAAGTCGCGAGGGAACAGGTCATGCCCCACCATCTGGTCTTCGGAATCCGGATCTATGAATATGTTCGCGAAGGGAGTGGCCGTGTACCCGACATAGTTGCTCCGCTCGAAGAGGTCGAGAAGCTCGCGGATCTGGCCGTTGATTCGCGATACCTCGTCCATGCGGCGCCTGATGTTTATCGAGGCGTTGTCCGCCTCGTCATCGATGAGCAGCATCGGTTCCCGGATCGTGTCGGTCCCGAGCTGTGCATTGTGGGTCTTCAGCCAGTCAATCAGATTCCGGAGCGTGCTCGGATTCTTCTTGATCACGAAGACGGCTGGCTGGCTGAGGTTCTGAAGGGGTATGTTGAGACTCTCCGCGATACCCTTGTGAAAGTCCCTGTGAGCAGTGGTGAAGGCACTCGGACGGTGACGGGAGTCATACCGTCCCACACCCAGGACAGTGTCGTTGAGCAGTTGTTGTCGTGGTCCGGCCGTGCTGCTGAACCCGATGAAACCCTCGTCGACGCGACGCTGGGTCTGGTCGCGCAGCTTGTTCTGCAATCCCGCGATGATGATGATCACCCTGTAACCGGCATCGGCGGCCTTGGTGACGACTCCGATGTAGTTTGCCGTCTTGCCGGACTGGACATGGCCCATGACCATGCCTCTTCGATCCCACCTCCCGGGCTTGTCGGGGTTTTCGAGCAGTCCGAGAATCCTGTCCGTCACGTTGCTCAGTCCGCCGAGGACCTGACCGGACAACCCCTTTTTGGCCATGAGACGGCGATAGCGGTTCCAGTAATAGAAGTCGATGCCGGAACGTGCACCGTCCAGCCATGGTTCGAACTCCGGATCCTGCAGCGCGGCGCCGTCCGTCATCCTGACGCCGTGGATGGCCTCGAACTTGAGCGCCAGATCTTCGGCCTCGGCATCGGTTACGCCGGGACAGACCGGACGGGTTTCGGCGATGACTTCGCGGATACGTGACTGCGTGGGCAACTCCAGAGCCAGAAGGCCCTCGACCATTATCCTGAGTTTGTCGATTTCGTTCATCGATCTTCCGGGTCCTCGGCGCTCTTGCAGATACTCGCTATCACTCTTGAGGTTTCAGGCCATTGCGCCCGGAAAGGTTCGGCGGAGCGCATCCATTCCTCGATCCCGGTCGGCGACTGCCCCCGACTTCGAAGGATTTGCCACATCGAGGAGACGATCATTCGCAGATCCTCCGGTTCGATTCGAGGCGGCCTGACCTCCTCCGGACTGGCGCTGACGTCGACGTGGAGGGCTTCCAGCGGAAAGGCCGATGCAATCAGGCGAAGAATCCGCTTGAACTCGCCTGCCTTCCGGGAGTCGAGATCGTCGCTAAAGGTGGCCAGTACGGGATGTTCCTCGTCGATCCGGTACGAGATCCGGTTCTTGTCCTGTACTCTCGCCCAGACTGGGAGGCGGCTGTCCTCGGTAAGCTTGGCGCCGCGGCGCGTGAAGGTCCGTTGTGACGGGACGCCGATGCGTTCTATGATCCTGCGCAAGCGCTCGCGAACGGGAGCCGGCGGCTGGGCGGAGGCCTTCCTGACGTCGATCTTCCACTCGGCATCGAGGGTATTGGGAATGTCGATGCCGACACGGGCAAGCTTCGTGAGTTCGAGCTGGCGGGCGAGGCGAAACCAGGTTCCGTGAACGATCAGGCGCCGATTGCGATACAGATAGAACCCTTGGTTGCTCACATAGCCTTCCGGTCCACCGTATTTCTTCCAGTCGTCTGCCGTGACCTTGTCGTGATGCGGAAGGGTTACGGGCCATATCCTGATATCGCCGCCGCCGAGGCGGATCACTTCCTCCTGGTGATGTTGCGTTGCCGAATCGTTCGAGTGAAAGGGGTCGAAAGGCCGCAGTTCGCGGCCATTCATCGAGATTGCCAGACGCCTGCCTTCCCGACCGGACAGGAAGCGGTGGAAGACGAACTCGATGTGAGAAGTCGCTTCGTCGAGCTGCCGAACGAGATCGCGCCTGTCTTCCTGTCCTCTCGGACCGACGAGACGGTCGAGCTTTTCCCAGACGACCAGAGTGCCATCGCTTTCTAGTCGCTCCGACCAGCGAACTTGCTCGGGGTCGTTCGGAACCTCCACCACCCATCTGTCCCGCTCGGCGACCCTGTCCAGATCCCAGATTGCGCACGAGACGGACGAACTCCTTCGTGTGACCACAGTGAGGCGTCGGCATTGAGAGACGGATGCGGTCTTCAGGCCGAGGCCGAAACGTCCGAGGTCAGTGGCGGACCGGGCCTCTAGCGGGCTCCTCGTGCCGGGGCGCATTGCCTCGAACAGTTCCTCACCGCTCATGCCGACCCCATCGTCAAGTATTCCTATGGCCGGCAGTGCATGATGGGTGTCCGCGAACAGCTTGATGTTCCGGGCTCCTGCGGTAATCGAGTTGTCGATGACATCGGCGAGGGCTGTCCGCAGGGAGTAACCCATGTCGCGAAGGCTCTCTACCAGTGATGACGCGCGCGGTGGAAGTTCGAGTTCCTGCTGTCGAAAATCTCCTGTCATGGGCCGCTCGCGCGATGAAGCGGGACAGATACTGGCTCGGTATCCGGTCGCTGGGCGACGTTCACCGATTGGCGTGCTGCGTTCCGGCTGGCATTGCGATCCTGGTATTCGAGCACATCCGAGAGTTGTCGCGCGATCTGACGCGCGAGATAGGGCGGGACGGCATTGCCGACCTGCACGTACTGCTGCGTGCGACTGCCCTGAAAGAAGTAGTTGTCGGGAAACGTCTGAAGACGGGCAGCCTCGCGGACCGTAAGACTGCGGCATTGGGCCGGATCGGGATGAATGAAGTAGTGCCCGTCTTTGGAGATATGACTTGTGATTGTAGTGGAGGGATGATCGCGCAGCTGCACCCGGAAGCGGTCGTCAAACTTGCCCGTGTTCCAGCTCCGGTGTCTCGCTGCGAGTGCTCGTGGGAAATCGCGGGCTCTGGGCGATCTTTCGAAGGCGCAGGCGAACGCTGCTGCGAACAGATATCGCGCAAGGTCCTCTTCGATGTGGCCCCTGGTCTCGTTGTTGGGCAGCCGTGTCAGGTTCGGGTCCGAGATCCAGTTGCGCAAATCGGTCGGGCACGCATCGGGAAAGCCGATGCTGCCCTGCCCGTCGCGATAAGGCAGGGATGCACCTTTAGTCGACCCGAGGGCGCGATCAAGCGCGAGTCGGAAATTTCCCTTTCTGTCAGCTGGCATGGTGGCAACGTGCCGACAGGCCAGCCTGTGCGCTTTGGTCAGGGCACGCTGCCACGAAGCATCGTCATCGTCCCAGCTGAGCCGGCTGCGAAGCATTGGCATTGCACCGATGATGTCATGCACGGTGGCCGTGGCTGCGCCTTGTTCGAGTACAGGCAAGAGGTCTCTCGGCAGGATGGCGGCTACGTCGCGACGAATGCAGATGACAAACACGCGGTGGCGTGATTGCGGTACGCCATGCTCTTCGGCGCGAACGAGGAAGCCCTTCGGACTCAGGCCTACGTCCCATGACCGGCCTCCAAGGGGGGAGGCGAGAGAGAAGAGACGATATCGGTCCTTGCCCCCCGCATGGGTGAGGGAGTCCATGACGTCGGAAAATATCGGCCGACCGCCGTACTTGGCGGACAGCATGCCCCTGACGTTCTCCATGACCGCGACGGCCGGCTGGAGCTGCGCGAGCACCTTCGCGTATTCCAGATAGAGCGACTGCCGCTCGTCCTTGGCGGGGTCGTAGTCCGCATTGCCGACATTGCGGGCCCTGCCGGCCACCGAATAGGACTGACAGGGAGGTCCACCGAGGAGAACGGTTCTGTCACCGTGCGCTGCGCGAATCTTCGCAATCCGCTTTCGGACGAAGGAGGCAGCTTCGGAAGTGCCCAGCTTCAGACATCGCGTTTCGTCGCAAGCCTCCTGCCACTCGTGCGGATAGAGGTCTGCCCAGTCCGGTTCCTGCGCAACATCTCCGTTGAGGAAATCGTAGTACTCGGGTGGGAACCCGGACGGAAATTTTCGCAGGAATCCGCGCAGTCGCAACGTACGATGTGCTGTCGGCTCCATTTCGATCGACAGGGCGACATTGAAGCGTGTTCGGCCGTCGGGGCCCTTCAGCGCGGCAAATCCCTCGGCCAGACCCCCGGGGCCCGAAAACAGGTCGACGACGGGAACCGACTCCGTCATGGCTGGTCCGGGGCCGGGACGAATGCCGCAAGCGGCTTGCCGGCATGGGGCATCGAAAACCGGAAAGCAGGCACCGCAGGATTCTCTTGCACGGCGACGCCTTCGACCCTGGAACGATCAAGGGGTGCCATGCGGTGCACGCCCGGTTGCCTGAATCCGATCCGCGCCCGCATCCAGCATTCCTTGACCACAGCGATGACCTTCCGTGAAATACGCGGGCAGTTCCGCCCCGCGCATTCCGAACAGGCCGAACGATGACCGACATAGTTGATGCATCGACCCGGTCGCGCATGATGGCGGGGATCGGCACTAGGGACACGAAACCGGAACTGGTACTTCGCCGCAAGCTGCATGCACGCGGCCTCAGATACCGGTTGCATGACCGGAAGCTTCCCGGAACGCCGGACATGGTCTTCCGCCGCTTCGGGGCGGTCTGTTTCGTGCATGGCTGCTTCTGGCACCGTCATGCCGGATGTTCGTATGCGACCGATCCAGCCACCCGGCCGGACTTCTGGCAGGCGAAGTTCGCAGCCAACATGGAGCGGGATCGCCGGACGCGCAATGATCTGCTGGAAGTCGGCTGGCGTGTGGCGATCGTGTGGGAATGCGCATTGCGGGGCGCTCGAGCGGAACGGACTGCGGGGAGGATGGAACGGTGGCTCCGTGGTTCCGAGGATGAATTCGAGACGAGCCCGGAAGCGTTCCGGTAGCACCTGTGCCGGCCTGCGTCATCGCCCGTGGTCCGCCTCGAGTGCTGCTGCGGCAGCCGGCATGAGAAAGGCCTCCAGCGCCGTGACCACCTCGGCAAGCGATCCGGGAGCAGCCGCCACTTCCCGGGCAAACGCATTCCACTGCCGCTGCTTCCCCTCGTCTTCCGCGAAGACCGGCGACAGCGCGTCCGGTGTTTCATCCGGTATTGCGGTCCGTCGCCGTTCGAAGGTCGCAGAGATCGCCCGTGCAAGCCGTGCGCGATCGAAATCAAATGACCGGCTCAGCATCCAGATGTCGAAATAGTCCTTCATGCGGCTGTTGGCCCGTCCGAGCACGACCATCGCCTGGAACTTCTCCGCGATCACGGTCTCGCGGGCGTAACCGCGCAGGCGCGGCGACGGCATGTCGAGCAGGACCGGGTAGTCGAGCATCTCCGGTTCGGGATCGGCGGCATCGCCGATCCCCACGTCCACATTCACCGCGATGCGGGCGCCGCCGATGTCGGCTGTCGTCCGGATTCGGAGGCCCCCGTATTCGTTGTCCTCGCGAATGCGGCCGACCCGCGCACCGTCGGCGTCGAAGTCGATCCCGTCGCGCTCCTCGATACCGAATATCTCCCTGAATATCGCCAGCACCGCTTCAGGAGCCGGGTCGCCGTAGCCGAGCAGATCGAGATCGCGCGAGACCTGGAATGGTTCGTCGAACCAGGTCATCAGCAACGTGGCGCCCTTCAGCACGAAGCGGTCGGCATGGCGCGACCGCGAGAGCCGGTAGAGCAGCCGCTCGACGGCATAGCGGTTGAGGACGAGTTCGAAGTTCTGCCCCGTCCGCCTGCCGACCTGCAACAGGCGGGTGCGGACCGAGGCGCCGATGTCGACGATCTCCCTAGCCATTGGCGGTGAGCGCTTCCAGATAGGGGCGTATCACGCTGGCCACCCGGCCGCGCTCGGCATGACGGGCGATCTCCGCGGGGGTCACCTTGCGCTGCCGGAGGGCCTCCTGCAGCCCCTCCAGAGCCACCGACTGGCCCACGGTCCGGCGATGCCGAAAGCAGTCGGCGATCGTCTTGGCGACGCCGAATATCTTCACCGGCACGCCTTCGATACGTTCGGTGACGACATCGTCGGTCAGGAACGCCCCGGTGAACCGGACGATCCGGATCGCCGGTCTCTTGCCCCTGGGAGCCCAGTCCTTCGCGCCGATGGCCATCCACACCGCCCGGGGCAGCAGATCGGTAAGGTCGTGAAAGGCCAGCGCGGAAACGAGGCACACGACACCCCTGGGTACGCGCTTGGCGGCTTCCGCGAGGCTGTGACGGGCGTCGAGCGGCGCATCCGGCAGCTGATACAGCCCGCGCGCGAGACGAGCGATCTCGCCGTCCCGGCACATCCGGCCGATGGTCGCGGCGGTGACGCCGGCGGCTGCGAATTCGGACGGACGCAAGATTCCCCGGCTGCGGAGGAGGTCGCGGGCCAGATCGCGTTGTGTGCCAGTCTTCGGCATTGGTACAAATCCACGATTTATGATATCTACTTTCTGTGTTTTTTTATCAATTGGCCAGCCGGTTGTCAAGCAAGTGACCGGATTTCTCACGGGGTGCAGGGCTTGGCAAGGCGCTCACGACACCATCGGGCCGTCGTCCTGTCCGACGACCTCGGCAATCCGGCCCGCGATCCTGTTGGCGGCGGACTTGAGGGGATCGTTGGCGAGGTGGGCGTAGCGGGCGGCGGTCTGGACCTTGTTGTGTCCGAGCAGCTTGCCGATGGTGGGCAGCCCCTCGCCGACCAGCAGCCCGCCGCTGGCGAAGCTGTGGCGGAGATCGTGGATGCGCAGGTTCTCGATCCCGGCGCGCTTGAGGATGCGATGCCACGGCTCGTGGAGATAGGCGAGATGGGTGCCCCGCTTGAAGCCCGAGAGGACCCAGGGGCTGTCCTCGCTGCGCGCGATGCCGCGCAGCACGGCGACCGCCGGCTCGCCCAGAGGCACGATCTTCGCCCCGGTCTTGGAGTCCGGCAGCCGGAGCTCGCCCCGGTCGAGATCGACATGCTCCCACTTCAGGGACAGGATCTCCCCGCTGCGGCACCCGGTCAGCATCAGCAGGCGCAGGGCGGCGACCGCTGCCGGCGAGGCCAGACCCTCCGCCGCGGCGTCGCGCAGCGCGGTGCCAATACGCCGGTACTCGTCGTCCGAGAGGAAGCGCTCGCGCTTCCTCTCGGGGTATTTCCTGACATGCCGGCACGGGTTCACGCCCTCGGGGCGCATCTCCCAGACCTCGGCCAGGGTCAGCATCCGGGACAGGACGCCGAGCGTCCGGTTGGCGTGGCCGGGCACGTCGCGCATGTCCTGATGCAGCGCGGCGGCGTCCTTCTTGCCGATATCGGCGACGCGGCGCTTCCCGAGCCGGGGGAGAATGCGCTTGTCGACGATCTTGCGGTAGAGCGCGGCAGTGCTGGGCTTGACATGGGCGGGGACGTATTCCTCCATGAAGCGGCGGGCGAGGTCGGCCACGGTGGGGCCGCCCGCCGCGCGCGGCGTCTTCCCCGCGAGGTCGTGGCCGGTCCTGGCGAGGGTGACGACCTCCGCGGCCCGCGCCTTGGCGGCGGCCGTGGAGATCGGTCCGTGCGGTCCGATAGTGACTTTGACGGCGCGCCCCTCGTGGCGGTACTTGACGACATAGACCTTGCGGCCCGAGGGATGGACGCGAACGCCGAAGCCCTTGATCTCGTCGTCCCACACGATGCGCTCGCGCTCGGCGGGGACGAGGGCGGCGACGGTTCGCTTGGTGATCCTGGGCATAGCGCGGTTCTCCTTGGGACACAGTATCAGGCACCGGATAGGCTCCGACAGGGAGCGATCCAGTGCGCATCGTAGCCTGTCCGTGCGCAGGTGAAAAGACTATAATTCAATGTACTATAAAGAGTTATAACCCTCCTGCGTATCTCTGTCATCGGCTGTCAACATTGCCTAAATACCATGTCCGGGTACTTGGCGCGGACGCGGTCGAGCCGGGCGAACACCGCGTTCGCGTCGGCGATGTGCCTGCCGCCGGTGACGGCGACCAGGGTGCCGCTCGGCAGGTGGGCGCGGGTCTCGCGGTCCTTGCGTGCGCGGCGGAAGTCGCGGGCGTCGATGGCAACCGAGGTCAGCTTTCCGGTCTGGCTGGTGTGGCTGCCGCGCCTCGGGCGCCAGACCTTGCCGGTGGCGGTGCGGTACTGCTCGGCCACCGCATCGCGCATCCGCTCGAAGGCGTCGCGCCGGTCGCCGAGGTTGCGGGCCCGCTCGGTGATGCGCTCCAGTTCATGGGCGTTGATTTCGGTGCCGTCCTGGGCGCGCATCAAGTCGCGCATCTGCGGGATGAGCCGATCGACGGAGCGGTCGAGTCTGCGGACCTAGGCGTCGAAGGCGTTGACGACGCCCCAGAGCAGGCTCTCGCGCTCGTCGGCGAGCTGGAGGCCGTCGGGGGCGGCGCCCTCGGCGAGGATGCGGAAGGCGGCGCCCGCCGCATCGATGGGCTCGTCGTGGTCCCAGACCTCTCCGGGGTCGTGCTCGCCGTGCTCGGAGCTTGCGCCGAAGAGCTGCGCGTTCTCGCACACGATGGCGGTGGGCGATTGGTTGTGGCCTGCCTGCCCGGCAACACTGCGGCTACCGGTACGGATGCGAGGCGACCCTGGTCCGCGCCACCTCGCGCACCCGCGAGCGGTCGTGCACGCGGGCCGGGCCGCGCGGCTCCTCGATCAGGCGGATGACGTAGTAGCGCGAACCCGGCTTGAGGATGTCGGGGTGGCGGTACAGGTCGCCGACCACCTCGCCGTCGGGGAGTACACGGGCTTCGTCTTCGCCGACGCTCTGGAAGGCGATTTCGGTCATGTCGGTCTCCACACGGCCGAGGTGAGGCGGTGGCGCGCGACTTCCTGTCCCGCCGCGCGGCTCGCACTCGGAAAGCGAACCTCCGGCTTCCGGACCGTCGGCGCCGGGCTCCGGCCCGCCTGCACGAAAGAAGGGGCGGACCCCGCGCCGGATGCCGGCACGGGGCGCGCCCCCGAGGCGCGGAAGGACGGCCGTCCGTCAGAACGGAAGCGGGTCCGCCTCCCCCTCTCCGGCCTGCGCCGCGGCGCCGTTCACCGGCTCCGCCGGCGTCCGGGCGGCGATGTCGCCGTTCGCCGCGCTCGCGCGATCGAGGAACTGGATGCGCGAGCCGGGCGCCAGCAGGATCTCGGTGGAGAAGCGGTCGGCGTCCTCGCCGTCCTTGCGCCAGCGCCGCGTCTGCATCTTGCCCGCGACGTAGACCAGCCGGCCCTTCCTCGCGTTCTTGGCCAGCATGTCGACGAGGCCGGGCTGGAAGGTGACGACCCGGTGCCACTCGGTGCGGTCGACCCGCTCGCCGTTCCTGTCGATGTAGGACTCGTCGGTCGCGATGCTGAGGTTGGCCACGCGGCCCCCTGAGACGAGGTGGTTGACCGTGACGTCGGCGCCGAGGCGGCCGATGACTTCCGCGCGGTTCAATCCGAAGCTCATGGCAATCTCCTTGCGTTCTGGATTCTGACGATGGGTTCGAGAACGGCGGGACCGGAACCTCTCTCTCCGGCCCCTTGTCCGTTCATCCTTCTTCCGCTTTCCTCCAACTCCGGGTCTCCGGAACCTCGCGGTCGGGACAGCGCCTGGCCAAGTCGTCGTCGAGCGTCTGCCGCACGGCGTCGAGGTCGATGCCGACTTCGGCGAGCAGCATTCCGCCGCTCGGGGTGATGGGGTCGTAGTCGTGGTACAGGTCGAACATTCGGGGCCTCCCGGGTCGGTGCCGCGCCCGGTGCGGAAAGAACCCGCTCTCTCTCGTCTGCCGGGCGCTTGCCCGGTATTCGCCGTTCTCCACCTCCAGCATGTCGCGAGCGCCGCCGAGGGAACCGCTCAGGACCAGCCCGTCACCGTCGCGGTGATCGGGGCCTCGCTGACGATCTCGACCTCGTGGAGCGAGAGCCTCGCGAACACCAGGCTGGCGGCGGCTTCGGCCTCGGAGTCGAACGGGCCGTGCGCCGTCCCGGTGTCGAGCTCGATCACCGCGAAGGTGGGCTCCCATACCGGGATGCCGCGGAAGTGCGCGGACCGCTCATACGACCGCTTCGCGCACTCGGGGCAGCGGCATGCGCCGTACGCGGGTTGCCCGCAGTCCGTGCAGACATTGCGGGCGCGGCGCTCGGCATATCGCCGGCGGGCCGCGTCGTTCCTCCCGGCGCTGTCGCACCGCTCGCCCTCCACGGTCGCGCAGACCCCACACCGGGACTGGCCGTCGAAAGCGGGCGCGCCGCACGTCACGCACAAGCCACGCTCGCGGAGCCGGCGGTACCGCCCGCGTTCGGCGGCGCGGCGCGCTTCACGGCACCGGTCGCAGACCGTGCCGCCCTCGATGGGAGGCGAGCGGCCGCATCGGGTGCATGTCCCGGCATCGAGGCGGGCCTGCCGGCGCTTCGCACTCGCGGTGCGGGCGGCCTTGCGTTTGGCGCCGGGGTCCCTCCCGCCATTGAGCTCGCCCCGGGCTTTCGCTTCGGCATACCGTGCGCGGTCGGCGGCGCGGCGCCTTTCGCCGCAACCGGCGCACAGGCGGTGGGCCGGCGCCGCAGGCTCCGTGCCGCATTCCGTGCAGAGCCCGCGCGCGATCCTGTCGGCGATCCGCCGCCGGTCACGCGCACGTTCGCTGGCCGGGTTGCGGCGGCGCTTGATATCCGCGGCCCGCCGCCGGGCGTCGCGGGCGCGCTCCGATGCCCGGCGTTTCTCGGCGCATGCGCCGCACAAGGTGAGGCTGTCTTCGGGCCGGCGCTCGCCGCATCGTGGACACAATCCGGCCGCCTTTCGTTCGGCAGTGCGCTTTCTGAACCGCGCGCGGTCGGCGGCGCGGCCCTGTGCGGGGTCACGGTAGGCCATGGTCGGCTCCAGGTCGTGAGAGGGGGATGGGACGCGGCGCCCGCCCGCCCGCCCGGCGGCGGGACGGCGGAACGTCCGCACAAGCGCGCTGTCAGCCCTTCTGGCGGCGGTCGGCGAATATCCCCAGGCTGCGCCAGCCCCACAGCTGCACCCCGCAGGGGCGCAGCTTGACCCCCGTCGCGATGACGATCTCGTCGCGGGCGGGCCGCATGTCCTCGACCGCCTTCCGCGGCAGGATCGTGCCGTGCGCCCTGCGCCGGCCCTTCGGCTTCGTCCCGCCGGCCTGGACGGGGACGATCTCGCCGTTGGCGAGCGAGCGGAAGGTCTCGACGACATAGCGGTCGTCTTCGAGACCGCCGCCGACGAAGTGGGTGAGAAACGTGCGCGCGTCGCCGCGCGGTGCGAGTGCCGTCTGCATGGTGCCGTGCTCCTTGGAAGGGCGAGAGGGAACGGCGGCGGCGGCCTCTCTCCGGACCGTCCGCCCCCGCGCCCGCTTCCGGCCGGACCTCTCCTCCCTGCGGCGCGGGAGCAGTTCCGGGGAGCAGGCAGGACGGCGGTCGTATTGACGCCTATACGGACAAGGGAGCCAGAACGCGATCCAGCCGTTGTTGCCTCCCGCGCTTGTGCTTCGCCTCGCCGGAAACGTTCACGGCGCCACACGCCGCTTGGCAGTCGTAATCGGCGCCGCTACGGGTGAGTTGCCCGCAGTGTCTTGATTGCACCGCAATCGTTGCGTAGATTGGGCTCCCGGAAGAACGGAGGACGTGACCATGGCGAGTATCACGATCCGCAACCTCGACGACGACGTAAAGACGCTCTTGCGCGTGCGCGCCGCCGAACACCACCGCTCCATGGAGGAGGAGGCGCGGCTGATCCTGCGCGATGCGGTGGGGCGCAAGGCGGACTCGCGGAACCTCGCGAGCATCGTGCGTTCGCATTTCGGACCGGACAACGGCGTGGACCTGGAGTTGCCGCCTCGCGAGGCTGGGCGCCAGCCGCCGTCTTTCGATTGAGATACGGCCATGGCCGTGCTGTTAGACACCAATGTGGTGTCCGAACTGATCCGCAAGGCGCCCGATCCGGCCATCGAGACGTGGGCCGCTGGCCACGCCCTGGAAGACCTGTTCTTCTCGGCGGTGGGCGAAGCGGAGCTGCGCTACGGTGCCGCCATTCTGCCGGCAGGCCGGCGGCGGGAATCGCTGGTCCGGGATATCGAGGCAATGCTGAGCGACGCCTTCGATGGCCGCGTGCTGCCGTTCGACAGCAGGGCGGCCCGCGCCTATGCGGATATCGCGGCCATGCGCCGTTCAGCCGGCCGCACGGTCCCGCCGGCGGACTGCCAGATTGCAGCGATCGCCCGATCCCGCGATATGGCGGTGGCGACCCGCAACGTCAGGGACTTCGAAGACATCGAGATCAAGGTCGTCGATCCGTGGACGGTGGCGTGAGTGGTACAACCGAGGCCTTCGCGCGGGTCAGGATCGATGCCCTGCTCGAGGACGCCGGCTGGAACCTGACCGACGGCTCGAGCGTGCTGTTCGAACATGCGCTGCCCGACGGCACGCAGGCCGACTATGTGCTCTGCGACCGGCGGGGCCGGCCGATGGCGGCGCTGGAGGCCAAGCGGGCGAGCGCCGATCCGATCAGGGCGCAGGACCAGGGCCGGCACTACGCCGAGCGGCTCGGCGTGCCGTTCGTCTTCCTGTCCAACGGCGAAGAAGTGCGGTTTCTGGATCGCGAGACCGACGCCCACGCCCGCCGGATTGCGGGCTTCTATGCCCAGGACGACCTCGAACGGCGGATCGCCGCGCGCCGGAACCGGCGCGATCTGGCGACGGTCGCCATCGACCGCAGGATCGTCGACCGCGACTATCAGATCGAATGCGTCGAGGCGCTGTCCGTCGAGGTCTCGCGCGGGCGGCGCAAGCTGCTGGTCGAGATGGCGACGGGCACCGGCAAGACCCGCACGGCGGCGGCGTTCGTCAAGCGGCTGTTCGAGGCGGGCATTGTCACCCGCGTGCTGTTCCTCGTGGACCGAATCGCGCTGGCAGGCCAGGCCGAGGACGCGTTCACCGACCACTTGCGGGACTATCCCTGCCACGTGCTGCGGCCCGGTCGCGGCTTCGACCGCGCCAGGCGCATTACGATTGCGACCTTGCAGACCATGATCGCGGAATACCGCGCCCTTTCGCCGGGTTACTTCGATCTCGTCATCACCGACGAGTGCCATCGCTCGATCTACGGCAAGTATAGCGGCGTGCTGCGGCATTTCGACGGCATCCAGCTCGGCCTCACGGCCACGCCCTGCACGGCGGGCGCGGACGCTGCCGCCGATCCCGAGGACGGGTCGTTCGTGCGCGACACGCTGCGCTTCTTCGAACTCGCGGATCCCAGCTTCCGCTACACGTTGCGCCAAGCCATCGGGGCGGGCCATCTCGTGCCCTACCGCATCTACAAGGCCATGACGGTCAAGACTGCCGCCGGGGACGGCTTCGAGGTCCGACGCGACGAGCTCGATTGGACCGCGATGGACGCGGGAACGCGGGCGGAGTTCGAGGAGTCGTTCGCCGCCTCGGACAGGATCATGGTCGATCCGCGCGCTCTGGAGCGCAGGTTCACCATCCCCGAGCGCAACCGCGCCCTGGTGCGCGAGTTTCGCGACGCACACGAGAAGGGCTTCATGGGTCGCGACGGCGTCAGGCGCTGGCCCGCCTGGGGCAAGACCATCGTGTTCGCAGTGACGAAGCGCCATGCCGAGACGCTGGCGGAGATGTTCGATGCGCACTTCGCGGACCGGAAGCCGCACCCCAGCGTGCGATACGCCGACTTCGTGGTGAGCGATGTCGGCGGCGGGCCTGCACCCGACGCCAGCGCCATCATCAGGCGCTTCAAGGAGGAGGACTATCCGAAAATCCTCGTCAGCGTGAACATGCTCGATACCGGCTTCGACTGCCCCGAAGCGGTGAACCTCGTCATGGCGCGCTTTACGCGCAGCGCCATCCTCTACCGCCAGATGCGCGGGCGGGGCACGCGCAAGGCGCCGCACATCGGCAAGACCGGGTTCACGATCTTCGATTTCGTCGGCGTGGCAGACTTCCACGGCGACGACGATGCGGATGTTCCCGGCGTCGTCGTTTCGGGCTTGGCGGAACCTGGAAGGACATACGAGCCGCGCATGCTGCTGACGCTCGATGTGGATGACCAGATCGACCCCGCAACCCGCGACTGGCTGACTCTCGACGAGAGCGGGCGGATAGTGCGCGCGCCGGAGCACGAGGCGCAGGCAGCCGAGATCGGCTTGCGCGTGGAGGCCTGGCGCGGACAACATGAGTTCAATGCGGAACAGGCGCGCTGGGCAGGGCTGATCGGGAGCCGGGTGAAGGCCGACGCCATGAGCATCGAGACCTTCGAGAACTACGATTTCGACGAACACCCGTTCAACGCCCTGGGCGGGTACGAACAGGCGCGACGCGTGTTCGGCGGTCAGGATTCGCTCGGCCGGTTGATCGCCGGGTTCAATATCGCGGTATTCGGACAAGCGGACGCGCCCGATACGCCGGACATGCGGAAGCACAGTGAGTAGCCCGCCATGCCGATGACTCCCGAACTCCGGCGCGGCATCGACCGCATCCGCGACTATCTGTTCGGCGGCGGCTATCCGAACCCGGCCCAGAACGCGGAACAGCTCAGCTTCCTGATCTACTTCTACATGTACGAGGCAGCGGACGCGGCGCGGGTGCGCACGGCGAAACGGCCGGGTGCCACGGCTTACGCCAGCGTCTTCGAGGGCGAATGGAACCTGCGCGACCCGCGCAACGCACGCGAGCCCGGCGCCGGGACGGTGCCACGCTCGCTCCTGCGCTGGTCATCCTGGGCGGATGCGCTCAACGGCGAGCGGCTGGTCAACTGGGTACGCGAGGAAGTCTTTGCGTTCCACGCCGAGCTCGCGGCGGACGGCGTCACGGACTTCATGGACGGCGCCCGGCTGGTGATCGACGAGCCGACCGTGCTCACCCAGGTCGTCAGCCAACTGAACGACCTGCATCTCGACCGGGTGGACGCCGACACCAAGGGCGACCTGTTCGAGCATGTGCTGCGCCAGATCCGCCAGGCCGGCGAGCTCGGCCAGTTCCGCACGCCGCGCCACGTCATCCGCGCCCTGGTCCGCCTCGTCGATCCCCGGATCGGCGAGACGATCTACGACCCGGCGGCCGGCACGGCGGGCTTTCTGGTCGGCGCGTGGGACCATATCCGGCTCGCCAACTCCTCGCCCGCCGGCATCGAGGAGATCGACGCGGAGGGCAAGACCGTTCGGCGCGGCCTCGGCGACATGCTGAACCGCGACGCCGTGACGCAGTTGCAGGAGGCGACCTTCCACGGCGCCGACGTGGATCCGCAGATGGTCCGCCTCGCCACCATGAACCTGACCCTGCGCGGGCTGGATCGGGTGCGCATATTGCGGCGCGACGCGCTGACCCGGTCGCTCGACCGCGCGGCGAAGGCGGAACTCGGCCTGCCGGTTCGGGGCTTCGACGTCATCCTCGCCAACCCGCCCTTCTCCGGGCGGCTCGACAAGGACCGTATCGTCGACGAGGTGAAGGTCGGGCGCACCGGGCAGACCGAGCTCTTGTTCCTGCAATACATGCTGAACCACCTGACCGACGGCGGGCGCTGCGGTGTAGTGGTCCCCGAAGGCGTGCTGTTCGGCTCCACGGGCGCGCACCGGGAGCTGCGCCGCAGGCTGATCGAGAACAACAGGGTCGAGGCGGTGCTGTCCCTGCCCGGTAGGGTGTTCAACCCCTATTCCGGCGTCAAGACCTCCGTGCTCGTGTTCCGCAAGGGCGGCGCGACCGGTCGCGTGATGTTTCTCCACGCCGACAATGACGGCTTCAAGCTGGACGCCAACCACGACCAGCCGATCGATGAGGACGACCTGCCCGGCCTGACCGAGGCGTTCCGCGACCGGGAAGCGAGGTGGGCGGCATGGCGCGAGCGAGATACGGAGGAGGACTGGACGGAGAAATGGTGGTTCGCCGAGGCGGACGCCATCCGCGCCGCCGACTTCAACCTGAGCGCCAACCGGCACCGGCCGCTGAGCCGGGCGAGAGTCGAGCATCGCGATCCGCTGGAAATCCTGGACGAGCTACGTGGTATCGAGACGGAAATTCTGGGCGAGATCGACCAACTCGCCGATGCGGTTCGAGGGGCGGTGTCGGAATGAGTGTGCCAATCGTTTCGCTCGGCGAGCTTTGCGTAATGGATCGCCAGGGACTTCACCCCGACGACCCGATTGCCTCTGGCCTGCCATTCGTGGGCGTCGAACATGTCGAATCCGAGAGCGGCGCCTTCAACTTCAGTAACGGTTCACGCATCGGGAGTCAGAAAAGTACGACATTTCGATTCGACGAGCGTCACGTCCTCTATGCGAAGCTCCGGCCGTATCTGAACAAAGTGGCTACTCCAGAATTCGCTGGCAGATGTTCGCCCGAGTTGATTCCGCTCCTCGCGCGAGATGGAGTTGACCGCGAGTTCATTGCATATCTGCTGCGACGAAAAGAGACCGTCGACTACGTCATGTCATCGGTGACGGGTGCGCGGATGCCGCGGACTGACATGAAGGCGCTGATGTCATTACGCGTGCCTCTGCCGCCACTCGACGAGCAGCGGCGGATCGTCGGCATCCTGAACCGGGCCGCGAAGATCGAGCGGCTGCGGGCACAGGCGCAGGATTTGATGGGGGAATTCATACCTGCGCTGTTCGTCAGGATGTTCGGCGACCCGGCCGAAAACCCGATGGGGTGGGAGGTCGGGCGTCTCGGTGAGGTCTGCGCGGTCGTCGGGGGCGGCACCCCGCGCCGGAAAAATGCGGCATATTTCGGCGGCCCCATCCCCTGGGCCACGCCGACGGATGTTACAGGTCTTGGCGGTCTTCCCATCGAAAGCACCCGGGAAACCCTCACCGAAACAGGATTGCACGAGAGCAGCGCGCGGCTTGTGCCGGCCGGAACCATTCTTCTGACCAGCCGGGCGACGATCGGCTACACGGCCATTGCCGCGGTGCCTATGGCCACCAACCAAGGCTTCGCCAATCTTACCTGCCAGCAGCGATTGATCCCCGAATATCTCGCATGCTGGCTTCGTCTCCGACGAGACTGGCTGGTCCAACTGGCCGGCTACACGATTTTCAGGGAACTTCCGAAATCGACCCTCCGCAAAATCGCAATTCCCCTCCCGCCTCTCGCAAGGCAGCATCGCTTCGCCGGGATCGTCAGGCGCACCGTCGGTACAACTCCACAGGACAAGGCCGGCACCGCGCAGGTTTCGGCTCTCACCGCCTCCCTCACGTCCCGATTGTTGGATGACTTCGCATGACTGACATCGTGGACAGCAGGCGGCGAAGCGAGCTGATGGCGGGAATACGCGGGCGCGACACTACACCCGAAATCACGATCCGCCGCGTCGCTCACCGGATGGGCCTGCGTTTCCGCCTGCACCGCATAGGTCCCTTGGGTCGGCCGACCCGGACGGGCGCGACCGGTGGACAGGACAGCGGTTCGTCGTCACATGGCGCTGCGGTTATTCTCCGGCAGTGCAACACCGAAACATGATGACGGCACTTTACATGACCAATGAACCGAGCTTCGCGGCTATCGGTGATGCGACCGAGGATATCGAGGTCCGTCTCAGCTACCGAATCGTCGAGCTGTTCTCCGAGGGACTCTACACGAGCCCGAACAAGGCAGTCGAGGAACTGGTCGCCAACTCCTTCGACGCCGGCGCCCGGAGCGTCCATGTCCTCCTCTCGTCGAACCTGCACGATCAGGACGCAACGATTGCGGTATTCGACGACGGCGAGGGGATGGATCGGGACGGCCTCAAGCGCCACTGGCTCATCGGCGTCAGCAACAAGCGCAATCTGTCGACGCTTCCGAGGGGCCGGCAGCAGATTGGGAAATTCGGGATCGGAAAGCTGGCCACATATGTGCTTGCCAATCGTCTCACGCACATCAGCAAGTGCGGCGACAAGTATTACTCAACCTCCATGGACTACCGCACCATCGATAGACGCGTCGGGCAGGAGATCGAGCCGAAGGCGCCGATCAAGCTCGCGCTCCGGGAGCTGACCGAGAATGAGGCGAGGCAAGCCGCCGAGCCGTGGACCGGGACCGCAGCGTTCCGAGCAGCGAACACGGTGCTATTCGGAGAGGGAAGTCCAGAATCCTGGACGCTCAGCATCATGTCATCGCTCAAGGATAAAGTGCACGAAATTAGGTCGGGAACTCTCGGATGGGTTCTGCGCGCCGCTCTACCTCTCCGACCCGACTTCGGTATATGGCTGAACGGTCAGGCGCTGGAATCCAGTAAGGAAGGCAAAGGCCTGCTCAAGCGATGGGTTCTCGGGCAGGATCTGATCGAGCTTCCCCGACCGGGTCCAAAGCGCGTCACTGCATCGGAAGACGCGAACGCCGTCGCATCCAGCGAGCATCGTTTCGGACTCGACGTGCCTGGAATCGGGCGTATCACGGGGTATGCGGAGGCGTACAAAGATCTCCTGACTGGAAAATCGGACGAGATCGGTCGGAGCCATGGATTCTTCATCTATGTGTACGGACGGCTCCTCAACGTTGACGACGGGCATTTCGGCATCTCTCCGGATGAACTGAGACATGGCACGTTCGGACGCTTCCGGCTCGTCGTCCACATGGACGGACTGGACGTGGGGCTCCGCTCGAATCGGGAAGCAATCGGCGAGGGT
Organism: Alphaproteobacteria bacterium; assembly: GCA_963422665.1. Lineage (GTDB taxonomy): Bacteria > Pseudomonadota > Alphaproteobacteria > Bin95 > Bin95 > Bin95. The sequence goes on from OY730441.1 coordinate 4,307,201, forward strand.
CCATTACTCAATTCTGCCCAGGACGTGCTGCGAGCGATCTTCAACGCGGTGCGCCCCACGATCGAGATCCACGACAAGGATGAAGCTCCAGGAGCGAAGCTGGCTCGTGTGCTTGCGGCCAGCCCCGGCAGCTTGTCGTGCTGGCCGATTGTCGAGTTGTCGCGAGCCGTCACAACAGGTAAGAGCAAGTCCCGCTATTTGATCGTCCCGGAACATGCTTCGGATGAAGAGGCGGAAGCTTTTCTTGCCACACTCGAGAAGCGGGCAGCCGACGAGGCCGACCGATTCGTCACCGGTATCGATATCGGCTTCGAAGGGTCGTCACGCGACGGGATCGCCAGGTTCGACACGCATTCGGGACTGCTGCGCCTGAATGGGTGGCATCCCTTCGTCGCTACTTTCCACGACGAGTTTACCAACAAACGGTGGGGCCAGCCGTTGGAGTTGCTCGCGATGGCCGAGATACTCACCGAGGCACACCTGCATGTCATCGGCGTTGAAGCGTCCAAGATCGAGAGATTTCTCTCGGCACGCGATGAGCTCCTGCGGACTCTCACAAACGAATCGGGCCGGCAAAGCGCGCTGTCCGTTGCCAATGCGCTTTCCGAGGCGCGCAACAGCCCGGACGGTCTGAAGAACGCCGTCTGCGACGCGTTCCGAAGCCTTGGATTCGACGTAACCCGCCTCGGCAAAAGGGGAGAGCCGGACGGAGTGGCAGCTGCTCACTTGTCGGCGGATGAGAGTGGAAAGGCGCGGCATTACAGGGTGAGCCTGGAGGCAAAGAGCAAGGAGACATCCGGCACGCCGGTTTCTGCGAAGGATGTTGGCATTGCCACGGTCGCCCGACATCGGGACAAACGTGAATGCGAGCATGCAATCGTCATTGGACCGGCATTCCTGACCTCCGAGGGGGATGCCTCGGCCTTGGGAGAGGAGATCAAAACCGACCGGGAACAATCGAAAGCGGTCGGGATTCCCAAGACGATCACCCTCATCACCGTGGAAAACCTTGCACGGATCGTTCGGCTTCAGCCCGTCAAACAGATTGGCCTTCAGAAGCTTCGAGATATGTTCGAGACATGCAGTCTCCCCGATCAAAGCGCCGCATGGGTGGAAACAATCCGTCAAACACCTGTGGAAAGGCCACCCTACCGCAAGATCGTGAAGACGATCGAAGCGCTACAAAGGAAGTTCAAGAAATCATCCGTAAATTACTCTGCACTTCGTGTTGAGCTTTCGCACATGACACCGCCTGTTGAATATGAAACAGATGAAGCTCTCTTCGAGTTGTGTAGAGGAATGGCGCAAATGGCGCCGGGCGCCATGTTTGCGCGTCCTGATACGGTTGAGCTCGACCAGAGCACTGAGAACGTAGTCGCCGCCATCGAAGCGGCCATGCAACACTATCCGCCGGACGAACGATGAGGTGTGAGCGGCATTCGATGAACCGATCACATGAGAGGAGTGTCTACGAAATCCTGGGGCGGGACTCGGTTTATCCTTTCCCTGCACGGATGGCGCCGGGCCTCGCGCTCGACTCGATCGCGGAAAGCAGTACGCCCCTGCGTATTCTTGATCCGATGTCGGGGTCCGGCACGGTGCTCGCCGTCGCGCACTCCAGGGGACATCATGCCGTCGGCTTCGATCTCGATCCTCTTGCAGTGCTCATATCGAGAGTCTGGACAACCGCCATCGATATCGAGGCCGTTCAGGGTGCAGCCACAACGGTGTTGGAACACGCCCGCCGCATCTTCGCCTCGCTGCCGACGCGGGATGCGTATCCCAAGAATGCAGACCTCGAGACCCGCCAGTTCACAAGGTACTGGTTCGATGAGTACGCGCGACGACAGCTTAACTCGCTCGCCACGGCAATTGAGCGGACTCGAGACGACGCAATCCGTGAAGCGTTGTGGTGCGCTTTCTCGCGTCTCATCATTGCCAAGCAGTCCGGTGCATCGCTGGCGATGGACCTGTCGCATAGCCGACCGCATCGGAAGTTCAAACGCGCGCCCGCAAAGCCGTTCCGCAAGTTCCTCTCCGCCGTGGACCGCGTCACCGCAAACTGCATTGAGAGCAGGAATTGGAGCGGCGGGCCGACGACATATGTGTATCTGGGCGATGCCCGGCGCCTCGATGTCCGGGATGAGTCTATCGATCTGACGATCACGTCTCCTCCGTACCTGAACGCGATCGACTACCTGCGATGCAGCAAGTTCTCGCTCGTGTGGATGGGGTACCCCGTTGGCGAACTCCGCCACCTTAGATCCACGACGGTCGGCACTGAAGTTGGAATGGATGCCCGGGACAATCAAGAAATTCAAAGAATCCTGTCCGAACTGAAGCTACAGCCGGAGCTACCGGCGAGACAGGAGGCCATGCTTGCTCGGTACATCGACGACATGCAGCGCGCTGTCGGCGAAACCTCCCGAGTCCTCGCGGACGATGGGAGGGCAGTGTACGTGGTTGGCGAAAATACCATACGCGGTACGTTCATCCGCAATGCAACGATCATCGAGGCGGTTGCTGGCACCGCGGGGCACCGCTGCATTGCCCGCCGCTCTCGAGAGCTGCCGGCGAACCGCCGATATCGGCCTCCTCCGTCGAAACAATCGGAAACGGCAACGCTAGGCAATCGCCTCCGGCGCGAGGTGATACTCACGTTTGGGAAGGCAACGTAGCTCCCTTCAAGTCTACATAACCGTGGTCGCCATGCTTGCTCACATCTTGGCCACAGAACCTGATTTCGGCGCGGGAGATTTGTTCACAACCAATCAAGATCCCCGCGCCCGGGAGGCCCCACCGCTCCGCTTTCCTGCTCGGTCCAGTCCAGCCGCCCGAGCGGGTCGGCTGGATTGGCATGCTCGTGCGCAGGGTTCGACCAACCCAGTTCCCTGCCGTCTTCCGCATCGTTCACGTCGTCTACCTCGTCCGGCAGCGGCGGCGGCTCCGCGCTGTACCCCATGGCGTGCGCAATGACGGCGGCGGCCTGCGCGGCGGCGTCGCGCAATGCGCCATCGTCGAGGTGGGCGTAGATTGCCGCGGTCTCGCGCTGGCGGTGTCCGAGCAGCTGACCGACGGTGGTCAGCCCGACGCCGTTCATGACGCCCTGCGAGGCCCAGGTGTGCCGGCAGTCGTGGATGCGCAGGCCGGGCAGCCTGGCCTCCTCCCGGATGCCGCACCAGAAGGTGTAGAGCCGCGCGGAGGTGATGTCCTCGGGAAACACCCGCGACGCGCCCTCTTTCTTTGGCAGCGCCTTGAGCAGCCTTGCCGCTTCGGGTCCGAGCCAGACAGTGCGCGGCCCGGTCTTAGTGTCGCCGAGCCGCGCGCTCGCGCCGTCCTCGCCAAGTTCGCCGATCTCGTCCCACTTGAGGTCGATGACTTCGGAGAGCCGCGCCCCTGTGAGGGTCAGCAGGCGGATGGCCGCGACCGGCCAGGGATGTTCCCGGCGTCGGTCCAGTGCCGCACCGAGGCGTTCGAGCTCCGCACGATCGAGGTATCGGGCGACGGGCCTTCGCGGGTTCCTGACGATGTTGGCGCAGGCGTCGGGGACGTGCTCGCCCAGGTCGCCCCACTGCCGGGCGGAGGCGAGCATGGCGCGCAGGATCTCGAAGGCGCGGTTGGCCGCGCCGGGCCTGTTTGCGCTCGCGGCGTCGAACCATGCCGAGACCCGCGCATGGTCGATGGCGTCGAGCCGGAGCCGCCCGAAGTGCGGCATCAGGCGATTGCGCATGTAGATGTCGAAGGTCTTGAGCGAGGATGGCTTCCAGCGATGCCTGCGCCGCGCGCGATAGCGGGCGGCGCAGTCCCGAAACAGCGGCGCCTTGTTCTTGCGCGGCGGCGTCACCTCCTCGCCGCCCCACAGGCGGGCGAGGACGGCCGCGCCCTCCCGGCGCGCCGCGTCGAGCGAGAGTTCGGGGAAGCGCCCCAGCGTGATCTTGCGCATGCGCCCTTGGGCGCGGGTTTGGAGGATGTAGGACCGGACGCCGGAGGGCTGCACCCGCACCCCGAAATGCGCCAGAAGGTTGTCCCACAGCGTGTATTCCTTCGCCTTCGGCTTCGCGGCGGCGATGGCCTTCACGGTCAGGCGGATACGGTGCCTGCTGCCGCTCATCGTCCGCCCTCCTTGCCGCTTCCGGTCATGGCGCCATGGACGATGCCGGAGATGCGCCCTGCCGCCGCGCGGACATGCTCGTCGGCGAGATGGGCATAGCGTTCGGTGGAGGCGGTATCGGCGTGGCCGAGCAGACGGCCGACGGTGTAGAGGTCGAGGCCGCTCATCACGGCGTGGGAGGCGAACGTGTGGCGGCAGTCGTGGATGCGCACGCCGTCCAGCCCGGCCAGCGCCCGCAGCTTCTGCCAGCGCAGCCCGAGGTCGGTCATCGGCCCGTCGCGCCTCTTGTTCGGGAAGACGAACGGGCCGGTGCGCGGTAGGGAGTTGAGAACGACCCGTGCGGGCGGCGGGAGCTGAATCGCCTTCGGCCCGGTCTTCGAGTCAGGCAGGACGGCACGGGTATCGCGTATCCAGTCCCACCGCAGGCCCGTGATCTCCGACGACCGCGCGCCGGTGAACAGCAGCAGTCGGATCGCGGCGGCGGCCTGCAGGTCCTCGGCGTGGTCGAGCACGAAGCCGAGGCGCTTCAGCTCGTCCAGCGAGAGGAAGCGCTCGCGCGGGGTCGTTTTGTAGCGCCGCATGTTGCGGCAGGGGTTCGAGCCCTGGGGACGAAGGTTCCACAGCTCGGCCTGCCGCATCATGACCGAAAGCACCGGCAGGGTCCGGTTGGCGTTGCCCGGCGTCCCGCTCATGGAGTCGAACCACCGCCGCACATCGGCGCGGTCGACCTCCGGGACACGCATCGTGCCGAAGAAGGGGATGAGATAGCGGTCGATCAGATGGCGGTTGCCTTCGTGCGTGGACGGCTTCCACCGCCGTCCCTGGCGGCGCATGAAGTCCTGCACGAAGTCGGCGAACAGCGAGCTGGCGTGGGGATCGGTCTTCGCGGCGGCGATGGCCTTCTCCCTCGCCTCGGCGGCGGTCATCTCGTCCGCCGTGCCGAGGATCGTCCTGGGCACGCCGACCGGACGCAAGGCCCGGACAAAGAAGGTCCTGGTTCCGTTCCTGGCGACGGTGAAGCCGAACTGGGGCAGGTCCTTGTCGATTACGGTCAGGCCGTTCCGTCCGGGGTTTTTCTCCCGGAATGTGCGGCGGACGGTCCGCTCGTTGATCGTGGCGTGGATGCGCATGGGCGTGTCTCCGTTGTCGGTTCCCTCGGGCGCCGTCCGTTCCAAGGGAACAAGACAGCGGTTCTGGGGAAGACAACGCGGCCCGCGCGGGGCATCGCGGCGATAGGCCGGATCCGGCCTAATATACTGTTGCCAAACGGAAATCGTCGGGTGAAGGCGAGCCATCCGGGCCTCGCTCGATGCACCACCGGTGCGTGTGGTGTGAGAATACAGCCGCTCAGCGGTCAGATGAGACCGAACCGGGCGGCATGATCGGAAGGGGAAATCGCGGCCGGCGAACACGGCAGAGGGGAGCCGCCGTGGCGTTTGAGCGGCGGGCGCTGCGGCGTGGAGTGCGCGAGGCAGCGGCGAGCGGCATGCGGGCGCGGGCTGCATGAACGTCCGCAGGAACGCCGGGAGCATTGCGACGGGCAATGCGCGGTTGCCGATGCACTCATGCGAAGCATGGTGCGAGGGCAGGCGACCGGGTGGGCGAAGCGAGGCGTCGGGCGCGTCGCTGCAGTGGATCGTGACGGGAAGGATGTGCGGGCCGCGCCGCCTGCCCCGGACTGCGATCCGGGGGTGAGCGACGCGGCCCGTGTTGGCGCTGCGGTCAGGCGACGGCCTTCAGCACCGGGATGCCGAGCTGCCTTGCCTTGTCGACGAGGTTGTCGGTGATGCCGGAGCCGGGGAAGGCGATGACGCCCTTGGGCAGAAGGTTCAGGAGCTCGTCGTTTCTGCGGAAGGGAGCGGCCCGTCCGTGCTTCTGCCAGTCGGGCTTGCAGACGATCTGGTGGACGCCGTTGCGTTCGGCCCAGCTTGCCGCGATGCGCTCGACGCCGGGACCGCCGCCGTGCACCAGGATGAGGTCGCTGTACTTGGCGCGGGCCTTGTCGAGCCGGGCGATGACGGCGGCGGGGTTCACGATGTCCTTGCCGCCGGCGATGGCGACGAGGGTGCCTTGCGGCAGATGCGCTTCGGTCTTGCGGTCCTTGCGGGCGCGGATGAAGTCGCGGGCGTCGATGGCGGCGCTGGTCAGCTTGCCGGTCTGCGAGACGTGGCTGCCGTGGCGGGGGCGCCAGACCTCGCCGGTGTTGCTGCGGTAGGCGTCGGCGGCGGTGTCGCGCAGGGTCTCGAAGGCGTCGCGGCGGCCGAGGTTCTGCGCCCGGTCGGTGACGAGTTCGAGTTCGCGGGCCTTGATCTCGGTGCCGTCCTGGGCGCGTTCGAGGTCGCGCATCTCGGGGGTGAGCCTGTCGACGCTGCGGTCGAGACGCTGGGTCTGGGCGTGGAGCATGTTGACGAAGCCCCAGAGCAGGCTCTCGCGTTCGTCTGCGAGCTGGGTGCCGTCCGGTCCGACGCCTTCAGCCAGGATGCGGAAGGCTTCGCTGACCGCCGCGATGGCGTCGTCGGCATCCCAGATGTCGCGGCTGTCGAACTCGCCGCGCTCGGGGGTGGCGCCGTAGAGGGCGGCCTGCTCGCAGACAGCGGCGGTGGCGGACTGGCCGCGCCCTTCGTCGCGATCGCCGGTGTCGGCGCGCTCAATGGCGCCGGTCTGGATGCCGGCCTGTGCGAAGGCGTGGGCCATCGCGGTGTCGGTGTTGTGAATGTCGGTCATGACGATCTCCTTATGGATCGGGTTGCACGGTTCGGAGCGTTGGCCCCGATGTGATGTCCTGTTGGGACACGCGCGCGCAGGGGAGCCACCGGGGCCGGAATGAATGGTCCGGCGGGATGCGCGAGTGGTGCGGGCGCACAAGCGGAGGGAGCGCAGCGACCGGCGTGCGGAGCCACGGTCGCGCGTTCCGGCGGGCCCAGGCGCTTGCGCCGTTTCATTCCGAGTCCCGGCCGGAGTGCAGCGGAGGACGCCGAAGGCGTTGGCGGACCGAGCACGTGTGGCACAATGGGACATCACGTCGGGAGGAGTGTTCTCTCCACTTGCACAGCCCCTTCGGCGGTGCGGCCTGGCATGTCGCCTGCGACCGGAGCACGGAGGCGCGTCACGCATCGGTCCGCTCCGCCAGTACTTCGGAGGCCCATGCCGCCGCGCGCGCCAGCACATGACCGTGGCAGGGCTCCGGCTCGCACCAGTGCCCGCTCCCCCGCTCTCCTCTCCCTCCCGGCCCGCGGACCAGTGGCGAGAACCGGGCGTGGTCGTGCGACGGCCGGACGAGCCTCGCTCCGGTCCCGCAGCAAAGAAAAAGGCCGACGCGCGAGGCGCCGGCCCGAAGTGGGAAGGATGGAAGGGAGGCGTCAGAACGGGATCTCGTCCGCGCCCAAGTCGTCGGCCTGGGCCGGGGTGCCGCCAGACGGCACGGCCTCGCCGTTCACGGACGCCGCCGCCGCCTGCGCGCCGTTGCCGCCGACCGGCTTGTCGAGGAACTGTACCCGGTGGCCGGGGACGACCAGGATCTCGGTCGAGAAGCGGTCGCCGTCCTCGCCGTCCTTCTTCCAGCGCCGGGTCTGCAGCTTGCCCTCGGCGTGGACCAGACGGCCCTTCCTGGCGTGCCGCTCCAGCATGTCGATGAGGCCGTCCTGGAAGGTGACGACCCGGTGCCACTCGGTCTTGTCCACCCGGTTGCCGGTCTGGTGATCGATATACCCCTCATCGGTCGCGATGCTCATGTTGGCCACGCGGCCCCCGATGCGAGATGGTTGGCGGTGACATCGGCGCCGAGGCGGCCGATCAGTTCCACGCGGTTTAGTCCGAAGCTCATGGCGATGTTCCTTCAGGTCTCGATGATGACGATGGGTTGGCGAACGGGCGGGACCGGCACTCTCTCCGACCCCCTTCCGTTCACCCTTCTCCCGCTTCCCTCTCACTCTCCGTCGCGGCCTGCGAGGACCTCGCGGTCGGGGCAGCGGCGGGCGCGGTCGTCGGCCAGCGCCTCGCGGACCGAACGGGGGGCGAGGCCGAGCTCGGCGAGCAGGTCGCTGCCGGTCGGGGTCACGGGGTCGAAGTCTGAATCGGAGAGTATGGTCGCGGTCTCCTGTGCGGTTGCCGCGCCCGGCAGCGACGGAGCCCTTCTTCCTCTCCTGTCGGGCGTTCGCCCGACACGCGCTTTCCTCTTCCTCCCGGACTGGCGTCCCGGAAGCCGAACCGCAGGGCGGGGCGGCCACGGGCGACGGCTCATTCCCGTCCGGTCAAGGTCGCCAGCGGGGAGCGATCGGCCACGATCTCGACGGCGTTCCTGTCCAGCTTCTCGAAGGCAAGCCAGGCGATGGCCCCATCTCGTCGTCGAAGGTGGCGAGGCATTCGTCGGTCTCGCGCAGGAACACCGCGAAGCTGGGGGGATAGAGCGGCATGCCCCGGAAGTGGTCCGAGCGCTCGTAGGACCGCTTCGCACAGGGGGCACAGCGGGCCGCCCCCTGCGCGGGAGGGCCGCAGCTTGTGCAGGCGCCCCTGGCCTTGCGCTCGGCGTAGCGCCGGCGTGCCGCCGCGCTCTTCCTGCCCCGGTCGCGCCGCTCGCCTTCGACAGTTGCACAGACGCCGCAGCGCGCCTCGCCCGCGAAGGCCGGCTGCCCGCAGGCGACGCAGAGACCGGCCGCCCTGCGCGCCGCATACCGTTCCCGCTCCGCCGCCTGCCGTGCCTCGCGGCAAGGCCCGCAGGTCGAGCCGCCCTCGACCGGAGGCCGGCGCCCGCACCGGGTGCACAGGCCGGTCTCGCGGCGCGCGCTGTCCCGCTTCCGGCTGCCCGCGCGGGCGCTGCGGCGCTTGGCTTCCGGGTCGCGCCCGCCGTAGAGCTTGCCGGCCGCCCTGGCTTCGGCATACCGCGCACGATCGGCCTCGCGTCTTTTCTCGGCGCAGGGCTCGCACAGACGGCGGTCCGGCTCGGACGGAACCGTGCCGCAGCGAACACAGAGCCCCCCCGCGACCAGCCTGGCGGTTCGCCGGCGGCCGTGCTCTCGCCCGCTGGCTCGCGCCTTCTCGGGGTCGCGGCGCGGCTTGTCCTCCGCCCGCAGCCGGGCATCGCGGGCGCGCCCGGCCCGGTTCCGTTTCTCGCCACAGGGCGCGCACACGGTGCGCTCCAGCGCAGGGGGACGCTTGCCGCAGCGTAGGCATAATCCGGCTGCCCGGCGTTCGGCGGTGCGACGCGCGATCCGCTCGCGATCGCACGCGCGGCCCTGCTCGAGGTCGCGATAGGCCATGGAAGCTCTCCCGGTCGGGGGTGGGTAACGGACGGCGGACGCCCGGCCGGCGCCCCCGGATCGCGGTTCGGGCAGGCGGGCCGGCAGGGCGTCCGCAGAAGCGCGCCGCTCAGCCCTTCTGCCTGCGGTCGCAGAGAAGGCCCGCGGCGACCGAACCCCACAGCTGCTGGCCGCCGCGGGTGCGCAGCCCCGTGCAGACGATGATCTCGGTGCGCCCGGGCCGCATCTCCCTGACCTCCCCGAGGGTGGCGGTGACGCGCCGGCCCTTCTTCGTCGCCTGCCCCGGACCCCGATCCGGGGATGCCTCGGGCCGGACCGGGCGAATGCCGCCATCCGCCCGGGCCACGAAGCGCTCGACGACGTACTTCTCGTCCGAGAGCCCGCTACCGAAGAAATGAACCAAGAACGTCGCCGCCGTGTTGCCGGGCATCGCCATCGCTGTCGTCATGCTGCCGTCTCCGTCGTGCCGGTTGTCGGGAACGGCGGCCGCGCCCCTCTCGCCGGAGCCCCGACCGCCGCCCCGCTCACGGCCGAACCTCTCCTCCCGGCGGCGCAAGGCATCGCGCGGACGCCGGCAAACGGCGGTCGTCTCGACGGCTATACGGATGCGAACGAGCAAGAAATGACCACAGCCGGCGTTGCCGAAGACTGCCGGCGGCGGTCCGCCACATTCCCGACAAGGGGACGCGCTTGAATTCGATGCTCCGCCCGGGATTCGTGGAGGGGCAGTGGTCGGGACGCTTCCCCGACGCACGGCGCGCACGGCAGACGGAAATGGAACGAAGACAGGCGAATGGACGATCTTGCGCTATCCGAACTCCTGTCGTCGCGCGGCTTCGACGGAGAAGCTGCCGAACGGGCGCTGGACCGGCTGTGCCGGGACGGTCTGACCCGGCCCGGCAAGGCCCGGATCGCCAGGGCCAAGATCGAGGCGGTCGACCGCACGCTCGGCGCCGCCTTCGTGCGCCACTGCCGGAACCCCGCCTGCCGGCCGTCTCCCGGGGATACGCGCGAACCGGTCCCGGTCTCCGCCCCGCATTGCGAGACCTGCGGTAGGAGCGACAACCGGCGCGCGGTGGAGCGGATGCTGGCGGCGATGGACCGCGCCGGTTGGACGAGGCTCCTGGTCGTCGGCGGTTCTCCGGGCACGCGCGGCGATCTCGAACGGCTCTGCGCCGGCCGCATCGACCTCCGGTTCGTCACCGAGGAGACCACCCCCAACCGCAGGACCGTCGCGCCGCTGCTCGCCCGGGCGGACATCTGCGCGATCTGGACCTCCAGCGAGATATCGCACAAGGCGACGGCGGTGCTGCGCGAGCCGAAGGTCCCCAAGGTGCCGAGGCGCGGTGTCGCTGCCCTGGCCGAAGCCGTCCGGGAACGGTGCGCCATCGCTGCCTGAGTTGCGCAGACCGATGCGCAGTCGGAGGGGCGCCAGCCGGGCGGCGATGGGTTGGCAGCGCCCCCAACCGAGCGTTTGCCACGGCACGACCGAATCCTTGCTCTGCCGGCATGCGCTGCCCTGCGCCCAGCTTGGGGAAATTCTGGAACCTATATGGTGCCGGTCGAAGGGAAACTACAAAGCGCGTCTTCGGCCTTTCCATAACAAATTGATATAATGTATTTTTTAGTGGATACCGAAAGGCATCCGCTGTAGCCAGTCACTCGGACATGGTACTCGTGCATGGCGGCGGACCCGGCGTCGAGCGCATCGCGGCAAGCTGGGCCGAGCGCAACGGCGTCCACCAGATCGTCTGCAAGCCGGACTGGCAGAAGCACGGACGCGCCGCTCCCTTCCGCCGCAACGACGAACTGCTCAACCTCCTGCCCAAGGGCGTCATCGCCTTTCCCGGCTCGGACATCACCGACAACCTCGTCGACAAGGCGAGGGCGCTGGGTATCCCGGTGCTGAAGGCCGTCGCCTGACCGCAGCGCCATCGCGGGCCGCGTCGTCATCCCCCGGATCGCAGCCCGGAGCAGGCGGCGGCGCGGCCCGTCTCTTTTCCCGTCAACACCTTCGCGGCGATGCCGGGCATCGCCTCGGCCTCGCGCCGTCGCACCCTGTGTGTCGTCGGCGCCGGCTCCGCCACGCACCGGTCTGCGCACCGCGCCCGCCGCTCGTGCCCGCACTCCTGCGGACGCTTCCGCCGGCGCTTCCGGCAGCGTGCCCCGCACGACTGCCTGTGGCCCCGTCCGCATCAATCGCCGCGGCGGCTCCCATCCGCCAGGTTCGCCGGTGTCGATTTCCCCTTCCGATCATGCCGCACGGTTCGGTCTCTCTTGACCGCGGAGCGGCTGTATTCTCACACCCCACGCATCTCCGATGCCCTCGCAACCGAGCGCGCGCCTGTCATATATCCCCTGCGTTTTCAACGACATGAGGCGACAGGCGCTTGCCGGGAAAAGTTGTCAGTGATCGGTAGCGCGGAGCACTCAGTTTGAGTGCTGGAATTTGCCCGTCGAATCAAAGCCTTGCGAGCCGTGCGCCCGATCGGGCGCACGGCGTGTCACGGAGCATGCGCGTCGGTCGAGGAGACTTCCTACCGGGCACTCAATCTGACTGCGCGCCCGGTTGCGCTCGCTGTTGACGGCGCTCGATCTGACTACGACACCGAAGGCGTCTTGGGTCGCCCCAATCGCATCGAGCCAAGTCTGTCGATGCACCGATCACTACGAATTCCGGCGAAGTTGTCGTACCGTACCGTGATCGAAGTTGGGCAAGAAAAATCGAGAAAGCGATGGCGGATACGTTTACGAGGACCATCCGGGTCACACCCGAGCAATGGGAACGGATCGAAAAAACCGCCAAGGATCGAGATATTTCCGCCAACCGGCTCATGGTCGAGCTCGTCATGGAGGCCCTCGACCGGCGCGAATGGACGCGCACCGAGCTTGACATCCAAGTCGCGAAGGCCGCGCTGTTCGCCGCCCAGCTTCTCCGGCGCGACCTCATTGCAGACGGACGCAAGGATGTGGTCGAGGAAATCCTGCAGTTCGTTTCAACATTGGTGCCCGATTCTGTTATCAACCGTGTGCCCTCGTCGGGCCCGCCGCAGTCACAATCCGATCCGAAACTGGGCTCCGAAAAGGCGGGGCGTCCCTTTCCCTCGCGTCTTGGGCGATCACCTTCCGGCAGCCAGCAACGTTGCGACAGGCTCGACATCACCTCTCCGGAGGCTGATAGGGGCCCAGGAAGCGTTCGCCGTCAAAGTGGATCAGATGGCTCGGCGCGTCCGCGCACCAGACCTCCGTCTCCCACGAAATGTCAGCAAGGTACCGGCCCATGACCGAACGATTCGGGAATGCGGTGACGTAGACGATGCCCGCATTCGCATGTGCGAACAACGCGGCCAGCTCGTTATGGCGCTTGGCGTCTACCGGTCCGTGGCTGGTGACCGACTCGATGAGCAGAAGCCACTGCTTCCCACCGAAATAGAGCACGATGTCCGGCATCTTGCCGTGGCGGTCGACCGCCACGCCGAGCTCCGCAAGGCGTCGTTCCTCGAAGAATCCGACCTTGTCGCCGGTATCGCCCACGTAGATGACTTCGGCTCCGGGCGAGAATCGCGGCGCGAACGACTCCAGAATCTCCCTGATGAATTCGTTGTGCGCTCCCGGCGACAGGGCGATCTCCCTGCCCGGCGCCACGGCGACAGGGATCATCCGCATCTCTCGATCTCTCGCCCACTTTTCAGCAAGCGTCTTTCGCGCTTCGAGCCAGTCGTCAAGCACAGACTGCCAAGCATCGGTGCCGTAGGAGGCGGTGACGCGAACCGCCGCTTCGCTGACCTGATAGCAGGCGTTCGGGCTGTTCACGGGGCGCTCGAGATCGTCGGGATTGTAAAGCGCGATCCCTGCTTCCACGAACTGGTGCATAGTCTGGCGACGGAAGGTCTCGCGCGTGTTCGGCGCGTATTCTCGCCCGTAGTGTTCGCGCGTGTAGTCCATGATCGGCGTGATGCCCATCAGTGGTCGTCGCGGTTCCTGCCACGACCCTGATGGCTTTAGGTCGAGCAGCGCGAGCAAGGTGAGCGCCGAGTGATCGTTTTGCTGGCCGCGCGGCATTCCGAACGCCTTCAGAATCGCCAGCGCGCCGTCGATCTTTCGCTGCGCTTCGAGCGGGTTTTCGCCCTCCGCCACGTGAGCAACCTCTTTTTCGATAACTGCGTCGATGTCCTGTTGCGACAGCACACGGTCTCCATGCGCCCGTCCGAGGCGCTCCAGCGTCGAACGATCCGGGTACCGCAGTGATCGAAGATCCGCTGCGTTGACCTGGGTGTGGCCGTTGAACTGCCGGAAGTACCGGTCGACGAGGCTGCTGTTCAGGTAAAGTGCGAGACCTCGCGCCAAGCCCCTGTCCATGCCTTCGCGGTCCGCATGAAACACGTTGAGATGATTCTCGAAGCCGACATGCTCGCCCGGCAGGTCCGAGGCATAGACCGATGCCACGACGCGGTGCCGCTCTTCCTTGGACGTGAACCTTCGCGTTACCACGTAGTTGCCGCGATTCGTCCAGAGCGACTTCCGGCTTCGTTCCGATACGCGGATCGCGTTCGGCTTGCGCATCACTTTCGGCCAGGAAAGCGTTCGGCCCTGAAAATGGGCCGCGTAGAGCAACGGCGCAGTGCCGTCGTGCGGCTCCGCCCGCAGATCGTCTCGGTGACGAAAGTCCACCACCGGACCGGTGGAGACATCAATGCCTATATCCCGGAGGGTCGCGACGAAATGCGCCATCCGGTCGACGATTCCCTGTTCGATCCCATTCGCTGCGATCCGCACGAACCGCTCACGATCGTCTGCGAGGATCACCGAACTGTACGGCAAGGTTCTCCGGGTGACGTCCTCGGCCTCGCAACCCCCCGCAACCGGGTCGATGTCGAACGCCATGCCGCTGCTCGTTGTGATTGTCACGTCGTGCGGCACGGCGTCCTTCACAGCATGCAGGATGATGTTCTCTTGCAGCACGTCATCGTCCTGGAAGGCGCGGTCTCGCCGTTCGAACAGATGGATGTGCCGCAGGCTCATCATTGAGAAGAACCGCTCCCGGAACGGCTTGAAGTACGGCCCGTTGCAGAACGAGCGCGGCACGATGGCCACGAGTTCGCCCCCGCTGCACAGCCGCCGCGCGGCCAGAAACATGAAGCCAGTGTATAGATTGGAGGTCTCGACTCCTGCCTTGCGCAGGGCTGTACGATGATCCGAGTTCGCGTTGATCTTGCGGTAGGGCGGATTGAGGATGGCGTGAGTGAAGCCCGCTTCGTCCTGCCCAACGACATTGAACAGGCCTTGCTGCGGGTTCAGTTCGTCAAGCAGAATGAAATCCTCTTCGACGAATCGAACTCCAGCCTCGATTCCTACGCTCCGACATTGCGCTTCGACCTGCCCGAGCGTATTGCACAGGTAGTTCGAAAGCATCGCATCGATCTCGTAACAGACGAACTCGACGGATCGTGGCCTCGGCGCTGCAGCACAGAGGCGATCGGCAAGGGCCGCACTCAGTGCTCCCACGCCCGCCCCCGGATCCAGCACCCGCAAGTCGCTCGCTGTCTCGGAGAACAGACTTGCCATGAAGCGGGCAATCGGAGCCGGCGTCATGTACTGCCCGAGCAGCGCCCGCCTGCGAGAGTTCAGCTTGGTCGATGCATCGACTCGATAGAAATCGGCGGTCTCGGCGAGTGCGACTCCGGTCATTCCCGCCGGCCTCCGTCGGGGTTCGATGGGTGCAGAACGAGCCTCCCGTCGCCACGCCCATGGCGTTGAACAAACTCGGTTACCGCTCGCCTCACAAGCCAGGACAGCGAAACGTCGTGCCGCTCCGCCAAATCAGAGAGAGCCGCATGATCTCTACCCTGCAGGCTGACGGTGACACGGACGCTCTCCTGTGGCTGTCCCATCCCGAGCATCCCCATTCGCGTGACGATTCATGCTCCATGTGCATCACAGTACATCAGACCGATGCGATCCGCTGCAACAACTGAGCAGACCTTCCCAATCGACTATTCGCATCAGTTCAATGAAGCCGGGCCTTGCGGCCCGGAAGCATGCGTACGCGGTGCGCACGGACAACCCCACCAAGACAGCGCTTCAATGCTGCCCGTTCCGCTCGGTCTGACCATGCAGTGGATCCGATGCCGACCGGGAATTCAGCTTAGCTCTCTTGGTTAGTTTACTAAGGCTCTTGACATGATGGTCAATGCCCGTATGACTTTGTGCGAGTTCAAACCTTGGAAGCAGGTACCGTGATTCGTGTCCATCGCAGCAGGTATTCGGCTGTGAGGGTGGAGGGAATATAGTGTCTCGACGGAGATCGTCGAATGCGGTGTCCAGCAACACACGCCGCCGCGACACCCACACCCGGACCTCATCACTCCACGGCTTGAAGCCCACACATCCAGCGACGATCACGGCGAACAGGGCAAGCCGAGGAGCGAGACGTGACGATCAACTATCAAGACCTGAATGACTCCATCAGCGAGGGGGCCGCGTTTCGTCGCATCTCCCGGCTCCAGCCGATCGGTGGAGGGGGCGACAAACTCTTCCCGCCCACCTATCCGGGCGAGCGCAACAGCGATCCCCCGCGCCATGTGTTCGAGCGGCGGCGCATCGGCGAGCGGGAAGTCTGGTGCGTTCTGATCGACAGCGTGCAGAGCCAGGCCAACCGGCTGGAAGAGGCTCTCTTGTGGGCGGCCGATGGAGATGGCACCGGCGAGGCGGTACCGATGCCCTACGTCACGGTGGATTTCCGTGGCGCGGGACTGGAGCCATTGGAGCGGATTACCTCCCTTGATGCCCCCCACCGGGTGTACGACGCCATCTTGAGGGACAGCCTGCTGGACGGTGTTCCTTTCATGCGGAGCGAAGAAGGCCGCCGCCTTGCAGCGGCGAAACCGGCCGCCGCAACAGCACTTCTGGAGCTCTCCCCCACGGCTCTGGTTTTCGGCGCTTGGCACAGCCAGGGAGAAGGCGGCGGCCTCGGCGCGAAGTTCCCGCGGACGATCGTTTCGGAAATCGTGGCCGTCGACACCCCGATCGAGGAGATCGTCGTCGACCAGCGAACCGGTGAACTGGGCGCTCGAACCGCTGGCCGTCGAACCGGAAGCCGGATCGATCCGCTCGGCATTCTCCGAAAGGTCGACGTTTTCAAGGGCGCCTCCGATTGGAGCACCGACCAGAAATCGGCGGGTAAGGGGGCCAAGAAGGTCCGTCCCTCGGAAATCAATCACAGCAACATCGCGCCCTCGGTCGTGCCGCTCGGCGTGACCTGCGACCATGTGGAGCACAGGGCGACGATCACGCTGGCGGGGATCAGGCGGCTGCGGTTCGGTAGTGGCGAGCGCGATGCGGCGGGCCGAGCGCTGATCGCGTCGCTCGGCCTGCTGGCGATCGCCGAGCAGGACACACGCGGATACGCATTGCGCTCGCGCTGTGATCTCGTCTGCGACGGCGCCGCGCCGCTCGAACTCGTGAATTGGGACGGCACGACAACGGCAGTCGGGTTTGATCGCGTCTCAGCGCGGGCGCTCTATCGGGAAGCCTATGCGCGAGCCGAAGATGCGGGTTTCGTCTTTCGCTGCCTCACGCTCACGCCGCAGGCCAAGCTGGTCGAGATCGTTCGCCGCAGCCGCGAACTCGCGCTTGAGGGAGAGGGAGGAGACGGCGAGAACGGCCAATGAGCCTGGTTCTGGAGATTGAGTTCCTGACCCGCGTGTGCCGTGCTGCGCGGGGCCCCGGTGACGCGTCGCCCGACTGGCCGCCGCAACCTGACCGCGTGTTCTCGGCCCTCGCATCGGCTTGGGGGGTCCGAGGCGAGCTGCCCGAGGAACGCGCGGCACTCGAATGGCTCGAACGGCAACCGCCGCCCGCCATCCGGGCCCGCGGATACAGCGTCAGAACCGCGCCAGACGTGTTCGTGCCTCCCAACGATCCCAGGTCGTCGAAGGCGATGAAGACCTATCTTCGGGTGCTTCCGGAACATCGCCTGCGCCAGCCGCGCCGGTTTCCGGTGGCTCGACCCGACGACCCCAATGTGGAGTTCGTCTGGCGGAAAGCGCCCGACGCGGGGACGGTCGATGCGTTGAATGCGATCGCCAGCTGCGTGGGCTATGTCGGCCATTCGGCCAGCCTCACCCGATGCCGGTTCCTCGCGGCCGAAGCAGGGGCGACCGAACTGAAATCCGTGCCCGCGCGCCGACGGGTCTATCCCGGCCGCTTGCGCGAACTCGAAGAGGCGCATCGAGTCAGACCCGACCGTCCCACGATTCGGCCTGGCGCGCCTGTTTACTCGGAATTCGAGCTATCGCGCGAGCCTCCCTCCGAATGGCTGATCCTGGAGGCCGTGATGGGCGGCGAGGTTCCGGATATACGAGCATCCGCTCTCGTCTGCCGCCTGTTGCGGCAGGCCTTGATGGCAGGGTACCGGAGGCGTGGAGCAGGAGATGAAATTCCGGAGATCGTGTCCGGACATGCGATCGACGGAGCGCCGACGCGGCATCCTCATCTGTCGATAGCGCCCATGGCCTTCGTGGGCTCGCCGCATGCCGACGGCCGCGTCTTCGGCTTCGCTGTGATCCCACCGCCCGGCGTGGCGCTGCTTCGAATCGACGGATTCCGCGCCGCGTTCGAAGAGGTGGCACCCTATCGCGCAGACAGGCAACAGCGCGTGCTTACATTGCAGGGACGACCTCTTCGCAAGCCGCTCGATCTCGCGCCTGTACAGGACGAGGGCGACGGCAGACACTCGCTCCGGCCCAAGCCTTACATAGAGGAATCGGACCGGTGGGCGACCGTAACGCCCATCGTTCTGGACCGCCACCTGAAGCGAAACGACGACGCCGAAGTGCGGGGCCTTGTCGCGCGCGCCTGCGGGCATGCCGGCCTGCCGAGCCCGGACCCCGGGCGAATCCGTGTCGGCAAACATTCAGCAATCCATGGTGCGCCTCCGGCTCGCCCCTTGGCGGGTGAACCTCCTTGGGCCCGGTGGAAATCGCCCAAACCGCTGGAGAGCCGGCAGCTAGTCCACGCCGTCATCGACTTTGAGCAGCCCATATGCGGCCCTGTCCTTCTCGGTGCGGGCAGGTTCGCCGGTCTCGGACTTTGCCGAGGTATGGGGTGTTGACTGTGGAACTTCGCCCCGCCGACTTCGCCGCATTCTTTCGAACTGTCCACGATTGCGACCCCTTTCCCTGGCAGCAGGCCCTGGTCGATCAACTCGCGGACACCGATACATGGCCGGACGTGCTGGATCTGCCAACCGGTTCGGGAAAGACGGCTGCCCTGGACGCAGCGGTGTTCCACTTGGCGTTGCGCGTCGAGGAGCCTTGCAAGGCGGCGTTACGGATCGCCCTCGTCGTGGATCGGCTGCTTGTCGTGGACGATGCATTTGCGCGCGCTCGGAAAATCGAACACGCACTTTGCCGTGCTCTGAACGGAACCGGGTCAGGCGCAGTCGTTGCGGAAGTGGCGCGGCGGCTACGGCGACTGGCAGGCAAGGACGCCCCGCCCCTGGTTGCCCAACGGCTTCGGGGCGGTGCGCCGCTCGAGCACGACTGGGCCCGCACTCCGACGCAGCCGACTATTCTGTGCTCCACCGTCGACCAGGTGGGTTCCCGGCTCTTGTTCCGCGGATACGGCGTCTCCGACCGGATGAAGCCGGTCCACGCGGGCCTGCTTGGCACCGGCAGTCTGATCCTGCTGGACGAAGCGCATCTCGCCGAACCTTTCCGGCAAACGATCGACGCCGTGCGCACGCTCGGTCGGGCCGAAACCAAAGTGGCGCTGTTGTCTGCCACACCAGGAAAGAAGGCACACCGACGCTTCGTGCTTTCCGCCGAGGACCGAACCCACCCCGAACTGAGAAAGCGGATCGAGGCGCACAAGCCTGTTGCGCTCAAACCGCCCGTTCGCGGTGGCGTGAAGGCCACTGCCGAAGCGTTTGCGACAGAGGCTCGCGCCATGGCCGACCGGTTGCGAGAGAGCGGGATTTCTCCTGCCGCCGTAGGCGTCGTCGTCAACCGCGTCGCGCTGGCGCGGGACATATTCAATATCCTGGATGGCGATGACGCGACCGATGCCGTGCTGATGATCGGACGGTCGCGCAGCGTCGATCGGAATGCCATCGCCGACTCGCTCGCGCCCTTCCGAACCGGAGAACGGAATCGTGCAGAGGCTCGGCCTCTCTTCGTCGCCGCGACCCAGTGCCTGGAAGTCGGCGTCGATCTGGATCTGGACGGCCTCGTGACCCAAGCCGCATCTCTCGATGCGCTCCGCCAGCGCTTTGGCCGGCTCAATCGCGCCGGACGGCCGATCGATGCGGAAGGCGCCGTCATCGCACTGACCGAGGACATCGCGAGACGGGCCGACGATCCGGTCTATGGCGATCGCATCCGCCGCACCTGGGACGCACTCGGCGCGGTCGCGGACGGGGGTACGGTGGATTTCGGCGTGGAGGCCTTGCCCGAAATGCTGACGGAAGCGGACATCGATCCGGATGATCTCGCCTCGGACCGCCCGGACGCTCCGGTCCTCATGCCCGCCTATCTCGACCTTTGGTCGCAGACCTCGCCGCGGCCGGCGGCCGACCCGGAGGTCGGGCTGTTTCTTCATGGCGCGCAGCGCACGGCAGCGGGCGTCGCCATCGTCTGGCGATCCGACATCTCCGAAGCGGATCTGGCGGGCGAAACTGAAGTCGATCTCGGCAAGGTCATCCACCTGTGCCCGCCCCGCGCGGCCGAAGCCGTCGAACTTCCGCTTTGGGTCGCTCGCACATGGCTGCGCCATCCGGACAACACAGGCGTCGACGCATCAGACGGGCCCGAACGCGAACCGGAATCCCCATTAGTACGAAACTCAGAGACGTCCAAGCGGGCATACCGTTGGGCAGGCCGCGACAGTCCTGACACTGGCGTCGTCGGCGCGAGCGAGTTGCGGCTCGGCGATCTGCTGGTCGTCCCGGCCGACTATGGACGTTGCGACCGCTTCGGCTGGGCACCGGAGTCCAGCTTACGCGTTGTCGATGTCGCTGACGAGGCCGCGAAACCCTATTGGGGACGGCGGTGCGCGGTCCGCATTGCCCCGGATATCTCGCGCTCGCAGGAAGAATGGGCCCGGATATCGGACGTGCTCGCCTCCGAGGACATCGGGCGCGCCGATCTTGTGAACCGCCTGCTCGCGGTGCTGCCGTCCGAAGCGGCGGAAAACGGCGACAGTGATGGTCCATCACCACGTGGGGCCCAGGATCCATTGAATGCGCTTCGGCACGCCAAGGGACTGATCGACCTTCGATTTCCCTATGCGGACGGCCGCGAAGGCGGCGCGATCCTCATTGCTGAACGGGGAATCGCCGAGGCGAGCGAAGACCATGCGGGCATGCCCGCGACAGAGGACGACACGGCTTCGCACACATCGAGTCGACCTGTGCATCTCGACGATCACGGATGCCGCGTCGCCCGATTGGCAACAGCTTTCGCCCAGACTCTTGGTCTCGAAGATATCGCCGACGACCTTCACCTAGCCGCCTATCTCCACGACGCAGGCAAGGCGGACCCCCGGTTTCAGACGATGCTCGCGGGCGGCGATCCCTGGAACCGGCCCGACTGTCCACCGCTGGCCAAGGGCGGTCGGTCCTGGTCGCCGCAAGCCTGGGCACGCGCCGAACTGCCTCGGGGATGGCGGCACGAGGCGTTGTCGGTGCGAATGGCGCGAGCGCATCCAAGCTTGACATCCGCACACGACCCCGCCCTCGTCCTCTGGCTCATCGGCAGCCATCACGGCTTGGGCCGGCCCTTCTTCGATTTCCTCGATCCCGCCCCCGAACGGCCGCTCCCGTGCCTGGACGTCACCGACTGGCGATTGCAGGAAGACGAGTGGGGACCGCAGTCGCTGGCGTTCGACTTTGCCGGCTCCGACTGGCCGGCCCTGTTCGAAGACCTGAAGCGGCGCTACGGCATCTGGGGTCTGGCCCACCTGGAAGCGATCCTGCGCCTATCGGACCATCGGGCCTCGGAAGAGGAACGAGCTTCGTGACCGCCGGCACGACCCACCGTCTCGACGGGTTGGAACCCGACAATCTGCTCGCCTTCATGGCGTTACTCGGCCTGCTGCGCACCCTTGAGGAAACGCGACCCGAATGGCGTGCACGCGCTTCCTGGATGGTCGATAACCCTCCTCTTCGCCCGGCCCTGAGGGTCCCGGAAGGCGTGGATGAGGGCGCCATCTCAATGGCTGCCGCCGAAGGGCTCGACATCCTGGCACGACGCCACGACTTCGATAAGCGCAAGGACCTGACTCTCTCTCCGGAGGACGCAGCCCGAACGCTGCGACGAGCCGCTGAAACCACGGACCGGGGCCGATATGCCGCCGACCTGTGGGCGGCCATGATCTGCGATGCAGCCGTCTCTCGCGACGGCAAGAAGGCGGAACCGACGCCGCTCTGCCTCATGTTCGGCCAGGGGCACCAGCACTTTCTGGAACGTCTCGTGTCGGTCCCACAGCTGAAAGCTCCTCCGAGTCGTGGCAAAGGACGAGGCAAGTTGACGGTTTCCGAGATGGATTGCCTGCACGAGGCCCTGTTCGCTTGCTGGAGGCGCCCCGATGCGACGCCGTCTTTTCGTTGGGATCCCAACGAAGACGTCCGCTATGCACTGCGTGCCCGGGACCCGACCGACGCCAAGACGAAGGAGACTACGCAACACGGAGCCAACCGGCTTGCCGCGGTCGGTCTTTCCGTTCTGACCGTTGTGCCAAAATCGCGCCAAGGTCAGGTGAGATTGGCCATGCTTGGCGGGCGTCGAGAGATCGACGGCGGATTCGTCTTTAGATGGCCGATCTGGCGGGTGCCGGTTAGCCTTGCCTGTGTTCGGGCGTTGCTGGGTCATCCGGGCTTGGGGAGCCGCGAGACGCTTGCCGTACTGGGCATTGTCGAGGTTCGACAAGCACGGCGAGTCTCCGCGGGAAAGTTTATGAAGAACGTCACATGGGCGGCCCTGGAAACCGCTTCTTGACATCCCGTCAACTCGATCTGCATCTGCCTGCACCACCGGCCACCGGCGACGATCCACTGGTTCCGGCGCGGATGGTGAACGAGTTCGTCTACTGCCCGCGCCTCGCCTATCTCATGTGGGGCCAGGCGGAATGGGCGGAGACCGGCGACACGGTGGACGGCCGGCGCGTTCATACCCGGGTCGACCGGCCGAACAAGCCGCTTCCCGAGCCCGAGGCCCTGGATGACGACGATACCAAGATGGTCAGCCGCTCCCTGACTCTGTCCTCGGAGAAGCTCGGCGTGATCGCCAAGATCGACATCGCCGAGGCCGAGGACGGCATGGTCACGCCGGTCGATTACAAGCGCGGCAAGCGTCCGCATGTGGCGCAGGGGGCCTACGAGCCGGAGCGCATCCAGGCCTGCCTTCAGGCGCTGCTGCTCGAGGAGCACGGCTACCGGGTCGAGGAAGGCGCCATTTGGTACGCCGAGAGCCGGGAGCGCGTCCGAGTCGTGCTGGACGACGAACTGCGCGGCGCCGCGCGAGAGGCGGTCAGCCGCCTACGCCTGACCGTTGCCCACGGCCGTATTCCGCCGCCGTTACGGGACAGCCCGAAGTGTCCGCGCTGTGCGCTCGTGTCCATCTGCCTGCCCGACGAGATGCGCTCTCTCGGCGGATCCAACCTTGCGCCCCGACCGATCGCCATCGGGGCGGACGAAGCCCTGCCGCTCGTCGTGCAGTCGCAGCGGGCGCGTATCAGCAAGGAAGGCGAGACCCTTAAGGTCGCCGACGAGGAACAGGGAGAAACCAAGGTGCGGTTGAACGACGTGTCTGATGTGGCGCTGTTCGGAAACGTCTCCATCACCACGCCCGCGCTCGTCACTCTGATGGATCGCGAGATTCCGGTAGCCTTTCATAGCCACGGCGGCTGGTTCCGCGGCATCGCCCACGGCGTTGGCCACCGCAATGTCGAGGTTCGCACCGCGCAGTACCGGCGCAGCTTCGACGCGGGCTACTGCCTGGGCTTCGCCCGCCACCTGGTGGCCGCCAAGATCGTGAACCAGAGAACCATTTTGAGGCGAAACTGGCGCGGCGACCGCGATGCCCGCAAGGCCGCTCTCAACCGGCTGAACGCGGCGCGCAGGTCGACCGCGCGCGCTACTTCGGTGAGTGCGTTGCTTGGTCTCGAAGGGGATTCGGCGGCCACGTACTTCCGGGCGTTCTCTGACCTGCTCGCGCCGCCCGGCGCCGCGAAGTCGCCGGACAGCGCCGAAAAGTTGGCACCGTTCCGGTTCGACGCCCGAAACCGTCGCCCGCCGACCGATCCCGTGAACGCCATGCTGTCGCTTGCCTACGCGATGCTCACCCGCCACCTCACGGTCGCGCTCGCCACGGTCGGGCTCGACCCCTACCGCGGCTTCTTCCATGCTCCGCGCTACGGCAAGCCCGCGCTCGCCCTCGACATCATGGAGCCGTTCCGCTCGATCATCGCCGATTCAGTGGTGCTGTCGGCGGTCAACACCGGCGAGGTCTCGGCCAGCGACTTCGTCACGGCTCCAACGGGAACGTCCCTGAAACCCGCGGGGCGGCGGCGCTTCGTCGGAGCATTCGAGCGACGCCTGTCGCAGGAGACCACGCATCCGCTCTTCGGCTATCGGCTCAGCATGCGCCGGTTGCTGCTGCTCCAGGCCCGTCTATTGTGCCGGCACCTGCTGGGTGAGCTGTCCGACTATCCGCACTATCTTCCCAGATGAGAGGTCGCCCACCATGAGCGACGAGCGCACCTACATCGTCACCTACGACATCTCCGATACGAGACGATGGCGGCGGGTCTTCAAGACGATGCACGGGTTTGGGGAATGGCTGCAACTCTCCGTGTTCCAATGCCGTCTTTCGCGCCGCCGCCGCGCCGAACTGGAAGCCAGGCTCCGCGAACTCATCAAGGCCGGCGACGACCATGTGCTGGTGATCGACATCGGTCCGGCGGACAAGACGGACATCGCCGTCATGAGCATCGGAAAGACGTTTTCGGCGATCGAACGCCAGGCTGTCGTCATATAGTGGTGCAGTCGAGACGTGGGGTCGAAAGACAGATGACCAGATTCGAATTCCACTGCCCCGGGCCTCGCCGATCCGGTTCGAGCGGCGAGGCAACGCAATATTGCCGGGCACCGCTCGAATTGGTGCAACTTGTTGATATTCCGCAGTATCGGAGCGTTGACGATGTCGCAAAGTGGACCGAAGACGTGCCCGCGGGTAGGGAGTTTCCTGCCCGCTCGAAATCGTCCGGATTTTGCCTTGGCCGACAAGGGGTTGTAGGGTGGCGCAAATCCGGGGCGCGCGCGCCCCGGCCTCATTGAAGCTGGTTTGGCGATCGGACCCGCAAGCACGCGTTCGGCCAAATCCGGGGCGCGCGCGCCCCGGCCTCATTGAAGCGTTTGCGACTGCCACTTTTCCATATATGCCGGCGACGTGAAATCCGGGGCGCGCGCGCCCCGGCCTCATTGAAGCGTAGTCGGTCTCCTCGTAAATTTTCTCATGATTGAAAAATCCGGGGCGCGCGCGCCCCGGCCTCATTGAAGCTGCAACGGGCTGCGTCTCGTCTGATTTCAATCAGACAAATCCGGGGCGCGCGCGCCCCGGCCTCATTGAAGCTCGATGAGTTGTCCCGCGCAACGCGGTCGGAGAGCGCCAAATCCGGGGCGCGCGCGCCCCGGCCTCATTGAAGCCGTCTCCTTTTCAGCGGCCTTACCCCCGCTGCGGCATAAATCCGGGGCGCGCGCGCCCCGGCCTCATTGAAGCCGTTGTTTCGCGCCACAGACGATCCGCCGCCGCGTCAAATCCGGGGCGCGCGCGCCCCGGCCTCATTGAAGCCTCGATATGCGCCGCAACGCCGTGACAGGCGTGACGGGCAAATCCGGGGCGCGCGCGCCCCGGCCTTATTGAAGCCCCGAAGCCGTCTCCGAGCTTGGTAGCGTCGCCGCGGAAAATCCGGGGCGCGCGCGCCCCGGCCTCATTGAAGCCTCGTGGCCGAAAACCGACCGCTCGGCCATGTCCTCGAAATCCGGGGCGCGCGCGCCCCGGCCTCATTGAAGCGAGGGCGGTTCACCATCCCATCGTCATAATCCACAGGAAATCCGGGGCGCGCGCGCCCCGGCCTCATTGAAGCCTCGAATTTGGCTCCCTGGGGTATGGTCTCGCTGTCAAAATCCGGGGCGCGCGCGCCCCGGCCTCATTGAAGCCAATCGGGCGGCGGCGGTTCGGAAAGGCCGGACACGAAATCCGGGGCGCGCGCGCCCCGGCCTCATTGAAGCGTAAGTCGCGGGTTTGGTCATTCTTCCTCCTCCGCCAAAATCCGGGGCGCGCGCGCCCCGGCCTCATTGAAGCTGGCCCAACAGTGTGAACTCGCACGAAATGTCCTGCCAAATCCGGGGCGCGCGCGCCCCGGCCTCATTGAAGCGCAAGCGTGGTGGTCAAATCGCTGTCGGCCACCATCTTGAAATCCGGGGCGCGCGCGCCCCGGCCTCATTGAAGCGACCGTCACGATCACATCGTCGTCGTTGAGCGTGATATAAATCCGGGGCGCGCGCGCCCCGGCCTCATTGAAGCGTAAGTCGCGGGTGTCGCGGGTTTGGTCATTCTTCCTCAAATCCGGGGCGCGCGCGCCCCGGCCTCATTGAAGCGCCCCGTGCAGCCATCCAGGAAGAGTCCGCCGCCCACAAATCCGGGGCGCGCGCGCCCCGGCCTCATTGAAGCTTCCCGGCGCGACCGGGGTTGTGGCTCATCAGGCGGGAAATCCGGGGCGCGCGCGCCCCGGCCTCATTGAAGCGCTAAAAATCTAGAAAGGGAGACCTACAATGCCGAAAAATCCGGGGCGCGCGCGCCCCGGCCTCATTGAAGCGTTGCAGGCAGCAACATGGATCAACATCCTAGATGCAAATCCGGGGCGCGCGCGCCCCGGCCTCATTGAAGCTACGCAGCGCACCCGGCCGATTTCATCTCCGATTGGTGAAATCCGGGGCGCGCGCCCCGGCCTCATTGAAGCCGCCAGGCGGCGGGCCAGCCGGCCAGCAATTGTTGAAATCCGGGGCGCGCGCGCCCCGGCCTCATTGAAGCGACAGATATTACGCGGCTTTAGCCGTGATCGACCACGCAAATCCGGGGCGCGCGCGCCCCGGCCTCATTGAAGCTACAGTTTCGCCTATGGTATCTTCGTAAGAGTCTGGCTCGAAAAGAATGTTTGTATTTCAATGCCTTGCTAATCTTCTGGTGAGGAATTGGACGCTGGCGAGGAAGAGCCATGCGGTGGCGATGGCGGCCTCGAAGTCCTTGGCCAGACGCCGGTTGCGGTTGAGCCACGCCAGCGTGCGTTCGACCGCCCACCGCCTCGGCAGGACCTCGAAGCCTTGCGCCGTGCCGTGCCGCTTGACGATCTCCAGGGTCCATCGGCCGAGCCGCTTCAGCGCGGCCTGGAGTTTGGGGCCGGCACAGGCCCCATCGGCGAAGACATGGCGCAGCCGCAGGAAGCCGTTGCGGTCCTGGATATCGGCGGCGCGAACCCGCGCGGCGACCAGCAGGCCGCCGGTGTCGGTGAGGATGTGGCGCTTGCGGCCCTTGACCTTCTTGCCCGCGTCGAAGCCCCGTGGGCCGCCGCTTTCGGTGGTCTTGACCGATTGGCTGTCGATGATGCCGGCCGAGGGGCCAGCCTCCCGGCCCGCGGCCACGCGCGCCGCCACCAGCAGGGTGCGGTTGATCCGTTCCCGGAACCCGTCATCGCGCCAAGCGTAGAAATAGCGCTGCACTGTTGAGCGCGGTGGAAAGTGCTTCGGCATCATGCGCCACGGACAACCGCTGCGCAGCACATACAGGATCGCGCCGATGACCTCGCGCAGGTTCGTCGTCCGCGGGCGCCCCAGAACCCGGGCCGGGGCATCAAGGGCTTGAGAATGGCCCACTCTGCATCCGTCAGGTCGCTTGTATAGCGCAGCCCGTCGCCAGTATACTTCGGTCGAGTGATTTCAGGCCACATCTTGTGCCTCGCTGATTGCCTGGGCACAAATAGTGAATCACAACACACTGAAACCACTCAACTCTTTTCGGGCCAGACACTTACACCACGGCTCGGGACACGATCGAGGAAAAGCGCGGCCATGGCGCGATACAGGGCAACGCCACCTGCTCCGCGATGTCGCCCCTCGGCGGCTTTGGCACCGGGACTGCCTTGTGACGGAGAAGGTGGGGCTGTAAAATCGAACGTTCCAAGCCGAGGTTGGAGCACGAAATGAAGCACATCGAGGCTCGCTTCAGGGCGGTTACGCCCTGCTTCGCAGGCTCGGGAGAAGATCGCGCCGAACTGCGCCTGCCCTCGATCAAGGGTGTACTGCGTTTCTGGTGGCGTGCGCACGCCTATGCGGCGTTCGTCGGCGAACGCGATGGGAACCGTGCCGTGCAGAGGATGCGGCAGTGCGAGAATGATCTCTTCGGCTCGAGCGAGACGGGGCAGAGCCGGCTTGCGATGCGGCTCGATGTGAAGACCGGACCGCGGGTCCTCGAGAAGGGCGAAGTCCTCCAAGATGACGACGCCACGATGATCCGACCGGGCGCACGTTATCTGGGCTACGGAGTTTTGGAAGCATTCGCCAGCGAGAGAAAGGGCACACAGGCGGGCGAACTGATCCGACCCTGTCTGGCGGCACCGTTCGAGTTCGTCCTGCGGCTCGGCGCGAAGGACGCGGCGCCGTTGCGGAGTGTCGAACCCGCGCTGCGTCTGCTCGGTCTGGCAGGCGGGCTCGGCGCCCGCGCGCGCAAGGGATATGGCAGCCTCAACCTGATCTCCCTGCAGGGCGACGGAGTTGAAGACTGGCGATCGCCCGGAACGATCGACGACTATCGCGATCAACTGACTTCACTGCTCGGCACCACGGCTGCCTGTGACCGCGAACCGGAATTCAGCGCCTTCTCGTCGCAGGCGCGGGTCGAGCTTCTGTTCGAGAGCCGTGCACCGATGGAAGTTCTCGACGACTACGGCAAGGCGATGGTGCGTTACCGAAGCTGGGGCCGGAACGGAAAGATTCTCGAGAGGGAACCTTCATGCCGGAGGTTTCCCGAAGACCACGACTGGATGAAGGACAAGGCGATCGCCAGCAACTTCCATCCGCGGCGGGCGGTGTTCGGTTTGCCGCACAATTATGGGAAGGGGATAGAGGTAAAGCCGCAAAAGCACGGCCGACGCGCCAGCCCGCTATTGTTCCACGTTCATCGGTTCGGGAAGAGATATGCGGGTATTGCGCTTCTATTGCGGTCCCGGTTTCTACCCGAAGGCGAGAAGATCCTGGCGCGCGGCAAAGCCGTTTCCGCCAACCCCGACTGGACCGTGCTGACGGATTTTCTCGACGAGAACGGCAAGCGGAGGATCTGGCCGGATGGCTGATCGTATCCTGCACGTCTCCGTCGGCCCGGTGCAGGGCTTCGTTGCCCAGGCGCGGCGGACGCGCGACCTGTGGGCCGGATCGTTCCTGCTTTCGTGGCTGGCGGGGCAGCTTATGGCGGAGGTGCTGCGCCAGGGCGGCCGGGTGGTCTTCCCCCAGGTGGGTAGCGAACCAACCCCCGATGAGCCAATGCTGGCGGCAATTCTGGGCCGGCCGCCGCCCGGTGACCGTCATCCCCGCATCGGCACGTTGCCCAACCGGTTCAAGGCGGAGGTCACAGAGGCGTTCGATCCCGAAGCGGCCGCCGGCGAGGCGCGGCGGAAATGGCGGCAACTGGCCGAAGCGGTGTGGCGGCGATTCGTCGCCGGAACGGCCAGTCAAGGCCGAGATACCCGAGGCATCTGGGATCGGCAGATCGATGGATTCTGGGACATCCAATGGGTCATCGGCATCAGGCCGGAGGACGGCAACGATGCTAGCTGGCTTGACCGACGCAAGAACTGGCGGCTCCACTGGCCGCCGCCGGAAGGCGGCGACCACTGCACGGCGATGGGCGACTGGCAGGAGCTGTCAGGCTTCGTTCGTAGCCGTGAACAGCAACGCCAGGACGCCTTCTGGAGCGCATTGCGACGCCGGGCGTCGCGACTCGACCTGCGAGACGACGAACGTCTGTGCGCCGTCGCGCTAGTCAAGCGCCTGTTCCCGAAGCTCGAAGAGCAGGAGGCGGAACGGGTCGTCGGATGGCGGATCGGCTCGGTGAACTGGCCGTCGACCGCCTACATGGCGGCCGTGCCCTGGCTCGCCCATCTCGCCGGCGACCCGGCGCGCTGCGCGGCGTTGAACGGATATGTCGAGATCGTTCGAGACGTCGTCGGCTCCGATGCGTTCCGCAGGCTTTGCGGGGAGCGCGCAACAAGGTTGCCAGAGCTCGAGCCGCTCGGGAAGAACGCGGACCTTGACGGCAATCTGTTTCTGGAAGCCGCGTTGGAGAACCGGCGTGCGACGCCGTTGAACGACGATGAACCCACCGAATCCGCAGCGGAGGAAGAGGCCGATGCGGCGCTTCGCGCACGCCTGTCGAAAGCGCTGAAGGGTTTGGTCAAGGAGGTCGGCGGCCCGGCGCAGCCGTTCTATGCCCTGTTGCTGATGGACGGTGACCGGCTCGGCAAGCTGTTGCGTGTGCATGGCGAGCAGACGGTGTCCGGCGCGTTGGCAAGATTCGTCAGCCACGTGCCCGATACCGTCCGTGAATATAACGGCATCACGGTGTACGCCGGCGGGGACGATGTGCTGGCGATGCTGCCCGCCGATCGCGCCATCGAGTGCGCCATCGCGCTGCGCGAGAGCTATGGCGCGGCCTTCGCCCATCACGGACCGGGCGGCGCCGCGGCGCTGGGAAAGCAGGCGACGGCGTCTTGCGCAATCGTCTTCTCCCACTATCGCAACCCGTTGCGCGAGGTGCTCGCGCTCGCCCATGACGAACTCGACAACACCGCCAAGGCCTGCAATGGCCGCGACTCTCTGGCGCTTGCCGTGATGCTGGTGGGCGGCGTCAACCAGCGGTGGGTCGGACGCTTCGGCGCGCTGCCGAAGGCGCTCGTGTCGTTGCGTGACCGGATCGCGGCGGACGATCACCATTATTCGGCGAGCTTCTTCTATCGTCTGCGGGAACGCTACGCGGCAACCATCGCCGGATTCACCCCCGACGATCGCCGAGCCGTCGTTCTGGCGGAGTATGCAAAGGGCGCGCCGCCGCAGGACGATGACCATCGAAGGCGCGCCGAATCCGCTGTCGATGACTTGCTCGCCGCCTGCCGCACGCAGCGGGGCGACGAAGCGGCCAGCAATGAGTCGTCATTTCAGCTCGACGGCATATTCGTCTCGCGCTTCCTGGCCGAGAAGAGCCGTTACGGGCAACAGGAGCCGCCGCCGTGACCGTCATCCGCTTCGAACCGCTGGACACGCTGTTCTTCCGGGACGGCCGCCCGTACAACCGGGAGGAACAGAATCAGGCCGGCGTAAGAAGCCTGTTTCCGCCCGCGCCGTCGACCCTGGTCGGCGCGGTTCGCGCCGCTTGCGCACGCGCCATGGGTTGGGAACGCGGCGCATGGAACACGGGGATTTCTGCGCGCCTCGGGGACGGCAGCGATCTCGGTCCGCTGCGCTTCCGCGGGCCGGTGGTGCAGTGGAACGGTGAGAGCCTGTTCCCCGCTCCCGCGAACCTGATGGCAAAGCCGACGGCGACCACGGAGTCCGCGCCTTCGACCCTGCTGGCGCCCGCCGACATCGGCGCCGCCTGCGATTTCGGGAACGACGCGCGGCTGCCGATCGCGAATAGCGCTACCGACTGCGCCAAGCTGCTCGGCGAGCAAGGCTGGTGGATCACATCCCGAGGACTTGAAGCGCTGCTCGAGGGTCGATCGCCCGACCCGGCATGTCTGGTCCACCGCCGCAAATTGTGGGAAACGGAAGCGCGCGTCGGCATCGCTCGTTCCGGAACGACGCGCACCACCGGCGAGAACGCCATGTACTCCCCGAGCCATGTCCGTTTGGGCCGAGGCGTCGCGTTGGCGATGGAGGCCCGAGAACTGCCGCACGAATGCATCGATGCCTTGCAGCACCGGCCCTGGCCGGTCGGCGGCGAGGCGCGCGCCTGCTGGCTGCATCCGGACGAAGACCCGCTTCCCCTGCCCGATGCGCCCGATCTCGTCGTCGCCGACCGTCGCCTCCACTATGCGGTCACCGTCCTCACCCCTGCCGACACGGGGGCGCCGCCGCGTCCGGGTGAGCCGGGCTATGCCGGATTGCCGGGCCGTATCGTAAGCGCCTGCCTTCCTCGTCCCACGTTGATCGGCGGCTGGGACTCAAGAACGATGGAGCCGCTTGCGTTGCGGCCGCACCTGCCCGCTGGCAGCGTGTTGTTTATCGAGGCGACGAGCGATGCGGTCGGCGAGGTCGAGGCGCTGCACGGCGCCGCGATCGGGAAACGTACCGCCTGGGGCTTCGGGCTGGTCGCGGTGGGACTTTGGAGCCAACATTCCGACCGGACAACGGAAGGATCGCAATGAACCATGTGATGCTCGGCCTGCTGGCCGAAACTTTCGTCCATCCGGGCGCTGGCCAGACCGGTGGCGCCATCGATTTGCCGGTAGCGCGCGAGGCGGCGACGGACTACCCGTTCGTCGCCGGCTCCAGCCTGAAGGGCGCGCTGCAGGATGCGGTGGGGCGGGATCTGCAATCGGACGAACGGGACCGCGTGTTCGGCAAACCGGATCGAGCCGGCGCACTGCTGGTGTCGGACGCCCGGCTACTGCTGCTCCCGGTACGCAGCCTGACGGGCGCCTATCGCTGGGCGACATGTCCTCATCTTCTGGAACGCCTGGCGCGCGACGGCCGGCGCGCGGGTATCGGCAATACGCCGGACGCGGTGCCCCAAATCGAAGAGTATCGCTATGTCAACGCATCGAATGCATCGGGCGGCGACAAGCTCTATCTGGAGGAACGCAGCTTCGAGGCGATGCCGTCCAAAGACGGCGCGCGCGCTGCCGCAAACGGCTGGATCGAAGCCATCGGCAGCCTGATTTCCGATGTCTCCGCGCGCGGGCGGTTGACAGAGCGGCTGGTGTTGCTGAACGACCACGACTTTTCATGGTTCGCCCGTAACGGTCTCGCCGTGCATGCACGCAACGTCCTCGATGAGCAAAAGAGAAGCGTCAACCTGTGGTACGAGGAAACCCTCCCGCCGGATACGCTGATGTACGCCGTTCTGGCGGATCGGGACTCGGGCGCCAGTGGAATGGCGGCGGTTCATCGGACATTTGAACGCCGGCCCTGGCTTCAGATCGGCGGCAACGAGACCGTCGGCCAGGGATGGTTCGCGGTGGCGTGGCGGAGTACAGACGGATGACCGGCTTGAATCTCGAACAGCGCCGTGCGGCGCACGCGCTGGACAGGATCAGGAAGAAGCAAAAGCACCCGAAGCAATCCGACTATCTGAGCTACGCTAGGGCGCTGCCCGCGTCGATCCTGCAGAACGGCCTTGGACAGGCGATGGCGACCCTGCTGGCGGCGGCCAGATCGAATGACGATGACCCGCATTTCCTGCTGTATCGGGATCTGGAGGACTGGCTGTGCGGCGCTGACGAAGACGCACCCTATCGCGGCGCGCAGGGTCTGCTGGATGCGATCGCCACCAAGGATCAGCGGCGCTATCTGCGGGCCCAGGCCGAGGCGCAGGGCTACCTGAACTGGCTGAAGAAGCTCGCCGCCGCCCATCTGAAGGCAGCCTCCCGGAACGACGGCGATGCTTGACCGTC
This sequence comes from Alphaproteobacteria bacterium, assembly GCA_963422665.1. Lineage (GTDB taxonomy): Bacteria > Pseudomonadota > Alphaproteobacteria > Bin95 > Bin95 > Bin95. The sequence goes on from OY730441.1 coordinate 4,340,285, forward strand.
CTCTCTACGAAAGCGCCGATATCGAAGCTTTGCCGAAGAACGGGCATGCTGGCCTGTGGTACGACAAGTTCTGCCTTACCTGGACCAATTTGTCGAAGACGGCGGCGGATCTCCACAAGGGAGATTGGATTGACCAGGTTCTCGGCCCTCGCGGCAACCGTGGCGAGTTGAAGAGCCAATCCGAACGGCAGCGGAAGATGATCGAGAGTCTGAACGGTCGATGCGTCGATCTGCAGACCGTCGGTCCGTTCGTCACCGGCCTGGGCCGGGACCATCCGGTGGAGAACGGCTTTCTGTGGCACCACACGCTGGGCGTACCCTATCTGCCCGGGTCGTCCGTGAAGGGCATGGTCGGCGCTTGGGCCAGACATTGGAAACGGGAGGAGGAAGCCGCCTGGCGCGCCGTTTTGGGTACGGAACGGCATGTGGGCGATGTGGTGTTCTTCGATGCTTTGCCCAGGGAACCTGTCGAATTGGTGAGGGATGTCATGACGCCACATTACGGCGAATATTACCAGGACAGCAAACCGCCGGGCGACTGGATCGATCCGATTCCGATTCCGTTTCTGGCCGTCGGAAAAGGCGCGACATTTCGTTTCGCCGTCGCACCCCGGCGACCTTCCGCCGAAGCGGGGAGCCACTGCGAAACGGCCTGCTGCTGGCTCGCAGAGGCGCTGGAGTGGATCGGCGCTGGCGCCAAGACCGCAGTCGGCTACGGCCGCTTCGGAGAAGCGCGTCCAGCGCCGCCGCGCGTGCTGGTCAAGGGCGAAGCTGTCGAGGCGACCTTGTATCAGGATGACAAGGGCCGCTGGTGCGGACGTACCGAAGACGGGCGATCTGGCACCATATTCGGTACACCGCCGGACGACGCCATTGTCGACGGGACCCGGGCCCTGTATGTGCGCGTCCCGCCACGAAATCTGCAATTCCAGTGGGTGGCGGGGGATCCGGCCGCGACCGGGCGACGCTCTCCCGGTCGCGGCCGGCGGCGCTCGCATCGACACTGATCGGAAGGACGCGATGCCGGACAGGGCTTCATCCAAAATCCTGTTGATCGCGACGGTCGGCGGCGCGCCGGCGCCGCTGGTCGAGTCCATCGGCAAATGGCGGCCCGCAAGAGTTCTGTTCGTGCCCTCTTCAGATACGACCGGCCAGATAAACAACATTTGGGAATCACTCGCGCAGCAGGGATTCGAGCTCGGTGCAGGACAGTTCGATACGATTCCGGTGTCGGACCATCAGGATTTTTCGGTTTGCGTGCACGAGATGCGGCGCGACCTGGAGAAACAGGTCACCCAATGGCGCGGGCGTGGTGAGGGTCACGAGTGCGTAGTCGACTTCACCGGCGGGACCAAGTGCATGAGCGCCGCCCTGGCCCTGGTGGCCCGGCCGTGGCCCGCCGTCCGATTCTCCTATGTCGGGGGCGCGCGGCGCGACAAGGACGATGTCGGCATCGTCGTTGCCGGCAGCGAACGGGTCGTGTCCGTCATCAACCCGTGGGATACGCTCGGCTATCAGGTGGTCGAGGAAGCCGTCGCCGCCTTCGACCGGCATGCCTATGGGTGGGGCGCAGAACGGCTGCGAAATGCCTTGAGCCATATCGCTGACAGCGGTTCGCGCAAGAGCGAGCTGAGCGCTCTAGCCACGTTCATGGAAGGATACGATAAATGGGATCGTTCGGAGTACAGGACGGCCTTCGGCGAGTTCGGGAAATGCGCCAGGCGCTCGAACGATCTGGCGGCCGCCGTGCCTGGCAAGACACAGGAATGGTTTCGGCAACACATCGATCGGGCCAGAGATCGGCTGAAGAAGCTGAAGCAGGACTCCAGCCTTCCCACCCGCGAGTTCCTTGAGGATCTGATCGCCAATGCCGGTCGACGGCGGGAGGAAGGGCGGCACGTGGATGCCGTCGCCCGGCTCTACCGCGCAATCGAGGCGGCGGCGCAACTGCGCCTGTGGAAAGGGTTCAGGATCAAGACCAGTAAGCTACCGCTGGTAGACGTTCCCGTAGCCATGCACAGCCGCCTGGCGACCCGGGCCGACGATGAAATGCTGAAGCTCGGCTTGCAGGATGCCTACGAGCTGTTGCGGCTCAAGGACGATCCCCTGGGAACTCGCTTCCACGACCTGGGTTGGAGCAAATCAGGATCCCCGCTGTCGAAACGTAACGATTCGATTGCGGGACATGGTTTCACGGCCGTGTCCTCCGGAGTATCCGACAAGCTGTGGAAAGGCGCCTTGTCGCTGGTCGAGATGGCGGACGAGGATGTCTTCCGATTTCCCAAGCTCGGTGACGGCCGCAATGCGATGGACGGAAGCGCATGACCCGGCTTCGGTACCAGTTCCGCGCCGACCTGCGCCGCCACGGCGCCTGCGGCAACGAAGGAATCCCAAACCGTCCAAGCCGCTGAATGGTCCGGCCGGCGCGACATGGCAGCGCTGCCGCATCCACTTCATGCGCAACCTGCTGGCCCATGCCGGCCGCCAGGGCCGGCGCGTCGCCACCGCCTTCGCCCAGGACGACGCCGCGGCGGCAATCGCCCAGTGGCGCTTGGCCGCCGACCAGCTCAGGACCAAGGCGCCCAAGCTCGCCACCCTCATGGACGATGCCGAGCACGATGTGCTCGCCTGCATGACCTTCCCCAGCGAGCACCGCAGCAAGCTCCACTCGACCAACCCGATCGAACGGCTGCATGCAGAGATCAAGCGGCGAACCAATGTCGTCGGCATCTTCCCCAACGAAGACGCCATCATACGCCTCGCCGGCGCCGTGCTCTTCGAGCAGAACGACGAATGGGCCGTTTCAAGGAGATACAATCCATCGCCCCCGTGAGCGACAATCTCACCGTCAAGCTGCCCGCCGTGGCAGCCTGAGCGTCCCCGGCCCGACCCGCCGGATACCGCAACCGACGCCAGGCTCTTACACCACGGCTCAGGACACGATCCCCCAGCCTCATTGAAGCACCATCCGGCCGAGCAGGCCGATCGGATCGTAGGGCCCAAGATCCGGGGCGCGCGCCCCGGCCTCATTGAAGCTGCGTCTCCAAAACTGGCGTTTCCGCTCCAATCAACTCGTCAATCCTGTCCGCGACGCGCTGCGCAGGCTCTCGAAGCTGCTCGACCGTCCAGTCCGCCGCATACCCCTCGGTTACATCGGGCGGCCGGGCGTGGTTGACCAGCCGCTTGGTCAGCGAGCGCGGCAGCATGAGTTCGCGTTCGGCCACCGTGATGAAGGCGTTGCGCAGCCCGTGGAACCAGAAGCGGGTTCCCCCGGCCTTGCTAATATCGGGATAGAACTGCGAAAGGTGCGAGACGTGACCCGACGCGGCCTTCCTGGGGGCCGGAAAGAGCCAGCCCTCGGGCTCCAGGTCCGGTTCGTCGGCATCCGCCCGGCGGTGATCGAAGATCGCGGCGAGCTGCCGGGTGATCGGAAGCTCAAGCGGCTCCCCGGTCTTGGTCTCCTCGACCCTGAGAATGCGCTGCTCAAGGTCGACCCGCTCCCGGCGCAACGACACGACCTCCCCCATGCGCATGCCGGTGTAGAGGCCGATCAGGAAGATGTCGCGGATGGCCGGATCGAGGTCCACCGCCTCGATGCCTGCGCGCCAGCGCGGCAGCACCTCGGCCGGGGACGAGATCCGCCGCCGCCGCATGCGGTTGAAGCGGCCCCCGGCCGCGAGCCACAGCTCTACCGGATTGCGCAGCCCATCGTGGTCGGCGCAGGGCCGGCGGTAGATCGAGCGCAGCATCGAGAGCGTCTGGTTGGCCCCCGCCCAGCCATGCCTGGCGTTGACGAGATTGAACCGGTCCTCCACGTCCTGCCGGGTGATGCTGTCGAGCGGGCGCTTCAGCCAGTCCCCGAGATTGACTCGCAGGTTCTCGCGGTAGAGCCTGACGGTGTTGGCCGCCCGGTTTGGATTGGCTCCCATGTAGGTCTCGAATGCCTCGGTCAGCGTCGGTACGACGCGCGCCTCGGCCCGCTCGCCGGCCGGGTCCTCGCCCCGGGCGACGCGCCCGAGCAGGTCCTGGGCCTTGCGCCGGGCTTCGTCCGTCGTCATGCGGCCGAAGCGTCCGATGACGACGCGCTTGTTGGGCGCCTTGCGCCCGCCGTCGCCGGGGCGGTAGTTGACGATGAAGGACTTGGTGCCCGAGGGCTGAACGCGCACGCCGAAGCCGGTAAGGCGGTCGTCCCAGGCGATCCAGGACTTGTCGGCGGGGGCAAGCGCCTCGACGGTGCGCTTGGTCAGGTGGGTCCTGACCCTGGCGATGCGTTTTCCGGTGTTCTCCTTTTCCATGCCGCGCAGCATAGCGCGGGCAACACTATTATCAACACCTGAAAAGAAAATAGCGCGCATGGTAGCGTATCCCATGTGGCGCAACTTCCGAACCGATTCCCCTATAACCCAATGAAAAATGATGCTTCTGTCGCCTCCATCGAAGCCGAGCGCATGTGTGTCTATCTATTATCTGTATGTTTCTCGAACATCGAGATGAGCCCGTCCTGGAAGGTGACGATGCGGTGCCACTCGGTCTTGTCGACCCGCTCGCCGGTCTGCTTGTTGATGTACGACTCGTCGGTCGCGACCGACAGGTTGGCGACGCGCCCACCGCTGGTGAGGTGGTTGACGGTGACGTCGGCGCCGAGGCGGCCAATGAGTTCCACCCGGTTCAGTCCGAATGATTCAATGGCAATGGGAAGAGAGGCGGCGCATTCGTGCGACTGATACGACAATCATACAATATTTCAAACAGTTGGCGTCATATACAGGAAACTCGCAAGGACAGGACCGCGACCGCACGCGCCCCGGTTGAGTTCCTGGTGTTGATCCATATGATGATATTCGACAGGGTTTTTCGGGAATATCGGCATGTCAACACACTCCGGCAAACGCACCGCAAACCTCAAGCTCACGCTGAACAAGCGCAACGTCGAAGCCCTGAAGCCCGCCGACAAGCCCTTCATCGCATGGGACGACAGGCTCACAGGCTTCGGCGTCCGCGTCCAGCCCTCGGGCGTGCGTTCCTACATCGTCAACTACCGCGCCGGCGCCGGCGGGCGCAGGGCCGCCAACCGGCGCCTCGTCATCGGGCGACACGGCCGCGTGACGCCCGACCGGGCCAGGCGCATCGCCCAGGAAACGCTCGGGCGCGTCGCCGCCGGCGAGGACCCGGCGGCGGGCCGCGCCCGCACCCGCGCCATGCCCACCCTGCGCACGGCGTTCGAGGACTATCTCGACGCCGGCCCCGAGCGCCGGCAGAGCACGCTTGCCGTCTACCGCAGCACCGTCCATCGCGACCTCCGCGCCTGGCTCGACCGTCCCCTCGACACGATCGACCGCAAGGATGTCGAGCAGTGCTTCCGCCGCCTGACCGCCGAGGCCGGGTGGGTCCAGGCCAACAACGCGGTGAAGATGCTGCGCGTCCTCTACCGTCGCCAATGCCTCGACTTCGAGGGGCTGCACAATCCGGTCGACCAGTGGCGCGCCGCGGGCGGGCGGCCCCACCGGCCGCGCCGGCGGCGCATCCAGCCCCCGGCCGAGGTGCTGCCGCGCTGGCACGAGGGCATCGAGGCGGCGGTGCGTAACCCGGTCGCCCGCGACGCCTTCCGCTTCGGCCTCTACACCGGCATGCGCCGCGCCGAGGTGTTCGGGCTGCGCTGGTCGCAGGTGGACCTGGAGGCCATGACGTTGCGGGTCGAAGAGACCAAGACCGGCGAGCCGCTCGAGTTTCCCGTCACCCGTCAGCTCGCCGCCATCCTCGAACGGCGCCTTGCCGAACGCGGGCGCTTTCCCGAGCGCAGCCGCGCCTGGGTATTTCCCTCCGAGACCGCCAGGTCCGGTCATCTCGAAGGCATGCAGCACCTGAACGCACGGATCGGCGAGGCGGGCGGCGCGAAGTTCTGGTTCCACGCGCTGCGCAACTGCTTCATCACGGTGGCCGATCGCGAGCTGATGCTGCCGGGCAGCCTGACCAAGCGGCTGGTCAACCACGCCCGACCCCAGGACGTGACCGTAGGCTACGCCGCCGACTGGACCACGGCGCAGCTTCGCGACGCCGCCCAGCGCGTCGCCGACAGGATCGACGAGCTGATCCGGGCAGGGTCTCCGGCGCTCGAACCCGCCCGGACCGCGGCATGACGGCGGCCGGTCGCGATGCCGTCGGCGCCGCCTGCCTGACGCGGCGCCGGCGGACAGGCAAACGCCGGGCGCCCGCGCCGCATACGTATGGCCGGCCGAAGGTCCGCCGATCCCGCCTGCCACCACGACATTCTGCCTCCGTCGTCGCCGGCCACGCGTGACACGCCGCCGGGAGGAGAGATCGGGCCGTGAGCGGGGCGGCGGTCGGGGATCCGGAGAGGGGCGCGGCCGCCGTTCCTGACCACCGGCACGATGGAGACGGCACCATGACAGCAGCGATGGCGATGCCCGGCAACACGGCGGCGACATTCCTGGTTCATTTCTTCGGCAGCGGCCTCTCGGACGAGAAGTATGTCGTCGAGCGGTTCAAGGCCCGGGCGGATGGCGACATTCGCCCGGTCCGGCCCGAGGCATCCCCGGATCGGGGTCCGGGGCAGGCGAAAGCGAAGGGCCGGCGCAAGGCGAAGCGCGTCACCGCCACCCTGAATGAAGTTCGGGAGATGCGGCCCATGCGCACCGAGATCATCATCTGCACGGGCCTGCGTACCCGTGGCGGCAAGCAGCTGTGGGGTTCGGTCGCCGCGGGCCTTCTCTGCGACCGCAAGCAGAAGGGCTGAACGGAGCGCTTCTGCGGATGTCCTGCCGGCCCGCCTACCCCGGACCGCGATCCGGGGCTGCCGACGGGGCGGCCGCCGTCCGTTGCCCATCCCCGACCAGGAGAGCTTCGATGGCTTATCGCGACCCCTCGGTGGGCCGCATGCGCGATCGCGAGCGGATCGCACGGCGCACCGCCGAACGCATCGCAGCCGGCCTTTGCCCGCGCTGCGGCCCGTGCGCCGTGCTCGAAGAGGAACGCCGGTCGCCCGAACGCAAGAACGCCGCTGCCCGCAGGCGCTACGCCGAACGGCGCGCGGTGGGGCGCTGCACGGACTGCGGCGAGCCCTCGCAGGGGGGCAGCCGGTGCGAGCCGTGCGCCCGCCGCTCCTACGAGCGCTCGGACCACTTCCGCGGCATGCCGCTCTGGCCCCCCAGCTTCGCGGTGTTCCTGCGCGAGACCGACGAATGCCTCGCCACCTTCGACGACGAGATGGAGGCTGTCGCCTGGCTCGCCTTCGAGAAGCTGGACAGGAACGCGGTCGAGATCGTGGCCGACCGCTCCCCGCTCGCCACCCTGGCCGGATGGGAATGAGCCGGCGGCCGGGGCCGCATCGGCCTGCGGTTCCGCCTCCGGGCGGCGGTCCGGGAGAGGGAGCGGAAAGCGAGTGTCGGGTGAGCGTCCGGGAGGGTCGAGGGAGAAGGGCTCCGTCGCTGCCGGGCGCGGCAACCGCACAGGAGACTTCACCGATGTTCGACTCTGATTTCGACCCCATGACACCGGCCGGCAGCGACCTCATCGCCGCGCTCGGCCTCGACCCCTGTTCGGTCCGCGAGGCGCTGGCCGACGACCGGGTCCGGCGCTGTCCCGACCGCGAGGTCCTCGCAGGCCGCGACGGCGAAGGAGAGTGAGAGGGAAGCGGGAGAAGGGTGAACGGGAGGGGCCGGGAGAGAGGTTCCGGTCCCGTCCGTTCGCAACTCATCGTCATCATCCAGACCCTGAAGGAGCATCGCCATGAGCTTCGGTATCAACCGCGTCGAACTGATCGGCCGCCTCGGCGCCGACGTCACCGTCAACCATCTCGCATCGGGGGGTCGCGTGGCCAACATGAGCATCGCGACCGACGAGGGGTATATCGATCGCAACTCCGGCAACCGGGTGGACAAGACCGAGTGGCACCGCGTCGTCACCTTCCAGGACGGGCTGATCGACATGCTGGAGCGGCACGCGAGGAAGGGCAGGTTGGTCCATGCCGAGGGCAAGCTGCAGACCCGGCGCTGGAAGAAGGACGGCGAGGACAGCGAGCGCTTCTCGACCGAGATCCTGGTGGTCCCCGGCCACCGGGTCCAGTTCCTCGACAAGGGGAACGACGCCAACGCCAATGGGACGCAGACCGCGGCGGGCCAGGCGAACGGTGCGGCCGTGCCCACCGGCGGCGCCCCGGCGCGGGGCGACGATCTGGACACGGGCGAGATTCCGTTCTGAGCCACCGATTCCATTCTCCCCCCTCGACTTCGGGCGGCCGCAGCAGCGGTCGCCCATTTTTCATGCAGCCGAGCCGGAGCGGGTCCCGTCGGAGCGGCCCGCGCGCGTCTCCGGGCCAACCGCTTCCGATGCTCCCCGGAGAGGGAGTGGAGCGAAGAGAGGGCGAACGCCATGAAGCGGGAGGGAGAGGTCATGGAAGCCGTCGTCAACCTGAAGCACGAACCCCGGCTGCGCGAGGCGTTCGAGTACGTTCATGTCGTCAACGACACCGTGCTGATCGACCGCCGCACGAGGTGGGGCAATCCGTTCCGCATCTTCCCCGGACAGGACCGCGGCCAAGCGATCGCCCGCTACCGCACCGATCTCTGGCGCCGTATCCGCGCCGGCGAGATCGCGCTGGAGGAACTCGCCGCGCTCGACGGCTGCTGGCTCGCGTGCTGGTGCCATCCGGAGCCCTGCCACGGCCATGTGCTGGCGCGTGCGGCAGCCTGGGCAGCGCAGGCGCTGGCGGAGCGGGCCGATGGGTGACCCGGGCCCGTGCTCCACGGCAGACGACGTGCCGGGCGGAACCGCCGATGGGGTCCGTGCAGGTGGAGAGAAATACGCCTGCCGACATGCCGGTTCATTGTGCCACACGGGCTCCTTGCGCCCGCACCAATCGCGCACCGCGCCGGGCCATTCATTCCGGCCCCGGTGGCTGCGGTCCGCGCGCGTGACCCAAGAACCATCACGTCGGGGATCGGCTCCGAACGTGCAAACCGATCGTCAAGGAGACCGTCATGACCTTCGATATCGACACCTTCGCCGAACAGTCCCAGACCGCCATCGCCTGCGAGACCGCGGCCCTCTACGGCGCCACCCCGGAGCGCGGCGAGTTCGACAGCCGCGAGGTCTGGGACGAGGACGACGCCACCGGCGCGGTGCAGGAAGCCTTCCGCATCCTGGCCGAGGGCGTAGGCCCGGACGGCACCCAGCTCGCCGACGAGCGCGAGAGCCTACTCTGGGGGTTCGTCAACATGCTGCACGCCCAGATGCAGCGCCTCGACCGCAGCGTCGACAGGCTCACCCCGGAACTCAGGGAACTGGCGCACGCCCAGGATGGCACCGAGATCAAAGCGCGCGAGCTCGAACTCGTCACCGACCGCGCGCAGAACCTCGGCGACAGACGCGACGCCTTCGAGAAACTGCGCGACACCGTCGCCGAGCAGTACCGCAGCGCGACCGGCGAGGTCTGGCGGCCCCGGCACGGCTCGCACACCAGCCAGACCGGCAGGCTCACCAGCGCTGCCATCGACGCCCGCGACTTCCAGCGCGCCCGCAAGGACCGCAAGACCCGGGCGCACCTGCCGCAGGGAACGCTGGTCGCCATCGCCGGCGGCAAGGACATCGCAGACCCCGCCGCCGTCATCGCCCGCCTCGACAAGGCCCGCGCCAAGTACAGCGACCTCATCCCGGTGCATGGCGGCGGACCCGGCGTCGAGAAGATCGCCGCGCAGTGGGCCGAGCGCAACGGCGTCCACCAGATCGTCCGCAAGCCCGACTGGCAGAAACACGGACGCGCCGCACCCTTCCGCCGCAACGACGAACTGCTCAACCTCCTGCCGAAGGGCATCATCGCCTTCTCCGGCTCCGGCATTACCGATAACCTCGTCGACAAGGCAAGGCAGCTCGGCATCCCGGTGGTTCGCTGCGCCGCCTGACCGCAGCATCGCGGGCCGCATCGTCATCCCCGGAGCGGGCGGCGGCGGCGCGGCGACCCGACAGCGATGGCATCCTCGCGTGCGCTTCCCGTCCCCGACACGATCCGGGGCGTGCCGCGCTCGTGCTCCGTCTTCGCACCGCTCGGCCTCGCACCGTGCTTCGCACGAGTGCATCGGCGACCGCGCCGAACGCCGCGCACTGCCGGGCGCAACGCATCGCGCAGTCCGCGCCGCACCATCCGCCGCTCAATCGCCGCGGCGGCTCCGACCCGCCGGGTCCTCCGGCGGCGATTCCCCCACCGCAATTCAGCACGTCTTCCCGTTCCTGACCGCATGGCGCGGGCTTGAATTTTCACGCCCCACGCAGCAGGCTGCGGGGAGCGCCAAGCGCGCGCCTGTCATATATCCCCTGCGTTTTCAACGACATGAGGCGACAGGCGCTTGCCGGGAAAAGTTGTCAGCGATCGGTAGCGCGGAGCACTCAGTTTGAGTGCTGAAATTTACCCGTCGTATCAAAGCCTTGCGAGCCGTCCGCCCGATCGGGCGGACGGCGTGTCACGGAGCATGCGCGTCGGTCGAGGAGACTTCCTATAGAGCACTCAATCTGACTACGACACCGAAGACGTCTTGGGTCGCCCCAATCGCACCGAGCCAAGTCTGTCGATGCACCGATCGCTACGAATTCCGGCGAAGCTGTCGTACCGTGATCGAAGTTGGGCAAGAAAATTCGAGAAAGCGATGGCGGATACGTTGACGAGGACCATCCGGGTCACGCCGGAGCAGTGGGCGCGCATCGAAAAGATCGCCAAGGAACGCGAGGTTTCCGCCAACCGGCTCGTGGTCGATCTCGTCATGGAAGCCCTCGGCCGGCGCGAATGGCCGCGCACCGAGCTCGATATGCAGGTCGCGAAGGCCGCGTTGTTCGCCGCCCAGGTCCTCCGGCGCGACCTCATTGCAGACGGCCGTACGGATGAGGTCGACGAAATTCTGCAGTTCGTTTCGTCATTGGCGCCCGAATCGGCCGTCAATCCTTCGCCGTCTCCGAACGCGCCACCGCCGCAAACCGATTCGAAGCTGGGTTCCGAGTAGGCGGGAGGACCCTTCCCGGTTGTCCCGGGCGACGCCACAACGCACGCGGCGCAGCTTTCGTGTCCACCCCCATGCTGGCGGATTTTCTTTTCTCCAGCGTTGAATCACGATAGTCCTACCGCTAGATTCCTGACAAATCGAGATGGAGCCGAGACCATGCGCGGCCTTCAAAAGCGCATCATGGAGCATGCCGAGGCCCTGCCGGAGGCCACGCCGCTGTGTCCGGCTGCCCTGCTGCACCTCGGCAACCGGGCGGCCGTCGACCAGGCCTTGTCGCGCCTCGCGCGCTCGGGCCACCTCATGCGGATCTGCCAGGGCGTCTACATGCGCCCGATCAAGACCCGCTTCGGCGTTCGGGCGCCCCGGGTTGCCAAGGCGATCGCCGCGCTGTCGCAGATGTGGGGCGAAACGATCGTGCCGTGCGGCGGCGCGGCGGCCAATTGCCTGCGCCTCACCACGCAGAATCCGGTCCGTGCGGTCTACCTCACCTCCGGTCCCAACCGACGGCTGCACTTCGGCTCGTCCATCGTCGAGCTGCGTCACGCGCCGCGCTGGCAGCTGGCGGCGCCGCACCGAAAGGCGGGCGACGTCATCCGCGCCCTCGCATGGCTCGGTCCCGAAGAGATCGAGGATGGCCTCGAAGCGGTTCTGAAGACGCTCTCCGAGGCGGATCGGGAAGAGCTCGCGGCCGCGCGGGCCACCATGCCGATCTGGATGGCGGAGCCGGTGAGCGCGCGCCTTGCGCATGGCTGAGCAGGGATTCCAAAACCTCTCGCCCGACGACAGGCGCGACGCTCTCGAGGTGGCGGAACGAAGCGGCGGCCGCAAGGCGCATCTTCTGGAGAAGGACGTCTGGGTCGTCGCGGCGCTCGGCGTTTTGTTCGACGCGCCGTTCGCCGGGCATCTGACCTTCAAGGGCGGCACATCGCTGTCGAAGGTGTGGCGCGCGATCCGCCGTTTCTCGGAAGATGTCGACGTCACCTACGACATCCGCGCCTTCGCGTCGGACCTGGTGGCCGGCGCCGGCGACGAAGCGCTGCCGCCGACGCGCAGCCAGGAGAAGCGCTGGACGCGTGCGATCCGTGCCCGTCTCGCCGAATGGGTCCGGGACGAGGCCTGCCCCATTGTTGAAGAAGGTCTCTCCGAGACCGGATTCGTGGCAAGGTGCAGGGTGGCGGCAGAGCGTCTCTACATCGCGTACGAACCGTTGTTCGAGACAAGCGGTTTTGTCGCCCCGGAAGTCATAGTTGAATTCGGCGCACGGTCCACGGGCGAACCGCGCAAGGCGATGCCGGTCCTGTGCGATGCGGCGGCATACCTGCCCGATCTCGGCTTCCCGCAGGCGCACCCCACCGTCATGCTGGCGGAACGGACCTTCTGGGAGAAGGCGACCGCGCTTCACGTCTTCTGCCGCCAGGAGCGCCGGCGCGGCGAGCGTCTGTCGAGGCACTGGCATGATCTTGCGCGCCTCGACGAGGCCGGGATCGCGGCAAAAGCGTTCGCCGACCGCGCCCTCGCGCTGTCGGTCGCCCGCCACAAGGCGATGTTCTTCGCCGAGAACGACGCCCGCGGCGTACGAATCGACTATGAGGCGGCAGTCTCGGGACACCTTCAGCTCGTTCCCGAAGGTGCCGGATTCGCCGTCCTCTCCAACGATTACACGAGAATGCTGGCCGACGGCATGCTGCTCGACGACAGCGAGCCGTTCGACATGTTGATGGAACGATGCGCCCTGCTCGAGGCGCGAGCCAATGGATTGACAGCGTGACAGCAACCTTTCCAGAACCCGGCCAGGGTGTGCTCATGCGCTAGCATTTCGTTGAGGACGTGACGCCGTCCTCAGGCCTCCGGCGCCAGGCTCCCGATGCCCGCGCACTGGAAAACGACGGCGATTTGCCGACTGCCGCCAGAAGATTCCGACGACCCCACTCCGGCTCTCATGGCCTGACCGGCAAATGTCGTCTCCCGGAAGCGGCGTGAACACAGACCGCAGACCGAGCAGATGTACTCGAAAGACAGCCCATGAACGTACAGGCGCACGAAGAACTGAAAGCCAGGATCTGGGAAATCGCGAACCGGCTTCGGGGGCCGTACCGCCCGCCCCAATATCGCTTGGTCATGCTTCCCATGGTCGTCTTGCGTCGGCTCGATTGCGTTCTGGAGCCGACCAGGGATGCCGTTCTGAAGCGGCGGGACGAGCTGGAGGCGCAGCGGATGCCCGCAGCGGCAATGGACCGTCTGCTCGGCAAGGCGGCCGACCCCCGGCGCAAGTATCCGCTCTACAACAGGAGCCCCTACAGCTTCGCCCGGCTGCTGGGCGACGCCGAGAACATCGCACCCAATCTCGTGTCGTACATCAACGGCTTCTCTCCGACGGCGCGGCGTATCTTCGAGCACCAATTCCCGGTATGTCAGCCGCTTCCCCACCATGCACGTCGCGAGGCGGACCATCTGGTCGGCGGTGTCCATCGACCGCATGTTGTGGCGGGCGGTGAACTCGTCAACGTACCGCTGGAGGTGCTTGTGGGTGATCCGGTGGTAGGTGCCGTCGTATGCCCGCTTCATCATCGACCAGAAGCTCTCGATGCCGTTTGTGCTGGCCATGCCGTTGACGTACTCGCGGGCGCTGTGGTTGACCGTCTGATGGTTCTTGACCGCGCCGCGGTAGGACCGGAGTTCGTCGGTGTAGAGGGTCGCGTCGGGGTGCACGTTCTCGCGGACGAAGGCCCGTAGCGTCCGTTTCCCGACGTCCGCGACGACCCTAGACCCTCACCCCAGCGACGCTCAAGCTCACGGCGGCCGTGCGCGGTGCATTGACGAAATCCTGCCCCGAACAGCCGCCCCCGGAATGGTTCAGCGGCCACAAGCCCGGCGGCGGCGCAACCGCCGAACCCCATCTGGCCCTGCTCCCGCTGCCTTTCGTCGGCGATTGCCATGCGGACGGGCGGATTCTGGGCTTGGCGTTGGCCCTGCCGCGCGGGCTGGATGGTTCGGCAGCCAGCGGTTGCCTGGAAGCATTTCTGTTCGACGCGAATGGGCTGCCGCACCCACACCGATTGTTCGATGGACGCTGGTTTGCATGCACTATCGAGATGGAAGACCGGGAGCGTCCGCCGAAGAACTTGGCGTCGGCGGCCGCCTCGAGGCGATCTCGGCCGACCGCATGACGCTGACCCTCAGCCGCACGCCGGCGACGGACGGCACCGTGTGGATCTGGACGTTGGACGACCGGGTGGTGAGCCGCGGCTACACCGTGGGCGACAACCGCCAGATTACCCTCAACCAAAGCCTCGGCCGGCCGCCGGACGGTGTGACCGACGATCCGGCGGCCTACCGGTTGACCTGTTTCGACACCGTGCCTGATCTGGTCCGTCTGCGGATCACCGGAAAGGAGCCCGCCGGGCGCCGCGTCAGGTTCGTCGCCCGCGACGAAGACGCGCGGTACTACAGCCATCGGACCAGCGACCTCACGTGGAATCCGCTGGAGGTGCAGGGACGCAAGGACCTGGCGGCAATCGGCGGGCTCCACGTGACCGAGACGGAGCTGGGCGTGCGCGTCTTCAACTGGGCAGCGTCCGTCGCCGAGACGATCGTCGGCTACCGGATACGCCATGGGGCGCCGGGCGCCGACTGGATGGCGATGGACGACCTGCACGAGGGGAATCTCGACGCATCGCCGTGGGAGTCCATGGACCGGCCGGAAGCCGGCACCTGGCGCTTCGGCCTGTGCGGTCTCACTCGGGACGGGCGGCGCACCGAGCCGACCTATGTCGACGCCACGCTCGGCGCGGTCACGCGCGGCCTGGACGGGACCGACGGCCAACCCGGCGCCGACGGTGACGACGGCGAGGATGGGGCCGGCGTCGAATATATCTTCGCTCGGACGGCAAAATCGGTCACCCGCATCCAGACCAACCAGCGGCCGCTCAACACTTGGAATTACGACCGGCCGCAGACCCGGAACGGCCTGCAATGGCGCGACGGCGCGCCGGCACTCACGGATGCCCTGCCGAAGCTCTGGCGGAGCGAGAGAGCGGTGCCGGGCGCGCCCAGCGCAGGCGATAGCCCGGGAACCCGCTGGGGAAATTGGTCCCCGCCGACGGTGGTCGGCGCGTTCGGCCGGGGTGTCGAGTACATATTCGCACGGATGGCGTCGGCCACGATTCCAACGCACCAGCGGCCAGCAATAGCTGGGGTTTCGATTCCGGCGGCACGGCAAGCTCTTTGGTATGGACCGACGCCGCGCCCACCATCACCCAGGCACTGCCATATCTGTGGCGCGCCGAGCGGGAGATTGTCGGCGTCCCCGCGACGGGCGCCGCCGTGACAGCCAATTGGCGCGCGCCCGTCATCGTCGGCCGCTGGGCCGTGAACGGGGAGCAGGGGCCACCGGGTGTCCCCGGGGCCGACGGCGAGGACGGCCAGGGGATCGAGTACGTATTCGCGCGCACCAGCGGGCGCACGCCGTCGTTGCCGTCGAATTCATGGGGCTTTGACAGACCCGGTTCGCCGTGGTCGGACGGCGCACCCACTCTTACGGCAAGGCTCAACACTCTCTGGCGCTCACAGCGGCCCGTCGACGGGAGACCCGCTCAGGGCACCACTGTCCCGGCCAATTGGACAGCGCCCGCCGTTGTGGGCCGCTACGGCGAGGACGGGGCCGACGGTGACGACGGCCGGGACGGGGCGCGAGGCCGGGACGGGGTAGATGGAAACCCCGTCTCCCGATCGGGGCTCGTGGATCAGATCGAGATTCGTCTGAGATGGAGGCTTACCGGTAGAATAAAGAGATCCGGTGCCGGGAGCGCACCGTTTTGACAACGGAATAATATGCACCTACCTCAGGGCTAACTACACGCTGACAAACCTCACCAGCGGCCCGAACGGAGAGAAACGGGTCAGGCTCACTTTGGAAAACCTCTGGAATACCAGAGATAATTTGGAGTCTTGGTAAATCCAAGTATGCCGTGACGGAAAGAAATTATGACGTATCAGCACAACCCGCGCCAACATCAGTATGACCACGGCTCAGCAATTCTGTGTACCGATCTCGTCAACGCGGTACGGCTATGGCTCGGCATCGAAGATCATCTGTCTCATTGGTTCCCGACGGTCTCTTGGTTGGAAACTCAGATCGACTATGAGGCGGTGATTTCTGAAAAGTGGTGGGACACCGTCCCGTGGACGGCCGATATTCCCGCGTTTCCGAAACCGTCCTGGGCGGTCGCCGCCAAGCTGGCGCCGTGGCTGGCGACCGTCCAGGGCGGCGGCAAAATAATAATCAGCGACGGGATCCACGCCGCCGCGCGGCACCTTCTGGAGGCGCCCGTCAACGCCGCGCTTTCCGAAGCGGCGCAGAAAGACATGGTCGAGGCGGCGAAGAAATTCCTGCTGAGCCAATACGAGGCCAGGGCGCGGGCCAACGTGCCCGACACGGTCCCGGCCGGCACGTTGCCCACCGAGGCCAAGATCGACGCAGGGCTCGGGGTCCGGGTCCGCGACGCGCTGCTGGAGGCCATGACGCCGGCGCACCTGCTGCCGGAATTCAAGGACGTCATTACTGTCCGGTTTCTGCCCGGTGCGCTCGTGCAGGCTCTTGAGGATCAATGTACCCGCCGGATTGCCGCCGCCTACGGCGTCGGGAGCGTGCAGGACGAGATATTCCTGCGGCTGCGCGGCGATTCCACCGCGGCGCAGGACGCGCGGCGCGGGATCGCCTGCGGACGGTCTGCGCGGCCCTGAAGGTCCAGGTGCAGGCCATGACGACCGATCAGCTGGTCGCGTTCAACCCCGCCGACGACGACCATTGGGCAGCGCCAGACGACCGTTAGGCCAGACGACAGTCAGGAGAGGAACATGACGACCATCGAGGTTCCCCCGAAATCCAAACGACCGCCGCGCCCAAAAGTGCCGCCGGCAGGCCTTCACCGAGCCCAGGCCAAAGCGGTGAATGAGAAAGGCGCGGCCTTTGTCGTCACGTGGGAGTTCCGCGCCGAGGCACGCCGCTGGACGATCCAGCAGGACTGCATCCCTCGACAGATGGGCGACATCCTCGCCAACCTCGGCTTTGCCGGCCTCGCGGTCGAGCACACCGCCGTGATCGGCGAGGACGCCCTTATTCTTGTCCGGACGCGCGGTGGCCGCACCTCGGCCTACGTCGATGAAGTGAAACCGATCCCACGCCCCCCTGATTAATGGCTTTTGACGCGCTGATTTAAGGGCGATTCATGCCGACAAATTCGCCGGATTTTCTCGGACAGTTCACCCGACTTTTTTCCGGCTGCACGCCCCTTGCGAGGACGTTCCGGCAGAGGGGCCTCCATGGGGGCAGACTGCCGGATCTTTCGGAATAAATCAAGAACGTGCGCTATCAGTCTGTCGGACTTTGGGCTCGGTTTCCTTCACCGCTGTCCCGGCCCCGCTCGGGCGGAACTCGTGCCTCCTGCTCTTGCGAATCAGCCGACTGTCAGGGTCGCTCAGGTTGCTCTGCTCGTCCCCGCGCGGCGTCCCCTCGGGCGGCTTCGTCCGCTTGCCCTTGGCCCGGCCGTTGCGCCCGGCGCGCGCCGCTACCTTGGCCTCGTAGGCCGCCAGCGGACGGCCAACGCCACGAGCCATCGGGGGAAACCTCCCAAATCCAATCCCGATGGACATCCTATAATGACACTTACTTCAGCTCCAGATGACTAGTCGTCATACAAGACCTGACATACTGTCGGGTCGCCAAGTACAAGAGAAACGCCACCCACAGGTTCAAAGCCATCATCGATCATCTCGTTGATCGTCGAGACAAATAAATGGCTAATTTTACCTCCCATAGGCATAGGGCCTTTTGTGGGGGGGAGGGCAATAATTTTCTCCCCGTCTGACGTAATCACTAGCACCTTCGGGCTCCTAAACTTCGGCATGTTAGGATGCTTAATGCTGCAAACTAAAGCGTACTCGCCTGCCCAAACCGGATACGGCAAGGACTGGCAGAAGGCCAAGGCCAAGACCGAGAGTGCAGCCAAACGGGACTTTTTCATCTCTTTTCCTCCTGGTTCGACTGTTGCCGATAGCTCTTCGATAATCTCCGCAGCGGGAAGGAATCAAGAACCTGGATCGATCTCTTCTGTCTTGCGATCGACTTCGGCCCATGGAGAGAAGAATGAATCCTTACGGTATTTGATGGAGGTCCGATATCCTTTGGATACCAAAGGAAATTTGAAGGATGTAACCTGAATAACCTCTCCGGCTTGGTTTGTCGCCACTGGAAAGTCGTTCATCTCGAGCGTCCAGTCTCCTACGATGCTTTTATCGACGCTGGTAAATGCCGCAAGCATTTCCACTGCCCGGCCGGGGCGAATTCGAGCGTCGGATCCCAGGATTTTCAGGCTGCGCAAACTATTGACAAGGGCCTGCGTGCTGGAACATGGACGCGCGGCTCTTATGTTTTGCTCAAGAATTTCCTTCGACATCCCTTCGTTATCGTTCCCGGCAGCATCGACCAGAACGACATCGATACGGTTCAGGCGCATCACATTGTCTGTATCGTTCCTGATTTTCAGCCTTCGTACATAAATTCCCTGGAGCGGATCCACAGTTTCATAAACTGGTACTTGCTTGATCTTTCTGGATATCTTTCTTTCGGCGTATCGCAAATGTGGTCCGTCGCATGCTTGGACCTGCATAGGGCGGACGACCTGTTGCGCTTCTCCCATATCCTCCACCGCGATGCTCCGTTTCGTTTGCTTCGAGGCATCGCCCACCGCCTCGATCGCAAACGTATCGGCGACAACGGTTCTGAACCGAGGTTTGCCGTCGTCGGCGCAGCCGCTGCCTAGTGTAGCAACGGTCAAAACGGATGCAAGTCGTAGCACGAGCGAAGATGTGTGTGCGGAAGGTCGTCTACATTCGGCGAATATTTCGATGATCGACATGATGCACTCCTGTGTTGAGTCGTTCGGCAGGCGTCGGGTTATTCTGGAGCATTTCTACCCCCCCCCCCTGTCAACCCCCTGACCGGGTTCGGACGGATGTGAGACGCGGGCCTTGAATCGGGGTTGGGGGTCTCCGAGGCTGTCGGTGTGAACAAGCAGCCGAAGGAGGACCCCCATGCGGGCACGAGGCCTGCAAGCCAGCTTACACGCGACGCCCTCGAGCGTTGACACCGGGCCAGATCGAACGGCCTGTCCGCAGCCGCCGACGCGGTCGGCGTGTCCCGCGCCACCCTGTATCGCTGGGAAACGCGGCCCCGCCCGCCCCGCGCCACCCGCGTCTACGTGGCACCTACCGAGGAGATGGCGCGGGCGGCGAGGGCGGGTTCGCGGGAAGGTGCGCGCCCGGACGATGCGCCCATGGCGATCCGGGGCCGGTCCGGGTACGAAGGCGCGGTAGTCGGCGCGCCCCGCGCCGGTCATCTCTCCCCCCTCCCGGTCACCGCCCGGTCAGGGGGGCGTGAACGGCCAGGGAGAGGCCTCGCTTCCCCGCTCGATCGGCGCCTCGATCAGGACCGGTCCGTCCTCCTTGAACCCGTCCTCGATCACCGCACGCAATGCCTCCGGCGTCGATGCCCGCACGCCCTTGGCACCGAAGCTCTCCGCCATGGCGGCAAAGTCCGGGTTGACGAGTTCGGCGCCAAGCAGCCGCCCGTCGAAAACGGTCATCTGATCACGCCGGACATTGCCGAAGCCGGCATTGTTGAACCCGACCGCCACCAGATTGATGCCGTGCTGGACGGCGGTCGCAAGTTCCTGGACCCCGAACATGAAGCCGCCGTCGCCGGAGATCGAGACCACGCAGCGGCCGGGGTTGGCGATTTTGACCCCGAGGCCGGTTTGGAACCCGAAGCCCAGACTGTCCTGATAGCCGCAGGTCACGTATTGCCGGGGGCCGTAGACGGGGAAGCCGAAACGGGCGGCGAAGCCGGTCTGGGTGATCTCCTCGACGAAAAAGCCGTCCGGGGGCAGGGCGGGCCGAAGCGCCTCGAGAAAGGCCATCCGGGGCTGCACGACCGAAATCTTCTCCGTCGCGATCACGCTGTAGCCGAGAAACTCCTCGGCCCTGGATCGGCGCTTGTCGAGGCTCTTCTCGAGCGCATCGATCAGGGCCGAGGTTCCGCGCTTCGCATCGGTCACGATGCCGACATCCGGCCTGATGCGGACGAACTCGGTGGGGTCGATATCGATACGGACGGTCTTCATGCCCTCGGGCGACCAGCGCCAGCGGAAATGGATCAGCTCGAGTCGACTGCCGATGCCGATCAGGAGATCGCATTTGGGCCAGTACTCGCAGGCGGCCGCGGATAGAAGGCCGTAGGGGTCGTCGTTGGAGACGACGCCCTTGCCGCTGCGGAAGCTGGTCGCCGGGGCCTGAACGAGCCTGGCCAGTGCGGTGACTTCCTCCGCGGCATGCTGAGCGCCGGCGCCGACGACGATCAACGGGTTCTTCGCCTCGCGGATCAGCCGCGCGGTGGCGGCGACCGCGTCGGTATCGGGCGGCGGCGGCGGGATGCTGCGGTCGACCGCGAGATCGACCTGGGCGGCGAGACCGAAGACGTCCCAAGGCGCCTCGATCATCGCCGGCCTGATGCGGCCGGCGAACATACTGCGGAAGGCCTCGGCGACAAGGCGGGGCGCCGCCGTCGGATGGTCGATGCGCTGCGCCCAACCCGTGAAGCCGCGCAACGTGGCGAGCTGATCCGGCAGTTCGTGGAGCTGGCCGCGGCCGCGGCCGATCAGATCTGCCATGATGTTCCCGGTCACGCACAGAACCGGGGTGTTGGCACCGCAGGCGATACTGAGCGCCGCCGCCGAGTTGAGCACGCCCGGCCCGGGCACCGCCGTGTAGACGCCCGCGCGCCCGGTCGACTTGGCGTAGCCGAACGCCATATGCGCCGCGCCCTGCTCGTGGCGCGTGGTGATGAAGGCGATCCGGTCGCGCTCCCGCGCCAGCGCGTCGTTGAAATGGTACATGTGCGCGCTCGGGATCCCGAACACCGTGTCGACCCCGTGTAGGACGAGCGATCTGGCGATCGCCTCGCCGGTGGTGATCGTGGGGAACCTGTTCGCCGTTTCCGTCATCCTGCCACATCCTTTCCTGTCCGACCCCGTCCGCCCAAGATCAGACGGTGACGATCCGGTCGACGAGGAGACGCCAGTCGCCACGCCGGGCCGTCCTGTCGCCGGACAGCCACTCGCCGGTCACCCGGCCCGCCCATTCGGCCGGCAGCACCATGCCGCGCAGGAACCGCGCATGCATCGTCCGCGATCCCCAGGCGACGACGACGTCCTCGCCGGTCTCCCACCACGGGTCGCCCGGCGCGCATGCCCGTATCGATTCCGCGTTCTGCTGAACGTTGAACGTTCCTTCCAGCAGGCAACGGATGCCGGGGCCGGGATGCCGATGCCAGTCCGCGACGCGCCCCGGCGGCGAGGTGATCCGGTCGAGGCGGAACAGCCAACTGCTGCCGGGCGGCATATCGAGGCTGGTGATCATCCGCGACATGCGGCGCGTCGACAACAGGCCGCCCCCGTCGAGCAGCACCGGGTCTTGGTTGGGTGGCGCGATCTCCCAGCGCCAGACCTGGGACCAAT
Organism: Alphaproteobacteria bacterium; assembly: GCA_963422665.1. GTDB lineage: Bacteria > Pseudomonadota > Alphaproteobacteria > Bin95 > Bin95 > Bin95. Next base: position 4,361,862 of record OY730441.1, read on the forward strand.
CGGCGATCCCGGACATCTCCCCATTCCCACTTGCGAAAAGCGCCGAATCGGGTCTGTGCGCCGCGCCGTCGATCCGCACCTCGCCATGGCGGACATAGAGTATCCGGTTGGCAGGCGGCAGGGGCCACGCGACGGCGCCGTTCCCCGTAAACTGGTCGTGATAGAGGTCGAGGCCATAGGGCATGTTCGGTCGTCCCGGTCGAGATGGCGGGGCGGGGTGTCAGAGACCGTGTTGAGAATTGGTTCAATGGTCGATTTTTCGCAGCAAGAGGCTTTCCCTTGCGACATGGATCATGGCCTCGGATAGATCGAGGCGCTGCTCGTAGTCTCGTACCAAACGGCGCCATCGTGTGCGCCATGCGAAGGTCCGCTCGACAACCCATCGGCGGGGCGCGACCTTGAAGCCCGGTTCGTCGTCGAGACGGCGCACGACCTCAATGACGAAGTCGAGGACGGCGGCCTTATCCATGAGTTTCGTCTTGTCACAGGCGCCGTCGGCGAACAGATGCTTGACCCAGGGCCAGCGCTTGCACAAGGCGTCGAGGATCGCCTGCGCGCCTGCACTGTCGGAGATATCGGCGGCCGTGGGGTTGACCATCGGAAGGCGCCCGTCGGTGTCTGCCGCCACATGCCGCTTGCGCCCGACTGTCCGCCTGGCCCCGTCCCGGCCTCGTTGCGCTCCGGGCGCAGGCGCCTTGACCGTTTGTCTGTCGATGACCCCGGCCGACGGACCGCTCTTGCGACCGACCCGCTTCCGGTCGAGCATCGACGCAATATCGTGAACGGTGCGAAACAGCATCAGCGGCACAAAGCGCCGGAACCGCCAATACACCGTCTGCCAAGGGGGAAAGTCCTTCGGAAGCATCCGCCAGCCGCCGCCCGTGCGCGTCATGTAACGGATCGCGTTCAGCACTTCGCGCAGGTCCACGCCCGGCTTGCGGCCCCGTGCCGCCGGCTTCGCCAACAACGGCGCAATCCGCGCCCCATTCCTCGTCGGTCGGATCGGTGGGATAACGCTTCGTGTTCCGCTCGATCGCGAGCCATCCGGCCTCGCGTCTCTCCTGTCCACATGAAAAGCGTGACTCACATACCCAAAACCAACGCAAACACATCCTCAAACGGTCAGCAATTCCCGCTAGCGCGGTCGGTGGTTCGGTGCGACGGGCAGGAGCCGGTGGAGTCACCGAGGACTTGGTCGCAAAGCAGCCGTTGCCCTCACACGAGGTCGTGCGCGGTGTCGATCTCGGCCATGTCGTCCCCTGAACCACCCACTGCTCCCCCCCGGCCACCGCTGCCCAAGCTCATGAGGTGTCATGGATGATGATCTCGGACCGATACCCGAAGGCGAGGGCTCGGTAGAGCATCTCCCAGCCCGTCAACTCGGAGCCCAGAAACAGCACCCGCACCCGCTCCCAGAAGTAGCGCGCCCGTTCGGCCTTCGCCTGCGCGCCCTGGAACAGCGCACAGCAGCGCTGCTGGCACTGGTCGATGAGGAACGCAAGCATCATCAGGTAGGCGAACACGGTGCTGAGGTGCTTCGTCCCGTGGCCGAAGTTGTGCTCGAAGCAGTAGCCTTGGTTCTTCAGGGTGTTGAACGTCTCGTTCTCGATGCGCCAGCGCGCCCGGGCGCTACGCATCAGCGCCATCACGTTGGCGTCGTCGATGGGCAGGTCGGTGACCCAGGAGAAATGTTGTGTCTTGGCGTTGGGGCGGGTCTCCCAGTATTCGAGGAAGTTCACCTCCAGCTCGAAGTGCGTGTCGTTGAGCGGGGCGGCGTTGAGATAGCGGAATCGGTGGTGCACGCCGTGCTCGTCGGTATGCTCAACGTACCGCACCGCACCTGTGTTCATCCGCTCGGTCGACTCCACCCACTCGAACAGCGCCTTGTGGTCGGCCGGCTTCGCCCCGAGAATGAAGCGCATATCGAGTGATTTCAGAAGCTTGATGTGCGGCCCGTTCGAGGCGAGCCCATCCTCGACCACAATGAGCTTCAAGTGCGGATGCTCGCGGCGCACATCACCCAACAGGCGCTTCGCCGCATTGCGCTCGCAGTCGTTCTTCGTCGCCCCCTCGTCCTTCACAATCGGCTCGGGCGCCAGCGGAAAGACCTCGCGCTGCTCGGGATGGGCCACCACCGCCCCCAGCATCTGGTGGTAGTACGTGACGCGTCCGTCTTTGTGGTGCTTCTCGCAGCAGTGTTCGCAGTGCACGCTCGACGAGGAGAAGGACCCCGTTCCGTCGACCGAGAGCACATAGCGCCCGCCCAGGCAGGTGAACCCCTCCAGCCCCTTGCCGCGCTGGAGCTGCGCGAACACGCGCTTGAACACACCACGCAGCTCCCGCGGGTCCACCTCGTCGAGCCGCTCGCGTAGCGCCGTGTCGCACGGCGCGCGCTCAATCGCGTACAGACTCTTCAGATTCGCCCTCACCGTCTCGTCGGTGCGCGCATCTCGGTCGAACCGAAGCAGCGACGGATACTTCAGCCCGAACACCGCCAACCCCGACATCAGGCAATCGCTCAGACTGAACCTGCGAGCGGACACCGGGTCCTCGAGCTTGTCGAAGCACGCGCGCACCACGCGCAGCAGTCCCGGTGCACTCAACGTCCCTCTCAGCCGCTGGTTGGCCATGATTGCTCACTCATCACTGAAGAAATCCTGACCATTATGCTGAATTCTCGTTCGAAAGTTTACGAAAACATTTTTCTCTCAGCTTCCCAACTCGCTGATTCCTCTACTATCCTCCAGATAGCGGGAATTGCTGCCTGCCGCCGACGCCTATCGTCCGCCCAAGCTCGCCGCGCTCTCGTTGTTCTTTTCGGAATTGCTGCCTGCCGCCGACGCCTATCGTCCGCCGGGACTATCTCAAGCGTGGGGCTGGACAGGCCCCGACGACCGACGCGCAGAGCAGCATACCCATTCGGCACAAGCAGGGCGTAATCGCAATCTGCTGCGACGGGAAACGCTCAACAGGGGAATTCAGGCCCTGCGATGGCGCGCCGTTCGAGGTGTCGGAGCGTGGCGCATCAGAGGAGGATCCGAGGCTCCGCGGGGTAGCCGCCCGACCCCGTGGGCAATCTGGCATACAAGCCCCGTGGCAAACGCCCGTCTGTGAATGGCCCTGTATCCTGCCGGCCGCTTGCAAGCGGAAGGGCGAGGCGGGTATGTTGGAGGGGTCGGAGCGTAGCGCAGTCTGGTAGCGCATCACACTGGGGGTGTGGGGGTCGCAGGTTCGAATCCTGCCGCTCCGACCAGACGCGGCGGCCGGGCTCCCTGAGAGGGCGTCCATGGAGCCGTTCACGCTTGCCGTCGCCATCGCCGGCCTGTTTCTCGGCGGACTCATCAAGGGCGCCATCGGGCTCGGCATGCCGCTCGTCATGATCTCGGTGCTCGCGATTGTCATGCCGCTTCGCGAGGCTCTGCCGCTGATCGCGGTTTCGCTTGTCGCCGCGAATGTCTGGCAGATCTGGGCGACCTGGCGCAGCCGGCCCGGCCTGCGTCAATTGCTGAGCCTCGTCCTGCCGCTGATGACGGCCGTCTGGATCGCCTCCGGCTTCATTGCCGAGGGCGACCCCGACCTGCTGAACGCGCTCGTCGGCCTCGTCGTCATCGCCTATGTCACGGTGTCCTGGACACGCTGGGAACCCCGCCTGCCGGAGCGTCTGGAACCCGCCGCCACGCCGCTGGTCGGCGCGGCGGTCGGCGCTGTCGGCGGCGTGACCGGCGTGTTCGGGCCGCAACTCGGCGTCTATCTGCTCGCGCTGCGCATGGAGCCGGGCGCCATGGTCGGCCTGCTCGGCTGGACCCTGCTTGCCGGTTCGTCCACGCTCGCGCTCGCGCTTGCCGGCCACGGCCTGCTCGTCGGCGCCGGGGAATGGGCGCTTTCGGCCGCGGCCTTCTTGCCGGCGCTGCTCGGCCTCGTCGCCGGCGGCCGGCTGCGCGAGGCCATGCCGGTCGGGCGGTTCCGGGCGCTCGTCATGGCGGGCCTGCTCGCGCTTGGCATTGCCAACCTGCGCGGTCTCGTGACATGAAGGCGGCCATGTCCCGCCCCTGCCTCCTCTACATGACCGCCGGCGATCGCGAGGAAGCGCTGGCGCTCGCGCGCATGCTGGTAGGCGAGCGGCTCGCGGCCTGCGCCAATGTGCTGGGCGCGACCACCTCCGTCTATCGGTGGCAGGGCGCGCTGCAGGAGGAGAGCGAGGTCGTGCTGGTCGCCAAGACCGTCGAGGACCGGGTGGAGGCGGCCGCGCGCCGGGTGCGCGAGGCGCACAGCTATGACAGCCCCTGCATCGTGGCCCTGCCGATCTCGGGCGGCGATGCGGCGTTCCTTGCCTGGGTGCAGGAGGAGGCGCAGGAGGCGTGATGCGGACCGGCCCTTATCTCTTCCTCTGCGTCGGGCACAGCATCGACCATATCTTCATGCTGATGTTCATGGCCGTGATCGGGATTACGGTGGCGCCCTTCTGGGGGCTTTCCTACGGCGAACTTGCGGTGCTGTTCACGCCGGCGACGATCATGTTCGGCCTTGGCGGGCCGCTCGCGGGCTGGCTCGCCGACCGCTGGTCGGGCCCCGGCATGATGACGGTGTTCTTTGTCGGCCTCGGCGCGTCTTCGGTATTCACCGGCTTCGCCGACGGCCCGGTCATGCTGGGCGTCGGGTTGTTGCTGGTCGGCGTCTTCGCGTCGATCTACCACCCGGTCGGCATCCCGCTCATCGTGCGCGGCGCCGGCGAGCGCCGCGGGCGGCTGCTCGGCATCAACGGCGTGTTCGGCAGCGCCGGCATGGCGGTGACGCCCCTCATCATGAGCGGCCTGCTGGCTGTCGGCGGCTGGCGGGCGGTGTTCATCGTGCCGGGTCTGGCGGCGGTTGCGCTCGGCGTCGTCTTCCATATGCGCTTCCGGGAGAGCCTGCCGCTGCGCCGGGCGCGCGCCAGGACGCCGGAGCCGCAATCGGGGCGCCGGGCGTTCATGCAGGCCTGGCGGTCCCGGCCTGAAGCGGAGCGCCGCGAGTTCCTGCGCGCCATGGTCGTCCTCGGCATCATCACCGTGGCGACCGGACTGATCTTCCAGGCGCTCACCAACGGCGTGCCGAAGATCGTCAACCACCGCGTCACCGCTTTCGGCGACGACATTCTCCTTCTTTCGGCGACGGCTTCCGGAATTCTGGTGGTCAGCGGGCTGGCCCAATTGATCGGCGGCGAGCTGGCCGACCGCTTCCCGCTGCGCCGGCTGTTCATCGCCGTCTATGCCGGCCTGCCACCGGCGCTCGCCGCCGCCGCTTTCGCCTGGGACATGCCGATGGTCGCGGTGTTCACGCTCGCCACGGCGATCGTCGTCGGCAACCAGCCGATTTCGGACCTGCTGTTCGCGCGCTACATGCCGGAGCGGTGGCTTTCGACCGCCTACGGCATCCGGTTTGCGCTTTCGCTCGGCAGCGGCGTCGTGGCGCTGCCCCTGCTGGGGCTCGGTTTCGACTACACCGGCGATTTCGCGCTGCTGTTCTATTCAATGGCGGCGGTGGCGGTGGTGGTGGTGCTGGCGGCGATGAAGCTGCCGGCCGAGGCGAAGGCGGACACTGCCGCGACCGTTCGGGCGGCGCCGGGCGAATAGCGGCCGTGGAGCGCACGCAGATCGGCATTGTCGGCGCCGGACCTGCCGGGCTCATGCTCTCCCACCTGCTGGCTCGCGCCGGCATCGAAAGCGTCATTCTGGAGCGCCGCTCGCGCGGCTGGATCGAGGCGCGGGTGCGCGCCGGGCTGCTGGAGCAGGGCAGCGTGGACCTGCTCGACCGCACCGGCCTCGGCCGCAGGATGGGGACGCTGGCGCTCCGTCACCGCGGCATCGAAATCTCGACCGGCGGCCGGCGGCGCCATATCGACTTCCTGGAGGCGACCGGCGGCAAGGGCGTCACCGTCTATGCCCAGCATGAGGTGGTGAAGGACCTGGTGGCGGCGCGGCTGGCGGCCGGCGGCGACCTCCGCTTCGAGGTCGAGGGCGTGCGGCTGGAAGGCATGGACGGGCCGGAGCCGCGCCTCGTCTGGCCGGGCGGGGCGCTCGCCTGCGACTTCATCGCCGGCTGCGACGGCTATCACGGCGTCTCGCGCGCCGCCATCCCCCCGGAGGCGCTGACGCTTTTCCACCGGGAGTTCCCCTATGCCTGGCTCGGCCTGCTCGCCGAGGCGCCGCCCTTCCAGGACGAGCTGGTCTATGCGCGCCACGAGGCCGGATTCGCGCTGTTCAGCATGCGCTCGCCGGAGCTGACGCGCGCCTATGTGCAGTGCCGCGGGGACGAGGACCCGGAAAGCTGGTCGGCCGAAGCGCTCTGGGACGAGCTCGACCGCCGCCTCGGCGTGCGCCTCAACCGGGGGCCGCTGCTGCTGAAGTCGGTGACGCCGATGCGCGCCTTCGTAGCCGAGCCGATGCGCTACGGCCGCCTGTTCCTCGCCGGCGACGCCGCTCATATCGTGCCGCCGACCGGCGCCAAGGGCATGAACCTCGCCTTCGCCGATGTGGTGGCGCTGGCGCGCGCGCTTGCCCGCTACTACCGCGACGGCAACGAAGCAGGCCTGGCGGGCTATTCGGAAACCTGCCTGGCGCGCGTCTGGAAGGTGCAGCGATTCTCCATGTGGATGACGCGCCTCCTGCACCGCGAGCCCGCGCATGACGAATTCGAGCGCCGGCTGCAGGGCGCCGATCTGGAATACCTGCTCGGCTCCGACGCCGCCCGCCAAAGCCTCGCCGAAAACTACACCGGCCTGCCGCTCGACCTGGAGGGGGTGTAGAGGGCAGCAGGTGAATTCTTGCCGGGGCCGGGCGGGAACGCCATAATCCTGTCGATATCAACAGGGAGGCAGCCCGTGGCGGCCAACAGCCCGGACGCTCCGCTCAGCGCCGCCGAGTTGCAGGAACTCCGCCGGTTGATCGCCGTCGGGCGGCGATCCGCCAGCCGTGCCGATTCCCTGACGGCTACCCTGATCGGCGTCTTCGCCGCAGGTTTTCTTGCCCTCTTCGGATGGATAGCGTTCCAGACTCACGCCAACAGCGCCGCCATCGCCGTGCTGCAAACCGACGTGGCCAGACTGCAGGCCGACGTGAAGGAGTTGCAAGCCGGGCAGGAGGAATTGAAGGCCGGACAAGCCGCGCTGCAGGCCGGTCAGGCCGAGCTACGGGCCGGGCTGCGGGAGTTGAAGGCCCTGTTGCTGGAACAGCGTCGGAGATAGCGCCGTCAAGCTTGGCCGCCGCCTACTCCGCGTAGAGCCAGGGGCGGGCGATGCGGTCGGTGGATTCGAAGCTGTCGATGCTCCCGGCGCGCTCCATGGTCATGCCGATATCGTCCAGGCCGTTCAGCAGGCAGTGCTTGCGGAACGGATCGACCTCGAAAGCGATCTCCTCGCCGTCCGGGCGGGTGATGACCTGCCTTTCCAGATCGACCGTGATGCGCGCGTTCTCACCCCGCTGCGCGTCGTCCATCAGCTTGTCGCGGTCCACCGCCGGCAGCTTGATCGGCAGGAGGCCGTTCTTGAAGCTGTTATTGTAGAAGATGTCGGCGAAGTCGGTGCCCAGAATGGCGCGCACGCCGTAGTCGGCCAGCGCCCAGGGGGCGTGTTCGCGGGACGACCCGCAGCCGAAATTGTCGCCCACCACGAGGATATTCGCGCCCCGCCATGCCGGCCGGTTGAGCACGAAGTCCGGGTTCTCGTCGCCCTCGCCGTCATAACGCATGTCGTTGAACAGGCGCCGGCCGAGGCCCGAACGCTCAATGGTCCTGAGGAAGCGCGCGGGAATGATCTTGTCGGTGTCGATATTGATCTGCGGCAGCGGCGCGCCGACGCTCGTCACGGTCTCGAATTTGCGCATGGGACGGTCCTCCCCCTCTCAGTCCAGGTCGCGCAGGTCGGCGAGACGCCCTGCGACGGCGGCGGCGGCGGCCATGGCCGGGCTCACCAGGTGGGTGCGACCGCCGGGGCCCTGCCGGCCCTCGAAGTTGCGGTTCGACGTGGAGGCGCTGCGCTCGCCGGGCGCGAGCCTGTCGTCGTTCATCGCCAGGCACATGGAGCAGCCCGCCTCGCGCCACTCGAAACCGGCCTCGGTGAGGATGCGGTCGAGCTCCTCTTCCTCCGCCTGCGCCTTCACCAGGCCGGAGCCCGGCACGACGAGCGCGCGCACGCCGTCCGCCACCTTGCGCCCCTGCGCCACGGCCGCGGCGGCGCGGATGTCCTCGATGCGACCGTTGGTGCAGGAGCCGATGAACACCGTGTCGATGGCGATCTCCTGCAGCGGCTGGCCGGCGCGGAGCCCCATATAGTCGATGGACCGCTGCACCGCCTGGCGCCGGTCGTCGTCGCCGATCTCCGCCGGGTCCGGCACGCTCGCCGTGATCGGCAGCGCGTCCTGCGGGCTCGTGCCCCAGGTGACATAGGGCGCGATCTCGTCCGCGCGAATGCGCATCACCTTGTCGTAAACCGCGCCCGGATCGGAGGGCAATCGCTTCCAGACCGCGACTGCAGCATCCCAGGCCGCGCCCTTGGGCGCATGCGGGCGGCCCTTGAGATAGCCGAAGGTCGTGTCGTCCGGCGCGATCAGCCCGGCGCGGGCGCCCGCCTCGATCGACATGTTGCAGACCGTCATGCGGCCTTCCATGGAGAGGTCGCGGATCGCCTGGCCGGTATATTCGATTACATGGCCGGTGCCACCGGCGGTGCCGATGCGCCCGATAATGGCGAGGATCAGGTCCTTGGCGGTGCAGCCGGGCGGCAGCGCGCCCTCGATATCGACCTGCATGTTGCGCGCCGGGCGCTGGATCAGCGTCTGCGTCGCCAGCACATGCTCGACCTCGGAGGTGCCGATGCCGAAGGCGAGGGCGCCGAACGCGCCATGCGTCGAGGTGTGGCTGTCGCCGCAGACCACCGTCGTGCCCGGCTGGGTCATGCCCTGCTCCGGGCCGATGATATGCACGATGCCCTGGCGGACGTCGTCCACCGGGTAGTAGGGCACGCCGAACTCGGCGACATTGCGCTCCAGCGTCTCGACCTGGATACGCGACTCCTCGTTCTCGATCACGCCGGCCCGGGCGGCCGGCACGGTCGGGATGTTATGATCGGCGACCGCTATCGTCGCGTCCGGCCGGCGCACGCCGCGCCCGGCGGCGCGCAGCCCGGCGAAGGCCTGCGGGCTGGTAACCTCATGCACCAGGTGGCGGTCGATATAGATCAGGCAGGTGCCGTCTTCCTGCGTATCGACCAGATGGTTCGCCCAGATCTTGTCGAAGAGGGTGCGCGGTTCAGTCATCGCCCTCGGTCCCGTTCTTGCGTTTCGTCTTTCTCACCACGCCGCGGGTGCGCTCGGCAATGCGCGCCGACCGTCCGCGCCGCTCGCGCAGATAGTAGAGCTTGGCCCGGCGTACGCGCCCGCGCCGGATCACCTCGATGCCGGCGATATTGGGCGAATAGAGCGGGAAGATACGCTCGACCCCTTCGCCGGAGGATATCTTCCGAACGATGAAGGAGGCATTCAGGTTGCTGCCGCCGCGCCGCGCGATCACCACGCCCTCATAGGCCTGGATGCGTTCTCGGGTGCCCTCGACAACCTTGTAGCTGACCCGCACCGTGTCTCCCGGGCGGAAGTCGGGAATTGCGCGCGACTCGGTGAGCCGCGCGATCTGTTCGCGCTCCAGCGTTTCGATGATGTTCATCGGCGTTTGTCCTCGTTCTCCGCCCGGCGCGCCCAGAGGTCCGGCCGCCGCGACCGCGTGATGTCTTCCGCCCTGGCCTGCCGCCAGGCGCGGATATTGCAATGATGGCCCGAAAGCAAGACTTCCGGCGCCGCGCGCCCGGCCCAGACCGCCGGGCGCGTATAATGCGGGTATTCCAGCAACCCGCCCTCGAAACTCTCCTCCCGGACCGACTCCGCCTTGCCCGCGACGCCCTCCAGGAGGCGGACGCAGGCGTCCAGCAGGGCGATGGCCGCCGGCTCGCCGCCGGACAGCACGAAGTCCCCGAGGCTTACCTCCTCCGGCGCCCAGGCATCCAGGAGGCGCTGGTCGATCCCCTCGTAACGCCCGCAGAGCAGGGTCGGCCCCGCGCCCGCAGCCAGCGCCGCCGCCCAGCGCTGCGTGAGCGGCCGGCCGCGCGGCGAGAGGTGGATCAACGGCCCCCGCCGGTCCCATGCGGCGTGGATCGCGTCCGACACCACATCCGCCCGCATGACCATGCCCGCGCCCCCGCCGAACGGCGTGTCGTCCACGGAGGCGTGCTTATCGCGCGCAAAGGCGCGAATGTCCACCGTTTCAAGCCGCCAGAGGCCCGCTTCGAGCCCCCGTCCGGCGAGAGAATGGCCGAGCGGCCCCGGAAACATTTCCGGGAAGAGCGTCAGCACTGTGGCGGTCCAGCTCACAGGCCCTCCGGCGGATCGATGGTGACGGCGCCTGCAGCGAAGTCGATTTTCGGCACCGCCTCGCGCGTGAAGGGAAAGACGCGCGGCTGGCCGCCTTCGTCCGGCAGCACCTCGATCAGGTCGCCCGCGCCGAAATCGTGCAGTGCGCGCACCGTGCCGAGCCCGGCCCCGTTCGTGTCGACTGCGGCGAGGCCGACAAGGTCCGCATGGTAGAACTCCTCCTCGTCCTCCGCCGGAGGCAGCGCTCCCCGGTCGAGGAACAATTCGACGCCCTTGAGCGCCTCGGCCTCGTTCCGGTCCACTATGCCCTCGATCTGCACGAGCGCCGTCCCTTTCTCGACCCTGACCAGGCGAAGCGCGAAGCGCCGGCCGCCGGCGACGTCCTGGAGCGGGCCGTAGTCGACAATGGCCTCCGGCGCGGCGGTGAAGGCCTTGACCCGCACCGCCCCGCGCAGCCCATGAGCCCCGGCAACGACTCCGAGACACAGGCGGGAAGAGCACATCTGCCGGTCGCCGCGTCCGGGTTATTCCGCAGCGGCGGCTTCCGCCTTGGCCCTCATGCGCTCCTGCGCCTTGGCCTTGGGCAGATGCTGCCTGGTCTGCTGCGGCGCCTCGGGCGGGGCGATAATGCCGGCCGCGCCGAGGAACCGGGCCACGCGCTCCGAGGGCGTTGCGCCCACCGACAGCCAGTGCCGGATGCGCTCCTCCTTGAGACGCAGCCGGTCCTCGTGGTCCTTCGGCATCATCGGGTTGTAGAAGCCGAGGATTTCGATGAAGCGCCCGTCGCGGGGCGCGGAGCCCTCGGCGACGACGATGCGGTAGAAGGGCCGCCGCTTGGCGCCGCCGCGTGTGAGACGAATCCTGAGTGCCATGAGCTTTCCGTACGGGTGGGGGAGAGGGGTGTTGCGATCAGCGCCGGGCCAGCAGGGCGTCGAGGCCTCGGCCCGCCATGCCGCCGCGTTTCTCCAGCTTGCCGGCGCGCTTCATCATCGTCTGCATCTGCTGGAATTGCTTGAGCATCCGGTTCACATCTTGCACCGAGGCGCCGGCCCCGGCAGCGATGCGCCGCTTGCGCGACGCCTTGACGATCTCCGGCCGGCCGCGCTCGCGGGGCGTCATCGAGAGGATGATCGCCTCCTGGCGCACGAGCCAGCGTTCGTCGATCTTCGCCTTCGCCATCTCCGCCTTCATCCGGCCGACCTGCGGCAGCATCCCCATCAGCCCGCCGAGCCCGCCCATCTTCTTCATCTGGCGGAGCTGGGACAGCAGGTCGTTCAGGTCCATGCGGCCGCGGCTCAGCCGGGCGGCGAGCTTCTCGGCCTCTTCCTGCTCGATGGTCTCGGCGGCGCGCTCCACCAGGCCGACGACATCGCCCATGCCGAGAATGCGCGAGGCGATCCGGTCCGGATGGAAGACCTCGATGCGGTCGAGCTGTTCGCCCGTGCCGACGAACTTGATCGGCCGGCCGGTGACATGGCGCATGGAAAGCGCCGCGCCGCCGCGCGCGTCGCCGTCGATCCGGGTCAGCACGACGCCGGTGACGCCGACCTCGTCGTTGAAGGCCCGGGCGGTGTTCACGGCGTCCTGGCCGGTCATCGCATCGGCGACCAGCAGCGATTCGACCGGCTTCACCAGGTCGCGCAGCGCGGCCGCCTCTTCCATCATCCCGCGGTCGATGGCGAGCCGTCCGGCAGTGTCGATGAAGACGATGTCGTAGCCCTCGCGCGCGGCGATGCGCATGGCGCGCCGGGCGATGGCGGGCGGGCGTTCGCCGAACACGATGGGCAGGGTATCGATCCCCGCCTGCTTGCCGAGCAATTCGAGTTGCTGCTGGGCGGCGGGGCGATAGACGTCCACGGACGCCATGAGCACCTTTTTGCCGTCCCGGTCGCGCAGGCGGCGGGCGAGCTTGGCGGTCGTCGTTGTCTTGCCGGAGCCCTGGAGGCCCAGCATGAGCATGGCGAGCGGCGGATTGCCGCCGAGCTTGAGGTCTTCGGCCTCGCCGCCCAGCATCTCGACCAGCCGGTCGTTGACGATCTTGACGACCTGCTGGCCGGGCGTGACCGAGCGCAGAACATCCTGCCCGACAGCCTGTTCCTTCACCGCGTCGAGCAGCGCGCGCACGGCCTGCAGCGCCGCATCGGCTTCCAGAAGCGCCACGCGCACTTCCCGCAGCGCAGCCTCGACGTCGATCGCAGAGAGAGAGCCGCGCCGGGTGAGGCGCCCGAAAACCTCGCCGAGCCGCTCCGTCAGTCCGTCGAACATGCCTGCCGCTTCCTCCCGCCTGTCCAACGCCGAAAGCGCCGATGCGCGAAACCTCGCGGACCGGCGGGCCTCCTCGGAGGCAAGGCGCACTGCGCTATGGCGAAACGGCGGGCAACCTAGCCGCCCGCCGACACTCCGTCAACATCCGGCGAACGGCCGATGGACTACGACAGACGGCGCTTGAGAAGGAATTGATTCTTGAACATGCCGATGCGGGTCATGACCTCGACATGTGCAATGTCGGAGCGGCGGTGAATGTGTTCGTTGAGGAAGATCGCAAGATCGGTTTCCTCGTCGCACACGACTTCGACCAGCAGATCGAACCGCCCACCGACCCACATGATGTAGACAACGGCCGAACACGGGTTGAGGCGCTGCGCGATCGCGACCGGGGCCACTCCCGGCGCGGCCTTGATGCCAAGCATCGCGTCGGCCTCGTAATCGACGGCGACCGGGTCCACCACGGCGACGATGCGCAGCATGCCCGCCTCGCGCATGCGAGCGACCCGGTTGCGGACGGTCCCGCCGGACACGCCCAGTTTCTGCCCGATCTCGTCATAGGCGGCGCGTCCGTCGGTCTGAAGCAGGCGGATGATCCGTTGGTTGAGGTCGTTACAGGGGGACGACAGCGGCGAGACCCTGTCGGAGCGCTCCTCGGCGTCGCCGTCGGAGACAGGTGGATGCGTGGCCGCGTCTGGAGACATGGATTCCGCTCACGAGGCTGCTGGATCCGGTGTGCGATCATGCTGTGCAATTCGTAGTTTCTGACATATATTATGATTGAAAATCAGAAGAAAACAGCAAATTTTACTTTTTCTGAAAAATCGAAAATATATGGTCAGGCATGTTGAAGAAATCGACCCGGAAGGCAGCGGAGAGAGGTCTGCGATGAATGCGGCATCGAAGGGTATGGCGGGAGCGTTGCCCGACCGGGAGCGCGTCCGGGAGGCGCGGGCGAAGCTCGCCGAGGCGGGAGTACGCTAAGTGCTCTCCTGCTGGATCGACCTGTTCGGGCTGCCGAAGACGAAACCGGGGCCGCTCGGCGAGTTCGAGAATCTATGCATGGGCAAGGGTCCTCAATTCGCAGTGCATTCCATTTCGTTCGTGCCGGAACTCTCGCCCGCCGACTCCGACCAGGTCCCGGTCCCCGATCTCGACACCCTGGTCACCTGCCCCTGGGACCGCAGTTGCGCGTGGATGTTCGCGGATATGTGGTGGCAGGATGCGCCGTATAATCTGTGCCCCCGCCAGGCGCTCAAGCGCATCGTCGCGGATGCCGCCGACAAGGGGTTTGCAGGCTTTGCGGGCATCGAGCCGGAGTTCATCGCCATGCGCTGGCGCGACGGCCATCCCGTCAAGGCGTTCGACGACGACCCGCCTGCCGGCGAGGGGGTGCGCCCGCGGCGCCAAGCATTCGGCTACGATGTCGAATTCTCCATCGATTCGATAGGATTTCTCGGCGCGCTCATCGACGTCCTCGATGAGCTCGGCTGGGGTCTGAAGGATGTTGTCGCGGAAGGCGGATACTCGCAGTTCGAGCTCGATTTCGGCTATGCGGACGTTCTGCGGATGGCGGACCGCCTGGTGTTCCTGCGCGTGCTGCTGAAGGAAGTCGCCAAGAAGCACGGCCTGTTCATCACCTTCATGCCCAAGCCCATCGTCGGCGACTGGCGTTCGGGCGCGCACATCAACTACTCTATGCAGCGCGTCAACGCTCCCGGCGACAACCTCTTCGAGGCCCCTGAAGGCGGTTGGAGCGCCGCTTCCTGTAACGCCATTGGCGGCCTGCTGCGGCACGGCGGGGCGCTCGCCGCCATCGCCTGCTCGACAGTCAACTCCTACAACGGGCTGGCGCCCCGGGTCGGCGGGTTCGAGGGCGGGACCGTGACCTGGGGCCCCACGCACATGACCTATGGCGACAACAACCGCTCTTGCATGCTGCGCCTGCCCCAGAACCGGTTCTGCATCGAGAACCGCGCCGCCGACATGTGCATGAACCCCCATCTGTCGCTGGCTATGACCACCGCGGCGACCGTTGCGGGCGTGATCGAGGGCATCGATCCCGGGCCACCGCTGAACAAGGACCTCTACCGGCTCACGGACGAGGAAATCGGCGCCGCAGGCGGCGAGCGCCTGCCGAGAAACCTGCTTGAGGCCACAGAAATGCTCGGCAGCGATCCGCTGGCGGCCGAGGTGCTCGGCCCGGCAATGCTGGATTCCTGGCTGCGCTACAAGACCGACGAGTGGGAGCGCTACCACCAGGCGGTGACCGACTGGGAGGTCGAGGAGTATCTGCGGCACTCTTCTGCAATCTACCAGAAATATCCAGCGCCAATCAGCGTTTCAAATGACAATAACCTACTGATAACACGAAATTTCTTTCATCCAGTGCAGGCTGCCAGAATTCACTCCCAAGATTTGCAGAAGCAATCCGAAACCGGATTTGCCTGTCTCGCCGTCACCTCCTGCCAGCCATGCCGGTAAGCGTTCCGGCGCAACCGTTCGGGTTCCGTAATCGTTCGTGCGGGCCTTGGAGACGCTATCTGCTTGATGCCCGGCTTTGGCGTGCCCTGGATGGCGTTGGCTGGGATTCTAGCGGTTGAGGGTGCGCTGCCAATTCCTTCTGAGGGGCCGGAGCCAGACGTCCTTGCAGGGTTTGTTTCGGAGCTTGCCGCGGTCGTAGCGTCCGCGCCCCTGCGTGGTCCCGACCCGCATCCGGCCTGATGCCCGGTAGACGGCTCCGGTGTAGCGCGGGGTCTCGACAAAGGTCTCGATGAGCACCGGGGTGATGTTGTAGCGCTCGGTCCAGTCCCCGGGCAGGCGGCAGCGGACGATGGCGAGGATGTGTGAGCCGAGGTTGGGGATCTCGGGATCAGGAACCGCGGGTTGTCGACCACCAGGGGGAGGTGCTTCTCGCGCTTCTCGGGCGTCCATCCGATGAACCTGTCGCGCGGTGCAAGCGTCCAGGCGGCGGTGGAGAAGTCGAGCATGGCCAGCGGCCAGCCGTTTCGGTCGTAGACGGCGTAGCGCATCCGGGCGCCGACCAGGGTCCTGTATCCGAGATAGTGGTAGCGGGCGACGAACTCGTTCCACAGCCTGCCGTCGCGGGTCTCGCGCACGACGGGGCGCATCTCCAGCGGGCGGACCTCGTCGAGGGGGGTCGGGGCCGGGAGCGCATCGGCCACACGCTCTCACCGACCGGCAGGCCCCTGCCGGAGTTGACCGGCATTGCTCCGGCCTGCCGCCTGGAAGACCCCACCGGCCTGGACCGCGCCTGACGGACCCGCGTCCCGGCGAAATCGCTGCACGCCGGCCCGGCGCCCGCCCCGCGCATCGCGCACCGGCGCCATTCCCCCAAACACGACGAGTGGAGGGCCGCCCCGGTCCGGGGCGAAGGCCGGGCGCCCGGAGGGTGCCCGCGCCGCCTCCCCGCCATTCGGAGTCCTGCCCATGACCCAACCCGACACCATCTCCGCGGACTACACACTCCGCCCGAGCGAAGTCGCCGCGACCCTCGCTCTTCTCGTCGAAGCCCGACAGCCGGCCATGCTGTGGGGCGGGCCGGGGACCGCCAAGTCGATGATCGCCCAACAGGTCGCGGACGCCGGCAACCGCCAGTATGTCGACGTCCGGGCGCTGCTGCTCGACCCGGCGGATCTCCGCGGCATTCCCTGGCGCGACAGCGACGGCCGCACCCGCTGGGCGCCGCCGGCCTTCCTGCCGCCGACCGACGATGCCGGTCTCTGGCTCATCAACCTCGAAGAGCTCCCGTCCTGCGTGCCGATGGTGCAGGCGGCGCTCTATCAGCTCGCGCTCGAACGCAAGGTCGGCGAGTACGCGCTGCCCGAGGGCGCCTCGCTCATCGCCTGCGGTAACCGCGAAGGCGATCGCGGCGTGGTCCACCGCATGCCGACCCCGCTGGCATCGCGTTTCGTCCACCTCGAGATCCGGGTCGACGCCGGGGACTGGCTCGCCTGGGGTGCGGCCAACGGGATCGCGCCGGAGGTGCTGTTCTTCATCCAGCTCGAACCGACGCTTCTCCACCGGTTCGATCCGCAGTCGAAGGAGAAGGCGTTCCCGTGTCCCCGGACGTGGGAATTCACCAGCAACATCGTGCACCGCCGCAACGGCCTCGACCCGGCGGTCGAGCGCGCTCTGTTCCGGGGCGCCATCGGCGAGGCCGCCGCGGTCGAGTTCGCCGCCTTCCTCAAGGTCTGGCGCGAGCTGCCCCATCCCCGGGCCGTCATCGGCGATCCCGAGAACGCCGACATCCCGGAGAACGCGAGCGCGCTGATGGCGCTCTGCGGCGCGCTCTACCGCCTGGCCTCCGACGTCAACTTCGATGCCATCGTCACCTATGCCGCGAGGCTTCGCCGCGAGGTCGGCGAGTTCCTCGTCGGCTCGTGCGTGCGCTGCGAGCCGGGGCTCCAGCGCTCGCCCGGTTTCATCCGCTGGGCCGCGGCGAAGACTCGGTGAAGGAGCCGCCCATGGTCTGGCGCGTCAGCCACTACCCGTCCGGCGCCGCGCCGTCGCGCGATTGCGCGGTGCGGGCGCCCAGCCTCGATGCGGCGAAGCGCAAGCTCCCCACCGTTCTCGACGTCCCCCTGTGGACGCTCCGGTAGCACAACCAGGGAGAACACAACCCATGAACCTCACCGACGACGCCATGCAGGTGTCCTTGCGCATCGCCGCCTGGTCCGGCCGCCTCCACGACCGCCAGGCGAGCAACCACGTCGCCGTCCACCACGACGCCGCGACCAACGCCGGGCGCTACAACAAGCGCCTGCTGCCCAAGGCCGCCTTCGCCGCGCTCACCGCGACGGTTAGCGCATGCAGGACGGCGCACTACGAGCAGACCCTGCCGTGGGACGACCAGGGCAGCCGGCTGCTCACCGTCGCCAACTACGAGCACTACACGGAGCTCATGGACGGGTTCCGCGAGCGCATGGTGCGCGAGCGCGCCCGCTTCATCGAGGACTACGACGACAACGTCGACCAGGCCCGGCTCGACCTCGGCAAGCTCTTCCGCATCGAGGACTATCCGTCCAGGGAAGCGCTCCAGGGCAAGTTCTCCATCCGCTACCGCGTCACGCCGGTGCAGGACGCCGAGCAATTCATGGCCAGGCTCGCGAGCGACGACGTGGACCGGGTCAGACGCGACATCGAGCACCGGATCGAGGAGCGGCTCCACGATGCCGTTGGCGATCTCTACCGGCGCTTCGGCGAAGCCGTCGAGCGGGTCTCGGAGCGGTTGCAGGAGGACGGGAACGGCAAGCCGCTGGTCTTCCGCAACTCGATGATCGAGAACATCCGCGATCTCGTCGACGTCGTGCCGCGCCTCAACATCTTCGGCGACGACGCGCTCGCGCGGCTCTGCGAGCAGGTGAAGGAGAAGATCGCGAGCGTCGAGCCCGACGCGCTTCGCCCGTCCAAGTCCTTCGACCCCATCGCGCGGGCGCGGGTGAAGCGCGATGCCGACGAGCTGATGGAGAAGTTCGCGGCTACTTCGCGGCGCCCGTAGAGCCGGCGCGGGAGGCCGCGTGATGGCCACGCGCGTCCAGATCGAGTCGGCGCAGCGCACCAGCGACTGCGTGACGGAACTCCTGCGCAAGCAGCCCTTCTTCGGGAGCCTCGCCTTGAGGCTCCCGCTCAGGGCCGATCCGAGCCGGGAGACGCTGGCGAGCGACGGGCACGAGATCCGCTATTCGCCCAGGTGGGTGGCCGCCACCGACGCGCATGTCATCGAGACTGCGATGGCGCGCGTGGTCATGGCGTGCGCCTTGAAGCACCACACGCGCCGGGGCGAGCGCGACCCCGAACGCTGGCAGCTCGCCTCCCAGCTCGTCACGCATGCGTTCGTTCGCGACGCGGGATTCACCCTGCCGCCCGCGGCGCAAGCGTGGGACGGGGTGAGCGTGGAGGAGGCCTGCGACCGTCTGCCGGAACCGCAAGAGGACGAGTCCGGCGGCGACGGCGAGGCGCCTCCGGCTGGCGGCGCGGTGGCCGCCGCCGCGGCCGGCCAGGCGTCCGCAGCCGGCGATGCCGATGACGATTCGTCCGGCGGTCCGGCCAACTCGCCCGGTGGCCCCGCCAATGACGACGACTCCGGCAAGCCCGATGACGGCGGGGGCCACGACCGCCAGGACGAGGGCCAACCGGGCAGTGACGGCCAGGGCCCGGATGGCGATTGCGATGCGCCAGCAAGCCACGATCCCTCCGGCACCGGGGAGGTAATGGACGCCGGCACCCGCGGCGACGGCGGCGGCGCTGACGGCGAATCGCCGGTGGATATCACCGCCGAGGAGCAGGCATGGGACGAGGCCATGCACCAGGCCATGAACCTCGCCAGGGCCGAGGGAAAACTGCCGGGCCAGGTTGAGGAGACCATCCAGAGCGAGCACGCGAGCACGCTCGACTGGCGGAGCCTGCTCCGCCGCTACATGACCGACGCCGCGCGCCGCGACTATAGCTGGAGCGTCCCCAACCGGCGCTTCATCGACTCCGGCCTCTATCTCCCCTCCATCCGCTCGGAGGGCATGGACGCGATCGCCGTCATCGTCGACACCTCGGGCTCCCTGCCGGCCCGGATCCTCACCGACTTCTGGGCCGAGCTCCGCGAGGTTGCGACCGAGATCCGGCCCGACAGCATTCACGTCCTCCAGGTCGACGCGGCCGTGCAGGACGCCGCCGAGTACGCGCCCGACGACCTCCCCGACGAGATCGCGCTCAAGGGGCGCGGCGGCACCGACTTCCGGCCGGGCTTCGAGTGGCTCGACGAGCAGGGGATACAGCCCGGCGTGTGCCTCTACTTTACCGACATGCTGTGCTCGAACTACCCGGAGACCGAGCCCGGGTTCCCCACGATCTGGGTGAATTATTCCAGCGCCCCATCGGAGTGGAACCGCGAACCCTGGGGCGAGCGCATCGACATCGCCCCCGGCCGGAGGGGCTCGCCATGAAGCGCGCAATCCACGGCGCTCCGGCCTCGACGCTGTGGCAGGCCCTCGAAGCCCTGGCCCAGCTCTCGTTCTGGATTTCATGGACCTCGGATCCCGACCTCGCGCCCGAAGCCGCCGACCGAGCCGACCCGCCGCCAAACAACGCCCGGCGGGCGTCCGCGCCCGTCTCCGGCACTGCCCCCGATGACTCCTCCGGGGGCGGCGCCGGCCAACGCGCCGCAGACGCCCGAGACCCGCAGCAACAGCAACCCGAGGTGGAGCCGGGTCCCGGACGGGCGGGCGCGGGCCGGCCGGAGGGGCCGCCGCGCGCCGCCGTCCTTCAACCCTGGAGATACGCATGAACCAGATTGCACCCCCGCCCGAGCCGGCGATCCGGGACATCCCGCTTTGCCGGCTCGCCCTTGCGCCCGAGAACGTGCGCAAGACCCCGCCCGACGAGGCCGCCGACGCCCAGCTCATCGCGTCCATCAAGTCGCACGGCCTGCTGGAAAACCTCGTCGTCCGCCCCGACGAGCCCGCCGCGGACGGCGCCGAGCGCTTCGCCGTCGTCGCCGGCGGCCGCCGCCTCGCGGCCCTCGTCGCGCTCGTCAAGGAAGACTGGTTCAACGCTCTTCATCCGGTGCCCTGCTTGATCGCTGCGAACGGCGATGCGGGCGAGCTGTCGCTCGCCGAGAACGTGGTGCGCATCGCGATGCACCCGGCCGACCAGGTGGTCGCGTTCTCCGAGCTCGCCGGATCCGGCGTCACGGTGGCCGCGATCGCCGTGCGCTTCGGCGTCACCGAGCGCATCGTCGAGCAGCGGCTGCGGCTCGGCAACGCCGCGCCCGAGCTCCTCGACGCCTACCGCGCCGAGGCCATCGACCTCGAGACGCTCAAGGCGTTCGCCGTCACCACCGACCACGACCGCCAGCGCGCGGTGTGGGAGCGGGTCTCGGCGCAAGCGCACCGTCCGTCGGCCTGGCAGGTGAAGCGCCTGCTGACCGAGGAGCGGGTGCCGGCCGGCTCGCCCATGGCGCGCTTCGTCGGCATCGCCGCCTACGAGGCTGCGGGCGGCCCGGTGCTACGCGACCTCTTCGCCGACGAGCACGAGAACGGCGTCTGGCTCGAGGACCCGAAGCTGCTGGGCGACCTCGCCATGCAGAAGCTCACCGCGGCCGCCGACGAGCTCGCCACCCGCTGGAAGTGGGCCGAGGCCATGGTCGAGGTCGACTGGAGCGCCACCGCGCGCTTTGGGCGCATCCATCCCGAACCCGCCGAGCCGACGGACGAAGAGAAGACCGGGATCGAGAAGCTCCGCGCCCGCCACGACGAGCTCGTCAACATGGACGAAGACCAGTGGACGGACGAGCTGGTCGAGGAGGCCGAAGCCATCGAGCCGCGCCTCGACGCGATCGAAGCCGAGGTCGAAGCGCGGGCGACGTTCACCGCCGAGGACCTGCGCGTAGCCGGGTGCATCGTCACCATCGGACGCGACGGGACGCTGCAGGTCATCCAGGGGCTGGTGAAGCCGGAAGACCTGCCGAAGGAGACCGGCGCGAAGTCCAACGGTCACGATGCGGACGCCGGGAACGACGGCGGCGGAGAGACCGCCACATCCACCCGCGTCGACGGTCCGGCCGTCACCACGCCGATCGCCCCGCCCCCGGACCCGCGCGCCAAGGCCCGCGAGGAGGCGGACGTCGGCATCGGGCTCGCCGGCGATCTGCGCGCCATCCGCACCGCGCTGGTGAAGGCGCATCTCGCCGGCGACTTCGAGGCCGCCTTCGACCTCGTGGTGTTCCAGCTCGTGCGCGCGGTGTTCGCGCGGGGCTACACCGGCTCCTGGCACGCGCTCGACATCGCCTTCAACGAGACCGCCGACCGGCCCGCCATGCGGATGAACGACGACGACTTCGCCGCCTGGAGTCCGGGCGAGGGCATGCTCTCGGACCGGTCGCACCTGCCGTTCGAGTGGATGGAGGGAGACGACGACGCGGCCTGCTTCGCGGCGCTTCGGGCGCTCTCGCGCGCCGACAAGGAGACGCTGTTCGCAGCCGCGGTCGCGCGCACGGTGAAGGGCCAGCTCGCCTTCGAGCACGACGCACGGCCCGAGCTCGAGGCGACCGTCGTGCGGCTCGACATCGACTTCGCGAAGCACGTGCGGCCGACCGCCGGCATGCTGTGGTCGCGCATTCGCAAGGACCGCATCCTCGACGCCGCCCGCGAGACCTTCGGCGCCGCCTGGGCGTCGGCCCGGTCGAAGTACAAGAAGGCCGGTCTCGCCAGGGCGATGGAGGACGCCTTCGCGGCCGGCACGCCGCCGGTGGGACTCGGCAAGGACGCACATGCCGCCACGCTCGCCTGGACGATGCCCGGGTTCGCGGCGTTCGACAGCGGCGACGCTGACGTCGACGGCCCCGAAGCGGACGCCGCCGAACCGCCCGCCGACGGCGCTCAACGCTCTGGAGATGCCGAGGCCGATCCCGTGCCCGGCGACACCGGGGCCACCGAAACCGCGGCCGACGGCAACGGCCATGGCGCTCGGCACCACGGGGAGGCCGAGACCGGCGCGGAGCCGGTGAACGGGGAAGGCGGCGGCGAGGACGGTCCCGCCGACCCGTCGCTCGCCGACGCCATCGACGCGATGAACGCGGTCCCGACCGCCGACGGCGGCCCCCGCGTCATCGTGCAGACCGTCGGCCCGGTCAACGGCGCGGCTCCCGACTCCGACCCTCTGGACATCCCGGAGTTCCTGCGCCGCGTCCACTGACCGCCCGCCCAGACTTGAGCGCCCCGTTCGGACCATCGCCGGACGGGGGCGTTTCCTTTTCCGCATCCATCACGGAGAGCGCACATGAACGACACCGCGACCATCCGCACCCGCATTCACGACAGCGCCATCAAGCGCGTCACCCGGACATTCTCCGCCAGCATCGGCGAGGTGTTCTCGGAAACCTTGCAGAACAGCCGTAGGGCCGGCGCCACGCGGGTCCGCGTCGCCGTCACCGGCTCCGACGGCAACCTCACGGTGACCGTCACCGACGACGGCGCCGGCATCGTGGACCCTGCCGTCCTGCTCTCGTTCGGCGAGAACGGCTGGAGCGAGGACCTGGTGGCGGCTGAGGACGCCGCCGGCATGGGCATGCTGAGCCTCGCGCGGCGCGGCTGCACCGTCTCCTCCCGGCCGCGCGCCACCAACGGCGACCCCGCGCCCGGCTGGCGCGTCGCGCTTCTGCCCGCGCATTTTCTCGGCGAGGCCGAGGCCGAGGTTCATCCGGACGATGGCGCGCCCTGGCCGCACGGCGCCGCCGTCTCGTTCCGGGCCTCCGGGCCCGAGGACCCCGAGCGCATCCGCCGGGCCATCGAGCAGGCGGCCCGGCACTATCCGCTGCCCGTCATGTTCGAGGACGTCCCCGACACACCGGCCGGAGGCGAGACCCTCGACCGCCGCGCCTTCCTCGACGGCGCGCTCCACGTCGAGCGCTGGCGCGGCCTCGTGTTCGGCGCGTTCAAGGACCGCTGGAACGGCTTCGGCCTCAACGACCCCGACGTCAACTTTCATGGCCTCACCGTCTCCGCGCAGCTTCCCAGGGTCGAGTCGGTCACCGGCGAGTGCTGGACGGCCGGCGCCGACATCGTGGACTGCCCGGACCTTGAGCTGGTGCTGCCCGCACGCAAGGAGCCGGTCGAGACCCCGTTCCTCGAAGAGATGCGCGAGGCCGCAAGGCTCGCCATCTACCGCGCCATGGCCGCCGATCCCGACCCGCGCCCGTCCTTCGCGGACCGCAAGCGCGCACACGAGGCCGACATCGACATCGCCGCGCCGCCGCCCGAGCTCCGGCCCTGGCGCCCCGGCCTCGCCGACGTCGACGACTGGCGCGAGCCGCCGAAGCGCGAATCGGTCGGCCCCGACGCGCTGCTGATGGCGTGCGACCCCGAGCCGCCCGAGGCGCAGGCGCTGTGGCGGGCCGCGGAGCGGGGTGGCATCGCCGGCCGGCTGTTCGAGGCCGACCGCCGGCTGGAGGGCTATGCCTGGTACGACGCGATCGAGCGCATCGTCCACATCCACACCGAGGCGCCCGTCGGCCGCCGCCCGTATGCGCTCGACAGCTATCCCGTGCCGGAACGCTCCGGCGCGCCCGGGGCGCCGCTTGCGCAACGCCCGGACTCGATCCGTATGAGCCTCGCCGTCCGGCCCGACAGGGGCGTGGGACGCATCCTCGACCTCGACGCCGACGTCGCCTTCGCGGGCGACGCCTGGGCTTACGTCGGCGACGCCCTGCCGCTCGTCACCGCCGGCAGCGACATCGAGCCGTTCCAGCTCATGGAGCTGCTGCGCGCGGCGTTCTTCTCGGCTTCCGACGACGCGGACGACGATTCCCGGGAACGCCAGCGCGATGTCTTCGAGCAGGAGGCCCTCCACATCGCGACGCGGCTGCTGGTCTCGGACGACGCCGCAAGGCGCAGCTCCATCGCCGAGGCGGTCACGCGCGAGCTGTTCTGGCTCATCCCGCACGACCGGGGCGCGGAGATTTCGGTGCGCGACCGCAAGGTGACGGTGACCCTCGGCGCGCCCGCCGCACAGGCCGCCGCCGGCGGCTGACCCCGGCCCCGGTCGGGACCGCCGACACGCCATCCGCTGCAACCGCCAGCCCCCGGCCGCCCGGAGCCCGGCCGGCGTCCGTCCGGACGAGCGGAGGCGGGGCGCGGGAGCGTCCCGGCCCTCCGCGTCCCGTCCCCGTCTCACCGGAGGTCCGACCATGAAGACCCACGCCGAACCCCGACCGGCTTCCGCCGGCATCCCCGCCGCGCCGCCCAATCACGCCGACGAGGCCAGAAAGCGCGCCATCGCCCGGGCGCTCCGGACCGAGATCCACTGGCTGATGCCGACCGACCGCGCGGTGACCATCACCGTCGACGGCGACGACATCGCCGTCGCGTTCGGCCCGCCCGCCCCGGGCGATTGCCCGGCTTCCCACTGAAAGCTCCCGGGCCATCTCACGATCCGGGCGGCGCCCCGGCGCCCACCGCCGAGGCGTTCACCAAGAGGCATGCACATGAAGACCACCCGAGACTTCCGGCCGCTGTCGGACCGCTACCGCTTCGACTGCGGCCCATGCTCATACGCCAACGGCTTCGCACAAATCGACACCCGCCAGGACGCTTCCTGCTACGGCACGTGGTGCTCGCCGGCGAAGCGCACCATCGTCAACTTCTGCGAGGGCGATGTGACCACGACGGTCTGCGAGACCGACGAGGAGTTTGTCCGCCAGGTCCGCGAGCTGGCCGCGTGGAACGACGAGGGCGGCTACGGACCGATGAAGATCGACGCGCTGTCCCACGACGCATTGCGCGCGGCGTTCGAGAGGCTCGGCCTCGCCGACCTGCTGCACTGAGCGCCTTCCACCGGTGGGAGCGAGTACCCGCGCCGCGCCGATTCCCCCTGCAATGCACCGCAGATGCGCCGTCGCGCCTTGTGCGCATTTCCGGAGGATTGACCATGCCCCGCACCGTCGAGACCGTCGTCTACGAGCTTGAAGAGCTGCCGGACACCGCGAAGGAACAGGCCCGCGCCTGGTATCGCGGGACCTGTCTCGAACACGAGTGGTACGACGCCGTGTTCGAGGATTTCGAGACGATCTGCCGGATCCTCGGCGTGACGCTCCGGACCAGCTCCGTGAGGCTCATGGGCGGGGGCACCCGGCAGAAGCCCCATCTGTGGTTTCGAGGATTTTCCTCGCAGGCCGATGGCGCGTCGTTCGAGGGCACGTTCAGCCATGCCAAAGGCGCGGCCCGTGCCATCCGCACCCATGCGCCGAAGGACGAGGAGCTGCACCGCATCGCGGACGAGCTGCAGGCGGTCCAGAAGTGCAACTTCTACCAGCTCGGCGGCTCCATCCGGACGCGCGGCAGCTACTGCCACGAGCACAGCATGGCGATCGAGGTCGAGCGCGACAGCCCGACCTGGCAGCCGATGACGGACGGCGCCGAGGACACCGTGATCGAGGCGCTGCGCGACCTCGCGCGCTGGCTCTACCGCCAGCTCGAACGCGAGTACGAGTACCTCACCTCCGACGCCGCCGTCGACGAGGCCATCGAGGTCAACGAATACACGTTCACGGCGGAAGGCCGGCGTTTCGGCTGACCCGGCCGGCCATCCGCGGCATGGCGGTCACGACCGGCCCGCCGCGCACACCCTCCCCGTAGCACCGCGCCGCGCCCGCACCGCCGGGCGCCCGGGCGCCGCCACCGCCTGATCCCGCATGTCCCCGCCCCGTGCCGTCCCGAGGCGAGGCAGCCGGCCGGGGGCAGGCCCGGCGAAGCGGCGCGCGAGTCCTCGCCTGCGCCGCCCGGCCGGCACTTCCACGCCCTTCCACTTCGGAGAACGCCATGCTCGACGCCATCCCGGCGGCGGACGCATCCGCGCGCCCGCAGCTTCCCCCCGTATCCGTTCCGGCCTCCGGCTCCGAGCGCAGCGCACCGGACGGCTCCGCTCCGCTCCTCGACGCCGCCCGGACCCTGCTCCCGGTGCTGGAAGCCGGCCGGCCCCTCGACGCCGCGACGCTGCGCGACGCCATGACCCGCGCCTATGGTGCGAGCGACGCCGAGGGCGCCTGGGTCTGGAAGGACGCCTACGAGGCGGCCGAGGCCGCCGTCGTGATGTTTGTCCAGCGCTACGGGCGCGCCATGCGCCAGCGGGCGGGCGCCGGCCCGGGCGGCCCCCGCAGGATGCTGGACATGCTCGCGGCCGTCGCCGCGCTGGAGCCCTCGCACACGAAGCGCTCCGAGGCGCAGGTACGTCTCCAGCAGTTCTCGACCCCGCTGCCGCTCGCCTACGCCGCATTGCGGGCCGCCGCGATCCGGCCGGGCGACACCGTGCTCGAGCCCAGCGCCGGCACCGGCATGCTGGCCGTGATGGCGGAGTGCGCGCTCGGCAAGGCCGCCGCCGGCCACCTGCACCTGAACGAAATCGCGAGCGTCCGCGCCGGGATGCTTGCGGGCTTGTTTCCCGGCATCGTCGTCACCCGCCACAACGCCGAGGCGCTGGCCGACTTCCTGCCGGGCGTCCGGCCGACCGTCGTGCTCATGAACCCGCCGTTCTCGGCAACGCCGGGGATCGCGCGCATCCGCCACGACGCCGATCTGCGCCACATCCGCTCGGCCTTCTCGATGCTGCCGCCGGGCGGACGGCTCGCCGCCATCACCTCGTCCCACTGCGTCCCCGGCGACGCCGCCTGGCGCGGCGCCTTCGCCGACCGCGCCGCGCGCACCGTGTTCTCCATGGCGATCGACGGGCGCGCCTATGCCCGGCGCGGTACCGGCTTCGACACCCGGCTCACCGTCATCGAGCGGAGCGCCGAGCCCGGCATCGCGGTAGACGGCCAGACCCGCGCCTCCACCCCCGCCGAGCTGCTCGACGCGGTCATCGCGCACGTGCCGCCGCGCCTCCCCATCGAGCGCGAGCCGGTCCGGCCCGTGCCTGCCGCCGCCGGCCGCGACCTGTTCGGCAACGCGGTCGCGCCGACGACGACCGGGAAGCCGGCCGCCCCGTCGCCGAAGTCCGCCCATGACCGGGGTCCGGTCGTCGAGCTCGCCGTCGAGACGGTGTAGCGAATCGGAATCTTTGGAGTCAGGAGTCGGAATCCTGGAGTCGTAGCGCCGATCTGGTCGATCTGACTCCAGCGTTTCGATTCGGGAGTCGGAATCTTTGGAGTCGTTTTCACGGCTCGTAAATGGGTGTTTACGCGCTCGTGAAGGATCATTCGCCGGGGTCGAAATCCGCGACCGGGTCGTAGCGTCGCCAGCGTCCGTCCTCGCAGAGGAAAGTGGGCTCGACGCTGTCGGCATCGGGCAGCAGGGCGCGGAGCGCGGCGCCCTCGTCCAGCCCGGCCACGAAGAAGGTGCGGCAGCCGGCCCTGTGGAGCGCCGGCGCCACCCGCTCCATGCCGAGCCCGTAGGCGTCCGCCTTGACGACGCCCGCCGACGGCGCCAGCGCGTTCAGCCTGCGCCAATTGCCGGCGACCGCGTCGAGGTCGATCCGCAGCCGGCCCGGCGGCGCCAGCATTCCGGTTCGCCGCGTCATGGGCAGGGCGCTTCAGACGGGAGGCTCGTCATCGCGGTGTTTTTCGTAGTCAGCGAAGCGGGTGAAGCGGCCCTCAAAGAATAGATCGACTTTGCCCGTCGGCCCGTGGCGGTGCTTGGCGATGATTGCCTCGGCGAGATTGTGGACACGGTTCATATCGTCCTGCCACTCCATGTGTTTATCCGTGTCCAAGGGTGGCTCTTGAAGGGCGAGATAGTATTCCTCACGATAGATGAATATCACCACGTCGGCATCCTGCTCGATGGAGCCGGATTCGCGCAGGTCGGAGAGCTGGGGGCGCTTGTTCTCGCGCTGCTCAACGGCGCGGGAGAGTTGAGAGAGGGCCAGGATCGGCAGGTCCAGCTCCTTGGCTACGGCCTTAAGGCCGCGGGTGATCTCCGAGACTTCCTGCACACGATTTTCCGGCCGCCGGCCCGCGCCCGGTTGCATGAGCTGGATATAGTCCACCACGAGCAGGTCCAACCGGCTTTGGGTGCGCAGCAGGCGGCGAGCGCGGGTGCGGAGTTGCGAGACAGAGATCGCCGGGGTATCGTCGATAAATAGCTTCAGGGTCTCCAATGCTTGGCTGGCTTGGAGCACCTCCTCGAACTGGGCATGGTTAATGCGTCCGCGCCGGATTTCGTCGGACGCCACCTTCGCCTGCTCGCCGAGAATGCGCAGCGCCAGTTGCTCCGCCGACATTTCCAGCGAGAAGAAGGCGACAGCATAGCCATCGATCTTGCTCACCTCGCCGAAACCGCCCCGCTCGCGCACACTGGCCCGCGCAGCGTTGAAGGCGATATTGGTCGCGAGCGCCGTTTTGCCCATACCCGGCCTTCCCGCGAGCACTATGAGGTCGGAATTTTGAAGGCCGCCAAGTATCCTGTCGAGGTCCCTAAACCCGGTTGTGACGCCGGTCAGGCCTCCGTCGCGGCGGAAGGCGCTCTCGGCCATGTCGACGGCGGATTTGAGGGTACGCACGAACGGCCGGAATCCCGTCTGTTCGGCCCCGGTCGTGGCCAGCTCGAACAGGCGGTGCTCGGCCTTCTCGATCCGCCCGGCGGCGGTGAGGTCGATGTTGCTGTCATAGGCCTCGTTGACAACGTCGCCGCCGATGGAGATGAGCGCGCGGCGCAGATGCTGGTCGTGGATCTGCCGTCCGAAATAGGCCGCGTCGATGACCGCGATGGCGTTGGCATTGAGTTCGGCCAGATAGCGCGGCCCGCCGACTTCGGCCAGCCGGTCCTGCTGCTGGAAATGGTCCCTGAGGGTTGCAGGAGTGGCCTGTCCGCCACGTTCCGTGACCCGCCGGATGGCGTCGTAGATGCGCTGGTGGTTCCGGTCGAAGAAATGCTCAGCTTCCAGAAAATCGCTGACCTGCTCGAAGATGCGGTTATCTTGGAGAATCGAGCCGAGAAGCGCCATCTCGACTTCGAGGTTGGCGGGAAGCTGGCGGTAGGCGGGGTCGTCGTCGGGCGGGGCCTCGAAGGGCGGCTCTTCGGCGAAGCGGGGATCGTCGGGCGCGTTCATGAGAATGCCATTAAACCCCATTATGCTCTGTGGGTCGCCCGCCTTCGTTTTGGCTGAGAGCTTGGCAAAGTAGAGTAGGCTTGGGGATGAAAAGTGGATAAGTCTCTTCACCGCCCGATCGCGCTCGAAGGCGCCACGAATTTCCGCGACCTCGGCGGCTACGAGGCCCTTGACGGCCGCCGGGTGCGCTGGCTGCAGCGAATCGAAATCTTTGGAGTCAGGAGTCGGAATCCTGGAGTCGTAGCGCCGATCTGGTCGATCTGACTCCAGCGTTTCGATTCGGGAGTCGGAATCTTTGGAGTCGGTTTCACGGCCCGTAAATGGGTGTTTGCGCGCTTGTGAAGGATCATTCGCCGGGGTCGAAATCCGCGACCAGGTCGTAGCGTCGCCAGCGTCCGTCCTCGCAGAGGAAAGTGGGTTCGACGCTGTCGGCTCCGGTCTGTTTGAGGTAGTGGCCACGCTCGCCGGCCAGCGTTTGCACCCTTCTCTTCACCTTGGCGGCAACGGCTCGGCGGCTCGCTTCCAGAGCCGAACCGAACACCTTGAGGCGCGGCTTGCTCATGGGCTGGGGTCCTCCACCTGCAGCGCGAAGTTCGACGGGCCGCAGAGGTTCCGGGCGGCGAAGCGCAGCTTGACGGGATAAACAACTCCGCTCGGCAGCTTGGCCTGCCAGATCACGGCCGCCCCGCCGCCCGGGCGGGTTACCCTGGGTGCCAGAAACAGCGACTTGCCATCGCCGTCAGCGCCGCCCCAAACCGTCAGCGTAACCCTTCCGGCTATGGCCTGCTCCGCCGGGTGCTTCGCCTTCACGGTCACGACATGGCCGGCGTCTGTCGCCTCATCCGATTCCCACTCCGGGACGTTCAGCGGCGTCACGGCCTCGATCTTCACTTTCGCAGCATTGAACGCGGCCTTTGCGGCGGCGACGTCGGCAGCATCGTCGACCGCCTGGACGCCAAGCGCGCATTTCTGCGACACCTCCTCAAGGGCGCTCGCCATGTCCAGGCATGTCGCCGGCACGTCCACGCCCTGCTGGGTCTTCGCGCCCTTGATCTCCTTCACGCGCTTCATGGCGGCGGCTTCGATGCGCTCCGTCAGGATCTCCCTGAGCGTCGCCAGGTCGGCTGGCAGCGCCGCTTCATCCGACACCGCCGCCATCGTGTCGCGGAATTCCTTCTCGAGGGCTCCAGGCTGCAGCATAGCTATCAGTTTGTCGCGGAGCGGCCTGGTCTCTTCAAGCTCCGCGTCAGTGGGCACACCCTCCGGCCATTCACGCATCTTGCCACCGAGCATGCGGTATTTCGCTCTAAGGATGTTTTTTGCCGACTCCACGACATTGGTCCGGTGCGCCAGCGCGCCTACCAGCTCCGCCTTGTGCTCCTCCGTCCAGAGGTCCACTTCCTCGTCACCGGCGTTCCGCATCACCATTTTCGGGTGATGTGCGCCGGCGCGCGCACTGGCATCCATGAGTTGGATCGCCGCCGGCATGCGATCCAGGCCAGCGCCAGTGTGGACCGCTTTCGAGAGCGAGTGGTCGATCGGCTGGAGATCGAAATAGTTGGCAGCGGCGCGGATTGCCAGAGTCGTGGCGTAGCGCGCCAGGCGCAGGCGCCAATCGCGCTCCCGAATACGCATCGCTTCGGCGAATGACGGCTTCGGAGTTTCCGTTTCAAACTGGGTCCAGTCGAATCGACTCCACGATTCCGCCGTCGCTTCCTGGTAATCGCTCTGCGGGCTCTCAAGGGTATATCGCCTCACCGCAGGGAGGAGCGTGCTTACGACCACGGATACCAGGTCGCTTTCCGAGGCCTGTTGGGGCTCCAGGCGGGCCGCAAGATGCGCCTCATACGTTAGCGCCACGATTGTCATCCCCCTTCGTCATACCCCGGAAGCGGGGGAGATATGGCGCCAGAAGCCGACATTTCCGGCACTGGCGCTCGTCGGTAATGGGAATGGGCGTCGGGCCGTTATAGCCGCATGGCGTCCACACGCCGTCTATCAGCGACGGCGAGCGGCAGCTGGCGGCAAGGTCGAGAAGCGGCCCGGGCAGCCGCTCGCACATCTCGCGACGGCTCGGCCAGGGCTCGAGCCGCTCGTAGCGCGGGCGGTCGGTCGCACTCTCAAACACCAGGTCGATAAGCGCTTGGCGCCCGGCCTGGGTTGGGTAGCGAGGCGCGCGGCGCGGCGCGCGGTGCAGCGGCTCCAGCACCTCGGTCTCGTCGTCGTCGCGGTTGCGCCCGGTTACGATCCGGTCCGCCGAGCCGAAGCTCGCCATCACTGCATGGGCGGCCGCGAAATAGACGGCTCCGGTCGGGGTCCGGAGCAGTCGCGTCGAGCCGGCGTAGAAAGCCTGCGAGATCGTCAGCCGGACAGGCCGGAACGCCGCCGAAATCCACCGGACCGCGTGCCGCGCCGCATGCTCTTCCGACAGCGCCCGCGGCGGCCAGTCGCAGAGCCGGGCGTGGTGGGCGTGCAGCTCGTCGTCTGTCTCAGCCGCGACCCGCCATAGCGCCCACAGGCTGTCCATTCCTCCCGATAGCGCCACCATCGTCTTCATTCTGACGAGTCCCATCCCCTGAGGTGCCGAGGGCAGATTCGAACGAGTCGTGCGCAGTTGCACTGCCGGCCACGGCCAGCGTGGCGACCTTCTGGCGTCACAAAGCATCGCGTCGAGCCGCACGGCGTCCATTCGCCCTTGATGAGCTTCGGCCGCCGGCACGACATGACGAGCGGCCGCAGCTCGGCCGGCAGTGCCGCGAACTGCATCTCGGGTGTTAGCCAGTCGCCGTAAATCTCTATCAGCGGAACTGGTTTGGATGTCATCGAAGCGTGGGAATTCGCAAGCCCGAGCCACTCCAATAGCGGCGCGCCGCGGGCATATTCTCCGATGTCGGCGCCGAATACGATGCGATCTTCGTCGCCCGGGCCGTGCACGAACGCCTGATTCAGAACGTGCGGCAGTAGCACGAGCTTCTCGTCAAGCTCAAACGCGCCGCCGCACCAATCGCTTTCCGAGTGCGTCAGCGCAAACTGGTGGCCTTGGTTCAAGAGAACCTCTCGCATCTTCCGTACAGCCGCCGCCTCAGCTTCCGCGCGCGCAATGGCGAATGCGTCGAGCTGCGCAACGCTGGCGGCCGGCGAGAGGAAGCGCCGGTTTTGAATCGTGAAGCGCACGTGGTGCGCATGGACGATACGTCCCAACCGCAGCGCCTCACAGAGTACAAAGGTCGAGTTGAGCCCGCCCGACCAGGGCAAATATATGGTTCCGGTCATGACTCTAATACCCGGAATAATATCGGCGGTAGTAAGTGATCCGCCCTCGCTTCTCGCCATTTGCTCCGTCCGCCAGAGGGCTCCACTTCATGTCGAGAACCCTCCAATATGTTCCACCGTTCTTACCCGAGCTGCCCCGCGTAAGGATCTGTTGAATTTGGATCTGATCGAAGAGCCCCGAGCGCGAGACGCCGGGCCCCGGATTTCCACGGTCGCCCTTGTATCCCCTGTATCCCCTGTCGCCCCGGGTTCCCTGCGGCCCGGTCTGGTCGCGGCGGAACGTCCACGTCGTGCTGCCGGTCTTCTCGTACACATAGCCGTTCGACGTGCGGTAATACCAGTCGCCGATGTCGCCCAGCGAGCCGGACGGCGCGCCCGATCCGCCATGCCAGGTCCGCCCGTCGGCGCCCCGGTCGATATCGACGATCTTCGTCCACGATCCTGACGCCTTGACATAGATGGACCCGGCGACGCTGGCGGAGCCTGTCCGGAAATACCAGTCTCCATTTGAGCCCAGCGTCGCCGCCGGCGCGTTGGAGCCGGTATGCCACTGCGCGCCGTCGGCGCCGGCGAAGGAGCCCCTGCTGCTCCACGATCCGCCGATCCTGGCGAACACCTCGTAGCTTGTGGTGTTCAGATACAGGTCGCCGTTCTGCCCCAACGACTTGCTCGGGTTCGTCGTTCCGAACAGCCAGGTCGCGCCCGATGGCCCGGTGATGTCGCGCCGGAACGCCCAGGTTATGGCGCCCGTCTTCTGGTAGACGTAGCCGTTGTCGTCCCGGAAATACCAGTCGCCGACCGCGCCGATTTCGTTGCCGGGCGCACCCGTGCCGCTGTGCCAGGTGGCGCCGTCGACGCCCTGGTCGATATCGACGAGCTTGACCCACGCGCCGTTCGCCTTGCGGTAGATCGTGCCCGCGACCTCCTCGGAGCCCGTCCGGAAGTAGTAGTCGCCGTCCGCGCCGGCCGCATCGTCCGGAGCGTCGTTTCCGTTCAGCCAGGTCGAGCCGTCGGCGCCGATCGCGTCCGCCTGTTCGACCCAGGCGCCGTTTGCCTTCCGCCAGATGCTGCGGTCCGTCTTGTCGTAGTAGAAGTCGCCGTTCTGGCCGAGCGCGGTCGGCGGGTCGTTGTTCCCGAAATGCCAGGTCGCGCCCCGGTCGCGCATCGGCCCGAGGTCCGCCGTGACGCGCACCGGCGCACTCTCGACGCCTTCCGTCGTAACGGAGACGGCGGCGAACTCCCACTCGCCCATGGCCGGGTCGATATTGTCGTAGGGCGAGACGGTGACGAGGCCGTCATGCAGCGCCGTCATGTCCGCGAAATCCGTCCCCGCCGTCTCATGGTAGCGGATGCGGACGCCGGCATAGGTCGGCCAGACCGGCGGCGTGAACCTGAACCGGCGCGTGCCGTCCGTCAGCGCCTCGACGGCGAAGTTCCCCGGAGGATCGGCAGCGGCGCCCGCCTCAAGGCCCCATGCGCCCCTCCAGACCGGCCCGTCGGGGTCCAGGTCCCGGCCGGGGACGATCTCGACATGCTGGCCGACGCCCTGCGGGACGATCCACTTCGCGATGAGGTCCGCCGGCCCGTCCAGGCGGTCGACGGTGCGCCGCTCGGCCGCCGTGGCGCCGGCGCGCACCACGGCGCCGGTCCAGATGCCGGCGACGGCGAGCGAGGCCTGCAGTTCAACCATCTCGCCCGTGCCGACCAGGATGCGCCGGGCCGCGAAGGTGACCGAGACCACGCGCGGCGTGCGGTCGTGCGCGTCCGGGAACGGCACGGTGAGATCGGAGGTAGCGAGCGTGTGGTAGACCGCCACCTCGTCGATGGCGGCGAACCGGAACCGGGTGGGCGATTTCGGCGTGGCCTCGACGATGCGCGCCTTCCTCGGCGGGTCCGTGTTGTCATAGAGGCGGTAGATCGTGTCCTGGGCGGCGCCCGGCCATGCTGCGGGCGGGCGCGCCAGCGTGACCTCCCGGCCGTCAATGGAGGAGATCGCGCTGGTGTGCAGCGAGCCGTCCGGCAGGCGGAGCAGCACATGGCCGCCGGTGACGCCGTCCGGCGCGCGGTCAAGGGTCGCGATAGCGCCGGAGGCCGACGCGAGCCTGCCGGCGGCGCCGCCGTCGAGCAGGCTGTGCGTGATCCACACCACGTCGCCGACATGCAGGTTGCGGCCCTCGCGGCCCATCTCCCAGCCGATCCGGCGGCGGTGGTAGTGCTGGCGCGCCGCCTGGAGGTTGCACTCGATCGCGGCGTTGTCCTTGTCGATCACGCCGCGGGCCGTGACGGTGCCGGTCGTCTGCGGCGTCCCGACCAGGCCCGGACGGTTGCGCCGGACCGAGTTCCAGCCCCAGTCCATGTCGGGCTCGATGTAGCGGACCACGACCTCGTCGGCGGGCGGCTCGGAGTTCCACTGGATCGAGAACGCGCCCTGGACGATGTTCGCCGGCGAGATCAGGCCGACGGGCTTGGCGTCCTCGTCCTCCCAGACGACGCCGAGCTTGCCGGTCTTCCAGGAGAGCGTCGCCCGCCCGCGCCGCGCGATCAGCCGGAGCACCGCGTCATGCGTCATGGCGCCCTGGATGACCAGGTCGCAGCGATAGCCCTTGGCCTCGCACCAGGCGAACCAGCGCGCGAGGCCGTCATGGTCGATGCGGCTGTCGGCCAGGCCGACGCCGGCGACGGTCCGGCCCTGGACGGTGACGCCGCGGGCATACCAGCGGAACAGCGCCGCCGGATTGCTCGTCTCGACATGGCCCGCGCCCCAGGCGCCGCCCGCCGCGACCGGCACGCGCTGCTTCACCAGCGCCGAGAGACGGTCCAGGCGCCCGGAGAGCTGCCCTGAGGCCCTGATGCGGACGCCGAGGCGGGTCTGGCCCGTATAGTCGCCCTCGTCCGGCTGGTGGGAGCGCAGGGCGGCGAACTGGACCTCGTCGAACACCCGCTCGCTCTCGTCGGGATCGGTCGTGCGACGGACCTCCACCGTCCACACGCCCGGCGACGGCAGGTCGATATTGACAGAGCGCCGGTAGACGCCGCTGTCGCCATGCGTGAGGTCATAGTCATGGGTCACCGCCGCCGCGCCAGGCTTCGACACGCGGACCTGCACGGTGACGGTGTGCCCGACATACTCGCCCTTGTCGTTCTGCTTGAAGATGCGTCCGCCGAAGTCCACGCCGATGCGGTTCGTCTCGGCGCCGGTCTGGCGCACTGTCCAGCCCGTATCGGTCAGCGCCGCGCCGGTCGCCGTGTCGACATTCCCGGCGGCGAGCGAGATCGCGCCGTCCGCCCCGGACAATTCGGTCTGCACGCCCTCGAACTCGGAGAGCAGCGTCGAGCCGTTGCGCAGCCCGGAGATGTCGAGATCGCCCAGCCCGAAATGATAGATGCCATGGAAATACTGGTCGTCGCCGTCGTTCTCCGTGTATTCGAGCGCGCCGAGGTCGGGGAACATGCGGTGCCGGCCCAGCACCAGCGGCAGCGTCTCATAGGGCCGCGCGCGGTTCTGGCCGCCGGAGAGACCGAACAACTGCGCCGGCGCGGGATTGTTCGGCAGCCCGCCGATATCGGGCGTCTCGACCGGGAACAGCGCATTGACGATCAGCCCGCCGACGACGGTGATCGCCGCGCCCGCGAGTGCGGCGCCGAGGCTGCCGGCGGCGAACCCCAGCGCCGGCGGCAGGAACACCGCCGCCGCGATCACCGCGAGCGTGCCGAGGATGCGCCCGAGGCCGCCGCGCGGGCGGGGCCGCACCATGATGACCGAGCCCGGCCCCGGCTCGACGTCGAGCGTCTCGATCTCCCGCCCGTCGACCAGGACCTCGATATCCGCCTGCCGCTCGCGCAGCTCGCCCTCGACGATCTCGGCGATTGTCGCGCCGGCCTCGATCGTGACGGCCCGCCGGCGCCGGCCGTCATCCGTGATCGGGTGCGGGGCATGGTCGAGGGTTACCTCGGGCATCGATACCAGCCCTCGAGCGTCCAGCCCGCCTCCGGCAGCCGGTGGACCGGCTCGTGGACGGACAGGCCGTCCGCCGGCATGTGCAGCACGGCGCCATGCACCCAGACGCCGACATGCCAGCCCGCCAGGCGGCGCCCGCGCCCATCGCGCATCAGCACGACATCGCCGTCCACGGGCGACGGCGCGCGCCGGTTGGCGTGGGCCCCGACCACGGCCTCGAACTGCCGGTCCTTCTCGCGCAGGCCGGCGGCGGGGCGGCCCCAGGGCGCGGTGCGGCCGAACTCCTCCGCCAGCAGCTCGCGCGCGAAGTCGGCGCACTCATACTCGCCCTCGACCCAGCGGCGTCCGAGCCAGCGCCAGATCTCGATCGTGCGCTTCTCCGCGTTCCGCGCGGAGGCCATCAGAACAGCCCCGGCGCGGTCTGCGGATCGTAGCGCATGGCGACGGCGGGCCGCCCCAACAGCGGGTCGAAGCCGAGGCCGAGCACCACATTGTCCTCGACCGAGATCGAGGCGATATCCATCGTCAGCTCCCATTCGACCGCGCCCGCGCCGTCACGGACCAACGCCTCGAACACGCGCGCCTGGCCGCCGGCGCCGCCGTCCGCGTCCTCGATCCACCGCGAGACCTCGCGGCCGACATTGCCGATCGCGACCTGGCCGCGCGGCGCGCGGTCACCGCCGTCGCCGGCGGTGACCGCCTCGAACCTCGCAGCCCGGTAGGCGACGCCGCCCATGACAGCGTCCTCGCCGTCGTCGACCAGCCGGATCGGCGCGGCGGCAGAGGGATGCGTGATCTCGATGCAGGTCACGATGCGCGCTGCGGGCGCCAGGCCGATGGCGGCCTCGCGGTACTCAGCCCCGGCGCCGAAGGGCGTCGTCTCCGCCAGGGCCCTCGGCGCGCCGGTGGACACGTCGCCCGGGTCGGCGGCGATCGCCGCCTCGCCCGCCAGCTCGAACGTCAACGCCCCGGTGACGGCGCGGATCGCAGTCCCCACCGCGGCATCGAGCGCGAACTGGCGCTTGCCGGACCTCGGCGCCTTTGCGGCATCGGCGAGCCGGCCGGTGAACAGCACCGCGCCACCGCCCGACAGCGTCATCGTCGCCGCCAGGGCGTCGGCCGTCCAGTCGCGCTCGCCGCGGCCCAACAGCGCAATGTCGAGCCGTGTGGCGCTCACCGCCAAGATACGGAGAGGCCGCCGCGCGTCACCCGTCAACAGCGAGGCCGGGATCGCATTGGCGCGGGTCTGCCAGACAACTCGCCGGACCCGTGGGAGCGAGAGCGAGAACGATAACATCCACCGGCTCAGGCGATCGTCCAGTCGGCGAGGTTCACCGCCACGAAATTCGTGAGGCGGCGGTCGGTGTTATTGTTCACGTCGTAGAGCGCGAGGTAGCGCCCGTCCTTCAGCGCCCCCTTCAGCGCCTCCTTCGCGAATTCCTCCGTCCCGCCACCGGAGCCGGCCGGGATCGCGATCGACAGCTTCGACATCCGGATGCGGTAGAATTGATTCACCCTCAGCGCCGCCGGGTTATTCGCCAGGTTTTCCGACCAGAGCACATTCGCGCTGTCGGTATCGCCGTCAAGCAGCTTCCATTCGGTCGCGTCCTGCCCCGCCGTCCCGACCGCGAAATCCTTCCGGGCGTTGAGAGTCGCCTTTGCCATCAGTGAAGTCCTTCCAGTGTCAGTGCGAAGTCCCATGTGCGCACGCCGCCGCGGACGCGCGCGGTGTATCGGATGGCGCCGGCGCCGCCGCGCACGCGGACCTGGCGCCGCTCGCCGTCCTCGGTATCGGTCCAGTCGAACCGGGCATGCGCCGAAGCGCGCGCCCAGGTGCGGAACCGCGCCAGGTCCTCGTCGGATTTCAGCCAGCCCCGGAGCTCGCGCAGGGTCTGCGCGCCCCGGTAGCGAAGCTCCTGGCGCACGAACCCGTCGTCGAACGGCGTGCGCTCGACATCGCTGTCCTGGCCGAGACGGTAGCCGTCGGCCGCGACATTGGCGTAATCGGGCCATGCCGGCATGTCAGAGGCCGCCCTGGCGCACGATGCCCTCGATC
This sequence comes from Alphaproteobacteria bacterium, assembly GCA_963422665.1. Classification (GTDB taxonomy): domain Bacteria; phylum Pseudomonadota; class Alphaproteobacteria; order Bin95; family Bin95; genus Bin95. The sequence goes on from OY730441.1 coordinate 4,400,356, forward strand.
TGGCGCCCGATCGCGCCGCCCTGGGCGATGTTGTCCACGACCACCCGCACGGTCCACGTCTCGGGGTCGAACGTCGCCTCGGCGCGGCGCGCCTCCAGACGCGCTCCGGACTCGTTGATCACCTCGGCGCGCAGCAGCACCGGCGTGGCGGACAGGCCGCCGAGCGCGCGCATCTGCTCCGGCGTGAACACCCCCTCGCCGCGTTCCAGGATTGTCGGGATCTCGTTCGGGCCGAGACCCGCAAGGCCGCCGCCGTGAAGGCGTGGAGCGCCGATGAACAGGCGCGGATCGACGGACCGCGTGCGCCCGGCGCCCGCACCGGGGAGGCCGCCGCTGTGGGTGATGAACGACGCGATGTCCGGCGACAGGGACGGGCCGCCGGCGCCGCGGAAGAGGTCGAGCAGCCCGGAGGCCAGCGGCCCGGTGATCCGGCTCCGGATGGCGATGCGCGCCAGGTCGGCAAGTATCGCATTGGCAAGATCGCCGAACTCCAGCTTGCCGGTCTGCACGAACCGGACGAGCGCGTCCTCCATGCCGCGAAACGCCTTGACGGTGGCGTCCTCGACCTGCGTGCCCACATCCGCCGCCGATTCCGCATATTGCTTGAGGCCCCGGATCGCGCCGTCCCGCCAGCGCTTCGATTCCTCGAGCTGCTTGTCGGCGGCTTCCCTGGCGGCATTGGCGATGCGCTGCAGGTAGACCGCCTCGACGCGCGCGGCATACTCGTCGTAGCCGGCAGCCGTCTCGTTGAGGCCCTCCAGCGTCTCGTCGCGCCACTCCCGCGCGGCCAGCACCGCCGTCTCGTAGGGTCCCGCCAGGTCGGCCTCGGCCTCGGTGAGCGCCCTGATCGCGTCGGCATGTTCCTTCTCGATCTCCTCCAGCGCCTTCCTCATCTTGTTGACGAAGCTGCCGATCTCGCGTTCCTGCGTCGCGGTCAGCGCCCGGGTGGCGCTCGGGATCTCCGGCAGGGAGAGCGGCGCGGGCGTGGCGCGGTCCGCGCCGCGCCCTTCATCCAGCCTTCTGAAGAAGGCCTCGATCCGCGCCACGAAATTCGTCGCCGCGCCCGCCCCGCCGAGCAGGGAGCCGCCCAGAATGCCGGCTGTCAGAGTCGACGGCTGGAGGGTCCGCCCGGCGCTCGGATGGGCTTCCGTGCCGCCGGTGTCGCGGTCGAGACGGCGCAGGCCGCTTATGCGTTCGATCTCGACTTCCGCCGCCCTGAGCCGTTCGCGCAGCTGGTCGGCAGCACGCTGGCGCGCGGCGCGGAGCGGATCGTTCGTCGCCCGCAGCACGTCCTGTTCCGCCCGCTTCAGCGCCCGGCGACGGATATCGGCCGTCCGCTCCAGTTCCTCCAGGCGGGCGTTTACCGAAGGCGTGAGCGCGTCGACGAGCGCGGAGGCGCCGGCGATGCCGGCGAGCAACGCCTGGCCGCGCCGCCCGAACAACAGGGCGCCGAGCAGGCCGATCTCCTGGACCCAGGGCGGCAGCGCATTGAACCCGTCGACCAGCACTCCGACGGCCCGGTGCGCGATATCCAGCGGCCCGGCAAGCGCATCCGCAGCGGCAGCGATACCGAGCAGAACCCTCCTGAACCGCACCTCGATCTCGCGGCCCAGCGCATCGGGATCGACATCGTCGCTCAACCCGGCGAGCAGCTCGCGAAGCAGCGCAACGCCGGTCTGCGCAGTCGGAATGAGCGCGGCGCCGAACAGCACCTGGAAGTCGCGCCAGTCGCCGACGAGCGCGCGGACCCGGTTCGCATACTCGTCGGCGGTCCGCGCCGCGTCGCCCTGGGCGTCGGCCGTCGAGCGCAGGATGATACGCACCCGCGCCATCACCTTCTGCTGTTCGGTTGCCGCCTGGACGCCGCCCTCGATGCCGGCGTTCATCAGTTCCTGCTTGAGCGTCGACTCGGTGATCACGATCCCGAACCGGCGCACCGCCTCGTGGTTGCCGACGATGGCGGAGGTGAGCAGGTCGATCGTCTCGGGCTCGGCCGCATTCTTGAACGACGCCAGGTCGACGCCGAGCTGCGCCAGTGCGCTGCTGAGGCCGAACGCCTCCTCGCGCGCGAACCCGAGCGGCACGAACGTGTCCTGGAGCGTGGCCAGATAGCCCTCGATATCGAGAGACGAGCGCCCGACGGCCTCGGCATGGACGCGCGCCCACTCGCGGGCCTCGCCGGACAGCTCCCGGAACACCTGGTCGAACTGGCTGCGCAGCTCCTCGGCGTCGGACGCAGCCTTCAGGAAGCTCGCGCCGACGTGCGCGACGACGCCCGTGGCGAGCGCCGTCATGACGAGGCTCAGGCCCGTGGCGCGGCGCTGCGTCGCCTCCATCTCCCGCCCGAACGCCGCCCAGGCCCGGCGGCCCCGCCCGGCGCGGCCCGCCGCCTGCTGCGCGCTGCGGCCCAGACGGTCGAGCTCCCGCTTCGACATCTTGACCTCGCCGACGAGACCTCTGGCGTCGGCGCGGAGCCGAAGGGCTACATCAAGATCGGGCATCGTTCATCGCTTCGATCGCCGCATGCTCCATGATCCGGAGCCGGTCCAGGAGCGCGCCGGTCCACTCGACGCCGACCGCGCGGGCCGCCGCCTCGACGCCGGCGTAATCGAGCCCGGTCGGCACGCCCGTCATGCCGGCTCTCCGCCATTGCGTGCCGGCAGCCGCAAAGACGCGGGCCGCGTCCCAAGCCTCCGGCAGCACGGCGACGACATCCGGCTCGTCCTTCGCTCCCGCCCAGCGCCTCGCGGCGCTCGTCAGTTTTTTTCCGTGCGCCCCGTCAGCGCCCGGAAATAGGCCTCGACGATCACGGAGCCGACATAGCCGATGCGGATCAGGCGGGCGATGTTGTCGGGCGTGCAGGGCAGCGGCTCGCCCGTCTCGTCCTGGACGCCCTCCCAGCCGGTGAGCACGCGCTGCAGCAGCGGCGCGCGCGGCGTCTCGCCGTCCGCCTCCAGTTCCGCCGCCGCCTCGTCGAGCGGCAGCGCGCGGAACGTGCAGGTGATGCGGTGCGTGTCGAACTTCGGCTTGCCCCGCGCGTCGACGCCGACCGGCTTGCGGATATCGACAGGCCAGTCGAACTCGTGGCTCTCTTCCAGACGGAACATCGGCTCAAGCCTCCTCGCCGTCGACGACGATTGCGGGATTGCCCCCGCCCGGGTCCTGCACGGTGGCGGTGAACGCCATCTGCTGCTCGGTATCGCGCGATTTCAGCGCGGCCTCGCCGCCCGGCACCAGGTTGCATTTCGAGATGTAGACGCTGCGGCCCTTGCCCGCGGCCGGATCGTCTTCGAGATACCGGATGGAACAGGTGATCTGCGAGGCCGCCGCCGTCGCCTCCGCCCGGCGCGTCCCCGCCTGCTTGGTGGGGGTGTAAGTCACCTTGAGGTTCGCGACGTCGGCCAGCGCGGTGACGCGCCCGTTCTCAAGGTCGACCAGAAGCACGGAGCTGGAATCGATGTCATCGGCCGACGTCTCGACGTTCACGGCGGTGACGGCCGAGTCGCCGTCCTTCGCCGTCGGCTTGTTCTTGATTGCGCCAATCCCCATCGGCAGGAGAGCCGTCGCGCCGAGCTGCACGGTCTGCCCCTTCTTCACCGCGCCGAAGGTCTCGTCGGCCACTTCCGACCCGTCCTCCGTGCGCGCGGCGATCCCGGCCTTGTCCGTGCCGATCAGAAACAGCGCCCAGTTCGCCAGCGAGGAATCCCGCAAGGTGAACCCGAATGTGCGCGAGACCGAGCGCACGATGTCCACCAGGTCCTGCGCCACCGCGCCGTCGCCCGACTGGATCGTCGTGCGCTCGGACGTGACGGACAGGGTCGCGCCGACGCTGTCGCCCAGATAGCGCTCCTTGCCCGTGCGCCCGTTGTCATCGTGGATATCGATGTAGATCTCACCGGCGCCGAGCACCGTGTTCGTCGTATGATTGCTCCTTGCGAGGCTCATTGAACCCTCCTTGCGCGCCCGTTTACGCGCCGTTGAACTGCTGTGAATCGAGCGTCCACTCGACGGTGTAGCGGTCGAGCCAGTAGATGCGGCCGTTCGCGATCTCCTCCAGTGCGCCGCCCGTCAGGACGGGCGGGGCCCGCGCGCCCGGAATCGGGCCGCCGGCGCCCGTGCGCTTTCGCAGGATCGCCTCGCGCGACGCCTTCACAGCCGCCATGGTCCGCTCATGCCCCTTGCCGCGCCCCGCGGGCCGGTTCGGCGCCGACACGATGTGCAGCACGCCGATCCGGGCGGTGACGATCTGCACTGCCGGGCCCCGGCCGCCGACGCTCGGCGCCGCCTCCTCGCCGAGCGGATAGACGAGCGCGGCGGGCAGTTTCTTCTCCGGCTCCGCGCCCTCGACCCGGAAGGCGTCATCGGCGAGCGCGAAAACGTCGAGGCCGGCGAGCCAGCCGGCAATATGGCCGGTCGCCTGGAAGATGAAGTCGGGAGCGCTCATGACGCGGACCTTTCGAGCATGCGCACGATGATGCGGCCGATGGCGACGCGGTCCCGGTCATCGAGCCCGAGGAACGGGCGGGCGGGCATCTCGATGACGCGCGCAGCAATCTGCGCAAACGAGACGCGCACTGCACCGGTCTTGCGAGCCCGGATCGCACGGCGCGACGCGAAGCGGTTCCCCCGCGCGTTGAACGCCAACACCTGCGAACGGCCCTGCTGGCGAATCTCGCCGCCGAACTGGTGGATCGCCGCGTAGACGACATTGGTGCCGACCTCGATCCCGTCCGGGGTCAGGTTGTAGGCGATCGAGCTGCGCAGCCGCCCGGTGTCGGTCAGCGTCTGGCCGGCCTCGCGCGCCGCGCGTCCGGACTTCTTCCAGGGAACGCCGCCGGGGCCGCTCACGGTCTCGAAGCGGTCGATGACGGACGCGACCAGGCGGGAGCCGATCTGGCGCAGCGCCGAGACGCCCTGCGGGCTGCCCTTCGCCCCAAGTGCGATCAGGCGCTGGAGGCCCGCCTGGAGGCGCTCGTCGTCGAGATCGGCGACGATCCGGATGCCGGCGCCCGCCATCAGAAATACCTTCTGACAGCGGCCGCGTCCTGGCGCCGGTCCGGCGGTCTGTCGCCGTCCACGGCCTCCGGAGCGCGCTCGCTCGCCGTCTGCCGGCGCTTCACCCGGCCGGCCGCGCCGCCGACGAGCTCGCCCTTGCCGTCCACCAGGTCGTCCAGGCGCTTGCGGGCGCCCTCGGCCCGCTTCAGCACCGCGTCGGTCGGATCGTTGTCGAAGAGCCTGAGCCGGGCCAGGTCGCAGGCAACCGCGACCAGGAACGCATATTGCGTCGCCGGCGCCGGCAGCGGCAGGTCCCAGGCCGTCGCCAGCCGCGCATCGATGTCGGCGGTGGCGTCCTCCAGCGCCGTGGCGACGCCCGGATAGTCCTCCAGGACCGGCGGCATCGCGTCCGGGTCGGGCGCGACATAATCGGCGTCGAGGTCCTGCATGGCCCGGGGACCGAAGCGCGCGACCATATGCTGCCAGGTCGCATAGGCCATCTACAGCGCCTCCTCGTCCGAAGGCGGCGGGCCCGCCCCCTCGACGTCGAGGGGGCGAACGATCGCCGAGACCGGCCCGTGGAACTCCACGACGCAACTCTCGCCGTCCGTCATCGAGAGGCCGGTCCTGGCTTCGCGCCAGGTGGAATCGAGGTTCATGCCCGGCATCGTCGGAAACGCCCACACAGCGCCATACGGGGCCCCGCCGGCGTTCCGGGTCGCGGAAGGCCTGTGACCTGTTTAAATTCGCAGGAAACCCCGTTTAAACTCGAAACCACGGGCAGAGCCTCCTCCGGGATTTCGACCTGCGGCGCCGAGGGGCGGATTCCGCGCCCGCACTGCCCCGCTTCAGAGCGGCCGAGACGGCGTCCACGGACGCCGCCCACAGCCGCCCCGGCGCCGCCAGCAGGACGCGGAGCCCCTCAGGCATCGCCATCGCCCGCAGCCACGCTTCGGGCAGCCGCTTTGACGGCCCACATGGCGGCCCCTTCGATCTCGGTCTGCGCGACTGCCTTCAGGCGGCGGACCTCGCCGTCGCCGTAGTCCGGCAGAACGCCGATATCGTCGACCAGGCCCGCGAACAGCCGCTTGATCTCGGCAATGGTCGCGTTACCGCCGGGATTGAAGTCGACGCCGATGCGCGTCTCGCCAGGCGTGCTCATTCCGCAGCCGCCTTCGCCTTCCGGAACTCCTCCCAGGCGGCGTCTCGCTCGTCTGCGGCGATGTCGAACCCGACCAGCGCCTCGAGCGCGGCCACGGTCGGGATGCCGGCCCTGGTGGCGTTCTCGCCCGGCACGATCTCCATGCCGGCGAGCGCCGCGATCAGCTTCTCCCGGCGGCCGATCCCGGACTCGACCCCGGCCGCGATCTCCGGGTCGGCCGTCATGGCCCGGAAGAACGCCCGGACCTCGCCCGGCGTCGCCCGGCGCAGCGCCGAGAGCGCCCGGTCGAGCGCCGCCTGGACGGTCGGCGTCGAGGGCGGCGCCAGCGCGGCGTCGATCTGGCCCGGCGTCAGCTCGCGCAGCCGCGCGATCTGGGCCTGGGTGAGCACGGGCGGCTCGCTGCCGGCATCCTCGGGTTCGTCATGGACGATGACGACCAGCTGCGGGTCGTCGCAGAGCCGTGCCAGCTCGTCGTTCGACCAACGGCCGGGCGGCCAGTCGACCGGCGTCGGCGTGTGCTCGACGCCACAGCGCCAGCGCGAATCCTGGAGTGCGGAGATCGTGACTGCGGGGGTGGCCATGGGCGCCTCCGTTACGCGAGCCACCGCGAGACCCGGAGCTCGGCCGTGCCGCGATAGACGTTGGTTGCGCCGTCGGCGTTGCGCTCGGCGCTCAGGATTTCGAGGCCGTCCCGCTCCAGCGACGGCGGCACGATCAGGTGTGTCGGCCTGATCCCGAGCGGGCGCCCGTAGTCGCCCTTCATCCCCAGCAGGGCCACGCGCGCCTTCTCGTAATTGTCGGCGTTGAGCGCCGCGTTGGAGCCGTATGCCCCCTGCCAGAGGCCGAAGCCGACATTGTCGCGGCAGTCGACGCCGTAGATGAACTCCTTGCGCATGAAGACGTTCTCGTCCTCTTCGCGGTCGAGGCGGATGAGATTGGAGGGCCGCTTGCGGATCTGCAGCACGATCGGCTTCATCGTCTGGCCGAGATCGAGCAGGAACCACGACACGCCGCCGCTGTCGCCGCTCCGGGTTTTGTCGTAGTCGGCGTTCGAAATCGTGGCGCCGCCGCCGTCCTTGTCGAGCACCGGATGGTCGGCGTCGAAGAAGAACTGGCCGTCGTAGCAAGCCGTCGAGAACCCGAGCTTGAGCAGCGGCCAGACGAGCTCGTCATAGTGCTTCATCGCCGCGATGCCCATCGCGCGCATGAACGGCGAATAGACGCCGTACTGGTCGTCCTCGATCGTGTTCCTCGGCACCCCGACCGTCTGCTCCCAGTCGCGGTTGCGGATCGTGAAATCGTGCTGGCGCAGGTTCTCGACCACGCGCTCGCCGAGCCACTCCTTCATGCCCGGCAGCTGGCCGAGCCAGGGATAGACCTCCTGAGAGGTCATGGAGTTGGTGATCGTGGCGACGAGCTCATATTCGCTCATCGCTTCCTGATCGAGGATCCCCCGGCGGAACGAGGCGTTGTAGGCCTTGAACAGCGTGTCGAGATTGGTGCGGTTGATAATCATCGCTGCAGCTCTCCTCAGCCGAACAGGTGGCCGGTAGCGACCCAGGCGCCCTCGTCGTCGACATCGACGACGCGGCCGACGATGACGCCGCTCGAATCCGCATTCGTGCGAACCGTCTCAGCGTCCTCGACATAGGCGGCATCGCCGATGCTGGCGCGGGCGAACGACTTGCCGGCCACGTCGTTGTTCCAGCGGAAGATGCCCATCCGGACCCGGATGAAGGTGTCGCCGCTGGCGCCGGCGGTCGCCGATTCCTCGGCGCGGCCCACTGAAATGTGGTTCGCGGCCTTGGCGCCCTCGACCGCCAGGCCGTTGACGTCGAGAAGCACCATCTTGCCGGCCTCGATCGTCGTGGACGCCTTCACCTTGTAGACGCCCATATACTCGAAGCCGCCCGTGCGGCGCGGGGTGTTGCGTTCCGCCATGGCTCAGTCCTCCGCCTCGCCCGCGGCAGCGAGCGCCTTCCTCGATTTCAGGAAGTCCTCCTCGGAGACGCCCGTGGCGCGGCAGACCGCCTTCTCCTCGGCGGACAGCACGTCGCTGCCGGGTGCGGCCGTCGCCGGCGCGACGCGCCCGTTCGGCAGGATCGCCGGCGCGTCCTTCACGAACTCCGCGAAGCCCGCCGGGTCCTTCGAGGCATAGCCGAGCGCCCAGTCGCGCGACGCCGGCGCGACCTTGCCGGCCGCGATCGCGTCGTCGACCGCCGTGGACGCCGCAGCTTTCGCGCCGTCGGCCTGCAGCGCCGCCAGGTCCGTCTTGACCCGGTCGAACTCGGCCCTCGGCACGAACTCGCCGGGATTGGCGGTCGAGGCGGTGACCTTCGCGGTCTTCACCGCCGTCTCGATCTGGGCGAGCGTCGCGCCCTCCCCGAGCCCGGCGGCCGCGCGGATCGCGCCGAGGCCGGTCTGCTGCGCCGTGAGCGCCGCCGTGGCCGTCTCGCCGGTCACCTCGCCCTCGAGGCCGAGCGCCGTGCCGACCGCAGCCAGGCCCGCCGCCGCAAGCTCGGCGGCGGCAAGGATCTCCGCTTCGGTGGCGGTCGCGGCCAGGCCGAGGGCCTTCCGCAGCTTCGCAAGGTCCATGTCGACCTCCTCGTCTTCGGTTTGCGCGCCCGCTATGGCGCTCATGTAAAGGGCCGGGTCGTTCACCAGGGCCGCGCCTGTGATGCGCACGACCCGCCGGTTGTCCCGGCGATACTGGAAGGTGGCGCTCGTGAAGCGGTATTCGCGCGCCCGGATCATCGCCGCCGCCCGCTCGTTCCACTCGACCGCGCCCCAGATCGCGCCGTCGCGCGCGAATACCCGCTTGATCCACCCCGCCGCCGGCGCGGGCTGGCCGTTCGCCTTCGCGCGCTCCGCCTGGTGCTCATAGTCGATCGGCAGGTCCAGGCGCAGGTCGCGCGTCGCGGCGACCACCGCGTCCGCATCCGGGTTCCGCCAGGGCCGGCGCCCGTCATGCGGCCGGGTCCGCACCTCGCCCGCAGGCAACAGCAGAATCTCGCCCGGAGGCTCCGCGCCGCCGGGGAGCGCCGCAGCCGTCGCCGCATGGAGATACCGAACCGTCATGGGGCGGGATTATGGGGAGGCCGCAACGCCGTGTTCAGGGAACCATCGTTCCCTGAACGGACGACCCGATATGCGCTCGAATCCGGGCCAGCCGTCGCCGGGAATGGCCGGCGGGGGCCGCACTGCGCCAACAGTGCGAACCGGGAGATCGCGCTCCCACGATGCAGGCTGGCCTGGCCGGCGCCGTCCCGCCGCCCCGCACGGGGCGGGCGGATTATCGTGGGAGCGCCCCTCCTTGTCGAATCCCGATCACGCCCTCGAACCCGTCGAACCCGCGCTGCCGATCGCGCCCTGGTTCGGCGGCAAGAAATACCTCGCCGCCCGCATCGCAGAGCGCATCGAGGCGATCCCGCACCGCTGCTACGCGGAGCCCTTCTGCGGCATGGCCGGCGTGTTCTTCCGGCGGACGAGGAAGCCGAAGAGCGAGGCGCTGAACGACATCAACGGCGAGATCGTCAACCTCTATCGCATCGTCCGCGAGCATCCCGACGAGCTGCTTCGGCAGTTCGACTGGGCGCTGACCGCGCGGGCCGAGTTCGTACGCCTGGTCGAGACGCCGCCGGATATCCTGACCGACGTCCAGCGCGCCGCCCGCTTCGCCTATTGCCAGACGCTGATGTTCGGCGGCAAGCCCGCCACCCTCGGCAGCCGGGGCACGATATCGACCGGCCCCTACCACCCGGCGAAGATCACGACAGAGCGCCTGCAACGCCTCGTTGCCGGCGCTCACGCCAGGCTCCAGGGCGTCCATGTCGAGAGCCTCGACTGGCGCGTCTTCATCTCCCGCTACGACAAGCCGTTCACGCTGTTCTATATCGACCCGCCTTACTGGGGCCACGAGGCGGACTACGGCAAGGGCATCTTCGCGCGAGAGGATTTCGCGGCCATGGCGGACCTGCTGCGCAGCCTCAAGGGCCGGTTCGTCCTGTCCCTGAACGACAGGCCCGAGGTGCGGGAGACCTTCGCCGGGTTCGGGTTCGAGGAAGTCACCACCCGCTACTCGGCCAACGCGAAGAGCACCAGGCGCGCCGCCGAGCTGCTGATCTCGAATTCGTGAAGGCGGCGCGACCGAGTAGTCATTCACTTGCGTTCATAGCTGCAGCAAATCGTCACTCTTGCGTCGTCGCCACTGCAATCGCCGGAGCACCAGCGCGCCAGTTCGAATTTAGGAGAGGCGCAAGTGGCCCACTTGCTATGGTCCTCTTCCGGGTGAGCCGTGCAGGCGAGTCGGCGTCCCAGGAGTTCGTCTCTCAGCCCGCCCACCGCCTGCGTCACAGCGCCGACCTCCGTCTTTGTCGCGCCGCCCAGCGCACTGATCAACCCTCCGTCGGTCGCTTTCTCCCACACGAGCACCGCAAAGGCGATGACAACGGCGGTGACAATCCCACCAATGACTTGCGACTTGATCTGCTCAAGCATCGACACTCCTCCCGATGTCCGAATGGCCGAGCCTGTCGCCCGGAATGCAGCCCTTCAAGGGAGCCGGAGCGCGGCTACAGTTCCGTCGAGCGCAGTCTCGCCAGCGCCTCGTGACCGGCCCAGGTCAGCGGGCCGAGCGTGCAGGTCAGGATTTCAGGCTCGGCGCCGTCGCCGCTCTCGACCGTCTTGAAGCGGGAGATGTAGCCAGCCTCGCGGCAGAGCCTGGCATGGTAGCAGACCTCGGCCGTCGTGTAGCGCTCGATCTAGGGCACCCTGTAGGACGCGGCCGGCTGCTGCCGTTCCAGATATTCCAGAATCCGCCTGATCGGGTCCATGTCCCGCTTCATGCCGCCGGCTCCCCCTCGTCCAGCCCCCGGAGATGGCCGCGCCGGCGCCGATCGACGGCGGCATAGGCGGCGGCGCTGTCCGCCGGAGGACCCGGCGGAGGCTCATAGGGCGCGCCCGTTCCGTCATCGTCGTCGGCGTTCGCGTTCAGTACGTCGGAATACTCACGCTCGAACTCGCCATAGGGCATGTCCATGACCTCGAGATAGGCGTCGCGCTCCGGACCGGGCCGGGCCAGCACGGCGTTGGTCAGCGCTTGGTCGTCCATCTTCGCCTGGAAGCGCGCGCTCGGCGGCGGCAGGTCCTCAGCCTCGGCAAGAACCCGCTCGCCGTCCTCAATGAACGCCCGCTCTTCCGGTGTCAGGTTCGGCTTGGTCGCCACTACTCCAGTTCCTTCAGCCAGATCGTAATCCGCCTGCCCTCGTCTTCGCGCCGCAGCACCTCGAACCTGGTGCCGGCGGCAAAGAGCACCTCGCGCTCGTGCCGATAGGCAGAATATGGTTCCACGGACTTCCCGTTTCTGGACTGTATCACAAACCGATGCGGTCCGCTGAAGCCGCTCCCGGTCGACGCGCTGGTGAACGCCTCATAGGTGACGACCCTGCCGACCTGGTGCTCCGCCAGCTCCCCGGTCGGCAGGGTGGTGCCGCGTTGCACGGTGCCGACATGACTCGGCAGCCGCGCCAGCGCGTCGTTGACGGTATCGCGGTAGTTCTTGAACCGCGCCACCTGCTTGCGGTCGCCCGACCGCAGCGCCTCGTTGATCAGGCGGTAGCCCCAGGGATGGTCGGACGTCGTGTAGGCATAAGTCCCGGCGAGCTCGGGATCGGTCATGCCGTGACGCGCCGCGCCACCGGCGACCTTGCGCTGGCCGGCGCCCAGATAGCGCCGGTAGTTCGCCGCGCCGAGCTCCTTCACGAATGCCGCCTGGTGGGCCGACAGGCCGCGCCCGGCGCGCAGCGCGGCGCGGATGCGCGGGTCGATTTCGGTCTGCAACAGCCGGGCGCGGGTGCGCAGCGCCTCCAGGATGGCCTCGCGGTCGGCCTTCGATATGCCCCGGACCGCCGGCGCCAGGTCCGCGAAGTCGCGCGTGCGCTCGCCGAGCTTTTTGATGGCGGCGATCTGTTTCAATGCCTTGCGCCCGAGTTCGTCGGGCCCCGCGACGCCGGCGCGCTCGAAGATGCGGGCGTAATGGCGGTTCGTGCCCGGATCGGCGAACCCGTCCCACTCGCCGATGCGCCCGAGGGCGCCGGCGGGCTTGCGGCCCTGCCGGGCGCGGAACAGCAGCGAGCCGCCCTGGTCGATGCGCGCGATGCTCCAGCGGCCCTTGCGCGTGACGACCACATTGTCGAGACCCGTGCCGACCGCGTCCCAATTGGCGAGCCAGACGTCGGCGCTGTAGCCCTTCAGCACCTCGACGGACCGGTATTTCGTGAGCCGCCGCCCGGAGCCGAGCGCGCCGTCGTTCTCGACGATCTCGCTCGCGATCCCGACGATCTTGCCGTCCTTGCGAACCAGCGCCGAGGCCGGCGCGTCCAGGTTCAGCTCGCGATAGGCGCGGTTGGCGACGGCCTCGCCGTAAGCCTGCGCCGGGTCGCGGTAGAACTTGACATAACGCCTGACGCCGTCGGCGCCCTCGAACAGGCCCCCCGGATTGCTGCCGGCCTGGCTACCGAGCTGACGGGCCGTCGCCGCCGCCTCGTCGAGCTCCGGTATCTCCCAGGGGTCGGCGGCGCGCAGCGGCGCGGCGCGCCCGATCAGGCCGACATTGTGCTGGAAGCCCGGATCGATGCCGACGGGGACCTGGTAGACCTTGCCGTCGCGGCTGTTGCGCCAGGCGCGTGCGCCGTCATTGGGCGCGTTGGGCGACGGCTTGTAGCCGAAGCTCTCCAGATCGTCGTCGGAGAACTGCTGGACGATGCAGCGGCAGCGCCAGCCGTTGGGCGGATAATGCGCCCGCCACCAGGGATCGTCCCAGCGCAGCACCGTGCCGTGCCAGGCGCGGTGCTGCGGGCGGGTGCGGGCGTCGAGCACGCCGACATAGCGCAGCCAGGGCCGCGCCTTCGCAACCCGCTCGATCCGTTCCCAGCGCCCCTTGGCATAGGCCATGCGCAGATTGGTGTCGAAGACGATGCGCAGCCGGCGCGCGCTGCCGAGCTGGACGATGCGCGTCTCGCCGGTGACCGGGTCGAGCATCGGCTGCCGGCCCCACCAGCCCTTCTTGCGCAGCAGCGGCTCCAGCTCGGCGCGGAACGTCCCGAAGGTCGTCCCGTCCGCCAGCGCCCTGTCGACCGCGCCCCGGATATCCTGGAGGATATCCTTGCGCATGGCCTTGGCGACGGTGAACGAGCGCAGGTGCTGCTCGGCGTCGGTATCGCGCCAGTCGAACCCGACATGGAAGCCCTTCGCCCGGAAATGCTCGACCGCCTCGACCGGCCGGACGTTCAGGATTTCCGGCTTGGCCACGGCTCAGCCGTCAAGGCCCGCCCGGCCGGAAAGCCGCGCCGAAAAGCCCATGCGCCCAAGCGCCCGGACCAGCTCGGCATCGTCCATGCGCTCCAGCAGCCCCGGCAGGCCCGCGCGGAAGTCGGCCAGGCTCCCGCCGCGGGCCAGCGTCTCGTTCGCCTGCTCCAGCAGCGGCGCGATCGCGGGCTCCGCGAGCGGCTCCCAGCCGTCCCCGGCGAGCAGCTCGTCGATCGCCTCGTCGATGGCGTCGTCCACCTCCGCATTGCCTCGCGCCAGCGCGATCCGCCCCATGGCGCGCGCGACCGCCCGCGCCGCCCCGTCGCGGTTGCGGCCTTCGGGCGGGTCCTCGGGCGGCCCGTTCTCCGGATCGTCCCGCGCCGGCGCCTGGCCGCCGATGGTGTCGTCGCCGTCCTCCGGCGCCTCCAGGCCGAGGATTTCGTACCACTGCGACGCCTTGGTCGCGAGGCCGAGCGGCGAGAGCTTCGCATAGGCGTCCGAGACGCGGGCAATGTCGATCGTGTCCTCGCGCCCGATGACGATCCGGGGATAGCGGGCGCGCTCGCCCCGGTTGAGCGCCACCAGCGGGCGGGCGATATCGCGCGACAGCGTCTGCGACAGCGCGATGGCGTCGCTGCGCTCGATGTCGCGGCGCACCTCGTCATGGACGTCGCCCAGCGCCCGCGAGCCGCTGCCGCCGACCTCGGTGGTCAGTGTCTGGCCCAGCACCGCCTTGGAGATCAGCGCGTCCATATAGGCAAGGAGGCGCTCATGCGTCGCCTGCTGGCCGGAGCCGCCGCCCTCGACACCGGCGAACTCCAGCATCATCGATTCCGGGATCATCGCGGCGGCGTCGGCGCCGAGATTGGTCAGCGCGCGCAGCAGGACCGCCTTGTCCTCCTCGCCCGCGCCCGGCGGGAACTTGCCGATCCGGAACGGCTGGCCGTAGGTCGCAATAAACTCGACCCAGTCCCGCACGGCGTAATTGGAGAACAGGTAATACCAGGCAACCATGCGCGCGAACCCGCCCCGGATCGGCAGACCGGACTTCGCCTGGAAGCGGTGGGCCACGAACTTGAACGGCGCCAGCGGCTCCAGCCGGTTCTCCGCGTCGCGCATGCGCAGCGTGCGCCCGTCGATGTCGTCGAACTCGAACCAGCGCGGATCGCGGTATTCGAGGCGCGCCGGCCACCATTCCCGCCCGCTCATGTCCCACATGATTTCGGTAACGGAGAACCCCTTGCCGAGCGCGTCCATGATCTCGATCAGCTCGTCCTCGAGCGGCTCGTTGTCGAGCCACTCCTGGACAAGCTCCGCGTCGGCCTTCGCCTCGGCGTCGTCGCCGGCGGGCCTCGCCTTCACATCGAGCTGCGCAACCTGGCGCTTGCGGGTGCCGAGCACGGCCAGGTAATGGAGGTTCTTCTCCTCCATTTCCTCGGCGAGCTCCAGATAGCGGACCGCGTCGCCGGTCTCGGCCTCGCGCAGCAGCGCGCCGAGCCGCCCCGGCGTGAGCCCCTGCGCCGGGTGCTCCGACAGGATCGAGCGCACACCCGAGATCGTCGGGCCGGCGAGCTCGCGCTTCAGCTTCGAGGTGTCGATGACATTGCCGTACCGGTCGTATAGCGGCATCTACCAGGCCTCCGCTTTCGACGGACCGCGCTTCCAGTCGCCGCTATGGTCGGGCCGGAGCCGGACGCGCGACACGGCCGGGCCGTCCGCCGTGCGCTGCGAGCGGACGCGCGGCGCGGCCGTGTAGCCGTATTCCACCGGGCCGCTCTGGGCGATGTAGCAACCGATGGCGAAGCTCCAGAAGCGGTCCGCATGGCCGTCCGTGGTCTTCTCGTCCGAGACCAGGCGGGGCGCGCCGGTCGTGCCGCCCTCGCGCTTGACGCTGCGCAGGTCCAGCTCCGTCTCCTCGTCGTCCGGATAGCGGACCTTCCCGTCCTCACAGCGCGTCAGCAGCGCGGTGGCGACCGCCAGCCGCGTCGGCCCGGTCATCAGGATACCCTCGACCCTGGCCCGCCCGTGATCGTCCTGGAGGTCCTCGAAGAACGACTCGCCCATGCCGGTCTGGTCGACGCCGATCCGCACGGCGCGGAAGTCCCGCACCATTTCGCGGACAACGGCGCGCTGCTCGCTGAAGCGCTTGTCGCGGAGGATTTCGACCTTGCGCGCCCAGAGCACGTCGCCGACCTCCTCGAACGCGGTGCAGACCCAGAGATGGCGTCGGCGCGCGACGTCGATGGCGAGATAGCAGTGCCCGCCTTCATAGAGCCGGGGATTGCCGGCGTCGGCGGACTGGCACCTCCGGATCGCCTCCCATGTCAGGAACGCGCCCGCGCCGGCCGCCGGAATGCAGTCCAGTTCCTCGGCGGCATTGTGGCGGTAGGTATGGCGGATGGCCGCAATCCACTCCTCGACCGCCTCGGGCGTGACTTCGCGGCCCTGGCCCTGGAGCGAGCGCTCGGCGATGCCGTCGTCAAGCGCATCGTTGAACGTCACCTTGTGCAGCGACCCCGGCTGCCTGCCCTTCTCGATATCCTCGCAGAGCCGGTTGAACCCGTTGGCCTCGCCATTGTGCGTCGACAGGACGTGGATGCGCCCGCCCCAGAACAGGAACGCGATGGCGGCCTTCAGCACCTCGTCCAGATCGTCGACGAACGCCGCCTCGTCGACGATGCCGAGATCGCCTGGCCGGCCCCTGGAGCGGAACTGGCGCGGCGCCGAGGTCATCGCCGTGATGCTCTTGCCGCTCCGGAACCGGATCGAGAAGGTCTTCACGTCCCTGCCGTTCTCGATGAACACGCCTTCCTCGATCGCCGAGGCGATCCGGTCGAAATACTCCGCCCACTCGGCGCAGTCCCGGATGAACCCCTGCGTCATGGAATGATCGAACGACTGGTAATAGACGTCGCCTTCGCCGGCGCCCGCATGCATGACGGCGTCGTAAGCCTCGCACCAGCTGAGACCGATGCGGCGCGACTTCCGGATTACCTTGAACTGCGCCTTGTCGGCCACCCAGCGCTGCTGATAGCCCAACAGGGTGCGCCCTGGCTTTTGGTCCCGGTCCTCCTCGGGTTTCACTCGGAGCCCTCCATCATGGCGCGCAGCGCCTCGACGATGTCCTCCGGGCCGCCGCCTTCGCGGGCCACGGCGCCGGCGCGCTCCGAGGCGGCCGCCAGCAGCTCGCGGCGCTCGGCCGCGCCGAACTGCTGGATCTGCCGGGCGGCCTTGATCACCCGCTCGACGGCGGACGTCAGGAACATCATCTCCTGCGCGTCGGCCTGGACCTCCTCCCGGTCCAGCATCGTCTCCTGGAGCTCGAACACCAGCGTGCGGGTGGCCTCGACCATGGCGCGCATCCGGGCCGTGTCGCTCTTGCCGCCGAGCGTCTCGCCGATCGACTCCATGAGGTCCTGAGAGCGGCGCAGGCGCTCGCCCATCTTCTCCAGCCGGCGCTTCTCGCGGTGCGCGGTCGAGCGCCCGACGGCAAGGCCGCGCTCCGCCAGCAGGATGTGGAAATCGTCCACCGACATGGCGGGATGCTCATCCAGCCAGGCCGCGATCCTGTGCTGCTCGGCCCGCGAGAAATGCCGGTCGAACGCGGACGCCTGCGCCATCACACCTGGCTCGGCCGGGGCCGGCTCACGCCGTCGAGCGTCGCATGGCCCTCGGCCAGCGACAGGCCGTAATCGGTGAGTTTCGCGATGGTGAACGGCGGCACGGTCTCCGTCGTCACCGCGCCCCGGTCCTCCAGCCAGGCGAGATGCGCGCGGACCCGGTCCTCGTCGAGCGTGATCGCCGTCAACCGGTCCACGATGGTGCGCAGCATGACATGGTTGAGCGAATAGCCCCGGTCCTCGGCCAGCGCCTGCAAGATCGTGCGGCGCGCGTCGGCGCGCATCAGCTGTTGAAGGCCGCTCATCCCCTGTCCCTCGCCAGCTCTACCTTGTGGAGACGGTCGACCGCTTCGCGCAGCCCCTTGACGTCCGCCGAGAGGCCGGCGACAGCCGCCGTGGCCTCGCCGGTCGCGGCGCCGTTCTTCGAGATGCGGTCATGCAGCATTTGCAGATCGTCATGCTTGGGCAGATGCCCCAGATGGACCTCGATCCGGGCCGTGAGCACCTTGATGTCGTTCACGGTGCGCTCGGTCGCCTCGTAGCGCTCGAGCGCCTTTTCCGCGACGGACAGCCGGGCCTCGTTGGTCCGGACCCGGAGGAAGAGGCCGGCGAGCGCGGCAACCACCGCGCCCACCGCGCCCCGGAAGGCCCAGCTCTCAAGGTCCGACAAGTTACTTACCCTTGTCGAGCTGCCTGCCGCCGAACCACCAGGTGACGCACATCGTGCCGAGATAGATCACCGAGTCGACGATCTTGCCGAGCAGGTCGGGGCCCTTGGCCTCGAGCACCAGGTTGCCGAAGGCGTCCCAGATCAGCCAGGCAAGCCAGATCTCGGCCGCGATCAGCAGCAGCGTCAGGCCGGGCCGGGTGAGGCCGCGCACGAAATCGACCAGCTGCATGAGGATGCCCTCGCCCGGCGCGCTGAAGCGCCGGGAGGCCTCCTCGTAGCTGGCGACGAGACCGCCGGCCTCGCCCTGCATGCGGGCGAGCGTCGCCGCCTTGTCGGCCTCCAGCAGCATCAGCTCGCGGTCGAGCTTCAGGCGCTCCATTTCCATCCGGTGATTCTGGCGCCGGTTCAGGAACGTGGTGACGGCGGAAATCGCCGTGCCGAGCAGGCCGGCGGCGCCGCCGCCCAGGACCGTGCCGAGGATGTCAAGCATCGTGGATCTCCAGGAAGAAGGGCCTGTCGCCGGCCCAGGCCATGAGCCGGCGCATGGCCGGACGGCTCTGCAGCACGGCGCGCTGCCGCCGCCCGGCCGCCGCCAGCACGCCACGCCGCAGACCCGGCAGCAGGCAGCCCTGACTGTGCGTAAGACGCCTGCGCTCGATGTCCCCGGCGAGGTTGCCGGAGTGGAAAAGGATGTAGCTGCGGTCCGGGACGTCCAGGACATGCAGAACCCGCCCGAAGCGGGGAGAGAGGCGGGGCGTCACCTCGTAACGGCCCGCCGGAATGCAGGACCGGCAGACGCGGTTGTCCCGCCAGGGCAGCTCGAGCGCCTCGAGCGCGTCGAGCCCGGGCGCCGACAGCACGCCGAACGTGCCGTCGTCATCCGAGCGGTCGCGCCGAAGAACGGCCATCCTGGCGGGACGCACCGGACGGACGCCTTGTCAGCGCCCGCCCGGATCGGGCAAGGCGATAATGCAGTCCTTCAGCGCCTCGGCGACGCCCTTGTAATCGGCGCCCCGGCGCCCGCCCGCCCGGACGAGCTCGATGCGCGGTCCGGAGCAGATCGCATGATCGGTGAGGCGCCAGGTCTCGCCGCCGTCCTTGACGCACGGCCCGCCGCGCTCGGAGCTGTCCTCCCTGTGCCAGTGGCGCTCTTTCGCCGCCTTGTGCTTGTGGCAGTTGTCCTTCGGCGAAAGCTGGCCGGCATGGGCGAGCTGGACATACGGGGCCGGGTCGCCATGCAGCGCGTCGAACGCAGCGTCGGCATCCTGGAGCGCCCGGTCGAACTCGAACAGCTCCGCATCGGGATTGCCCCAGGGAAGCGCCTGGTGCGCCGCCAGGGCCGGCGCGGCGGCGAAAACGAGCATCGCCGCAGCGGCTGCGGCGACAAGCGGGAAACGGGAACCGATCATGGGGTGTCTCCGGGTGTCTGGTTTCGTGAATGACCCGGAGAGAATGAGGCGGCGCGGGGCCGATGTTCAGGGAACGATGGTTCCTAGCCGCCGTGCCGATATCGGCGGACGGTCTGCACGGCAATCCGCAGCCGGCGGGCGATGTCCCTGGTCCCCATTCCGCATGACGCGAAGTGAAGGGTCAGCGCCCGCTGCGCCAGCGGGATATCGACATTGTTGCCCTGAAAGCGGGCGGCGATGACGCGCGCCGCTTCGGCGCCGACCGCCGCCGCCAGCGGGTGGTCCGGCGCCATATGCTCCACCTTCGGAAAGTGCAGGGGCGCGCCGCCGCATCGCAACGCCAGCTGCAGCGCCGCCTCGCGCCCGGCGATCTCCTCGATCTCGGCAAGAACGCCCGGAAGGGGAGGGGCGGCGGGGCCTGGCCCGGTCATATGGCGCCCCCCTCACGCTGTCGCGGCCCGTGGGCGCCGTTCGGGCGGCGCATGGCAGGACCATGGCGCAACAGCGCCGGTCCGCGCCCCTGCGCACGCCTGTGGCCGATCAGGGCTTGCGCAGCCATGTCCCGAGCTCGCGGATGAGCCGATTGAGCGTCGAGGCGCTCAGCGTCGAATAGGGCTCCTGCGCGCGCCGGAACCCGACAACCCAGCTGTGCAGCGCGCCATGGTCCGCGATCGCGACCTTGCCCGCCGCGTGCAGCTTGCGCCACAGCGCCTCCAGGATGCGCGCCCCGGGGTTGGGCGCCGGGCGCTTGCCCGACCGCGCACAGGGGCTCCAGTCCACGCCGCCGTCCCTGGCCATCCACTCCTTCAGCGCCTCGATGCAGGCCGAGGTCTGCGCCGGCGTCGCCCACCTCGCCGCGTCCATGCCCGTCTGTCGGCGCATCCAGGCGGCGAGCGCCGTGTCCCGATTGTCTTCGACCACGCCGAGCCACCAGGCCGATATCCACAGCGCCCGCAGCTTCGAGAGGTGCGGACCGGCGGGGAGGACCGACGGGCGGGAGGCGACCCTGGCCCGCCCCCCGGCCCGACCCGTCTCCCGGCCGGCCAGGGCGGCCAACACCTGGCGCATCTCGACCAGGCTCATCTCCGTCAGCGACTCCTTGCCGGTCACCCGGCGCTGGAGCGCATGGCGCGTGTCCGCGTCGATCCCGCGATCCCGGCACCTGGCGAAGATCGCCGCGCGGGTGCGCTTGAGCTCGTCCGGACGCGCGTTCATCCGGCCACCGCCAGCGCCGGATCGTTGCCCCACGCGTCCCAGCCGGGGCGCGGCTTCCGGGCGAACAGCTCAAGATAGGGGCCCGCCACCAGGCGCTCAATCCGCTCATAGACCTCTTCCGGTTTCTCGCTGTGCCGTCCGCGCGGCGCGTGAACGACCTCCGCCACGTCCGCCGCCAGCCGCTTCGGGCTGCCGCGCGCGCCCAGCAGGCAGAGTTCCGCGCCCTTGCGCGTCCAGTAGCCGAGGCCCGGCGCGCCTTCCTTCACCCAGACGAAAGCAGTTGAGGCGTAGCGGAAGCTCAACCGCGTCATGACATCCAGCGCGGCGGGAAGCCGGTCCGAGGTAACCCACAGAAACAGGGCGCAGTCGTCGGCCGCCAGATCGAGAATGATCCGGTCGCCGATCTCGTCAACCGACATGGTCGGATAATGGTTCTCCGCCGAGCGGCCCTTGCCGCCCTCGCCGCGCGTCTCGAAGGCCCAGGGCGGGTCCGCCAGGATGACGCCGTACTTGCCGTCCGGAAGCGCCGGGGGATCAGCCCGGCCGGTGCCGCCATGCTGCGCCTGGACGAGATGGCGTTTCAGGTCGCCGCGCCGCATTTCGGCATGGATGACGCCCGCGCCGGCCAGTGAGTCGAACTGCTCCGGCTCCATGCCGCATAGCTCTGTCAGGATTGCCTTGTCCGGCGGCAAAAGCGAATCATGATTCGCGTTCTCCACATAGCGGCGGATATTGCCGTCGCGGGCGATCTGCATGAACTGCTGCGCCGTCCTCTTCGAGATCGGCAGGCGTTCCTCAATCCAGCGAATGAAACGCCCGCGCACCATCTCATGCCGGACCTCTATAAGCAGGGTGCCACATTCGACGAAGTAGGCGGCGCCGCGCCGGAACTTCGCCTCGAACTCGGCCGCCTTGTCGTTTTCCTCCCCGGTCCAGGGCGCTTGCTCGTCAAGTCCGGAAAATGCGGCGATCAGCGTGTCTCCCTCCGGTGGCAGAACCTCGCCAGCGACCGGCAATGCCAGCGTCTCAATCGCGGCGCCCCGGTTCGGCGCGGGAATGCCGATGCCGAACGCCTCGCGCGCCGCCTGGACGAACGCCCGCTTCCCGGACAGTGCCGGCTTCTCCCGGATCGACGGATTGAGATTGTCCCAGTGGACCCAGAACTTCCACTCGTGCTCCGTCATCCTGATGCGCCTCGCCGGGTGTCCTGGTCCGACATGGACGCCATCCAGAATCTCGCACTTGAACAAGACCGCCTGGATTTCGGCGTCCGTGGCGCGGTCCGGGAATTCCCGTCTCCGGAACTCCTCTCGGAACGCCGCCAGCACATCCTCTCGCGTCGGCTCGCCGCCGGGGCGGTCCGGGTTCCGTTGAACGTCTGGCATTTCCATGCCGCACTTCTCCCACTCGTCCTTGTGTCGATCCACGCTGCACCAGCCGGCGGCCTGCATATGCAGCCCGAGGCAGCAGCGGCCCTGCTCCAGCTCGCGCCGGCATATGGCGAGGGTCGCGGGCCAGTCGGTCACCGGAGGCATCCCTCCCGGTGATGCCGTTCGAGCGTCACCACCAGTTTCGTTCCGTCCTGCGCTTCCAGCGTCAGCGCCGGCATCTCCTCTCGCCTGCATTGGCTGTCGCGGCCCTTGAGATTGGCCGCCAGCACCTCGATCAGCTCCTCGGCGCTCATTCCGCCACCGTCTGCCGGGCCTCGGGCAGCGCCGCCCGGATCGAGGCGACGAAAACCGTCCGGCTCCGCTGCCCCTTGAGAGGCCGCTCGCGCCGCCAGATCGGCCACATGCGCTTACCCCCCACGGCTCACCGCAGCACCTCGTCGACGGCCTTGACGCCGCCGGTCTCTTCCTCGGCCTCGGCCTGCCGGAGGCGGCGCTCGATCTTCCGCAGCCAGTCGAGCTGGCGCCCGCTCACGAAGGTGCGCGCGCCGTAGCGGTCGAGCGAGCGGTCCATGTCCATCAGGAACCGGACCTCGTTGTCGCTCGACCCGATATCCGCCTGCCAGGCCCGCGCGATCACGCCGCGCGCCCACTCGGCGTCCTCGCCGACGGGTTGGGAAGCCGTGCGCCTCATGCGGCTTCCTCCGCTTCGCCGCCTTCCTCCAGCAGCGCGTCGACGAGCTTGTCGATATCGGTGGACGGCACGGTGATCGCGACCTCGTCGACCGGGTCCGCGATGAACAGGCCGATCTTCGCCAGGTCCGCCGCCGGCAGCTTGCGCAGCGCCGTCTTGTCCACCGTCGTCTTCACCCGGACGAGCGCGGCCTCGCGGTCGGCCAGCGTCTTCCGGATGCGCTTGACGACCTCGCCCTCGTCCGCAATCTCGATGCTGCCCTGCCGCTTGCGCCAGCCGAACTTGACGCCGTCCACGGTCTGGGTCCGGGGCCGGGCGAACAGCTCCGGCTCGGCCTCGACGGCGGCGCGCAGCGCGTCCTTCGCGGCGGCCGTCTCGGCCGCGCGGTTGCGCAGCGCGCGCAGGCGCGAGCGCACCGCCTGGCGGCGCCGGTCGCGGATATCGTCCAGGACCTCCTCCATGGCGTCGCGCGCGGACGCATAGGTCCGGGCAAGGTCCATGATGTCGTCGATGGTCATGCCGCCTCCTTTCGCGCTGCGGCCAGCGCGGCCAGGCACAGCCGCTCCAGCTCGTTGAACCGGGCCTGTGCGATCCCGTCGTCGTCGAGCCTCCGGCGCGCCGCCTTCAGCGCGCGATGCGCGAACCCCCCGCGTCCGAACTCGTGGTCGATCTGCTTCGGCGCGAGGCCGAGCAGGCGCTCCATCAGCAGCGCGGCCGTGTAGCGCGCCGGCGCGGAGGCCCGGCGGCGGCTGAGGAGGTCGTTCATCCCCATGCCGTATTCCGCCGCTACGACGCTCATGACGATCCGGGCGCTCATTCCGCCCGCCTCCGGAACTGCACGACATTCGCCGGCGCCGCGCCGTCCGGCAGGCGTGCGAGCGGCGCGACCGCCGCCGCGCCCTGCCACTCGACGGCGTCGGCTTCGAGCTGCTGCAGACGCTTGTGAACGCCGGCGGCGATCAGCCTGAGCGTCCTGTCGTCGCTCTGCTGCAGCGCCAGCCCGAGCGCCAGCCCGGCCGCCGCGATCTCGTCGCTCAGCATGTGTCCGCGCCTTCGAGACAGGCGGCCCCGATCGGCGCGTCCTGCGGGCGTTCGCAGATGACCTGCAATTGGCCTGCCATCACGCGGCCTCCTCTTGCTGTTGCGGAAAGGCCCGGCCCGGCGTCGCGGTGACGCCGGGCCGGGCCGCCCCTGTCATCGGAAGGGCCACACAACCGACAGGGGTTTTGAAAATGGATGAGAGAGCCGAAAGGACGCTTGCCAAAGTCGCCGTCTCCAACCGGAGATTGGCCCAGCTTCCTGTGACTGCCGAAGGCGAGATCGGGCGAGCGGTACTCTCGATCCTGGCCTCGCAGGACTTGATCGCCGTCGACGACCTGGTCCGGCTCTTCCGCGAACGGATCGCCAATTCCAGGTCCGCCAGAGGCAAGACCGAAGGGACCTTCGACTTCGACCGGCTGCTGGCGGAAGGGGCAATCAAGAGGCTTGCTCCCCTTCTCGATGATTGACCGCCGCCAGGGCGAAATGAATCATCCCGAGGATTTCGTGTTCCTGTAGCTCGTGCGCGCACACGAAATCGTTGAGATAGCCGCCGGCGTCGGTTCCGCTCTCCATGGCCTCAGCAAAGTGCTTCGAGGCCAACTCGAAATCGGTCGGGAACGCCATCACGCGGCCTCCTCTTGCTGTTGCGGGATTCCGGGCGGCTCCTCCATCGGCTCGATGCGCAGCCACACGCTGCTGTGCGCGAGGCCGTATTCGCCGCGGGGATCGGAGCGCGCCGTGCGGATGTGGAGCAGCGTCGCCAGCCCCTCGCAGGCCCGCTCGCAGACTTTCTCGATCATGGCGAGCGGGCTGCCCGTGAACACGGACTGGCAGTGGATCGGCGCGCCGTCCGCCTCGTGCATCGCGAAGGTGTGATTGTGGCCCGGGTGGAACTTCATGCCGTGGCCGCCTTCGCGTCCGGGGCCTCGGGCTCGGCCGCCGCGCCGCGGGTGGCCATCTCGAGGTCGGCGGCGGCAACCGTGTCGCGCTCCTCGATCCGGGCCAGCATCCACGCCCGCGCCAGCATCCGGCGCAGCGCATGGAGACCGCCGGCGCCGCGCGCGGCCGCGAGGCCCATCCGGATCTCGCCCCGCTTCGCCGGGCGCTCCAGAAACGCCGAGACCAGCAGCTCGACATCCGGCGCCGCCGGCGCGCCCTTGTGGAGCCGCCCGCCGATGCGACCGACGATCTGCGGGCAGCGAGCCAGCGGCATGGCGATGCTCTCGTCGCCGATCAGCGCCAGGCCGCAGCCGGCCACGTCCCGGATGCAGCGCAGCTCGTCGAGCAGGCGCGGCGTCAGGTGGTGCGCCTCGTCGACGATCAGCAGCGCCGAGCGGTCCCGCAGCGCCTCGATAACCGACCGCTCGGCATGCAGCGCGGAACGGCGGTCGCACAGCGAGCCGATGGCCTCCGCGACGAGACCCAGCATGCCGGTCAGGCTGCGCACCGCCCGCGTCATCGTCACATAATGCGCGGCTGAGTGCGTGCCGGCGTAGCGCCGTGCGGCCCAGGTCTTGCCGGAGCCCGACGCGCCCTTGACCAGCACCACGTCGGCGGCGGCCTGCGCATGCGCCAGCAGCGAGGAAATCTCGCCGGTGACGCCGAGCGCCAGGTGGGCGTCGAGGCGCGCATCGTCGATCCGCCGGCCTTCCACCTCCTCCTCGGTATTCAGCCACTTGCGGACCGCGCGCTCGACCGCCGCGTTGTCGCCGGTGTATTTCGCGCGCCGCCACTGGCTCAGCGCCGCCGACGAAACCCCGACCCGGTCCGCCGCCCGGTTCTGGCTCAGGCCCAGCCGCGCCATCTCCGCCTCGAACTCCAGCACGAGCGCCGGGCGCAGCTGGTGGACAGTCTCACCCATGGTCCTTCTCCCCGTAGAACTTCATGAACAGCGCGACCTGCGAGGTCGGACGGCCGGCAACGGCCTCGCGCTCGGCCTTGTCGGCGGCCTGGGCGGCCCTCTCGGCCTGGGCCGCCTCATCCATCGCGCCGGTGCTGTGGACGGCCCCGCGCGCCGGGAAACCGACCACCCGCGCCGCGTCCTCGCCGGCGCGGTCGAGCACCGCGTCGATAGCCTCCGAGGGCCGGTGCTCGCGCTCCAGCTCCCGCGTCCGCTTGCGGGCGGCGTTGTTCCGGGCCCGCCAGTTCTTCTTCGCCTCGCGCGCGACCGCCTGGCGGTCGATGCCGGTGCGCACCGGGTCCTCGGCGATGCAGATGAACCGCCCGCGCTCTTCCTGCGGGCCGTCCTCGATATCGGTGAACACGAAGATGCGCCCGTAATCGGCCGGGTCCTGGCGCACATGCACCCAGTCGCCCGTGCGGGAGCCGAGCGCGCCCGCGATGTAGACGCCGCCGTCGACGCCGATCCCGTTCTTGCCGACCTTGCGCCGCCCGTCCCTGCCGGCGGCCGGCGCCAGCAGCAGGTCGAGGCCGCGCTCGCTCGGAACGCGCTTGACCGGCCCGGCCCAGCGCGCCGCCTTCTCGAACGGCGACATGCCCAGCCGCGCATGCGTCCGGCGCCCGTAGACAGTCTCGCACCACGCGTCGATGCGGCCCTGCAGCTCTTCCGCCGTCAGCTCGCAGCGGAAGGGCGCGGTCCGGGCCTCGCCGCGCCGGGCGGCGAAGGACTTGCGGTCGCGAAGCTTCTGCGCATCGGCGACATTGTGGCCGGTGAAGCCCGGCAGCTGCGTCAGGAAATCCCGGCTCAGCGTCCCTATGAAACGCTCGATAAACGGCTTTTTATCGGGGCTGTAGGGCGGCAGGACCCGGTGGCCGATGCCGAGGTCCGCGACCACGCGCCGGAGATGCTTCGAGACATAGTCCGCGCCCTCGTCCGTGCGTATCCAGTCCGGGACGCCCCAGTCCAGCAGGCAAATCCGGATCAGCGCCGCGATGGCCGTCGAGCGCGACTGCGGCGTCACCAGCACCTTTGCGCGCGCGCTCCAGACGTCGATCGCGGCGACCAGCGCATAACGCTTGCCATCCGCGCACATCACGTCCGCCCGCGTCGAGTCCAGCTCCCACAGCGCGTTCAGCGCCCCGATCGCCTCGGACTCCGAGCCGAAGGCCGGCATGGTCCGGGACCGGTGCGCGTCCGGCTCGCCCGCCGACAGATCGAAGGCATGCTCGGACCGCCAGCGGCGCGCAAAGCGCCGGATGCAGGAAATGCTCGGCGGCGCGCGGTCGGGGAACTTCGCCGCTACCGCGAGGATGATGTTGTTCGCCGTGACATGCCTCGGGTTCGCGCCAAGCATCGCCTCAACGAAATCCCGCAGCTCCGGATCGGCGTCGATGCCCGAGGTTCGCCCGCCCTTGCCGGCGAGCAGCGCAAGGCTGCCGCGCCGCTGAAACTCGGCGCGGCGCCGCTGCAGCGTGTTCCAGGCGATGGCCGGGATCGCGGCGCGCGTCTCCTCGGAAACGTCCGCGCCCGACTCCCTGTACAGGGCGCACCACTCCTTGAGCGCCGGGACGAGCGGCCCGCCCCGCTCGCCATGCCAGCGCCGGAACG
This sequence comes from Alphaproteobacteria bacterium, assembly GCA_963422665.1. Taxonomy (GTDB): domain Bacteria; phylum Pseudomonadota; class Alphaproteobacteria; order Bin95; family Bin95; genus Bin95. The sequence goes on from OY730441.1 coordinate 4,427,363, forward strand.
CCATCACAAGCTCGACGCGGGCGTCCAGCTTCGCCGCCGGGCCGGTGTCGCAGGCAAGGATGGACGGCCCCGCCTGCGCGCCGGCAGGACCGTCCGCCGACGGGTGGGGAGGAGCGCCCGCCGGCATCTCTTCGCCGCGCGCCTGGCGCAGCGCCGCTTGGGTGATCTCGGGGAGGGAGGATTCCTCCCATTCCAGAACCGTCCGCCGGCCCCATGAAACCTCGCGGCAGACCCAGCCGCAGGAGGGGCCGTCCCGCCGGATCAGTTGTGCAAATCGTGGCATGCCGGGCAGGCCGGCCAGGTCCTTCGTGCGGCGCCAGCGCGCCGTCATCGGTCGAACCGCCTGTCGAACGCGTGGAGCAGGGCGCCGACCGCGAGTGCGGCGAAGACGATCGGCCCGAGCGCCAGGCCGAATGTCATGACGCGGTCCGCCCGGCGAACGGCATGCGGTAGAGGAAGATTCGCTTGCCGGTGCGCTCGTCCTTCGACCAGCGCCCCTCGATGTAGAAGCCGTTCTCGCGCAGCTCGGCGACGATGCTGTTCACCGCCGCCACCTGCGCGCCCGCGATGATCTCCATGGTCGAATGTTCGGTCCCGTCCGACAGGAGCGCGTGAACGCGCTGCAACCGTTCCGAACGCTCGAACAGGGCCGCATGCATCATGCGCTCACCCGATCAACGCCGAGGGGGGGTAAACAGACCGGCCCGGCGAGAGAGGGTTTCGCCGGGCCGGGCCTTCCCTGTCGTCGGAGTTTCCACACACCCAACGGAGGGAAGATCCTGGATTTCGACCTCGGAAATCTGCTTGCAGCCGCGCGGCTCCCTTCTGCAGTGCGACCGCTGCTCGACGAATTACCGGGTCGCGGAAGTTGGGGCGCTTTATGCGCCCTCCCGGCCGAACCGCTTTCCGGGATTCCGATCGCGCCGCCATCACCGCTTCCCCTTCAGGCGCCAGACGCGCGTCATGCGCCCGGCATGGATACGAAGCGCCGACCGGACCCGGTCCTGCCGCTCCAGGCGGGACAGCAGGTCGTAGGCGGCGAAGCGCGTTACCCCGGCGCCGGCCGCCAGAGCCGCCGTCGTCGCCGGCGCGGGCGCGAGTTCGAAAGCCCGCAACGCCTCGATCAGACGCTCGCTGCGGCGCTCGGCGAGGGCGCTCATGCGGCGTCCTTTCGCGGCGATGGGCGGGGAATGTCCGCCGGCCAGTCAAGGTCGTCGGGCCAGTGGTCGCTGAGCCATTTTTCGACACGGCGAACGGTGGCGATGGTGACGCGCCCCTGCTCCAGACGAGCGGCCATGCTTGGCGAACCGACCTTGCGGCTCAGCGTCGACATCGCGATTCCCTGCCGGGCGGCATACAGCCTCATGAGGTGAAGCGTTCCATTCATGAAACATATAGTTTCACAAATGGAACCATGAATCAACAAGGCAAAGGGGGAATTTGTGTTGAGCGGATTTGTTCGTTACATTTATGGAACGATATGGGAGTGCTCTCGGATATACGGCGCCAAGCGGAGCTAGCGCTTGGGTCTCGCTCGGCGACCAGCGTTGCGAGCGAAGCGGGACTGCCGCGCAATGCGGTTTGGCAGTTTCTTCGCGGCAACCACGAGCCGAAGGCCGGGAGACTGATTGAAATTTGCACTGCGTTGGGAATGGAATTCTATGTCGGCTCGCCGCGACTGGCGCCGGCCCGGCCTCGGACGCCGGCCACCCTGGCCTACCCGATGGGGCCGGAAACCGCCGATTCCGCTGGCCCGCCGTTGATCCCGCTTTCCGACCTGGAGCGCTCGACGCAGGGGTTGGTGCGTCTGACAACCGGCGTCGGCGGCGATCCGATTCCTGAGGATTTGTGGCCTGTGCTGTTGGAGCGGTGGAGGCTGATTGCGCCGGCGCCCGATGATGGCGATGCGGTCGCGTCAGCGGAGATCGCCACTCAAGTCAGCGATGCGTCGGCGCCATCGACGGAGGCGGCGAACGAGGACGAGTTGATTCTGCCCTTCGCGGGAGATGTGCGGGCGGCAGCGGGGTCGGGCGAGACGGTGTTCGAGGAGGCGGCGGATTTACGCGTGGCGATCCCGCGTTCGATCCTGCCGCAGTGGGCGCAGCCTGCGGATCTGATCTGCATCCGCACAGCGGGCGATTCCATGGAGCCGACGCTTTCCGATGGCGACTTCCTCCTGCTGGACCGATCGCAGATCGACCCGCAAGGCGGGCAGGTGTTCGTGATCTACACCGATGACGGGCTGCTCGTGAAACGCCTGCGCGAAGATGGCGACGGCTGGGAAATGACGTCGGACAACCCGGCCTATCCGCCCCGGCGTTCGGGCGAGTCGGACCGGATTGTGGGCCGGGTGGCCTGGTCCGGAGCGCTGCGGATGACGGAGGCGCACGGTGGCTAAAAGGCCCGGACAGGCCGAAGAGACCAGACATGTCGTCCAGCCCTACAAACTCAAGAAGGGAGGCGGCCTCGTGGCGGCGGACGTTTTCGTCGCCCGGAACGCGATTGCGGCCCAGGACCGCGCCCGCAAACTCTACGCGACCGGGCGCTTTGCCGGGGTCGACGCTTATACGGCCACGAACGATCCGGAGGCGGGCGAGTACGGCGAACCGGTGTTTCTGGCTCGTTTGGGCCGGGTGCCGGAATATGGGGACTGAGTCGCTGGCCGGCCGGTGGCCCGCAATTGCCCTGGCGTTGATGCTCGGCGCGGCAGCCGGTCCAGCCGCCGCTGCCGACTATTCCCGGCCGGTGGTCCGGGTGATCGAAAGTGGATCTCCGAGGCCGGGGAGACGTCCGCTCGCTTGCGACCGCGCTGATCGCGGCGGGCCTTGGGCGCGCCTACGACGGTGGCCGGCGCAGGGGCTGGCGCCGGTGAGCGACCATCCCGCCTGAACGCCGACGCCATGGCTGGATCGGCGCCGCGCGACTTTTGATCCCCACATTTGATCCCCACATTTGATGTCCACATTTGATGTCCACATTTGATGTCCACCTGCCCCAATCCGACTCCACGGAAACGACTCTTGATCCCCACCCGCGCCGCCCGCCTCGCAGCTCGCGCGAGCGCCTTAATCCCTTGCCACGCAACGCATCCCGCCAGATTTCATCTCATCCCGCCCAGTCCCGCAAAGTGGGCATCAAGACTCCAAGGATTCTGACTCCCTACAGACGGCGGCGCCGGAGACCGGCGCAAGCGCGCCCGCCGCCGCCTCCACCGCCGGCCCCTGGGAGCCGTGGCGCCCGAGCGTGGTGCGGGCGCCGGGTGCGGTCGCGTATCCGACACCACTGGTGCAGTCCGGCGCCATGGCTGCGGTGCCGCACCCCGTCCCGTCGTACCGCCCGATGCTGCCCGCGCGGGTGGTGACCGCCGGTCTGCTGTCGGACGCCCAGCTCGAGAGCGTCGCGCTCGCGGGCGAGGCCCATTCGCGCCACCTCGGCGCGCGGTTCCGCATCGGCTCGGGCTGGGAGACCGTCCAGCGCGTGGACAATGACGGCGAGACCACAGGCGACGAGGCCGTCACCGCCGACGGCGAGACGCTCTCCGCTCCGGTCCGGTTCCGCCGCGGCTGGATGCTCGGCGACGGCACCGGCGCGGGCAAGGGAAGGCAGGTCGCGGCCATCGTGCTCGACTACTGGCTGCGCGGCCGCAGGCGCGCCCTCTGGCTCTCGGCAAGCGACAAGCTCGTCGAGGACGCGCGCCGCGACTGGACCGCGCTCGGAGGACGCGACGACGACGTCATCCCCTTGGGCAAGTTCCGCCAGGGGGCCGACATCCCGCTCCCGGAGGGCATCCTGTTCGCGACCTACGCGACGCTGCGCTCGCCGGCCCGGCAGGGGAAGGTATCCCGGCTCCACCAGATCGTCGGCTGGCTCGCAGGCTCGCTCGACGAGGACGACCGCCACGGCTTCGACGGCGTCATCGTCTTCGACGAGGCGCACGCCATGGCCAACGCTGCCGGGTCCAAGGGCAGCCGCGGCGAGGTCGCGCCCTCGCAGCAGGGCCGGGCCGGACTGCGCCTCCAGAACGCGCTCCCCGACGCGCGCATCGCCTACGTCTCGGCGACCGGCGCCACCACCGTCCCCGGTCTCGCCTATGCCGGGCGCCTGGGTCTGTGGGCCGCCGGCGAGACGCCGTTCGAGAAGCGCACCGATTTCGTCTCCGCGATGGAGGCGGGCGGGGTCGCCGCATTGGAGGTCGTCGCGCGCGATCTGAAGGCCCTCGGGCTCTACCAGGCCCGCGCGCTCTCCTACGACGGGGTCGAGGTCGACATCCTGGAGCACCCGCTGAGCGACGCCCAGCGGCGCATCTACGACGCCTATGCGGGCGCCTTCAAGGTCATCCACCAGAACATCCAGGAGGCGCTGAAGGCCACCGGCGTCGTGGACGGGGAGTCGACGCTGAACAAGAACGCCAAATCCGCCGCCATGAGCGCGTTCGAGGGCGCGAAGCAGCGCTTCTTCGGGCATCTGCTGACCAGCATGAAGTGCCCGAGCCTCATCCGCGCGATCGAGGCCGACCTCGATTCCGGCCGCTCGCCCGTCGTGCAGCTCGTCTCCACCGGCGAGGCGCTGATGGAGCGGCGCATCGCCGAGATCCCCGCGTCCGAATGGGACGACATCAACGTCGACCTCACGCCGCGCGAGACGGTCATCGAGTTTCTGGCCCACGCCTTCCCGGTGCATCTCCAGGAGCCGTTCACCGACGACGAGGGCAACGTCATGAGCCGGCCCGTGTTCGACAGGGACGGCAACCCGGTCATCTGCCAGGAGGCCGCCCAGCGCCGCGACGCGCTCATCGAGAGGCTGGCTTCTCTGCCGCCGGTGCCCTCCGCCCTCGACCGGATCGTGCAGCACTTCGGGCACGACGCGGTCGCGGAGGTGACGGGACGGTCCCGCCGGGTGCTCAAGGTGACCGACGCACGCGGCGAGCGCCTCGCGCTCCGCACCCGGCCCGCCTCGGCCAATCTCGCCGAGACCGCCGCCTTCATGGACGGCAGCAAGCGCATCCTCGTCTTCTCGATGGCGGGCGGCACGGGCCGCAGCTATCACGCCGATCTCGCCTGCGGCAACACCGAGCGGCGCATCCACTACCTGCTGGACCCCGGATGGCGGGCCGACCAAGCCATCCAGGGCCTCGGCCGCACCCACCGCACGCACTAGGCATCGGCGCCTCTGTTCCGCCCCGTCGCCACCGACGTGAAGGGCGAGCGGCGGTTCATCGCCACCGTCGCGCGCAGGCTCGACAGCCTCGGCGCGATCACCCGCGGGCAGCGCGACTCCCAGACCGCGATGGGCGGCGACCAGACGCTGTTCCGCGAGAGCGACAACCTGGAGAGCCTGTACGCCAGGGCGGCGCTGCGCCAGTTCTACATGGCGCTCTGGCGCGGCCATATCGAGGGATGGTCGCTCGCCGACTTCGAGGAGGCGACCGGCCTCAAGCTCGTCCACGAGGGCGGCCTCAAGGAGGACCTGCCGCCCATGTCGCGGTTCCTCAACCGCCTGCTCGCGCTCCCCATCGCCGAGCAGAACCAGTTCTTCGCGGCATTGGAGACCCGCATCGAGTAGAATATCGAGCAGGCGATGGAGGCCGGCGTCGAGACGGTGCGCGCCGACTCGCTCGACATTGCCGGCCGCGAGACGCTGTATGAGCACCCCCGCACCGGGGCCGTCACCGATCTCGTCGAGATCGTCCGCCGCGACCGGCTCGAGCCCACCATCGCCGACGCCGCGCTCGGGCTAGGCGCCCGAGACCCCGGACCGGACGGGAAGCCGTCACTGGTCGTCAACGCCCGCTCGAAGCGGGCCGCCGTCCTGCTGGCGGCGCCGTCGCGCATGTTCGACGATGGCGGAGTCCAGGAGCGGACGCGCCTCGTCCGGCCCGCCACGCGCGAGACCATGGCCCGGGCGGAACTCGACGCGTCCAACTGGCGCCGCGCGGACGAGGCCACCTGGCGCGCACTCTGGGAGCACGAGATCGCCGACCTTCCCTCGCACCGGGAATCGCGCTTCTGGCTCGCCGCCGGCTTGCTGCTTCCCATCTGGGACCGGCTGCCGTTCGAGAACATGCGGGTGCGCCGGCTCACCACCGACGCGGGCGAGGCGCTCATCGGCCGCGTGCTCGACGCCGGGCAGGTCCGGACCGTGCGCACCAGCTTCGGCCTCGGCGGCGACTTCGCCATGACCGGCGCCGAAGCGTTCGAGGCGGTCATGGAACGCGGCGCCGCGCTTATCCTCGCCAACGGATGGCGGCTCGCGCGCCGGCGCATCATGGGCGCCGATCGCGTCGAGATCGAGGGACCGGCCGACGGCGACACCGATGCGCTCAAGCGCATGGGCTGCACCGTCGAGATCGTGTCGTGGCGCGCCCGCGCCTTCGCTCCCGGCGCGCACGTCCTCGACCGCATCCTCGAACGCTGGCCGCTCGCCGCTTGAACCGCGCCCGCGCTATACGTATCGCCGGCCCGCCGCTCTCCGGCGGCCCCGGCCCGTCCGCTACCATCCCTCCCCGGCAACGCCGGTGGGGGCACGTGCCGCCGGCCCAACGGCCGCCGGCACCGCCACCCCGCGCAAGGAGACCGCTCCAATGACCGCGCAGACCCTGCCCGACGAACCCAACTTCTGCTTCGTGCCGGCCTACGACGTCGAGACCGAGGTGCAGCAGATCCGCATCGTCATCGAAGGACTCGCCGGCCACGTCCCCACCGCCCTCATCGCGCTCCACCTCGACGACGCGCTCACGATCTGCGACAAGCTGAACCGGCGCCTCGGGCTGGACCGCAATGCCTGGACGGCGATGGCCGCCCAGTCCATGCGCGCGGGGGACGAGGACCCGGACGGCAACGGCTGGCACTGAGCGCCCCCGTCGAAACCCGGCGCCGGTCGGCGATGTTGACAATTGCCGTATTCTATACAAACGCTATATCCTCAAGACCAACACCACACCCCGGATGAAGGAGCCCGGCATGCCCCAGGTGAACTTCCGCACGTCCAGCGAACGCCTGGCCGTCATCGACCGCGCGGCCGCGATCAGGGGTGTGTCGCGCACCGAGTTCGTGCTCCGCTCCAGCGAAGCGGCGGCCGTCGAGATCCTGAACGAGCGCCCCGTCATCGCCCTCGACGACGAGGCCTGGGACGACTTCGTCGCCGCGCTCGATGCGCCGGTGGAGCTGGACCCCGCCGTGAAGGCGCGTTACATGCGCCGGCCCCAGTGGGACCGCCAGGACCGCCGGGGCCGCTCAGCCCCCGCCACGACGTCTCGCAGTTCTCCTCGGGCGTCCCCACCCTCGACGCCTGGCTCCGGGGCAAGGCGCGGCTGAACGAAGCCAAGGGCGGCGCCCGCACCTATGTCGCCTGCGACGGCGACCGGGTGGCGGGGTTCTACAGCCTCGCCGCCAGCTCGGTGGAGCGGCGCCGGGTGTCGTCGCGGGTCGGGCGCGGCATGCCGGACCCGGTCCCGGTCATCCTTCTGGGGCAGCTCGCGATCGATGAGCACTACCGGGCCCGGCGCCTCGGCTCGGACCTTCTTGTCGACGCGGCCGGACGCTGCCTCGCCGCGGCCGGCGTGGTCGGCGCCCGCGCCGTCGTCGTGCAGGCCATCGACGAACGGGCCGCGGCGTTCTACGCGAAGTTCGGCTTCCGTGCGTTCTCCGGCCGCGAGCCCCTCATGCTGATCCTGCGGATGTCCGAGATCGAAGGGCTGTTGCGGGCATAAGCCCGCCCTGGCCCCTGCTGCGCAGCCGGCCCGCCGTCCGCCGCACTCACGCCCGCCGCACCAGCCAGTACCAGGCGAGCCACACCGGCACGCTGAGCGCCACCGCCGAGAGCGCGATCGCGGCCGGGCCCGGCAGCCACGCCGCCAGCGACGCCGCAACCGTCACCGCGCCAGGCCCGACCCCCGCCATTTGGGCGGCGTCCCGGTAGCCCAGCCACCACAGTCGCCGGTGTAGCGCATCCGCCACCCGTCCACCGCACCGCAAGCCTCCTCACCGCCATTCCGCCCGCCGCCTCGCTCCGCGGCCGGCGCGGCGCCCGCCGCACCACGCTTCCGACAGCTCGCTAGCCGTCTCGCCGGCCGTCCATCCGCCGTCCGGCGCACGTGCCGCCGGCCCGCCGTCCACCGGTCCCGCCGCTCCATCCCGGCGGGGACTTCCCGACGAACCGGAGACGGGCGCCCGCGAGGGCGCGGCGCCGGGGGCCGGTGGAGAGCCTCCGCGCCGCGCCCCTCGAACACGACCTCGGAGCGCCCATGTCACACGATGCCCCACAAGCCCCCGCCCACTGCGCCGAGGCCGCCGTCGCCTGGATGGCGCCGAAGCGTCCGGTATCGACGACCGCGAGCTCCTCACGCTCCTCGGCATCGACGTCGACGACCCGACGCTCGCCGCCGCCGGGGGGCTCAGGGGGCTCCTCGACGACCCGGACGACCGGCTTCGCACCGTCGTCCTTCCCCGCGCGGACCGCGCCCGCGTCCATGCCCTGCACGAAGTCCACGCCCGGTGGATGGAAGCACGCCTCGCCCGCGACGGCGCGCCGCTCACCTCGCCGGCCCACACCCGGCGCTACATCGGGGCCCGGCTCCGGGGCTACCGCAACGAGGTCTTCTCCTGCCTCTTCCTCACGAACCGGCACCAGGTCATCGCTTGGGACGAGGTCTTCTTCGGGACCCTGGACGGCGCCAGCGTGCATCCTCGGGTCGTCGTGCGCAGAGCACTCGGGCACAACGCCGACGCCATCGTGTGCGCCCACAACCACCCGAGTGGCGTCGCGGAGCCAAGCCCCACCGACCGCGCCATCACCAGGCGACTCGCCGAGGCGCTGACGCTCGTCGACGTGCGCCTCATCGACCACTTCGTCGTCGGCGACGGCGAATGTGTCTCGTTCGCCGAGAGGAGGCTCCTCTGAGCGCGACGGCCCGTCTTCCGCCATCCCCCGGGTTCGAGACCGGCGAAGCGAGGATGAAGGCCGCGCATCGAGAGAGAGGACGCGGCGCCCATCGTCATCCGGAGGGACCGCGACATGGCTAACCTCACCTATGCCGGCATCGGTTCCCGCTCGATACCCCCCGACGTACTTCGCGACATGACGAAGATGGCGGCCTGGCTCGCGAGGACGGGATGGCACCTTGCGTCCGGCGGCGCCGACGGGGCCGATACCGCGTTTGCCGGGGGCGCGCCGGCCGGGCAGAGGACGCTCTACCTGCCGTGGCCGGGCTACAACGGGCACGCGGGGCCGGACTGCGTCGTTCCGAGCCGGTCGGAACTCGCCGCCTGCATCGACCTCGCCGCCCGCCTGCATCCCGCCTGGCATCGCTGCTCGTCCGGGGCGCGGAGGCTGCACGGACGGAACGCGGCGATTCTGCTCGGCGTGCATCTGGACCGGCCGGTCGATGCGGTCGTCGCCTTCACCCCGGGCGGCGCCGTCACCGGGGGCGCCGGGATGGCGCTACGCATCGCGGCCGAACACGGCATTCCGGTGCTGAACCTCGGCGTCCTCTCTCCGCGCACGGCCTGCGAGCGCCTGCTGGCCATCCGTCGGCGTGCCTGACCCTTCGTCTCCGTCATCGAGCCAGAGATGCGCGAAAGCCGGGCGAACGCCCGGCGGGAGGAGAGGGAGACAGTCTCCCTCGGCTGCCGGGCGCGGCATCCGTGAAGGAGACTCAAGCCATGTTCGATTTCGACGTTGAAGTCCAGACTGGCGAAGACCTGCTCGCACACATCGGCCTCGATGCGCGTGCCATCCGCCACATCCTCGACGACCCCCCCCCCCCCCCCGCGTTTGACCCCAGGGGCGACGACGGAGAGGTGGAGTAAAGCGAGGGAAGGGTGAACGGAAGGGGTCCGGGGAGAGTGAACCCCGGGTCCCGACCGGTTCGCAACCCATCGTCATCAACCAGACATTGAAGGAGCCTCATCATGGCATTCGGATTGAATGTCCAGGCAGGCTACATGTGGAATTTTCGGTTAAATATCCGTGGGTTGCCAAGGGTCTGCGGGAAACGCCAGATGTCGAATCATCACTATGCCAACACCGCCTGCGAATCGCGGATTCATGCCGGAGCGACGCGATCACGTTGGTCGTCGGGGTAAGCGTTCGGGTTCCGGGGGGTCGTAGCCTTCTACGAATTTTCCCGCTGATAACTATTCCGCGCATGCGCTACCGTCGGGCGCATGGCGGTTCTCGACGCGGATTTCTGCACTGACCTGACGTCGGGCGAGGGCGGCGCCACCCTGTGGTCCCTTTCCTTGGTGGTGCCGACCTGCGAGCCGCCCGACTGGGAGTCCTTGCTTGAGCAGGCAGAGGCGCGCGTCAAGGAAGAACGGGACCGGGCGGTCGTGGCGGACCTGCGCTGCGAGCAGTTGCGGCGGGCGGAGCGTGAAGCCGGTGCTGGAGCCGGTCGTCGCGCCGGATGCGCTGCCCGTCTCCGACGCCAACCGCTGCTATCCGCCCGTTGCGGCGGCGCTCGACATCCCTCACGAGAGCATCAACGCTTCTGCTGGCGAGCGGGTCCGGGGTGCTGTGCACATCCGGACGGTCAACAGCCGCCACAGCCGGATCAAGGGCTTTCTGAGCAGGCGGCGCGGCATCGCCACCAAGTGCCTGGACAGCTATCCGAGGTGGTTCCATCTCATCGAACCCGGCGATCAGCCATCGCCCAGAGCGTGTCTCGATGCGGCGATCGCCAGACCGCGCCTACGTCTTGCGAATTGAGCCTATCGAAATCCTCGATCACCATGACGGAACGCCTCAGATAACGTCCGGAAGCTCAGTCCGTCGGCGGAACGGACACGGCGCCTCGCGCGTGTGGAGCCTCAAGGGCGGTTTGCCCGGTGTAGGTTGTCCAAGGCGATTGCATGGTGGCGGTGCTCGGGAGCGAAAACATCAAGGGCTGCGCGACAGGCAGCGACCGCCTCCTTGAGATATTCCGGGCTGTCCTCAAGCTGTCCCAAGGCTGTAAGGGCAGCACCGAGGTTGTTTTGCGTCGCGGCCCAGTTAAGCGGCACGCGCTCGCGGGTGCGCTCCTCAAGGGCCGCCCGGCAGGCGGCGACCGCCTCCTTGAGATATTCCGTGCTGTCCTCAAGCTGTCCCAAGGCTGCAAGGGCAGCACCGAGGTTGTTCTGTGTCATGGCCCAATCGAGCGGTACGCGCTCGCGGGTGCGCTCCTCAAGGGCCGCCCGGTAGGCGGCGACCGCCTCCTTGAGATATTCCGTGCTGTCCTCAAGCTGTCCCAAGGCTGCAAGGGCAGCACCGAGGTTGTTTTGCGTCGCGGCCCAGTCGAGCGGCGCGCGCTCGTGGGTGCGTTCCTCAAGAGCCGCCCGGTAGGCGGCGACCGCCTCCTTGAGATATTCCGTGCTGTCCTCAAGCTGTCCCAGGGCCACAAGGGCGTTGCCGAGATTGTTCTGCGTCATGGCCCAATCGAGCGGCACACGCTCGCGGGTGCGTTCCTCAAGGGCCGCGCGGTGGGCGACGACCGCCTTCTCAAGGCGCTCCGTGCCGCTCTCGCGTTTGCCCAAGGCTGCAAGGGCGTTGCCGAGATTGTCCTTGGTCATGGCCCACCAGAGTGGCTCATCCTCGCGGGAGCACTCCTCAAGGGCCGCCCGGTGGGCGGCGACCGCTTCCTCAAGATGCTCCGTGCCGCTCTCGCGCTTGCCCAAGGCTGCAAGGGCGGCACCGAGGTTATTATGCGTCGCGGCCCACCGGAGTGGCGCATTCTCGCGGGAGTATTCCTTGAGAGCCGCACGGTAGGCGGCGACTGCCGCCTCAAGACGCTCCATGCCGCTCTCGCGCTCGCCCAAGGTTGCAAGGGCGGCACCGAGGTTGTTCTGTGTCATGGCCCAATCGAGCGGCACACGCTCGCGGGTGCGCCCCTCAAGCGCCACCTGGTAGGCAGAAACCGCCGCCTCAAGATGCTCCATGCCGCTCTCGCTCTTGCCCATAGATAGAAAGGCGTTGCCGAGCGCGCCTTGCAGAGCGGCACGGTGTCCAAGCGCTTCGACTGCGTTGCCCTCAAGCAGTGTTGTGAGCTTGTTGGCAACATTTTTCAATCCGCTTTCCAGCACTTGACCACGCGCCTCGGTGTCTGTGAACGGTGCCACGGCCGCCAGCGCCACGGCCGTGAGCTGCGCGCGGAGTGCATCGCGGAAATTATCCCCGATCATCACGTCAACGTCATTCAGATGGTAAGTCGGGTTCCAGTGATCAAATGTGTCTTCCGCCGTACGCGGTACGAACCACAGACTGAGCGTTTCACCGGGTTTCTTGACCGAGCCGACGATCGCAACATCGGCGTTCCAGTTATCCAGGGCCGTGCGTACGCCTTTCCGCATTGCCGGCCGCCACTCGTCTGCAGCCCCTCCAGCCTTCACGACGCGGGCGGAGCGAACAAGTTCTATGCCTTCGATGCCTTGGAATACTCGCTCGACAGTTCTCTTGTTGAGCCCATTGGCATCGTCCTCCAGCCAGCACAGCACGATGCGAAAGCGCTCATTGGATCGCAGCGGCTTGGACTGGAGGCTATTACGGATTGCTAGACACGCCCATTGTGGCGATGGCAGGAGGGGAAGAAGCCAGTCGATGAGTTTCGCTAACAACTGCATTTTCTCGCGAGAAAATACCATAACCAGTGGAATATCATGCGTCCTCGGTACGCGGCTATCAGACCAGAGTCTGGACGCTCACTCACACCACCCCTCCCGCTTCCCGCCGTCGTAGACCCGCCCGTGTCCAGCTGCGAGTCTACCATGGGCTGCGCGTCAAACACCTCCAAATCTACCTTGATGGGTTCATCTTTCGCTTCAAACGGCGCCGAAATCTCCTCGCCGCCTTCCTGGCTATGCTTCAACAAGCCATACGCATTGAGCCTCACCCCTACGATACCTTGGTCAAGCCAGAGCTCCGTGCATAAGGAAATTCCACTTATAGGCTCGTTGGTATTATTCCACATCTTCTTTTTCTCGCACTCGCCGGAAAATCTCGCGTGCCAGGTGTTCATGCGCAGCTGAACGGAACTCGGTATCCGTCATCACTCTGGAGAAGATCCCGTCGTTGCCCTCCATCCGCGCAATGAACAGCCCGTCTAGAATGCGATCCAGATAGGCGGAAAAGTTGGCCAGGTTGTTGGCGCGCGCCGCCTCCGCGATGCTGTCGTCATTTTCCGCTGAGGCCCTTATCTGGTCGAAGAACAGCTGATCCGCCTCGTTGAAATCGGTGCCGAAACGCTCATTGAGGTGGTCGATCAGGCTGGAAAGCGTCACCTCCGCGTCCTTGGCGCCGGCCGTGCCGACATCCGTCGGCCCTTTCAGAGGATCGGCCTCGCCCTCCGAGAGGTCGATGGAACCCTCGGACATCTGCTGAAGCCGGAAGAACCGCAGCGCCACCTCATCATCCAGAGCAAACGCCTGGCCATCGCCCGGCGGTGGGAGCTTCGCCAGAAGGTTTCTCACGAAGGCATAGAGACGTTCAAGATCGCTGTCCTGGTAGGGAATGATCTGGGAGAGGAAGGCGTAGAGATTTCGATAGGCCTTCAGCTGGCCGCGAAACTCCTCTCGCTCATCCTCCTCGCGATCCCGGAACCGCCGAACGACACCATCGAGAACGGCATTCATCGTCCGATGATCGCTCGCCGAATGGTCGTGCCTGGCGCGATACCAGATTTTGGCGAAGGCGGTCACATCTGCCGGCGTGAAGATCGCTCGTTCAAGCAGGCGATGTTGCAGCTCCGACAAGCGCTGTGGATCGGCGTTCTCGCCGACAGGCGTCGTCTCGTAGTAGGGTTTGAACGCCTTGTAGACGTCTTCTTCCTCGTTGGCGAAATCGAGGACGAAGGTGCGCGACTTGCCGGGCGCGGTGCGGTTGAGCCTCGAGAGCGTCTGAACCGCCTGAACGCCGGCCAACCGCTTCACCACATACATGGTCTGCAGCAAGGGTTGATCGAAGCCGGTCTGATACTTCTCCGCGACCAGCAGCACCCGGTAATCGTCGCGACCGAAGGTCTCCGGGAGTTCGCTCTCGGCAAGACCGTCGTTCATCGCCACTTCGGTCCAGGACGATCCGGGGGCGTCCGGGTCCTCGACCGTCCCCGAGAAGGCCACCAGCGAACGGATACCGCTGTAGCCCTGCTCCTCGATGTAGCGATCGAATGCGAGCTTGTATCTCACGGCGGCAAGACGGGAGCCTGTGACGACCATGGCCTTCGAGCGCCCGCCGAGCTCGTGCATCACGTAGAGCCGGAAATGCTCGACGATGACGGAAACGACCTGCTCGATATTGACGGGATGAAGCTCCAGATAGCGGGTAAGGGCCTTTGCAGCCTTCCTGCGCGGCACCGCCGGATCGTCCTCGATCTGCTTGATCAGGCCGAAGAAGCGTTTGTAGGTCGTGTAGCTCTGAAGCACATCCATGACGAAGCCTTCCTCGATGGCTTGCCGCATGGAGTACTCATGGAATGACGATGCGCCGGTCGGGCCGGGCTCGTCGAACAGGGCCTTGGTCTTGAATTTCGGCGTGGCCGTGAAGGCAAAGAAGCTGAGGTTCGGTTGCCGGGCGCGTTGCAGCGCGTCGCGCAGCACCGTTGCCTTCGCATCTTCGGAAAGGTCGTCGTCTTCCTCCCCGGAGAGCTGGGCGGCAATCGCCGCATCGATGCCTTCCTTGTTCAGCATGCCCTTGAGAGCGGTCGCGGTCTCGCCGCTCTGGGACGAATGCGCCTCATCGACGATGACGGCGAAGCGCTTGTCCGCCGTGTCGATCTTCACCCCGGAGCCCTTCTGCTCAAGGGTCGATAGCGCTTGGCTGATGAAGGGAAACTTCTGGATCGTCGTGATGACGACGGGCGTGCCCTGGGATAGCGCTTTGACGAGCTGTCGGGTGTCCTCGTCGATCCTCTCGACCACGCCGATCTTGTGCTCGAACTGATAGATCGTCGCCTGCAACTGCTGATCGAGCACGCGCCGGTCGGTCACCACGATGACGGAGTGAAACACTTTCTCATCGTGATCGTCATGCAGGCTGGCCAGCCTGTGCGCGAGCCAGGCGATCGAGTTCGATTTGCCCGAACCGGCCGAATGCTGGATCAGGTAGTTCCGGCCCGCGCCATGGGCCTTGGCGTGCGCGACCAGCTTACGAACCGCGCCGAGCTGGTGATAGCGCGGAAAGATCATCGTTTCCTTCCGCACGGTGCGCACGCCCTTGTCGCTCCCGACCTGCCTCTCCTTCACCTCGAGGTGCATGAAACGTTGCAGGATTTCCAGGAGGCTGTCGGCCGCCAGGACCTCGTCCCAGAGGTAATGGGTCTTCCAGTTCCCCTCGACAGGCGGGTTGCCCGCCCCGTGGCCGTTGCCTCGGTTGAAGGGCAGGAAAAGGGTCTCCTTGCCCTTCAGCTGCGTGGTCATCCACACCTCGTCCGGGTCCACGGCGAAATGGACCAGGGCGCGCTTCTTGAAGGCAAAGAGAAGATCGCGTTCGTCCCGCTCGTCTGCATATTGGCGCATCGCGTCGGCGGCGCGCTGTCCGGTCAGCGGGTTCTTGAGTTCGGCGGTGACGACCGGGATGCCGTTGACGGCCAAGGTCACGTCGATGATACAGCGGCGGTTCTTGCCGTCGGCCTTCTTCCTGACCGAGGTAAAGGCGACCTGGCGCGTGACGGTCAGCCGGTTACTGGCATAGTTCTCCGCTGCCTCGGGATTCATCCTTGTGTTCGGCTGGAACCTGACCATGCGAAAGGTCTTGCCGTAGCATTTGAAGCCGTGGCGCAGGACGTGAAGTGCGCCCTTGATCTCCAACTCCTTCACAAGCCCGTCCAGCACGGTCGCAGGCGTCTTCGAGCCAAGCAGCTTCTCCAACGCCTCCCATCTGGCCGGTTGGCTGTCCTTCAGGAAGCCGATGACATCGTCGGGGAAAAGGGCAAGCCCCTCGTCCCAGGCGCTCGGGCTGCGCTTCTTATAGCGGCCGGAGCCGGTCAGCCCCGCCTTGATCGCCGTCTTGAAATCGCGCTCGGTATGGCCGGTCATGGATCAGGCCTCGTGTGCGGAAATGTCGGGAGGGGCGCCGGAAGGCTCGAAACGTGTCGCGGCATCGGGAATCATCTCAATTCCGGAAGCTGTCCCGTGACGGCGGCCGTGATCAACGCCGAGCGGTATTCCAGAAGTCTGTCGACAGACCGTGCGATCAGTGCGCGCTGCTCGTCGATCCGCGCCGTCTTCTCATCCAGGAACCGCGCAATCCGCCGCTGAATGTCGAGCGGGGGAAGAGCGATAAAGGCATTCTTCATCGGATATTGGCCAAGTCCGAATCGGGTAACACCATTGGCCGAAAGCTTGAACTGGTCATTAAGTGGTTCAGCCCGACAGAGCCACGCGAGAAAGCCTCCGTCCAATCCTATACCAGGCTCGAATACAGACAGATGGTAGCCACAGAGGACATCAGGCATGTTCGCGGTCACAAGGGCAGGAATGCCGATATCGTCCCTTTCTTCGCTGTCTTTGGTGACGATCACTTGGCCGCGCTTGAGTTGGAAGCGCGCGATCTCCGCTTCGGTTGCCGATCCTTCCATGAACGGTATGTCTGGCGTGATCCGGTCGTTGTAATACACGTCGGTGTAGTTGCAGATCCGAACCGGATCTTCGTCTTTGAAAATCCTCTTATCAACGTTTCTGTTGTGCACATCCGCGAAAAACTTCAGCTTTTCTAGCTTCCAGTCTGATGGTATCTCTCGATACGCTTCGCGAACCTTTTCTGGTACTTCTGTCATGCTACCAGCCCCTTCGGCAACTCGGCGATATGCCCCTTCGAACCTGGCGGTGTCTGCCTTGAGGCCCCTTGTTACGGCGAGGGTGATGAGGGCCTGGCGCTTTTCGGCCAGCCGGGCGATCTCGTCTTCAAGCCTAGCGATATCCGCCTCGATCTCGTCGAGGGGCCGCGGCGGCTTGTAGACATGGAAATGCCGGTTGATCGGGATTTCGTATCCGACCTTTGTTTTTCCGTAATCCACCCAGGCATCCTGCACATGGGGCAGCACTTCGCGCGCGATATAGGCGTCGATGTCGCCCCGAAAGGTCTCGACCAGCCGGTCGTTGGGCTTGTCCGGCCCGAAGCCCATTGGAAGCGGTAGCACCGTTCCGGGCGGCAAGGGGATGTTCTCGGTGTCCCGAAGCTCGCTGTCGGGCTCCGGCCGTCCCTTGCTGTCCCGACAAATCTCGGCGTTCGGGTCGCGCTCTTCCAGGGCAGAGAAGATCGCCTTCTTGACCGGGGCAGGAATTGTGAGGCCGGCGATCTTCGCCGCCTTGATCACATCGGCTTCGAACACCTCCCGGTCCACGTAACGCCCATTGCCTTCGAGCGTGGCGAGCACGGTGCGGATGGCCTCCTGCTGCTTCCGCCCCTCCTCGATTTGGCGTTCGGCCGCCGCCGCATCCTTCCACTTCTTCGATGTCGCCAGATTCACGAAGGCTCTCTGTTCGTCGAGCTTCGCGATGCGCTTCGGTGTCGCCTCGAAGTTCAGGCGCAAGGGGCGTTCGACCGTAACCTTGAGAAAACCGAACTCTCGGTTCTCGAAGATGCGGGAAATCACGCGGGTCTCGGTCTGGCCATCGATTCGAACCTCGGCCGTCTCGCCGTCCCGACAGTTGCCATAGACCCGGGTGAGATGGCGGATCTGCTCCTCGGCGATCTCGTTGCGCTTGTTGTTGAGGCTCTTCTTCATCTTCCGGAAGAAGCGGGCGCCGTCGATGAGTTGCACCCCGCCGCGCCACTCGGGCGGCTTGCGGTTCGTCACGAGCCAGACATAAGTGTAGATGCCGGTGTTGTAGAAGAGCTGATCTGGCAACGCCACGATGGCATCGAGCCAGTCGTTCTCGATGATCCAGCGGCGGATATTGGACGGCCCCGATCCGGCGTCACCCGAGAAGAGCGGCGAGCCATTGAAGACGATGGCGACTTTCGAGCCGGGCTGATCCTCATCCCCCTCCTCATAAGGATGCATCTTGGAAATCATGTGCTGAAGGAAGAGGAGTGACCCGTCATTGATGGCCGGGCGCCCGGAGCCGAACCGGCTCGAGAAGCCCAGGGTCCTGTGCTCGCGCTCGACCACCGCCTTCTGGTCCTTCCATTCGACGCCGAATGGCGGGTTGGCCATCAGGTAGTGAAAGCGTCTTCCCTCGAAGCCGTCCCCTGTCTTGCCGTCGCCCAAGGTGTCGCCGAGCACGATGTTGGCCGTGTCCTCATCCTTGATGAGCATGTCGGAGCAGCAGATGGCCCAGGACTCGTCGTTGTACTCCTGGCCGAAGAGCGCCAGCTCCGCCCGCTCGTTCTGCGAGAGGATCAGCTTCTCGGATTCGGAAAGCATCCCGCCGGTTCCGTACGCCGGATCGTAGATCGTGCGATAGATGCCGGGCCGATAGACATCCTGTTCGCCGGTGTAGACGAGGTTCGCCATCAGGCGGATGACCTCGCGAGGCGTGAAGTGGTCCCCGGCCCCCTCGTTGGCCTGTTCGTTGAAGCGCATCACCAGATGCTCGAACAGATAGCCCATCTGGAGGTTGTCGATCCGGTCGGGGTGAAGATCGACATCGGCCATCGCCTTGACGACCGCGAAGAGACGGTTGTTGTCGTCGAGCTTCTCGATCTGGTCGGCGAACTTGAAACGCTCGAAGATCAGCAATTCCCGCTATCTGGAGGATAGTAGAGGAATCAGCGAGTTGGGAAGCTGAGAGAAAAATGTTTTCGTAAACTTTCGAACGAGAATTCAGCATAATGGTCAGGATTTCTTCAGTGATGAGTGAGCAATCATGGCCAACCAGCGGCTGAGAGGGACGTTGAGTGCACCGGGACTGCTGCGCGTGGTGCGCGCGTGCTTCGACAAGCTCGAGGACCCGGTGTCCGCTCGCAGGTTCAGTCTGAGCGATTGCCTGATGTCGGGGTTGGCGGTGTTCGGGCTGAAGTATCCGTCGCTGCTTCGGTTCGACCGAGATGCGCGCACCGACGAGACGGTGAGGGCGAATCTGAAGAGTCTGTACGCGATTGAGCGCGCGCCGTGCGACACGGCGCTACGCGAGCGGCTCGACGAGGTGGACCCGCGGGAGCTGCGTGGTGTGTTCAAGCGCATGTTCGCGCAGCTCCAGCGCGGCAAGGGGCTGGAGGGGTTCACCTGCCTGGGCGGGCGCTATGTGCTCTCGGTCGACGGAACGGGGTCCTTCTCCTCGTCGAGCGTGCACTGCGAACACTGCTGCGAGAAGCACCACAAAGACGGACGCGTCACGTACTACCACCAGATGCTGGGGGCGGTGGTGGCCCATCCCGAGCAGCGCGAGGTCTTTCCGCTGGCGCCCGAGCCGATTGTGAAGGGCGACGGGGCGACGAAGAACGACTGCGAGCGCAATGCGGCGAAGCGCCTGTTGGGTGATGTGCGCCGCGAGCATCCGCACTTGAAGCTCATTGTGGTCGAGGATGGGCTCGCCTCGAACGGGCCGCACATCAAGCTTCTGAAATCACTCGATATGCGCTTCATTCTCGGGGCGAAGCCGGCCGACCACAAGGCGCTGTTCGAGTGGGTGGAGTCGACCGAGCGGATGAACACAGGTGCGGTGCGGTACGTTGAGCATACCGACGAGCACGGCGTGCACCACCGATTCCGCTATCTCAACGCCGCCCCGCTCAACGACACGCACTTCGAGCTGGAGGTGAACTTCCTCGAATACTGGGAGACCCGCCCCAACGCCAAGACACAACATTTCTCCTGGGTCACCGACCTGCCCATCGACGACGCCAACGTGATGGCGCTGATGCGTAGCGCCCGGGCGCGCTGGCGCATCGAGAACGAGACGTTCAACACCCTGAAGAACCAAGGCTACTGCTTCGAGCACAACTTCGGCCACGGGACGAAGCACCTCAGCACCGTGTTCGCCTACCTGATGATGCTTGCGTTCCTCATCGACCAGTGCCAGCAGCGCTGCTGTGCGCTGTTCCAGGGCGCGCAGGCGAAGGCCGAACGGGCGCGCTACTTCTGGGAGCGGGTGCGGGTGCTGTTTCTGGGCTCCGAGTTGACGGGCTGGGAGATGCTCTACCGAGCCCTCGCCTTCGGGTATCGGTCCGAGATCATCATCCATGACACCTCATGAGCTTGGGCAGCGGTGGCCGGGGGGGAGCAGTGGGTGGTTCAGGGGACGACATGGCCGAGATCGACACCGCGCACGACCTCGTGTGAGGGCAACGGCTGCTTTGCGACCAAGTCCTCGGTGACTCCACCGGCTCCTGCCCGTCGCACCGAACCACCGACCGCGCTAGCGGGAATTGCTGGGCGGCAGGCAGGCCGCTTGACTTGCCTGCCGCCGAAAGTGCAGGCTCTCCGCATCGCCAAATAACTGCTGGCGGCCCTGTGTCGGGCCGCCCGCTGAATACAAGATCCGATAACCCGGCAGAGGGGTAGCTCCCCTGCGCCCGGAGAATAAGCGGGGACTCGCTTTACCAGCAGTTGTTTGGCGACCGGCCCGGCAATCCCGCCGGGCCCTTCGGGGTCCGCCATGCTGCCTGTCTTCATCGTCAATCTCGACCGCCGCCCGGATCGCTGGGCGGCCATGTCCGCGCAAATGGACCGCCTCGGCATGGAAGCGACCCGCATTCCGCCGGTCGATGCCCGCCTGCTGGCCGCGCAAGACGAATGGGAGCAGAGGACGAACGGCAATCCGCCGGCCTGGAATGCCGATCCGGGAGCGGTCGCCTGCGCCTACAGCCACCGGAAGGCCTTGCGGGCTTTCCTCGATACGGGCGAACAGGCGGCGCTCATCCTCGAAGACGACGCCGAACTGGCGGACGATACGCCGTCGCTGCTGGAGGCGGTCGACTGGTGGCCGCCGGAAGCGCGTATGATTACGCTGACACCCGGCGTGGTGCCGGTTCCGCTATACCCTGCATCGGCTGAAACGCCGTCCGGGAGGACGGTGCATCGCTTCGAGCGTTTTGCGTCATGCGCGGCAGCTTATCTGGTGACGCGCGAGGGCGCCGAATTTGTTTCGCCGCACCTCAATGATCCCAAACTGCCAACGGACGTTTTGTTCTTCGACCATCGGTATTCCCGGTTGGCGCGGGAATTGCGCGCTTTCCAGATAGTCCCCGGCGTAGCGCGGCAGGTCGACTCGGAGAACGATACCGACCTGGAAGAATGGCGACTGGGCGATCGTCCGAAGCGTTGGCGCAAACTGCAAGCGCTGCCCTACAGGGCGCGATTAAGGATATTGCTCATCTTGGGAAAAGTATCGAAGCGGCGCGGCCGCTACAGCAACACGGCGCCGCATAAATATCAACCGGCCCCATGATCGAGCCATACACCGTTGCTCTAACAAGCTGCGGTCGCTTCGATCTTCTCGAACGAACGCTGGCCACTCTCCTGCCGCGTCTCGATGGGCCGGTTGCGGAAATCATCGTTGCGGAGGACAGCGGAAATAATGGCGTTCAGGATATTGCCGCCAAGTTCGGCCGCGATATTCGGGTTATCGTCAACGAGCCGCCCCTCGGTCAGATCAAGAGCATCGACAGGCTGTATTCTCGGGTCGCTACCGAATGGATATTCCATTGCGAAGACGATTGGGAATTCTTCGCGTCAGGTTTCATGGAGAAATCGTTCGCGCTCCTGAAGGAGGACGAAAGGTTGTCCATGGTGAGTCTGAGGGATGTTCCCGATTACGGCGGGACCGAGTTCGGGCCGGAGCGTGTCACAGCATCGGGCATTCGCTATCGTGTTGCGAACGACTACCCCCGTTGGGAGACCCGCTTTTGCGGCATGAGCTTCAACCCCGGGCTGAGGCGGATGGCGGACTATCGCAGGATCGGCCCATATGCCGGGATCGGGCGTCAGGTTCAGGAAGTCGCGGTATCTTTAGCCTATCGTGACATGGGCTACCGGGTCGGCCTCATTGCCGAGCCCGCAGTGCGTCATATCGGCGGCGGCCGCCATATTTCAGATCCGTTTGACAAGCGCAGACTTCGCTACCGGTTGAGGCGGTCCGTCCTCAAGCGCTGGATGAAGCTGCAGGACAGGCTGGACCGTTGAGGCATTGCTTTCGGCAGGTCCGCGCAATTGGCTCAGCGCCGACCGCGCCGGCAGATACGCCCGGCATGACGCAACGCTCGTCTATCCGGGAGCCCACCCCTCGAAAGAGAGCGAGGTCGCTTCCGGGAGCCTGCGGCAACACGCGGCCGCCGGCGCAGGCATCGTGATCACAGATATTTTGTAATAATTCCTTCTTTTATGTTGATTTATAGTAATTTGTGCTAGAATAGGTCAGGAGGAAGCGGCATCCGGAGGCCACCACCACCCCTTTTTTGCGCCGGTGCGGGGCGGACCATGACAGAACATGACAATTCATGACACATCCTGCGGGGTCTCCAGCGCCCGGACCTCGGGAGGCGGCCATGGCGGCTCGGCTTCGACCGGGATGGCCTTGGGGATTTGAACGCCGCGTCCGCTTCGTGCCAAGAGGACGCCAAACCGGAAGGAGTTGCACCGCATGGCCCTGATCGCCAACCGCACCAAGGAGAAGCTCGCGGCCGGAGAGCTTGCGCTCGGCCTCGGCCTGCGCCTTGCCCGCATGCCCGAGATCGCGAAAATTGCGGCGGTCTGCGGCTATGACTGGCTGTTCGTCGATATGGAGCACGGCGCGTTCTCGGTCGATACGGCCGCGCAGATCTGCGCGGCGGCGCTGGACGCCGGCATTTCGCCGATCCCGCGCGCGGCGGCGCATGAGCATTTCCACGCGACCCGGCTCCTGGACTCCGGCGCGCAGGGCATCGTCGTGCCGCATGTCGATAGCGCGGCCCAGGCCGAGGCGGTGCGCGATAATTGCCTCTACCCGCCGGTTGGCAAACGCTCGGTGGCCGGCGGCATGGCGCAGCTCGAATACGAAGCGTTGCCGACGGGCGAGGCCGCGCGCCTCATCAACGGCGCGACGCTCACCGTAGCGATGATCGAGACGCCGGAGGCCGTCGCGGCGGCGGACGCCATCGCGGCCGTCGAGGGCATCGACGCCCTGCTGATCGGCACCAACGACCTCTGCGCCACGATGGGCATACCGGGGCGGTTCGGGGACGACCGCGTTGTCGAGGCCTATGACCGGGTGGTCTCGGCCGCGCGCAACAACGGCAGGCATGCCGGCATGGGCGGCGTCTATGACGAGGAGCTCGCCGGGCGCTATATCGCCATGGGCGCGCGGCTGGTGCTCGCCGGCAACGACCTGCCGCTGTTGATGGGCGCTGCGAGGGCGCGCGCCGACTTCCTGCGCCGGCTGGTTTAGCCGACTTCCTGCGCCGGCTGGTTTAACGGGCGCAGCCGGGGGGCTTCAGTCGAATCTCGCGCCGGACGCGCCGCCCCCGCCGAGCTTGTAGGTGACGATGCCGCGGGCGATCTTGCGCCCGTCATCGTCCGTCACCAGCACGTCCACGACGGTGAGCGAGCCGCCCCGGCGCAGCACCACGGCCTCCGCCTCCAGGCCGCGGCCCTGCAGCCCCGCCGAGAGGAAATTGACGGTGAAGCCGACCGTGGCGCCCTTCGTCTCTTCGACAACCGAAGGGCTCGTCCAGGCGGCGGCTGTCGCGGCCGTGTCGATCAGCGAGGCCGTTGCGCCGCCGTGCCAGATGCCGGCGCCGTTGCCGAGTTCCGGCCGCCAGGGCAGCCGGACGACGGCGCGGTCGGCTTCCAGCACGGCCAGCTCGATGCCGAGATGGACGCCGTAGGGGCCGCGCACAATGGCCTCGCGAATGCGCCGCTTCCCGACGGGGCTCGGGCCTTCGGGTGCGCCGCCGCTCACCAGGGTTCACCGAAGGGGCGGATTTCGACATTGAACGACCATGCCGAGCGGTCCTGGTGCGCGATGCGGAAGACCTCTTCGCCGATGGCGTCCGGCTTGATGAAGAAATCGTCCGGCCTGCCGGGATGGCGGCGGCGGGTCCAGCGCAGGTCGATCACCGCGTCGATGACGATATAGGCGACATGCACGCCCTTCGGTCCGAGTTCCCGCGCCATCGATTCGGCCAGAATGCGCTGCGCCGCCTTGGTGGGCGCGAAGCCGGAAAAGCGCGGAATGCCGCGCCAGGTCGAGGTGTTGCCGGTGACCATGAGCGCGCCCTCGCCGCGCGCGATCATGGCGGGCGCCGTCAGCTGCGCCAGATGGAGCAGGCTCATCGTGTTGACCTGGAAATTGGCCTGCATGTCCGCCGGGTCCATGTCGAGGAAGCCGCCCCAGCTTCCCCGCGCCGCATTGTGGACGACGACATGCGGATCGTCCCCCAGCTCCGCGCGGACCCGCTCCAGAACAGTCGCAAGCGCATCCCGGTCGGTAATGTCGCAGGGAAACGCCCGCGCGCCGGGAATCGCCGCCTCGAACTCCCGCAGCCGCGGTTCGGAGCGCGCGAGCATCGCCACCCGGTATCCGCCGGCCGCGAACCGCCGGACGACCGCGCCGCCCGCGCCCCGACCGACGCCCGCCACCAATGCGATCTTTTCCGCCATCCATACCCCTCCCGTGTGTGGGTTGCCGTTCAGACCGTCCGGTCCAGCGGCGCCATGCCTCCCGCCCTGCGCACGGCCGCGGCGCGGCGCAGCAGGAACGCGGCGACTCCCAGATGCGCGACATTGACCGCAACTGCGCCGGCAAACGCAACCCGGTAGCTGCCGGTGAGATCGTGGACCGCGCCGGCGAGCCAGGCGCCGAGCGCCATGCCGAGCATGGTGAACAGCAGCGCCAGCCCGATGCGCCCGCCCGCCTGCCGGGCCGGGAAATACTCCCGGACGATGATGGCGTAGGACGGCACGATGCCGCCCTGGGAGAGGCCGAACAGCGCCGAGACAACCAGTAGCGCGACGCGCCCGTCGGCGGGCAGGAACAGCAGCAGCGCCGCCGCCTGGCCGGCCGAGCCGAGCGCAAGCGTGCGCAACCCGCCGACGCGGTCCGATATCCAGCCGGAGCCGAGCCGGCTCACAATGCCGAAGCCGTACATCAGCGACAGCATCAGCGCGCCGTCGGCCGGACGAAGGCCGAGATCGTCCGCCATGGCGACCGCATGGACCTGGGGCGCGGCCATCGCGATGCAGCAGCCGAGCCCCGCGCAGCAGAGAAGCGCCTGCAGCACCGGCGCCCGCATTCCAAGCGGCCGGGCCAACCCGGCCGCCTCCAGCGGCCCCGTCAACACGGTGCGGGGCGCAGGACGGTGCAGCACGAGCGCCAGCAGCGGCAGCGAGAGCAATGTCAGGGCTCCGAGGGCGAGATACATGTCGCGCCATCCCCAGCCGTCCACAAGCGCTTCCAACACCGGCGGCCAGACCATGCCGGACACATAGGCCCCGCTGATGACCAGGCCGACCGCGAGGCCGCGCCGCCGCTCGAACCAGAGCGAAACATCGGCGACCATGGGCGCCATGGTGGTCGAGGCGCCCATCAGGCCGATCAGGAGCCCGTGCGCCAGAACCGTCTGCCAGAGTTCGACGGCGTGCCCGGCAATCCAGAAGCCGAGGCCGAGCGTGAGCCCGCCGGCGAACGCGACCCGCATCGCCCCCAGCCGATCGGCGAAGCGGCCCATCCAGAAACCGCCGAAGCCGAACCCGACCATGAACGCCATGTAGGGCAGCGTCGCCGCGCCCCGCGAGATGTCGAACGCCTCCTGCATCGGCTTGAGGGCGACCGTGCCGGCGAACATGCCCGCCGTGCCGACGACCATGATGAGGAAGGCCGCCGCCGCCCGGACCGCGGGATAGAAGGATGCGCCGCCCGCCATGCCGCCGCTCCGGGCCGCCCCCGCCGTTTCCGCGCCTTAGGCCGGCCGGCTGCGGGCCGCCTTCGCATCCAGGCGGCGGTAGCGCAGCAGCATGGCGCGGGCGATCGGCGCGGCGAGGCGGTTCGACGGCACGGGATGCGGCCGGCGCAGCGCCGCCGGAACGGGATCGTCAGCCTGCAACCCCTCCAGGCAGCGCCTGGCCAGCAGGCGGCCCATCGCCGTCGCCAGCGCCACGCCGCGCCCGTTATAGCCGAGCGCCGTCCAGAGACCCGGCCCGAGCTCCATGGCGCGCGGCAGGCGGTCCACCGTCATGGCGACCTTGCCGTCCCAGACAAATTCGAACTCCGCCTCGCCCAGCTCCGGGAAGGCGGCCTGCAGGCGCCGGCGCGCGACGGTCTCCGTGCGGCCGCGCGCCCGCCAGGGCAGCACGATGTCGCCGCCCATCACCATGCGGCCCTCCCGGTCCCAGCGGAAGGCCCAGAGCAGCGTGCGGCTGTCCGAGACGCTGCGGTCTCCCGGAAGGATATGCCGGCGGACATTGCCGCCCTGCGGCGCCGTGGCCGCGAGGAACAGCCGGAACGGCACGACGGCCCGTTTCAGACCAGGCCAGAGCCCGCCGGTATAGCCATTGGTCGCCAGCACCGCCTGGTCCGCCGTCACGGCCCCTTCCGGCGTCTCGACGCGCCAGCGCCCGCCGGACCGCGCCAACGCCGTCGCCGGAGAGCCGGCATGGACCGCCGCGCCGGCGTCAATGGCCGCCTTCGCCAGGCCGCGCGCATAGGCGAGCGGCTGGATATTGCCGCCCCAGGCATGGTGGAGCGCGCCCTGCCAGTAGCGGCTGCCGGTCACGGCTTCGGTCTCGTCCCGCGCCAGATAGCGGACCGGCATGCCGCGCGCGGCCCAGGCCTCGGCGCGGGTGCGCACCATGGCGTCGCGGGCCGGGCTGTCCACCGGCAGCAGCCAGCCGACCGGCCGCGCGTCGCAGTCGATACCGAGACGGTCGATCGTCTCGAACACCAGCCTGGCCGCCTCGGCCACGAAGCGGTTGAACCGTTCGCCTTCCTCGGGGCCGAAGCGCGCGACCGTTTCATCCGGCCCGTAGCGCGAGAGCATCGGTACCACCTGGCCGTGATTGCGCCCGGAGGCGCCGAAGCCCGGGTCCTCGGCCTCGAGAACCACGACGCGGGCGCCCGCTTCGACCAGATGCAGCGCCGTCGAAAGCCCGGTGAAGCCGCCGCCGACCACGCAGACATCGGCCTCGCACTCGTCTCGCAGCGCAGGTGTCGGCGGCGGCGGCGGAGCCGTTGCATGCCAAAGGACGGAAGCCGGGTCGGACGTCTTCATTGCGGCGGCAGCCCTTCAGCAGCGGGGCCCGGCGGCCAGTGCGCGGGGCAGCGCCTCCTCCGCGAACAGGCGCATGGACCGCTCCACGGCTTCGGGCGCGAGGCCGCCGAAATTATGCAGCGTCAGCACATGGCCGAGGCCCCAGCCGGCAAGCAGGCGCAGCTTCTCGGCCACGGTTTCGACCGAGCCCATGAGCGAGAGGCCCGACGCCATGATGTCGTCCCAGGTCTGCCGGCGCGCATAGAGCCTGGTCGCGACATAGAGCTCGAAGGCCTCGGCAGCCATGTCGCGCGCCTCCGCGTCGGTTTCCGCGACGAAGGTGTGGAAGGCGAAGGCCGCCGCGTCGCCGGCTCCGTCCAGCCCCGCCTCGGCCCGCCCCTCGGCAAAGGACCGGAACAGCGCGGCGACATCGTCCATGCCGGCGACGGAGGCGTAGGGCACGCAGAAGATCGCGTTACCGGCCTTGCCCACATACCAGGCCGCCTCGGGGCGCAGCACCGCCACATGGATCGGCACCGGGCGCTGCGCCGGCGCGACATTCAGCGCCACGCCGTCGATCTTGTGGTAACGCCCGTCGAAATCGACCGGCCCGCCCGAGAGCGCCAGCCGCAGCACCGCCAGCGCCTCGTCGAAGCGCTCACGCTTCTCTTCGGGCGGGACGCCGAACCCCTCGAATTCGTGCGCGAGATAGCCGGAGCCCACGCCCAGCACCAGCCGCCCGCCGGAGAGCATGTCCACCATGGCGTAGCTCTCCGCCACCGTCAGCGGATTGCGGAACGGCAGCACCGAGATCGCCGTGCCGAGCCGGATGCGGCTCGTCCGGGCGGCCATGGCGGTGAGCAGCACGGCCGGGTCCGGCACGGCGCCGTATTCGTGGAAATGGTGCTCGGCGGTGAAGAACGCCTCGTAGCCGAGCCGTTCCGCGAGCACGCATTGGCCGATGACTTCGCCATAGAGGCCGGCGACCGAGCGCGGACGGTCCGGGTAATGGTCGCCTATGGAGAGGATCGAGTAGCGCATGGCCCGCGAGTATAGGCAGCCCAGCCCGCGCCGTCGTCAACATCCGCCAGCCGGTCGGCAAGGGCGGCCGGGAAGGGAAGCTGCGCGAGCGCATCGGCGAGCGTCTCGGGATGCGACCAGCGCACCGGGCCGGCGAACAGGCGCGCGCGGCTCCTGACGCCGACGAGCCAGAAGCCGCCGTCCTCAGCCGGGCCGAACACCGCCCGCGCCCCGCACAGCCGGCGGAAGGCGCGTGCGACATGGCGCGGCCCGAGCGCGGGAATGTCGCTGCCGACCAGCACCGCCGGAAGGGCTACGCGGGCGAGCGCGCGATCCATGCGCGCGCCGATGTCGCCCTTGCCCTGCCCGATGCGCCTGAGCCTGCGCGGCCAGGGGCCGCGCGCGCCGTCCGGCGTCACCGCGAGCGCGACCCGCCAGCGCCGGTCCGCCGCCAGCCGGCGCAATTGCGCGGCCGCCGCGCGGCGGTAGAAGGCGGTGGCCCGCGCCGGCCCGATGGCGGCGGCCAGCCGGGTCTTGACGGCGCCGAGCTTCGCCTCGCGCAACATGACGACCACCGTGCCGCGCCGCATCCCGCAGGACCTCATTCGTAGAGCCTCTGGATGCGCTCCGGCGCCATGCCGGCCAGGAACAGCGACAGGCAAGCGAGGTTGCGCAGCGGCCGGCGCCAGTAGCCGTCCCGCCGGTAGCGCAGGGCGGAGGTGACGACCTCGCCGTCCAGTTCGGCCAGCCGGCCCCGGCCGATGCGGCGGACCAGATCCACATCCTCCATCAGCGGCATGTCGCGATAGCCGCCGACCGCCTCGTAGAGCGCGCGCGGCAGCACCAGGCCCTGGTCGCCATAGGGCAGGCCCAGATGCCGGGCGCGCCAGTTCGCGAGCCGCTCCACGCGCCGTGCCGCCGGGGCCGGATCGTCGAGGCGGAGCCGGAACCAGCCGGCCCGGCCATCGTCCCGAAGCGCGGCCGGCCAGTCGGGGCCGAGGCGGGAGTCGGCATGGAGCACCAGCAGCCAAGGCGCGGAGGTCGCCGCCGCGGCGGCTCGCAATTGGCTGCCGCGGCCCCGCGCCGTCCGGACGACGCGCGCCCCGGCCGCTTCCGCTACCGCCGCCGTGCCGTCGGTCGAGCTGCCGTCCGCGACCACGATTTCCGCGATCCGTTCCCGCCCCGGCGCCAGCGACGCCAGAGCCGCGGGCAGCAGGGCGGCGGCGTTCAACGTCGGGATCGCAACCGCCAGCATCGCCCCCGCCTATACCCGCCGCAATCGGCCCCGTCCACAAGCTGCGCCGCCGGGACATGTCCGAGGATGTCATGATGTGTCATGAAATGTCATGACATTTCGTAACTGCCCAAGATGTTTGCTATTGCCCGGGGCTTGCCTGGTTTTGTTTCAGGCGTATCGGATGTCCTTGATGAAGCTTTCGGGCGGCCCCATCGGGGTCTTGAGGACATTGCGGCGCTGCTTTTGGGCTGTGGCGATGACGGAGCGCAGGATGGCGAAGTCGTAGGCGTCGCGCCGGGAGCGGAAGCCGCCGGAGATTTTCTGTCGCCGTTTCATCGTGCGCAGGTCGCGCTCGGCCTCATTGTTGGTGAAGGGCGCCGGCGCGTCGGTGAGGAAGCGCAGGGTCTCGTCCCGGCGCGCATGCAGGCGCAAGGCGAGGTTGTGGCCCTTGCGCCGCCTCGGCGTCCCGCCCCTGCCGCGTGACGGGAGCGGCGTCCGGTCCTCATGGCGCTTCATCGCCTCGACAAGCAGCCGGTCGCAGCCGCGCACAATCCGCGCCAGCACCCGCCCCGGAACGGCAATGCCCCGCTCCCGCGCCACACGCGCCACTCGCCGCGCCCGCAGCAGATGACGCGGCAGGCGCCGCGCCCGGTCCTCCTCGTCGCACGCCACAAGCGCCTGCAACTCCCGCAGGCGATGCGCATTGCAAAGCGCGTGCTCCACCCCCGCCATCGGCCAACAGCATTGCCAGCGGTCGGGCGCCGCTATCCCGCTCACACCCTCGGGCGCCGCCCCGCGCCGCTCGCTCACCCGATACGCCGCCAGCAGCGGGGCGCGCATCGCATGAAGCCACCGCGTGCGACCGCCAGGGCGAAGCCCGGTCTCGTCCGGATGCTTCGCACGCGCCTTGCGGGCCGCCAGCTCCTCCATATGCCCGCCCGCAACACGCAAACGCTCCGCCGCCCAACGGCTCATACTCGCCAGGGTCGCCGGCGACACGCGCGCCCCGAACAACACACCCGGCGCCTCCGACAACCGCCGCTCCGGCAGGAACCGACCGTGACGAAGCCACACCGCAACGCCCGAAAGACGCGGACCATACCGAACCGGACCCGATACCCCCTTCGGAAACGACGCCCGCGTCACCTCACCGCAACGCCCGCAGCGGCAGGCATGACCGCGGTGCGCCGTCACTTCCGGAGGACGCGGCTCAGGAAGGTCGAATGCCCGACGCGCGACCGGACGACCGACCGCAGAAGCCGACCGCAGCGACGCCCCGCAGCCCCGGCATACCGCCGGAACATGCTCCTTCACACGGTCCGGAGCCCCCGTCCGGCAAAGCGTCCGGCCCGCATGGCCCGCCTGACCGCCCGGCTTCCGGCCCGTCTTGCCCCTCAGGCTCCGGGTTCGACGCGCCGCCGCAGGCTTCTTCAACCCATCGCTCGATGGAGGCTTGCCGCTATTGCCGCCGTTCAGACCGGGACGGCGCTCCAACTCCCCCGGCCGCTCTGCAACACGCGCAACCCGATCCCGAAGCTGCGCGTTCTCCAACTCAACACGCGCAACCTTCTCCTCCGCAGTCTCCATAACAGACCCCGGATAACCGCTTCCGCGCGAACCGGAACCAACCATGGCCAGGTTGACCCATTTCTCCACAAACCCGTCAATCCATAACCAGATCGCTCATCCTGGGCAGTTACGATGTGTCATGACATGTCGCGGGGGGTCTACTCCGGCAAGGCCATGCGGGGCCGGGGGCGCCGGTTGCGGACCGAAACGGGATGTGTGCAGGCGGCAGCGCCCGGAGGCCGGGGTGACGGCCGTGTTTCGGTTTGCGACCCAACCGGGTCGGCCCTCCTATCCGTGTTTCGCCTGTTGGTCGAAGAAGGAAGCCGTTGTCGGCAGTTGCGGCAGTTGCAGCTCGAAGGCGGTGGAGCGGATGCGGCCGCTGCGCCCGCCGCGGACCATGAGCCCCTCATAGCGGTTGGGCACCGGGTTCGGCGAGCTCGGCACGGCGTCCTCCGCGCTATAGACCGAGATATGCAGGGTGCGCGGCCGGGCGGACCGGTTGGGGGCGGAGCCGTGCAGCAGCCGCGTGTGCATCAGGCAGACGGCGCCCGCCGGCCCCGTGCAGACCCGGGCGGCCGTCTCGGCGTCCGCAGCCACCTCGTCCGCAACCGCGCCGGTGAACCGGCCGTCATGCCAGAGGCCGTGAATCGGGCCCCGGTGCGAGCCGGGCAGCACCTTGAGCGGGCCGTTCTCCGCCGTCACCTCGTCCACCATCAGCAGCGCGGTCACGATGTCGTCATTGCTGTGCGGGGTGAAGGGGAAGTCCTGGTGCCACTTCACCTCCGTGTGCCCGCCGGGCAGCTTGGAATTGATCTTGGTGTGGTGCAGCTTGACGGCGGGCCCGATCAGGTCGGCGACGCAATCGGTCATCCGGCTGTCGGTCGTCGCGCGGCAATAGGCGTCCGACACCTCGACCGGGGCGTTGACCCGCCGGAGGCCCGGCCGGTCCGCCGAATGGCCCGGCTCCAGGTCGAATCGGGGCCGGCCGTCGGCGGTGTCGCCCCAAGGGGCGCCGCGCCGGCGGCTTTCCTCGACCCAGCCGTCGAAATCGCGCCTGAGGTCGGCCAGCAGGGCGGCGTCCACCGCGTCCTCCACCACGACATAGCCGTGCTTCCAGAAGAAATCCCGCTGTCCGGCTTCCAGTTCGGCCATGCCCGCCTCCCGGTTTCCGCCACGCCGAGTGTAAGGCGTCCGCATTGCCGGTGAAACGGCTTTCGTCTATCGTGGCTGCCGGGCGAGGCGGGAGGCATCATGGAAATCTGGCTACCCGCCCTGTGCGCGCTCGCCGGCGCGGCGCTGGTCTGGTTCGCCTTCGCCGCGCCGGCGCGCAGCCGGGCCGACAGGGCGGAGGCGCGTCTGGAGGAGATCGACGGCGCGGCAGGGAGCCGCTTCGCCGAACTGGCCGCCGGCGCGCTCAAGAGCAACAGCGAATCGTTCCTGCAACTGGTGAGCGAGCGCTTCGAGCGCCACAGCGGGACCGCTGGCAAGGAGCTGGAGGCGAGGGAGAAGGCCGTCGAGGCGCTCGTCAAGCCGCTCAGCGAGGGGTTGGAGAAGTTTCGCGCCCATGTGCAGCAGATCGAGAAGGACCGAGCGGGCGCCTACACAGCCATAACCGAACAAGTGAAGGCGCTTGCCGCCGGTCAGACGCAATTGCGGTCCGAGACGGGCCGGCTGGTCCAGGCGCTCCGCCGGCCGCAGACGCGCGGCAGATGGGGCGAGCACCAGCTTCGCAATGTGCTCGAAATGGCGGGCATGACGCAGCATGTCGATTTCGTCGAGCAGGGCGCGCTGCAGGGCGGCGAGAGCGGGGCGCTGCGCCCGGATGTGGTCGTCCGCCTGCCGGGCGGCAAGTCGATCATCGTCGATGCCAAGACGCCGCTGCAAGCCTATCTCGATGCGGTCGAGGCGGAAGATGAGCAGATCCGCGCCACCCATATCGAGGCGCATGTGCGCCATGTGCGCAACCATGTCCGCGCCCTGTCCTCGAAGGAATACTGGAGCGCGCTGTCCGGCACGCCGGATTTCGTCGTTATGTTCATTCCGGGCGAGTCGTTTTTCGCCGCCGCCCTGGAGAACGATCCGCGGCTTTTCGACGACGCCGTGGGGAGAAAGGTGCTCATCAGCACGCCGACCACCTTCATCGCGCTCGTCAAGGCCATCGCCTATGGCTGGCAGCAGGAGAAGCTGGCCGAGAACGCCCAGGCGATCTCCGAAGCCGGTCGGGAACTCTATGAGCGCGTCCGGGTGTTCGGCGGACATATGGCAGGTGTCGGCCGGTCGTTGAAGCAGGCCGTGGAGCGCTACAACAGCAGTGTGGGCTCGCTCGAACGGCGGGTCCTGCCCTCGGTGCGCCGACTGGAGGCGCTGGAAGCCGCGCCGCCGGGTGCGAGTCTGCCGGAGATCCCGCCTGTCGATATGGAGCCGAGCGGCCTGCAGGCCCCGGAGCTGACCGGACCGGCGGAGGAAGCGAAGGCCGGAAAGGGTTAGGCCGTCGCGCGCCCGGCCTGCACCCCCTGGCCGAAGCTCCCGCCGCCCGCCGCCATATGCGCCTCTTCCGCCGGGGTGCTGCGGCGGCCGAGAACGGCGTTGCGGTGCGGGAACCGGCCGAAGCGGGCGACGATGTCGCGGTGGCGCGTCCAGCCCTCGATGCTCCGGTCCACATAGGCCTGCCAGTCCGGGTCGGCTTCCTGTCTGAGGGTCCGCAGGAGATCGAGGCCGCGGTCCTGTTCAGCCGCCGCTTCGGAGTGGTGGAACGGGTGGTAGAGCCAGATGCGGGAAACCGGATGCAGCGCCCGGTCGAGACCCCGGTCGATGGCATGGCTCACGATCTCGAAGGCCAGGGCATCGCCCGCATAGGCATGGACCGTGCCGCGATGGATATTCCGCGTGAACTGGTCGAGCAGCAGGATCAGGGCCAGCGCGCCGTCCGGCGTGTCCTGCCAGCCCATCGGCTCCGGGTCGCGTGCGCAGGCGCGCCGGACCGAATCCCCGAAGCGCGCGCGGATCTCGGCATCGACCGCCGGGCCGCCCCTGTACCACCACTCGCGGCGGGCCGAGGCGCGCTCCGGGCTGTCACGGCTGTCGCCCAGCCAGAAGGCAACGATATCGGCGATCATGTCGGGCTAGGGCGTGTTCACACTAATGTTCAATAATGCTATCGTGTCGGCCGGTCCCTCGCCAGCGAGTTATTCGGTATGGAACTCAGCCAAGCCCAGTACGAACGCATTGCCCCGCATCTGCCGGTCCAACGCGGCAACGTCGCCGTGTCCAACCTCCAGGTGCTCAATGCCTTCCTCTATGTCGTCGAGCACGGCTGCAAGTGGCGCGGACTGCCGCCTCGCTTCGGCAAGTGGCATACCGTCTACACCCGGATGAACCGGTGGTCGAAGAACGGTGTGCTCGCGCGGGTCTTCGAGCACCTGCAGCGCGAGCGGATGGTGCATATGACGCTCGATGTGGTCTCGCTGGACAGCACCAGCGTGAAGGTCCATCCCGATGGCGCCGGGGCGCTGAAAAAAACGGTCCGCAATGCATCGGCAAGTCGCGGGGCGGATGGAATACCAAAGTTCATCTGGTTGCCGCAGATGAGCGAACGGCCGTGACCTTCGCGCTGTCTGCCGGCCAAGCCCACGATGCGCCCGAAGGACGCAAGCTACTCGAACGTCTGGGGCGCCAGAAGACACCCCGGTCCCTGCTGATGGACCGTGCATACGAAGGCGACGCGACACGGCGGTTGGCGTCAGCGCTGGGGTTTACGCCAGTGGCGCCGCCGCTCAGGACTCGTACCGCGCCCTGGAAATACGATCGGCAGTTGTACAAACGCCGTAATGAGGTGGAGCGGCTGTTCCGACGGCTCAAGGGCTTCCGGCGCATCTTCACACGCTACGACAAGCTCGACGCCATCTTCCTCGGCTTCATCACCTTCGCGCTCATCGTCGAGGCACTGCGTTAGTGTGAATACTCCCTAGACGACAGGAATGCGGCCGGCGGCGATGTCGGCGGGAGACAGCACATCCGGGTCGAGCGCCACCTGCCAGCGCTCCGTCAGGCGCACCTGCGGCGCGGTGGCGGCGGGCGCATCCAGAACGAAGCCCTCGAAGCCGGCGGCCAGTACCTCGTTGCATTTCTGCACATAAACCGGGAAGCCGCCGATATAGGGCGTGAAGACGCGCGGGCGGCCCGGAATATTGGCGCCGACATACCAGCTCGAACAAGTCGAGCGCAGCGAGATCGATGCGACATCGGCCACATGCGCGACCCACTCGTCTTCATTGCCCTCCAGCGCCTCGATGGACCGGGCGCCGGTGTCGCGCATATGCGCCATGCAGTCCGCAATCCAGTCCGCGTGCTGCTCGATGGACGGGATCATGTTCGCCAGCACCGACGGACTGCCCGGCCCGGTGATGGTGAAGAAGTTGGGGAAGCCGGCGACGGCAAGACCCAGATAGTTGCGCGGGCCGACGCGCCACTTCTCCGCCAGCGTCAGCCCGCTCCGGCCGGTGATGCAGATGCGGTCGAAGGATCCGGTCATCGCCGCAAAGCCGGTCGCGAAGATGGCCGTGTCGGCCGGATATTCGACGCCGTGCGCGACGACGCCGCCGGCGGTGAAGCGCTCGATGGGCCGCTCCGACACATCGACCAGCGTCACATGGCCCTGATTGTAGGTCTGGTAGTAGCCGGTATCGACGCAGAGCCGCTTGCAGCCGAACACGTTGTCGGGGCAAAGCAGGTCGGCCGTTTCCGGGTCGTGAA
Organism: Alphaproteobacteria bacterium; assembly: GCA_963422665.1. GTDB lineage: Bacteria > Pseudomonadota > Alphaproteobacteria > Bin95 > Bin95 > Bin95. Next base: position 4,463,010 of record OY730441.1, read on the forward strand.
CCACCGCCCGGATCTTCTCGCGCGCGAACTCGGCGGCGGTGTCGTTCGCCGCCTTGTCGAACATCAGGTCGCCGAAAGCGCCGAGGAAGGGCAGCCCGCCGCGCGCCCAGAACTCCTCATATTGCCGGCGGCGCTCCTCCGGCGTCGAGTCGAGAGCCGGGCGGGTGTTGTAGGGGAAATAGAAGCCCGTCGGGCGCGAGCGGGCCCTGGCGCGAAAGCCCGGATAATCGGCCTTGAAGGCGCGCACGCGCTCCGGGTCCAGCGGCGCATTCCATGCCGGCACGGCGTAGTTGGGCGTGCGCTGGAAAACGGCAAGCGCCGCGGCCTGCCTGGCGATGACGGGAATCGACTGGATCGCCGAGGAGCCGGTGCCGATGACCGCCACCCGCTTGCCGGAGAAGTCCACCGGCCGGTGCGGCCATTCGCCCGTGTGCAGCAGCTCGCCTTCGAAGCTCTCCAGACCGTCGAAACGGGGCCGGTTGGCCGCCGAGAGGCAGCCCACCGCCATGATACAGAACCGCGCCGAGCAGCTTTCGCCGCGGTCAGTCTCCACTCTCCAGCATTTCGCGGCTTCGTTGAAAGTGAGGGCAGTCACCCTTGTGTCGAAGCGGATGTCGCGGCGGAGGTCGAACCGGTCCGCCACATGGTGGGCATAGGCCAGGATTTCCGGCTGCGGGGCGTATTTCTCCGTCCACTCCCATTCCTGGTCGAGCTCTTCGGAGAAGGAATAGGAGTATTGCAGGCTCTCGATATCGCAGCGCGCGCCGGGGTAGCGGTTCCAGTACCAAGTCCCGCCGACATCGCTGCCGGCCTCCAGGACCCGCGCCGAGAAGCCGAGTCGGCGCAGGCAGTGCAGCATATACATGCCGGCAAAGCCTGCCCCCACGATGACGGCATCGAATTGTTCCAGGCGGCTGTCGGCGGTCGCGGCGGTAGCGGTCATGGGAAGGCGGCGTCTCGGGTCTCGGGAAGGCGCTCCTGTCTATTCCGAATCGTGCGCTCTCTGCAACGGCGCGCGGGCCTGCCCGCCGCTCAGCGCCCGCCAGACCTTCTCGGATGTAATCGGCATGTCGATGTGGGAAATGCCGAGCGCGTCGGCCACGGCGGCGGTGATCGCGGGCGGCGCGCCGCAGGCTCCGCCCTCGCCGATGCCCTTGACGCCGAGCTCGTTGGACGGGTTCGGTACCGGATTGAAGCCCACATCGATCTCCGGGAAGTCGCTTGCCCGCGGCATGCAGTAGTCCATGAAGGAGCCGGCGAGGAACTGGCCGCTATCCGGCTCATAGGCCGTGTGCTCCAGCAGCGCCTGCCCCAGCCCCTGCCCGACGCCGCCATGCACCTGGCCCGCCGCCAGCAACGGGTTGATGACGGTGCCGCAATCGTCCACGGCGGTGTATTTGACCACCTGCACCTGCCCTGTATCCGGGTCCACCTCGACCTCGCAGACATGGCAGCCGTTCGGGAAGTTGCACTCGGTCGGCCGCTGGTAGCGGCAGGTTTCGTCGAGGCCGGGTTCCTCGCCGGCTGGCAGCGCCGCAGGGTCGCGGGAGAGCCGCGCGACCTCCGGGAGGGTGACGGTGAGGTCGGTGCCGACGACCCGGAATGTCCCGTTGGAGAACTCGATGTCGGCCGGCGCGGCCTCCAGCCGGTGTGCGGCGATGCGCGACGCCTTCTCGACGATCTGCGCACAGGCCCGCGAGACGGAGACGCCGCCCATCTGCGAAGAGCGCGAGCCGCCGGTGCCGTTTCCGAAAGAGACGAATTCGGTATCCCCCTGCAGGAGACGGATTTCCTCCAGAGCGATGCCGAGCTTCTGGTGGACGATCTGGGCGAAGGCAGTCTCATGCCCCTGCCCGTGGCTGAAGGTGCCCATGACGAGGGAGATCCCGCCGTCTTCCTCGAACCGCACCTGCGCCTGTTCCGTCGGAGCCCCGCCCGACGCCTCGACATAGTAGCCGAGCCCGAGGCCGCGGCGCTTGCCACCGGCCTCGGAGGCAGCGCGGCGTTTGTGGAAACCGGCGGCATCGGCGCGCTCCAGCGCCCGCTCCTGGGTCTCGGCGAAGGTCCCGGAATCGATCGTCATGCCGACCCGGTTGGTATAGGGCAGCGCTTCCGGCGCGATGAAATTGCGCCGCCGGATTTCGGCCGGCGAGAGGCCGAACGCCTCGGCGCCGGTATCCAGCAGGCGCTCCATCTGGTAGCAGATTTCCGGCCGACCGGCGCCGCGATAGGCGTCCGTCGGCACGGTGTTGGTAAAGAGGCAGCGCACGGAAAGCTGCATGGCCGGCACATGATAAACCGACCCGGCGATGCGGGCGCCGGCCACGGTCGGGATTCTCGGCCCGAAATCGGAGAGGTAGCCGCCAAGATTGGCGAGCGTGTGCGCCTTCATGCCGAGGATGCGCCCCTCGCCGTCGAAGGCCATTTCCGCCACCGTCAGGTGGTCGCGACCATGCGGGTCGGCGAGCATGGTCTCCTGGCGGTCGGCCCGCCATTTGACCGGCCGCCCCAGACGCCGCGCGGCCCAGAGCACTATCACCGTTTCCGGAAACAGCTTGCCGCGCAGCCCGAATCCGCCGCCGACATCCGGCGACACCACGCGCACCCGGTCCTTGGGGACCTTGAAGGCGATGTCCGCGAGGCCGTTGCGCACCCTGACCGCGCCCTGGGTCGGCGAATGCAGCAGATAGCGCCCGGCTTCGTCCTCCCATTGCCCGATGGCGACGCGCGGCTCCATCGGGTTGCCGACGACGCGGTTGTTTGCGAGCTCCACCCGCACCGTCTTCGCCGCCCCGGCGAACGCGGCCTCGACCGCGGCGCTGTCATGGGAGAGCCAATGCACGCAGAGATTGGAGCCTACCGACTCATGGAGGATCGGCGCGTCCGGCATGTCCGCTTCGGCGGCGGCGCAGACGGCCGGCAGCACCTCGTATTCGATCTCGACGCGCTCGGCGGCGTCCCGCGCCGCTTCCAGCGTGCCGGCTACCACAAACGCGACCGGATCGCCGACATAGCGCACCCGGTCCGTCTGGAGCACCGCGCGGCCGGGATCGGCCATGCGCGCCCCGCCCGCACCCGGCACATCGACCTGGCATGGCAGCAGCGGCAGGCCGTCTGCCGCCGCATCGCGCCCGGTCAGCACCGCCAGCACGCCGGGCGCGGCTTCGGCCGCCCGCGTATCGAGGCCGAGGATGCGCGCATGGGCGTGCGGGCTGCGGAGGACCACCGCATGAGCCTGGCCGGCAATGTCGATATCGTCCGTGAAACGCCCGGCGCCGGTTACGAAGCGCGCGTCTTCCTTGCGCCGCACCGGCTGGCCGATGCCGAATTGTTCCATTTGCGGGCCTTTCCTGGAGGGCGCCGGAATCCGCGCCTATTCGAAGTGCTTCTCCATCACTTCCGTGACGGATTTTTGAATGATCGGAATGACATGAAGGCTGATATCGGCCGTGTAGCCCGCCAGTTTCCTCTGTATCGCCAGCCCTTCGGGCGAACCGTAAAACGCCGTCATGGCGTCGATCTCGGCCGCGGTGAAATGCTTCGCGACGATCTTCACCATGATGTCCTCGATATTGGCCCTGACCAGTCCCTCGGACACGCCCTTCCGGAACAGGTCGCGCTTTTCTTCCGGGATCAGCAGCATGATGTTGCGGGCCACATTGTCGGACATTCGCTCGACGGGGACGAGTTGAAGATAGGTCTTCGCCGCCTCGATGCGGCTTTCCGGCGTGTCGGGCAGGTCTCCGGCGACCGCAGGCGCGGCGGACAGGCAGGCCGACAAAAGAACCAGGAACAAGATATGCCGTCCCGTTCGGCGGGCAGCGGCCAGGCAGTCCTGAAGCTGGAAGCGATTCGTCCGGCATCTCGCCTTGTAGTTCATGGCGGGCAGGCTCCTCATTGTCCGCGGGGATGCGGTCGGGGCTGCGCCCGCGCAATGCGGCATTGTTGCGCCAGCCTGCCCATGCTGCCCCGAAAGGCCGGGCGCCGTAACTGCCGCCGCTGCGGGAGCGGCGCGCCCGGGAGCCTGTTTCCGAAGTTCCTTCGCATACGGTCGGGCGGGGGCGCAGTGCGTATGGTTTGGAAACTTCGTGAACGCCGATGCCTAGCCCTTCGGCTTGAAGAAGGGCGCGGCCTCGAGAATCCGGTTCTCCTGGCTGAGCAGATAGCCCGCCTCTCCGGAGCGCGCGAGATAGGCCTGCCATTCCGGATCGGCCTGCATCCCGGCGCGCTTCCTGGCGCGGTCGGCCGCATCCTCATAGGCCCAGACATGGACATAGGTGTTGATCGGCCCCGTTTCGGTAATGCCGTAGAGTACGGGTTCTCCGAGGTGGCGGGTCTGCGCGGCATAGCCGTGCTCCTCGTAGAGGGCCATGGCCTTGGGCACCGTGCCCGGGCGGCAGGTATAGATGCGGTGGTCGAAGATCATGGGAGCGGTTCCTTCCTCGCGTAAATCCGGCGAGACGCTATGATGACCATGCCCAACGCCGCAAGGGGGACCGTCCCGAAATGAGCGAAGAAACCGCTGTCGGCGCCGCCGAACTCCGCACGCTGGCCGTCAAATTGCAGGATCTGCTCAAGATCCGCACCCTGCCTATCGGCATGAAGCAGTATGAGAGTCTGGAGGAGATGGAGAAGGTGCCGGGCCTGCGGCGGCCGAAGCCGGGGCGCTTCCACACCACCTGCCAGCTCGTTACGCAGAGCCGGATCGCCGGCTTCACCCTCGGCATCACCGCCGAAAATGTGCGCCCACAGTCCAATTGCGGCGGCGTTATGGGCATCGACCTGCCGGACGAGGGCACGCTCTCCGGCGAGCATATGGACGGCGTGTGGTTCGCCGACCGCGAGGCGGCGCGCGAGCACCAGGCGCACATGCCCCGCCAGACCTTCGGCAAATATGTCGGCACGGTGGTCTCGCCGCTGCGCTCCGGCCGTCTCGACCCGCCGGACATCGTGCTCTTCTACGGCACGCCGGGGCAGGTCATCCTGTTCGTCAACGGCCTGCAGTGGAAACGCTACCGGCGCTACGACATGTCGATCACGGGCGAGAGCGCCTGTGCCGACAGCTGGGGCAAGGCGCTGCTGACCCGCGACACCTCCATCTCGATCCCCTGCTATGCCGAGCGCCGTTACGGCGGCGTTGCCGACGACGAGATGCTGATCGCCATGCCGCCGGAGGAGTTCGCGCGCGGCGTCGAGGGCATGGAAAGACTTTCGCGCGTCGGGCTGCGCTATCCGATCCCGCCCTACGGCGCGCATATGGACCCCTCGGAAGGCATGTCCGCCAGCTATGGCTGAGCCTGCGAGGCCCGACACGGTCCGCCTGCAGCGCCTCGCCCGGGCCTATCGGGAAAGCGGGGCGCTGCTTGCCGCCGTCGAGCTTGGCCTGTTCACCGAGATCGCGCGCGGCGCCGACACGGAGGAGGCGCTTGTCGCCGCGCTCGGCCTGGAGCCGCCCAATGGCGAGCGGATCGTCGTCGCCTGCCTCGGCCTCGGCCTGATCCACCGCGAGGGCGAAAGGCTGGTCAATGCGCCGGATGTCGAGCGCTTCCTGGTTGCGGACTCGCGCCACTATGCTGCGCCTTGGATGTTCTTCACTGGGCCGGACTGGAACGAGTGGGGCCGGCTGGCGGACCATCTGCGCCGTCCGGGGCCGCCGCTGGAGGAGAACGCCTCCGTCGCCGGCATCACCGTAGAGGAGGCGCGGCGATACCATGAGGCGACGCGGACGGTCGGCGCGGGCGCAGGCCGGCTGTTCGCCCGCACGACCGATCTTTCCGGCAAGACCCGGATGATGGACATCGGCGGCGGCTCCGGGGCGTATTGCATCGCCGCCTGCCAGGCGAACCCGGAGTTGCGGGCGTCGGTGCTCGACCTGCCGGTGGTCTGCGAGGTCGCGCGCGGCTATATCGCCGAAGCCGGCCTTTCGGACCGAATCGAGGCCGTGCCCTGCGACTTCAACCAGGACGATTTCCCGACAGACTGCGACCTCGCCGTCATGGCGTCGAACCTGCCCATGTACGGGCGCTGGCAGATCGCATGGGTGGTGAAGAAGACCTTTGGCGCGCTGCTGCCGGGCGGCGATTTCCACCTCATCGGCGAGGCGCTGGCGCCGGACCGCTCGGGACCCGCGGACGCGGCGCTCTGGGGCCTTGCGCAGACCCTCCACGCCTCCACCGGCCTCGCCCATTCCAGCGCCGAGGTCGCCGGCTATTTCGAGGCGGCGGGCTTCCGCGACATCGCCGTGGAGGACTTCCTGCCCGGCATCCTGGTCCGCGTCTCGGGCCGGAAGCGTTGACGCTCAGCGCCGAGCGTATTGCACCGCCGCGCGGCCGACGGTCTCCCGCGCGATCACCATCTTGGATATCTGGGCGGTGCCGTCGCCGATCTCCAGCCCCATCACATCGCGCAGGCGCTGCTGGTGGGGCAGGTCCCTGCTGTAGCCGAGATGGCCGTGGGTGAGCAGACACTGGTGGATGGTGTCCACCGAGAGCTTGGGCGCCCACCACTTGCACATCGCCGCCTCCCTGGTGTGGGCCATCCCCTGGTCGCGCAGCCAGAGCGTGCGGTAGCAGAGCAGCCGGCAGGCCTCGACCTGGGTGTCGTATTCGGCGAGCGGGAAGGTGACGCCCTGGAACTCGGCGATCGGGCGCCCGAAGGCTTCCCGCTCCAGCGTGTAGGGCCAGGTCTCGTCGAGCGAGGCGCGGGCGGCGCCCAGGCATTGCAGGCCGATCATCGTGCGCGAATAGTCGAAGCCCTGCATCGTCTGCGTGAAACCGGCGCCCTCGGGACCCACGCGGTTGCGGTCCGGCACGCGCACGCCGTCGAACCAGATCGAACCGCGCCCGACCGCGAGCGAGCCGAGGTCGTCATAGGCCGAGCGCGAGACGCCGGGCGCATCGAGATCGACCAGGAACGCGGTCACGCCGCGCGCGCCGGGGCGGTCCGGGTCGGTGCGCGCCATGGCGAGCACGCTGTCGGCATGGGCGGCCATGGAGATCGAGGCCTTCTCGCCGTCGATCACCCAGTCGCCACCGTCGCGCCGGGCGCGCAGTTGCAGGTTGGCGGCGTCGGAGCCGCCGCGCGGCTCGGTCAGGGCGAGCGCAATCGTTTCGCGCCCTTCCGCGATTGCCGGGAGCCGCGCCGCGGCCAGCGCCTCGTCGCCGTGGCGGGCGAGTATGTCGGCGCTGAGCGAGGAGAGCAGCGGCACATAACTCACATTGAGGTCGCCATAGGAGATTTCCTCGATCAGCAGGCCGGCGGTCACGCCGTCTATGCCCATGCCGCCATAGCGTTCCGGCAGGGCGGGCGCGACCAGGCCGAGGCGGCCCATCTCGCGGATGAGTTCGGCGCCCATCGCGGCGTCGTCCTCGCGCTTGCGGTAGCCGGGCAGCAGTACTTCGCGGGCGAAGCGCCCGGCGGCTTCCTTGAGGGCGGTCTGGTCTTCTGTCAGTCCGAACTGCATGGCGCGCTTAGCTCCCGGTGCCGGATATAGAGGCCGCTGGCTATGATGATGGCCGCCGCCGCGAGGGTCCAGCCATCCGGGAGGAAGTTGAACACCGCAAGCCCGAGCCCGACCGACCAGACAAATTCAATATACATGAAAGGCGCGACCAGCCCCGCCGGGGTGGTCTCGTAGGCGCGGATCAGGGCGTATTGGCCGACGGCGCCGAACAGCGCGGGCAGGGCGAGCAGCCCCCAGCCGGCGAGGTCGGGCGCGCGCCAGAAGAACGGCGCGACGGCCGAGGTCGCCGCCGCGCCGGCGAGCGCGGCGTAGAAGAGCGCGGTCGGCGCCGGGGCGGCATGGCGGAGCGCGCGCGTCGCCACCTGGTAGAGCGAGTAGAACAGCGCCATGCCGAGCGCCAGCGCCACGCCCGCATTCGCGGTCGGCCCCTCCGGCCCGGCGGCCATGGCGACGGCGGCGAAGCCGATGAGCGCGGCCGCCCAGCGCCGCGCGCCCACGCGCTCGCCGAGCCACAGCACCGCGAGCGCCATGGTGAAGAGCGGCGCGACGAAGGTGATGACGGTCATCTCCGGCAGCGCCAGCCGTTCGAGCGCGGCGAACGAGCAGGCCGTGGAAGCCACGAGGAAACCGCCGCGCAGCGTCTGCAGGGCGGGGCGCCCGGTGCGGATGAGCGCGCCGAGGCGGTGCGGCATCAGCAGCACGAGGCCGGCCAGGTGCAGGGTGAAGCGCGCCCAGACCACCTGCGCCGCCGGATAGCCCGCCTCCGCGCCCGCCTTGGCCGCCGCCTGCATGCAGACGAAACAGGCCCCCGCCAGCACCGCGAAGCCGATGCCGCGCAGCGCCGGGGAGGGCGCGGCCGGCGTCACCGGGGCGGCCTCCGGCGCATCAGGCCGCGCCGGCCAGGCGGGCGACCTCGTCGGCGATGGCGGGGGAGGCCGTGAGACCCGGCGATTCGATGCCGAACAGGTTGACGAGACCGGGCACCCCATGCGTCTGCGGCCCCTGGAGCAGGAAGTCCGGCTGCGGCTCGCCGGGGCCGTGGATCTTGGGGCGGATGCCGGCATAGGCCGGTTGCAGCGCGCCGTCCGCGAGCTCCGGATAGTAGCGCCGGACGGCGTCGTAGAAGCGCGCGGCGCGGGCCGGGTCCACATCGTAGTCCGGCGTCTCGAGCCACTCGAGATCGGGGCCGAATTTGCATTGCCCGGCCAGATCCAGGGTGACGTGCACCCCCAGGACCGATGCTTCGGGCATGGGATAGACGAGGCGGCGGAAGGGCTGGCGGCCGGCGACGGAGAAGTAGCTGCCCTTGGCGAAATACGCCGGCGGGACATGCCGCGCGTCCAGCCCGTCGATCCGGCGCGCGACCGCCGGCGCGTCCAGCCCGGCGCTGTTGACCGCCAGCCCGGCGGCGAGCGTCATCGGCTCCGCGCCGCCGACCTCCAGCTCGACGCCGTCCTCCAGCGCGCGGCCGCGCACGACCGGCGCGTGGAAGGCGATCATCGCGCCCCGCGCCTCCGCATCGCCCTGGAAGGCGAGCATCAGCGCATGGCTGTCCACGATGCCGGTCGAGGGCGAGAGCAGGCCCGCTTCGGCGCGCACCGCCGGCTCGAGCGCGCGCACCTCCGCGCCGGTCAGCAGCTCCAGATCGGGCGCCCCGTTCGCCGCCGCGCGCGCCTGCAGCGCCTTCAGTTCGGGGATGCGGCTCTCGTCCCCGGCGACGATCAGCTTGCCGATCCGCTTGTGCGGCAGCCCGCGTTCGGCGCAGTAATCGTAGAGGAAATGCTTGCCTTCGACGCAGGCCCGCGCCTTGAAGCTGCCGGCCGGATAGTAGATGCCGGCATGGATCACCTCGCTGTTGCGCGAGCTGGTTTCGGTGCCGACGGCCTCGGCGGCTTCCAGCACCACCACCTCCCGCCCGGCCATGGCGAGCCGCCGCGCGCAGGCGAGCCCGACCGCGCCCGCGCCGATGACGACGCATTCCACCCTCTCCGCCATGCCCGCCGGCGCCTCCTGCGTCTCCCGCGTCACCGCTGTGCGATTGCTTCTAGCCTTGGCGGGCGGGGGAGGAAACGCCATAGTTCGCCGCAGTCCCCGCCGCCCGGGAGTCCGGTTCCCATGCGCGTCCTCGCCGGCCTTGCCCTGTTCGCCCTTGCCGTCCTGTCCGCCGCCCCCGCGGCGGCCGGCCCTGAGGAAACTTGGCGCAAGGCGTGGCCGAACACGGATTTCAGCCGCCATTCGGTGCCGTTCGCGGAGATCGCCTCGGGCGGCGTCGCACGCGACCGGATCCCGCCCATCGACGATCCGGTGTTCGTCTCCGCGGCCGAGGCGGAGAAGCTGATCGCGCCGACCGAGCCCGTCATCGCGCTGGAGGTCGGCGGCGAGCGGCGCGCCTATCCGCTGGCGGTGCTGATCTGGCACGAGATCGTGAACGACAGGATTGCCGGCCGGCCCGTGGCGGTGACCTATTGCCCGCTCTGCGATGCGGCGCTGGCGTTCGACCGGCGGGTCGGCGGCCGGGTGCTGGATTTCGGCACCACCGGCCTGCTGCGCTTCTCCGACCTCGTGATGTGGGACCGGCAGACGGAGAGCTGGTGGCAGCAGTTCCTCGGCGAGGCGATGGTGGGCGAACTGACCGGCGCGCGGCTGGAAATGCTGCCCTCGCGCGTCGAGAGCTTCGCGCGTTTCGCCGCAAAGCCCGGCGGGCGGGTGCTGATGCCGAACGACCCGGCCTTTCGCAGCTACGGCTCCAACCCCTATGCCGGCTATGACGGCGCGCACTGGCCGTTCCTCTACCGGGGCGAATACGGGCTGGCGGCGGTGCCGCCGCTCGCGCGGGTGGCGCGGGTCGGCAAGCGCGCCTGGACGGTGGAATTGCTCAAGGAAAAGAAGCGGATCGAGGCGGGCGGCCTGGTGCTGGAATGGGCGCCCGGCCAGAACTCGGCCCTCGACAAGGCGGTGATCCGGGAGGGACGCGACATCGGCAACGTCACCGTGCGCCGCCGCACGGCCGACGGCGGCCTGGTCGATGCGGTCCACGATACGACCTTCGCCTTCGCCTTCCTCGCCTTCGTGCCGGACGGCGTCATCCACACCGTCTGCGGCCCGCATGTGAAGTCGGAAAACCTGCCGGAGAACCTCGCCTGCGGGTAGGCCGGCCGCTGGCTACCGGCCACCGAAATGTTTTGACAGGACCCTGTTTGTTCCCTATATAACCCCCGATCGCGGCGAATGCGGGGCGCACAGAGGGCATGACCTGACGGGACATTCGGAGAAGCGGACGGCTGCACGGGCGGCCCGGTTCCGCTCCCCGCTTGGCGAAACCGATGCTGAAAGGGCGGTGGACAACCGGCGGGAGGGGTGCGTCCGGCTCGAGGGCGGGATGCGAACGGGGCGGCGGCGTGTGGCCGTCAACCTCGGCGAAGAATGGCTGTTTGTTGCATTCAATATAGGCGAAGCACGGCGTTGGAGCCGGAAGAGGAGAAGCAATGACTGCTGAACTGACGGACGGGCCGACGGCTGGCCTGTCGAGGCGGCGGCGGGGTCGGGTGGTGAGCGAGGACCTGCGGGGTCCGGTGGTGGCGGCCGTGGTGCACGAGGGCATGAGCATGGCTGGCGCGGCGCGGCGGTTCGGCCTGGCCGCGAGCACCGTCGGCGTTTGGGTGAAGCGCTTTCGCGAGCGCGGCCATGTGCGGCCCGACAAGCGGGGCGGCAGCCGCTCGCGGATCGAGCGGGAGCGGGAGCGGATTCTCCGCATCCTGAGGCAGCGGCCGGGGATTTCCATGTACGGGCTGCGCGACGCGCTCGCCGCCGAGGGCGTCGCGTTCAGCGCGATCGGGGTGCAGCGCTTCCTGAAGCGCCACGGCCTGGACCGCGAAACCCGCCTCGGCGGCTCCCGGCGCAAGCGGGGGCGGACATAGCCGCAGCGCGCGGGCGGCGCTTGCGCCGGGGCCGCGGGAGGGGCATGATGCGGACCATGGACGAGGGCGTTTACATCCTGGCCGGGCTCATGCTCGGCGTGCTCGGCTTCCTGTGGACCATCCACCGGGACATGCGCTCCCTGTCCGAGCGCTCGGCGAAGGACATGCGGGACCTCTCCGAGCGCTCGGCGAAGGACATGCGCTCCCTGTCCGAGCGCTCGGCGAAGGACATGAGCGAGCTTTCCGACCGCCTGACGAAAGACATGAGGGACCTATCCGACCGCTCGGCGAAGGATGGGGGCGAGCTTTCCGAGCGTCTGGCGAAAGACATGCGGGACCTCTCCGAGCGCTCGGCGAAGGATGGGAGCGATCTTTCCGAGCGTCTGGCGAAAGACATGCGGGACCTCTCCGAGCGCTCGGCGAAGGATGTGAGCGAGCTTTCGGCGCGCGTTTCGGCGGACATACGCGGCCTTTCCGACCGCGTGGCGCGGCTGGAAGGGCTGCTCGAAGGCGCGATGCGCCGCAGGGACCCGGCGCCCGAAGCCGGCGACTAGGGCGTGTTCACACTAATGTTCAATAATGCTATCGTGTCGGCCGGTCCCTCGCCAGCGAGTTATTCGGTATGGAACTCAGCCAAGCCCAGTACGAACGCATTGCCCCGCATCTGCCGGTCCAACGCGGCAACGTCGCCGTGTCCAACCTCCAGGTGCTCAATGCCTTCCTCTATGTCGTCGAGCACGGCTGCAAGTGGCGCGGACTGCCGCCTCGCTTCGGCAAGTGGCATACCGTCTACACCCGGATGAACCGGTGGTCGAAGAACGGTGTGCTCGCGCGGGTCTTCGAGCACCTGCAGCGCGAGCGGATGGTGCATATGACGCTCGATGTGGTCTCGCTGGACAGCACCAGCGTGAAGGTCCATCCCGATGGCGCCGGGGCGCTGAAAAAAACGGTCCGCAATGCATCGGCAAGTCGCGGGGCGGATGGAATACCAAAGTTCATCTGGTTGCCGCAGATGAGCGAACGGCCGTGACCTTCGCGCTGTCTGCCGGCCAAGCCCACGATGCGCCCGAAGGACGCAAGCTACTCGAACGTCTGGGGCGCCAGAAGACACCCCGGTCCCTGCTGATGGACCGTGCATACGAAGGCGACGCGACACGGCGGTTGGCGTCAGCGCTGGGGTTTACGCCAGTGGCGCCGCCGCTCAGGACTCGTACCGCGCCCTGGAAATACGATCGGCAGTTGTACAAACGCCGTAATGAGGTGGAGCGGCTGTTCCGACGGCTCAAGGGCTTCCGGCGCATCTTCACACGCTACGACAAACTCGACGCCATCTTCCTCGGCTTCATCACCTTCGCGCTCATCGTCGAGGCACTGCGTTAGTGTGAATACTCCCTAGCCGCGCGCAGCTTATCCTGCCCGATTACTATCCGGCGGGAGCGCCCGGTGAAGTTTCGATAGTTCATTCCGGTTGTCCGTCGGCGGGCGGAGCGATGCGCTCGCCGCCGAAGGCGAGGCGTTCGATGCTTCCACGGTGCAGCGCTTCCTGAAACGCCACGGCTTGGACCGCGAAACCCGCCTCGTCCGGCGGCGCGGGGTCAGGAGCCACTTACGGCCACGGCCTGAACCTGTCGAATTCCGGGGGGAGTTTGGCGAGAACCTCCGTCCACTCCAAGTCCTCGAGCTCCCAAGTGACGGTGAGCTGCTGGCGCACCTTTGCCAGCCGGCGCGGCGACCCGGCGCCACTTCCACCCGCCCCCCTCTTCAGCCCGCCGGCGCAGTCGTCGAAATACAACGCCCGTGCAACCCTTTGGAAAGTTCGGTTAAACATGTCCTGCTGGCTCGTCAATTGCTCGCGAATTTCGGAGTGCACGGACGGCTTCCCGCAGAGCAGATGGTCGGCGTCAGGGCCGAACGAATCCAGCAACAACACTGGCATCCGCACCAAATGGCGTTGGGCCTTCCGCCAATCATTCGGATCGCCGGGATACCACCTGTGCCTCTCCCCGATCCTTTTTCCGGTGAAGTTCGCCTGGTAGGTTTGCCGGGCGTATTTGTCGCGCTCCGAAGTGAATACGCACACGCCGCCAGCGGCATCGAAGCCTCGCCTCATCCCGCCGATGCCGGCGAACAGGTCAACAAAGCGAAAACGACCGCCGGTTGTCACCGGTTTGGACGAGGATTGCCGCGTCTCGCCGGGCGGCTCGGCAGAAGCGGGTATCGCCGTCATATGGCCGTCGCGAGAGGTTGCATGAAGCCGTCGAAGTTCCGATTCGCCAATCGTTGTGGAAGCCCGGCCGCATTGTCAAGGTGGTGTTGTGCGGCGCAGGCTGGTTATGGCGGCGTCCAGTGCCTTTCGCCGGAGAGTCTGCGAATCGGGAAACTATAGCCGCTCGGAGAGCGTGGGCCAGCGGCAACCGTGACAGGGCCGCCGGGCGGGCGTAGCATGGCGGGAGACCGGGGAGCGGAGAGCATGGCATGAGCGCTGGCTCGGCCTTGCGCCGGAAGCGGCCGGCCCGCAAGGCGACCTACCGGGACGTGCTGGACGCGCCGGCGCACATGGTGGCGGAGATCGTCCGGGGCGCGCTGCATCTGCAGCCGCGGCCGGCCATTCGTCATGCCGTGGCCGGCTCCTCGCTCGGTATCGAAATCGGCGCCCCGTTTCAGAAGGGCCGGGGCGGGCCGGGCGGCTGGTGGATCCTCGACGAGCCCGAGCTTCATTTCGGCGAGGATATCCTGGTGCCCGACCTCGCCGGCTGGCGCCGCGAGCGGATGCCGAAGCCTCCCGACGAGGCCTATTTCACCCTCGCGCCGGACTGGGTGTGCGAGATTCTTTCCCCCTCGACGCGGAAACTGGACCTGGAAGAAAAGCGCCCGGTCTATGCGCGGGAGGGAGTCGGCCACCTCTGGTTCGTCGATCCGGCGGCAAGGACCCTGGAGGCGTTCGCGCTCGAGGGCGGCGCGTGGACGCCGGCCGGCGCGGCGCGGGAGAACGAGCCGGTGCGCCTGCCGCCCTTCGAGGCCGTGACCTTCCCGCTCGGCGCCCTCTGGCCCTGACGCGGGGCGGGCCTCGGCCCGCCGGGGAGTAGTTGGAGACCGGCAGCCGTGACAGGGCCGGCGGGCGAGCGTAGCATGGGCGGGATTCGGGGGCGGGGAGGCTCGGTGATGAGCACGGGCGCGGCCTTGCGCCGGAAGCGGCCGGTCCGCAAGGCGACCTACCGGGACGTGCTGGATGCGCCGGCGCATATGGTGGCGGAGATCGTCCGGGGCGCGCTGCATCTGCAGCCGCGGCCGGCCGTGCGCCACGCCATAGCCGGCTCCTCGCTCGGTATGGCGCTCGGCAGCCCGTTCCAGTGGGGCCGGGGCGGGCCGGGCGGCTGGTGGATCCTCGACGAGCCCGAGCTTCATTTCGGCGAGGATATCCTGGTGCCCGACCTCGCCGGCTGGCGCCGCGAGCGGATGCCGAAGCCTCCCGACGAGGCCTATTTCACCCTCGCGCCGGACTGGGTGTGCGAGATTCTTTCCCCCTCGACGCGGAAACTGGACCTGGAAGAAAAGCGCCCGGTCTATGCGCGGGAGGGAGTCGGCCACCTCTGGTTCGTCGATCCGGCGGCAAGGACCCTGGAGGCGTTCGCGCTCGAGGGCGGCGCGTGGACGCCGGCCGGCGCGGCGCGGGAGAACGAGCCGGTGCGCCTGCCGCCCTTCGAGGCCGTCGCCTTCCCGCTCGGCGCGCTCTGGCCCTGACGCAGGGCGGGCCTCGGCCCGCCAGTGCGTAATTTGGAGACCAGCAATTCTCCTTTTGGAGTTATCAGGGGTTTTCAAAGGCTTGGAGATGTGATTCAAGCTGTTGTGTGAAACGTCTTGAACGATACTTAGATGTGGTGGGGAAGCGGTGCGCGGCGTTGCCCGACAAGC
This sequence comes from Alphaproteobacteria bacterium, assembly GCA_963422665.1. Taxonomy (GTDB): domain Bacteria; phylum Pseudomonadota; class Alphaproteobacteria; order Bin95; family Bin95; genus Bin95. Next base: position 4,478,301 of record OY730441.1, read on the forward strand.
GTTCGGGAAGCAACACGCGCTATGCCATGAGAGACATCGGGCTTGCGGCGTTTTCGGTATTTTTCGTGCAGAGCCCGTCGTTTCTGGCGCATCAGCGCCTGCTGACGGCGCAGCGCGGCGCTTCGAACGCCGGGACGCTGTTCGGCATGGAGCGGATTCCGTGCGACAGCCATATCCGGCGGATGCTGGATGGGGCGCCGACGGATCATTTCGACGCGGTGTTTTCGGCGCTTGTCGATGACCTGGATGGCGCCGGCGCCTTGTCGGGTCTGCGCTGCCTGGACGATCGGGTGTTGATCGCGCTGGACGGCTCGGAGCCTTTCCGTTCCGGCACGATCCACTGCGCGCACTGCTCGACGCGCCGGCGGGGCGAGGAGGTGGAGTATTTCCACAGCTTTGTCGGCGCCGCTCTGGTGGCGCCGGGGCAGCGCCGCGCCTTGCCTCTGGCGCCGGAGTTCGTGCGCCCGCAAGACGGCTCGGCGAAGCAGGACTGCGAGAGCCGCGCGGCGCCGCGCTGGCTGGCCCGCCTGGGGCCTTGTGTGGCCGGGCTGAGACCGGTCTATCTGGGCGACGATCTCTATTCCCGCCAGCCGATCTGCGAGGCGGTGCGCGCCGCGGGCGGGAGCTTCCTCTTCGTGTGCAAGCCGTCCAGCCACAAGACGTTGAGCGAATACACCCATGGCGTCGTGCTGGACGAGGTGTGCCAGACCGTGGGCAGGGGCGCGGCCAGGCGCCGCCATCGCTATCGCTGGATGAATGGCGTGCCGCTGCGCGACGGCGCCGACGCGCTCGCCGTCAACTGGCTGGAGGTCGAGATCGCCAAGCCCGACGGCAAGGTGACCTACCGCAACAGCTTCGTCACCGACCTTGCCGTCACGCGAGACACCGCCGCCGCCATCGCCGCCGGCGGGCGTGCCCGCTGGAAGATCGAGAACGAGACCTTCAACGTCCTGAAGACCAACGGCTACAACCTCGAACACAATTTCGGGCATGGCAGCCAGACCCTGGCCAGCATCCTGGTCGTGCTCAATCTGCTGGCCTTCGCCCTGCACACGGCCTGCGACCTGATCGAAGCGTCCTGGCGGCGGGCGCGGCACGCACTCGGAGCCCGAAGGCGCCTGTTCGAGCACATCCGCACGATCACCGCCTACCATGTCTTCGCGTCATGGGCGGTCCTCATGAAAACCGTCATCACGGGCCTCCCCCCTCCCGCAAACGCCTGATCCCCGGCCCCCGCGCCAAGCCCATCCATCCAACCGCAGAACCGCCAAAAAACCAACACGAAAGGCCGCAATGCAACGAAAAACGCCATAAGGAGAATTGCTGTTTGGAGACCGGCAGCCGTGACAGGGCCGGCGGGCGAGCGTAGCATGGGCGGGATTCGGGGGCGGGGAGGCTCGGTGATGAGCACGGGCGCGGCCTTGCGCCGGAAGCGGCCGGTCCGCAAGGCGACCTACCGGGACGTGCTGGATGCGCCGGCGCATATGGTGGCGGAGATCGTCCGGGGCGCGCTGCATCTGCAGCCGCGGCCGGCCAGTCGGTACGCGCTGGCGGGATCGTCGCTAGGCATCGAAATCGGCGGCCCGTTCCAGAGGGGGCGAGGCGGACCCGGCGGCTGGTGGATCCTCGATGAGCCGGAGCTTCATTTCGGCGGGGACATCCTGGTGCCCGACCTTGCCGGCTGGCGCCGCGAGCGGATGCCGGAATACCCCGATACGCCCTGGTTTACCCTCGCGCCGGACTGGGTGTGCGAGATTCTTTCCCCCTCGACGCGGAAACTGGACCTGGAAGAAAAGCGCCCGATCTATGCGCGGGAGGGCGTCAGCCACCTCTGGTTCGTCGATCCGGCGGCAAGGACCCTGGAGGCGTTCGCGCTCGAGGGCGGCGCGTGGACGCCGGCCGGCGCGGCGCGGGAGAACGAGCCGGTGCGCCTGCCGCCCTTCGAGGCCGTGACCTTCCCGCTCGGCGCGCTCTGGCCCTGACGCCGCCCGGCAGCCCGGCCCCTTCCGTTATCGCAGCGCCCTTGCCATTGCGGCCCGCAGCCCCCAAAGTCATGACATGTTCGAATCGAGCGACACGATTCCGATCCTGCTTGCGATCGCCGGCGTTGGCGGGGTTCTCGCCGGCATGGCGTGGCGCATGGCGGCCCGCCTCGACAGGCGCATAACCGAGGACAAGCGCGCCGCCGATGCGGACCGCCGCGCGTTCCAGCGCGCCATGGACGACTTCCGGGCCGAGATGCAGCGCCTCGCCGAGCGGCAATCCCGCGTCGAAGGCCGGTTCGACGCCGCCGGATAGCCGGGCCCGCCCCCCTTAGCCCGCCATGCCGCCGACGGTCATCGCGTCGATGCGCAGGGTGGGCTGGCCGACGCCGACGGGGACGGACTGGCCGGCCTTGCCGCAGGTGCCGACGCCGTCGTCCAGCTTGAGGTCGTTGCCGATCATGGCGATGCGGGTGAGCGCGTCCGGGCCGTTGCCGATCAGCGTCGCGCCGCGCACCGGGGCCGTCACCTTGCCGCCCTCGATCAGATAGGCCTCGGTCGCCGAGAAGACGAACTTGCCGCTGGTCACGTCCACCTGCCCGCCGCCGAACTGCACCGCGTAGAGGCCGCTGTCCACCGACGCGACCGCCTCCGCCGGCTCCCGGTCCCCGGCCAGCATGAAGGTGTTGGTCATGCGCGGCAGCGGCGCATGGGCAAAGGACTGGCGCCGGCCGTTGCCGGTCGGCGCGACGCCCATCAGCCGCGCGTTCAGCCGGTCCTGCAGGAAGCCCTTGAGGATGCCGTCCTCGATCAGCACATTGCGCGCCGCGGGCGTGCCCTCGTCATCGACGGTGAGCGAGCCGCGCCGGTCCTCCAGCCCGCCGTCGTCCACCACGGTCACGCCCGGCGCGGCCACGCGCTCGCCAACGAGGCCGGCGAAGGCGCTGGTGCCCTTGCGGTTGAAATCCCCCTCCAGCCCGTGGCCGACCGCCTCGTGCAGCATCACGCCGGGCCAGCCGGGGCCGAGCACCACCGTCATCTCGCCGGCGGGGGCGGGGCGGGCGTCGATCTTGACCAGCGCCTGGCGGAGCGCCTCGTCCACCTGCGCCCGCCACGCCGCCTCCTCCAGATAGGCCGCAAAGCCGGTCCGGCCGCCGCAGCCGTGGCTGCCGGTCTCCACCCGCCCGTCCGGCGCGGCCACGGCGATCTGCACATTGACGCGCACCAGCGGGCGGATGTCCGCCGCCGCCTCGCCGCCCGGGCGCTGGATGCGGACCGCCTGCCAGGCGCCCGCCAGCGACGCCGTCACCTGCACGACGCGGGGGTCGGCGGCGCGCGCATAGGCGTCGATGCGCCCGAGCAGCGCCGCCTTCGCCGCGAAATCCGGCCCGTCCAGCGGGTTCTCCGGGCCGTAGAGCCGCCGGTTGGCCGCCGCGGGCGCCACCGCCAGCGCGCCGCCACGGCCCGAGGAGACCGCCCGCACCGCCTCGGCCGCGCGGCGCAGCGCCGGCTCGTCCAGGCTCGCGGCGTGGGCGTAGCCGGTCGTCTCCCCCGCCACGGCGCGCAGCCCGAAGCCCTGCGAGATGTCGTAGGTGGCGCCGGCCAGCCGGCCGTCGTCCAGCGTCAGGCCCTCCGACACCGCATATTGCAGGTAGAGCTCGCCGTCGTCCGCGCCCCGGAGCGCATCGTCGAGAATGCGCTCGGCGGCGGCGCGGTCGAGGCGCGCGCGCTCGAAGAAGACGGCCTCCGTCTCCTCCAGCGCGGCGGGGCGGGCAAGGGCGGCGGAATCGGCGGAAGATACAGGGCGGGACATGGGGGCGTGGCGCTCCTTCGGCGGGCTTGCGGCGGCAGGCGGCGGACCGATTCTACAGCAGGGCGGGCCAACTTGGGACAACGGGTCGCATAAAACGCGCGCCCTGCCGCTTCTATTGTCGGGGCGGTCTCTGCAAGGCCCGCAATCCGGGCTATGACAAGCACCCAGTCGAGGACGTTCGAGGACCATCGGCCATGCACAAATTCGCCGCGTTCGGCGCTGCTTTGCGTAAGTTCGCCGCGTTGGGCGCGGCGGTCCCGCTCACCGGCCTCGCGGCCGGTAGCGCCTCGGCGGGCCAGCCGGAGCCGTGGGGCCTCGGCTTCCAGGACGCCGTCACCCCGACGATGGAAAACATCGCCTGGTTCCACGACGTCATCCTGCTGCCGGTCATCGCCGTCATCACGCTGTTCGTGCTGGGGCTGATGGCCTGGGTCATCTTCCGCTTCCGCGAGAGCCGCAACCCGGAGCCGAGCCGCACCACGCACAACACGCTGCTCGAAGTGCTGTGGACGGCGATCCCGACCGTGATCCTGGTGCTGATCGCCATCCCGTCCTTCCGCATCATGTACGAGAACGACCGGATCGAGCAGGCCGACATGACGCTCAAGACCATCGGGCGGCAGTGGTACTGGTCCTATCAGTATCCGGACCACGGCGATTTCGAGTTCGACAGCAACATCGTCCCGGACGAGGAGATCGACCCCGCCAAGGGCCAGCTTCGCCAGCTCTCGGTGGACAACCCGGTCTATGTGCCGGTCAACAAGAACATCCGGGTGCTGTTCACCTCCTCGGACGTGCTCCACGCCTGGGCGCTGCCGGCGGCGGGCATCAAGCTCGACAATGTGCCCGGCCGCGTCAACGAGACCTGGATGCGGATCGAGAAAGAGGGCGTCTATTACGGCCAGTGCTCCGAGCTCTGCGGCGCCGGCCACGGTTACATGCCGATCGAGGTGCGCGCCGTCAGCCAGGAGGCGTTCGACGCCTGGGTGGAGAAGGCGCGCAAGGAATACGCAAAGGCGGGCGACGCGCCTGCCGACGAGGCGCCCGTCCTGGTCGCCAGCCTCGCCGCCGCCCGCTGAACGAAAGCCGGAGGGCCCGCCCCATGGCCTATGCCGCCGCCGACCGTCACGACCACAAACCCGGCTTCTTCGTGCGCTGGTTCTTCTCGACCAATCACAAGGACATCGGGACCCTCTACCTGCTGTTCGCCATCTGCGCGGGCCTGATCGGCAGCGCCTTCTCCGTCATCATGCGCATGGAGCTCGCCGAGCCCGGCGCGCAGCTCCTGATCGGCCCGGACGGCCAGATGGACGGCCAGCTCTGGAACGTCTTCATCACCGCGCACGGCCTGATCATGGTGTTCTTCGTGGTCATGCCGGCGCTGATCGGCGGTTTCGGCAACTGGATCGTGCCGATCATGATCGGCGCGCCCGACATGGCCTTCCCGCGCATGAACAATATCAGCTTCTGGCTGATCGTCCCGGCCTTCGTGCTGCTGCTGCTGTCGGCCGTGCTCGATATCGGCGCGGGCACCGGCTGGACGGTCTATCCGCCGCTCTCCTCCGGCATCGGCCATCCCGGCATGTCGGTCGACATGGCGATCTTCGCGCTCCACCTCGCCGGCGCGTCCTCGATCCTGGGCGCGATCAACTTCATCACCACGATCTTCAACATGCGCGCGCCGGGCATGACGCTGCACCGGATGCCGCTGTTCGTCTGGTCGATCCTGGTGACGGCCTTCCTGCTGCTGCTGTCGCTGCCCGTGCTGGCCGGCGCCATCACCATGCTGCTGACCGACCGGAACTTCGGCACCTCCTTCTTCAACTACGAGGGCGGCGGCGACCCGATCCTGTTCCAGCACCTGTTCTGGTTCTTCGGCCATCCCGAGGTGTACATCATGATCCTGCCGGGCTTCGGGATCGTGAGCCAGATCGTCTCCACCTTCTCGCGCAAGCCCGTGTTCGGCTATCTCGGCATGGCCTACGCCATGGTCGCCATCGGCTTCGTCGGCTTCATCGTCTGGGCGCACCACATGTACACGGTGGGCATGGACATCGACACGCGGGCCTATTTCACCGCCGCGACGATGATCATCGCCGTGCCCACGGGCATCAAGATCTTCTCCTGGATCGCGACCATGTGGGGCGGCTCGCTGCGCTTCGACACGCCGATGCTCTGGGTGCTGGGCTTCATCTTCCTGTTCACCGTGGGCGGCGTGACCGGCGTGGTGCTCGCCAATGCGGGCGTCGACTTGGCGCTGCACGACACCTACTATGTCGTGGCGCATTTCCACTATGTGCTGTCGCTGGGCGCCGTGTTCGCCATCTTCGCCGGCATGTATTACTGGCTCGGCAAGATGTGCGGGCGCCAGTATCCGGAATGGCTCGGCAAGCTGCATTTCTGGCTCACCTTCATCGGCGTCAACCTGGCCTTCTTCCCGCAGCACTTCCTCGGCCTCCAGGGGATGCCGCGCCGCTATCCGGACTATCCGGACGCCTTTGCGGGCTGGAACATGGTCTCGTCCTTCGGCGCCTATCTGTCCTTCGCCGGGGCGATCCTGTTCGTGCTGCTGCTGGTCTATACGCTGACCAGCGGGCGCCGGGTGGCGGAGAACTACTGGGGGCCGGGCGCAACCACGCTGGAGTGGACCGTGCCGTCGCCGCCGGCGTTCCACACCTTCGATGAAGTCCCGGAGATCAAGGACGAATACGCGCATTAGCGCCCGCCCCCGAGTCCCCGCAGCGCCGGGAGGGTCTCCCGTCCCCGTGAGCGACGCATCGACAGCAGAAACCGCCGGGCTTGCGCCCGCCAGCGTCGGCGACTGGCTTGCGCTGCTGAAGCCGCGCGTCATGTCGCTGGTCGTGTTCACCGGGCTGGTGGGCATGGCGATTGCGCCGGGTTCGCTGCATCCGCTGCTGGCGGCCGTCGCCGTGCTGTGCATCGCCGCCGGCGCCGGCGCTTCCGGCGCGGTGAACATGTGGTACGACCGCGACATCGACGCCGTGATGGAGCGCACGCGCGCCCGCCCGCTGCCGCAGGGCCTCATCGAGCCGGACGATGCGCTCGCCTTCGGCATCCTGCTGTCGGCGGGCGCGGTCGGCATGATGGGCCTCGCCGTCAACTGGCTCGCGGCCGGCCTGCTGGCGCTCACCATCGCCTTCTATGTCTTCGTCTATACCATCTGGCTGAAGCGCCGCACGCCGCAGAACATCGTGATCGGCGGCGCGGCCGGGGCGATCCCGCCGGTCATCGGCTGGGCCGCGGTCACCGGCGACCTCGCGCTGACGCCGCTCTGCCTGTTCGCCATCGTCTTCGTGTGGACGCCGCCGCATTTCTGGGCGCTCGCGCTCACCCGTTCGGGCGACTACGCCGCCGCCGGCGTGCCGATGCTGCCGGTGACGGCCGGCGCGAAGGAGACCCGGCGGCAAATCCTGATCTACAGCGCGGTGCTGGCGCCGCTCGGCCTGGCGCCCGTAGCGGCGGGGGGCCTCGGATGGCTCTACGGCGCAGCGGCGGCCGGGCTCGGCATCGAGTTCCTGCGCCGGGCGCTGGCCGTCCGGCGGCGCGCCGACGATGCGAGCGCGCGGTCGCTGTTCGGCTTCTCGCTGGTCTATCTGGCGGCGCTCTTCTTCGCCATGCTCGCGGACCGGGCCGTGGGGCTATGAATGGCGGGCCTGTCCGAAAGAGAACGCCGCCGGCGCTTCAAGAACCGTGTGCTGCTCGCGGTGCTGCTCGCCTTCGTCATCATCGTCTATGCGGTGAGCGTGGTGCGGATGGGAGGCGGGTGAGCCATGGCTGACCGCCGGCGCAACCGGCGCATCGCCGCCGCGCTCGTGGCGGTGCCGCTGGCGATGGGCGCGCTCGCCTGGGCGTCGGCCCCGCTCTACCGGCTGTTCTGCCAGGTCACCGGCTTCGGCGGCACGCCCGGCACGGCCGCGGAGGCGCCCGAGGCGGCCGCGGACGCGCCCCGCATCGAAATCCGCTTCAACGCCGACATCGCGCCGGACCTCGACTGGCGCTTCGGCCCGGTCGAGCGCGCGGTCACGGTCCGCCTCGGCGAGCCGGCGCTCGCCTTCTACCGGGCCGAGAACATGAGCGACGAGGCCGTGACCGGCGCGGCGGTCTTCAATGTCACGCCGCTCAAGGCGGGCCGCTATTTCAGCAAGATCGACTGCTTCTGCTTCACGGAGCAGCGGCTGGGTCCCGGCGAGAGCGCCGACATGCCGGTCTCCTTCTTCGTCGATCCGCAGATCGCGGAGGACCCGAATGTCCGCGATGTCGGGACGATCACGCTGTCCTACACCTTTTTCAGGTCGGAAGAAGAGCCGGACGAAGCGGCGCCGAACCGACAACAGGCCGACGCGGCGGCGCGGCAGCAGGCCGCCGCCCTGACCAACCGGGAGCAGACCCATGGCGGATAGCCACGTCCAGAAGCACCCCTACCATCTGGTCGATCCGAGCCCGTGGCCGCTGGTCGGCGCGGTCGCGGCCTTCCTCGCGACCATGGGCACGGTGCTGTTCATGCATGACGGGGTGGTGTGGGTCATGGCGCTCGGCCTCGTGCTGATCGTCGCCACCATGATCGTGTGGTGGCGCGACGTGATCCGCGAGGCGGAGCATGAGGGCCACCACACCCAGCCGGTGCAGATCGGGCTGCGCTTCGGCATGGCGCTGTTCATCGCGTCCGAGGTGATGTTCTTCTCCGCCTTCTTCTGGGCCTTCTTCGACGGCGCGCTGTTCTTCGGCGCGGAGGAAATGCCGGGCCGCATCGAGGCGACCGGCGGCGTCTGGCCGCCGACCGGCATCGTGCCCTTCGAGGCGTTCGGGCTGCCCTTCCTGAACACGCTCATCCTGCTGCTGTCCGGCGTCACCGTCACCTGGGCGCACCATTCGCTGCTGCATGGCGACCGGGCCGGCCTGATCCAGGGCCTCGCCTGCACGGTCGCGCTCGGCGTGCTCTTCACCGGCTGCCAGATCTTCGAATACAGCCATGCCGCCTTCGGGTTCCGCGAGGGCATCTATCCCTCGACCTTCTTCATGGCGACGGGCTTCCACGGCTTCCATGTCATCATCGGCACCTGTTTCCTCGCCGTCTGCCTGTTCCGCGCCATCAAGGGGCATTTCCGGTCCGACCACCATTTCGGCTTCGAGGCGGCGGCCTGGTACTGGCATTTCGTCGATGTTGTCTGGCTGTTCCTGTTCTCGGTGGTCTATATCTGGGGCAGCTAATGTCCCGATCGAGAAGTTTGAGTGCTCTTGCGCCGTGTCATCTCGTCATGCCCGGCCTCCTTCCCGTCATGCCCGGACTTGTTCCGGGCATCTCCCTCGGGGCCGGCGCAGCAGGGGAAGCGGATAGCCGGAACAAGTCCGGGAATGACGAGAAGGGAAGGCCGCATGAGAGCGCACGAAATTCCGGGACGGGGCCTTAGGCCATCCGGCCGCGCGTCCCGTTCCTCCTGTTCGTCCTGCCGGCGCTCGCGGTCCTGGTCGGCCTCGGCGTCTGGCAGCTCGACCGCCGCGAGTGGAAGCGGGAGCTGATCGAGCACGCGGCGGAGCGCCTCGCCGAACCTCCCCTGCGGGCGCTTGCCGACATCGGCCCCGGCGACGCCTGGCGGCGCGTCCGCCTCGAAGGCGTGTGGGAAGAACCGGAACTGCTGCTCCAGAGCCGGACCTGGAACGGGCGCGCGGGCTTCGACGTGCTGGCGCCCTTCCGGCCTCGGGGCGGCGAAATATCGGTGCTGGTCAACCGGGGCTGGGTGGAGCCCGCCCGCCGCGCGCCGGATGCGCGCCCGCCGCCGCCGGCCCTGCTCGAGGGCGTGGTGCGCGTCCCGGGCGAGCCGGGCCCGTTCGCCGCCGACAACGATCCGGCGCGCGGCATGTGGTTCCATATCGACCCCGGGGCCGCGGCGGCGCATCTCGGCCGGCGGCTCGCGCCGTTCTACATCCAGGCCGCGCCCGCGGCCGATGCGCCGGACTGGCCGCGCGCTCGCCCCCCGGCGCCGCGCTTCCGCAACGACCATCTGCAATATGCGCTCACCTGGTTTGCGCTGGCCGCGGCGGTGGCTATCCTCTACCTGGTCTGGCGGCGCCGGGCGGGGAGGGACGGACCGAAATGAGGGAACGGGATGTCCCGCCAGCTTCGCCTTAACCTGTTCGTCCACAGCCGCGGCCACCACGAGGCGTCCTGGCGCCATCCCAAGGCCTCGCCGCTCGCGCTCACGGATTTCGAATACCACCGGGACCTGGCCCGCAAGGCGGAAGACGCGGCGTTCGACTCGATCTTCCTGGCGGACAGCCTCTCCATGTCCGGCGAGGTGGCGCATACGGCGCGAAGCTGGCTGGAGCCGGTCACGCTGCTGGGCGCGCTCGCCGCGGCGACCTCGAGGATCGGGCTGATCGCGACGGCCTCGACCACCTATACCGAGCCCTTCAATCTCGCGCGCCAGTTCGCCTCGCTCGACCACATCAGCAACGGCCGGATCGGCTGGAACATCGTGACCTCCTGGTCGGTCGCCGCGGCGCATAATTACGGCGACGACGCCCAGGTGAGCCATGCCGAACGCTATGCCCGCGCCGAGGAATACATGGCGGTCGCCAAGGCGCTCTGGGACAGTTGGGCCGACGATGCGGTGCTCGACGACCGCGCGGCCGGCCGCTATGCGAAGCGCGGCGGCATCCATGCGCTCGACCATGCCGGAACGCACTACAAGGTCGCCGGGCCGCTGAACGTGCCGCGCTGCCCGCAGGGGCGGCCGGTGTTCGTGCAGGCGGGTTCGTCGGAAACGGGGCGCGATTTCGCCGCCCGTCATGCCGAGGTGGTGTTCACCGCGCAGTTGGAGAAGGCGACGGCGCAGGCGTTCTATGCGGACCTGAAGGCGCGGGCGGCGCAGGCCGGGCGCGACCCGGACCGGGTGGCGATCCTGCCGGGGCTAAGCCCCCTCGTCGCGGACACGCAGCAGGAGGCGGAGCGCCTCGTCCTCGAACTGAACGCGCTGGCCGACCCGGAAGTCGGCAGGAAGCGGCTCTCCGGGCGCTTCGGCGGCTTCGACTTCGGCCATCTCGACCTCGACCGGGAGCTGACGGCGGCGGACTTCCCCGATCCCGGCACGGTGCAGGCGGCGCGCAGCCGGGCGGCGACCATTGTGGGCCTGGTTGAGCGCGAGCGCCCGACGCTGCGCCAGTTGCTGGCGAGGCTCGCCGGGGCGCGCGGCCACTACACCTTCGCCGGCACGCCGGAGCAGACGGCCGACCTGATGGAGGAGTGGCTCCGGGACGGCGCGGCGGACGGCTTCAACCTGATGCCGCCCGTGCTGCCCTGGATGCTGGACGCCTTCATCGAGCGGGTGCTGCCGATCCTGCGCGAGCGGGGCCTTTTCCGCACGGCCTATGGCGGCGGCACGCTCCGCGCGCATTACGGCCTCGCCCGCCCCGCCCCCGAAATCCCGGCGGGGTCCCGGGCGATCTAGCGGCGCCGGCATATCTCCGGCGGGCGCGGTCCCGTCCGGCCCGAAACAGGAGGAGCATCGCCATGAGCGCGACACCCGTCACCTTCTATTCCGAAGGATTCAAGCTGGTGGGGGACCTCTACCGGCCGGACGGCCTCGCGCCGGGAGAGCGGCGGGCGGGCATCGTGCTCTGCCACGGCTATACCGGGGTGAAGGACCTCTACCTGCCCGACAATGCCCGCGTGCTGAACGAGGCCGGCTATGTCGTGCTGGCCTTCGACTACAAGGGCTGGGGCGAGAGCGAGGGGCCGCGTACCCGTCTCGCGCCCTGGAGCCGGGTCGCGGACGCGCAGGCGGCGCTGACCTGGCTCGGCGCGCAGGAGGAGGTGGACGAGGCGCGGCTCGGCCTCTACGGCACGAGCTACGGCGGCGCGACGGTGGTGTGGACCGGCGCGGTGGACCGCCGGGCGAAGTGCGTCGTCAGCGTGGTCGGCATCGGCCACGGCGAGCGCTGGATGCGGAGCGTGCGCCGGCCTGACGAATGGTTCGACCTGCTGGAGCGCTCCGCCCGGGACCGGATGAAGCGCGCGATGGAAGGAGAGTCGGAGTTCGTCGAGCGGAGCGAGGTGCTGCTGCCGGACCGCCAGTCGGCGGCGCTTGCGGCCGCCGCACGCCGCGATATTCCCTCGGCGCTCGATACGCTGCCGCTCGAATATGTCGATGAGACGCTCGGCTTCCACCCGGAATGGGTGGTGGACAAAATCGCGCCCCGCCCCGTGCTCTTCATCGCCGCGGACGACGACCGGCTGGCGCCGCCGGAGGAGTCGCAGGCCCTCTACGACCGCGCCGGCGAGCCGAAGAAGCTGGTCGTGCTGAAAGGCTGCGGCCATTACGAGGTCTATACGGACCCCGCCTTCACCGAAGTGATGGACGAAACCCTCGCCTGGTTCCGCACGCACCTGCCGGCGGGGCAGGGGGCGGGCGCCTCATGTTTCCGGGGGCCGGAGTAGCGAAGAAAGGTCCCGCCATAGCTTGTCGAATGACGGCGCTGCGCGTGCTGAATCCAGATCGAAGACCGCGGACAAGGCGGCTTGGTGAAGTGTTTCCCGATAGCGTTGTCCGGGCGGCATTCTGGCGCTCAGCCAACCCTTTGCATCCCTGACGGCCTCCGGGTCGTCGGGCGGAGCCAGAGACTCGCCCGGACCGCGTTGTCCGGCGAGCGAAGCGGCCGCCGCAAGAAACCAGGCTTCATACTCCATCCTGGCCAGCACCACCCGAACAGGCCGGTCCGGCCGGGCAGCGGCGGCGCGTTCAAGCGCCCGCTCCGCGAGCGCCGCAGGGCAATCGTCGTCCGCGTCGAGCGGCAACAGAATCGAACCGTTCGTATCCGCCCTTGCGGCCGCGAGCCGGACAGCGCGCTCCAGTTCGCCCGCTTGCATGATCTTGCGGCGTCCGACACGGATCGGTTTGGCAATTTCAACAGCGGTATCCGGGGCGGTCGTCGCCGCAATGCGCCGGAGGAGGACAGGGACGGCCTCAACCTCGCCGTGGCCTTCCACAATCGTCACGATCCTGCGCATGAACCGCGGCTTCGTCCGAACAGGTCGATCCGGCTCGAATTCGGTCTCGAGAGATTCGGGTCCGGCTCGAGCTGATTCATTCTGAGCAGCTCTCCGGCGGTGTAGAGACGCTCCTTGAGCGCCCTGCGGCCAACATCGTCCAGAGGGCCGATTCGGGTCTCGCCGTGCTCAACGACAACGGCGAAGATCGAGTCCGGGGAAATATCCTCATCGTCCAGCAAGTCAGGGCTATGGCTTGTCACCGGGATTTGCGAGCGTTCGGCGGCGTCGCGAAGACTGTCGATAGGGACGCCGGCCGCGGCCGGATGAAGGGCGACTTCCGGTTCCTCGATGCCGATGAGTTGCCGGGTGCGAGCGCCGCGCCCGGAACCCTGGAAGAGCGCCGCCAGCACGCCCAGCGCGCGCAGGGTTCCGTCCGACATGTTTGCGGCAAGGAACCGCCATGGATGTTTCGCGCCGCGGACCTCCTGCCGGAATTCCAGAGTCTCCCGCGGCCCGATCGCGCGCCGATCGACCCCGGTAACGCCGGGAACGACCTTGCCGATATATTCTTCTATGCGTCTTTCGAATTCGGGGGACCGTGTCGCCAAATGGAAAGCACGCTGGCCAGATTGCTTCCGTCCCGGTTCAGAAGGAGTCCCGGGTCCGGAGGTTGAAGGTCCCGAATTGCTTCAGGATTCAGATTGTAGATTCCCGTGGCGGACAGCGCGTCGTAAACCGCGCGAAAGGCCTCCATGCCCGATACGGTGACCAGATACAGCCGGTCGGAGGCGGCGACCGGCGGCGTCGGGAAAGAACTGCGATGGACCCGGCCCCGCCCTGTCTCGTAATAGTGCAAACCCCGGTCGTTCCGGGGCCACACATAGCATTCCTCGTTCTGGACTTCATATCCGCGCTGCGGCATGGCCCCGACGGTGAAGGAATAGTGGCCCCTCCATGCCTCCAGGTCGAACTCGATACGAATCCCGAAATGATTGGGGTGGCCGCCGGAGCGCCGGCGCACTTCCCCGATTCCGCCGCGGTCCCGCAACGCATGGTCCAGCGAAAACCGCAGCGCGTCCGCCACGAAACGCAGCGCATCCGGAAAGCTGCTTTTCCCCGAACCGTTCGGTCCCACCAGAAAGGAGAGTGGCGCCGGCGACACATCGCAGGCTCCGATGCTCTTGTAGTTTCGAATTGCGACGCGGGTCACCAGGCGGCTATCGGACATTGCAAGGCTCCCGGAGCGCAAGGAGAGCATTCGAGGGCGGGCGTTTATGCAACGAGTCCGGACGCGACCATGCCCCTCGTTCCCGAAGCCGTCAGGGTCAAGCGCCCGGACGGCCGATTGCGCATATACGGTCCGGGACGGGAAGGTAGAGCATCGGCGGCCGGTCCGCCAAGCCGGAAAGTCGCCCTGCGCCCCCCGGCCGTGCTATCTGTCGCCCGTCTTCGGGGAACGGCGATGAACGGCAATCTTGCAGCCTGGCGCAGCGGCGGGCGCCTCCGGGCGTGGCGATGCGCTATCTGAGTACGCGCGGCAGGGCGGCGGCGCGGGGTTTTGCGGGCGTACTGCTGACGGGCCTTGCGGAGGATGGCGGCCTCTGGCGGCCGGCCGAGTGGCCGCGGCTGGACGAGGCCGCGCGCGCGCCGGGCGCGAGCTATGCGGAGCGGGCCTTCGCCGTCACCCGTCCCTTCGCGGCGGGGGCGCTGCAGGAAGTGGACTGGCGGGCGCTGCTGGCCGAGGTCTATGCCGGCTTCCGCCACCGGGCGGTCGCGCCGCTGGTGCAGATCGACGCCAATCTCTGGCTGATGGAGCTGTTCCACGGACCGACCTTCGCCTTCAAGGACCTCGCCATGCAGGCGCTCGGGCGGCTGTTCGACCTCGTGCTGAAGGCGCGCGGCGAGCGCATCACCATCGTCGGCGCGACCTCGGGCGATACCGGCGCAGCGGCGGTCGAAGCGGTCCGGGGGCTGGAGACCGTCGATCTCGTCATGCTCTACCCGCACGGGCGCATCTCCGAAGTGCAGCGCCGGCAGATGACGACGGTCGAGGCGCCCAATATCCACACGGTCGCGCTGGAAGGCGCCTTCGACGACTGCCAGGACCTGGTGAAGGCGCTGTTCGCCGACACCCGGTTCAGCCGGGACTGGCGCTTCGCCGCGGTCAACTCGATCAACTGGGCCCGCGTCATGGTCCAGACGGTCTATTATGTCCATGCGGCGGCGCAACTGGGCGGCGGCCCGGTCGCCTTCGCCGTGCCGAGCGGCAATTTCGGCAATGTCTATGCCGGCTACGCCGCGCGCGAGATGGGGCTCGACGCGCCGCGCTTCATCACCGGCTCGAACAGCAACGACATCCTCGCGCGCTTCTTCGAGGCGGGCGACATGTCCACCCGGCCGGTGACGCCCAGTTGGTCGCCCTCCATGGATATCCAGGTGTCCAGCAATTTCGAGCGCCTGCTGCACGACCTGCTTGACCGCGACGGCCCGGCCGTCGCCCGGCATATGACGGCCTTCCGGCAGAGCGGGCGGCTGCCGCTCGACGAGGCGCGCTGGCGGGCGGCGCGCAGGCTGTTCCGGGGCCATGCGGTGGACGACGACGGCACGCTCGCGCAGATCGCCCGCACCCGCGCCGAGACCGGCATGACCGTCGATCCGCACACGGCCGTCGGTATTGCGGCCGCCGAGGCGCGGCGCGACCCCGATATACCGACCGTCGCGCTGGCGACCGCGCACCCGGCCAAGTTCCCCGACGCGGTGGAGCGGGCCACCGGCCGGCGCCCGCCGCTGCCGGAGGCGCTCGCCGCGCAGGCGGAGCGGCCCGAGCGCGCGGAGCTCATGCCGAACGACCTCTCCCGCCTCAAGACCTTCATTCGCGAAAGGGTGCGTCGGCCATGAGCGTCACCGTCTCCACCTTGCCCAACGGCCTCCGGGTCGCTACCGACACCATGAAGACCGTCGAGACCGTCTCGCTCGGCATGTGGGTCGGCGTCGGCACGCGCCATGAGCGCGAGGCCGAGAACGGCGTCTCGCACCTGCTGGAGCATATGGCCTTCAAGGGCACGGAACGGCGCACGGCCGGCGAGATCGCCCGCGAGATCGAGGCGGTGGGCGGGTTCCTCAACGCCTATACGGCCCGCGAGGCGACGGCCTATTACGCCAAGGTGCTGAAGGAGGATGCGGCGCTCGCGGTCGATATCCTGGCCGACATCCTGACCGGCTCGGTCTTCGACGGCGAGGAGCTGGAGCGCGAGCGCACCGTGATCCTGCAGGAGATCGGACAGGCGCAGGACTTCCCCGAAGACGTCGCCTTCGACCTGTTCCAGGAGACCGCCTATCCCGCCCAGGCGATGGGGCGCAGCATTCTCGGCCGCCCGGAAGTGGTGCGCTCCCTGCCGCGGGAGGCGGTCGCCGGCTGGATGGGAGAGCGCTACCGGGCGCCGGCCATGGTGCTGGCGGCGGCGGGGCATATCGAGCACGAGGCGCTGCTCGGCCTGGCGGAACGCCATTTCGCGGGCCTGCCGGCGGCGGCCGCGCCCGTGCCGGAGGCGGCGCGCTACGCCGGCGGGGAGATGCGGGAAGGCCGCGACATCGAGCAGACCCATCTGGTGCTGGGCTTCGAGGGGCCGAGCTTCCGCGCGGCGGACTTCTACCCCGCGCAGGTCTTCTCCACGCTCTATGGCGGCGGCATGTCCTCGCGGCTGTTCCAGGAAGTGCGGGAGAAGCGCGGGCTGGTCTATTCGATCTACTCCTTCGCCTCCTCGGCCGCCGACACCGGGCTCGTCGGCGTTTATGCCGGCACGGCGCAGGAGAATGCCGAAGAGGTGCTCGCTATCGTGCGCGGCGAACTGGAGGACCTGGCGGGCGCCGGCCCCGGGGAGGACGAGCTCGCCCGCGCCCGCGCGCAGCTTCGCGCCAGCCTGCTGATGGCGGCGGAAAGCACGTCCTCGCGCTGCGAGCAGCTCGCCCAGCAGCTCCTGGTCCACAACCGCCCGGTCCCGCCGGAGGAGCTGACCGAGCGCGTCGAGGCGGTGGACGCGGCCGAGGTCGCGGGCATCGCCGCCCGCTACGCCCGCGCGCCCTCGAGCCTTGTCGTGTTGGGACCCTGAGCGAAGGAAGACGGACATGGCGAAAACGGCGATCGTGACCGGCGGCGGCCGGGGCATCGGGGCGTCGATCTGCCGGCTGCTCGGCGCCGAGGGCTGGAATGTGGTCGTCAACTTCGCCGGCCGGGCGGACGCGGCCGAGGCGGTCGCGCGCGATGTCGAGGCGGCCGGCGGCCGGGCGCTGCCGGTGCAGGCGGATGTATCGCGGAAAGCCGATGTGGACCGGCTGTTCGCGGCGGGCGACGAGGCGTTCGGGGGGCTCGACGCGCTGGTCAACAATGCGGGCGTGATCGGGCGGCGCGGCCGCTTCGAGGGGCTCGACGATGCGGTGATGGAAGAGGTGCTCGCGGTCAATGTGCTCGGCTGCATGCTGTGCGCCCATGCGGCGGTCCCGCGCCTCTCCACCCGGCGCGGCGGGCGCGGCGGCTCCATCGTCAACATCTCCTCGGGCAATGCGGTATCCGGCGGTCCGGGCGAATCCGTCCTCTACAGCGTGTCCAAGGGCGCGGTGAACTCGCTCACCATCGGCCTCTCGCAGGAGCTCGCCGGCGAGGGCATCCGCGTCAACACGGTCAGCCCCGGCCTTACCGCCACAGACATGCCGGGACAGGAAAAGCTCGCCAGCATCGGCCCCACGATTCCGATGGGGCGGGTCGCGCATCCCGACGAGATCGCGGAGGGCGTGGTCTGGCTGCTCTCCGACAAGGCCTCCTACGTCGCCGGCGCCAATCTCCGCATAGGCGGCGGACGCCCCTGAAGAGGCCCGCCGCCCGCCTCCCGCGGTTGCGGGCGCATAGTCGGCGTGCATGACGAGGCCGGCGGACCGGGAGGAACGCGATGACAGAGGAGCGAGGCCCGGCGGAGGCGACGGCGGTGAAGTTGAGTGAGGCGGGTGAACCTGCCGGCGGTCTACTGCAACGCGCTCGACGTGAACATATCGCTGTCGGATATTTGCGTTACCCTCAACGAGGGCGTCGGGCCACAGCAGCGAGTTTACATGTCGCATGTCATGGCGAAAAGTCTGGCGCAGAAGCTCCAGCAGATGATCGACTACCTTGAAACTGCTACCGGCTTCAAGGTTCCGACGACGGCCCAGGTGCAGGCAGCCGTCGACGAGTATCGACAAGCCGGAGCAGAAGGGCGAGAAGGGTGAGCAGCATTGGACAAGCGCAACTAGCCGACAAGGCCCTGCTGGCGCAAGCTGTCCCGTCGCATGTCGCGGTCTCCGCCGCCTGGCCGTTCTGCGTCGATGTTCCGAACACCATAATCGGGACGACAGACACCCTCAGTCCCGTGCGCTTTGAAGGATCGGACACGAGAGTGCCGCCCTCTTCTTCTTCACGTCTGCGCCTGCCGAACGAGACAGTGCGGCAACGCCGGAAGCGAGAGGCGTACGAAGAACGCATCGAGTTCCTGCAGGAGGAGGCGCGGCACGATGGTTATGCTCTGAATTCCGCCTCTCGCCGCGACTTCGAGCAATTCGCCCTGGAGGCGGAAGACATCCGCAGGGCCGGTCTCGCGCTGCTGGACAACGACAATCTGCGCGCAATCTGGAGGGACGGGCAGGGAACGCGGCTGGGGCTTCAGTTCCTGGGCGGCGGGAGGGCGCAATATGTGCTCTTCAAGCGGCGGACAGGGGAACAGCCGGTTTCCCGCGTCGCCGGGCGCGACTCTCTGAAGGGACTGGAACGGCAGTTGGCCGCGTTCGATATGGGCTCGCTTCTCTACGAATGAGCGGCGGTCCGCTTCCGGAGGAGGACCGCATCGTTCGGTATCTGTCGGCGACCCTAATAGTCGATGGGGTCGCCGACGGCGCGAGCTTCCGCCTGCGGCGGGGAGAAGCGGGGCTGTCCGTGAACTGGCTGGAGGTTCTTGCGTCAAAAGGCGCAGACCCGCTGAATGAGGTGCGGCGTCTCAGCCGCCTGCAATTGCGGAGAAGCGGGCGCTTCGCCGAGCTTGGGGTCGGCGACGTGCTGCGCACAGTGGCCGGGGAACTGGATACGCTGCGGATCGTGCACGATCCGCTGGAGGCGGCGGACGGCTGCGCAGCCGATCCATCGCACTCGCAGATCGCCGGTCTGCCGCCGGCCGACACCGATGAGGCAATGCCGGTGGGCGACATGATCGCCGAGTGCGTCACCGCCACGCATCCGGCGGCCGTCGAGCCGGGCTGACCTTGTGTCCCGGACCGACTTCCGCGCGCCGGCTGCGGCGATGAAGGCGTTGGACATTCCGGCGCCGCGCGGGCAGGCTCCCGCGGCCATGATGGATCGTTTCCCCTATATCCCGCTGCCGGAGCGGCCGAAGCTGGTCTGGCCCGAAGGCAAGCGACTCGCCGTCTGGGTGCTGCCCAATATCGAGCATTACGAATACCGGCCCGAGTTCGTGAACGGGCGCAATGCCTGGCCGCGGATGCCGGCCCCGGATGTGGTCGGCTACGGCGTGCGCGACTACGGCAACCGCGTCGGCGTGTGGCGGATGCTGGACGTCCTGGCCCGCCACGATATCAGGGCCACGGTGTCGCTGAATTTCGGCGTGATCGAGCACTATCCGGAGGTCTGGCGAGCGCTGCGCGGGCGCGGCGACGACATCCTCTGCCACGGCTTCTACAACACCCGCTATCTCTGGGGGCTCTCCGAGGAAGACGAACGCGCCGTCATCCGCGATTGCGTCGAGACCTACGCCCGCGCCACCGGCGGCGAGAGACTGCCGGGCTGGTTCGGCCCCGCAGTCTCCGGCACCTTCAACACGGCCGATATCGTGAAGGAGCTCGGCATAAGCTACACCGCCGACTACTACCATGACGACCAGCCGACCCTGGTGCGCACGAAGCACGGGCCCCTTCCCTGCATCCCCTATTCGATGGAGATCAACGACGCCGTGGTCTATCGCTGGCAGACGGAGGGCGTCGAGTTCGCGCGCATGATCCGCGACGCCTTCGACACCCTCTACGAAGAGGGCGCAAAGACCGGGCGGGTGCTTGCGATCTGCCTCCACCCCTATCTTTACGGCCAGCCGCACCGGCTCAGATATCTCGACGAGGCGCTCGGCTATGTAATGAGCCACGAGGGCGTGTGGCAGGCGACCGGATCGGAGATCGCCGCCTGGGCGATGCGGGAATGGCTGCCCTCCTGGGCCCTGCCGGTCGAGGATATGCCCGGGGCGGGGGCATGAGCGAGCAGACGCGCCGCTACCGCGAGGGCCCCGGCTACGACCATCCCTGGTTCGACTGGCCGCCGCCGGAAGCCCCGTCCGCCTGGCCCGGCGGCGCCCGGCTTGCGGTGATGCCGCTCATCCATGTCGAGCATTTCGAGCTCGACCCGGACCCGGATGCGTTCGCCGATCCGCGTTTCGCGGGCGCGCTCGGCAGCTATCGCCCGGACTACAACAATTTCACCCGCCGCCTTTACGGCCTGCGCGTCGGCGTCTGGCGCCTCTTCGACATTCTGAAGGCGCACGGGCTCAGGGCGACCGTCGCGCTCGGCGCCGCCGCCGCCGAAGAGTGTCCGCAGATCGTCGAGCGCGCGCTTGCCGACGGCCACGGCGTCGCCGCGCATGGAACGGTCGCCAACCGGATGATCTCGGAGCGCATGAGCGAAGCGGAGGAGCGCGCCTTCATCGCCGAGGCGGCCGGGCGGCTCGAAGCCTGCCTCGGGCGCCGCCCGCGCGGCTGGGCCGGGCAGGACCACGGCGAGAGCGCGCGCACGCCGGGCCTTCTGGCGGAAGCGGGTTTCGACCATGTCATCGACTGGCCGAACGACGACCGCCCGATGCCGATGCGCACCGCGCCGCCGCTGGTGTCGATCCCGGCCCATACGGAGTGGGACGACGCGGAACTGTTCGCCGTGCGCAAGGTCGATGCCTGGCGCTATCCGGAGCTGATTGCCGACGCCGCCGAGTGCCTGCACGCCGAGGGCGGGCGCATGATGACGCTCGGCATCCACAGCTGGATCTTCGGCCAGCCGCACCGCGGCCGCCATCTCGACGCGGCGCTCGGCCGGCTGCTCGAACGGGACGGCGTCTGGAACGCGACCTCGGACGAGATCGCCGATCTGGTGCTGGGGAAGACCGGGCCGTGAACTCGGGCGCCTTCTTTCCGAAGGAAACTATATTGCATAGCGTCCGAGAGGAGATTACGGCCCCCAATTGCCAGCCATTAAAGTGGCAGGCTCCACTTGCGCCTTTGTTCCAACAAATGGGGCCTGTACGCCTAATCGGCCGTGCTCACTCCCCGGAACAAAACCTGGCGTCACCTGCCCGGCAGCTCGAAGAACCGCTCACGGCTCATGCCGACTGTGCGCATGTTGTTGAGTATGATGCGGGTCGCCACGCTTCGCTTCCGCGGGATGACGAGGGGGCGGGCGCCCCCGTCCTTCACCATGACGATGTGCGAGCCGTGCTGGTGGTCGACCGCGAAGCCGTCTGCCTCGAACACCCCGAACGGCGCCCGCCAGCCAAGCGGCGCTAGCCTGGGCATGAGCGACGAGTGAGAACGGGACTTTGACCATCTCGCCGGTCTCGCCGGAGACGGGGCGCTTCTCGGGCTCCTCGCCGGGCACGAAGCCGGCCTCGCGCAGCACCCGGTCGAGCGTGCCCCGGTCGTAGCAGGACGTGAGGAAAAGCATGAGGGCCTCCTGCAGGTTCGCTCTCGCCTCTTCTCTGGTATCGCCCTGACTTGCGAGGTCGAGACGCTCGCAGACCGCCACATAGACGCCGTCTTCCCGATAGATCCGGACCTGCGCCCCGAGCTGGAACTTGACATGCTCTACGAGCGGAACCTCGCTCTTGCTCACGCCATTCTCCCCTGCTCGTGGAAATATCGGCAGCGCGGGACTGCGAAGGGGTTGTAAGCCCCGCCCGGCCCACCACTCTGGACACCGATCCAGTCGCCACCTGCGGAGGTTGCAAGCAGAGTTGAGGAAACGCGCCGCCCGGCGCTGTATGCGCTGGCGCGATTTGATGGGCCCGGCGGGATGGCGTATGGTGGCGGCGGTCTTGCTGGCGCGTGGTTAAAGGGCTGTCATGGAAAGCGATACGATGGCGATCGTTTTCTCCGTTATCGGAGTCGGTGTTGTTCTGGCAGGGTTGATCCTTACCGTGACCGGACGCCTCAGCACCCGCCTGACGGCCATGGAAAAGAAAACCGCCCGGCTCGCCGGACTGCTCGAAGGATTGGGGCTGGCAGGGCGCATGGCTCCCCGCGCATCCGGCGGCGCAGATTAGGCGCGGGTTTCCCGAGAAGAGCGCTGGCCATGACGGCGCGTCCCTGAGCCGGAAATTCCGACACGAAATATGCACACGCAGCCGCAGCCAGGCCGGGGCGCCGGCGGGGCGCTGCGGACCCCCGAACCCGAATGCGAAGGATCATTCCCATGAACGGCGCGGAAAGCCTTGTTGCGACGCTTGTCAATGGCGGGGTCGATGTCTGTTTCACCAATCCCGGCACCTCGGAGATGCATTTCGTGGCGGCGCTCGACCGCGTAGACGGGATGCGCTCCGTGCTCTGCCTGTTCGAAGGCGTGGTGTCGGGCGCGGCGGACGGCTACTGGCGCATGGCCCGGCGGCCGGCGGCGACCCTGCTCCATCTCGGGCCGGGGCTCGGCAATGCGGTCGCCAACCTGCACAATGCGAAGAAGGCGCATTCCGGCATCGTCAACATCGTCGGCGAGCACGCCACCTTCCACATCGAGCATGACGCGCCGCTGACCGCCGATATCGAGGGCATTGCCCGGCCGGTGTCGCACTGGGTCCGCACCTCGCGCGACTCCACCACCGTTGCCGAAGACGGGGCGCAAGCGATCGCGGAGGCGATGGCGGCGCCCGGCCGCATCGCCACCCTGATCCTGCCGGGCGACACGGCATGGAACGCCGCGAACGGCGTGGCCGCCGTGCCCGATGCCGCGCCGCCTGCGACCGTCGGCGAGGATGCCGTGGCCGAGGCAGCCGAGGCGGCGGGCGAGGGCTGCATGCTGCTGCTCGGCGGCGATGCGCTGACCGAACGGGGCCTTGCGCTCGCCGGGGCGATTGCGGCGAAGACGGGTTCGACCATGCTGGCCCAGACCTCCAACGCCGTCCTGCAGCGCGGCGCGGGCCGGGTGCCGGTCGGGCGCGTGCCGTTCCCGGTGCTTCAGGCGGTCGAACAGTTGAAGGATGCGCGCACCGTGGTGCTGGTCGGCGCGAAGGCCCCGGTGGCGTTTTTCGGCTATCCCGACCGGCCGAGCGTCGTGACCTCCGAGGGTTGTGAAATTCGCCGCCTCGCCGCCATCGAAGAGGATGTGCTTGACGCTCTGGGCCGGCTCGCCGACCGGGTGGGCGCGCGGGCCGGGGACGCGCCGGTGCAGCGGCCCTTCAGGCCGGACCTGCCGACGGGCGCGTTCGACCTCGACAAGCTGGCCGCCATTCTCGGCAACGCGATCCCGGAGAACGCGATCTGCGTGGACGAGTCCGTGACCACGGGGCGCGGCTTCTACCCGCTGACCGCCGGCGCGCCGCCGCATGACTGGCTGCAGAACATGGGCGGCTCCATCGGCTATGGCGGCCCCTGCGCCGTGGGCGCGGCCATCGCCCGCCCGGACCGCAAGGTGCTGGCGATGATCGGCGACGGCAGCGCGATGTACACGATCCAGGCGCTCTGGACGATGGCGCGCGAGAGCCTCGACATCACCGTCGTGATCTGGGCCAACCGCAGCTACCGGATCCTCGTGGGCGAGCTCGCCAATGTCGGCGCGGGCAATCCGGGCCGCAAGGCGCTGGACATGCTCGATATCGGCCGGCCCGACATGAACTTCGTCGACATGGCCCGCGGCATGGGCGTGGAGGGCGAGCGCGCCGAGGACTGCGAGGGCCTGATCCGGGCGCTCGGCCGCGCGAATGCGGAGCGCGGCCCCTACCTGATCGAGGCGGTTCTCTGACAGGAGGGGTGCAGACCGGACAGAGCGATCGATTGCCGGACGGAGCGCCGCAGCTTAATGTGACTACAGTGGTTCGGGAGGGTTCGCGGTGCGAAAGGTTCAGTTGCGTGAGGCGAAGGCCAAACTGTCGGCGCTGGTAGAAGGCGCTGCTCATGGTGAAACCGCCATCATCACCCGCCGCGGCAAGCCACGGGCGGTCATCCTTGGAGTCGATGAGTGGAACCGTCTGCGCCAGGTTCCGTCTTTCGGTCGTCTGCTGCTCGCTTCCGGATTGGCGGACGGCGACTTGCCGCCGCGGGACACAGGCCCGCTTCGGGACGCTGCGCTATAGGGAAGGCGTTCGTGTATCTGGTCGATACTGATATTCTCTCGGCCGGGGCGCCCGGCCGGCGCGGACGGTCGGCAAAGTTGATCGACTGGATGGATGCGCGCTCGGACGCCTTGTTTCTGTCCACGGTTACCGTGGCGGAGATTTGCAGCGGCATCGCCAAACTGGAGCGGACCGTGGCGGACGCAAGAGCCGCGAGCCTCGACGAATGACTCCGGCTCGTGCTCCATCTCTATGGCGACCGGGTGATGCCGTTCGATGTCGCCGCGGCCCGTCTGGCGGGATTGCCGATGGACAAGGCCCGGGCGACAGGCCATGCGCCCGGCTTCCCCGATCTTGCCATCGCCGCCACGGCGGGCAGCCGCGGCCTGGCGGTGCTCACCCGCAACCTGCGCCATTTCGCGCCGCTCGGCATCCCGGCGATCGACCCTTTCGACACACTGTCCGTCTGAGGGAAACTGCGAAAGGGTGACGGCGGCGGCCCCGGGCCGCGGGCCCCGGATTGCAAGCCAAGGCGACAATTATCGGGCGGGGGCGACGAATGGGAGGGCCGGGGCGACAATGCGGGCGGTTACCTGGCGGAACTGTAACTGGACCGCTTCCGGGCCGGGACGCATAATCGCCGCCATGCGCATCCTGTTGCTTCTGGCGCTTTGCGCCGTCCTCGTCCCGGCAGATGTCCATGCGGAGACGGTCCGCCGCGCCCATGCCATCGCCATGCACGGCGCGCCGAAATATCCGCCGGGCTTCCCGCATTTCGACTATGTGAACCCGGAGGCTCCCAAGGGCGGGGCGATCCGGTTCGGCGTCCAGGGCAGTTTCGACAGCTTCAACCCCTTCAACGGCAAGGGCAACGCCGCCGGCATGGCTAACCCCGTCGAGACGCTGCTCGTGAAAAGCGCCGATGAGCCGTTCACCGAATACGGCTTGATCGCGGAAAGCGTGGAATGGCCGGAAGACCGGTCCTGGGTCGTTTTCCATCTGCGCGAGGAGGCGCGCTGGCACGACGGCAGGCCGATCACGGTCGAGGATGCGATCTTCTCGCTGGAATTGCTGAAGACCCGGGGCGAGCCGTTCTACCGCCATTACTATCGCGATGTCGGCAAGGGCGAGAAAGTGGGGCCGCGCAGCGTCCGGTTCCGGTTTGCGGGCAGCGCCAACCGCGAATTGCCGCTGATCGTCGGCCAGGTTCCGATCCTGCCGAAACATTACTGGGAGGGGCGCGACTTCCAGGCGACGACCCTCGATCCGCCGCTGGGCAGCGGCCCCTACCGGGTCGCCTCCTTCGAGACCGGGCGCTATCTCGAACTGGAGCGCGTCGAGGACTATTGGGGCCGCGGCCTGCCTGCCCGGCGCGGCACCGGCAATTTCGATCGCATCCGCTATGAGTATTTCCGCGACGCGACGGCCGTCCGCGAGGCGCTCAAGTCCGGCGACCTCGACTACCGGCAGGAGAACATCTCCAAGTCCTGGGCCACGGAATACGACATCGAAGCGGTGCGGAAAGGGTGGCTGAAGAGGGAGAGCGCGGCCCACGGCCGCGTCGCCGGGATGCAGGCCTTCGTCTTCAACGCCCGGCGCGACATCTTCAGCGACCGGCAGGTGCGCCGCGCGCTCGGCTACGCCTTCGACTTCGAATGGTCGAACCGGACCCTCTTCTACGGCATCTACAAGCGGACGAAGAGCTATTTCGACAACTCCGAGCTCGCGTCCTCCGGCCTGCCCGAAGGCCGCGAGCTGGAGCTTCTGGAGCCTTACCGCGACAGCCTGCCGCCGGAGGTGTTCATCGAACCTTTCGAATTGCCGAAGACGGACGGGCAGGGGTGGCCGCGCGGGAATTACCGCGCTGCGCTGCGCCTGATGAAGGCGGCGGGCTGGGAACTCCGGGACCTGAGGCTGGTTCATGTCGAAACCGGCAAGCCGATGGCCTTCGAGGTGCTGCTGCGCAACCCGGCCTTCGAGCGCGTGTTCCTGCCGTTTGCGCGCAATCTGAAACGGCTCGGCGTCGAAGCCCGCATCCGCCTGGTGGACCCCTCGCAATATTCGCAGCGCGTGCGCGGGCGCGACTTCGACATGATCGTCGGCGGATGGGGCCAGAGCCACTCGCCCGGCAACGAGCAGCGCGACTACTGGGGCTCCGCCGCCGCCGGCCAATTCGCCAGCCGCAATTCCGCCGGCATCGCCGACCCCGCGGTGGACGCCCTGGTGGAGAGCCTGATCGCCGCTCCCGACCGGGAGGAGTTGATCCACCGCACAAGGGCCCTCGACCGGGTGTTGCTGCACGGCTACTGGGTCATCCCGAATTGGCACACATCCGCCGACCGCATCCTTTACTGGGACAAATTCGGGCACCCGCCGACCGTGCCGATGGACGGCGTCAACACGAACCGCTGGTGGTTCGACCCCCGGAAAGCCGCCGCCCTCGCCGCGGCGCGCGGCGGCTGACCGCCTGCCGGCGGCGCCCGAGGCCGGCCGATGGCTGCCTATATTCTGCGCCGCCTGGCGCTCATGGCGCCGACCTTCCTCGGCATCGTCCTGATCAACTTCGTCGTCATCCAGTTCGCCCCCGGCGGGCCGATCGACCAGGCGATCGCGCAATTGGAGGGCTATGGCGACGCCGCGATCGAGCGCGTGACGCGCGGCGGCGCGGAGATCGTCCGCAGCACGGAGAGCTCCGACAGCCGCTACCGGGGCGCGCAGGGCCTCGACCCCGCCTATATCGCGGAGCTGGAGAAGCGCTTCGGCTTCGACAGGCCGGTGCATGAGCGCTTCTTCAAGATGGTCGGCGACTATGCGAGCTTCGACTTCGGCGAGAGCTATTTCCGCGATGAGCGCGTGGTGGACCTCGTGCTGGAAAAGATGCCGGTCTCGATCTCGCTCGGCCTGTGGACGACCTTGCTGGTCTATCTCATCTCGATCCCGCTCGGCGTCGCCAAGGCGGTGCGCGACGGCTCGCGCTTCGACATCTGGACGAGCGCCGTCGTGGTGGCGGGCAATGCGATCCCTTCCTTTATCTTCGCGGTCATGCTGCTGGTGCTGTTCGCCGGCGGCAGCTATCTCGACTGGTTCCCGCTCAAGGGTCTGACCTCGGAAGGGGCGGAGGACTGGCCCTGGCATGCGCAGGTCGCCGACTATTTCTGGCATCTGGCGCTGCCGATCACGGCCATGGTCGTCGGCGGCTTCGCGACGCTCACCCTGCTGACCAAGAACTCCTTCCTCGACCAGATCGGTCAGCAATATGTGCTGACCGCGAGGGCCAAGGGCCTGACCGAGCGCCGGGTGCTCTACGGCCACGTCTTCCGCAACGCCATGCTGATCGTCATCGCCGGCTTCCCGGCGGCGTTCGTGGGCGTGCTGTTCACCGGCGCGGTGCTGATCGAGACGATCTTCTCGCTCGACGGCCTCGGGCTGCTGGGCTTCGAGGCGGCGCTCAACCGCGACTATCCCGTCATGTTCGCGTCGCTCTGGTTCTTCACCCTGCTCGGCCTCGTCATGCAGCTCGTCGGCGACCTGACCTACATGCTGATCGACCCCCGCATCGACTTCGAGACGCGGCAGGTCTGAGGCGCGGCGATGACCCCGATCGCGCGCCGGCGCCTTGCCAATTTCCGGGCCAACCGGCGGGGCTGGTGGTCGCTCTGGATCTTCCTTGTCCTGTTCGTCCTCTCGCTCGGCGCGGAGTTCGTCGCCAACGACAAGCCCTTCCTCGTCTTTTATGACGGCGGGCTCTACATGCCCGTCTTCGAGCGCTACCCGGAGACCGTCTTCGGCGGCGAATTCGAGGTCGAGGCCGACTACCGCGACCCCTATGTCCGCGAGCTGATCGCGGAGAAGGGCTGGATGCTGAACCCGATCATCCCGTACGACTACCGCACCGTCGCCTGGGACCTGCCGACGCCCGCCCCGTCCGCGCCCGATGCCGAACACTGGCTGGGCACGGACGACCAGGCCCGCGATGTCGTGGCTCGCCTCATCTACGGGTTCCGCATCTCGGTGCTGTTCGGCCTGACGCTCACCCTGTTCAGCAGCATCGTCGGTGTGGCGGCCGGGGCCGTGCAGGGCTATTTCGGCGGCTGGACCGACCTGATCGGCCAGCGGCTGATCGAAGTCTGGGGCAGCATGCCGACGCTCTACCTGCTCATCATCCTCGCCAGCACGATCACGCCGACCTTCTGGTGGCTGCTGGGGCTGCTGTTGCTGTTCTCCTGGATCGCGCTGGTCGGGCTGGTGCGCGCCGAGTTCCTGCGCGCGCGCAATTTCGACTATGTGCGCGCCGCCCGCGCGCTCGGCGTCTCCAACGCCGTCGTCATCTTCCGCCATGTGCTGCCGAACGCGATGGTGGCCACGATCACCTTCCTGCCCTTCGTGCTGATCGGCGCCATCACCTCGCTGACCGGCCTCGACTTCCTGGGCTTCGGCCTGCCGGTCGGCTCCGCCTCGCTCGGCGAGTTGCTGGCGCAGGGCAAGGCCAACCTGCAGGCGCCCTGGCTCGGCCTCACCGCGTTCTTCTCGCTCGCCGTGCTGCTCTCGCTGCTGGTGTTCATCGGCGAGGCGGTGCGCGATGCCTTCGACCCGCGCAAGGGCCTCACGGCATGACCGCGCTGCTGACCGTCGATGACCTCGGGGTCGATTTCCGCAGCCACGAGACCGAGATCCATGCCGTGCGCGGCATTTCCTTCTATATCGAGCGCGGCGAGACCCTGGCGCTGGTCGGCGAAAGCGGGTCCGGCAAGTCGGTGACCGCGCTTTCCCTGCTCCAGCTTCTGCCCTATCCGGCGGCCTCCCACCCCTCGGGGCGCATCCGGTTCGACGGCGTCGAGCTCATGGGCGCGCCGGAGGAGGCCATGCGGCAGGTGCGCGGTGCCCGCATCGCGATGATCTTCCAGGAGCCGATGACCTCCCTCAACCCGCTGCACACGGTCTCCCGGCAGGTGAGCGAGACACTGTTCCTGCACCGGGGCCTTTCGCGCGAGCGGGCGCGGGCCGAGACGCTGAAACTGCTGCGCGAGGTCGGCCTCCGGGACCCCGAACAGCGCCTCGACAGCTATCCGCACCAGCTTTCCGGCGGCCAGCGCCAGCGCGTGATAATTGCGATGGCGCTGGCCAACGAGCCGGACCTGCTGATCGCCGACGAGCCGACCACCGCGCTCGATGTGACGATCCAGGCCCAGATACTCGACCTGCTGAAGCGCCTGCAGGCCGAGCGCGGCATGGCGATGCTGCTCATCGCCCACAATCTCGCCATCGTGCGCAAGATGGCCGACCGGGTGTGCGTGATGACGGAAGGGGAGATCGTCGAGCGCGGCAGCCGGGACGATATTTTCGAGCGCGCCCGCCATCCCTATACCCGGCGCCTGCTGGCGGCCGAACCGAAGGGCGAGCCGCCGCCAGCCCCGGAAGGGGCGCAGGAAATCGTCCGCGCCGAGGATGTGCGGGTCTGGTTCCCCGTCAAGCGCGGCGCTTTCAGGCGCACGGTCGGCCACATCAAGGCGGTGGACGGCGTATCCTGCTCCATCCGCGAGGGCCGCACCGTCGGCGTGGTCGGCGAAAGCGGCTCCGGCAAGACGACGCTCGGGCTGGCGCTGCTGCGCCTCGAACGCTCGCGCGGCGCCATCGTCTTCGGCGGCCGGCCGATCCACGGGGAGGGCTGGAAGGCGCTCCGGCCGCTGCGCCGCGAGATGCAGATCGTCTTCCAGGACCCCTATGGCTCGCTTTCGCCGAGGCTCACGGTCGGGCAGATCGTCGGCGAGGGGCTGGCCGTCCACGACATCGGCGGCGGCGCGGCGGCGCGGCGGCGGGCCGTCGAGGGGGCGCTGGAGGAGGTCGGCCTGGAGGCCGCGATGGCGGACCGCTATCCGCACGAGTTCTCCGGCGGCCAGCGCCAGCGCATCGCGATCGCGCGCGCCATGGTGCTGAAGCCGCGCTTCGTGGTGCTGGACGAGCCGACCTCGGCGCTCGACATGTCGGTGCAGGCGCAGATCGTGGACCTGCTGCGCGGCCTCCAGCTTCGCCACCGGCTCGCCTACCTGTTCATCAGCCACGACCTCAAGGTCGTGCGCGCGCTCGCCGACGAGCTGATCGTGATGCGCGAGGGCAGGGTGGTGGAGCAGGGCCCGGCCCGCACCGTCTTCGAGGCCCCCCGCGACGACTACACCAAAGCCCTCCTCGCCGCCGCCTTCGACCTGGAAGCGCGCGAGCCGGGGTAAGGCGGCGTTCATGACGGGGTGCCGACAGGGGCGATGCGGCGCGGCTGCCGGGCCGTGTCGCGAGGTGTCATGAGATGTCATGTTTTGTCATGAGGCCCGCCGGAAATGTCATGCTTGTCATGGTTCGCCGCGCCTCCCCCTTTCGTCGCCCCGGCCTGTCCTCGCGAAAGCGGGGGACCCGATCCGGGGCCTTTTGCGGCAAGGGCGGCGTCCAGGCGTCGAGATTCCGGCTGTCCGCTCCGACGATAGCAGGCGTATCGTTCATCGGTCTTTCTCGTCCTTTCCGCTTGTCCCGCCGCCGCCCTGCTTGCGGCGGGTCCCTGTTGCGCGCGTATCCCGTGCGGGCGCGCGTCGGCGCGGTTCGCGCGCCTGATTGCGCGCGCGACGCGGCAGACGCACTTCGCCCGTCGGTTCCACACGGAATTTTCGGAACTGGGGGAAGCGGCGCCGGAAATCTCTTCCCTCAATGACATATCAGCGCATTTACTTGAGTGTCAAGATTTATTGGGGAAATAATTCAGTATATTCGCACAAATAGGGCTACCGACCTGTGGAAAACAATACGAGCGGGCCTCCCCATTGCGTCGCTCCGGCGTTGATCCGGGGCCTTGCCGCGGTATGGGGGAGTGTGAGCGTGGAGGTTCCGGCTACCCGGGCTTGGCCAATGGCCAACCGCCGCGATGCTGAATGGTCGCGTCGATGTCCGCCATTATCCGCCGGGTCTAGTCCAATGCCCCGCAGATGCGGCGGTAGTGAACGATGTCATCGAAGGACAGCAAGCGTTTCCTGCGGTCCTTCAGCCATTTCTCCTCCGGGCAGTATTCGCCGGTGGCGAACGCCCATGTATCGGGTTCTATTCCCTCGAAATACTGGTCCCCATTTATCCAGACCCGTCCCGGCCCGTCCGGCCCCGGCGGCGCATAACGTTCCCGGACCATCCGATTGCTCCCCGTTTGTGGAAAGGCGGGCAGGTTCTATGACTCTTCATTCCGGCGAACCCTCGATAAGGCCGACGAGACGAGCCCGGCGGGTACCGCCACAATACCCAAACCGCACATCAACATTACAAACGTAAACGCTTTGCCTCCTGTGGTTATCGGATAGACATCGCCATATCCAACTGTCGTGAGTGTGGCTACTGCCCACCACATGCTATGGAATATCGATTGGAAGGCTTCGGGCTGAGTATCGTGCTCGAAGTAGTATATCCCCGCGGCCGAAATATACAAAAGGAGCGTTGTCGCGAAGAGGAAAATTAATGCTTCTTCTTTTACTTCCAATATTGCCTTCCCAAAACGGTCCATGGCTCTACTATAACGAGTGAATTTTAAAATGCGGAAGATACGAAAAAACCGGAATGCTCGCAATGCGTACAGATCAATACCAAGCAAAAAATAGAACGGTGCAATTGCAGTCAAGTCTACAGCACCGTAAAAGCTGAAAATATATTTCCATTTGTTCGGAGCCGCAGCGATACGAAGGGTGTATTCAATCGTGAATATTATGGTAATTCCAATTTCCAGTGAGAAGAGAGCGTGTTTCATTTGAGGCGATAATCCTGGCAACGTTTCGATCGACAGGGAGGTGATTGAAATTGCAATAAGGATAAGTACCGAAATGTCGAATATCCGGCCTGGAACGGTATCGGACTCTTGCACGATTTTTTGCAGGTTCATTGCTCATTTCCGTCCAGGTTGAAGAAACAGGGTATTCTCCTGACGGCCAACCCCTCCAGCTTGACCGGGCGCCTGTAGATTGGGCACTGCTGGAATCGACCTACTGCGCCTCGCCCACCGTCACATGGGCGGCGAGGGACTCGGCGCTCGGGCCGTGGACATGGCCGCGGATGGGGGCGGCGTCGAAGGCGTCGAGGCCGGAGCCGAGGCGGACATAGGCGTCGGTCGGGCTCTGGCGGTGGGTGGGATCGAAGCCGACCCAGCCGAGCCCCTTCACCCAGGCCTCCGCCCAGGCATGGGTATCGCCGAGCGGTGCGCCGGGGTCGTGCAGATAGCCGACGACATAGCGCGCCGGGATTTTCAGGAACCGGCAGGCGGCGGCGAAGAGATGCGCATGATCCTGGCAGACACCCGCCCCGCGCTCGAGCGCCTCGGCGGCGGTGACGCTGCCGTCGGTCGCGCCCGGACGGTATGCGACCGCCTCGGCGACCGCCCCGTTCAGCCTGTGGAGCCGCGGCAGCAGGCCGTCTTCTCCTTCGCCCGCCCGCCGCGCAAATCCGGCGATGCCGCCCTCGGGCCCGGTGAGCGGCGAATGGCGCAGGAAGACGGCCGGGCGGTGCGGCGGCCAGCGGCCCAGCATCCCGGCCCTGTCCTCCGTCTCGACCATGCCCTCGACCGAGACCTCCACGCGCTCCGGCGGCTCCGGCGCCCGCCAGAGCGCCTCCCGGTCGCCGAAGGAGTTGGTCAGGAGGGGCGCGACCTCCGCCCCGTTCACCCGGACCGACCAGGCCTCGATGCGCTGCATTTCGTTATCCACCGCGAACAGCCTGAGCCGCAGCGCCAATTGCTGCGGCGGCGGGTCGTAGCGGTAAACGGTCTCGTGGCGGATGCCGAGGCGCATGGGGCCCCCTCAGAAGTGGTAGGCGCGGGAGAGCTCGCCGGAGAGGCGGGCATTCAGCCGGATCGCCTCCAGCAGGAAGTCGTGCAGCCCCTCGTCGAAAATGTCGTCCATCTCCCGGCCGCGCAATTGCCGGACGGCGGCGGCGGCGGTCGCGTGGCAGTCGTGGCGCGCGCCGTAGATGTCCGCCAGGCGGTCGAGCGCCGCCTGCAGCCCGGAATAGCAGAACGCCAGCGAACAGGGGAAATCGGGGTGGAGGATCATGAAATGCGCGATCTTCGACGGGTCGAAATCGCCGCGGTAGAGATAGTGGTAAGCGCGGACCGCCGATGTGGCGTGCAGCAGGCTGATCCAGCGGTAGCGGTCGCGGTTGTCCAGCACCGGGCCGGTCTCGGGCAGCAGCACGTAATATTTCACGTCGAGCAGGCGCAAGGTCATTTCGGCGCGTTCGAGGAAGGCGCCGACGGACAGGAAATCGTAACGCTCGCCGCGCAGCATGGTCGTCTGCGCCGCGCCCCGGAAGAGCGCCGAGAGGCTCCTGATGCGGTCGAGCGTCGCCGGGAGATCGCGCTGGATGGTCGCCGCCTCGACGCCGCCGAGCCAGCGCCAGCCGTCGTTCAGCCCTTCCCACATCTCGGCGGTGAGCGCGGTGCGCACGGCGCGGGCATTGTCGCGCGCGCGGTCGAGGCAGGCGCGGATCGAGGAGGGGTTGCCCTCGTCGAGGATCAGGCTCCGGCAGACGTCCGCCTCGCCCACCCGTTCACCGGGGTCGAAAGCGGCGCCGGCCCCGGCCGCATCCACCACGGAACGCCACTCTTCCTGTCCGTAGGCGCCCGGCAGCATCGCCATGCGCCGGCCCATCTCGACCAGCCGCGCCGTCGCCTCCGCGCGCTCGATATAGCGCGCCATCCAGAAAAGGCTCTCCGCCGTCCGGCTCAGCATGGCTCCAGTCCCGCAGACTCCGGGGGCAGTATAGGCGGGCCGAGCAGTTTGATGACACGATTTTCGCGTTCCACTATCGTCCGGCGAAGAGGAAACGGGCATGATTCGAGTAGCCGTAAAGCCGGAATTGCTGCGGTGGGCGAGAGAACGCTGCGGACTGGCGCAGCAGGACCTCGCCGCCGGGTCGCGTTTCGGGAAGCTGCCGGAATGGGAGAGCGGCCGAGCGAAGCCTGCGCTAAGGCAAGTGGAAGCATTCGCGGATGCGGTGCGGGCGCCGGTCGGTTACCTCTTTCTGAAGGCTCCTCCGGAAAAGGAGATGCCGATCCCCGATTTCCGCACGGTCGGCGGGCAACCGTTGGCGCGGGTCGTGTCCCCGGGCGTGTTGTAGGAGGCGAGGCTTCCGGTGGTAGCTGTGGGTAAGTGGCCCGCCGCAGCGACCGCGACGTGTCTGGCGGCGGGGGGCCGCCTATCCATAGCGGAGGCCGTCGCGGCGCCGGTCAGGGTTGGGCCTGGATAGTCCACCCGACCGGAGGAAGACCACGATGACCGCCAACGACATGATGACCTTGCGGGCGCTGTTGGCGAAGAGTTCCGAGGCGGACCTGCTTCGCGAGACGATCGCCTTCACGGTCGAGCGTCCGATGGCGCTTGAGGTCGAGGGCCTTGCCGGGGCCGCGCATGGCGAGCGTTCGCCGGCCCGGATCGCGCAGCGCAACGGCTACCGCGACCGGGTCCGGGAGACGCGGGCCGGCACGGTCGAGTTGAAGCGCCCGCAGCGGCGCAAGGGGAGCTACTGCCCCGGCTTCCCGGAACCGCGCCGGATGGCGGAGAAGGCGCTGACTGCGGTGATCCGGGAGGCCTGCATCGAGGGCGTGTCGACCCGCTCGGTCGACGACCCGGCGCAGGCCATGGGGATGTCGGGCGTCTCCGGGAGCCAGGTCTCGCGGCTGTGCGGCGGGATCGACGACAAGAGCCGCGACTTCCTCGACCGCCCGCTGGAGGGCGACTGGCCGTATCTGTGGCGGGACGCGACCTGTGCGAAGAGGCGCGAGACCGGGCGCGTCGTCCCGGTCGCGGTCATCATCGCGGCGGCGGTCAACGACCGGGGCCGCCGCGAGGGGCGCGGCATGGCGAGCGGCGCGTCCGAGGCCGGGACCTTCCGGACCGCGTTCCTTCGCTCCCCGGCCCGCCGCAGGCGGCGCGGCGTCAAGCTGGCGATCTGCGACGACCGCAAGGGCCTCAAGGCCGCCGCGACCCGCATCCCCGGCGCCGCATGGCAGCGCTGCCGCGCGCACTTCATGCGCAACCCGCTCGCTCATGCCGGCAAGCAGGGCCGGCGCGTCGTCTGCGCCTTCGTCACGACCGCCTTCGCCCAGGAGGATGCCGACAGCGCGTCCGCCCCGTGGCGCCATCGCCCGGCCGATCGGCGCGAGCCTCCTCAAGCAGAACGACGAAGGGGCCGTCCAGAGAGCCGGATACATGACGCTGGAAGCCATCGCTCCCGTGAGCGACAATACAACCGTCAAGATGCCCGCCGCGGCAGACTGAGCGGCCCGGCCCCACCCGCCGGATACCGCAACCGACGACAGGCTCTTACACCACCGCCTCGGACACGATCGGACCATTTTAGCCCAAGTTTAACAGAGCATTTTGAAGATCATTGATTATCAACGCCTTACGGAGCGATAATTTTGCGTCTGGCACTACATTTCGGTTCTTTCGCCCGGTTCGGGATCAGACGATCATTTTCCTGATGCCTCCAGGGGCGGGGTCGATCCCGAGGGCGCGATAGATTTCCTGCCGTTCGGGCTCGGCCCGTGTGGCCTTGCGGACATGCAAGGTGCGGGCGTCCTTGCGCCTGAAGGTCGCGGTGATGCGCTACTGGCCTTCGAGGATGGCTCTGAGGCTGGCCCGGCTGGCGTATTCGCCCTGCTCGGCGAGGCGTCGGCGGATGGTCTGCGCCATCTGGCAGGCGATCACGGTGATGAACAGGTGGCCGTCGGAGCGCCTCCGGGTGTGGTGGAAGATGGGGCGCAGGCCGAGTTCCGACTTGAGCGATCGGAACACCGCCTCGACATCGGTCAAGGAGGTGCAGGTCCGCCACAGCGCCTCCTCGTCCCAGTCCTCGAGGTTGGTGCGCAGGCAGTAGACGCCGGGATGGGTGGCCATGGCGCCGGCGAGCGGGCGGCGCTCCCAGGTGACGGCAGCGGACCTTCTCGCCGCTGTCGTCGGCGATGACGTCGATGTCGTAGTGGGCGGCGCCGCCGCGGCTCTTCTCCCTGATCCGGGCGATCCGTTGCCAGACAGGGGCGAGCCTCTTGCGAGTGCGCGGCCGCTTGAGGCCGTCGTGGAGCTTCTGCCTCTCGCCCTCGAAGCGCGCGGCGAAGCGGTTTGCGATGCCCTGTTCCTTCTTCGCCCGCGCCTCGGAGTAGCAGTAGAGCCGCGCCTCTCCCCCTTCGGCGTCGACCGCCTTGCGCACATGGACCGTCTGGTGCGACCGGGTCTCGATGGCCAGCGCCAGCTCGGGATCGAAGCGGCGGGTGCGGTCCCGGCTGACCGCCAGATAGCGGTAGCCGTTCTCGCGCAGCCAGGCGATGTTGGCCCCGGTGGCGATCCCCGCATCCGTCACCACCAGCGCCTCCGCCGGCGCGCCCAGGGGGCCGAGCATCGACGCCAGGGTCCCGTCTTCGTTGACCGCGCCCGAGAACACCTCGCAGCGGCGCACGAAGCCCGAGCCGTCGAGCACCAGCCCCAGGGTCAAGAGCGGGCAATCTGAGCGCTTCTCCCTGGAATGGCCGCGTTCGGCCTTGGGCTGGGCCGCCGCCGCGCCCTCGAAGAAGGTGTTGGTCAGGTCGCACAGCGTCACCGTGTGGCGCAGGCCGAACAGATCCGTCGCCCGATCGAACAGCCGCGCCTCGATCGCCGCGCGCCGCGCCATCAGGGCATCGGAGGCGCGGTAGAGGCGCATCGGGCTCATGCGCTCGAAGTCCCCCCAGCAACTCGCCCAGCGCCGCCGCTCGACCGCGAAGTCGCTGCCGAGGTTGAGCAGGGTGCGCTGGAGGACCTTCTCGCCGCTGCGCTCCGAGCGCACCAGGCGATGGGAATAATAGACCTCGCCGCGCTCGCCGGTTCCGGTCCTGGCGCGCCGGATGAACATGGGGCACAGCATAGGAGCGGGCGCAAGAGACTGGAGACCACAATCGAATATATTATGGCACTACATTACGCCCCTCGAAACCTCAGTCC
Organism: Alphaproteobacteria bacterium; assembly: GCA_963422665.1. Classification (GTDB taxonomy): domain Bacteria; phylum Pseudomonadota; class Alphaproteobacteria; order Bin95; family Bin95; genus Bin95. The sequence continues at coordinate 4,515,416 of OY730441.1, forward strand.
AGCAATATCAATGACTTGATGGCACCGCGCCCAACCAATCCCGACAAAATCGGCCGCCAAAACGCTAAACTCGGGCTAGCACACTTTCTCCCTGGTCAAGCCCTCAATGAAACAAAAAGTGAATATGCCAACTCCCCGTTTCGTCGGACGAGGGCGCGCAACGCGGGGCGGCCGGATACGGGTGGGTGAATCCGGTAGCCGTCACCCCGGAGAAAGCGAGATCGCTTGCTCCGATGCTGGACTCGGTTCCGGTCGTTGCCTACTGTGAATGGCGGCCCGGGCGATGGAGCGCCGGAGCGCTTCGGCGGTCGCTGTTTTACTGCGGGAGGAAGAGAAATGTCCGTATCCAGGTCCCTGGCGCTCGTCTGTGCAACGGTCGCCGCGTCGTTCCTGACGACCGCCGCGGCGGCGCCGGCCGGCGCCGCGACGCTAATCGGCGCGGTGCAGTTCGACGAGAGCCACGCCTTCACCAAGGCGCTGCGCAAGTTTGAGCAAGAGGCGTCCGCCTGCTCGAACGGCTCGCTGGAATTCGATCTGCACCTGAACTCGGAGCTCGGTCTCGAGAAGGACTATTTCGAGAATATGAGCCAGGGCATCGCGGTGGATTACGCCATCGTCGCGCCGTCGCACATGTCAACCTTCAGCGCCAAGGCGCCGCTGATGGACATGCCGTTCCTGTTCCGCGATCTCGACCACTGGAACAAGGTGATGGAGGCCGACGCGCTGGCGCCTCTGGCCGATGATGTGCTCAAGACCGCGAGTGTGCGGCTGATCGGCTATGCCGGCGGCGGCACCCGGCAACTGATCGTGAACCGCCCGGTCACCAACATGGCCGAGCTTGAGGGGCTGCCGATGCGCGTGATGGGCGCGCCGATCCAGACGCGGATATTCGAGGCGATCAAGGCGCATCCCTCGGTAATCGCCTATGCCGAGGTCTATAACGCCATCCAGACCGGCGTGATCGACGCAGCCGAAAACGAGGCCGCCGGCATCGAGCAGATGAAATTCTTCGAAGTCGGGCCGCATATCTCGCTGACCGCGCATGCAATCACCGTGCGGCCGCTTGCCGTCTCCGAGGCGACCATCCAGCGGCTGAGCGCCGACGAGCGGGCCTGTGTGCTCAAGGCCGGCAAGATCGCCGGCAAGTATGGCCGCGACCTCGAATCGAGCCAGGACAGCGCCAAGCTGAAGGCGATGGAGGATGCCGGGCTCCTGACGACCCATGTCTTCACCGAGCGCGACAAGCTGCTGGAGCTGGCCGATCCGGTGAAGCGCGCCTATGCCGAGGAACTGGGGGCGGTCGACGTGCTCAAGGCGATAGAGGCGGTCCGGTAACGTCAAGCCGCAGGCGGGGCCGGCCGGCCCCGCCGGACCCTCCCGACCTGCACCCGAACCCGAGGGAAGGGTATGCGCAAATTCCTGGGGGCCTATTACCGCCTGCTCAGGGTTTTGCTGACCGTGCTGATGGCTGCGCTGGTCGTGCCGGTCGCGATGCAGATCCTGAGCCGCTATACCGGGATCATCCCGCGCTTCATCTGGACCGAGGAGATCGCGCGCTTCTGCTTTGTCTGGATCATCCTGATCGGCGCCATGATCGCGGTGCGCGACGGCACGCATTTCAATGTCGATGTCCTGCCGCACAGCTCCAACCCGCTGGTCGAGCTGGTCATGAAGCTGCTCGGCCATATCGCGGTGCTGGCCGTCGCCCTGACCTTCATGATCTATGGTTACGACTTCGCCGTTCTCGGCTCGCGCCAGCGCTCGGAAATCGCCAGTCTGCCCATGCTCTCGATCTACATCGCCTGGCCGGTCGCGGGCATAACCTGGGCGGTGTTCCTGGCGGAGAGAATCTGGGACCTCATCCGCGATTACCGCGCCGGGAGCCCCCATGGCGCCGGGTGAGGTTGCCGCCATACTGTTCGGCGTCTTCGCTGTCCTGGTGATCCTGCGCGTGCCAGTGGCGTTCGCGCTGGGGCTCGCGGTCGTGCCGGTTTTCTTCATCGAGGAACGACTGACCCCGGTGCTGCTCTTGCGCGAGATGTTCAAGAGCTACAACGCCTTCGTTCTCCTGGCGGTGCCGTTCTTCCTGCTGGCGGCCAACCTGATGAACGCGGCCGGCATCACCGACCGGCTGATCCGGCTTGCGCGCGCTATGGTCGGGCATCTGCCGGGCGGACTCGGCCATGTCAATGTCGTGGTCTCGATGCTCTTTGCCGGCATATCGGGGTCATCGACGGCGGATGCGGCGGGGATCGGCTCGCTCCTGATCCCGCAGATGAGGAAGCAGGGTTATGACGCGCCCTTCGCGGTGGCGATCACCGCATGCTCGTCCGTAATGGGCGTCATCATCCCGCCCTCGATCCTCATGATCGTCTGGGGCGGGCTGATGTCGGTCTCGATCGGCGGGCTCTTCCTGGCGGGCGTCGTGCCGGGCGTGCTGATCGCCGGCTCGCAGATGCTGACGGTCTATATCTACGCCAAGCGCCGGGGTTACCCGATATACACCCGCTCCACCTTCATCGAGCTTATGGTGGCCGCGGCGAGCGCGTCGCTGGCGCTGATGACGCCCCTGATTATCGTTGGCGGGATCGTTGGCGGCTTCTTCACGCCGACCGAGGCCTCCGTGGTCGCGGTGGTCTACTCGCTGGTCCTCGGCGCCGTGATCTACCGCTCGGTCGCCCTGCCGGCGCTGCCGGGCATTCTCTATGAGAGCGCCCGGTTCGCTGCGATTTCGCTCTTCTGCATCGGCACCGCCTCGGCCTTCGGCTGGTGCCTGGCGTTTTTCAAGATCCCGGCCGCGCTTGTCGGTCAGATCGAGGCGATGGGGCTCGGACTGATCGGCACCGGCGTGATGTGCGCGCTGGCCTTCCTGATTATCGGCATGTTCATCGACGCGATTCCGGCGATCATCATTCTCGGCACGGTGCTGTTCCCGGTGACCCAGCATGTCGGCATGCACCCGATCCATTTCGCGATCATCGGCGTCATCAGCCTGGCCTTCGGGCTCGTCACCCCGCCCTACGGGCTCTGCCTGCTCATTGCCGCCGCCATCGGGCGGATACGACTGGCAGATGCGCTCAGGGACGTCGCGATTATCCTGCTGCCGATGATCGTCGTCCTGGGCTTCGTGATCGCCGTTCCCGATGTGATCCTGTCCCTGCCGCGCTGGATCATGCCAAGATTCATCAACTGATGCGCTGACGCACAGGGAGCAGATCATGGAACGCTGCAAGATCGGGCCGCTTCCCGGCCGACTTGCGCCGCCCCGGAAGACCGAAAGCGCGCCCGGCCCCTACAACTCGCCGTCGGCCTTCATCATGTCCAGCGAGCGGGCGAAGGCTTTGACGGTGGCGTCGATCTCGGCTTCGCCGTGGGTGGCGGAGATGGTGCCGCCCGGCCAGCCGGTCAGGTCCACGCCGTTCACGTTCATCGCCAGCCGGAGCTTCTGCGCCGCACCGGGCGCATTGCCGCGCAGCTCCTCATAGCCGCAGGCGAACGGGTCGAACGAGTCCGGCGAGACATCCGCCCGCCCGGCAGGGTTGGTGAAGATGTGGAAGACCGAAAAGGCGCCGTAGGCCGCCCAGGGGACGCCGGCGGCGCGGATGGCGTCGTTCAGGCCGGCGCGCAGCCGCTCGCCCGCCGCGTTGGCGCGCTCGCAGGCGCCGGTCGCCTCCAGTTTCGTCAGCGCCGCGAGGCCGGCGGCGGCGGCCACCGGATTGGCGTTGTAAGTGCCCTGGTGGCCGACCTTCTCGATGCCCTTCTCGCGGGTGACATCGAAGTCGAGCCGTTCGAAGAAGTCGGCGCGGCCGGCAAGCGCGCCGCCCGGCAGGCCGCCCGAGACGATCTTGGCGAAGGCGGTCAGGTCCGGGCGGATGCCGTAATGGCCCTGCGCGCCGCCCGGCGAGACGCGGAAGCCGGTCACCACTTCGTCGAAGATGAGCGCCGCGCCGGTCTCGGCCGTCGCCTCGCGCAGCCCTTCGAGGAACGCCGGGGAGGTCGGCACCATGCCGGTGGATGAGCCGGTCGGCTCCAGTATGGCGGCAGCGATATCCCCGGCCGCCAGCGCCGCCCGCGCGCCCTCCATGTCCTCGGGATCGACCAGCACCGTGCTCTCGGCGATGCCGGGCACGAGGCCAACGGCCGACGAACCGTCGAAATGCGAGTTCTGGCCGGACGCCATATGGTCGTGCCAGCCGTGGAAATGGGTCCGCACGCGCAGGATCTTCGTGCGCCCCGTTACGGTCCGCGCCAGGCGGAGCGCGAGCAGAGTGGCTTCCGTGCCGGAGGAGGTGAAACGCACCTTCTCCGCCGAGGGCACCATCGACTGGATCTTCTGCGCCCAGCGCAGCTCGCCCGCATGGCTCGCGCCGAAATGCGTGCCGCAGGCGAGCGCCTCGGACACCGCCGCCGTCACATCGGGGTCGTTGTGGCCGAGCAGCAGCGCGCCGTGGCCGCCGAAATAGTCGATATACTCATTGCCGTCGGCATCCCATTTGCACGGCCCCCGGGCGCGCTCGACATAGATGCCGTAGGGCTCCAGCCGGCGGCTGTCATGGGTGATGCCGGAGGGGAAGGTGCGGCAGGCCTCGTCGAACAGCGCCGCGCTGGTCGGCGTCTTTTCGCGGTAGGCGGCCAAGATGCCGGAATTGCTGAGCGGGGCTTGCGCCATGGCAGTCACACTCCGTCGAGTTTGTAGAACCGCCGCGCGGCGCCGGCGAACAGGTCGGCCTTTTCGCCGTCGGACGCGCCGGCGGCAAGTTTCTTGAAGGCGTTCCACATGACAGCATAGCTGCAGGACGCCTTGTCCACGGGAAAATTGCTCTCGAACATGCAACGCGAGGGGCCGAACGCCTCGATGCAGGTCTCGATATAGGGCTTCCAGACGGCGGCGAGCCTGTCGGAGTCGGGCGCCCGGTCCTGCTTGTGGAAGTCGAAGCCATAGATCTTCATACCGAGGCCGCCGAGCTTGACATGGACGTTTTCGCAGGCCGCGACGGCCCGGATGCCGTCCCGCCAGCCGGGAAAAATCTCGTCATGGCGTCCGGCATAGGGGCCGATGCCGAGCGGCCCGCCGACATGGTTCAACACGATGCGCGCCTCCGGGAAGGCGCTGGCGAGGCCGACGACATCCCCGAGCTGCGTGTGGTAGAGCCATGCCTCGAAGGTGAGGTCGAGCGCGGCGAGCCTGGCGAAGCCCTCGCGGAAGGCCGCCTCGTCGAACAGCCCCGGCGGCGGGTCGGTGTGGCTGTTGCGCACATCCGGGCTCGGGTCGTGTCCGGCGGCGTGGCGGATGCCGCGGAAGCGCCCGTTGCCGGCGGCGATCTCGGCGCGCAGCACATCCTCCACGGCGGCGCCCAGGGTCAGGTCCGCGAAGCCCACGATGCCGGCGCAGGCCCGCGTCTGCCCGTAACGCCCCGACGCGCTCATCGCCGCAGCGCCGTTGACGAACTCGACCTCGCCTATCGGGGCCTCCGCCGCCGGCCCGCCGGCCCGGTACATCGAGGCGCATTCCACGAACACCGTCGCGCGGACATTGTGCCCGCTGCCGGTGTCCTCCAGCAGTTCGTGCAACAGGTAGCGGTGGAAGGGGTAGTCCCAAAGGTGATGGTGCGGATCGACGATCGGCAGGTCCGGCTCCAGGACCTCCTCCCCTGTCGCGGCGAGCCAGACGTCGTCTATGGCGGTCATCCGCGACTCGACGTCGTTTGCAGTCATTCCAGTCCGATCTCCTCTCTCACCCCCGGCTCCAGCGCCGCATGGAGCTTCGCCAGCCGATCGTAGCATTTGGCCTGGTAGCGGAAATGCGGCTGACGGAAGCGGCGCCCCGCCAGCATGACATCGACATCGCCGGCCGCATTGGCCTTCAGGAACGGCCAATAGACCTCGCGCGCCATTTCCTGCAGCGCGGCGACGGCGGGACCCGGCGGCTCCCACGCGCCCTCGACGCCGGACAGGTCGTCCGCGCGCCGCACCCAGGCGTCGGTGCGCGGCGCGCGGGCGCGCATGACGGCCATTGGCGTCGGGTCGATGCCGAGCGTCTTGAGCTGGCCGAAGAGGGCGAGGTCGGCGACCGAGGGCCGCGTGCCGAACAGGAAGCGCCCGTTGGCGACCGTCGTCTCCAGCGCATCGAGGACGCGCAGATAGCTCGCCTCGATGAGCGGCGCCGCCTCCGGCGTGCAGCCGACCAGGCCCATGCGCCCGATCTGCCGTTCCCGGAAGGGCGGGACGGCCGCGGCGAGTTCGGCGGCGGAGAGGTCGCCGCGCGCGTCGTCCATGACCCACAGCGCCGCGAAGTCCGCATCCTCGGCAGCCTCGAAGCGGTAGTGGAACAGGCACTTGGCGAGCCATTCGTCGGCCATGTCCTCGATCAGCCAGGCGAGGAACCGGTCGCGCGGGTGCGCCGGCAGCAGCGAGCGGTCGTCCCGGTGCCGCTCTTCCAGCACCTCCAGGATGGGCGTGCTGTCGGTCCTGAGTTCGCCGTCCGGGAATTCGAGCACCGGCGTCAATTGCGGGCGCACATCCGCCAGCGGCTCGTACATCTGCGCCAGGCGGCAGACCCAGCGGCAGGGCAGCCGCCGGTAGCGCAGCGCCGCCCGGAGCTTGACCGTATAGGGCGAGGCCTCGACGCCGTAGAGGATATAGGGGCTTCCGCCCGGCTCGCCGTCGGGGCCGGTCAATGGGACAGGATCTGGCTGAGGAACAGCCTGGTCCGCTCCGACTGCGGATTGTTGAAGAAGGCCTCCGGCTCGTTCTGCTCAACGATCTGGCCCTCGTCCATAAAGATGATGCGGTGGGCGACCTGGCGGGCGAAGCCCATCTCGTGGGAGACGACCAGCATGGTCATGCCGCTTTCGGCCAGATCGACCATGACATCGAGCACTTCCTTGATCATTTCCGGGTCGAGGGCCGAAGTCGGCTCGTCGAACAGCATGATGCGCGGCTGCATGCAGAGCGAGCGCGCGATCGCGACCCGCTGCTGCTGGCCGCCGGAAAGCTGGCCCGGATATTTCAGCGCCTGGTCGCCGATCTTCACGCGCTCGAGATAGTAGCCCGCCCGCTCCTCGGCCTCCTTTTTCGGCTCCCGACGAACCCAGATCGGCGCGAGCGTGCAGTTCTCGAGCACCGACAGATGGGGGAAGAGGTTGAAGTGCTGGAAGCACATGCCGACTTCCGACCGGATGCGGTCGATGTTCTTGATGTCGGAAGACAGCTCCGTGCCCTCGACGACGATCCTGCCCGTCTGATGGCTTTCCAGCGCGTTGATGCAGCGGATGAGCGTGGACTTGCCGGACCCGGATGGCCCGCAGATGACGATCCGCTCGCCGCTATAGACGGTCAGGTTTATGTCGCGCAGGACATGGAACTCGCCGAACCACTTGTTCATGCCGGCGATCTCGATGGCGACCTCGCCGGAGGTCGTCATGGCGCGGCGTTCTTCGTCCCGTTCGGTGGCGGCAGCGGTCATGGCGCCCTTCCTATCGGTGTCCGACATCGAGGTTGCGCTCCAGATACATGGAATAGCGCGACATGGCGAAACAGAAGATGAAAAAGAAGAGCGCGATGAAGCCGTAGAGCTCCCAGACGATGCCGTTCCAGTTCTGGTCTGCGCGGATCGGCTGCAACAGGCCCACCGGGTCGAGCAGGCCGATGACGATCACGAGGGTCGTGTCCTTGAACAGGCCGATGAAGGTGTTGACGATCCCCGGAATGGAAATCTTGAGCGCCTGGGGCAGGATGATGAGGCGCATGGATTTCCAGTAGTCCAGTCCCAGCGAGTCGGCGGCCTCGTATTGCCCGGTCGGCAGCGCCGCAAGCCCGCCGCGGATGACTTCGGCCATGTAGGCCGACGCGAAGGCGGTGACCATGATGACCACGCGCAGGATCAGGTCGAACTCCGCGCCCGGCGGCAGGAAGTAGGCGAGCAGCAGCCACGCGACGAACAGCAGCGTGATCAGCGGCACGCCGCGGATGAACTCGATGAACCCGACGCAGCAGGCCTTGATGAGGATCAGGTTGGACCGCCGGCCGAGCGCCAGCACGATGCCGATGGGGAGCGAGCCGGCGATGCCGGACACGCCGATGATCGTGGACAGCAGGAAGCCGCCGAGCCTGGCGGATTCGACCGGCTCGAGGCCGACGGCGAGCACCGCGCTCAACGCATCGTCGAAGACGCTGACGCCGAACAGCCACCACAGAACCGCGGCGAGCCCGCCCGCGCCGACCGCAGACAGAAAGGCCAAGCCTTCATCCATCCGCCCGCGAACCAGGGAAGGCAGGAAGTGGACGCAGGCCCAGCCGATGGCCGGCCCGACCAGCACGCCGACCGGGCCCCAGAACGACCCGCCCCAGATCAGCCAGTAGGCGAGGAGCGGATAGAGGGCGGTGAAGATCAGCAGCTTGCGCGGCGCGGCGGTGAACAGCGCGGGCCAGATGGCCACGAACAGCAGCGCGAAGGCCGCGACCGGCCGCCAGCGCAACTCGTCCGGATAGAAGCCGAACACGAACTGCAGGAAGCGTTCGTTGATGACGGCGAGGCAGGCGCCGTCGTCCACGGCGCGGCACTCCTGCAGCGAGGAGGCGTGCCAGACCGAGTCCAGGAACAGCCAGGGCACGACCGAGGCCAGGATCCAGGCGACGAAGACGACCGAGAGCAGCGTCGCGGCCGTGTTGAAGACGCCGGAGAACAGGTTGTCCCGCGCCCACCCGAGGAGGCCGCCCGTCCTTGCCGGCGGCGGCGACGGCGGGATTTGCCGCTCGGCGACGAAGGCGAGGGGCTTTTCGCCGGCCATCTCAGCGCTCCCTCAGCCGGACGCTTCTGTTGTAGGTGTTCATGGCCCCCGAAATGGTCAGCGAGGCCGCAAGGTAGAACGCCATCAGGAGCAGGATGCACTCCATTTCGCGTCCCGTCTGGTTCAGCGTGATGCCGCCCAGCGTACCCGTGACGTCCATGTAACCGACGGCGATGGCGAGCGAGGAGTTCTTGGTCAGGTTGAGGAACTGGCTGATGAGCGGCGGCACGATGACGCGAAGCGCCTGGGGCAGAATGACGAGGCTCATGGTGCGCCCGGGCCTGAGGCCGAGCGCATAGGCCGCTTCCGTCTGGCCCTTGCTGATGGCGAGGATGCCGGCGCGCACGATCTCGGCGATGAAGGCGCCGGTATAGACCGAAAGCGCCAGCCACAGGCCGATCAGGCTGTCCCGCATGTAGATTCCGCCCTTGAAGTTGAACCCCTTGAGGGCGGGAATCTCAAGCGAGACCGGCGAACCCATGGCGAAGAACGCCAGCAGGACCGGGACGGCGAGAATTGCGAGCCGGACCCGGAATACCGGCAATATCCGCCCGGTCACCGCCTGCCGGGCCCTCGCCCAGCGGCCGAAATACCAGGCGGCGGCGATCGACAGCAGCAGCACCGCTCCGACCGCGGCCGACCCCGCTTCGAAGACCGGAGCCGGGACGTAGAAGCCCCTGTTGGTGATGAAGACGCTGTCGAACAGGAGGCCGCTCATCGCATCCTCGCCCCGGAAGGACCTCACGCCCGGCAGGACTTCGTTGACGATGGCGACCGTGAACAGGATCCAGATAAGGACCGGAATATTGCGGACCGTCTCGATATAGACCGTCATCAGCCGCGCGACGATCCAGTTCCCGGAAAGGCGAAGCACACCCGCGAGGACGCCGATGACCGTGGCCGTAATGCAGCCCATGACCGCGACGAGGATGGTGTTGATGATGCCGACCAGGGCGGCGCGCCCATGCGTCGACGTCGAATCGTAGTCGAGCAGGTGCTGGTTGATGTCGTAGGCGGAGGTTTCGAGGACGAAGCCGAAATCGATATCCTTGCCGAGCGCCTCCAGGTTCCGGACGGCGTTGTCTATCGCCCATGCGAAGGCCAGCATGATGACGACCAGCGCAAAGATCTGAATCGTGTAGGAACGATATCTGGTGTCGTAAAGAAGCTGGCTGACGCGGAACGGCTCCGGAGGCGGCTGCCCTGTGCTGGACATGCGTCACGGCTCCCCGTCGAACGCGGCCGGCGGCTTCGCCGTTCGGAGGCCCGCCGGCCCGGATAAAGTAAAGGGCGCTTCCCCGGGGAAGCGCCCTTCGAGCGGTGGTGCTTACCGGAACGGCGGGGCGTAAAGAATGCCGCCCTTGGTCCAGAGCTGGTTCAGCCCGCGGGCCAGGCCGATGGCGGTGTCTTCGCCGATATACTTCTCGAAGATCTCGCCGTAATTGCCGCCGGTCTTGATCGCGTGGACGGCCCAGTCCGGGGAAAGGCCGAGCATCTCGCCATAATTGCCCTCGACGCCCAGCAGGCGCTTGATCTCGGGGTCCTTGGTGTCGGCGGAAGCCATGCTGTCCACATTCGCCGCCGTGATGCCCTTCTCCTCGGCGATGACGAGAGCGTTCAGCACCCAGCGCATGATGTCGCCCCAAGCGTTGTCGCCGTGGCGGACCAGCGGGCCGAGCGGCTCCTTGGAGATGATTTCCGGCAGGATGACGTGGTCGCCGGGGCTCTCGAAGGTGGCGCGGGTCGCCGCCAGGCCGGAAGCGTCCGTGGTGTACACGTCGCAGGCGTTCGCCAGGTATTTCTGCTGCGCCTCGGCATTGGTCTCGATCGGCACCGGCTCATAGCTCATGCTGTTGGCGCGGAAATAGTCGGCCAGGTTGAGCTCGGTGGTGGTGCCGGTCTGGATGCAGACGGTCGCGCCGTCGAGTTCGGTGGCGGACGCAACGCCCATGTCCTTGCGGATCATGAAGCCCTGGCCGTCATAGTAGTTGACGCCCAGGAAGGAGAATTTCAGGTCGACGTCCCGGCTCAGCGTCCAGGTCGTGTTCCGGTACAAGACGTCGATTTCGCCCGAGGCGAGCGCCGTGAAACGGGTCTTGCCGGTGGTCGGCGTGAATTTGATCGCATTCGGATCGCCGAACACGGCCGCTGCCGTCGCGCGGCAGAAAACAACGTCGAACCCGTCCCAATTGCCGTCGGAATCCGTGAACGCGAAGCCGGCGAGGCCGGTGGAAACGCCGCACTGGATGAAGCCCTTGGCTTTCACATCGTCCAGCGTCGCCCCGTGCGCCGCAGCGGAAACCGCCGTGGCCGCCGCAGCAGCGAGCAATGTCGTTTTGAGTTTCATGAGGCTTTGTTCTCCCGTTCGAGTGCTGGTTACAACCGCGGCGGAATTCTGCTGCGTCCCCTCCCCAAGGCCACCCTAAATGAACTGCCGAACGCGGAATGCGGACGCATGTTACCGGCCGGCGCGCCCGCCGGCAACCGGAAGTCCCCGGCGTCCCCGGGCGGCCAACGGAGAAATCCCCGCGACGGCGCGGTCCCTCAGGCAACGGCGAATTCCCGGAAGGCGCGGGCGCCCTCCGTTGCATGGCTGAGCGCGATGCCGTGCCGCGCGCCGGGAAACACCTGCAGGCGGGCGTCGGGCAGCACGGCCAGCAGCTCCGCGGCGACGGTCATCGGCAGGAACGGGCTCGCATCCGGATGCAACAGCAATACCGGGCAGGCGATGCGCGCAAAGGTCTGCGAAAGCTCCGCGCCCATCAGCAGGTCGGCGGCGTCCAGCAGCGAAGAGGCGGCCGTGCGGCTCTGGACCTCGTGCGTCCATTGCCGTTCGGCGGCGCCGACCCTGCCGTCGGCGAAGCGGCGCTCGACCATCTCCTCCGACCAGCGCGCCATGCCGTCGGCCTCGACTGCCGCCCGCCACGCGGCCACATTGCGGATCGCCGGGCCGTAATGCCCGGTAGAGCAGGCGCAGACGCCCGCGATCCGCTCGGGTTCCCTCGCAGCGGTGAACAGGCAGGCCGTGCCGCCGAGCGACTCGCCGATCAGGTGGAAGCGGTCGAAGCCGGCCGCGTCCGCAACCGCCAGTATGTCGTCCGCCAGCCCGTCGAAGGACCAGCGGTGGCCCGCTTCCGGCAGGGTGGAGCGCCCGAAGCCGCACAGGTCGAAGCGCGCAATGCGGAAGCGGTCGATCAGGCCCGGCAGCCAGCCGGACCAAATGTCGCAATCCACCGCGACGCCGTGGCAGAACAGCACCGCCTCGCCGGGCGCGTTCCAGGGCGGCACGAGGTCCACCGTTTCCATGTGCAGCGCGTAGCCGGATCGTTCAAGCATTGTCATGGGAGCCATGAAACGCCCTTGCCCCCGGCTTGTCAAAACCGGCTGCGACGGCGGCGCTTCGGCGCTTCGGCTATGCCCGAGAGGGCCATCGGTTGTCGTTTGGCGCATGGTTTCAACGCCGGCAAGCAAGGGGCGATCCTCGTTTATCCGTAATTGCCCAGGATGAGCGAAGGGCGCGGTGGACGGCTCCTATGCGCCAGACAAGCCGGCGTCTGTGGAGCGCCTCCTTCAAAACAAACAGACGGGGCAGTTACGACAAAACATGACAGAACATGACACTCTAGACAGCCTCTCCGCCTTCGGAAAGCCGCCCCGGCCGGCGCCAAGCAGAGGAACGCGCATGACCCCGCCCCCGGAATTCGCCCATGCCTTCGCCGACCTGGGCGAGGTGACGATCCACTATGTGACGGCCGGCGCGAACCCCCGCGCCTCACCGCCCGTGGTGCTGTTGCACGGATGGCCGCAGACCTGGTACGAGTGGCGCCATGTCATGGCCGTGCTTGCCGAGCGCCATCCGGTGATTGCGCCCGACCTGCGCGGCCTCGGCGATTCCTCGCGCCCGGCGGGCGGCTACGACAAGCGGACCGTTTCCGGGGACATCTTCCGCCTGCTCTCCGGGCATCTCGGCCTCGACCGCTGGCATCTTGCCGGCCATGACTGGGGCGGCCCAACCGCCTTCGCGCTCGCCGCGCAGCATCCGGAAGCGGCGGCGAGCCTCACGATCGTCGATGTGGTGATCCCCGGCGACGGCGGGGAGTTCTCGCAGGGCGGGCGGCGCTGGCACCATGCCTTCCACCGGACGCCGGACCTGCCCGAGGCGCTGGTCGGCGGACGGGAGCGCACCTATCTCGGCTGGTTCTACCGGGCCTATGCCGCGCACCCGGACGCCATCGACGCCGGGGCCGCGGCGGAATATCTCCGCACCTACAGCCAGCCGGAGGCGCTGCGGGCGGGCTTCGCCTACTACCGCAGCCTGCCGCAGGACGCCGCCGACAACGCGGCGCTGCTCGCCGCCGGCTTCCGACTGCCCATGCCGGTGCTCGCCATCGGCGGCGGCAGGACGGACGCTTTCGGACGGGCCGGCGAGGTCGAGGCGTCGATGCGCCGGGTCGCCGCCGATGTCCGGGGATTGATCGCGGAGGAAAGCGGGCATTTCGTGCCCGAGGAGGCCCCCGAATTCACCGCCCGCGCCATTCTCGACCATGTGGCGAGGTGCGAATGAACGCAGACCCTTGCCCCGACGGCGCGTGGGTGTTCGGCTACGGCTCGCTGATCTGGCGCCCGGACATCCCGTTCCTCGAATCGCGGGTGGCGCGGGTGCGCGGCTGGAAGCGCCGGTTCTGGCAGGGCTCGCACGACCATCGCGGCGTGCCGCATGCGCCCGGCAGGGTGGCGACGCTGGTCCCGGACGCGGGCGCCTGCTGCGAGGGCATGGCCTATTTCGTCGACGGAGTCCGGTTGCGGAAGACCTGGGCCGAGCTGGACCGCCGCGAGAAGAACGGCTACCGGCGCGAGACGGTGCGGCTCGAGTTCCGCAACGGCGCGGCGGCCGACGGCGTCCTCTATGTCGCGCCGGTCGGCAACCGCGCCTGGCTCGGCCCGGCGCCCCTGCCGGAGATGGCGGCGCATATTGCCGGCTCGGCGGGCCCGAGCGGCGCCAATATCGACTATCTGAGGAGGCTCGCAGGCGAATTGCGGCGCCTGGAGATCGACGACCCGCATGTCTTCGCGCTGGAGCGCTGCGTCGAAGACCTGACCCGGCACATCGAACCGTAGCGAGATGGGAGGCACTCATGTGCGATGAAAGAACGCTTCGCGACGCAGAGGACTATCTGCGGCGTTCCGGACGGCTGACCCGGCGCGAATTCGGGGCGCTGTCGGCCGGCGCGGGGCTGGCCATGCTGCTGCCGCGGGCCGCCGCCGCGCTCGAGGCGACGGCCGCGAATGTCGAGGTGCCGACGCCCGACGGCATGACGGACTGCTACTTCGCGCACCCCGCGAGCGGCGCCTGGCCGGGCGTGTTGATCTGGCCGGATGCGCTCGGTCTCAGGCCCGCTTTCGAGCGGATGGGGCGGCGGCTGGCCGAATCCGGCTATGCGGTGTTGGTCGTCAATCCCTACTACCGCACCGAGAGGGCGCCGATCCTGCCGGAGGGCGCCTCGTTCCGGGACGAGGCGGTGCGCAGGAAGGTCTTCCCGCTGATGCGCTCCCTGACCCCCGAGAGGACCGTGACGGACGCCGGGGCCTTCGTCGGCTTCCTCGACAGTCAGGCGGCGGTGGCGGGCGACCGCAAGATGGGGACGACAGGATATTGCATGGGCGGCTCCATGACCATGCGCACCGCCGCGGCGTTCCCGGACCGGATCGGGGCAGGCGCCTCGTTCCACGGCGGCAGGCTGGCGACCGATGCGCCGGACAGCCCGCATCGGCTGGTGGACCGGATGCGCGCGCATTATCTGTTCGCGATCGCGGAGAACGACGACGCAAAGGACCCGGAGGCCAGGACCGTGTTGCGGGAGGCTTTCGATGCGGCCGGATTGCCGGCGGAGATCGAGGTCTATGCGGATACCCTGCACGGCTGGTGCCCGCCGGATTCCGCCGTGTACAACGAAGCGCAGGCGGAGCGGGCCTGGAGCCGGCTGCTGGCCCTGTTCGAAACCGCGCTCGCCTGAGGGGCGGTTTTCGTGGCAGACTGCCGCCGCTTCCGGAAATCGGGCCGAAGGGGGGTGTCCGCCATGGCGGTGCTCAGGATTTTCTCGTACCTGCCCAATCCGCGCGTCTGGAAGGCGACGGTCGCCGCAAGGCTGCTCCGCGTCGAGGTCGAAGTGGTGGGCGACCGGCCGAAGGCGCTGCCGGGCTGGCTCTGGGACTTCGACGCGCGCCCGCTCGACGAGGCCGAGAAGACGCCCGACAACCCGCATGCGCGGGCGAGCAAGCGCGGCTTCAACGCCACCATGCTTTACAAGACCGACGCCTTCCTCGCCGCCCATCCCTTCGGCACCGTGCCGGCGGCGTTCGACCCGGAGGGCGCGACCGGCGTGTTCGAATCGAACAGCATCCTGCGCGCCGTCGCCCGGGCGGCGGGCGGGCTCTATGGCGAGGGGCCGTACGAGGCCGCGCGAATCGACAGCTTCCTCGATGCCGGACTCGTCTTCGCGCGCGAGGCGCAAGTCTATCTGCTGGCGCTGGCGGCCCGCAAGGCGTCGCGGGAGCTTTCGGACCGGATGCGCGAGGCCTACGGCTTCTACATGGACGGCATCGACAATGCCGCGGGCTTGGGCAGCGAAGGACTGGCCGGGCCGTTCTCGATCGCCGATATCGCCTTCGTCTGCGATTTCGCGCAATTCCGCCGCGAGGAGCGCATGCACGACCGGCTGGAAGCCTGCGGCCTCGACCCGATCTACCGGCCGGGCGGCCACGCCCGCGCGCACGCGCATTTCGACCGCCTGCGCCGCCTGCCCGCCTTCGCCGCCGATCTCGACGGCTATGTGCTCGAAACCGGAACGCCCGAAAGGAAACGCGCATGAGCCAACCGGTCGCGCTCGTCACCGGCGTCGGCCCCGACGGAGGCACGGGCGCCGAAATTGCCCGGCGCTTCGCCGCGGGCGGCTACCGCACCGCCATGCTCGCCCGCGACGCGGAGCGGCTGGCCGCGCTGGAGGCCGATATCGGGAACGCCGCGGCCTTTCCCTGCGATGTCGGCGACCTCGACGTGCTCAAGGCGACCGTCGCGGCGGTGCGCGGGCAACTGGGCCCGCCGACGGTGGTTGTGCACAACGCGCTGCGCAGCACGCGCGGCCCGTTCCTGGAGCAGGACCCGGAAGATCTCGAGCGCAACTTCCGCGTGAATGCGACGGCGCTCCTGCACCTCGCCCGTGAGACCATTTCGGGCATGCTGGAGGCTGGCGGCGGCGCGCTGCTCGTCACCGGCAACACCTCCGCCACGCGCGGCAAGGCGCATTGGGGCTTCTTCGCCTCGACCAAGGCGGCGCAGCGCATACTGGCGGAGTCCATCGCGCGCGAATTCGGGCCGCAAGGCATCCATGTCGCCTATTTCATCGTGGACGCCGCCATCGACACGCCGCGCACCCGCCCCTTCATCGCGCCGGATGCGCCGGACGACTATTTCGCCAAGCCGGCGGCGATTGCCGAGGAGATGTTCCGCGTTGCCCACCAGGACCGCTCGGCATGGTCCTTCACGGTCGAGCTCCGCCCCTACGGCGAAGTCTGGTAGGCCGGGGCGTTACGCGCCGCCGCCCAGCTCCTCGCGCAGCAGGCGCTTCAGCACCTTGCCGGAGGGGTTGCGGGGGAGCGCCGGGCGCAGGTGGAGCTCCTTCGGCACCTTGAAGCCGGCGAGGCGCGCGCGGCAATGGCTTTGCAGGTCTTCCAGTGTCAGCCCGGCGCCGGGCCGGACCGCGACAACCGCGACCGGCCGCTCGCCCCAGCGGGCGTCCGGCAGGCCGATGGCGGCGGCTTCATGGACGGCATCGTGCTCGTAGAGCACCCGCTCGATCTCCGACGAGGCGATGTTCTCGCCGCCGGAGACGATCATGTCCTTGCGCCGGTCGGTGAGGTAGAGGAAGCCCTCCTCGTCCAGACAGCCGACATCGCCGGTTCTGAGCCGCTTGCCGAAAAAGGCCTCGGCCGTGCGCTCCGGGTCGCGCCAGTAGCCGCGCGTGATCTTCGGACCCCTCAGGCAGATTTCGCCCTCTTCGCCCGGCGGCAACGCCCGGCCCGCCTCGTCGCGCACCGAGACCTCGACATGGGCGAGCGCGCGCCCGACCGAGCCGATCTTCTCCAGCTCCCGACCCGCCTCCATCAGCGTGTCGCCGCCCACGCTCTCCGTAAGGCCGTAGGCGTCGATATAGCGCGCGCCGGGAAAGGCGGCGGCGAACTCGCGGATGCGCGTTTCCGGCGTGCGCTCGCCGCCGCCGATCACCCACTGCAGCGCACTCGTGTCGAAGCGGCCGAGGCCGGGCTCGGCCAGCACGCCGTTCGTCACCGTGGGCGGCAGCCAGGCGCCGGTGACCCGCTCGGCCTCGATTGCCTCCAGGATCGCGCGCGGCCGCGCCTCGCGATGCAGCACGATGCAACCGCCCCGGCGCCAGACATCCACCCCCGGCAGGTCGAAGCCGCCGACATGGTAGAGCGGCCCGACCGCCAGCAGCCGGTCGTCGGCCCCGCCGCCGAGCGCCGCCGTCTGGTCCAGGCACTTACAGTAGAAGTTCGCATAGCTGTGCTGCACGCCCTTCGGCCGGTCGGTCGTGCCGGAGGTGTACATCAGGCGGAAGACGTCGTCCGGCGCGGCCCCGGCCATGGGCGGGGCCGGCGCCCCGGCGCTCAGCCGCCGGCTGTCGCGCGCCGTCTCCGGGTCGAGCGCGGTGAGCGGCACGCGGGCTGCGTCCGCGGCTTCGGCGGCTGCGTCCAGGTCCGCGTCGGCGAACAGGCGGCGCGCGCCCGCATGGTCCAGGATCCAGGCGATCTCGTCGGCGGCCAGGCGGTAGTTGAGCGGCAGGAACACCGCGCCGACATGGCTCGCGGCGAAGGCGAGGTCGTAGAAGGCGGGGCTGTTCCTGAGGCAGGCGGCGACGACATCGCCGGGGCCGAGTCCGAAGGCCGCCAGCCGGCCCGCCATCGCGGCCATGTTGGCCCGGAGCGCGCCGTAGCCGAGCCGCAGGTCCCCATAGACGAGCGCCTCGCGGTCCGGCGTGCGCCGGGCGTGGAAACCGATGAAGCCGGTAAGCGCGATCATGCCGCCGCCGAGCCTCGCCGCCGCGCGCGCCCGATGCAAGCGGCGCCGGACCGTCTATGGTCAGCTTGCGAGACCGTATTCGCGCACCAATCTTTCGGCTGGAGGATTCCAACCGGCGCAGAGCGCCCGGATCATCGGCAAGGTGAGCGGCCGGCGGCGGTTGAGCACCTCCGAGGCGCGCGATTGAGACCCGACGAGCGCGGCAAGGTCCTTTTGCCCGTAACCGCGCGCCTCCATGACATGTTCGATCATGGAAACCGGATCGGGCGCGTTCACCGGCCAATGCCGGCCTTCATAGGCTTCCACCAGCGTGACGAGGACTTCCAGCCCGTCGGCCTCCGGCGAATTCGGCTCGGCGCCCATAAGGCTGTCGATCTCCTCCAGCACCGCGTCGTAGTCGGCTTCGGTCCCGATCGGCCCGATGTCCATATCCGCCTCCTATATGTTCGCGGCGTCGATCCGGTCGTTGCCGACGATGCTGGCATTGCCATAGTCAGCTTCGACCTCGGCCAAGCAACGACCAGTCTGCCTTCGCGGCGACGGCATGCCAAGACCTGAGCGGCTGCTCCGCCCTGCGTTCCTTCTCCCAATAGGTCCGCAATGTCCGTTTCGCGACGATACGCATTGTCTGGAACTGAATATCCCACACCGGGATGCTCGTCACCGGCATGAAACGGCTGACAAGGCGCGCAAAGAAAACGGCCGGCATGGACGGGATGGGTCCATGCCGGCCGCAAGACACGGGGAGGGACATATCGGGTATGAGGGCGCAGGGGCCGGGGAAGCCCTGCCGCCGCACGCGACGATGGCCGCCAATTGGGGCGCAAACAGGGCGCGTTAGCCGTAATAGTGGATTTCCAGCAACATGCAGCCGCCCGCGGAGCGGAACGGCCCGTGCGGGGCGCCGGGCGGGCGGCAGGCATAGGTGTCGGGCGCGAAGGTTTCCGCGTCTTCCCCGACGCCGACCGCGAGGTCGCCGGAGAGCAGATACACTTCCTCCCAGTAGTCGTGCACGAAGGGCTCCGTCGTGAAGGCGCCGGGGGCGAAGCGCAGGAGGCGCGAGCGGTTGCCCGACCCGGCCGCCTCGTCCAGACCCCCGGCCAGTATTTTCTGCTCGATGCCGGCCGGATAGCCCTCCGGCGCCTCCCAGCCCGTGTCCAGATCGACGCTGTGGAACTCCAGATGCCCCTTGTCGAACACCGCTCGGCCCTCCCCGCGCTCCGCCGCTGCTATCGCCACTCTGCCACACCCGCACGCCCGGCGGAATGCGCCGCTTGCGGGCCGGTTCGGTCCTTGCGTCCGGCAAGCCGGGCCCGGGCGCTTGCCGGGGAATCGGTCCGGCGGCTAGTCTTGCGCGGCGCGAAGGAGCCATGCCGCCTATGACCGCCCCCGCCGAAACGCCGGCCGAACCGGCGATCACCACCACCGCCGAGGCTGCGCCGGTGCTCGACCGGCACCGCTTTCCCGAAGATCGGCTCGCCGGCTTCATGGCGCGCGAGGTCCCCGGCTTCGCGCCGCCGCTTTCGGTCTCGCAGTTCCGGGGCGGCATGTCGAACCCGACCTTCCTGCTGGAGGACGGCGACGGGCGGCGCTATGTGATGCGCAAGAAGCCGCCCGGCAAGCTGCTGCCCTCGGCCCATGCGGTGGACAGGGAATACCGGGTGATCTCCGCGCTCGCGGACACGGATGTCCCGGTCGCGCGCGCGCTCGCGCTCTGTGAGGACGAGAGCGCGATCGGGCGGGCCTTCTACATCATGGAGCATGTCGAGGGGCGGGTGGCGCGCAACCTCATGCTGCCCGGCCTGCCGCCCGCCGAGCGCGCCGCTACTTACGACGCCATGAACGCCGCGCTGGCCGCGCTGCACAATGTCGATTTCCGCGCCGTCGGGCTGGAAGGCTACGGGCGCGAAGGCGGCTACATGGCCCGGCAGGTGCGCCGCTGGTCCGGCCAGTACGAGATGAGCCGGACCGACGAGGTGCCGGAGATGGACAATCTCGCCGCCTGGCTCGGCGAGAACATGCCGGCGGACGACGAAACCGCGATCGTGCATGGCGACTACCGGCTGGAGAACATGATCCTCCATCCGACCGAGCCGCGCGTGCTGGCGGTGGTGGACTGGGAGCTCGGCACGCTCGGCAACCCGCTCTCGGACCTTGCCTATAACTGCCTGCCCTACCATTCGGGCGACGATGTGCGCGGCTTCCTCGGCGCCATGGACCACGCCGCGACCGGCATCCCGAGCGAGGAGGACTATGTCGCGGCCTATTGCAAGCGCACCGGGCGCAGCGGCATTCCCGGCTGGACTTTCTACCTCGCCTTCTCGCTCTTCCGCCTCGCCGCGATCAGCCAGGGCGTCTACAAGCGCGGCCTCGACGGCAATGCAAGCTCCCCCGACGCGGTGCAGCGCGGCGCCAAGGCCCGCCAGCTCGCGGAGACCGGCTGGGCCGTCGCCCGGCGGGGGTAAGGCGGCAAGGGTCACGGCCGCCATGGCTCTCCTCGCCCCTCTCGCAGGCAGGCTGCCGGATTGACACATCCCTGTCCGGCCGCTCCGCGCTGCGCGCCCTCACTCGCCGCCCCGGCCTTCGCGCCGGAGCGGCGAAAGAGCGAGGCTTCCACAGGGCAGAACATGACATCTCATGACACTTCGTAACTGCCCGGCATGTTGGCTATTGCCCGGGGCGCGCCTGTCCGCCCGGCTGCCGGCCCGCATTTGCGGCGAACGAGCCGAATTGCTATCTCCCCGAGGCATCGAGGGGAGCGAAGTTCTTGCGCATCGAAGTGATCTGCACCGGCGACGAGGTGCTGACCGGCAAGACCGTCAACACCAATTTCAGCCGGCTCAGCCGGCGCCTGACCGAGCTCGGCATGCCGGTGGTCCGCGAAACCACGGTGGGCGACGACCGGGCGGAGCTCCGGGCCGCCTTCGATGCCGCCGCCGGCCGGGCCGACGCGGTGATCGTGAACGGCGGGCTCGGGCCGACCGTGGACGACCTCAGCCAGGAAGTGGCGGCGGCGGCCGCGGGAGTGCCGCTCGGCCTCCGGCCCGAATGGCTGGAGACCATCCAGGCCTTCTACCGCCGGCGCGGGCGCGAAATGCCGCCCAACAACCGCAAGCAGGCCATGCTGCCGGAGGGCGCCGAACTCATCGACAACCCCGTCGGCACGGCCTGCGGCTTTGCCGTCGATATCGGCCGGGCGCGGTTCTTCTTCACCCCCGGCGTGCCTTCGGAGCTCGACCGGATGACCGAGCGCGAACTCATCCCCCGCCTGCGCGCGATGAGCGGCATCGACGCCGTCATCCACCTCAAGCGGTTCCATTCCTTCGGGATCGGCGAGTCCCGCGCCGACCATCTGCTCGCCGGAATCGAGGCGATGGACGGGCAAGCCCGGGTCAAGCTCGGCTTCCAGTCGCACTATCCGCAACTGGAGACGAAGCTTGCTGTCGCCGCGCCGACGACCGAGGCGGCGGCGGCGCTGCTGGAGCCCATCGAGGCGGAGGTTCGCGCACGTCTCGGCAACTTCATCGTCGCGGAGGACGACGGCACGCTCGAGGCGGCGGTGCTCGGGAGCCTCCGCGCGCGCGGAGGCTCGCTGAGCGCAGTCGAGACCGGCTCCCACGGACTCCTTGGCGTGCGCCTTGCCGCGGCCGACGAGGAGGGCGGGGTGTTCCTGCGGGCCTCCTCGGGCAATACCGCGGCCGCCGTGGCGCGGCCGCTGGGCCTCCCGGACGATGCCGCGCCGGCCGAGCTTGCCGAAGGGATGCGCCGGGCGGACGGGGCCACGCACGGCCTTGCCGCCGCAATCGATGCGACGACCGGAGAGGTGCATGTTGCGCTCGCCGGGCCGGACGGCGGCTTCGAACGCCTGGCCCTGCTGATCGGCGGGCGCAAGCGGGCGCGGGCCGGCGGCGTCGAGCTTGCGCTGGACTGCCTGCGGCGAAGCCTCGCCGGCGCGCCGGTGGACCAGAAGATCGATTTCGAGAAGGCCTGAGGCGGGCCCGGCGTGCGCCGGACGCGCAAGGAGCGATATTCATCAGCCTGGGGAACTCCCTCATCCTGGGTGGCCGCGAAGCGGCGTATCGAAGAGGACGCCCCCTCGATACGCGGCTGACGCCGCTACTCGGGATGAAGGGAAAGAGGGCCGGGGCGGCGGTAGGCGGCAGCGTCGCTATCGGTTCCGATCGACGACCGCTGGTATGAGGCTCTGGAGACGCCTTCGTTGCGACCCGAACGGATTGTGCTCAGAATTGCCTGACGAAGGAGAGCTCGGCGCGGTTTCGTTTGTAGTCGAGGGCCTGTGCGTTGGTGTCGCTCTCCTCGCGGATGAGCGAGAGGCGGGGGCTGAAGCCGAGCACGGTCGCGGCGCAGTTATGCACGGAGAGCGAGAGCGTCTGCGTCTCGTCCTCGCGCGGCTTGCGGTCGATGGTGTTGTGCCGGAAGCCCTGCCCCCGATATTCGGTGCGCTGCAGGGAGGCGCGGGCGCCCAGGGTGAAGCCGGCCGGCAGCGCCAGCGTGGCGCCGATCCCGAGCCTCGGCCCGTCGTTGCGCCAGTGTTCGGCGTTGGCGCGAACCCGGTTCCAGCCGGCATTGCCGCCGAGGCGCAGGATCGGCAGCGCGGCCCAGCTTGCCTCCAGCGAGACAGTTCCCTCCGGGCCGTCGAGATAGTTGCAGTCGCGGCAGTTGCGCCGGACGGCGCTCGCGCGGGCGAACAGGGCGAAGCGCGGCGTCAGGCGGCGATCCCCCTCCAGGCGCAGGCCGAAGCGGTCCGTTTCCGGCATGCCGGCGGTCCATTGCCGGCCCACGGTCGCCAGCAGGCTCGCTTCGGTGCGCGCATCGATGCGCCGGCGCGGGCCGAGATGCGCCGAGAGGAAATGGCGGTCGAAATCCCTGCCCTTGTATTCGCGCGCGCTGGCGTTCGCCCCTGAGCGCAGCCGCCAGCGCGGCCCGAGCGGATACTGGTATTCGCCCCCGCCCCAGAGCGAGACGCCGAGGCCGGACCTGGGCACGATGTCGCCCTGGCGGGTGAAGGGCAGGCGGCCGAAAGGCGTGTCCAGGAAGATCGTGCGCTCGCCGGAGGCGGCATTGAGGTTGCTGTCCGGGGCCAGGGCCGCGCCGAAATGCGCCTGCCAGCGCCGCCGCGCGCATGATGCGCAGGAAGCGCTGAATATTGCCCGCCACGGCCGGCGGCGGCCTGCCGGCCAGCACCTGCTCGAAATGCCGCCGGGCCAGCGTGTCCTCCTCCTTCAGGAAGAAGGCGCGCGCCAGTTCGAGCCGCACCCGCACAAGCCCCGGACGGTCCACCAGGATCGCGCGGAAGGCGGCGACCGCCTCGTCCAGCTTCTTGTCGCGGGCCTCCCGGTCCGGCGCGGCGTGGGCGGCGGCAAGCGCCTCCATGCCGGCCCGGAAATGCGCCTCGGTCCTGTCCTGGGAATAGGCCGTCGCGGCGGCGACGAGCACGAGGATACCGGCCAGGATGACGAGAATGAGCGCGCGCATGGGTGCCGCCGACAATCCGGAAGAAAACCCCCGGCCGTTCGGGAACAGCCGGGGGAGTGTAAGGAAGGAGGAGCCGCAATGCCCCTCCACGGGAAAGCCCGGAGGCTACTCGACGTGGGCGCCGAACCCGCCGATCATGTGGCTGATCTTGTGGCCGCCCTCGCTGTAGGTCGTGGAGAACTCTCCGGTCACCCCGGTGGGCACGTTGTTGGCGCCCCGAGTGTGTAGATTGCCGTTCCACGACCCGCTCCCGGGCGCGGCCTCGCCGGCGATCGTCCAGACCACCCCACCAGTCGTATTGGTGAATGCTCCGGGGTCACCCAAGTCGGTTTCGCGAAGTGCCAAGCTCCAGTCCGTGGCCGTGTCGCCGGCCATGAAGTTGTCGATCATGCCGCCGATCGTCCCTTCATCAGCCTGAGTCCCGAAATCGGCGGTGAGCATGGCATCGGCAGTCCAGTGGCCGCCCGAGGCGCAGGTGCCGGGAGCAACGGGATCGATGGCGTATTTGCCGGCCGCCGCACCGCTGTAGGTGGCCGTGCCGCTCAGGGTGGTGAGGTCGCCAGCGTTGATGGGGGCGCCGCCGGTGACGCCATGGCACGCATCGACCTCAGGGCCCACGTCATCCTTGTGCAGCCACCACCTGAAATACAGGTAGGTGCTGTCCGCCACGCTGACCATGGCGCCGGCATTGAGAACGAATTCCCACGTTCCGCCGCCAGTCGGTCGGACGCCATTACTGTCTTCGTGCGAAACGCACTCGCCCGCATTCGCTGCCGTGCATGTGTACTGATCGGCCGCCCCGTGGAAAGTGCTCGGCACCCGCACAACTTCAGGGTTGCCAGCATTGGCGTCGGCGCCTGCCTTCATGCCGGCGTGCATGAAGGCAGGCGCCGAGATCAGGGGCACGTAGATACCATCCGACTCTCCCGCCGCTGCAGAAGTCATAGTGATACCAGCGGTTCTGTGTGCTGACTCATGGGGGGATTCGCTGAAGGCGGGTTTTCCGATTCAAGGTCCGGGGCTTTGGATTGGGGGTTTGCGATGGGAGCGGCGATCCCCTTGCGGGGAGATTTCGATGCGTCCGGTTTGCGTCGCCTTGCGAAGCGGAACCGCGACGGGGCGCAGACCCGTCGTCTTCCGACACTGGCGTTGATCTGCGACGGCGATCGTCGTTCGGACGCGGCGCGATTTGCGGGGGTGGGGCTGCGGATCGTTCGGGACCGGGTTCTGCGCTTCAACGCGGCCGGGCCGGAGGGCTTGAAGGACCGCAAGGCTCCGGGTCCGCCTTACAAACTGAACGAGGAGCAACGCGCGGCCCCGGCGGCGGTAGTGGAGAGCGGCCCGGCCCCGGCGCTCCCCGGCGCGGTGCGCTGGCGACGCTGCGACCCGGCGGCATGGCTTCGGAACCGGTTTGGCGTGTCGTTGGCGGAAACGACAATCGGACAGGAGTTGCGCCGGATGGGCTATGCCGGGCTTTCTGCGCGCCCGCGCCACTATGCCCGGGACCGGGAGGCCATGGAGGCGTTCAAACAAACTTCCCCGAACGCCTGAGGGAGATCCGCGCCGGGTTCGGTGGCGGTGTCGAGATCGAAGTCCGGTGGCGGGACGAGGCCCGCGTCGGGCGGAAGAACGAGATCGCCCGGCGAGGGGCGAAACGCGGCGCGCGACCCTCCGCGCCCAAGGACCGGAGAACGACCCCCGCCTGCATCTTCGCCGCCATATGCCCGAAGAAACGGGCTTGTCATGCCCCACGCCGACACACGCGCGCTCAACGCCCATCTCGCCGAAATCGCCCGCACCGTCGAACCCGGCGCCCATGCCCTCGTCATGCTCGACCGGGCGGGAGGGCAGACCCCCTCGACCCTCAAAGTCCCCCGCAATGTCTCCCTCATGGCGCTCCCGCCCCGCTCGCCCGAACTCAACCCCGTCGAAAACGCTTGCCAGTTCATGCGCGAAAACCGGCTCTCGAACCGCGTCTTCCGAAACCACGACGATATCCTCGATCACTGCCGCCAAGCCGGGAATAAACTCGTCTCACTGCCAAACCAAATCACCTCGATCAGAATACAAAATGCACACATGAGCTCTAAGTGTCCGTTTGAGAATTGGTTCAATGGGCGATATCTTCGCAGCAAAAGGCTTTCCATTGCGACATGGATCATGGCCTCGGAGACATCGATACGCTGCTCGTAGTCTCGTACCAAACGGCGCAATCAGCGCCCATTCTTCGTCGGTCAGATCGGGGGATAACGCTTCGTTTTCCGCTCGATCGCGGCCATCTGGCCTCGCGTCTCTCGTGTCCACATGAAAAGCGTGACTCACATACCCAAAACCAACGCAACAACATTCTCAAACGGTCTCTAACTCCCTGCCGATGGTATCAGATGTCCTGAACGAGGACAGATTCTCGATGCGGGTTTACCGTGCGTCTCGAAATTGCGTATTGAATGCAGCGTCAGTCTTGCGCGCGACGAGAGGGTAAGGCCATGGGGCATGAGGTGGCGCAGTCCGAGGTGACCGACGCTTGCAGCGCGGGCGAGAGCGTCGCGGCGCATGACGGTGACAGCGGCGCCCGCATTGCCTCGTCATCCGGAGCGCCCGCATCCGACTCCTGCCGTCCGGCGACTGGCCTGCGCCTTTGAACGCACCGCATTATGCGTTTGACATCGGCGTTGGGCTTCTCAGGTATAATTCGCCGTCTATGACCCGGCGGCTGTGGCGGGGCCTCGTGGCAGCCGTCCTGGTCTTGGCGGTGGGGATACCGACGGCCCCGATATCGATGCAGGAGGAGCCCGACCGGGACCCGTTGGGTCCATTCCCCGCGCCCCCTGCCGCGCGACGCCGGCGTCAAGGTGGGCGTTGCCGAGTTCGCGTCCCTGCCCGATTGGGACGGCGAGCCGGCGCGCATGATGCTGCTTGTCCCCGAACCCGGCGGCGAGCGCCTGTTCGTCAACGACCTGAGCGGCCCTCTATGCAGTGTCAGCGAAGACGGCCGCGACGTTGTCCCGTATCTGGACCTCGGGTCTCCCCGCCGGGGGCTCGATTTCTTCAACGAAGGCTGCAAGGGCTTTCAGAGTTTCGCCTTCCACCCCCAGTTCAACATCCGGAGCACACCCGGCTAAGGCAAGTTCTACACCCTCTCCTTTACCGCCGGCGCCGCGCCGGAATCGGACCCCGGAGCAGGGGACGACAAGCCCGATTTTCGCCTGCTGGAATGGATGGCTCGAGACCCCGCGGCCGGGCGCTATGACGGCGACGCCCCGCGCGAACTGCTGCGGGGATCGAGGACCTACAATATCATGCTTGCCTTCAGCAGCTTCGCGCAGCCGGGAGACCTCAACTACGGCATGCTCTATGTCGCCGCCTCCGACCCCCACGGCAAAAGCCGGAAGCTCGATTCGATCCTCGGCAAGATATTGCGAATAAATCCCCTGGGCGCCAACAGCGCCAACGGCAGATACGGCATCCCGGCGGACAATCCGTTCGCCACCGACGGCGACCCCGCCACCCTCGGCGAAATCTGGGCGTCCGGTATACGCGTCCCCCAGAGGATCGCCTGGAACCCCGCCAACGGCCGCCTGTTCGTTGCCGACATCGGCGAGGACAGCGTTGAGGAAATCAGCCTCGTCACCAGGGGCGCCGACCTTGGCTGGCAGGATTGGGGAGGTTCCGTCCGGACGGTCACGGACGAACACGGCCTGATCAGCATCACGTTCGACAGCCCGCGCAGCGACCCGGCGGTGACTTACCCGGTCGTCGAGTTCGACCATACGGACGAGCTTCTGCCCGGAGGTGTCGCCATCACCGGGATCGTCATCCACCGGGGAGAGACGATCCCGCAGCTTGAGGGTCAGTTGCTGTTCGGCGATATCGTCAGCGGCGAAATATTCTACATCGACGCCGACGCACTGCCCGAAAAGGGCGGCCAGGACGCCATCCGCCGTCTCCTGTTCCTTCCCGGCGAGAAAACGCTGCTTCAACCGATCAACGAAAAGAGGCAGGAGCGGAAGATAGAGGCGGTAGGGCGCACCGACCTGCGTTTCGGCGTCGGCCAGGGCGGCCGCATCTTCCTGCTCAACAAGCGCGACGGCGTTATCCGCGTCATCGCCGGCCATAGTGACGCTTGGCCGCCGGTCATCGTGCCGCCGGGTCCGCCGGCGAATGTCGTGGCCGCGGCGGGCCACGGGTCGTTCACCCTGAATTGAGCGCCGCCAGCTGTGGACGGCGGCAGGGCGCCGGTCAGGTATATCGTACAGTGGCGCTCGGGCGGCCAGGGATGGAGATCGGTCGAGGGACAACGCCGCAGGACGGTGGCGGGCGTGGCGCGGAGCTCCCTGATGACCGGCCTCGAGAACGGGACGACCTGCGAGGCCCGGGTACGGTCGGTGAACCGGGTGCGCGATGGCGGCGGCGGCGACGGCGCGTGGAGCGACGTGGTGGCGGTGACCACCAAATAAAATTCCCCGGTCCAGCATCCTCGACCAGGCGGACAAAAGACCGGAGGCGCCCCTGTTGCGGTTTCAACGGCGATGTGCGTGCGCTGCGGCCGCTTGAGAGGAGAATCCCCAGGATGGAATGGTCTGCGGAACTCGCCGCACTTTTCGCGCTACAGACCGCCGCAGCCGGTTTCCTATGGAACCTGCATCGGGACATGGCGGACATCCGCGAGCGTATGGCGAAGCTGGAGGGTGTCGTCGAAACCTTGCGCGATACGATTGTCGGCAAGGCGTCAACGCAGCCGCGCCGGTCCCGCCCCGTCCGGCGAAGCCGCCTGCATCTGCCGCGAGACCTGTGTCCGCCCGCAACAATGCGAAAGCGGTTTCCCGGCCGGGGAAACCGCGATAGACAGGCGGCCCGCCGCAACGGACAGCGCGACCATGACCGAACCCTCCCGCCCTTCAGGGCGCCGCCCGGACGAACTTCGCGCCGTCCTGCTGGAGCCCGGCTGGGCGCCCTATGCGGAAGGCTCCTGCCTGGCCTCCTTCGGCGGCACACGGGTGCTCGCGGCCGCATCGGTGGAGACGCGCGTGCCGCCCTGGCTGCGCGGGCGCGGGCGCGGCTGGATCACCGCCGAATACGGCATGTTGCCGCGCTCCACCCATGAGCGCACGGACCGCGAGGCGGCGCGCGGGCGCCAGAGCGGACGCACGCAGGAAATCCAGCGCCTGATCGGCCGCTCGCTGCGCGCCGTCGTCGACCTGGAGGCGCTCGGCGAGATCCAGATTCGCGTCGATTGCGACGTGCTGCAGGCGGACGGCGGCACGCGCACCGCGGCGGTGACCGGCGGCTATGTGGCGCTGGCGCTCGCCTGCCGGCACCTGCAGCGAATCGGCGCGGTGAAGAAGCCGGTGCTGGCGGAGTCGGTCGCCGCCGTCTCTTGCGGGCTCTGGCGGGGCGCGGCGGTGCTCGACCTCGATTATGCCGAGGACAGCGAGGCCGAGGCGGACGCGAATTTCGTGCTGACCGGCTCCGGCGCGCTGGTCGAGGTGCAGGCGACGGCGGAAAAGACGGCCTTCCCCCGCGCCCGCCTCGACGCCCTGCTCGACCTTGCCGAGCCCGGCTGCGCCCGACTCGCGGAGGCGCAGCGCCGCGCCCTCGACCCGTGACCCGGCGGCTCGAGGGCAAGCGGCTCGTCATCGCCAGCCACAATGCCGGCAAGGTCCGCGAGATCGCCGAGTTGTTGCAGCCTTGCGGCATCGACGGCGTGGCGGCTTCCGCGCTCGGCCTGCCGGAGCCGGAGGAAACCGGCGCGACCTTCCTCGCCAACGCCGCACTCAAGGCGCGGGCGGCCACGCGCTCCGGCCTGCCGGCGCTGGCGGACGATTCGGGCCTCGCCGTCGCCGCGCTGGGTGGCGCGCCCGGCATCCATTCCGCGCGCTGGGCGGGTCCGGAGCGCGATTTCGCCCGCGCCATGGCAGCCGTGCAGGAGCGCCTCGGGGACCGGCCCCGTGCGGCCGTCTTCGTCGCGGCGCTGGCGCTGGCCTGGCCGGACGGGCATGTCGAGGCCTTCGAGGACCGGGTAGAGGGCCGGCTGGTCTGGCCGCCGCGCGGGGAACGGGGTTTCGGCTACGACCCGATCTTCGCGCCGGACGGCCATGACGAGACCTTCGGCGAGATGGACCCGGAAGTGACATCGCGCATCGGCCACCGGGCGCGCGCCTTCGCGAAACTCGCCGCGGCCTGTTTCCCGTGACGGACCGGGGCTTCGCCGTCTATGTGCATTGGCCGTTCTGCGAATCCAAATGCCCCTATTGCGACTTCAACAGCCATGTGCGCGACCGGGTGGACCAGGCCGCCTGGCGCGCCGCCCTGCGGGGCTCGCTCGAAAGCTGGGCGGAGGAGACGCCGGGGCGCACGGTCGGGAGCGTCTTCTTCGGCGGCGGCACGCCCTCGCTGATGGCGCCGGAGACTGCGGGCGCGGCGCTGGAGCGGGTGCGCGCGCTCTGGCCGGTGGCGGACGACATCGAGGTCACGCTCGAAGCCAATCCCGGCTCGGTCGAGGCCGGGCGTTTCCGCGCCTTCGCCGAGGCGGGCGTCAACCGGCTCTCGCTCGGCGTCCAGTCCTTCCGGGACGACGATCTCGCCTTTCTGGGCCGCCGCCACGACGCGCGCGCCGCCGGCACGGCGCTGGAGCTGGCGCAGCGCATTTTCCCGCGCGTCTCCTTCGATCTCATCTATGCGCTGCCCGGCCAGACCGCCGCCGCGTGGGCTGCCCGCCTCGACGAGGCGCTCGCGCTCGCGGGCGAGCATCTCTCGCTCTACCAGCTCACCATAGAGCCGGGCACGGCCTTCGCGCCCCGCGCGGCGCGCGGCGACTTCCGCATCCCCGATGAGGACGAGGCGGCGGCGCTTTACGAAACCACGCAGGAACGCCTGGCGGACGCGGGCCTGCCGGCCTACGAGATATCGAACCACGCCCGGCCGGGCGCGGCCTGCCGGCACAACCTGGTCTATTGGCGGGGCGGGGAGTGGATCGGCGTCGGGCCGGGCGCGCACGGCCGCATCGACACGGACGAGGGCCGCCTCGCGACCGCCGAGCGCCGCGCCCCGGAAGCATGGCTTGCCGAGACCGCCCGCAGGGGCCGCGCCGTCCGGGAACGCCGCCTGCTCGAACCGCTCGAAGCCATGCAGGAGCGTATCCAGACCGGGCTGCGGCTCGCGGAAGGCATCCCGGCGCGCGGGCTTGAGCCGGCCATCGACGCGGACCGGCTCGCGCATCTGCGGGCCGAAGGGTTCCTTTACGCGCACACGGACCGCCTCCAGGCGACCGTCGCCGGGCGCCAGCGGCTCGACGCCCTGGTCCGCTATCTCGTCATCTGAGACGGGCGCCGGGCATCCGGGCGGTCCAGCCGCGCCGGGTCAGGCGAGGCGCATCAGCAGGCGGACCAGGCGGCGGGTGCGGGGGCCGAACAGCGTGTCCGTATAGTAGCTGCCGGCGGCCCGCTTCGACGCCTCGCCCAGTGTCGGATAGGGCGCGATCATGCTCGCCAGCGCCCCGATGCGGAGCCGCTGCGAGACCGCCAGCACCCAAGGCTGGATGAGCTCCCCCGCATGGGGGCCGACGATCGTGGCGCCCAGCACCCGCCCCCGCGGCCCGACGACCGCCTTGACGAAGCCTTCGGTGTCGCGCTCCGTCCGGGCGCGGTCGTTTTCGGCGAAGTCATGCCGCAGCGCCCGCGCCCTGTCCCCCAAGGCCGCTTTCGCCTCCGCCCCGGTCATGCCGACATGGGCGAGCTCGGGGTCCGTGTAGGTGACCCAGGGCGCGGCGGTCGTATCCGCCCTGGCCGGGATGCGGAACAGCGCATTGCGGATCGCGATGCCGGCATGGTAGCCCGCGACATGGGTGAAGCGCAGCCCGCCCGCGACATCGCCGACCGCGAGCACGCGCCGGTCCGATGAGCGCAGCCGCGCATCCACCGTCACGCCCGCCGGCGTCCAGGCGACGCCGCCGGCGTCGAGGTCGAGGCCTTCCAGGTCGGGACGGCGCCCGGCCGCCACCAGAAGATGCGTTCCCTGCGCTGTCTGCCGGCGGCCGTCCGCCTCGAAATGCAGGGCAATGTCGCCGGCTCCGCCGGATGCTTCGTCCACCGCCGCATGCTCGCAGAGCCGCACGCCCTCCGCGGCAAGGCGCGCGCGGATGAGCGCCACCGCCCCCGCATCGTCGCGCGGCAGGATCGACCCGCGCTGCACCACCGTCACTTCCGCGCCGAGCCGGCGGTGCGCCTGGGCGAGTTCGATGCCGACCGGGCCGCCGCCGAGCACCAGCAGATGCCCCGGCGTCTCCTCCAGGTCGAAGACCGTCTCGTTGGTGAGGAAGGGCAACCGGGCGAGGCCCGCAATGGGCGGCGCCACCGGCGCCGACCCGGTGGCGAGCACGATCCAGCGCGCTTTCACGCGGACCCCGCCGCCTTCCAGCAGCCGCTTGCCGACGAACCGGGCGGGCGCCTCGACCACCCGGACGCCCAGCCCCTCGAAGCGCTCGACGCTGTCATGCGGGGCGATGGCGGCGATGACGCCCTGCACATGGCGGCGGAGCGCGGCGGCATCGACCCTGGGCGTTTCCGGCGCGATGCCGAAGCGGCCCGCAGTGCGGAGCGCGGCGGCGACGCGGGCGGCGGCGATGGTGGCCTTGGACGGCACGCAACCGTAATTCAGGCAGTCGCCGCCCATCCGGCCCTTCTCGAACAGCAGCACCGAGGCGCCCATCTGCGCGGCTCCCGCCGCCACGGAGAGCCCGCCCGAGCCGCCGCCGACCACCGCGATATCGACCTGGACCGTTTCCGTCATCCGCCCGCCGCTCCGCCGCCCGATATGCCGGACCGTTTCATGCTTGTGTTCCTTTTCGCAAGCCCGGATATTCCATGCAGGTTAGTCTCTGCCCTTTCTTCGCCCCGGAGGGCGTTCCATGAACGCCTTGTCCCTTGAAGAAACGGCCCGGCGCGCCGCCGATCTGCTTGCCGCCGGGAACTGTGAGAGTGCAGCGGCGCTCTATGAGCGGATGCTGGAGGCGGAGGCCGGCCGCGCCGACGGCCATCTGGGCCTGGCGCGGCTGCAATACGGGCAGGGCCGCCTCGACGAGGCCGTCCGGCATTTGCGCTCGGCCGCGGATCTGCGGCCCGCCGATGCGAGGGTGCTGGGCCAGCTCGCGCTGGTTCTGCGCCAGCTCGGCCTGACCGGCGAGGCGTCGGTTTCGGCCGCCCGCGCCGCCCAGTTGGCGCCGGACGACATCGACCTTCACTGGCTGAACGGCACCCTGCTGCTGCTGAACGGGCGCTATGCCGAAGGCTGGGCCGCCTGGGGGCGGGCGCGGGCGCTGGAAGACGCCGCCGGCGATGCCGGCCGCTACCGGCCGCCGCGTTGGGACGGGCGGCGCCTCGACGGCGAAACCCTGCTGGTGAACGCCGGCGAAAACGACATCGACGCCGTGCAGTTCTCCCGCTACCTGCCGGCGCTGCGGGCGCGCGGCGCCATGCCCGCCATCGCCTGCAGCGAGGCGGCCGCTGGCCTGCTGTCGGGGTTGCCCGGCCTGCTCTGGCTCGCCGCGCCCGGCGAGAACCGCCCGCCCTACGACCTCATGGTCGGCTTCGACGACCTGCCGCGCCTGTTCGAGACGACGCCGGCGACCGTGCCGCCGCCCGCCGGCCTCGGCGTGAACCCCAGGCAGCGGCGCTACTGGCAGGAGGCGCTGGCCGGGGCGCCCTCGCCGCGCATCGCGGTCGCCTGGAGCGGCGCGGAGCCTTGGCCGGAAGGGCTTCGCGAGATCGCCGGCGTCCATTTCCACACCTTCCTCAAGCCGGTGCCGGGCATGACGCCGCTGGCCGAAAAGTCGTTCGCGCTGGATGCCGCCGCTGCGATGCTGGAGGAGTTCGAGATGGTGGTAAGCGACGACAACCCAATCGGCCATCTCGCCGGCGCGCTCGGCCGGCCCTGCTGGACGATGCTCACCGTCGCCCCGGACTGGCGCTGGCTGCAGGCCCGGCGCGACACGCCCTGGTATCCCTCCATGCGCCTCGTGCGGCAGCAGCGCGCCGGCGACTGGAGCGCGCCGCTCGCCATCGTCCGGCGCGAGATCGAGCGCAGCCTTGCCCGGACCGCCGACCGGCTCGCCGCCGCCGAGGCCGCGCTTTGCGATGGACAGGTGCGGCGCGCGGCGGCGCTGCTCGCCGCGGGCGGGCATCCCTGGCGCGGCGATGCGCGGATGCACCGCCTGCTGGGGCGCCTCGCCCTCGCGCAGGGCCGTCTGGACGACGCGGCGCGCGCGCTCCATCGCGCCGTGGCCGCCGCGCCGGGCGACGCCGGGGTCCACGGCGCTTTCGCCGAAGTGCTGGCGCGGCGCGGCGCCCACCGGGACCGCGAGCGGATGGCGGCCCGCGCCGTGGCGCTGGCTCCCGCCTCCCCGGAGCCGCGCCTCCGGCACGCCGAGGCGCTGGAAGCGCTCGGCCGCGCCGACGAGGCGCTGGCGGTCTATATCGACGCCCACGACCTCGCGCCGAACGACCGCGTCGCCGCAGGCGCGCTTGCCGCCGCGCTGCTGAGCCGGGGCAATTTCGACGCGGGCCTGCCGCTGCTGCCCACGGGGCCGTTGCCGCCGGGCGGGCTCCAGGCCATCGAGGGCGCGGAGGTCGTCATCGACGCGGCGAGCGACGATATCGAGGCGATCTGGCTGCTACGCTATGCGCCGCTGCTGGAGTCCGCCCGGCGCGTGCTGGCGGCGGTGCGGCCGGGGCTCCAGCGCCTGGTCGCCGGCCAGCCCGGCGTGGACGGGGTGCTCGTCGCCGGGCAGGCCCGGCCGCAGGACGCGGTGACGCTGCCGGCCAAGGCCCTGCCCCGGCTGTTCGGCACGACGCTCGAGACGATCCCCGCCGACATCCCCTATCTCCGGCCGAACGAGATGCTGGCGCGCCACTGGCGGTCCCGCTTCGCGCGCCCGGCCCGGCTGCGGGTCGGCGTGGCCTGGGGCGACCGCGCCCTGCTGGAGGCGATGGCGCCGCTGTTCCGGACCGGCGACGCGGCGTTCTTCAGCCTGGAGACCGGGGCCGCCTCGCGGACCCTGGCGGCGCTCCGCAGCCGGGCCGGCATCACCGACCTCTCGACCCGGATCACCGATGCGGCCGAGCTGGCCGCCGCGATCTCGGCGCTCGACATGGTCGTCGGCCCGGACGGCCCGGCGGTGCATATCGCCGGCGCGCTCGGCGTGCCCGCGGCCGTGCTGCTGACCCGCCCGGCGCACTGGCGCTGGCTCTCGGGCCGCGGCGACAGCCCGTGGTACCCGTCCTCGCGCCTGTTCCGCCAGGAGCGCCTGGACGACTGGGCCGCCCCTGTCGCGGAACTCGCCATCGTGCTGAAGCAGGCGGTTTTCGATGCCGGCTGACACGCGGCCCCTTGATTGCGGCGGCCCGTCCGGGCCATATCGGGGCGGGCCCGTAGTTCAGCGGTCAGAACCCGCCGCTCATAACGGCGTTGTCGCAGGTTCGAATCCTGCCGGGCCCACCAGCAGCCTCCCGCGAAGTCCGCCTGCATGAGCGCCGTCCGCCTCTACCGGGCGCGCGCCGACGAGGCTACGCTCGCCTGGACCGTCAAGGCCTGGCGCCGGCTCGGCCTCGGCCCCGGCGCGGCGCTGTTCACCACGGCGGAAGGCGTTCGGGTCGCCCCCTTCGATGACGGCCCGCCGCTGGTCGCAGCCGCCTTCGATGCGCGCATGATTGCGGACGGGGCGGAGCTGCGCTGGCTCGCCGCCGGGCGCCGGGACGGGCGGCGCAGGGGCCCGGCCGTGCTGGTCGGCGAGGTCGAGACGCCGCTCGTCGAGGGCTTCGTCCGGCTGGAGCCGCATGACGCCCATCCGCGCGAGGTCGGCTACACGATCCCGGCGCTCCTCCACAACGCGGGCCGGCCGGTCTCGGTCGCGCTCCGCCTCGTCGAATATGTCGATTCCGCCGACCCGGGCCATCCCGGCCGCGTGGACGAGCGGCTCGCCGCGGCGCTTATCGGGGCGCCCGGCGCGGTCAGTCCACCATGGTGAGGCCGCCGGAGACGCTCAGCACCTGCCCGGTCACATAGTCGCTGAGCGGGCCGGCGAAGAACAGCACCGCATTGGCGAGGTCCTGCGGCGTGCCGACCCGGCGGAAGGGGATGGCGCGGATCAGCGCCTGCTGCATCCGCTCCGGCTGGCCGCGGAACAGCGGCGTGTCGGTCGGGCCGGGGCAGACCACGTTCACGTTTATGTTGTGGCGCGCCGTCTCGCGGGCGAGCGACTTCGAGAAGGCGATGACCCCGCCCTTGGCGCCGGCATAGACGGTCTCGCCCATGGAGCCGACGCGGCCGGCGTCGGAGGAGACGGAGACGATCTTGCCGCCGCCGGCCTCGATCATCGCCGGCAAGAGTGCGTGGCACATGCGCACCGCGCCCAGATAGTTGAGCTCGACGATGCGCTCGATGAATTCGGGCGTATTCTCGGTGAACGGCATGATCCGGTCCCAGCCCGCGACATTGGCCAGCACATCGACGGCGCCGAGCGCAGCGGCGGTCTCCAGGATGGCCGCCTTGTCGGTGACATCGAGCGGCCGCGCCTCCGCCGAGCCGCCCGCCTCGCGCGCCGCGGCGGCGGTTTCGGCCGCGGCCGCCCCGTCGATATCGGTCGCCACCACATGCCCGCCCGCCCCGGCGAGCGTCTCCGCCACCGCCCGCCCGATGCCGGATCCGGCTCCCGTCACGATCGCAGTCTTGCCGTCAAGGCGCATGGGGTCCCGTTCCTTTCGCGTCGAGGAAGCAGAGGAAGACATACAGCACCAGCCCCGTGAGAGGGAAGGGCAGGGAGGTGTCATGAAATGTCATGTTTTGTCATGCGATGTCATGTTCGGCCGGGCTTGCCCTCCGCTCATCCGGCATACCGTTTCGCTCCTCCCTCGCGTTCCGTTCTCGCCGAGGCTTTTCCGGCCCCGGCCGCCGTTCTGCGCAGAAACGGAAGGGGCGGCCCCGCAAGCCGCCCCTTCATGCATACATCCTATCACACTTTTCCCCGGGGTCAAGCCTCCGGCGGCGCGGGCAAGCGCCTATGCCCCGATTTTCTCCAGTAGTTGCTCCCGCATGTCCTTCCCGTTCACAGTCTTCTCCACCATGACGAACAGGCATCGCCCGGCGCTTTTCCTTTCCCAAAGCTCGCCTGTCGTCCGTTTCTCGGGAGTATCGTCGGCCTTCGCAGTAAGGTTGCCCTTGTATTCGACGACCAGAAGACGGTCGTCTTCGAGCTTCGCGACGAAATCGGGATAGAAATTTCCGCCGGCGAGCGGCAGTCGGAAAGACGCCGGGTCGCGGGGGACATTGCGGAGCCAGAAACGCACCTGAGGCAGGCTGTCCAGAATCCGGGCGCATTGCGTTTCCTCGCCGTCCGGCGCGCCGCCGAAAGCGGGAACGCGGTCCGGGCCGAGAAAATGCTTCCTGAATTGCCAGCCGCCCCGGTAGTAGCGCTGGTTGGCATACATGCCGGCGTGGAATTCGAAGGCGCAGTCGAACGAAACTTCCACTCGCGCAGAACGCGACAACAGGAACTGCCTGTAGACCGTCTCCCGTTCTTTCCGCCGAATTGCGGCGATCCGGTCCTTGATTGCGCCGACAAGAATGAACTTGCACCGCATCAGGGCGGACACGGCGATTCCCTGCCGGTTGACAAGATCGTCGATAAGCCGGCTGAGCCAGCGCAGCAGGTCGGCCTGGTCGATATCGTCGCTGCGCGCCTTGCGGTCGAGCCAAAGCGCGAGCGCTTCCTGCGTCCACCCCTCGACCGGGATATCCAGCGCAAGCTCCTCCTGCTCGGAGACGAAACCGCGCGTTAGCCGATTCCCGTCAAGGTCGATCTCGAATCCGTTCGCCGTCTCGCGGATGGAGAAGCTGTCGAGCATCGCCGGGTGATCGCTTAGCGCCCAATCGCGGTCTTCGATGAGCAGGTCCGTATCGGCGAAGACAAGCTCGCCCTGAACTTCCGCCGCCAGACCGGGGACCCGGAAGGTCTCGCCGCGCTCGGCAGGCGACCGTTCGGCCTCCCGCACGACCCGGTAGCGCGCCGCCGCTTCCCCGAACCCGTCGCGCGCCGCCTCCGGCAGCGCCGCCGCAATCGCCTGCTGCATGGCTTCGTCGAACGCGCCCGCAACCGCGATCTCGACCGTGCCGTCTTCGGCCTCCCGGACCGATACCCCCTCCAGGCGCTGCAGCTTTTCCGCAACTTCCGGCGCCAGGGGCGCCCTGTAGGCGAAATCCCGTTTCCGCGCGCCGAACGGGCCGTCATCGTCGAGCGGCAGGCTGTCCACCTCTACATTCTCGCGGGCTTCGTCCTCGTCGAAACCCATCCCCACCAGCTTGTCGGTGAGCGCCCGCGCCGCTTCGCCGAAGGTCGGTTCCGAGACGAAGGCCCAGGCGCGGTTGAGGTCCGGCGCCCTTCGCCGCCGGGCGTAGGGCATCCGCATGACGCGGCCGAGAAGCTGTTCGACATTCGTCGCATCCCGGACGCGCGAGACGGTGCAGAAGACGTAGGCGAAGGAGCAGTCCCAACCCTCCTTCAGCGCTTCGACCGTGATGACATGCTCTATCGGGCAATCGCGGTCGAACAGGTTCACGCCGTCCAGTTGGCGCTGCGCTCCCGTTGCGATGGCGATCCTGTCTTCCGGCACATGTTCGGTCTCGATCAGGTGCCGTTTCAACGTCGCGACCGTGACTTCCCGGCCTTTCGGCTGCGCCTGGAACAGCGTCACCGGCCGGATGTAGTCGGGCTCGCCCTGCGCCTTCTCCGCCAGCTCCGCCCTCTTGGCGACAGCGGCGTTGACGGCGTTCTCCCAGGCCGTGTGCTCGAACAGCCTGATCGGCAGCTTGATCATTTGGGCGCGCTTCAGCTCCTGCGCGCGGACGCTGTGCAGGATGTTGGAATTGCGGCGCGGCGTCGCCGTGAACTCGATAATGGCGCAGGGGTTCACCCGCGCCTGCATCTCGCGCGTCAGGCCGGTCACGGCGTTCTGCGCTTCATCGACGATCATCAGCGGACGATGCAGGCGCAGCAGGTTGGCGAACGAGAATTTCGGCCTGCCGCCTTCCTCCTTGCGTTCGAGCCCCGGCGCATTGAGCTGCGCGGCCGAGAAATGCGCTTCCATCTCCTCATTGTCGGCATAGACCTTGCGGCCGTCCGTGCTCGTCACCCGCAGGGTCTGGATTGTGCCGACGACGATGCAGCAATTCCCGCGTATGTCCTGCGGGCGCATATGGGTGAAATCGGCGATGTCGAACACCCGCACCTTGCCGGAGAAGGCGTCGCCCAGCACGCGGCGATAGGCGTGGCGGGTGTTCTTCAGCGCCTCGACCGTCTGCCGCCGGATGGTGTTGGTCGGGGTCAGCCACAGCACGAGCGGCCAGTCCCGTTCCACCCAGGCGTCGCGGGCGACGGCGACGGCGTGGGCCGCCAGAATCGTCTTGCCGCCGCCGGTCGGCAGGCGCAGGCAGACATAGGGCGTGTCCGGCAACGCTTCCAACGGCTTGTATGCGCCGGCATATCCTCGAAGACGGGCCTGCTGCTCCGGCTCCCCGGCAATCGCGGCGTAAGCGGTATTCGGCCCATGCACGCGCGCTTCTTCGAGGAAGCGGCGGAGAATGCCCAGCGTTCCGGTCTGGTAGTCCTTCAACTGCATGGCGTTCAGGCCCGCGCCTTCACATCGTAGGGGGTCTGTTTGAAGGTCACCCGCTCCCTCTCCCGGCTGGCGGGGGCGAGCGCCGAGCGCGCGCCATAGACGGTGAGCGGCCCGTCGAAGCCGCCGGCCGCCGCCCGGATGAGCGCCAGCGTGCGCCGCGTCAGCACATTGCCGCCGCCCGCCGAGCGGTCCTTGAGCACGCCGTTATAGAGCAGGGCGTAGCCGCGCCCCTCCCGCACGCCGAGAAACGGCGACGGTTCGGCCGGGGCTTTCCACGGCGTCCCGGTTTCGGCGAACCAGAGATGCGCGGCGAGCGCCGGGAAGGCTATGTCGGGGCGGATGCGGCCCGTCCCGTCGAACACCGGCGGCCCCAGCCGCCAGAAGCGGAAACCGCCGCCGCCCCGCCAGCCGACGGCCTTCGACACGCCGCCCTGCTCTCCCTCGACCACCTTGCCCAGGCGCGGCGCGCAATGGGTGACGGCGTGCTCGCCCATCTCCACCCCGATCCAGCGCCGCCCCATCTTGTGCGCCACCGCCGCCGTGGTGCCGGAGCCGAGGAAAGAGTCGAGCACGAGGTCGCCGGGGTCGGTGGCGATATGAAGGATGCGTTCGATCAGGCGTTCGGGCTTTGGTGTGGCGAAGACTTCACTTCCAAATATGCTTACAACTTCCCTCTTAGCGTCCTGCGTGTGTCCGACGTCTTGATAATTCCACAAAGTCTGAGGCACAACACCCTTCTTCACTTCATTCAAGTATATTTTTGGTGCTGGAACATTATTGCCGTCTTTACCCCACCAAATACGACCTTCCCTGTCCATTGCCCAAAATTTTTCCTCGGACACTCGCCAATACGATCCAGACGGAGGACCTTGTATAACACGACCACTTGGGCAGAGAATACTATAAGTTCCTTTGCTGTAGAAATTTCTCGCAGCAAGATTATTCGGCCTCCATAATCCCCTATGATCGTTATCCGGGTTCTTATATGCTCTATCCTGCCTTTCCGTCCTTGGCATCGGGTTCGGCTTGAATGTATCTGCATCGCGCGAATAGACGATAATATAGTCGTGATCCGAAGAAAAATGCCTTGCGCTCGACTTGGGAGAATAATTCTTTCGCCAGATGATTGTGTCAATAAAATTCTTCCTGCCGAATACTTCATCCATAATCACTTTCAAATAATGCCCTTCCCCGTCGTCTATGGAAACCCAGATCGACCCGTCTTCCGTCAGCAGTTCCCGCAGCAATTCCAGCCGGGGCCACATCATGCCGAGCCAGGCGGCGTGTTCGAGATTGTCGTCGTAATGCGCGAAGGCGGAGCCGGTATTGTAGGGCGGGTCGATATAGATGCACTTCACTTGCCCTGCAAAGAACGGCAGCAGCGCCTTCAACGCCTCCAGATTGTCGCCCTGCACCAGCATGTTGCCGCTGTCGCCGGCGGAAAGCGCCGGGTCCTCCTCCAGCAGCCGATAGGGAACCCGCCCGGCGGCGCGCAGGTCCTCGCCGCGCGTCAACCAGGTCAGGGTCGGCATCGAACCGCTCCCGCCGTCACCGCCCTGTCGCCTCCGCCACCCTCTCGAACAAACGCCGGCAGGAAGCGCACCAGTTCGAGCGCCTCGATCGGGTTGGACTTGCCGGAGCCGTTCGGGCCGATGAGGACATTGAGGGATTCGAGCTCGAACGGCTCCATGTCCGGCGGGAAGGAGAGCAGGCCGGCCAGTTTCAGGCTCTGGATGAAGCGCATCGCAAGCCGCCCGCCGCCAGCTTCGCGCTCCCGATTGCGGACCGCCCCGCCCTCAGGCCGCCGAACGGTGCACGATGGCCTCACGGAGACCTTCCAGCAAGCGCTCCAGATGCGCCATGCGCTCGCGCAACTCCGCCTGTCCGGCCTCGACCTTTTCAAGCCGGGCCTCGACCTTGTCGATCCGTGCATCGAGCCTGTCCAGCCGGGCGCCGATGATACGCTGGCCGTTCAGGATCAGCCCGGCGAGGGCGAGGGCGACGGCGACGATGGCTATCGTTTCGGGTGTCATCCGCTTCCTCCGGGCAACCGGTGCACCCTAACCTGCGCTGCGCCGCTGCGCCAGCCTCCCCTCAAACCGCCGGCCCCGTGCGGACCGCCTCCGGCACTTCGCGCCTGAGATACTTCCCGTCGGCGGGGTCGCCGTGGAACACGCCGTCTTCCACGACCACCTTGCCGCGCAGGATCGTCATGGCGGGCCAGCCGGTTATGGGGTGGCCTTCCCAGGGGGTGTAGTCGGCTTCGTGGAGGTTGGCGGCCTGGACGGCGCCGCGCGCGGCGGGGTCGAGCACACAGATGTCGGCGTCGGAGCCCGGCGCGAGCGCGCCCTTGCGCGGCCAGAGGCCCATGATCTTCGCGGCGTTGGTCGAGACCAGATCGACATAACGCTCCAGGCTGTAGCCGCGCCGGGTCACCATCTCGTCATACATGACGCCGAGGCGCGGCTCGACGCCGGCATTGCCGCCGGTGGCGTCGTCGATGCGCGAGCCCAGCGTCTTGACCCGGAGCGTGCAGCAGATCTCGTCGGTCGCCACGCAGCCGATCGCGCCGTCGAGCGTGCCGGCCCAGAGCGCCGCCTGGTCCTCCGGGGACTTGAGCGAGGGGTAGGTGTGGTAGATCTGGCCGTTCGGGCGCTTGTAGTCCTCGGCTGTGTAGAGCATGTATTGATGCAGCGTCTCGCCATAGACCGGGCGGCCCTGCGCGCGGGCCTCGCGGATCGCCTGCACGCCGGTCGCCGCGCTCACATGCATCATGTAGAGCGGCGTGTGCTCCGCCTCCGCCAGGCGCAGCACGCGGCGGAAGGAGAGGTCCTCCGAGAGCGCGTTGTGGACCTCCGCCATGTTCTCGAAGCCGGTCCGGCCCTCGCGGATCAGCGTCTCGTACATGTGCATGACGATGTCGTTGTCCTCGGCATGGATGACGCCGAGGCCGCCCGCGCGCGTGACCGCCTTGAAGACCTCCCAGATGTCGCCGAAATGCACCATGCGCCCGCGGCGCGACGGCGTGATGTCGGTGGTGAATATCTTGACGGTCGGATAGCCGTCCGCGATCGCGCCCTCAAGCTCTGAGACCGTCTCCGGCGGGATGTCGCCCAGCAGCATCACATGGTAGGCGTAGTCGCAATAGCAGGCGCCCGCCCAGTCCGCGTCGCGCCTTGCGATCACTTCCCTGAGCGGCAGCGGCTCCTGGCGCGCGGCGAAGTCGATCATGGTCGTGGTGCCGCCGTGGAGCGCGGCGCGGCTCACCACCGAGGGCGGGTCGGTCAGCATCGCCGCGCCGTCGGGCAGCGGCAGGTGCCAGAGGCAGTGCACATGCGGGTCTATGCCGCCCGGCATGACGATCCGGCCCCGCGCGTCCACCGCCCGCCGGGCGGCGTCGTCCGGGATGGCGCCCCGCTCGGCCACGGCCGCGATGCGCTCGCC
Organism: Alphaproteobacteria bacterium; assembly: GCA_963422665.1. GTDB lineage: Bacteria > Pseudomonadota > Alphaproteobacteria > Bin95 > Bin95 > Bin95. Next base: position 4,557,904 of record OY730441.1, read on the forward strand.
CGAGACCGCGACGTCATGCGCGCCCACCCCTTGCGGCGTCACCACCCGGTCGCTGCGCAGGATCAGATCGAACATGCTTCAACCTCCTCGATGAGCGCTTCCATGAGCGCCTCCGCCCAATCCTGCCGGATGCCGCGCCCGATGACGACCAGTCTCGTGGACCTGTCGGCCCCCGGCCAGCGGGACAGCCGCTCCAGCGGATGGAACACATGCTGGACGCCATGCACGACGACCGGCCGCTCCGGCGCCTCGGCGATCCGCACCAGGCCCTTGAGGCGCAAGAGGTCCGGCCCGGCCGCATCGGCCAGCGTCTCCAGGAAGAGCGTGAGCGCGACAGCGGGAACGGCCGCCTCGCGCCGGAGCGTGAAGGTCGAGATGCCGGCGGCGTGGTCGTGGCCGTCGGGCGCGTCGAGCCGGGGAGTCATGTCCAGCAGCCGCGCGGGGTCGAGCGCGCCGAAACGGGCCTCGACGATCTCCGCGCCGGGATTGAGTGCCCGGAGCCGGGCTTCCAGGCCCTCGTCCGGGGCGAGGTCGCGCTTGGTCACGATCAGCATGTCGGCGAGCGCCGCCTGCTTCACCGCCTCGGGATAGCGCGCAAGCGTCTCTGCGCCGTTCACCGCGTCCACTGTCGCGGCGAGACCGCCCGCCTCGAGGCCGTCCGCGGCGATCAGCGTCTGGAGGATGGGCGCCGGGTCGGCGAGGCCGCTCGTCTCCAGCCAGATGCGTTCGCAGGGCCGCTTCGCTTGCAGGCGGGCGGCGGCGGCGGGAATGTCGCCCCTGGCCGCGCAGCAGAGGCAGCCGGAGCCGAGCTCGACCAGCTCCTCCTCGCCCGCCTCCAGCAGCGCATGGTCGATGCCGACATCGCCGAACTCGTTGACGATCGCCCCGTCGCCGGCAAGCGCCTCATGGGCGAGCAGGGCCTTGAGCAAGGTCGTCTTGCCGGAGCCGAGGAAGCCCGTGACGGCGATGACGCGGCTCATTCCGGCTCTCCGGAGGCGGGGCGCATGAACAGCACCCGGCTCGCGCGGCGCCCGGGCGCCAGCAGGGAACGCAGGTGGCGGAGCGCGCCCGACACCGAGGGATGGACGCGGCTCCGCCCGTCCGGCCCCGTCACCCGCCAGGCCGGCCCGAGCGGCGTCTCCTCGCGCGCGGCCGTCACGGCCCCCGGCTCCACCCCCCAGAGCTCCAGCGCGCCCCGGATGAGCAACTCGCCCCTTGCCTTCCCGTCCGTCACAGCGGCAGCGCCAGCAGCGTGTCGATGCGGGCATTGTCATACACCACCGTCATCTCGCGGATGCGCAGCGCCTCGTCGAAGGCGGCGCGGTATTCGCCGGTGCTGAACAGCATGAGGTCGCCCTCGCGCATGATGCGCGCGACATGGTAGCCGGCGCGCGCCGCGGCCGGCGGGCCGGCCTCCACCAGCGCGCGGCCGATGACATGGCGGTAGCGCTGCGCCTCGTAGATATTCGCCCGGCGCAGCGCCGACACCCGGTCGGCGAGCATGGCGCGCCCGTCGGCGTAGACCACCGAGACCGGCAGGCCGGCCTCCACATTCTCGCGCGAGGCGATGCGGTAGCGGCAGTCCTCCGCGAACAGCCCCAGCCAGTCCTCCAGCCGGTCGTCGTCTATGGCCATGGCGTAGCGCGCGAACAGGCCGTCCAGGGCGTCCTGCAAGCCGCTCACAGCCCCATGACCGCCCGCCAGGCCTTCCAGAAGCCGCGCACCGAGGTCTCGGTCGCGCGGCCCCGCTGGCTCTCCGCGCCGGCGCCGCCCATCTCGACCACGCCCGCGAGCCCGGCCGCCCCGGCCGCGCCGCGCTGCACGAAGCCGCCGACCGCGCCGTCCTCCATCGAGATGAAGCCCGCCGGCCCTACCAGATTGGCCTGGAGAAGGCGCTGCTCGGCAAGCTCCGGGTCGTCGTCCTCGAAGCCGTAACAGGTCCAGAGCAGTTCCGTGCGGTCCACGCCCTTCGGCACGACATGGCGCACCGCCAGCGCGTTCTGGACCTGCTGCGAGACGAAGGTGGGGAAGACGGTCAGGATCTGCAGCGAGACGCCGTCGCCGAATTCGTCGCGGCCCCGGATGAGGCGCGGGTCGGCGAGCGCGTAGCCCTCCTTCCAGGCGCGCAGCCCGCCCTTCTCGTAGTCCTCGTTCGGCCGGTCGGTGCGCATCCGCGACCAGCTCGCATGATGCCCGCCACTGTCGTCCACCTCCACGCCGCCCTCCTGGGTCAGGCGGTTCAGCCGGAAGGTGGCGAAGAAGGAATGCAGCAGGCTTGCGTGGTAGCTGTCCTTCACGTTCTCGACATAGAGCTTCCAGTTGTTCGGCAGCATCTGCCGGTGGCGGCCGAGCAGCCGGACCGGCTTGCCCAGCACGCGAGCGAGCCGGGTGCTGATTTCCGGGCCGAGCCAGTCCTCCAGGCCGGGCGCGTCCGGGCTGAAGGTGCCGAACACCAGCCCGCAACAGGCGGCGGCGCGCAGCTTGCGCGGGCCGTGCCGGGCCTTGTCGAAGCCCGCCGGCATGCCGCCCGCGCCGTCTATGCCGCCTTCGAAGGCCACACCCCGGAGATTGCCTTCGAGATCGTAGTTCCAGGCGTGATAGACGCACTGGATGCGCCGCCCGCGTCCGCCTTCGCCGAGGCAGATCAGCGCGCCGCGGTGCGCGCAGCGGTTCTCGAACGCATGCAGCCGGCCGTGCCGGTCGCGGCTGACGATCACCGGCGTCTCGCCGACGAAGGTGGTGCGCCAGGAGGCCGGCTCCGGCAATTCGGCCTCCATGCAGAGGAAATGCCAGGCGGGGCCGCGAAAGAGGCGTTCCTGCTCCGCCTTGTAGAGCGCCGGGTCGCGGTAAACCTCGAACGGCACGCGCGTGAGGCCCGGACCCGGCCAGGCCGGCAGTCGCGAAAGGTCCTGCATGGCGGCGAGCGTAATCGAAATTACATTTTTCCGCGACGGAACCTTGAAATCCCGCCTCGCCGCCCCATTCTGCCGCAAACGCACAGGCATCGCGGGCGCGGACGAAACCGCTTGACCCGTATGCTGCAATGCAACATTCTCTGCCGCAATGCAACATCTCTTCGGAGACATGAGCCATGTCCGCTGCCAACGGCGCCTCCGTGCGCTCCCTGTTCGAAACCGCCAGGCCGTCGCCCTTCCGCACCTGCCAGTGGCCATTCGGCGACCCGCAGGACGATCGGGCGTTCCACTATTGCGGCGCGCCGACGCTCGCGCCGCACTCCTACTGCGCCCGCCATGTCGAGATGGCCTACCGCGACCCCGACGAGGAGCGCGAGGCGGCGCGCGCCGCCGCCTGACCGGCTCGCCGGCCGGTCAGTTCACCCGCGTCTCCTGCGGAACCGAGAAGATCTGGCCGGGGAAGATCAGGTCGGGATTGCCGATCTGCATCCGGTTCGCGGCGTAGATGACCGTGTAGCGGATGCCGCGCCCGTAGAGTTTGCGTGCGATGCGCCAGAGGCTGTTGCCCGGCTGGACAATCACGATCTCGCCGGCGGGGAAATCGGTGATCGGGGCCGCCCGCTCGAACGGCAGGCGGATGCGCGAGCGCGGCGTGCCTTCCGGGCTGCGTTCCTCGACGGTGAGGTCGTAGCGGCCGGGCGCGACCGGCCGTTCGACCTTGAGGCGCCACTCGCCGTTTTCGTCGGCGTGGGCCTCGCCCAGCGATTCGGAGCCGGAGTCCCGCGAGGAGATTTTCGGCTCGACGACCGATCCCGGCTCGGCCTTGCCGGCAAGCGCGAGATTGCCCCGATCGTCGTAATCGACGGAATCGACGGAGACGCCTCCCGGTGACGACTGCGGTTCCGTTGCCGCCTGCCGCCCTTCCGGCGCCGGTGTTGCCGGGGCCGCTGCGGTTGCTTCGGGCGGCTTTCCGGCAGGGCCGGACGACGGGGCGGCGTCTGCCCTGGCAGCCGCCGCCCGCTGTCCGGCGGTTGCGGCCGGAGCGGCGGGGGCGGCCGTCCCGGACGGCGCGGGTGCAGCGGGCGCCCTGGCGATGGCTGCACGCGGCTTCTCCGCCTGTTCGCCCGCCAGGGCAGCGGAGCCGGCCGGCCGCGACTCGCCGGCGGTCTTTCCGGCGACGGCGGAGGGCTTGTCGATCCCGCCATACGCAGGCGCAGCTTCATCCGCCGCCGGCTTCGCGGGCGCTTCCGCCACGGTCGCGGCAGGGCCGCCCGGCTGGTCCTCCCTGGGCGCGGCCTCGTTTGCCGCAGGCCCGGCAGCGGCCGGCTTCGCGGGCGCTTCCGCCACGGTCGCGGCAGGGCCGCCCGGTTGGTCCTCCCTGGGCGCGGCCTCGTTTGCCGCAGGCCCGGCAGCGGCCGGCTTCGCGGGCGCTTCCGCCACGGTCGCGGCAGGGCCGCCCGGCTGGTCCTCCCTGGGCGCGGCCTCGCTTGCCGCAGGCCCGGCAGCGGCCGGCTTCGCGGGCGCTTCCGCCACGGTCGCGGCAGGGCCGCCCGGCTGGTCCTCCCTGGGCGCGGCCTCGCTTGCCGCAGGCCCGGCAGCGGCCGGCTTCGCGGGCGCTTCCGCCACGGTCGCGGCAGGGCCGCCCGGCTGGTCCTCCCTGGGCGCGGCCTCGTTTGCCGCAGGCCCGGCAGCGGCCGGCTTCGCGGGCGCTTCCGCCACGGTCGCGGCAGGGCCGCCCGGCTGGTCCTCCCTGGGCGCGGCCTCGCTTGCCGCAGGCCCGGCAGCGGCCGGCTTCGCGGGCGCTTCCGCCACGGTCGCGGCAGGGCCGCCCGGCTGGTCCTCCCTGGGCGCGGCCTCGCTTGCCGCAGGCCCGGTAGTGGCCGGCTTCGCGGGCGCTTCCGCCACGGTCGCAGGAGGTTCGCCGGGATCGGCGTCCGGCAATGCCTTGCCACCCGGCGCGGCCGCCGCCTGCTGCTGTGCGGGCGGCGTTGCGGAGCCTCCGCCGGCGGGCTTCGGCTTCGCGGCGGCCCTGGCCGGGACCGGCGTTTCCTCCACCTCGCCGGTCTCCGGGGCGGCCTGCATTCGGGGCGCGGGCGTCTGCGCGACCGTCCGGGGCGGTTTGTCGGCTTCGCCGTCTTGCGGGACGGCCCTGTCCGATTGCACGGTCCCGCCGGCAGGCGTGGCGGGCGCCTCGGCCGCAACGGCCGGCTTGCCGGCCTCGCTGCCTTCTGTCGCGCTTCCACCCGTTGCCCGGGCCCCTTGCGGTTCGGGCGCCGCGCCGCCGGTCGCGGCTGGTTGCGCTGGCGCCTGAGGAGCCGCGGCCACGGCAACCGGCTTTTCGGGCGGCGCCGGGGAGGCCGCCAGCGGCTGGCGGCCGATACCGGCCGGCTCCTCGGCGCCGGGAGGAAGCCCAGGCCGCTGGAGAACCTCGCTCGCGCCGAAATCCTTTGTGGGAACGGCGACCGCCAGCGGCTTCTCGCCCGTGTTCCCCTCCGGGATCGACACAATGATCGTCTTGTCGCCGACTTCCGTCTTGCCGTCCTTGCCCGTCGCTTCGATCGTCACTGCATGATCGCCCGCCCGCAGCGGCTCTTCCGGAAGCGCGATCCATTTGCCGCGGTCGTCGGCCTCGACCACGGCGAGGGTCCGGTCCTGGGTGGCGATGGCGATCAACGCGCCGGGTTCGGCCTTGCCGGCAATCACGGTGTCGCCGTCCTTGTCGATGCGCACGACATCGAGCTGCGGCGTTGCCGGCAGCTTGTCGGGCGCCGCTTCGGGTGCGCGGGCCGGCGCCTGCGGCGCCCCGGTCGCCGCCGGCGGCTCCGCAGGCACCGTCGCCGCGGGCGGCGGCTCGGCCTCCTTGAACAGGTCGGGGTAGGCGCCCCGCCACAAGGCATAGAGAACCAGTGCCAGGCCGACGATGGCTATCGGAATAATGCGGGCCACGAACGCTACCGTTTCGTTACGATGGCAACATAGACTGCGCTACCCGTCGAAGAAAGGTTCGACATGGTGAAGATCGAGAGTGTTTGCGTGTTCTGCGGCTCCAGGGTCGGAAACGGGCAGGAGCGCCGCGCACTCGCGGAGGAAACCGGCAGGCGCATCGCCGAAGCCGGGCTGCGCACCGTCTATGGCGGCGGGCATGTGGGGCTCATGGGCATTCTCGCCGATGCCGCGCTGGAAGCCGGCGGCGAGGTGGTGGGCGTCATTCCCGCGTTCCTGCATGAGCGGGAAGTGATGCATACCGGCCTTACGGAACTCGTCGTGAGCCGGTCCATGCACGAGCGCAAGGCCGAGATGCACGCCCGGTCTGACGCCTTCATCGTCCTGCCCGGCGGCATCGGCACGCTGGACGAAGTCGCCGAAGCGCTGTCATGGATCAGCCTGGACCTGCACCGCAAGCCGGTGGTCCTGGTGGACCGCGGTTTCTGGTCGCCGCTCTCCCGCCTGCTTTCGGAGATGGAGCGCGCGGGCTTCGTCTTGCCGGAACTGCTTGAAAGCACCGCCTTCGTCGAAGACGCGGACGAGGCGCTTCGGCTGCTGTCAGCAGCCGAAGCGCGCCCGCCCGACTAAGGAAGCTCTGAACAGGTCCGGTTTTGGCGGGCATGGGGGTTATTGCGTCGGTTTGTGTAGATGTTGGACCCTGTCCGGCATGGGAGCCATGGTTTTGCTATCGACGAAAGGACGCTTCGAGGCGGCGGAAGACGCCCGGCGATGAGCGGATTGGACAACCCCAAGCTGTCCGACGAACCGAGGCCACCTCACCATTCACCGGCATCGCCCCGCCGCCAAACTCAGCCCGAAATACCCTTCGGAGTTTTCGGCGGATGGTTGCGTTGATTTGGTGTTTCTGGTTGCTAATTTGTCGACCTTGGGCTGGAGTGGGCCCTTGAGGGTCGGACAGGTGGACTGAATTCGTTTGACCGGCGCGTTGGGCATTCGAAGGATCGACGCCCATGGCAAAGCACCGCACTCACAGCATCGCGTTCAAGCGCCAGGTCGTTCAGGAGTATCTCGCTGGCGAGACCCTGCGCGGCTTGGCGCGCCACCATGACCTCTCCCGCACCCTGATCCGGATCCGGGTGGACAAGTGCGAGGCCGGCGCCTTCGACGAGGACACCGAGGCGGCCAGCACGATCCAGGAATACGAAGCCCGGATCGCGGCCCTTGAGCGCCTGGTCGGCAAGCAGGCCCTGGAGCTCGAGTTTCCAAACCAGGTGATCGGGCTTCGTGAGCGCTTCGGCTTGCGGCGGCTGGCGCCGCTCGTCGCGTTCCTCGGTCTCATCTGGGCATTGCCGCAGCCAGCCGCCGCTCAGGAGGTAAGGGAGACCTTCGAGGCCGGGGGAACGAGCAGCATCCTCGAGGTGGTGCTGACGGGCCAGCCGGCGGCGGATGTGACCCTCACGGTGTCGAGTTCGGACACCAGCGAGGGGACGGTGTCGCCTGCCTCGCTGACCTTCACGCCCGCGAACTGGAATACGCGGCAGATAGTGACCGTGACCGGCGTTGACGACGACATGGACGACGGCGATCAGCGCTACACGATACGGTTGGCGCCGGCGCCGAGCGACGCCGGCCACATTTCGGTGATCAGTCCTGAAGGGATCGATTTTCCGATGATCAATAGGGACAACGATGAGCCGCCTGACGGCATTGCGCTGAGCGTGAACCCGAGCGCAATCGCCGAGGGGGCGGGCGAGACCCGGGTGACGGTGATAGCGACGGTGACCGGCTCGACCACCTACGGCTCGGATGTGACGGTGACGGTTTCAGTGACGGGTTCGGGGACGGCGGGTGCGGTGGATTTCGGGGCGGTGTCGGGTTTCGACATCGTCATCGCGTCGGGCGCGGGCAGTGCGACGGGGACGTTCAAGCTGACGCCGACGGCGGACGCCATCGACGAGAGCGCCGAGACGGTGACAGTGTCGGGGGTTGCGGACAACAAGGCCACGGTGACCCCGGCGACGCTGACGCTGACCGACGACGACACGGCCGGGGTGAGTGTGGTCGAGAGCGGGGTCGGCACGGCGACCACCGAGGCCGGGCGCACGGACAGCTTCACGGTGGTGCTGACGAGCGAGCCGACGGCGGCTGTGACCATCGCGGTGTCGAGTTCGGACACCGGCGAGGCGGCGGTGTCGCCGTCCTCGCTGACGTTCACGAGCGGGAACTGGCGGACGCCGCAGACGGTGACGGTGACCGGGGTGGATGACGACATCGACGACGGCGACCAGCGCTACACGGTGGCGCTGGCGGCGGCGGTGAGCACGGACGCGAACTACAACGGTCACGACCCGGAGGACGTGTCGGCGACCAATACCGACAACGACGATGCGCCGACCGGGATTGCGCTGAGCGTGAGCCCGGACTCCATCGCCGAGGGCGATGGCGAGACCGAAGTGACGGTGACGGCGACGGTGACGGGCACGACCACCTACGGGTCGGATGTGACGGTCGCGGTGTCGGTGGCGGGTTCGGGGACGGCGGGTGCGGTGGATTTCGGGGCGGTGTCGGGTTTCGACATCGTCATCGCGTCGGGCGCGGGCAGTGCGATGAGGACGTTCAAGCTGACGCCGACGGCGGACACCGTCGACGAGACCGACGAAACGGTGATGGTGTCGGGGGTTGCGAACAACAAGGCCACGGTCACCCCGGACACCCTGAAGCTGACCGACGACGAGGGGGCGCCGACGGTGACGCTGGTTCTCGACCCGTCCTCGATTACCGAGAGCGGCAGCGGCAATGTCGCCACGGTGACGGCGAGGTTGAGCGGGGCGTCGAGCGCGGCGACCACGGTGACGGTGTCGGCGGCGGCGGTGAGCCCGGCGGTGTCGGGAGATTTCACGCTGAGTTCGAACCCGGTGCTGACGATCGCGGCGGGGGCGACAACGAGCACCGGCACGGTGACGATCACGGCGGTGGACAACGATGTGGACGCGCCGGACAAGACCGTCACCGTCTCGGCGACCGTCAGCGGGGGCAACGGGGTGGCGGACCCGTCGGCCTTGACACTGACCATCACCGACGACGAGGGGGCGCCGACGGTGACGCTGGTTCTCGACCCGTCCTCGATATCCGAGAGCGGCAGCGGCAATGTCTCCACGGTGACGGCGAGGCTGAGCGGGGCGTCGAGCGCGGCGACCACGGTGACGGTGTCGGCGGCGGCGGTGAGCCCGGCGGTTTCGGGAGATTTCACGCTGAGTTCGAACCCGGTGCTGACGATTGCGGCGGGGGCAACAACGAGCACGGGGACGGTGACGATCACGGCGGAGGACAACGCGGTGGACGCGCCGGACAAGACCGTCACCGTCTCGGCGACCGTCAGCGGGGGCAACGGGGTGGCGGACCCGTCGGCCTTGACGCTGACCATCACTGACGACGAGGGGGCGCCGACGGTGACGCTGGTTCTCGACCCGTCCTCGATATCCGAGAGCGGCAGCGGCAATGTCTCCACGGTGACGGCGAGGCTGAGCGGGGCGTCGAGCGCGGCGACCACGGTGACGGTGTCGGCGGCGGCGGTGAGCCCGGCGGTTTCGGGAGATTTCACGCTGAGTTCGAACCCGGTGCTGACGATTGCGGCGGGGGCAACAACGAGCACGGGGACGGTGACGATCACGGCGGAGGACAACGCGGTGGACGCGCCGGACAAGACGGTCACCGTCTCGGGAGCGGCGAGCGGCGGCAACGGAGTGGCGAACCCGTCGGCCTTGACGCTGACCATCACCGACGACGAGGGGGCGCCGACGGTGACGCTGGTTCTCAGCCCGTCCTCGATATCCGAGAGCGGCGACGGCAATGTCGCCACGGTGACGGCGAGGCTGAGCGGGGCGTCGAGCGCGGCGACCGAGGTGACGGTGACGGCGGCGGCGGTGAGCCCGGCGGTGCCGGGAGATTTCACGCTGAGTCCGAACAAGGTGCTGACGATCGCGGCGGGGGCTTTGACGAGCACGGGGGTGGTGACGATCACCGCAGTGGACAACGCGGTGAACGCGCCGGACAAGACCGTCACCGTCTCGGCGACCGTCAGCGGGGGCAACGGGGTGGCGGACCCGGCGGATGCGACGCTGACCATCGCCGACGACGACAGTGCGGGCGTGACGGTGTCGCCAACGGCGGTGACGGTGGAGGAGAACGGCGGCGCGGACAGCTTCACGGTGGTGCTGACGAGCGAGCCGACGGCGGATGTGACCATCGCGGTGTCGAGTTCGGACACCGGTGCGGCGACGGTCTCACCGACGTCGCTGACCTTCACATCGTCGAACTGGTCGAGTCCGCGGACGGTGACGGTCACCGGGGTGAATGACCCTCTCGGCAACACCGAGCGCTCTGCCGCCATCACCCACTTGGTATCGGGCAGCGGCGGCTATGACGGGGTGACGGCCGCCGATGTGGCGGTGACGGTGCTCGACGTGAACGAGCCGCCGGTGGCGCATGCGGGGGAGGACTGGACGGTGGCCCAGAACGCGACGATCATGCTCGACGGCGGGAAGAGCAGCGACCCCGAGGGCGGGAAGCTGAGCTATTCCTGGCGTCTGGTCTCGGGCGGTGCGACGCCGAATGTCATGCTGCGCGACGCGGACACGGCCAGCCCGACCTTCGTCGCCCCGGGCGGCCTGACCGAGGACGTCATCCTGACTTTCGGCCTTACGGTGACGGACGAGTTGGGCCTGATCTCGCCGGAGGGCCGTGTGGCGATGACGGTATCGGCGGCGGTCTCCGTGGTGGACGGCAAGGTTGCCCTCGCGCCGCCGGCTCCGGGCAGGTTCGTCGTGCATCTGAGGACGGCGCTCGACGCAGCCGTCCTGCCCGAGGCGAGCGAAGCGCCCGCCGGTATGGAGTTCGCCCTCCCCCTCGATCTGATCGGCGAGGACGGGATCGCCCGGGTTTCGTTCGATCTCGCCCCCGCCGATCCGCCCCCGCCGCCAGGGCGCCGGAGTGGCTCGGCGGCGGTCGTGGATATCGCTCTGAACGACGGCCGTCTGACATCGTTACCGGGGGGGGGGGGGGGGGGCGACGCTGTGCGTGCCTGCGAACGCGCCGGAGCGCGAAGAGATGGCGGTGTACCGCTATGAAGTGGGTGTCTCCCGATGGCTCCCGTTGCCGACGCCGCGCGCCGAGACGCGCGCCGGCATCGCCGTCGTCTGCGCCGAAACCCGCACACTCGGGCTCTTCGCGCTGTTCTACCCGATCGTCAGCGACGCGGACCGCGCCCGCATCGCCGAGCACTGGCTGGCGCGCTTCGGACGCACGGTGGCGAGCCAGGCGGTGGATATGATCGGCGCCCGCCTCGACGGCTCGCTACCGCCGACGGGGCGCTCGCGGATGACGCTCGGCGGGCAGACCGTGGAATTCGGTGTACCGGTTTCGGCAAGCGGCGCGACCATCGGCGCCGACGGAGGCGGCGCGGATCGGGATGCTTTCGTCTTTCCCTCTGCCGGTATCGATGGCGATCCGGTCTTCCACCGCCGAGCGCAGACCCAGAGCATGTCGACCCGGGAGTTCCTGCTGGGAAGCGCGTTCCAGCTCTCGACGGCCGCCGCCGACGACATGGCGGCCGGACCGGATGGCGTCTGGACCCTGTGGGGCCGGACCGCGGCTTCCGGGTTCGAGAGCGTGCCGAAGGGCGCCCTGTCCCTGAAGGGTGATGTGGTTTCCGGCTGGATCGGTCTCGACTATGCCGGCGAGCGCAGCATGGCGGGGCTTGCGGTTTCGTATGTCGACGGCCGGGGCGACTTCGACCTCGGGATCGAGGACGGTCGGGGCGAGGTGGCGTCGTCGTTGACGAGCCTGTATCCCTATCTGCGCTGGTCGCCGCGCGAGGATCTGGAACTGTGGGGGCTGCTTGGTCTCGGCCGGGGCGATCTGTGGATGGAGGACGCCCGCGGCCGGGTCGAGACCGCGATCGGGATGCGGATGGCGGCAGCCGGCGCGCAGGCGGGCGTCGCCTCGGCCCACGGCGTGGACCTGTCTCTGAAGGCCGACGCCCTGGCCGTGCGGATGGACTCGGAAGGGGTGGTGGGCCTGCCTGCCGTGGATGTGGGGGCGCAGCGCGTGCGGCTCATGCTGGAGGGCCGGAGCGACTGGGCGCTGTCGGACGACGAATGGCTGCGGCCGAGCCTGGAGCTGGGCGCGCGACTGGACGCGGGCGACGCGGAGACGGGCCCGGGCCTGGAGCTGGGAGGTGGACTCGCCTATGAGAATACGCGTCTCGGCCTGTCGGTGGAGGCGCGCGGTCGGTGGCTGGCGAAGCATCGGGATGAGGGTTTCGAGGAGTGGGGGGCGAGCCTGGATGCGCGTCTCGATCCAGGCGCCTCGGGGCTCGGGCCGTCATTCTCGCTGATGCCGGTCTGGGGTCGGGCGTCGAGCGGGATCGACGCGCTGTGGCAGGACGAAGCAAGTTCGTTGCCGGGCGGGGTCAGCACGAAAGAGGCGGCATCGACCACGCCGGACCGGCTGGATGTCGAGATCGGCTACGGGTTGAGAGCATGGGGTGGGCGCGGTGTGATGACGCCCTACGGAGAGCTGGGGCTGGAGGATGGGCGGGTTCGCCGCGTGCAGGAGGGCCTGCGGCTGCAAGCTCCGAATTTGGCCGATGGTTTGGGGCTGGAGTTCCACGCCGAGCAGGTGCTGCGCAAGGGCGCGGGTTTGGAGCACCGCGTCGGGCTCACCGGTTCCCTCCGGTTCTGAGTCGCCCGGACGCGAACCGGCTCTCCCGGGGCATCGTCTCGAACGAGTCACGCGCCCGCGCGGCTGGAAGGCGGCCGGGTGTCGCTGTCCTTCGCGACCCTTCGCCGCTACGCCGAAGCAACCGGCGCGCGGCTGACCGTGGGCCTTGTGCCGGCGGACGACTGAGGCATGCGACAGGCCGACGGACAGCGCGGGCGATTCGCGGGCGACGAGTTCCAGCGCTGACAGGCTTACGCAGGGATACGCCTGGGTCGGAACAAATCTGCTTTCAGAATGACGGCGATCTTTTCGGACAACCACTATATCTTATGGAATAATATAATAATTATTGCAATATGGCTTACCGCTACGGGCATCGACCAAAATCCGGCGAACCGCTTATTCACATGGCTCCGGTCGCGAGAGTTTGCCACCACATGAAACAGGCCCCTGACAGCCTCCTCGCCTTCCAGCAGTAGGAGATTCCGCGATTTCGCCGGCCAGCCTCACCCCCTCGGTTCGACAGCTCCACGGCCCGATGGAACGGTTACGGATAACCATCTCTTCGTCCCCCGGAACCCGAACGGTTACGCCGGAACGCTTACCGGCATGGCTGGCAGGAGGTGACGGCGAGACAGCCAACTCCGGTTACGAAGTGCTTCCGCAAATTTCTGGAGTGGATTCAGGCAGCCTGCACTGAATGAAAGACATTTCATGTTATCAGTGGGTTATTGTCATTTGAAACGCTGATTGGCGCTGGATATTTCCGGTAGCTGATCGTGTCCGAGGCGGTGGTGTAAGAGCCTGTCGTCGGTTGCGGTATCCGGCGGGTGGGGCCGGGCCGCTCAGTCTGCCGCGGCGGGCATCTTGACGGTTGTATTGTCGCTCACGGAAGCGATGGCTTCCAGCGTCATGTATCCGGCTCTCTGGACGGCCCCTTCGTCGTTCTGCTTGAGGAGGCTCGCGCCGATCGGCCGGGCGATGGCGTCCTCGTTGGGGAAGATGGCGACGGTATCGGTGCGTCGCTTGCCTTCGCCATGGAGGCGTTCGAGCGGGTTTGTCGCGTGCAGCCTGGCGCGATGCGCGGCCGGGAAGGTCATACAGGCCGGGACGTCGTGCTCGGCCTCGTCCATGATGGCGGCGAGCTTCGCCGCCCTGGCCCCGAGCCGGTCGGCGCCCTGGCGCCGCGGGGCGGACGCGCTGTCGGCATCCTCCTGGGCGAAGGCGGTCGTGACGAAGGCGCAGACGACGCGCCGGCCCTGCTTGCCGGCATGAGCGAGCGGGTTGCGCATGAAGTGCGCGCGGCAGCGCTGCCATGCGGCGCCGGGGATGCGGGTCGCGGCGGCCTTGAGGCCCTTGCGGTCGTCGCAGATCGCCAGCTTGAGGCCGCGCCGCCTGCGGCGGGCCGGGGAGCGAAGGAACGCGGTCCGGAAGGTCTCGGCCTCGGACGCGCCGCTCGCCATGCCGCGCCCCTCGCGGCGGCCCCGGTCGTTGACCGCCGCCGCGATGGTGGCCGCGACCGGGACGACGCGCCCGGTCTCGCGCCTCTTCGCACAGGTCGCGTCCCGCCACAGATACGGCCGGTCGCCCTCCAGCGGGCGGTCGAGGAAGTCGCGGCTCTTGTCGTCGATCCCGCCGCACAGCCGCGAGACCTGGCTCCTGGAGAGGCCCGACATCCCCATGGCCTGCGTCGGGTCGTCGACCGAGCGGGTCGACACGCCCTCGATGCAGGCCTCCCGGATCACCGCAGTCAGCGCCTTCTCCGCCATCCGGCGCGGTTCCGGGAAGCCGGGGCGGTAGCGCCCCTTGCGCCGCTGCGGGCGCTTCAACTCGACCGCGCCGGCCCGCGTCTCCCGGACCCGGTCGCGGGAGCCGTTGCGCTGCGCGATCCGGGCCGGCGAACGCTCGCCGGGCGCCGCCCCGGCAAGGCCCTCGACCTCAAGCGCCATCGGACGCTCGACCGTGAAGGCGATCGTCTCGCGAAGCAGGTCCGCCTCGGAACTCTTCGCCAACAGCGCCCGCAAGGCCATCATGTCGTTGGCGGTCATCGTGGTCTTCCTCCGGTCGGGTGGACTATCCAGGCCCAACCCTGACCGGCGCCGCGATGGCCTCCGCTATGGATAGGTGGCCCCCGCCGCCAGACACGTCGCGGTCGCTGCGGCGGGCCACTTACCCACAGATAACAGCGGAAGCCTCGCCTCCTACAACACCCCCGGGGACACGATATGATCCCGCTGCGCGGGCATGAAGCGGTGTTTTCGTCGCGGATCGAAGGAACGGTGGCCACACTCGAAGAAGTCTTCGCATTGGAAGACGCTGCGGCGGGAGCAACGCGCCCGGAGACCGTCGAGGTGCGTTCCTGCGCCCAAGCCATGATCCATGCAGAGAATTTGATGAAGGACGGCTTACCGGTTTTGCAGCCACCTCATCCGCGAAACGCATGGAAAGCTGCTGTTCTCGGGCCGCGGTTCCAACAAGCGGCCGGGCGAATTCAAAAGGGACCAGAACTATATCGTCGTGGGAAACAGGGTCGTCTTCGTTCCGATTCCGCCACAAGACCTGGGAGACGGTATTCGCCGTTTCGAGACCTTCATGAACGACCCCAGCCTGGACCCGTTGCTCAAGGCTGCGCTCGGCCATGCCGAATTCGAAGCATTGCATCCCTTTGCCGAAGGCAACGGGCGCATCGGGCGCGCGCTCATCACGCTGGCGCTCTGGGCCGACGGCATTATCTCCCGACCCTGCTTCTATGTTAGCAGCGAGATCGAGAGAACGCGCGACCTCTATGTCGGCCGATTGCGGGATGTATCCGCCCACGATGCCTTGACCGAATGGTGTAGGTATTTCTTCGACATATTGGCCCGGCAGGCGGCCGACAATATTACGCAGGCCGAACGCATAATGAATTTCTACAATGAAATGAAAGAGGTATTCCCCGAGTTGCTGTCATCGAAATGGGCGGTGCAGGCACCGGACGACATGTTCGCCAATCCGGCATTCACCAATCGTTCGTTCTCAAGGCGAACCGGCATTCCGGTTCAGTCTGCAGCGCGCTTTACGAGGACGCTGGTCGAGCACGGCATGCTCGAAATTTACTCCCAAGGCTCCGGCCAATTGGCCGACTCGGTTCGTCTTCCAGCGTCTGCTCGACATTGTCCGGCATTGAGCCGCTGGTTTCCGGGATTTGTTGCTCACAAGACGGCGAATGTGAGCGACAAAGCCGCCGGTCCCGCGCCGCGGGCTACCGCTGGCCGTCCTCTGCATAGGGGTTGGCGGCGGCGCGCAGCAGGATGCGGATGGGCACGCCCGGCAGGTCGAAATCGCGCCGGAGGCCGTTGGTGAGATACCGGACATAGGACTCCGGCACGGAGGAGGGGCGCGAGCCGAAAATCGCCACGGTCGGCGGTCGGCGCTTGATCTGGGCGGCGTAGCGCAGCTTGAGGCGCCGTCCCTTGACGATGGGCGGAGGATGCGCCTCCAGCGCTTCGTGGAGCCAGCGGTTGAGCGCGCCTGTCGGGATGCGGCGGCTCCAGATATCGCGGCTTTCGAACGCGGTGCGGACCAGCCGGTCGACGCCGCGGCCGGACACAGCGGAGACCGTCAGCAGCGGCACGTCGCGCACCTGCGGCAGAGACGTCTCGATCCGGTCCCGCAGCGCACCCAACGCTTCCGGGGCATCGCGGATCAGGTCCCACTTGTTCGCCGCGAGTACGAGCGCGCGGCCTTCTTCTATCGTCCGGGCCGCAATGGCGAGGTCCTGGCGCTCCAGCCCGTCTGCGGCGTCGAGAAGCAGCACGACCACTTCGGCGAAACGGATTGCCCGATCGGTATCCGCCGCCGAAAGCCGTTCGATCCGGTCCTGTACGCGGGCGCGGCGGCGCAGGCCGGCCGTATCCACCAGGCGGACGGGCCGGCCCTTCCAGCTCCATTCGACGGCAATGGCGTCCCGCGTCACGCCCGGCTCCGGCCCCGTCAGCAGGCGGTTCTCGCCCAGCAGCCGGTTGATGAGGGTCGATTTGCCGACATTCGGCCGGCCCACAATGGCGAGCTTGAGCGGGCCCGCCGACCCGTCTTCGCCCTCGTCCTCTTCCGGAGCGGGCGCTTCGAGAAAGGGCGCCAGAGCCTCGTAGAGGCCCGCCAGCCCCTCGCCATGCTCCGCCGAAATCGCGACCGGCGCGCCGAAGCCAAGCTCATAGGCTTCCAGCGCGCCTTCCATGCCGCGCGCGGATTCGGCCTTGTTGGCCGCCAGCACGACCGGCGCGGGCCCCCGGCGCAGCCAGGCGGCGAAATGCCGGTCCAGCGCCGTCACCCCGGCGCGCGCATCGATCAGGAAGAGCGCTGCATCGGCGCCCGCAAGCGCCGCTTCGGTCTGGCGGCGCATGGCGGCTTCGAGTGCGCCGGCAGGCGCATCCTCCAGCCCGGCCGTATCCACAACCGTGAACTCCGCGCCGCCGAGCGAGGCGGCGCCCTCGCGGCGGTCGCGGGTCACGCCCGGACGGCCGTCCACGATCGCCTCGCGCCGTCCGACGAGGCGGTTGAACAGCGTCGATTTGCCGACATTGGGCCGTCCGACGATGGCGATAACGGGGCCTGCCACGGCGGTCAGCGATAGGCGGTCAACACGCCGCCATCGTCGAGCAGCAGCAGCGTCCGGGCCGCGACGACAGGCGCCAGACGGTGCGGCCGCCCGACATCGAGCGTCCCGGCCTTCGCACCCGTCTCCGGGTCGAGGAAGACGATCTCGCCCTGCGAGCCTGCGAGCACCAACCGACCGCCTGCCAGCACCGGACCGGCCCAGTCGATCCGGCCCGTGCGGTCTTCCTCGTCCTCGTAGCGGGCAAGCGGCATCACCCATCGGACGGCGCCCGTCTCCGCTTCGGCCGCCACGACCTCCCCCCGCTCCGTCACGGCGAACAGGTGAGTGCCGGCCAGCCAGGGCATATGCAGACCGCCGAACTCCTGACTCCATATCCGCCTGCCGGTCCGCATATCGACGGCGCCGGCGCGGCCGGAATTGCTGAGCGCATAGAGCCGGCCGCCATGGACCACCGGCGCTGCCTGGACATCGGCCAGCGCCGCAATGAAATCCGCCCGGCGGGCCGCAGTCAGGTTTTCGGACCACAACTCGCGCCCGGTCTCGGCCTTGAGGGCCACGATCTCGCCGGAAGAATAGGCGGACACGGCGGTGCCCTGCGCGACTGCCGGGCTCGCTCCGCCGAGTAGCGCGGTCTGCTCCTCGATGGAATCGTGGGTCCAAAGAATGCTTCCGTCTGCAATGTCGAGCGCATGGGTCTTGTTGTCGAGCGTCGCGGCATAGAGCCGCCCGCCCTCCACCGCCGGCGCGCCGCGGCCCGGCGCCGACAATGGCTGGCGCCAGGCAATTGCCCCCGAGGAGGCGTCGATGGCCAGCGCCTCGGCATAGCCGGTCGTTGCGAACAGGCGGCCGTCGGCAAAAGCGACACCGCCGCCGGAACTGTCTTCTTCGCCCTCCGGCCGGGTTGCGACCGACCATATTGCGCTGCCGTCCTGCAAGGCGAAGGCCCCCACCGTGCCGACGGCGTCCATTGCGTAAACCCGGCCCTGGGCGACGACGGGCTGCGCCAGCACGCGCTTGCCATCGCCGGACCCGGCGCCGATGGAGCGCGACCATGCCGTTGCGGAAGCCGCGCCGAGCGCAGGATGACCGATCGCATGGAAGGGCGTCCCGCCAGCCTGCGGCCAGTCCGCGTTGGACACCGGTCCCGGCAGTTGCATCGGGCGCTGCGCGGCCTCGGGGTCGCTCTCCGGCACACGCTCCAGCGCGAGCACGGCAACCCGTTCGCCGGGCAGGGGCGGGTCTTCGGACTCGCCGAACCAGCCGTCCGACCCGCAGCCGGCGAGCAGGAACGCTCCCCCGGCCGCCAGAAGCAGCGCATGTCTCATAAGGTTTCTCCCAGCGCAGCCAGCATTTCCGTCGAACGCCGGCGGACGCCGACGGGGGCCTCCGCGTCATCGGCCAGCGCCTTGAATCCCGCGACCGCCGCCGTCCTGTCGCCAAGCGCGGCGTGCGCCGCCGCTATCGTTTCGGCCGCAGAATAGCGCAGCGCGCCCGAAAGTCCTTCCAGCGCCGCAATCGCCGCTTCGGGCCGGCCCGCATCCAGCTCGGTCATGCCCTGGAACAGCCGCGCTAGGTCGCGATAGACCGGGCCTGCATCCTCGTCGGCCGCAAGCGCCTCGTAGCGCGCAAGCGCCGCTTCCCTGTCGCCCTGGCGAGCCAGTTCCGCGGCCTCGCCGAACCGCGCCAGCAGGCCGGCTCCGCCGCCCTCTGCGGCCAGCGCGGCAAACGCCGCCGCGGCATCGGCCGGCTTCTCCTCATCGGCCAGCGCTGCAGCCTGTTCCAGCCGCAGGCTCGCCTCGGCTGCGGCGTCTGCCTGCATATGCTTCCAGAACTGGAACCCGCCGACCGCCAGAACGGCCAGCACGGCCGCTCCGACGACGAACGCGCCGTATTTCCGCCAGAGCTCCTTGGCGCGCTCGGCGCGAACTTCCTCGTCCACCTCGCGAAAGATATCGGCCACACTGCCTCTCCCGGAATGCCGCCGCCTTATAGCTTTCACCGGCCTCTGTGCGCAAACGCCGTCAACTGTCGCGGATACGGCATATTCGGCTGGACGGCGCGCCGGCTTTCGGGGCACCATGCGACCATGGGCCAGCCGGGAGGGACAGGGAGGCCATGGGAGAGGTCGTCGCGCTCGAAGACCAATACCGTCCGGCGAAGCCGGTCTATTTCGACAAAAGAGAGCTTCGCCACCTGATGAACGTTTACAGCCGGCGCGTGTCGGCAGGGGAGTGGCGGGATTACGCGATCGACTCCCAGCGCGGCCAGGCCGTCTTCTCGATTTTCCGGCACACCTCCGAGGCGCCCCTCTACCGCGTGGCCAAGACCGGGCGCAAGGGACGGTCGGCGGCGGAATATTCGGTGAGCGAGGGCCCGCGGCTGCTGAAGCGGGGGCCGAATATCCGCGATGTGCTGACCGTGATCGAGCGCCGGCTCGAACTGGTCACCTGACGGGGCGCCTGCCGGCCGGACTATCCCGGATCGGTCCGACCAATCCGGGCGCGCGCCATGCGGGCCGTCTGCGCCCGGCGCCGACGCCAGCCGTCACGCCCCCGCGTCCTCCAGCATCATGTGGGCCGCCTTCTCGGCGATCATCATGGTGGGGGCGTGGGTGTTGCCGTTGGTGAGGGTCGGCATGACGGAGGCGTCCGCCACCCGGAGTCCGGCCACGCCGTGCACGCACAGGCGCGGATCGACCACCGCCATCGGATCCGTGCCCATCCTGCAGGTGCCGACCGGATGGTAGATCGCCCACCCCGCCTCGCGGGCGAAGTCGAGCCACTCGTCATCGGTCTGCACCTCCGGCCCCGGAAGCTCCTCGAAGGCGACATGGCGGCGCATCGCCTCCGTCTCCATCAGCGCGCGGGCGATCTTCATGCCCCCGACAAGCGCGCGGCGGTCGTATTCCGACGCCAGGTAGTTGCCCCTGATCGAGGGCTGCTCGTCGGCCAGGGGCGAGCGGATGTGAATGGCGCCGGCGCTTTCCGGCCGCGTCTGGTAGGTGCCGATGGTCATGCCGGGCGTGTGCGCCAGCGCCTTGGTCGAAGGGTCGTCATAGCTCGCCGGGACGATGTGGAACTGCACGTCGGGCGCCGCCAGGTCGTCCCGCGTGCGCACGAAGCCGGCGACAACGCCCGGCGTGGTCGTCAGCAGGCCGCGCCGCGTGAACGCATAGCGCAGCACCTCGCCGGCGAAGGCCAGCCCGCGCGACCTTTCGTTCAGCGTGACCGGGCGCGCAATGCGCCAGGACTTTCGCACCATGTAGTGGTCGCGGTAGTTCTCGCCGACGCCGGGCAGCGCCGCCCGCACCGGAATGCCTTGAGCCGTCAACACCTCCGGGTTGCCGATGCCGGAGAGCTCCAGGAGTTGCGGGGATTGCACCGCGCCCGCCGACAGCACGATGCCGCGGCCGGCCGACGCCCGCTCGCGCCTGCCGCCGCGCCGGTATTCGACCGCGGCGGCCCGCCCGTCCTCGACGACCACGCGCTCGGCCAGGGCATGGGTGCGCAATTCGATATTGGGACGCCTCAGCGCGGGTTTCAGGAAGGCGCGGAAGGCGCTGTGCCGGAGTCCGCCCTTCTGGCAGACTTGGTAGTAGGCGAAGCCGTCCTGCGAGGCGCCGTTATAGTCCGGGTTGCGCGGGTGGCCGAGTTCCTCGCCGGCGCGGACGATGTCGTCGGTGAGGTCGAAACGGTCCCGCATGTCGGAGACCCGGAGCGCGCCGGAGGCGCCGCGGAACGCCGGGTCGCCGCCGTCGCGCCGTTCCGATTTCTTGAAGAAGGGCAGCACCTCCTCCCAGGACCAGCCACGATTGCCCATCTGCGCCCAGTCGTCGAAATCCCGGGCGTTGCCGCGCACATACAGCATCCCGTTGATCGAGGAGGAGCCGCCGACGACCTTGCCGCGCGGCAGCGGCATGGTCCGGTTGTGCGTGTAGTCCTCCGGGTCGATCTCGAACCGCCAGTTCACGACATCGCTGTTGAGCGTTTTCGTGTAGCCGGCGGGGATATGGATGAAGGGGTTGCGGTCCGGCCCGCCCGCCTCCAGGACCAGCACGCGGTCGCCTGCACGCTCGGAGAGCCGCGCGGCCAGCACGGAGCCGGCCGAGCCCGTGCCAATGACGATCCAGTCGAAGCCGCCGGCGTCCCGGACGTCGCCGCTCACAGGTCCACGCATTCCTTCACGCGGCGCATCGCCTCGATATGGGCGTCCGCCCCCCGGAGCCCTGCGTCCATCGTGTTCACCGTCAGGTGCGAAGCATCGACGCTCCGCCAGAAGTCGATATCCGCCTGCCAGGACTCCGGCCCGGCAACCTCGCCCTGCCGGGCGTAGCGCAGCCAGGATTCGATTCCGATCTCGGCCGGGTCCCGCCCGACGGCGCGGGCATAGCCGCGCAAGCGCTCGACGCGGGCGGCCGTCTTGTCCGACGGGGTGACGAGCGGGAACCAGCCATCGCCGATCCGGCCGATACGCTCGATCACCGCCTCGGCATGGCCGCCGATCCAGATCGGGATCGGGCGCTGCACGGGCAGGGGGTTGATGCCGGCGTCCCGAAACTGGTGCCAGCGCCCCTCGAAGGTCACCAGGTCCTCGGTCCAGAGCCGTCGGAGCAGGGCGATCTGTTCCTCCGAACGCCGGCCGCGATTGGTGAAATCCTCGTTCAACGCCTGGTATTCCACTTGGTTCCAGCCGACGCCGATCCCGAGCCGGAGCCGCCCGCCGGAGAGGATATCGACCTCCGCCGCCTGCTTGGCGACCAGCGCCGTCTGGCGTTGCGGCAGGATCAGGATGCCGGTGACGAACTCGATCCGCTGCGTCAGCGCCGCGAGCCAGCCGAACAGCACCATGGGCTCGTGGAACATCGACCCATGCGTATAGGGACCGGTCAGCGTGTGGGCCGCCGGGTCGGCG
Organism: Alphaproteobacteria bacterium; assembly: GCA_963422665.1. Classification (GTDB taxonomy): domain Bacteria; phylum Pseudomonadota; class Alphaproteobacteria; order Bin95; family Bin95; genus Bin95. The sequence goes on from OY730441.1 coordinate 4,579,993, forward strand.
CCCAGCACATGGTCGAAGGCGAGCAGGTGGGCGAACCCCAGCTCCTCCGCCGCTTGGGCGAAATCGCGGCAGGCGGCCGGGTCGGCCCCGATCTCCGTCTGCGGAAACACAACGCCGAGTTTCATGTCCGGACCTCCCTTGTCGAGGCGCTTCGTGCGCCGCCCGGGCCGAGTGTATCCCGCGCGAGCGGCGCCGCACAGTTCCCCCGGCGCCGCCGGAAGAGTCACGGCATATCCCGAAGTGTCGTAACTGCCCTGCCTGTTTGTTTTGAAGGGGGTGCTCGTTCGGGATGCAGGAAGCCCCGGGACATGTCATGAAATGTCATGTTGTGTCATGCTCCGGCGACCTCGCCGTCATGGCCGGACCTGTTCCGGCCATCTATATTCCCCTGCGGCGCCGGCCCCGAGGGAGATGCCCGGAACAAGTTCGGGCATGATGAGAGAGCTTCCCTGACGAAGTGTCATGAAATGTCATGTTTTGTCATGTTCGGGCGTCTCCTTCGTTCCGTTGCCGCCCGGCTCGGGGGCGACAGCATGTTTCGCGCGCCCGGCTGCGCGCGAGGCGGCGGACGCACCTCTCCTGCGAGTTTCGGCGGGTTTTTCAGAAGCGAGAGACGCGGCCCGGAAGCCTCGGCTCCCGGGACCATTCTAGCACATTTTCTTCCCGGTCAAGCTCCTTAAGAAACAAAAAGTGAATATTATGGCCTGTTTTCGTGTTCTTCCGGCAGGGAATGACGGTCGGAGAGCCTCGTTTCCGGACATCGGGGCCGGGGTCGATCGGGGGCCCGAAACGCGAACTGTCCGCCTCGGCAGGCAAAGCCCGAAAGCCTCCAGCGCCGCCTCCCGGTCCCCTTCCGTCGTCTTCGTCGACATCGCCAAACCCCGCGAAGCGTCAACGGATCATGATCCGGACAAGTCCCATGCCGGGAATCCCGAATCCTGCATCTGAGCCAATCCGTCCACACGGCCTGACATTTTGCGGGGTCCCTGCGGCAGTGTTTTCTATGGCGGCGAGGCGCGGGCTTTCCTTGCGGCCGGGGTCTGTGCCAGACTGGCGGCGCCGGTGCTAACCGAAACGGGAGACTGACGATGTTGCAGGGGATGAAGACTCTGGCCGCGGCCGCCGTCGCAGGCGCGATTGCGCTTGGAGCGGGCGTTGCCGGGGCCGCCGATTACGGCAAGAAGGAATTCACGGTCGTCGGGACGTGGGGCTTCCTCGACCACTGGAAGGAGCGGGAGAGCAAGTTCTGGCAGAAGGTCCTTCCGGAGGCCTCCGGCGGGGCCTTGACCGCCAATGCGAAGCCGCAGACCGAGCTCGGTCTTTCCGGGTTCGAGATCATGCGGCTGCTCAAGCTCGGCACCTATGACGCGGTCCACGGGGTGACGACCTATGTCGCGCAGGACAGCCCCGCCATTGAGGGCGCCGACCTCGCAGGCGCGATCCAGGACCTCAACGAATATCGCAAGGCGGTCGAGGCCTACGCATCCGTGATCGAGCGGGAATTCGCCGAGAAATACAGCGCCAAGCTCCTGATGATGTATGCATGGCCGAGCCAGCAGCTCTGGTGCAATCTCGGTGACAAGAGCATCGTGGAGTTTTCGCTCGATGACCTCAAGGGCAAGAAAATCCGCACCTATTCGACCACACTCGGCGACTTTATCGAGGGTGTGGGCGGCAGCGCGGTGACCATTGCCTTCGCCGAGGTCGTGCCGGCCCTGCAGAAGGGCGTCGCGGACTGCGGCCTGACCGGCACACTGCCGGCCTATAACGCCAAGTGGTGGCAGGTAGTGACCCACAATATCCGCATCCGACTGGGCTATGCGTCCTCCTTCCTCGCCATGAACATGGATACTTGGAACAGCCTGACGCCGGATGCGCAGAACCTCATCGTGTCTGAGTTGAAGACGCTCGAGGAGGAGATGTGGGCAGCGACAGCGGTAAACGACCAGCGCGGCATGGACTGCAACGCTTCCGGCCCGTGCGACCTGGGAGATCCGGGCGGCATGACGCCGATCGAGGTTTCGGACGCCGATCTGGAGAGACTGAAGCAGATCGTGACCGATTTCGTCGTCAAGCGCTGGGCGCAACGCTGCGGGACGCAGGAATGCGTCGATGAGTGGAACGCGACCGTTGGCAAGATCGCAGGGATCGAAGCGAGCCTGTAGTCCGTCGGGGCGCGGCCCCGCAAGCAGAGATCGGGGCGCCGCAGCAAGGCGGCGCCCCGTTTTTCCGGCTGAACACCCGTTCGCCCGACCGGCGGCCGCTGGAAGCCGGGGGACGGAGGCGGAATGTTGGAAGGCATATACCGAGCGTTCGGGTGGATTTCCCGCCGGGCGGTCTGGGTCGGCGGCGCCGCCTTGCTGGCCGCGGCGATCATGGTCACGCTCGATGTGCTCAGCCGTAAATTCCTCAATGTGACCATGAGCGGCGCGGACGAAGTCTCCGGCTATGTCTTCGCCGCGAGCACGACCTGGGCCTACAGCTACTGCTTGTTGAACCGCGCAAATATCCGCATCGATGCACTCTACAACTTCCTGCCGCGCTGGGCGTGCGCCGTGCTGGATACGGTCGCGGTGAGCCTGCTGCTCCTCTATAACGGTGTGCTCGCATACCGGGCCTGGGGCGCGTTTTCGGAGTCTTGGGACAGGGACTCGGTCTCGATCACGACGCTCGCCACGCCGCAATGGATCCCGCAACTGGCTTGGGCTTCGGGCCTGATCTTCTTCGAGGTCGTCCTGTTGTTCGTCTTTCTCTACTCGATGATCGGCCTGCTGCGCGGAGACCTCGACCTCGTCAGGCGCGTCGCCGGCGTGCCGAGCGTTGCCGAGGAGATCGAGGCCGAAACCCACGGCATGAACCTGCAAACCGGCGCGCGGGAAGGTTGACGCCATGGTCGTGGGGATCCTCGTCGTCCTGATGCTGATGGTGGTTGCCGCCATTCCCGTGGCGGCCATTCTCGGAATTCTCTCCTTCGGCCTCGACTCCGTGTATTTCGGCGGCCGGCTGACGCCCGCCATCGGCGAGTTCGTCTGGGACAAGAGCAAGGAGTTCATCCTCGTCGCGGTGCCGATGTTCATCCTGCTCGGCGAGATCATGCTGAGGGCCGGCATCGCGCAGCGCATGTACAACGCCGTCGCGCAATGGCTGGTCTGGCTTCCGGGCGGGCTGATGCACGCCAATATCGGCTCCTGCGCCATCTTCGCCGCGTCTTCGGGCTCTTCCGTGGCGACCGCCGCTACGGTCGGCACCGTCGCCTATCCGCAGATCGAGCGCCGCGCCTACAATGAGCGCCTGTTCCTGGGCTCGCTGGCGGCCGGCGGCACGCTGGGCATCCTGATCCCGCCGTCGATCAACCTCATTCTCTACGGCCTGCTGACCGACAGTTCGGTGCCGGAGCTCTATCTCGCAGGCATTATTCCGGGGGCCATTCTCTCGGCGCTGTTCATGGCCGCCATCGTCGCCGCCTGCCTGTGGCGGCGCGAATGGGGCGGCGCGCGTATCGAGACCAACTGGCGCGACCGCATCCGCACCCTGCCGGACCTCGTGCCGCCGATCCTGCTGTTCGTGGTGGTGGTCGGATCGATCTATGCCGGCCTGGCGACGCCTACCGAGGCGGCCTCGGTAGGCGTGTGCTTCGCGTTGCTGCTCTCCGCATGGACCGGCACGCTCAAGCTCTCCATGCTGCGCGAGGCCTTCGAGGGCACGATGCGCACCACGGCGATGATCATGCTCATCATCCTGGCGGCGGTGTTCCTCAACTTCGTGCTGGGCTTTATCGGCGTGACCCAGGCGATGATCAATTTCATGGCGGAGCTCGGCCTGACGCCGCTCGAATTCATGATCCTGCTGGTGGTCTTCTACCTGATCCTCGGCATGTTCATGGAAACGCTTTCCATGATGCTGACCACCGTGCCGGTGATCTTCCCTATCGTCGTGCAGATGGGGTTCGACCCGGTCTGGTTCGGCGTCATGATTACGGTGCTGATGGAGACCGCACTCATCACGCCGCCCATCGGCGTCAACCTCTATGTCGTGCATGGCATCCGCGCGCGCGGCGGCAAGTTCAACGATGTTGCCTACGGCTCCTTGCCCTTCGTGGTTTCCATGCTGGTCATGGTGGCGCTGCTGATCGCCTATGAGGACCTGGCGCTCTACCTGCCGACCCTGGTCTATCGCTGATCCCTGCCGCCGGCGGGTCCCGTCCCGTGCTCGGCGTGCGTCCGGTCCTGTCGCGCCGGATCTGGCGCATGGCGGGGCCGATTGTCGTGTCCAATGTTTCGGTGCCGCTGATCGGCGTGGTCGATACCGCAGTGATGGGCCATCTGGATGCGGCTTGGTACATCGGCGCGGTTTCCATCGGCGCGATGATCTTCAATTTCCTGTTCCACCTGTTCAATTGCCTCAGGATGGGCACGACCGGGCCGACCGCCCGGGCGCGCGGGCGCGGGGACTGGGGCGAGGTGCGCGCCATGCTCTGGCGCGCGCTCACGCTCGCAGCCGGGGCGGCCGCCCTGATCGTCGCGCTCCAGGGGCCGATTGCGGCTCTCGCGTTCACGCTCGTCGAGGCGAGTGCGGAGGTCGAGGCCCATGCGCGGGCCTATTTCTTCATCCGCGTCTGGACCGCGCCAGCCAATCTAGCCATCTTCGCGATCATCGGCTGGTGCTACGGGCTGGAAGACTCGCGCACGCCGCTCGTGCTGCAAATCGTCGTCAACCTCACCAACATGGCCCTCGACATCGTGTTCGTCATGGGCTTCGGCTGGGGCGTCGAGGGCGTCGCAATCGCAACCCTGATCGGGGAATATCTCGGTCTCGCGGTCGCCGTGCTGGCGGTGCGCCGCCGGCTGAAACGCCTGCCTCCGGGGCGGGGACCGGTGTTCGACCGGGTGCGGCTGCTGCGTCTGGTCGCGATCAACCGCGACATCACGATCCGGTCGTTCTGCGTCGTCTCCGCCAATGCGATCTTCCTCGCCGAGAGCGCGGCGGCGGGCGATACGACGCTCGCCGCCAACCAGATTCTCATGCATTTCGTCATCTTCGCCTCCTTCGGCTTGGACGGCCTGGCCCATGCGGGCGAGGCGCTGGTCGGCGACGCCGTCGGGCGGCGCAACCGGGCCGGACTTCGCGAGGTGATTCGCGCCGTACTGATCTGGTCCGCCGGGCTGGCCGCCTTGATGGCTGCTGTCTATCTCGCCGCCAGCGGCTTCGTCGTCGCCGCCATGACTTCGTTGCCGGACGTCCGGGCGGCCGCCGGCGGCTGGGCCTTGTGGGCCGCGCTTGCGCCGCTGGTCGCGGTCTGGGCCTATGCCTATGACGGCATCTTTCTGGGTTTTTCAGCGACCCGGTGGATGCTCATCACCATGGCCATCGCCTTTGCGGGCTACATCGCGGCGCTTCTGCTGTTGCCGGGTCCGCTCGGCAATCACGGGCTCTGGACCGCGCTCTGGCTGTTCTACGGGCTGCGCGGGGCGGGCCTGGCGCTCGCCTATCCACGGCTCAGGCGAACCTTCGCACTGTAAGCTGGTGGTTAAGCGGTCCATGCCCCCGCCCGAGGCCGGGCGCGGAACGGATCGCTTCATGGACGAAATTCCCGGCCCGCCGCACGGCCGATACGAGATCGAGACCCTGGGCGAGGCCGGTTGCGGCGGCGGAGGCCAGCGTGCAGCCGGTGCCGTGGGTGTGCCTCGTGTCGAGCCGCTCATGTTCGAACACGGTCTCGCCGGAAGGCGTCAGCAGACGGTCGCGCACCACGGCGCCCTCGCCATGCCCGTCTTTCAGCAGCACCGCCCCCACTCCCAGCGCGGTCCAGGAAGGCCAGCCGGGCGCACGGCCGTCCAGCAGCGCCTCGGCCTCCGGCAGGTTCGGCGTCAGCAGCGCCGCCAACGGCAACATGCGCCGGCGCAGCGCCTCGACCGCATCGGCCCGGAGCAGGGCGTGCCCGCCCTTCGCCACCATGACCGGATCGACCACGACCGGCACGCCCGGCGCCTCGCGCTCGAGCGTTGCGGCGACCGCCTCTATGACCTCGGCGTCGTGCAACATGCCGGTCTTGACCGCGTCCGCGCCGATGTCGCGCAGCACGACCCGCATCTGGTCGGCAATGAAGCCTGGCGGCGCCGGATGGACGCCGTGGACGCCCTCGGTGTTCTGCGCCGTGAGCGCGGTCACGGCCGTCATCGCGAAGCCGCCCAGCGCCGTGCAGGTCTTGATGTCGGCCTGGAGTCCCGCCCCGCCGCCGGAATCGGAGCCCGCAACGACCAGCAGACGGCCCTGCGCTTTCATAACCGGCCCCCTTCCTTCGATCCGCCGGTTTATAGCCCTCCAGCGCCGCCCGGTCGCCCCCGCGCGGCGCGCCGGCTTCGGGGCGGAAGCGCAAGATTCGGAATGCGCGGACCGCCCGCACGCCTATCCTGCCGCGCTTCGCTACATCCGGGGGAAGCATTCATGTCCGTGACCGGAACCCGCCCTATGCCGCGCGCCGGGCCGCGGCGGGCGCGTCGAGTATGCCGATGGTGGGTCCGCCCTTGATCGTGATGCGCTGCATGACCCGCCTCTGGCCGAAATAGTCGTTCACGGCCATGTGCATCAGGCGGCGGTTATCCCAGATCGCGAGCGTGCCCTTCTCCCAGCGCAGCCGGCAGGTGAATTCCGGCCGCGTCGCGTGGCTCATCAGCCAGTCGAGCAGCGGCCGGCTCTCCTCCTCGGTCATGCCCTCGAAGCGCCTCGTGCTCCGGGAGTCGTTCAGGTAGAGCCCCGGCCGCCCGGTTTCGGGGTGGACGCGCACAAGAGGGTGGTATGCCGGTTCGGCGGGCTTGTCCTTTTCCGTGACGCGCTGCGCCATTATCTGCGAACGCGGCGCCTGCTTGTTGTAGAGATTGTGGGTGCGCAGCCTGGCCGCCACCGCCTTCATGCCGTCGGAGAGCGCGTCATAGCTTGCGTGGAGATTGGCGAACAGCGTGTCGCCGCCGGCCGCCGGCGCCTCCCTGGCGTAGAGCAGGGTCGCCATGGCCGGTCTCTCGGTGAAGCTCTGGTCCGTGTGCCAGTGGTCGGCGAAGCCGGTCGGGTCGTCCGGCTCGCGCACGATCTCGATAATCTCCGGCCGGTCGTCGAGGCCCTTCAGATGGGGATGCAGATGGATGTCGCCCCAGCGTTTCGCGAAGGCGAGATAGGCGTCGGGATCGAGCGCCTGGCCCCGGAAAGCGATCACCCCGTAATCGAGCAGGGCGGCATGCACCGCCGCGAAACCGGCATCGTCGAGGCGCGCCGCATCGACGCCCCGGATCTCGGCGCCGCAGGACCCGGACAGCGGAACGGCTTCGAACGGCATGGCGCAACCTCCCCGATGGCTCGCAACGCCCGCAGTCTAGCCGGCGCCGGCGCCGGAGGACAGGGCGGCGACGGGCTTGCGCCGAGGCAGGCGTTCGGCCAGGTGGAACCAGCTGGAATGCGAGGAGGTGGAATTCGTGCGCACCGTCAATTTGAGCGAAACCAGGATCCATCTCTCGCGCCTCGTCCGGGTCGCCGCCGAAGGCGAGCCGTTCGTCATTGCCCGAGCCGGCAAGCCGCTGGTCAAGGCCGTCGCGTTCAGCTCGCCGGAACCGCATTTCCGGATCGGGTTCATGGCGGGCGAGATATTCGTGCCCGATGACTTCGACAATATGGGAGCCGACGAAATTCGAACCATGTTTTCAGGCAATAGTTGACGCTGCCGTCCGCGTTATGATGGCCGCGAACACTGCCGGAGGTCCCGGAATGAGCATCCGCCCGCCTGAAGACGCCGCCCGCGCCGCGCTTGCCGGGCGGGTCTGGAGAGACGATGCCGGGGGGCCGTCGGTCGTTGCGCTCCGCGAGGGCCGGCTGGTCGATGTGACCCGCACCTTCCCGACGATGGCGGACCTGCTGGCGGCGGACGACCCGGCGGCGGCGCTCCGTGCGGCTCCGGGCGAGGAGCTGGGGCCGCTCGATGCGCGGGCCTCGCTGCTCGCGCCGGTGGATCTGCAAGCCGTCAAGGCCTGCGGCGTCACCTTCGCGGCCA